>NZ_BMWA01000006.1:77075-124793 GCF_014650995.1 Streptomyces viridiviolaceus
GGAGCCTCCCCACACCCCCGGCCGACCGCCACGACCGAGCGACCGGACGGGACACACCCCCCAACCCGACCCTCGCCACCGGCCACCCCACACCCCGTCAACCGGGCGGAAGGGACAGGAGCCTCCCCACACCCCCGGCCGACCGCCACGACCGAGCGACCGGACGGGACACACCCCCCAACCCGACCCTCGCCTCCGGCCACCCCACACCCCGTCGACCGGCCGCGGAGGCGGATGCCGGTGTGCTCCCGACCACCGCGCCTGCCCCCTGCTCCGCCGTGCGGTCAGCCGCGTCGGCGGCGGGTCACGGCCAGTGCTCCCCCGCCCGCCAGGACCAGCGCCACGGCGCCGCCCGCGACGTACGGGGTCGCGGAGCTGCCGCCGGTCTCGGCGAGGCCCGCCTCGGTGCGCTCGCCCTGGGCCTGGACGTCGGGGGCCGGTCCGGCGGCTGGTTCGTCGGCCTTCGCGGGCGGCTGCGCGGCCTGGGCCTCGGGTGCCGCCGGCGCCTCGCAAGTGGCCGTCGCGAGGGTCACGGTGCCGTGAACCTCGGCCACGTTCAGATCCAGCGGGTTGACGGACACCCGGAGTTCCAGGGCGGTGGCGGCGGCCGTGCGGGAGGTGGTCTCCGTCTTCGACAGGTCCAGCCTGACCTCTCCCACGCCGGGCACCTTCACCTCCGTCGGCCCGCCGGTGGTGAGTGTCACCTTCTTGCCGAGGACCGTCACCGATCCCAGCAGGTTGGCGGAGGCGACCGGCTTCTTCCCGGCCTCGCAGGTCGCCTTGGAGGTGACCTGCTCGACCTCGACGACCGACAGCAGCGGCAGTCCGGGCACGTGGACCCTGGCCCGGGCCAGATCGGTGTGGCCCTCGGCCTTGGTGTCGGTCACCGTCGCCCCGGCGTCGGCCACGTCGGCGCGCAGCACCTGGAAGGGCCTGCCGCCGTCGACGCCGTCCAACTGGGCGGTCAGCGCGGTCTTCCGGGCGCTCTCGGGCGCCTGCACCTCGTTGAGGGAGACGGTGAGCGGCACGTTCACGGTCTTGTTGAGCAGGGACACGTCGAGCCCGGTGCGCAGGACGGCGGCACTCGCCCGGCCCTGGTCGTCGGTCGCGTGGGCGGTGCCCGCGCCGGCCAGGGCCGTGGGACCGGCGGCCAGGGCCGTGGCCGCCGCGACGGTGGCGAGGCGGCGTGCGGGCATGCGGAAGGTGTTGCCGTTCAAGGTGGTGGGACCCCCAGGAAGACATGCATGAGGACATGCATGAGGGACATGCACGAGCGACGTGCTTGGGACCCGGAAAGGATGTCCCCGCCCGCGCCGAACCGTCAGCGATCCCGGGTCACTTCACCCCATCGTGGGGTTTCCGTGAACCTTTTCGAATCGCACGGCACGGGCGTTCCCCTGCGTCACCCACGTCGGCTATCCGACGACCCGCCCGTTCAGCACCACCCGGCGCGGAGCGCCGAGCACGCGCACGTCCGCGCGCGGGTCGCGCTCGTACACCACCAGGTCGGCCGGCGCGCCCTCGTCCAGGCCGGGACGGCCGAGCCAGCGCCGGGCGGACCAGGTCGCCGCCGAAAGCGCCTCGACGGGCGGGATCCCGGCGGTGACCAGCTCCGCGACCTCCGCCGCCGCCAGGCCGTGGGCCAGCGAGCCGCCCGCGTCGGTGCCGACGAAGACCGGGATCCCGGCGTCGTAGGCGCCCCGCACGGTGTCGTAGCGGCGTTCGTGGAGCCTGCGCATATGGGCCGACCAGCGCGGGAACTTCGACTCGCCGCCGTCGGCGAGCGCGGGGAAGGTCGCGATGTTGACGAGGGTGGGCACGATGGCGACGCCCCGCTCCGCGAAGAGCGGGATGGTGTCGTCCGTCAGGCCCGTGGCGTGCTCGACGCAGTCGATGCCGGCCTCGACCAGGTCGCGCAGCGAGTCCTCGGCGAAGCAGTGCGCGGTGACGCGGGCGCCCAGGCGGTGGGCCTCGGCGATGGCCGCCTCGACGGCACCGCGCGGCCAGCAGGCGGACAGGTCGCCGAGGTCGCGGTCGATCCAGTCGCCGACCAGCTTCACCCAGCCGTCTCCGCGCCGGGCCTCCTGGGCCACGTACGCGACGAGGTCCTCGGGCTCGACCTCCCAGGCGTAGTTGCGGATGTAGCGGCGGGTGCGGGCGATGTGCCGCCCGGCCCGGATGATCTTCGGGAGATCTTCACGGTCGTCGATCCAGCGGGTGTCGGAGGGCGAGCCCGCGTCGCGGATCAGCAGCGTGCCCGCGTCCCGGTCGGTCAGCGCCTGCTTCTCGGCGACGTCCTCGGGGACCGCGCCGTGCTGGTCGAGGCCGACGTGGCAGTGCGCGTCGACCAGGCCGGGCAGCGCCCAGCCCTCGACGGTGCGGACGTCGGCGGCGCCGGCGGGACGGTCGTAGGAGATCCTGCCGTCGATCACCCACAACTCGTCGCGGACCTCCTCGGGTCCGACGAGCACCCGACCCTTCACGTGCAGCACCGCGCGATCGCTCATGCCCCGCACCTTAGACCGCTGCGACGGGGTGTTCGAAGGCCGGTCACCGGCCGGCCGCGCGGGCGCGCGGCCCGGCCGCGTACCCGGCGGCGACGGCGCTCGCCACGGCGGTCAGGGCGAGGACGGCGACCCCGGGGTTGACGTAGCCGGGGATGTCGGCGGAGGCGTAGCCGTCACCGTCGGCGGTCTCGCAGCGGAAGCTCAGGGGCAGGTAGGAGACCGAGTAGTCGACGATCCGCGCGGACAGCTCCGGGGGCACGCCGGTACGGCAGGGCAGCAGCGGCGCGGACCCCGCACCGCCGTCCTCCGCCCCCATGACCGCGAAGCCCACGCACAGCACGCCCCAGGCGTACAGCAGGGCGGCGGCCGCGCCGGCGACTGCGGCGACGACACGGAAGGGCGCGCCCGCCCTGGGCGACGCGGGCCCGGCGACCGCAGGGCCCGTCTCCCCGCAGGGGCGGCGCGCGTACGTGCCGGCGCCCCGGCCGAGGAAGACGGCCGTCACCACAGCGACGAGAACGAGCAGCAGGAGAGCGACCACGCGTCCGAGTCCATCAGCCCGACGATCACCGCGGCTATGGCGGAAGCCATAATTCCGGGCGTGGGAGTGTCGCAACGGAAGCCCTCCGGCGCGAGTGGCGGCGAAGGCCATGGTTACTCTCGACTCCGTACGTCCGCACACCTGCCCGTTACCGAAGAGAGCACCGCCGTGACCCACCCCTTCCTGGACCTCGCCCCGCTGAGCGCCGACCGTTTCGCCGCGATCGAGGACCGGGTGGCGCGCCTGCTCGGCACCGAGCAGGACGTCGTGATCATGCAGGGCGAGGCGCTGCTGCCGCTGGAGGGCGCCATCCGCGCCGCCGCCGGGCCGGGCACCGTCGCGCTGAACGTGATCACCGGGCCCTACGGGCAGACGTTCGGGAACTGGCTGCGGGACTGCGGCGCGACGGTGCACGACCTCGCCGTGCCGTTCCACACGGCCGTGACGGCCGACCGGATCCGCGAGGCGTTCGCCGAGCACCCGGAGATCGACTTCGTGTCCCTGGTGCACGCGGAGGCGGCGACGGGCAACACCAACCCGGTGGCGGAGATCGGCGCGGTGGTGCGGGAGCACGGCGCGCTGTTCTACCTGGACGCCGTCGCCTCCGTGGGCGCCGAGCCGGTGCTGCCGGACGCCTGGGGCGTGGACCTGTGCGTGATCGGCGCACAGAAGGCGATGGGCGGCCCGGCCGGGGTGTCGGCGGTCTCGGTGAGCGAGCGGGCGTGGGCGCGGATGGCGGCCAACCCGCGGGCGCCCCGGCGGTCGTACCTCTCCCTGCTGGACTGGAAGGAGCGGTGGATCGACGGCGGCCGCAAGGCGCTGCTGCACGCCCCCGCGCAGCTGGAGATGCTGGCGCTGGAGGCGTGCGTCGAGCGCATCGAGGCGGAGGGCCTTCAGACGGTGATGGCGCGGCACGCGTCGGCCGCGGCGGCCACCAGGGCCGGTGCGCTCGCCCTGGGTGGCGGCCTGGAGCCGTACGTGTACGAGGCCGGGGACGCGGCGCCGGTCGCGACGACGCTGCGGGCGCCGGCCGGGGTCGACGCCTCGGAGCTGGTGGCCGGTGCCCTGGCGTCCGACCCGGCGCTGCCGCTGGCCGCGGGCGGGGGCGCGCTGGCCAAGGAGATGATCCGCGTCAACCACTACGGGCCGGACGCCACCACGGGGGCCGTGCAGGGCTGCCTGGCGGCGCTCGGTGCCGCGCTCGCGGCGAAGGGGCTGCACGCCGACCTGGTGGCCGCGCGCCGGGCCGCCGACGACGCCTGGCGCGGCTGAGCGGGCCGGCCTTTCCGGGACCTGAATTCAGAGTTATTGCCACAGCTCCGACAGACATAATTCCGGGATTAATTGAAGAATAGCTTCCCGTATTCTTCTGCCCGCTTTCCGCGGGGCTAAACACCAAGATTCGGATAACGCGAACCGGAGCATTTCGGGCGGGCTTCCAGCGGGTTACATGATTGTGACCCGTTACACAGCCCGCCCGTTTTGCGCGCTATGTAACGCCCAAATCAGGGCAAATCTCCGAGACCTCGCGCGGACCCACGCGCCCGCGTGATAACACACGGCCTCGCCATTCGTAACCCCGTCCGGCGATGCAATTTTGAATTTCCCTGGGTAAGTTCAATTTGCATGACTGCCGCACAAGCAGACCTGCAAATCGACCGCCCGAGAGTGGCGGACGGAGCCGCGCTCTGGCGGATAGCAAGGGATTCGAAGGTCCTCGACCTGAACTCGTCCTACAGCTATCTGCTGTGGTGCCGGGACTTCGCCGCCACCTCGGCCGTCGCTCGTGCCGAGAGCGGCGAGGCGATCGGTTTCGTCACCGGCTACGTGCGGCCGGACCGCCCCCGCACCCTGCTCGTCTGGCAGGTGGCGGTGGACGAGGCGTACCGCGGTCGCGGACTCGCCGCCTCTCTGCTCGACGGTCTGGTCGCGCGCACCGTGGCCGAGCAGGCGCTGACCACCCTGGAGACCACCATCACCCCGGGCAACACCGCGTCGGAACGGCTGTTCACCTCGTTCGCCGAGCGCCACGGCGCGCGGCTGGAGCGCGAGGTGCTGTTCGACAGCGTCCTGTTCCCGGACGGGCCGCACGACCCCGAGGTCCTGTACCGCATCGGCCCCCTTCCCGACTCCCGCTGACACCGGACCTCCCCGACCCCTCACCGACCCTCACGCATCGAGGAGCGATTCGTCGTGACCATCACCCAGCCCGACCTCAGTGTCTTCGAGACCCTCGAATCCGAGGTGCGCAGCTACTGCCGCGGCTGGCCCACCGTCTTCGACCGTGCGCACGGCAGCCGCATGTACGACGAGGACGGCCACGAGTACCTCGACTTCTTCGCCGGAGCGGGCTCCCTCAACTACGGGCACAACAACCCCGTACTGAAACGGGCCCTGATCGACTACCTGGAGCGGGACGGCGTCACGCACGGGCTCGACATGTCGACCACGGCCAAGCGCCGCTTCCTGGAGACCTTCCAGAACCTGCTGCTCCGGCCGCGCGACCTGCCGTACAAGGTCATGTTCCCGGGCCCGACCGGCACCAACGCCGTGGAGTCCGCGCTGAAGCTGGCCCGGAAGGTGAAGGGGCGCGAGGCGATCGTGTCGTTCACCAACGCCTTCCACGGGATGTCCCTGGGCTCCCTCGCCGTGACCGGCAACGCCTTCAAGCGGGCCGGCGCCGGCATCCCGCTGGTGCACGGCACGCCCATGCCGTTCGACAACTACTTCGACGGCACCGTCGAGGACTTCCTGTGGTTCGAGCGGCTCCTGGAGGACCAGGGCTCCGGCCTCAACAAGCCGGCCGCCGTGATCGTGGAGACCGTGCAGGGCGAGGGCGGCATCAACGTGGCCCGGCCCGAGTGGCTGCGCGCCCTGGCCGATCTGTGCGAGCGCCAGGACATGCTGCTGATCGTCGACGACATCCAGATGGGCTGCGGCCGTACCGGCGCCTTCTTCTCCTTCGAGGAGGCGGGCATCACGCCGGACATCGTCACCGTCTCCAAGTCGATCAGCGGCTACGGCCTGCCCATGTCGCTGTGCCTGTTCAAGCCCGAGCTGGACGTGTGGGAGCCGGGCGAGCACAACGGCACCTTCCGCGGCAACAACCCCGCCTTCGTCACGGCGACCGCCGCGCTGGAGACGTACTGGGCCGACGGGTCGGCGATGGAGAAGCAGACCCGCGCCCGGGGCGAGCAGGTCGAGCAGCACCTGATCGCCATCACCGAGGAGAACCTCGCCGACGTCAAGGAGTACCGCGGCCGCGGGCTCGTGTGGGGCCTGGAGTTCCACGACAAGGAGCGCGCCTCGCGCGTCGCCAGGCGTGCCTTCGACCTCGGGCTGCTCATCGAGACCTCCGGTCCCGAGAGCGAGGTCGTCAAGCTGCTGCCCGCCCTCACCGTCACGCCCGACGAGCTGGACGAGGGCCTCAAGATCCTCGCGCGCTCCGTACGCGAGACCGCCTGACCGGGACCGCCCGGCAGGCCCACGCAACACCCACCTAGGAGGCATCGCAACACCGTGATCGTCCGTTCGTTCAAGGAGATCGAAGGCACCGACCGGCACGTGAAATCGGCGTCCGGCACCTGGGAGAGCAAGCGCATCGTCCTCGCCAAGGAGAAGGTCGGCTTCTCCGTGCACGAGACGATCCTGTACGCGGGCACCGAGACCGACATGTGGTACGCGAACCACATCGAGGCCGTCGTCTGCACCAAGGGCGACGCCGAGCTGACCGACCGCGAGACCGGGAAGACCTACCACATCACGCCCGGCACCATGTACCTCCTGAACGGCCACGAGCGGCACACGCTCAAGGTCAAGGAGGACTTCCACTGCATCTGTGTCTTCAACCCGCCCGTGACCGGACGGGAGGACCACGACGAGAACGGCGTCTACCCGCTGCTCACCGAGGAGGTGTGAGTCACCGTGACCACCACGACCGTCACCGATCTCTACCCCAGCCGCGGTGCCACCGAGGTGGCCACTCCCCGGCAGGACCCGGTCGTCTGGGGCGCCCCCGACGCGCCCGGTCCGATCGACCCGGCCGGTCTGCAGTCCTTCGAGCGCGACGGCTTCCTCGCCATCGACCAGCTCATCGCACCGGACGAGGTCGAGGTCTACCGGCGTGAGCTGGAACGGCTCACCACCGACCCGGCGATCCGGGCGGACGAACGCTCCATCGTGGAGCCGAAGTCGAAGGAGATCAGGTCCGTCTTCGAGGTGCACCGGATCAGCGAGGTGTTCGCGAACCTGGTGCGCGACGAGCGGGTGGTCGGCCGGGCCCGGCAGATCCTCGGCTCCGACGTGTACGTCCACCAGTCGCGGATCAACGTCAAGCCGGGCTTCGGGGCCAGCGGCTTCTACTGGCACTCCGACTTCGAGACCTGGCACGCCGAGGACGGTCTGCCCCGGATGCGCACGGTGTCCGTGTCGATCGCGCTCACCGAGAACTACGACACCAACGGCGGTCTCATGATCATGCCGGGGTCGCACAAGACGTTCCTCGGGTGCGCGGGGGCCACGCCGAAGGACAACTACAAGAAGTCGCTGCAGATGCAGGACGCGGGCACGCCCTCCGACGAGGCGCTGACCAAGATGGCGTCGGACTACGGCATCAAGCTCTTCACGGGCAAGGCCGGTTCGGCGACCTGGTTCGACTGCAACTGCATGCACGGTTCGGGCGACAACATCACCCCGTTCCCGCGCAGCAACGTCTTCATCGTGTTCAACAGCGTGGAGAACACGGCGGTCGAGCCGTTCGCGGCACCGGTGCGGCGGCCGGAGTTCATCGGCGCACGGGACTTCACGCCGGTGAAGTGACCGTGTGACGGGACCACCGGGCCGGGCCTCTTCGTGTGGGACGGGAGGCACCGGCCCGGTTGCCTTGCCCGCAGGTCTCAGCCGGACAGGACGTCCAGCAGCCGGTCGACGTCCGCAGCGGTGTTGTAGAGGTGGAAGGCGGCCCGCAGATTGCCCGCCCGGTCGGAGACCTCCACGCCGGCCCGGCTCAACTCGCCCTGCCGGTGGCCGAGTCCGGGCACGGACACGATGGCCGAGCCCGGTGCGGGCACCGGCTCGTGCCCCAGGGAGGCCAGGCCCTCGCGGAACCGGTCGGCGAGAGCGGTGTCGTGGGCGTGCACGGCGTCGACGCCGAGTTCCTCGATCAGGGCGAGGGAGTGCCGGGCGCCGGCGTAGGAGAAGAGGGCGGGGCTCTCGTCGTACCGCCGTGCGGAGTGCGCGAGTTCCTCCACGGGTCCGTAGCAGCTGTCCCAGGGGTGCTCGCCCGCGGCCCAGCCGGCGAACAGCGGCGGCAAGGCGCCCAGGTCCTGCGGGACGACGAGGAAGGCGACGCCGCGCGGGCAGAGCACCCACTTGTAGGCGACGGCCACCACGTAGTCGAAGCCGTTCGCGTCCAGCGGCAGCCATCCGGCGGACTGGGAGGCGTCGACCAGCGTCCGCGCGCCGTGCGCCAGAGCGGCCTCCCGCAGCGCGCCGAGGTCGGCGAGCCGTCCGTCCGCCGACTGCACGGAGCTGACCGCGACCAGGGCGGTGTCCGGGCCGACCGACTCGGCGACCAGCTCCAGCGGCACGCTGCGCACCTTCAGGTCGCCGCGGACGTGGAAGGGGTTCACCAGGGAGCTGAAGTCGGCCTCGGCGGTGAGGACTTCGGCGCCCGTCGGCAGCGAGGCCGCGACGAGACCGCTGTAGGTGGCGACCGACGCCCCGGCCGCGACCCGGGCGGCGGGCACTCCGGCGAGCCGGGCGAAGGCGGACCTGCACGCCTCGACGTCGGCGAACATGTCGCCCGGCCGGCCGGCCGCGACCGATGCCACGGCGTCGCGCACGGCGACGACGGTCCGGGCGGGGAGCAGGCCGGTGCTGGCGGTGTTCAGGTAGGTGTTCTTCGGGGCGAACTCGGCACGGACGAGGTTCTCGAAGCTCTCCATGGGACCACTCTGGGGCTCCGGGACCTCCCCGTCCATTGCCGGTTTCTGCGCGATTCCTCTTAGGACTGCTTATACGAGACCGCTCACCTGGTGTTTCAGTTCCGCGGCACCGCGCAGCCGTCCGGGCCGCACACGTCCGCGCCGCCCGCCTCCTCGATCAGCGTCAGGGGTGCGCGCTCGCCCCACGCCTGCGTCAGCGCCTGGGCGAACACCTCGGCGGGCTGGGCGCCGGAGACGCCGTACTTCCGGTCGAGCACGAAGAACGGCACGCCCGTGGCCCCGAGCTGCGCGGCCTCGCGCTCGTCGGCGCGCACCTCGTCGGCGTACGCGGTGGGGTCGGCGAGCACCTCGCGGACGGCGTCCGCGTCCAGCCCGGCGGCGACGGCCAGCTCCACCAGCCGCTCGTCGTCGTTGTACACGGAGCGCTCGTCGGCGAAGTTGGCCCGGTAGAGCCCGTCCAGCAGCGCCTCCTGCCTGCCCTGCTCCTTGGCCAGGTGCAGCAGCCGGTGCATGTCGAAGGTGCTGCCGTGGTCACGGCCCCTGGTGCGGTAGTCCAGGCCCTCGGCGGCGGCCTGGGCACCGAGGTTGTCCTCGCCGGCCTGTGCCTGCGCCTCGCTCATGCCGTACTTGGCGGTGAGCATCGTCAGCACGGGCTGGACGTCGTCCTTGGCCCGCCCCGGGTCCAGCTCGAACGACCGGTGGACCACCTCGACCCCGTCCCGGTGCGGGAAGGCCGCCAGCGCCTTCTCGAAGCGGGCCTTGCCCACGTAGCACCAGGGGCAGGCGATGTCGCTCCAGATCTCGACGCGCATGGTCTCGGCTCTCTCCAGGTCGTACGGGTACGGAGACTCTCTCCGGCACGTACGTGAACGTTCAACCGGTGCGCGTCATTCCCCCGCCACGCCGAAGCGCAGGGAGAGGTGGTGATCGGCCTCGGCGGGCGGGTTCCCGGGGTCGGGCACCCAGCCCCGCCGGGCGTAGAACGCCTGGGCACGCCGGTTGTCGACGTGCACGTCGAGGGCGGCCGTCCGCCTGGCGTCTGCCCGCCACTGCTCGACGCAGGCCGCGTGCAGGGCGGTGCCGATGCCGGAGCGCCAGTGGCCGGGGTCGACGTGGAACTGGAACAGCCTGACCGTGTCCGCCGGGGCGCCCTCGGGGACGCGGAAGGAGGCGATGCCGACGATGCCTCCCCGCTCGACGGCGCACAGCACGTGCCCGTCGGGCCGCTCGGCGGCGGTGCGCCAGGCGGCGGACCAGTCGAAGCCGTCGTCGGGGAGCCCGTCCGGGTAGTACGTGGCCCGGGCGCGGGCGTGCAGTGCGGCGACGGTCTCCGCCTCGGCGGGCAGGACGGTACGGATCACCAGGTTTCCGGTCACACGTTCACCGATCATGATGGGGAGGACGCGGACTCCGGCCGTCCGGTTGCGCTCAGCCGCCGTCCCGCAGGTCCGCGGGCCCGTACGGCCGGAACGCGATGCGGTCGTACGACACGACGCACCCCTCCCCCACCGGCGACTGGGTCATGAACCCGACCAGGGCCGCGCCCGTCTCCTTCTCGTAGCCGAGGGTGAACACGCGGACGAAGGTCCAGCGCTCGCCGTCGTGGGAGGCGTGGAAGGCCAGGGCGCGGCCGGTGCGACTGATCCGCAGCCAGACGGAATCGCCGTCCACGGTGAAGGAGTTGGCGTCGTCCGAGTGCCCCCGGGTGACCACCGTGCAGACGGTGGGCACGTCCGGGGAGTACTCCAGGCACAGTTTGGCCCAGGCCCGCTCGCCGACGTGGACGTAGAGGACGCCGGCGTCGAAGGCAGCCCGGAAGCCGACGGTGACGCGGGCGATCAGCTGGAAGTCGCCCTCGGGCGCACCGAGCAGCCGGGGCGCGTCGGAAGCGGACTCCAGCCCCTCACCGGCAGGCGGCACGAACCGGTCCTGCCGGGGCCCGGCCCGTCCGGTGAGAACACCGTCCTGGTAGGACCAGTGTCCTTCGGGCCCGTAGGGGCGGAGGGAAAAGGGCAGTTCGGGGAGGGTGACGTCCATGGGCCGATTGTCGCAGGCGAGGGACAACACGCTGAGGGGCGCGTGGCTGTATCGACATGCGGCTCCGCCGCGTGGGCGCGACCAGCCACGGCGCGCCCACAGCCGGCGAACAACCGCACCCCTACGGCGCTACCGCTCCAGAACCCCGTTGAACCGACGAGGCAGCCCCAGCGGGTTGTCGTCCCGCAACTCCACCGGCAGCAGCGCCTCAGGCGTGCCTTGATAGACCACCGGCCGCAGCCACCGCTCGATCGCCGTCCCGCCCACCGACGTGGACGTCGACGTCGTGGCCGGGTACGGCCCCCCGTGGTGCTGGGCCGGAGCCACGGCGACCCCGGTCGGCCAGCCGTTCACGAGCACCCGCCCCGCAAGCGGCGTGAGCTCCGCGAGGATCTCCGACCCGCGACCCTGACCCGCCGCCTCCTCGGCGGAGAGCTGCACGGTCGCCGTGAGGTTGCCCGGCAGCCGGGACAGCACGCCCCGCACCTCGGCCTCGTCCTCGTAGCGGGCCACCACGGTGACCGGCCCGAAGCACTCCTCCAGCAGCAGGTCGTGCTCCCCCTCCGCGGCCAGCCGGCTCGCCGGCACGGTGAGGAACCCGGCGCTGACCGTGTGCTCGCCCCCCGCGCCCGGCGTGACCGGGCTGTCGACGTCGGGCAGCGCCGCCCGCTCGGCGACCCCGGCGACGAAGTTGTCCCGCATGCGGTGGTCGAGCAGGACTCCGGCGTCGGTGTCGCTGACGGCGTCCGTGAGGGACTTGACCAGGCCGTCGCCCGCCGCGCCCGACGGCACCAGGACGAGGCCCGGCTTCACACAGAACTGGCCGACGCCCAGCGTCATCGAGCCCGCGAGCCCGGCGCCGATGGCCTCCGCCCGCTCGGCGGCGGCGGCCTCCGTGACCACGACCGGGTTGAGCGAGCCCAGTTCGCCGTGGAAGGGGATCGGGACCGGCCGGGCCGCCGCCGCGTCGAAGAGCGCACGGCCGCCGCGCACCGAACCGGTGAAGCCGGCCGCCGCGACCAGCGGGTGCTTGATCAGCTCGATGCCCGCCCCGAAGCCGTGCACCAGGCCGAGGACGCCGTCGGGGATGCCGTGGCGGCCGGCGGCCCGGCGCAGCACCTTGGCGACCAGCTCGGACAGGGCCGGGTGGTCGGGGTGGGCCTTGACCACGACCGGGCAGCCGGCCGCGAGGGCGCTCGCGGTGTCGCCGCCGGGGACGGAGAAGGCGAAGGGGAAGTTGGACGCCGAGTAGACGGCGACGACACCGAGCGGCACCTTGTAGCGGCGCAGGTCCGGGACGGGCGGGGTCGCCGTGTCGTCGGGGTGGTCGACGACGACGTCGAGGAAGGCTCCCTCGTCGACGATGTCGGCGAAGGCCCGCAGCTGGTAGCAGGTGCGGGCGAGTTCGCCGGTGAGGCGGACCGGGCCGAGCGCGGTCTCGGCGTCGGCCACCTCGACGAGGGTGGCCTCGGCCGCCTTCAGCTCGTCGGCGGCGGTGCGCAGGAAGGCCGCGCGGACGGTGCGGTCGGTGAGGGCGTCCCGGGCGGCGTGCGCGGCGCGGACGGCGGCGTCCACCTCCTGGGCCGTGGCCTCCACCGCAACCTGCTCACGCTGCTTCCCGGTACGGGGGTCGACACTCCAGACTGGTGCTGTTGCCACCGCGGGTCCCTCCAGATCTAGGGACGTTCGATATACTGAACGCTGTCTCTATGGGTGAATGGGTGGAGACTATTTCGCGTCCAACGAAGGGGTCAAGGGCGATGTCGGCAGGCGAGACGGGTGGTGGAGCGCAGGTCAAGTCCGCGGTACGGACCGTGGAGTTGCTCGAGTACTTCGCCGGACGCCCTGGTATGCACTCCCTCGCATCGGTCCAGGAGGCCGTCGGCTACCCGAAGTCCAGCCTCTACATGCTGCTGCGCACGCTGGTGGAGCTGGGCTGGGTGGAGACGGACGCGACGGGCACGCGGTACGGCATCGGCGTACGGGCGCTGCTGGTCGGGACGTCGTACATCGACGGCGACGAGGTCGTGGCGGCGGCCCGGCCGACGCTCGACCGCCTTTCCGACGACACGACGGAGACGATCCACCTCGCCCGCCTCGACGGCACGAACGTGGTGTACCTGGCCACCCGCCAGTCTCAGCACTACCTGCGCCCGTTCACCCGGGTCGGCCGCAGGCTCCCCGCCCACTCGACGTCGCTGGGCAAGGCGCTGCTGAGCACGTACACGGACGAGCAGGTCCGCAAGATGCTGCCCGAGACGCTGCCCGCGCTCACCGAGAACACCATCACCGACCGGGAGAAGCTCATCGAGGAGCTGCGCCAGGTGCGGGAGCAGGGCTTCGCCGTGGACCGCGAGGAGAACACGCTGGGGCTGCGCTGCTTCGGTGTGGCGATCCCGTACCGCACGCCCGCGCGGGACGCGATCAGCTGCTCGGTGCCGGTGGCCCGGCTGACCCCCGCCCACGAGCAGATGGTGAAGGACGCGCTGTTCGACGCGCGCGACCGGCTGACCCTGGCCACCCGCAGGCTCTGACTAGGCTCTGCGCCATGCACATCGCACTGCGCAAGGTCCACGACAGCGACCTGCCCGTCTTCTACCGCCAGTTGAACGACCCGGAGGCGCTGCGCATGGCGGCCTTCACCCCCGCGGACCCGGCCGACCGGGACGCCTTCGAGGCGCACTGGAAACGGCTGCGGGCGTCGGACGACGTGGTCCGCACGATCCTCGGCGACGGTGACGTCATCGGCAGCGCGGCGGTGTACGGGGAGCCGGGCGAGCGCGAGGTGACGTACTGGGTGGACCGGGCGTACTGGGGACGGGGAGTGGCGACGGCCGCGCTGCGTGCCCTGCTGGCCGAGGTGCCGGAGCGGCCGCTGTACGCGCGGGCGGCGGCGGACAACGCCGGGTCGCTGCGCGTGCTGGAGAAGTGCGGTTTCCGGGCGTCGGCCCGGGCCCGGGGTTTCGCCGAGGCCCGCGGCGAGGAGATCGACGAGGTCGTGCTGCACCTCGCGGGGTGAGACGGCCCTCCCCCGCGCGGCGGATGCGGATCGACCGGGCGCAGGACGTGCCCGGGCCCCGTCCCGCGGGAGCGTTTGGGCATGACGCAGTCACTCGCTCCCGCCGCCCCGGTGACCGCCGCCGGCCTCTCCCGTCCCCGTCGGCTGCTGCGTGCGGTCGCCGTCGTCTCGTGCCTGCCGTACCTGGGGCTCAAGGCCGCCTGGATCGCCGGGAGTCACGTCGGGATCCCCGACGGCAGCCCGCTGCTGGACCACCGGGCGGCCATGGCCGTCGCCAACGGGCTCTCCCTGCTGATGGACAGCTGCGTGATCGTGCTGGCGCTGGTGCTGACCCGGCCGTGGGGTCTCAGGGTGCCTGCCTGGCTGCTGGCGATTCCGGTGTGGATCGCCACCGGGCTGCTCGCGCCGATCATGGCAGGGTTCCCGCTGCAGCTTCTCGCACGGATCGTCGTCGGCGACACCGCGACGGCGTCCGGCCCGGGACGCGAGCCCTTCCTGCACGAGTGGGTGTTCGGGGTCGTGTACGGCGGGTTCATCCTTCAGGGGCTCGCCCTGGGGTCGCTGTTCGTGCTCCACGCCCGGGGCCGCTGGGGGCATCTGTGGCGCGGGCGGGTGTGGGACCTGCCGCTCGGCGTCGCCGGGGCGGGCCGGCGGGTCACCGCTGTCGCTGCGGCCGTCCTCGCGCTGTTCCCGCTCGCCGTGCGGCTGTTCTGGGCGTGCGGCGGCACGGACGGGCTCAGCGAGGGCCGGGTCGCGGACCGCACCAGTGACTTCTACGTGCTGGAGGGCCTGTACGTCGCCTTTCTCGTCCTGGCCGCCGTGGGGGGCCTGCTGCTCGCGTTCCGCCGCGGACTCGCCCTGCCGGTGACGGTGCCCCTCGCCCTGACCTGGATCTGTTCCGCGGCGGTGGCCTGCTGGGGCGGCTGGATGCTCCTCGGCTCACTGGCCGGGACGGACGATCCCGCCGACCGCCCGACACGGCTGATGCTGCTCACCTACGCTGGCCAGATGACCGTCGGCCTCCTCCTCGCCTCCGTCGGCGCCCGCTTCCTCGCCCTACGGTCGGCCACCGCCCCGAAGCGGCCGTGACCACGCCCTCCCCGGCCCGTGCCCGGTCCCTCGCCCGACTCCTGTGCGGCCGGCGGGCGCGTCTGCGGTGGGTCCATCTGATCCTCGGCGGCGCGCTCGCCATGCCGTACGTGCTGGTCGGCTCCGTCGTCGTCGGTCCGGCCATGGGTGCCACGAACCTCTTCGGCTCGGTCCCCATGCAGTTCGCGTCGTTCGGCGTCGGCCTGCCGCTGGCCGCCGTCACCTCGCTGTTCCCGCCGACCCGGCCGCTGGAGGCGGGGGTCGTGCGGTGGCTGTGCGGCGTCGACGAGGACCGGCTGGCCTACGGCCCGGCCCGGACGAAGGGGGAGAAGGGGCGTACGGCCGCCTGGTTCACGCTGCACCTGGGCCTCGGCGGGATCGTCGCGGGGATGTCCCTCGCGGTGCCGCCGTTCGCCGCGGTGCTGATCGTGCTGCCGGTCTTCGCGGGGCTGCGCGACAGCCGGCTCGGGCTGCCCGCCGTCTTCGACCAGGCATGGGCGCTCGCGCTGGCGCCGGTCGCGGGTGCCGCGATGCTCGTCGCGCTCGCCGGGTGCGCGGCCGGCTGCGGCGCGCTGCTGGCTCGCTGGGCGCCCGCGCTGCTCGGCCCCTCCGCCGAGGACCGGCTCGCGGCGGCCGAGGCGCGCGCCGCCGACCTCGCCGTCCGCAACCGGCTGGCGCGGGAGCTGCACGACTCCGTCGGCCATGCCCTGAGCGCGGTCATGCTCCAGGCGAGCGCGGCACGCCGAGTCCTGGACACCGACCGGGAGTTCGCCCGCGAGGCCCTCGCCGCGATCGAGGACACGACCCGGCGCACGGTCGGCGAACTGGACGCCGTACTGGGCGTGCTGCGGGACGGCGACGCCCCCGGCACCGCCCCCGCGCCGACGCTCGCCGCCGACCTCGACGGCCTGCTGCGCCGCACCCGCGCGGGCGGGCTGCGGGTCACGGCCACGGTCGCCGCCGACCCCGCGGCGGTTCCGCCCCTGATCTCCCGCGAGGCGTACCGCATCGTGCAGGAGGGCCTGAGCAACGCGCTCAGGCACGCCGGTGACCGGGCCGCGGTGGCAGTCGACATCGAGGTGGTGGACGAGCACCTGCGGATCACCGTCGAGAACCCCCTGGGCGAGGCCGGCGCCCCGCGCCCCGGCGGCGGTCACGGCCTGCGCGGCATCGCCGACCGGGCCCGGCTGCTGGGCGGAGTGGCCCGGGCGGGCGCCGCCGAGGGGACGTGGCGCCTCCAGGTACGCCTGCCGCTGAAAGGATCCGTATGACCCGCCCGCCGATCAGGATCGTCCTCGCCGACGACGAGCGCATGGTGCGCACCGCCCTGCGCGCGATCCTCTCCGCCGAACCGGACCTGGAGGTCGCCGGCGAGGCGGCCACCGGGGCCGAGGCCGTGTCCGTGGTGCGCGAGCTGCGGCCGGACGTCGTCCTGATGGACGTCCGCATGCCCGGGACCGACGGCATCCGGGCCACCGAGCAGATCCTCGCCACGCTCGCCGAACCGCCCAGGATCGTCGTCGTGACCACCTTCGAGAACGACTCCTACGTCTACGACGCCCTGCGTGCCGGTGCCGCCGGATTCCTGCTCAAGCGTGCCGACGCCGACACGCTCGTGCAGGCCGTGCGGCTGGTGGCGCACAGCGACACCCTGCTGTTCCCGTCGGCCGTACGGACCCTCGCGGTCGAGCACGCGCGGGCCGGCTCCGCGCCGCCGGCCTGGGTGGCACGGCTCACGGAGCGGGAGGGCGAGGTGCTGCGGCTGATGACGACCGGGCTGACCAACGCGGAGATCGCCCGGCGCATGGGGGTCGGCCCCGCCACGGTGAAGACCCATGTGGCGTCGGTGCTGGCCAAGACCGGCACCCGGGACCGCACCCAGGCGGTCATCCGGGCCTACGAGGCCGGCTTCATGAACGGACGATGAGAAATCAGGCCGGACCGGCCGGAAGGGAACGATTCGCTCCGGCCCGTTCGTCTTGTGGGCGGGATGAACAAGACGATCAGGCGTGCCTCGGTCTTCACGCTGCTCCTGGTGTTCGCTCTGCTCGTCAGGGCGACCTGGGTGCAGTTCTACGACGGCCAGGCACTCGCGGACGACAAGGACAACCGGCGCAACGCGATCGAGACGTACGCGGAGCCGCTCGGGAACATCATCGTGGCCGGGAAGTCGATCACCGGCTCGGCGCGGACGGAGGACGGTGACCTCGCGTACAAACGCACCTACGACGACGGCAGGCTCTACGCGGCGGTGACGGGCTACGCCTCGCAGGCCTATGCGCCCACACAGCTGGAGGGCATCTACGAGGACCTGCTCAACGGCACCGACCCGCAGCTGAAGACCGTCATGGACACGGTCACCAACCAGCGTGCCGACCCGGGCAACGTGGTCACGACCATCGACCCGGAGGTGCAGAAGGCCGGGTACGAGGCGCTGGGCGGGAAGAAGGGCGCCGCCGTCGCGATCGACCCGGCGACGGGCCGGATCCTCGCGGTGGTGTCGACCCCGTCGTACGACCCGGCGTCGCTGACCGACGCCAACACCGCGGGTGAGGCGTGGCAGAGCCTGACGAAGGACGAGGACAAGCCGCTCACCAACCGTGCGCTGCGCCAGCCGCTGCCGCCGGGCTCCACGTTCAAGCTGGTGGTGGCGGCGGCCGCCCTGGAGGACGGGCTGTACGGATCGGTGGACGAGCGGACCGACAGCCCGGACCCGTACCGGCTGCCGGACACCACGACGAACCTGACGAACGAGAACCCGAACGCGCCCTGCGAGAACGCCACGATCCGGACCGCGCTGCAGTACTCGTGCAACAACGTCTTCGCGAAGATGGCCGTCGACCTGGGCCAGGACAAGGTGCGGGCGATGGCCGAGAAGTTCGGCTTCAACGACGAGACCCAGGACGTGCCGGTGCGGGCCTACACGAGCGTGTACCCGAAGGACATGAACCGGCCGTCGACCGCCCTGACGGGCATCGGCCAGTTCGACGTCACGGCGACTCCGCTGCAGATGGCCATGGTGTCGGCGGCCATTGCCAACGGCGGCGAGCTGGTCTCGCCGCACATGGTGTCGCAGACCACCGACAGCGGCGGTGACGTGCTGAAGGACTACGACGACGACGCGGAGACGCAGCGGGTCGTCGGCTCCGACACCGCCGAGCAGCTCCATTCGGCCATGCGGACCGTGGTCGAGGAGGGCACGGGGTCGAACGCGCAGATCGCGGGCGCGACCGTGGGCGGCAAGACGGGCACGGCCCAGCACGGCGAGAACAACAGCAAGACCCCGTACGCCTGGTTCACCTCGTACGCCAAGTCCGACTCCTCGGACCGGCAGGTCGCGGTGGCGGTCATGGTCGAGCAGTCCGACGCGGCCCGCTCGGAGGTCAGCGGCAACGGCCTGGCGGCGCCGGTGGCCAAGGCGATGATGGAGGCGGCGCTCAAGGGCTAGACGCCTCCGGCGAGTTCGGCCGGCATGTCTCACAGGACGGCGTCGAGCCAGGCGAGGACGTCGTCCTGCACGCGGTCCGTGAAGGTGTGCCCGACGCCCGGCAGGGTCTCGGTGCGGAGCCGGCCGTCGGCTCCGCGGGGCTCAGCGTGGGCCCGACGTGCGTGACGAGCAGGCGCCGCGCTCCGGCCGCGCGGGCGGTGTTCCCCGCGTCCTCGGGCGTCAGGTGCACCTGTTCGCCTTGGCGATGCTCGTCGATGTCGGCCTCGCACAGGAAGAGGTCCGCGTCGCGGGCGAGGCCGGTGAGCGCGGCGCACGGTCCGCTGTCCCCCGAGTAGGCCAGGACCCGGCCCCCGCACTCGGTACGCAGCCCGTACGCCTCGGTGTCATGCCGGACGGCGCGGGAGGTGAGGAGCAGGCCGCCGTGGCGGGCCGTGTGTCCGTCGTACAGCGTCCGGAACGAGAAGACCCCGGTCAGGAACCCGGTGTCGGGACGTCCGAAGAAGCCCGCGAGGCGCCGGGCGCAGTCCGCTGACGCGTAGACCGGAACGGGCGCCTCGGGTGTGAGCCCTCCGTACGCGAAGGCGTACAGGGCAGGGAGCAGGTCGGCGCTGTGGTCGGCGTGCAGGTGGTATCCAGCTCGCGCTAAGCCGCGCCGGTTCGGTGTGCCGCTGCAACTCCGCGAAGGTCCCCGGACCGGCGTCCACCCACACCTCGGCGCCGCCGCCGCGCACCAGGTGACCGGAGCAGGGCCGGCCCGGCCCCGGGGTGCGGGGAGGCGGTGCCCAGGACCGTGAGGCTGAGCGTCATGCGCGGAGCGTACCGGCGTCCGCGCACACGCCTTCCGGTTTCAGGCGAGCCGCGTCCAGCCCGGGTCGCGTCCGCTCAGTCCCACCGCGCGGTCCAGCAGCGGGGCGTCGGCCGGGACGGGGACGACGGGGCCGAAGAGGCCGCCACCGCTCCGGTCGGGCTCCTCGGCCGCGGCGGCGAGGAGGTCGTAGGACACGCGGAGCGCGGCCGGGTCGGGCGTGTACTCCTGGCCGGTCGCCCGGGCCAGGTCCCAGCCGTGGATCACCAGTTCGTCGGCCGCGACGGCACCGGCGACCGCGCCGGGCAGGTCGACGCCGCCGGCCCGGGTCGCGCCGGTCCAGGCCGCCGGGTCGCGCCAGGCGTCGGCGAGTTCGCCGAGCACCTCGGGCAGGTCCTCGCGCCAGCCGGGCCCGATGTCCGGCACGACGGTGTCGGGACTGGTGTCGGTCGTGACGCCCAGGTCCTTGCGCCCGGCGTCCCGGAAAGCGGCGGCCAGGCCGGTCAGATGTCCGAGGAGGTTGCGGACGGCCATGTCCGGGCACGGCGTGGGGTCCATGAGCTGCCCGTCGCTCACGCCCCGTGCGAGGCGCGCCACGATCCGGGTCTGCGGCCCGAGGTCGAGGGTGGTGGTGTCGGCTGTCATCGGTTGCTCCTCGCGGATGCGGTGCTCCATCGGGAGGTAGACCGACTCCGGCACCGGAACTCATCGGCCGCCGGTCCCCCGGCCGGGGCACTTTCCCGATGCCGGCCCCGCCTCCTTAGTCCCACGATGGCCAGGCATGACGACGACGAAGAGGACCTGGACCGCGGCACGGGTCCTGCGCGACCGCACCGCGGGCCTGTATCTCGCCGGGGTGGTGGTCTCCGGCTTCGGCACCTCGGCGCTGTGGCTGGCGTCCGGCGTGTGGGTGAAGGACGTCACCGGCTCCGACGGGCTGGCCGCGCTGTGCATGTTCGCCATGTGGGCGCCGACCCTGGCGGGCCCGGCGCTGGGCACGCTCGCCGACCGCACCCGCCGCAAACCCCTTCTGATCGCCACGAACCTGGTGCTCGCCGCCCTGCTGCTCGGTCTCTTCGCCGCCGGTTCCCGGGGCGGCCCGTGGCTGCTGTTCGCGGTGCTCTTCGTGTACGGCGCCGCGGGCGTCGTCCACGACGCGGCCGAGTCGGCGCTCATCGCCTCCGCCGTCGGCAAGCGCCTGCTCGGCGACTTCAACGGGCTGCGCATGACCGCCACCGAGGGCATGAAACTGGTCGCACCGTTGGCCGGGGCGGGACTGTACGCGGCGTACGGAGGCCCGAGCGTGGCGCTGCTCGACGCGCTGACGTTCGTGCTGGCCGCGGGACTGTACGCCGGGCTGCGGGTGCGCGAGGCACGACCGGAACGGCCCGCGGCGGACTGGCGGCGCCGGACGGCCGAGGGCGCCCGCCACCTGTGGTCGCACCCCCGGCTGCGCCCGCTCGTCCTCGCGGGCGGGCTCACGATGCTCTGCGCGGGCGTCAACGGCGCCACGGCCTACGCCGTCGTCGACGCCCTCGGGCGCTCCCCCGCGTACGCCGGTGTGCTGTACGCCGTCCAGGGAGCCGGCTCGGTGGCGGTCGGGCTGCTGGCCGGACCCGCCCTGCGGCGGCTGGGCGGGCGCCGGTTCGCGGTGTGCGGCATCGCGCTCCTGGCGGTGGCGGTGGCGGTGCGGGCCGTTGCGCACGACTCCGTGGCCCTGGTGACCAGCGCGGCGATCGGCGCGGGGCTGCCCGCGGTGCTGATCGCCTCGCTGACCGCCGTGCAGCACGAGACGCCGGACGCACTGCTGGGCCGGGTCACCGCCACGGCCAACTCCCTGGTGTTCACGCCGAACGTGATCGGGCTGGCCGCGGGCGCGGCCCTGGTCGAACTGGCCGACCTCCGGCTGCTGCTGATCACCCTCGGCCTCGCCCTGTCGGCGACCGCGGCGTCACTCGCTCACCGCCCGGCGCCCGAGCACACCGGCGCGGGCTCGCCGTCCGACCCCGGCCGGACGTGAGACGTCCGCGACTCGCCCGGCGCGAGCGTCCGCACACCACCCCCACACCAGGCACCCTGACCCCGGCACCCCGACACCACCGACTCACCGCCCCACGAGCACCGACCGCACCACCTCCAGGTCACCGTCCGACCCCGGCCGGACGTGAGACGTCCGCGACTCACCCGGCGCGAGCGTCCGCACACCACCCCCACCACGAACACACCCGGCACCCCCGCACCGGAAACCCCCGACACCACCGACTCACCGCCCCACGAGCACCGACCGCACCGCCTCCAGGTCGCTGTCCGACGCCAGCCCGGCGTGGTAAAGCCGCAGCTCCGTGGCGCCCCGCTCGCGGGCGCGGGCGGCGTCCGAGGCGAGGGTGCCGGGGCTGCCGCCCATGCCGGACACCACGGTGAGGTTGGCGGCGAGGACGGCCCCGGCGCGGTCCTGCTGCGCGAACGCCGTCAGCGGGTCCGCGCCGCCCGTGCAGGGGACGACCACGCCGTCCGCGACGGACAGGATGTGCGCGGGGTCGACGCCCGCGTTGGCACCGCAGTGGTACGACACCGGGTCGGCGTGCACCAGCACCTGGAAGCCGTCGGGCGCGGCGGCCCGGACGGCCCCGACCGCCGCCTCCTGCAGCGAGCGGGCGGTGGCGTCGCGCCAGGCGCGCGTGGCGTTCGCCGTCGTCTCGCCGAGCAGCTTCTCCACCCCCGCCCAGCCCCCGTCGGACGGCGCCCCCCGCCACACCGGCTCCAGCGCGGCCCGTACGGCGGCGGCGAGCGAGTCGGCGTCCAGGCCCTGCCGGCCGTAGCCCTCCCGGCAGTCGGGGCAGAAGCAGAGGGACATCAGGTACTGCCCGGCGTCCCCGAGGCCGACTCCGCCGGTCTTGTCGTGGGCGTGCAGATGCGCGAGCCCGTACCAGCCGAGGGACTCCAGTTCGGTGCCGTGCGCCCCGGGGCGCACCGCCGCCTCGGCGGCGAGGTCGGTGAGGTAGGCGCGCGTGCCGGGCTGCGCGATGCACGGCGCCCACGGGTAGCGGTCGCCGTAGGCGTTGACGACGGAGGTGTGCGGCTGCTCCGCTCCCAGGCGGGAGTTGTGGGCGAGCACCACCCAGGTGTGCACCTCCAGACCCGCGTCCGCGAGCGCCTCGGCCGCTTCCCCGAAGGCGTCGCCGGGGGCCCAGTCGCCGGCCTCGTACGGGCGGATCGCGCGCCCCTCCCAGCGGCCGTCCGGCGGATACAACACCGCCGCGTGCTCGGCGGTGACGACGCGGTGGCGGGGGTGGCGCGGGGTGAGGGCGCGGGTGGAGTGGTAGGCGGCGGCGAGCGTCACCTGCTCCACCCCGGTTCCGGCGACGAACTCCGCCGCTCCCGGGTCCCCGTTGACGTCCCAGGGATAGACGAACGCCGACGTCTTCACTTGCCCTCCTCGTCGAGCAGCGCGTAGCCCCGCTCGGTCACCTGAGCGAGTTGCTTGACGTGATCCTCGGTCGGTTCGTGCAGCGGGGGCCGTACCTCCCCCACGTCCAGCCCGCGCAGCCGTACGCCGGCCTTGACCAGGGCGACGGCGTAACCGCGGCCCTGGGCGCGCAGTTCGACGAACGGCCGGTAGAAGCCGTCCAGCAGGCGGTGCGCGGTGGCCTCGTCGCCCGTGCGCAGCGCGCGGTGGAAGGCGAGGGCGATCTCCGGGGCGAAGCAGAAGACGGCGGACGAGTAGAGGGTGATGCCGAGGGCCCGGTAGGCGAGCTGGGTCTGCTCGGCGGTGGGCAGCCCGTTGAAGTAGAGGAAGTCGCCCGGGGCGTCGGTGCGTACCGCGCTGACGACGCGCTGCATGAGGTCGAGGTCGCCGAGGCCGTCCTTGAGGCCGACGATGCCGTCCGTGCGGGCCAGTTCGACCACGCTCCGGGGGGTGAACACGGCGTTGTCGCGCTGGTAGACGATCACGGGCAGGGAGGTCGCCGCGGCCACCTCACGGTAGTGCCGCAACAGCCCCTCCTGGCCGGCGAGCACGAGATAGGGCGGCATGGCGAGCAGCCCGTCGGCCCCGGCCTCCTCGGCGAGGAGGGCGTAGCGCACGGCGAGCGCGGTGCCGTACCCCGCGCCGGCCACGACGGGCACCCGTCCGGCCGTCTCCTCCACCGCCGCCCGTACGCAGTCGCGGAACTCCTCGGGGGTGAGCGCGTGGAACTCCCCGGTGCCGCAACAGGCGAAGACGGCGGCGGCCCCGGCCTCGACCCCCCGGCGGACATGCTCGCGGTAGACGTCGAGGTCGACCTCGCCGGCGGGTCCGTACGCCGTGACGGGGAAGAACAGCGGCCCGCGGGGAAGGGCGAGTCGAGCGGCGAGAGAGGCTGAGGTCACGGGCGCTCCCGATTCCGGTTCCATATTCGTGATCTGCGTCCATGTTTCTGAACGCAGCCACGCTAAGCCGACCTTGAGGGGCCGTCAAGCAAGCCCTCTTGACGGCCGAGGCCGGGGATCTTTAGCGTGTCCACGAATATGAACACCGTGCACTCATACGCACGGCTGCCGATTCAAGGAGACCTAGGAGTCCCGAGGATGCCCGCTCCCCGCACCGTCCTGCTCACCGGCGCCGCCGGCGGTCTCGGCACCCTCATGCGGGACCTGCTCCCCGGTTACGGCTACGCACTGCGCCTGCTCGACCTGCGCCCCGTCGAGGGCGAGCCGGAGGCGATCACCGCCGATCTGGCCGACAAGGAGGCCGTGCGCGAGGCCGTCCGGGGCGTCGACGCGATCATCCACCTCGCGGGCATCTCCCTGGAAGCCCCCTTCGAGAAGATCCTGAAGGCGAACATCGAGGGCACCTACCACCTCTACGAGGCCGCCCGCGAGGAAGGCGTCCGGCGCATCGTCTTCGCCTCCTCCAACCACGCCGTCGGCTACACCCCGCGCCCGCAGGGCGACGACCCTCTCGTCCCGGTCGACACCCCGCGCCGCCCGGACACCTTCTACGGCCTGTCCAAGTCCTTCGGCGAGGACCTCGCCCAGTTCTACTGGGACAAGCACGGCATCGAGACCGTCTCCGTCCGCATCGGCTCCTGCTTCCCGGAGCCGACCAGCGTGCGCATGCTCTCGGTGTGGATGAGCCCCGCCGACGGCGCCCGCCTCTTCCACGCGGCCCTGACCGCCGAGAACGTCGGCCACACGGTCGTCCACGGCTCCTCCGCGAACACCCGCCTGTGGTGGGACCTGTCCACCGCGCGGGCGCTCGGTTACGAACCGCAGGACGACTCCGAGCCGTACGCCGAGAAGCTCATCGCCGAACAGGGCGAACTCGACCCGGACAATCCGGCACACGCCCGCCTGGGCGGCCACTTCGTGACCGACCCGCCGATCTGGCCGTACTGACCGGAAGTCGCCGCCACGAGGGGCGGGCGGGCACCGAACGGGCCCGCCCGCCTCCGCATGCGGGCATCCGCGCTGCCCGTTCCCACCTGCCGTCCCGCTCCCCTCCCAGGTCCGCGGCGGGCACCCGGCGCGGGAAGCGGGCACAAGCGGGCAGCATCGGGCCCGCAACAGACCTGGTCAGTGCCGCCCTGCCGCTGTAGAACTTCCCCCACGGGCCGTACCGGGCCCGAACGGGCAACGAGGCGGTGAGGCAGGTGTTCGGCATGGGCACGAGAACGGCGGAAGAGCGCCAGCGCGAGATCGTGCGGGTCGCCCGCGCCACCGGCTCGGTCGACGTCACCGCGCTCGCGGCCGAACTGGGCGTGGCCAAGGAGACCGTCCGGCGGGACCTGCGCGCCCTGGAGGACCACGGCCTGGTGCGCCGCACCCACGGTGGCGCCTATCCGGTGGAGAGCGCCGGGTTCGAGACGACGCTCGCCTTCCGCGCCACCAGCCACGTCCCCGAGAAGCGCCGGATCGCCGCCGCGGCGGCCGAACTGCTCGGTGACGCCGAGACGGTCTTCGTCGACGAGGGATTCACCCCCCAGCTCATCGCCGAGGCGCTTCCGAGGGACCGGCCGCTGACCGTGGTCACCGCGTCCCTGCCGGTCGCCGGCGCCCTCGCCGAGGCCGGTGACACCTCCGTGCTGCTGCTCGGCGGCCGGGTCCGCTCGGGCACCCTGGCGACCGTCGACCACTGGACGACCAGGATGCTGGCCGGGTTCGTCATCGACCTGGCGTACATCGGCGCCAACGGCATCTCCCGTGAACACGGCCTGACCACACCCGACCCCGCGGTCGGCGAGGTCAAGGCCCAGGCCATCCGCGCCGCCCGCCGCACGGTCTTCGCGGGCACGCACACGAAGTTCGGGGCGGTCAGTTTCTGCCGGTTCGCGGAGATCGGCGCCCTGGAGGCGATCGTCACCAGCACCCTGCTCCCCGCGGCCGAGGCCCACCGCTACTCGCTGCTCGGGCCGCAGGTCATCCGCGTCTGAGACACCGGACCATGCCCCTCCGGGGCACCCCGACACCCCTCACTGCCCTTTATATCCTCATACGTCCAGGAGCGATCCATGCGAACCCAGAGCCGACGGAGGCCGCGAGCCACGCTCGCCACGGCCGCCGCAGGGACGCTGCTCGCCCCGCTGCTCTCCGGCTGCTGGGTCGGGGCGGGCGGGGCCGGATCCGGCGGGAACGCCATCAACGTCCTGATGGTCAACAACCCCCAGATGGTCGAACTGCAGAAGCTCACCGCCGACCACTTCACCAAGGAGACCGGCATCAAGGTGAACTTCACCGTCCTGCCGGAGAACGACGTCCGCGACAAGATCAGCCAGGACTTCGCCAACCAGGCCGGCCAGTACGACGTCGCCACCCTGTCCAACTACGAGATCCCCATCTACGCCCGCAACGAATGGCTGCACGAGATGGGCTCCTACGTCGCGAAGGACCCGTCCTACGACGAGCAGGACGTCCTGGCGCCGATGCGCGAGTCCCTCACCGGCGACGACGGCAAGCTCTACGGCCAGCCCTTCTACGGCGAGTCGTCCTTCCTGATGTACCGCAAGGACGTCTTCGCGAAGAAGGGCCTGACGATGCCCGAGCACCCCACCTGGACCCAGGTGGCCGAGCTCGCCGAGCAGGTCGACGGCGCCGAGCCGGGCATGAAGGGCATCTGCCTGCGCGGCCTGCCGGGCTGGGGCGAGCTGATGGCACCCCTGACGACGGTCGTGAACACCTTCGGCGGCACCTGGTTCGACCAGGACTGGAAGGCGCGACTGGACTCCCCCGAGTGGGAGAAGGCGACGAAGTTCTACGTCGGCCTCGTCCGCGAGCACGGCGAGTCCGGCGCCGCCCAGTCCGGTTTCGCCGAGTGCCTGAACAACCTCACCCAGGGCAAGGTCGCCATGTGGTACGACGCCACGTCGGCGGCCGGCTCCCTGGAGTCCGCCAAGTCCCCGGTCAAGGGAAAGATCGGCTACGCTCCGGCTCCCGTCGAGAGGACCGACTCCTCCGGCTGGCTCTACACCTGGGCCTGGGGCATCCAGAAGGCGTCCCGCAACCCCGACAAGGCGTGGAAGTTCGTCTCCTGGGCGTCCGGCAAGGAGTACGAACAGCTCGTCGGCGACCAGATCGGCTGGTCGAACGTCCCCGCCGGCAAGCGGGCCTCGACGTACGACAACCCGGCCTACCGCGCGGAGGCCGCCGCCTTCCAGGAGATGACCAGGGAGGCCATCGAGGGAGCCAAGCCGCGCGACCCCGGCGTGCAGCCGCGCCCCGCGCCCGGCATCCAGTTCGTCGGCATCCCCGAGTTCACCGACCTCGGCACCAAGGTCTCCCAGGAGATCAGCGCGGCCATCGCCGGACGCCAGTCCGTCGAGTCGGCCCTGAAGAAGTCGCAGGCGCTCGCCGAGAAGATCTCCGAGGAGTACGAGGGACGATGACCGCCACGACCACGGCCCCCGTGGCCGCCCCCGACGTCCGCACCCCGGCCCGCCCGCCCGCCACCCGGCTGCGCGCCTGGGCCACCCGGGCTCCGCTCCTCCCCGCCCTGATCTTCATGATCGCGGTCACCCAGCTGCCGTTCGTGGCCACGCTGGTGATCTCCTTCTTCGACTGGAACGCCCTCTACCCGGACGCCCGCCACTTCACCGGCCTCAGCAACTACGGCGACGTCCTCACCGACCCCGACCTGCGCAGGTCGGTGTGGACGACCGTCCTGCTGACCGTCGCGGTGGTCCTGGCCAGCCTCGTCCTCGGACTGGCGCTGGCCCTGCTGCTGGACCGGCGGTTCAAGGGCCGGGGCGTGGTCCGCACCCTGCTGATCGCCCCCTTCCTGGTCGTCCCGGTGGCGGCGGCCCTGCTGTGGAAGCACGTGCTCTACAACCCCGAATACGGCCTGTTCAACGGCCTCTTGCACTACGTCGGCGGACCGCAGCCCGACTGGATCTCCAACACCCCGCTGCTCGCCGTCGAGGCCTCCCTGGTGTGGCAGTGGACGCCGTTCATGATGCTCATCCTGCTGGCCGGGTTGCAGAGCCGGGACCAGCAGCAGATCGAGGCCGCCCGGGTGGACGGCGCGAGCGACTGGCAGATCTTCCGCCACCTCACGCTGCCCCACCTGCGCCGCTACCTGGAACTGGGCGCCCTGCTGGGCTCGATCTACATCGTGCAGAACTTCGACGCGGTCTTCACGATCACGTCCGGCGGCCTGGGCACGGCCAACCTGCCCTACACCGTCTACCAGAGCTTCTACCAGGCCCACGAGAACGGCCTGGCCTCGGCCGCGGGCGTCCTGGTCGTCATCGGCTCGATCGTCATCGCGACCTTCGCCCTGCGCGTGGTGTCGTCCCTGTTCCGCGAGGAGGTGTCCCGCGCATGAGCGCCATGGCCGTACGAGTGGGCCGCAGGGGCGGTGTGGGCCTCGGGCTGGTGGCCTGGCTGGCCGGCATCGTCTTCTTCCTGCCCATCGCGTGGATGGCCCTGACCTCCTTCCACTCGGAGGAGGACGCGGCCACCAACCCGCCGTCCTTCGCGGCGTCGCTGACGCTGGACGGCTACCGCGAGTTCTTCGGCGCGGACGGCGGCGCCAGCCCCTGGCCGGCGCTGATCAACTCGGCGGTGGCGTCGATCGCGTCGACGCTCTTCGTCCTGCTGCTGGCCCTTCCTGCGGCGTACGCGCTCTCCATCCGGCCGGTGAAGAAGTGGACGGACGTCCTGTTCTTCTTCCTGTCCACCAAGATGCTGCCGGTGGTCGCGGGCCTGCTGCCGATCTACCTGTTCGCCAAGAACGCCGGCCTGCTCGACAACATCTGGCTGCTGGTCATCCTCTACACCTCCATGAACCTGCCGATCGCGGTGTGGATGATGCAGTCCTTCCTGGCCGAAGTCCCGGTCGCCGTCATCGAGGCGGCCCGGGTGGACGGCGCGAGACTGCCGACGATCCTGGCGCGCGTCGTCGCGCCCATCGCCCTCCCGGGCATCGCCGCGACGTCGTTGATCTGCTTCATCTTCAGCTGGAACGAACTGCTCTTCGCCCGGGTGCTGACGGGCGTGGTCGCCGAGACCGCCCCCGTCTTCCTGACCGGCTTCATCACCAGCCAGGGCCTGTTCCTGGCCAAGGTGTGCGCCGCGTCGCTCGTCATCTCCCTGCCGGTGCTCGCCGCGGGGTTCGCCGCCCAGGACAAACTGGTCCAGGGCCTGTCGTTGGGAGCCGTGAAATGAAGGCCGCCGTCATCGAGTCCGTGGGCCGTGCCGTCGTCACCGAGGTCCCGGACCCGACGCCAGGGCCGCGCGAGGTCGTCGTCGAGGTCGCGGCCTGCGGTCTGTGCGGCACCGACCTGCACATCCTCCAGGGCGAGTTCGCGCCGAAGCTCCCGATCGTGCCGGGGCACGAGTTCGCCGGCGAGGTGGTCGGCGTCGGCGCCCAGGTCACGGAGGTGGCGGTCGGCGACCAGGTCGCCGTCGACCCGTCCCTCTACTGCTACGAGTGCCGCTACTGCCGCACCGGCCACAACAACCTCTGCGAACGCTGGGCGGCCATCGGCGTCACGACGGCGGGCGGCGCGGCGAAGTACGCGGTGGCGCCGGTGGCGAACTGCGTGAAGCTCCCGGAGCACGTCCGCACCCAGGACGCGGCCCTGATCGAACCGCTCTCCTGCGCGGTCCGCGGCTACGACGTACTCCGGTCCCGCCTCGGCGCCCACGTCCTGATCTACGGTTCCGGCACGATGGGCCTGATGATGCTGGAACTGGCCAAGCGGACCGGCGCGGCGAGCGTCGACGTGGTCGACGTGAACCCGGCCCGCCTGGAGACGGCCCGCGGCCTCGGTGTCTCCGCCTCGGCCGCGAACCCGGACGAACTGGACCGCCCGCAGGGCTGGGACCTGGTCATCGACGCGACCGGCAACGCGGCGGCGATCCAGGACGGCCTGGGGCGGGTCGCCAAGGCCGGCACGTTCCTGCAGTTCGGCGTGGCCGACTACGCGACGCGGGTGACGATCGACCCGTACCGCATCTACAACCAGGAGATCACCATCACCGGCTCGATGGCGGTCCTGCACAGCTACGAGCGCGCTGCGGAACTGTTCGCGAACGACGTGCTGGACCCCGACGTCTTCATCAGCGACCGCATCCCGCTGGACCGCTACCCGCAGGCGCTGGAGCAGTTCGCGGCGGGGGTGGGCAGGAAGATCGTGGTGGTGCCGTAGGCCTGGCCGGCATCTCCAGCCCGTCCGGCGTTTGAGGACGAGGCCGAAGGCCGACAAGGGGGTCCGGGGGCGCAGCCGCCCCCGGGGACGGGAAGGGAAGGGGCGGCGGGGGCGAAGAACACCGGCCGCCACCGCCCCACCGGCCCGACCCGATCGCCCCACGGGTAAGGGAACGGTAAAACGGCCTCGCTCGTTCACCGGGCATGACAGCTATGACCCCCGGCTCGAACATCCCCCTCTCCGCCGCCCGCGTGACGGTGGACGTCGCCGCGCCCGTGCGGCTCGACGTATCGGGCCTGCTGCTCACCGCCGACGGCAAGGTGCGCTCCGACGACGACTTCATCTTCTACAACCAGCCCACCGGCCCGGGCGTGACGTACCGCTCCGGCGGCGGCACCGCCCCGGACGCGATCACGGTCGACACCTCCGCCGTCCCGCCGGGCATCGAGAAGATCGTCGTCACCGCCAGCCCGGACGCCGCCGGCCAGACCTTCCAGGGCATCGAACCGACCGCCACCATCCGCAACGCGGACGACAACTCCGTCCTCGCCACCTTCACGCCCCCGCAGCTCGGCGCCGAGACGGCCCTGGTGATCGTGGAGATCTACCTGCGCAACGGTGCCTGGAAGGCCCGCGCGGTCGGCCAGGGCTACGCCAACGGTCTCGCGGGCATCGCCACCGACTTCGGCGTCACGGTGGAGGAACCGGCCGCCCCGGCCCAGCCGGCGGCCCCGCCCCAGGCGGTCACCCCGCCGCCGGCCCCGCCCGCCGCCGCTCCCACCATGCCCGCCGCACCGCCCGCGCCGCCCGCCGCACCGCCCGCCCCCGCCCCGGGCACGGGGAAGATCAACCTGGACAAGGGCCGGGTCAGCCTGCAGAAGAACCAGACCGTCTCCCTGGTCAAGGGCGGCCGTCCGGTCCTCTCACAGGTCAAGATGGGCCTCGGCTGGGAGCCGGCGTACCGCGGCAAGGACATCGACCTGGACGCCTCCGTCATCGCGTACGGCCCGCAGCGCAACCACATCGACAGCTGCTACTTCGGCAAGCTCCAGATCGTGAACGGCGCCATCCGGCACTCCGGCGACAACCTCACCGGCGAGGGCGGCGGCGACGACGAGGTGATCACCGTCGACCTCGGCGCCCTCCCGCCGGACGTCACCGGGCTGGTGTTCACGGTCAACTCCTTCTCCGGCCAGAAGTTCACGGAGGTCGCCAAGGCGTACTGCCGTCTCCTGGACGGCGCGACCGGCGAGGAACTGGTCCGCTTCGACCTCACCAGCGCCGAGCCGCAGACCGGCGTGATGATGGCGAAGCTGATCCGCCAGTTCTCCGGCGAGTGGGAGATGACCGCCATGGGCGACTTCGTCAAGTCCCGCACGGTCCGGGGGATGGTGAAGCCCGCGGCCCAGGCGCTGTAGGCGGCCGGCCGACGGCGGCGCTCCCGGTACCCGGGGCACCGGGAGCGCCGCCCCTGCGTCCGCAGTCCCCGCAGCACCGGCGACGGGTACCGGCGGACCGGCTCCCCCGTCACCCCGGCCGGCCGACTCGGACGCCGTGGCCCCCGCGTGCACCGGCCGCGGCACCTTCGATCGCCCGACGTCCCGCCGCAGCATGCCCTCCTCCCGCGCCGCCCGGACCAGCCGCCCCGCCGCGCCCCGCACACGGTCGCCGCACGCGGTGTCCACCGCCGGGCCGCCGGCCCAGCCGCCTCGCCCGGCGCCCGAGCGGCCGCGACCGCGCCGGCCCGCGCCGCGGTCGCATCGATCCGGTCGGGACCGGCGGCCTCCGGCAGCCGGTGGGGACCCTAGAACAGCGCGCTGTACGCGTTGAGCGCCGGCTGCCCGCCCAGGTGGGCGTAGAGCACGGTGGCGTCGCCGCCGATCTCGCCGCGGGTGACCAGGTCGACCAGCCCCGCCATCGACTTCCCCTCGTAGACCGGGTCGGTGACCATGCCCTCGGTCCGGGCTGCGAGCCGCATCGCCGCGAGCGTGCTGTCGTCGGGGATGCCGTAGGTGCCCGCGTGGTACCGCTCGTCCAGTTCGACGTCCGCCTCGGTCAGTTCCTTCGTCACGCCGATGAGCTGCCCGGTCCGATGCGCGATCCGGGCGATCTGCTCCCGGGTGCGGGCGGGTTCCGCGGACGCGTCGACGCCGATCACCCGCCGGGGCCGGCCGCCCGCCTCCTCCAGGGCCCGGAATCCGGCGACCATGCCGGCCTGGGTCGACCCGGTCACCGAGCACACCACCACGGTGTCGAAGAAGACGCCCAGTTCCCGTTCCTGCTCGGCGACCTCGTACGCCCAGCCGGCGAAGCCGAGCCCGCCGAGCGGATGGTCGGAGGCGCCGGCCGGGATGGCGTACGGCTTTCCGCCCGCCTCCTCGACCTCCCTGAGCGCCTGCTCCCAGCTCTCCTTGAAACCGATGCCGAACCCGGCCTTCACCAGCCGTACGTCGGCCCCGGCCAGCCGGGAGAGCAGGATGTTGCCGACCTTGTCGTACACGGCGTCCGGCCAGTCCACCCAGCTCTCCTGCACCAGCACGCACTTCAGTCCGGCCCGGGCGGCGACGGCGGCGACCTGGCGGGTGTGGTTGGACTGCACCCCGCCGATCGAGACGAGGGTGTCGCAACCCTGGGCGAGCGCGTCGGCGACCAGGTACTCCAGCTTGCGGGTCTTGTTGCCGCCGTAGGCGATGCCGGAGTTCAGGTCCTCGCGCTTCGCCCACAGCGAGGCCCCGCCGAGGTGCTCGGTGAGGCGTTCCAGCCGGTGCACGGGCGAGGGTCCGAGGAGCAGCGGGTAGCGCTCGTACGAGGAAAGGGACACGGGTCCTCCCGGTTCAGTCGGGGTCGGCGAGCTCTTCGAGGCCGCGCCAGATGTCCGCCGTCACACGGAGCGCCGCCTCCGTGTCACCGGCCGCGCAGGCCCCGATGAGCTGTTCGTGCAGCCCCGCGGAACGGCAGGTGCCACCCTCGCCGAAGCGGCGGCGCTCCAGCCGGCGGATGAGCGGGGTGTAGCGGGCGACGGTGGCCGCGGCGGCCCGGTTTCCGGCGGCGCGGACGAGGACGTGGTGCAGCGCGTCGTCGGCGCGCAGGGCACCGTCGACGTCGCCCGCGCGGACGGCCGCCGCGAACCGCTCGTTGGCCGCGCGCATCTCGTCGAGGTCCGCCTCCCGGAGCCGGGGGACGGCGACGCGCGTGACCAGTTCGTGCATGGCGCCGACGACGGCCGCGGCGTCGCGCACGTCGGCGGCCACGACCGGGGTGACCCGGGTGTAGCTCTGCGGCTTGCTCTCCAGCAGGCCCTCGTCCACGAGCCGGGAGAACGCCTCTCGCACCGGCGCCCGGGACAGCCCCAGGCGCTCGGCCAGGTCGGCGTCCCGCACGACCGCGCCGGGTTCGATCTCCCCGGCCACGATGGCGTCCCGGATGGCCTCGTAGGCGCGGTCCCTGAGCAGGGTGCGGGGTACGGGTCGGATGGCCTCCACGACTGAAATGTTAGATACCAGTTCTGCTGCGGACAAGGGTGCGGCCCGCACCCGTGCGCGCGGGTGCGGGCCGTGGTGGCCGGTGGGCCCGGCTCAGGCCGCCCAGGGCCAGTCGGCGTCCCGGGCCCCCTCCAGCAGCGGGACCATCCGGAAGGCGGCGTCCGAGAGGCCCCCGAAGGTGTGCCTGTTCGCTCTGCCCGACGGGCCGTGGCCCGCCCGGTAACCGGCGAGGTTCCAGGTGTAGACCGGCACGTGCGGCGGGACCTGCTCGGTGGGGTCGCCGTGCCGGTTGTACGCGTACTGCTCGTCGGTGACGATCAGTACCCGGTCGTGCTTCCTGTAGTGCCGGCGGACCGCCTCGGTCGTGTCGGTGCCGCCCAGGTCGCCGAAGCGCCCCAGGATCTTCAGCACCGACTCGCCCTTGCGGTACTGCACGCGGTTGCTGGACGTACCGAACTCGACGAGGTCCGCCTCCGCCGCCCGCAGCGCGAGCGCCGTGCCGAAGACCGCCGCGGCGTCGGCCCGGTTGAGCTCGGAGCGGTCCGACATCCGCGAGTAGAACATCGAGCCCGAACGGTCCACGAGGACCAGCGTGCGGCCGGGCAGCGCGGGCACGTTGGCCAGCGAGTGCCCGAGCGCCTGCTCCAGCGGGTACGCCCAGCGCAGCGACGGCGCGTGCCGGTACGCGGCGAGGTAGCGGAAGGGGAACTGCCGCGAACGCGCCACCTCGGCGGGGTCGCTGATCCGTGCCGCCACCTGGGCCGCGACCTCGTCGGACACGCCGGCCTCGTCGAAGTTGCGCAGGTTGCGGACGAGCGCCATCGCGCCCATGGACGGGATCACGGCCTCCCAGGCCGCCCGGTCCATCGGTCCCTGGAGCCATCCCGCCAGCATCTCCCAGGTGATGCCCGCCGCCGCGAGCCGCTCCGCCCCGTCGGGCGCCGTGACGACCGCCCGCCGCTCCTCGACGGGCAGCGCCATCAGCTCACGGTGCGCGGTGAGCACACGGACCGAGGCGGGCGGCACCGCGGTGTCCGGGTTGTGCCGGCGGTCGAGGGCGTACCGGAACAGCTCGCCCTGCCACGGCTTGTCCGGGTCCGGCGCCGCGTGCACCAGGTTGAGGATGTCGCCGAAGCGGTACCCCTTGGACGCGGTGTCGTACTTCAGCAGCGACTTGCCGTGGTAGAGCCGCCGTACGGCGTCGGCGACGCCCCGCTTGACCGGCTTGGGCACGGCACGCCCGTACGTCGCCGTCCAGTACGCGAGCAGCTCGCCGGGCTCGTCGGGCCGCTGGAGGACGGAGGCGACGACCTGCCGGTTGGCCGGACCGTCGGTGGCTCCGGCGTCGAGGCGGGCCTTGACGTACTCGGCGGCGCCCACGATCGAGGCGGTGCGCAGGTTGCCCTCGCCGCGCAGCCAGCCGAGCAGGCCGGCCGTCCACGACGGGTCGGTGACGGCGAGCTCGCGCACGAGCGTGGCGAACCGGTCGTCGCGGTCGGCGCCGGTCTCGTAGAAGGTCTGCTGCGACACGAAGTTGCCGACCGCGAGGAGGAAGAGCTCGGAGCGCGCGTCGCGCTCACGGCCCCGGCCGCCCTCGTGGGTGCGCAGTACGCGCCCGGTCGACGTCACGCGCGAGGTGGGCTGCGCCTTCGCGCCCCTGATGTTGAATCGCGCCATGATGAATTCCCCCGAATTCGTCCGGAGGGAGGCGTGGCACATGGCAGGTGCCCGAGGTCGGGATCGGCGACGGGAACATACGGATGCTCTGCCGATTGAGCTACACCGACCCGAAGTCGGTGACGGGAGTCGAACCCGCAACCGTCCGGACAAAGGGAAGTAACCGCTGCCTGCGCACCGGGCACCCTGCCATCTGCTGCGCCTCCCGAGATCAAGTCGGCGGCGGCATCGGATTCTTTTGAGAGAAGAAGTAGCCGCAGCCCGCGCACCGGGAGGTGCATGAAGTTTTCGGTGTCCAGAGTTCAGGTCGGCGGAACCGACAAGGTGCTCCAACCCCTGAGCTACACCGGCGCGTTGTGCCGGTGGCGGGACTCGAACCCGCGACCGCCCCATTATCAGTGGAAGTAGGTCCTGCCTTCGCACCTGGACGAGAATTACCTTAGGCGGCGGGTCGCGGGGCGAGCGAACGATTTAATCACCGGCGCTTCTGCCGCTTCCAGGGGCCGGTGACGGCCAGCATGATGCCCGGGTCCTGGATGTTGGCGTACAGGGTCCGCCCGTCGGGCGAGAAGGTGACGCCGGTGAACTCGCTGTATTCGGGCTCCTCTTCGGTGCCGATGTTCAGCTCGTTGCGGGCGATGGGGTACGTGCGCCCGCTGTCGGTGGCACCGAACAGGTGCTGGACGCCGTCGCCGTCCTCGGCGATGACCAGGCCGCCGTACGGGGAGACGGTGATGTTGTCGGGGCCGTCGAAGGCACCGTCCGCCGACGGGTCGGGGTTGACGCCGAGGAGGACCTTGAGGGTGAGGGTGCGGCGCTTCGGGTCGTAGAACCAGACCTGGCCGTCGTGCGGCCGGCCGGGGCTCTCGTCACGGGCGTAGGAGGAGACGATGTAGGCGCCGCCGTCGGCCCACCACATGCCCTCCAGCTTGCGGGCGCGGGTGACCTGTCCGGCGGTGAACTGCTTGCGCACGGAGACGGTCCGCGCGTCGCGGTCGGGGACCTCGATCCAGTCGACACCGTAGACGGTGCCGGTCTTCGTGGCGCGGGAGAGGTCGTCGACGAACCTGCCGCCGGAGTCGAAGCACTTGAAGGCCTCGAGGCGCCCGGCGTCGTCGGCGAGGGTGCGCAGCCGGCCGCGGCCGTGGCGGAAGCCCTCCGGCGGCGTCCAGCGGTAGAGCAAGCCGTTGGGGCCGGAGGCGTCCTCGGTGAGGTAGAGGTGGCCCCGCTTGGGGTCGACGACGACGGCCTCGTGGGCGTAGCGGCCGAGCGCCTTGACCGGCTCGGGGTCGCGGTTGGCCCGCCGGTCCTCGGGGTCGACCTCGAAGACGTAGCCGTGGTCCTTGGTCATCCCCTCCTCGCCGGCCTTGTCCTCGGTCTCCTCGCAGGTCAGCCAGGTACCCCACGGGGTGCTGCCGCCCGCGCAGTTGGTGGACGTGCCGGCGATGCCCACCCATTCGGCGACGTGGCCGCCGGGGCGGACCTCGACGACCGTGCAGCCGCCGGAGGCGGCCGGGTCGTAGACGAGTCCCTCGGTCAGCGGGACGGGGTGGGGCCAGTCGGCGCGGGGGCCGCCCAGTTCGTGGTTGTTGACCAGGAGGGTGGAACCGCGCGGGCCGTCGAAGGTGGCGGTGCCGTCGTGGTTGGAAGGGGTGAACTCGCCCGACTCCAGCCGGGTCCGGCCGCAGTACGTGATGATCTCGTACCGGAAGCCGGCGGGCAGGGCGAGGATGCCGTCGGGGTCGGGGAGCAGCGGTCCGTAGCCGACCCCGGCGTGCCCGGAACCGTGGTCCTCGCCGACGCTCTCGGTGTCCGTGGACGCCAGCGCGTTCGGGGCGGAGGCGAGGGCGCCGACGCTGCCCGCCAGCGCGACGCCGGCGCCGGTGAGCGCGGATCGTCTGGCGAAGTCCCTGCGGGTGAGCGACATGGTGTCTCCTGTGACGGTGGGCGTTCCGTGGAGGGTGACGGGCTTCGGTCCGGCGTCACCGTCCCGCTCATGCCTGAACGCGAGTTGAACGCAGGACGACCTCTCCCGGCTCGCTTGCGTGAATCCGGGCGGGGCCCGCCCGGTGACGCCCGGGCCCCTCCAGGTCCTGCCGTGGACGCACCCGCGCGAGCCTCGGCCGGACGGCGCTCGCCCCTCCACCCGTCCGGCTCACGCCCGCCCTGCGCCGACCGGACGACACCACCGGGCCCACTCCGGTCGCTCCCGGCCGACCCGCTCACGACGGTGCCGCCGCGCACCCCGGGTGGTCCGGCCATCGAACGCGCGCCCATGTGCCGCACTCCGCAGTGGACCGCGCCCCTGTCGCGCCGGGGTCACATCCCCCAGCGACGTCACCCGGCCGACCCGCCCGCGACGATGCCACCGCACACCCCCGGCCAGCACGACCACCGGCCCCACGCACCGCACCCCCGCAGCCCACCGGCCCCCGTGGCGTCAGGTCAGGTCCCGTGCTGGGAGCGGGCCTTGAAGGCCGCCTTGCGGGCCTCCTTGGCGATCTTCTTGTCCGGATGCAGCCGGCCCATCGCCTCCAGGACGTCCGCGGTGGCCGGGTGCTCGACCCGCCAGACGGTGTCGAAGAAGCCGCTGTGCTGCCGGGCCAGTCCCTGCACCAGGGCGCGCAGTTCCTCGGAGTTGCCCTCGGCCGCGAGCTGTGCGGCCAGGGTGTCGATGGTCAGCCAGAAGACCATCGTCTCCGGCGGCGCGGGCACGTCCCGGGCACCGTGCTCGGTCAGCCAGACCCGGGCCAGCCCGCCGAGTTCGGCGTCGTCGAGGACCTCCCGCAGGGCGGGCTCGGCCTCGGCGCCGACCAGGGACAGCGCCTGCTGGCAGCGCAGCCGCCGCAGCGGCGCGCCGGCGTCCGAGCCGCGCGCCGCGGCCAGCAGTTCGCGCGCCGCGGCGAGGGGCTCCCGGCGGGCCAGCCACTGCTCGGTCTCGGCGTGGGCGGCTGCCGGCGGGTAGGGAGCGGTGCCGTCGAGCAGCGCGTCGGCGCCCTTGTCGGCCAGGTCCCCGACGGCCGGTGCGGTGAACCCGGCCTCCAGCAGCCGGGCCCGCAGTCCGTACAGTCCGAGCGGGGTCAGCCGCACCATGCCGTAGCGGGAGACGTCGGTCTCGTCGACGGGGGCGGCGGGCTCCTCCTCGGCCTCCGCCATGAGGGCCTCGTCGACCGGCTGGTACTCGACGAGGCCGGACGGCTCCAGCAACCGGAACTGGTCGTCCAGCCGCATCATCGCGTCCGACACCTGTTCCAGGACGTCGTTGGTGGGCTCGCCCATGTCGCTCGGCACGAGGACGGAGGCGGCCAGCGCGGGCAGCGGCACCGGGGCGCCCTGGGGACCGTCCTCACCGGCGGTGAGCACGTACAGGTTGCCGAGCACCCCGTCGAGGAACTCCGCCTCGGCCTCCGGGTCCCAGTCGAGGGACGACAGGTCGAGCTCGCCCTCGCCCTCCGCCATCGCGTCGACCAGGCCGCCGAGGTCGGGCACACTCGCGTCGGCGAGCACCGCCTCCAGGGCCGCGAGCCACACCCCGAGCACGTCCTGCGGGGAGCCGCCGGTGAGCAGGGCGAGGTCCTCGCCCGCCGCGACCGTGCCCGCCTCCTCGTCGGTGATCTCGACGAGCCCGGTGTCCACAGCGACCCGCCACGCCTCGCTCGCGTACGCCGCGGCGTCGTCCCCGCTCAGCCCGAGCACCTCGGCCGCCGCGGGCAGCTGCTCCTCGACGAGCCCGCCCCCTGCGTCCACGCGGGTGCCGGGGCCGGCCCAGCGGGCGAGCCGCGCGGCCCGGGAGAGCAACGGGGTGGACAACGCATCGCGGGCCAGCTCCGCTTCGGGGCGCAGCCGCGCGGGCGGCAGGGTGGAGCTGTCTGACATCTGCTGTTTCTCCTCGCGCGCCTCGTCGGCCGTACGGCCATCCGGGCGCCGTACGGCTCAGCCGCTCAGCCTAGACGGGTTTCCACCCATGCCGCCCGGTTCATCTCCTCGTCGATCGCCGTACATGGCCGAAACCTTGACAACTGGCCTGACCAGGCAGGAGATTGACGCGCGTAGAAAGCGGGGGGACAAGTGTTCACTCAGTACACCTGAATCCCTCCTGCCCCTAGCCCCACCCTCGTCCCGGCGCTTCGTCACGTCCCCGGAGGGATCCGTTGGCCAGCAAGTCCTCCGCGCGCCTCGCCGCGCTCACCGTCGCCGCCGTCTGTTCCGCGGCGTCCACCGTCGTCCTCACCTCGCCCGCGCACGCCGACGCCGTGCGCGTCCACGACATCCAGGGCACCACCCGGACGTCCCCGTACGCCGGCCGGCAGGTCACGGACGTGGCCGGAATCGTCACCGGCGTCCGCGGCTACGGCTCCTCCAGAGGTTTCTGGATCCAGGATCCGCAGCCGGACGCCGACCCGGCCACCAGCGAGGGCGTCTTCGTCTTCACGAGCTCCACCCCGAAGGTCGCCGTCGGCGACGCGGTCACCGTGTCCGGCACGGTCTCGGAGTACGTCCCCGGCGGCACCTCCTCCGGGAACCAGTCGCTGACCGAGATCACCCGCCCGACGGTCACCGTGGTCTCCACCGGCAACGCGGTCCCGGCCGCCGCGGTCGTCTCCGCCCGGTCCGTGCCGCGCGCGTACGCCCCCGCGGGCGACCCCGCCGCGGGCGGTTCGGTCAACGCCCTGCCGCTCCGTCCGGCGACCTACGCCCTGGACTACTACGAGTCCCTGGAGGGCATGAACGTCCAGGTCGCCGACGCCCGCGTGGTCGGCGCCTCCGACCCGTACACCGAGCTGTGGGTGACGGTGAAGCCCTGGGAGAACGCGAACCGCCGCGGCGGCACGGTCTACGGCACCTACGACTCCCAGAACACCGGCCGGCTGCAGATCCAGTCCCTCGGCAAGCCCGCCGACTTCCCCGACGCCAACGTGGGCGACACCCTCGCCGGCGCCACCACCGGCCCGCTGGACTACAACCAGTACGGCGGATACACGCTGGTCGCGGGCGGGATCGGCACGCTGAGGAGCGGGGGCCTGGAGCGCGAGACCACCCGCGAGCAGGCGCGCGACGAGCTGGCGGTGGCGACGTACAACGTCGAGAACCTCGACCCGTCCGACGACACCTTCGACGCGCACGCGGCCGCGATCGTGCACAACCTGTCCTCCCCCGACATCGTGTCGCTGGAGGAGATACAGGACGACAACGGCGCCACGGACGACGGCACGGTGGCCGCCGGCCGGACGGTGGGCAAGCTGATCGACGCCATCGTGGCGGCCGGCGGCCCCCGGTACGACTGGCGCTCCATCGACCCGGCCGACGGCGAGGACGGCGGCCAGCCCGGCGGCAACATCCGCCAGGCGTTCCTGTTCAACCCGGAGCGGGTCTCCTTCACCGACCGCAGCGGCGGCGACGCGACCACCGCCACGGGCGTGACGAAGGTGCGGGGCAAGGCCGCGCTGACGCTCTCCCCCGGCCGCGTGGACCCGGCGAACCCCGCCTGGGCGGACAGCCGCAAGCCGCTGGCCGGCGAGTTCGTCTTCGATGGCCGGACGGTCTTCGTCATCGCCAACCACTTCAACTCCAAGGGCGGCGACCAGGGTCTGACCGCGCAGTACCAGCCGCCGGCGCGCAGCTCGGAGACCCAGCGCCACCTGCAGGCGGAGGCGGTCAACACCTTCGTCAAGGAGATCCTCGGCGCGCAGAAGAACGCCGATGTCATCGCCCTGGGCGACATCAACGACTTCGAGTTCTCCGGGACCACCCGGATCCTGGAGGACGACGGCGCGCTGTGGTCGGCGGTCAAGTCGCTTCCGCGGAGCGAGCGTTACTCCTACGTCTACCAGGGCAACAGCCAGGTCCTCGACCAGATCCTGGTCAGCCCGTCGATCCGGCACGGCGGCCACCTGTCCTACGACAGCGTGCACATCAACGCCGAGTTCCACGACCAGATCAGCGACCACGACCCGCAGGTGCTGCGGTTCCGTCCGTAACCGGCGGCCCGCCGGGGAGCGGGTTCAGCCCGGCACGAGGCCGAGGGCGTGGTCGTAGCGGTTGACCGAACTGCTCTTCAGCCCCGGCCAGTTCTGCACCCGCTCCCACTGCGCTGTCGCCGAGCCGATGCCGTCGCCCGGCGCCGAGAGGGCGTCGATGTGGGCCTGGGCGCTCTCCCACTCCGCGTAGTTGAGGACCCGGGTGCCGTCGGTGCTGAGGTGGAAGTGGGCGGAGATGCCGCCGGGACGGGGCTCCGGCTCGCTCTCGAGGGCCTCGAAGACCGCGTCGACCCAGGCGCGCTGCCGTTCGGGGTCGGGTCCTTCGAACTCGACGTCGACGATCACGATGCAGCCCGTGACGGGGACCGCCCCGTCCCGGCGGGTGCCGCTGCGGTAGTGCCGGTACCGTCCGAGGCCCAGCCGTTCGATGCCCGGCACGGCCGTGTCGATCTCGTCGACGCGGTCCTGGCGGTGCGTCCTGACGAACGCCTCGTACGCCTGCTCGCTCGCCCACTGCGAGTGGTGCAGCAGCGTGCTGCCGTCGTGTCCGGTGTAGACGTGGTAGCTCCGCAGGTCGTCGGCGGGCCAGGGGCGGCGCTCCCAGGTCCGGGCGATCGCCTCGACGGTCCGCCGCTGCCGCTCGGGGGTGCCGACCCGCCAGGTGCTGAAGAAGGGTGCCTGGACGTCCGGGTGGACGAGATCGGGGTGTGCGTCGGTACGGCGGGTCATGCCGGCCTCCACTGTCGCTGGGCGTCGGGTACGGACACCACCCTCCGACCTCAACCAAGATTGAGGTCAAGTGCTCTTCGGACCCCTGTCCGAGCGCCCGTGGAAGAGGGCCGCGAACACCGGTCGTGGTCGCCGGTCGCCGCCCGCCGGCTCGCGGGCTTCGGGCGGGCGTCGTCGGCCCACGGGCTCGCGCCCCCAAGGCCGGCCGGCGGGGGCACGCCGTGCGCTCGGCCTGCGGAGGGGCCCCCGGCGTCGGGGGCCCCTCCGCAGGCCCGTCCGAGGGCCGGCCGCCTCAGCGGTACCAGTGGCTACGGCCCCGCAGCACGCCCGCCGTCATACGGTGCCACTGGCTTCGGCCGCGCAGCACGTTCGCCGTCAGGCGATGTCCCTGGCTCCGCCCCCGCAGCATGCCCGCCGTCATGCGGTGCCCGTGGCTCCGGCGGCTGAGCACGCCCGCCGCCACCACCGCGCTCGCCGCCGCGCCGACGGCCAGTACCGGGCCCGGGTGCCTGAGCCCCGACCGCGCCGCGCCGCGCATCCGTTCCGGCACGCCGTTCCCGGCGGTGTGCCCCGCCCGGCTCGCCTTGTCGTGCACGGTGTGACCGGCCTGGGCGGCGGAGCTGCGCAGCTGCACGGACATGGCACCGGCCTTGTCCCTGAGATCGGCGGCCCGGGCCTTCGCACGCCCCTTCACATCCGCCTTCCCCGCCAGCTCCTCCACGGTGTCGCCGAGTTGGCTGCGGGTCTGTTCGATCTGCTGCCGCAGCTCGTCCGGCCCCTTGGCCCCGCCGCCCGGCCGGGCGGTCGAGCCGGGCCTCGTGCCGTCCCCGCTCGTCGCGTCGTTCGTCATCGGTGCGCCCTTTCCCTGATCGCGTCCACGTCTGCCCTGACACTGCCGAGGGTGACCTCGGGCGTGGGGGGTGCGGCGCGGCGGAGCTGGGCGCGGCCGATCACGGCCAGCACGCCCGCGACCACGAAGAGCACCGCCGTCACGATCAGCGCCGCGGCCCAGACGGGCAGCACCAGCGAGAGCGCCGCGGCGGCCGATCCGGCCAGCGCGAACACGCCGACGTAGGCGATCGCGCCGGCGGCGCCGAGCAGTCCGCCGCCGCGTCCGGCGCGCCGCCCCTTCTCGGCCAGCTCCAGCTTGGCGAGGGCCACTTCCTGGCGTACGAGCCGGGAGAGCTGTTCGGTGGCCTGGCCGACGAGCTGGCCCACGGAGTGGTGCTCGTCGTGCACGGGCCTGGTGTGCATGGTCCCGGTCACGGTGTTCCGCCTCCTCTCGGTCAGGAACACCCCGGGTACCCCTGGCCGGCCCCCGCTACCCCTGCCCTCCTGCGCCGCCTCCGCGGGCACCGCCGCCGCCCTCGCGGTCGCCGAGCCGGACCAGCTGGGTCTGGAACCAGTCGAGGCGGGCCTGCAACAGTGCCGCCTCCGCCGCCAGTTCGGGCACCCCGAGTCCCTCGGCCCCCGCCGCACCGGCGCCGGCCACCACGCGCAGCCCGTCCCCGGCGAGCCGCGCGTAGGAGGCGAGCGGCACGGAGGTGCGGCCGCGCAGGCAGCCCGTACAGGAGGGGGCCAGTGCCCGCCAGCCGGGTCTTCCCCAGCCGGCGTCGGCCAGCGCCGCCGCGCGTGCGCCGCAGGCGCAGGGGCCGACGGTCGCGGTGCGCACCCGCTGGCGGGCGGAGCGGAAGCCGTGCTCGAAGCGGATGTAGGCGCCCAGGACGGCGACCTCCAGCAGGACGGCCGTGCGGTGCTCGGCCGTGCACAGCAGCGCCTCGGCCGCCGTACGGTCGTGCACGCAGTGGAAGCCGCAGTCGCAGCGGCGGTGCGGCGGCCGGTGCCGCAGGCCGTAGACGCAGGACGCGTCGGCCAGGACCCCGTACGGCAGCGCACCGCCCAGCGACACACCGGTGAAGGCGGCCCGGGTGCCGTCCTGGGACAGCACCGCGTGGGCGATCTTGTAACCGGTCGGCGGCTCCGTCGGGCGTTCCTCCGGGAGCCGCAGCCTCATCGGGCGGCCGGGACCTCTTCGGGCACCGAGGCCGCGGGCTCCACGGTCCGCGGAAGCCGGAGTTCCTCCTCGTGGAACTCCGGCTCGCGGACCTCGGGCCGCTCCTCGGCGACTCCGGTGGCGAGTGCCTTGCCGAGCTTCATGACGCCTCCCATGACCGTGGACCATGACGTGGTGTCGATGACCGTCCAGACCATGGTGACCCACGGGGGCCGCCTTGGACATAGGGCCTCGCCGGCGGCCTACGGCCCGGGGACCGGCGCCTACCGCGCTCCGAGCGCCTGGGCCACCGCGTCCCTGACCTCCTTCTCGGAGGGCGCGGGCCGGCCCGCCTCCGCCGCCAGCTCGGCGAGGGAGGTCATGGCGACGTCGGGCAGGCCGCAGGCCGTGAACCGGGTGAACTCCACGAGGTCCGAGTTGATGTTCAGGGCGAAACCGTGGCTGGTGACGCCCCCGCGGATCCGCATGCCGATCGAGACCAGCTTGCGGCCGTCGGGCGTCCACACCCCCACCAGTGACTGGGCACCGGGCGGGGTGTCGCGGCGCACGGTCTCGAATCCGAGCGCCGCACAGGCGTCGATCAGCCCGTTCTCCACCCAGCGCACGATGTCGCCGGGGCCGCGCTCGCGCAGGTTCAGCACCAGGTAGCCGATGAGCTGGCCGGGCCCGTGGTACGTGGCCTGACCGCCGCGGTCGACGGCGACCAGGGGGACGGTCGGGCCGGCCGGGAGTTCGGCGGGCGGGGTGCGGGAGCCGTAGGTGATGACCGGCGGGTGGGTGAGCAGGGCGAGCCGGTCCCGGATCCGCCCCGCACGGCGCCGGACGACCCAGTCGGCCATCTCCTCCACCGCCTCCTCGTACGGGACCTCCCCGAGGTCGAGTCGCTCGATGCCGGTCACAGCCACCCCCATATCTCAGCATCACTTATGGATACCTCGTAGAAGAATTAAGTGGAGCTACACGATCACCCGGCCGAGACTACTCCCATGACGACGGACGACCGCCCCTCACCTCCCTTCGGCCGCGCCCTCTGCGCCATGGTCACGCCCTTCACCGAGACCGGCGCCCTCGACCTCGACGGCGCCCAGCGACTCGCGGACCGGCTGGTCTCGGGGGGCTGCGACGGCCTGGTGCTGTCCGGTACGACGGGCGAGTCGCCGACCACCTCGGACGCCGAGAAGGCGGCGCTGGTCACCGCGGTGCGGGAGGCGGTGGGGGACCGGGCCGCGCTCCTCGCCGGGGTCGGCACGTCCGACACCCGGCACACCGTGGAGCTGGCCGTGGCCGCCGAGAAGGCCGGCGCGGACGGGCTGCTGGTGGTCGCGCCGTACTACAGCAAGCCCCCGCAGGACGCGCTGGAGGCGCACTTCCGGCAGGTCGCGGACGGTTGCGGACTGCCCCTCGCGCTCTACGACATCCCGGGCCGCACCGGCACCCGGATCGAACCCGACACGATCGTCCGGCTGGCCGGGCACCCGCGGATCGTGGCCGTCAAGGACTGCTCCTACGACCTCCTCGGCACGCAGAAGGTGCTGTCCCGCACGGATCTCGCGTACTACGCCGGCTGCGACGAACAGATCCTCGCCCTGTACGCGGTGGGTGCCGCGGGCTACGTCAGCACGGTCGCGAACGTCGTACCGGACCGGCTCCGGGCGGTCCTCGACGCCTTCGACGCGGGCGACACCGGGCGGGCGGCCCGGCTGCAGCGGCGGGCGCTGCCCCTCATCGAGCTGATGATGGCGGCGGGCCTGCCGGGCACGGTCACCGCCAAGGCCCTGCTGGGCGCGCTGGGCCTGCCCGCGGGGCCGGTCCGCGCGCCGCTGCGGCCCGCCGGCCGTGAGACGGCCGACGGGCTGCTGAGGGCGTACGAGGATCTGCTCGCCGACAGCTGTCAGCTCCAGGTGTAGCCGTCGCCGAGCAGCAATGTGTGCTCCAGTACGTCCTCCATGGGGTCGTCGATCTGGCCCGCGTTGACGTTGAGGAGACCGACCCGGGGGCCGTTGTGCGAACCGTTGGTGGTCTCGTCGGCGTGCGCGCTCCCCGCCGAAAGCCAGCACACCAGCACCGCGGCGCCCGCCCCGGTCAGCCAACGCGCCACGGCCCTCGCCCGCTCGTTCGTCATACCAGCCCCTCGTCTCGTCGGATCGGCGTCTGATCGGACTCTGCGTCCACCTGTTCATCCGCCGGGACCACCGCGAGGTCACGCGGAGTCATCCGTACGTGCGCGGGCGGCTCACGGCCCCCCTGATGGGGTGGCGGGTCCGCCGGCGCCCGCCTACGGTCCTGCGGTGAGCAGAAGACGCTATGTGGCCCGGGGCGTACCGGGCGGTTACCGGATCTGGGACAACCGGGGGCGCCGCTGGTGGGGCGACCTCTACGAACTGTGTCCCGACGATCTCCTGACCGAGCTGAACGGGGCGGCCGACCAGGCGAGGATCACCGCGTTGCTGCGGCGGTACCGGGCCCTGAAGCGCTGAGTGCCCTCCCGACGGGCCTGTACGGGCCGTCGGGAGGGCACTCGGGGCGGTGTCCGTCAGTTGTGGCTGTGCAGGATCTCGTTCAGGCCGCCCCACACCGCGTTGTTCGGCCTGGCCTCCACCGCGCCCGTGACCGAGTTGCGGCGGAAGAGGATGTTGGAGGCGCCGGACAGCTCGCGGGCCTTGACGATCTGCCCGTCGGGCATGGTCACGCGGGTGCCGGCGGTCACGTACAGGCCCGCCTCCACGACGCACTCGTCGCCGAGCGCGATGCCGACGCCCGCCTCGGCGCCGATCAGGCAGCGCTCGCCGATGGAGATGATCACGTTGCCGCCGCCGGACAGCGTGCCCATGGTGGAGGCGCCGCCGCCGATGTCCGAACCGTCGCCGACGACCACGCCCGCGGAGATGCGGCCCTCGACCATGGAGGAGCCGAGCGTGCCCGCGTTGAAGTTGACGAAGCCCTCGTGCATGACGGTGGTGCCCTCGGCGAGGTGCGCGCCGAGACGGACGCGGTCGGCGTCGGCGATGCGGACGCCCTTGGGGGCGACGTAGTCCGTCATGCGCGGGAACTTGTCGATGGAGGTCACCTGGAGGTGCAGGCCCTCGGCGCGGGCGTTCAGGCGGACCTTCTCGATGTCGTCGACGGCGACCGGGCCGAGCGAGGTCCAGGCGACGTTGGCGAGGTGGCCGAAGATGCCGTCCAGGCTCTGGCCGTGGGGCTTGACCAGGCGGTGGGAGAGCAGGTGCAGACGCAGGTAGACGTCGTGGGCGTCGACCGGCTTCTCGTCGAGCGAGGCGATGACCGTACGGACCGCGACCACCTCGACGCCGCGACGGGTGTCCGGACCGACCGCCGCGGTGGCGCCGCCGCCGAGCAGCTCCGCGGCGCGCTCGGCGGAGAGCCGCTCGGTGCCGGACGGGCCGGGCGCGTCGGAGAGTTCGGGGGCCGGGTACCAGGTGTCGAGGACGGTGCCGTCGGCGGCGATCGTGGCGAGGCCGGCGGCAACGGCGCCGGTGGTGCGGGGAGCAGTCGTGTCGGTCATGGTGGCAACTTAACCGCCCGGGGGCGCCGGGAGCGAACCGGTCGGCGGACCATCTCACGTGCCGGGAGGGGGCGGGTGCCTGCGGCGCTCGGGCGGGATGCCTGCGGCGGCCTGTGCGGGTGCGGTGGGGGTGCGCGTAGCGCTGTCCGTGGTGTGGTGGGTCGGGGCCGCGCCGGGGGGTGTCCGTCCTCGGAACCGCGCGGAATCGGTCGGTCACCAACTGACCGGCGTCGACGCGCCAACCGCTGCGGGCGGACACCCCCCGACACGTCCCCTTCCCGCCATACGCGACTGCGGGT
>NZ_BMWA01000006.1:124890-362404 GCF_014650995.1 Streptomyces viridiviolaceus
GGTCCGTCCCGGTGCCCGCGCAGCGCCGCGCCGTACGCGACTACGGGTCCGTCCCGGTGCCCGCGCAGCGCCGCGCCATACGCGACTACGGGTCCGTCCCGGTGCCCGCGCAGCGCCGCGCCGTACGCGACTACGGGTCCGTCCCGGTGCCCGCGCAGCGCCGCGCCGTACGCGACTGCGGGTCCGGCGCGGTGACTACGGAGTGCCGCGCCGCGTCACCGCGCATTCCCCGCCGGGCGCCGTCGTAACCGCGGGCAGTCGTGCCTCCCCCAGTGCCTGAACGGGCTGGGCGGCCCCCCAGGGGCGGCACGGGTGGGCGCGGCGGCACCCCGCAAGCGCCGGGCCGCGCGACCCACCCCGGCCCCCACCCACGCAGGCCACCAGGCACATGCCGGACCAGTGCGCCCACTCACGCCGGGCGACCGCAGACGCCGGCTCAGCCGATCACCCGCGCCAACACCCCCCGCGCATACTCCTCGTCGTACGGCACGTCCGTCAGCAGCACCTGCAGACAGATGCCGTCCATCAGCGCGACCAGCGCCCGCGCCGTCACCGGGTCCGTGCGGCGGGAGAGCAGCTCGGCCACGCCCCCGGCCCACTCGGCGGCGACGGGGCGCAGGGCGGGACGGCGCAGGGCGGCGAGGTACAGCTCGTACTCCAGCTCGACGCCGGTGCGGTCGCCGCCCAGCCACCGACCGAGCACCCGGGCGAGTTCCCCGGCGAGGTCGGCCCGCGGATCGGTGAGGGCGGGATGCTCGGCGACCACCTTGGCGAACCCCTCGTTGGCCTGCCGCAGCGCGGCCACCAGCAGCTCGTCGAGGGTGGCGAAGTGGTAGGTCGTGGAGCCCAGCGGCACATCCGCCTCGGCGGCGACGGAGCGGTGGCTGAGGCCGGCGATGCCCTTCTCCCCGACGACCCGGATGGCCGCGTCGATGATCCTGCGGCGTCGGTCCGGGTCGTAGCGGCGTGGCATCAGTGCGCCCCTCCCACGTTCAGCACCACCACGCCGACGATGATCAGCGCGATGCCCGCGGCCTTGGTGACGGTCATCCCCTCCCCCATGAACGCGACGCCGATCGTGGCGATGGCGGCGGTGCCCACGCCGGACCAGATGGCGTAGGCCGTGCCGACGGAGAGGGTCCGCAGGGTCTGCGCGAGCAGCGCCAAGGAGACCAGGTAGCCGAGGGCGGTGAGCAGCGACGGCACCAGTCTGCTGAAGCCGTCGCTGTACTTCATGGCGGTGGTCCCGGCGACCTCGGCGGCGATGGCTCCGGCCAGCAGCAGGTATCCCATGTGTACGAGCGTACACAACGCCCGTGCCCGCAAACGCGGAAACGGCGACACCCCAAGGCGTCGCCGTTTCCGTGCACCGGTGAGTCCCGGGCGTGTGGGCCTCAGACGTTGAAGCCGAGCGCGCGAAGCTGCTCGCGCCCGTCGTCCGTGATCTTGTCGGGGCCCCACGGCGGCATCCAGACCCAGTTGATGCGCAGCTCGCTGACGAGGCCGTCCGTGGCGGACTTCGCCTGGTCCTCGATGACGTCCGTCAGCGGGCACGCCGCCGACGTCAGGGTCATGTCGACGGTCGCGATGTTCGCGTCGTCGATGTGGATGCCGTAGATCAGGCCCAGGTTGACGACGTCGATGCCCAGCTCGGGGTCGACGACGTCCATCAGGGCCTCACGGAGCTCCTCCTCCGAGGCCGGCTTCATCTCCACGGTCTCGCTCATGCCGTCTTCCTTTCGGCGTCGGCGCCGTCCAGCGCCTGGGCCGTCGCGTCCTTCCAGGCCATCCAGCTCAGCAGGGCGCACTTGACCCGGGCCGGGTACTTCGACACCCCGGCGAACGCGACCGCGTCCTCCAGGACGTCCTCCATCGCGTCGTCGGGCTCGATCTTGCCCTTGGACTGCATCAGCTCCAGGAAGGTCTCCTGGATCCTCTGCGCCTCGGCGAGCTCCTTGCCGACGAGCAGCTCGTTCAGTACGGAGGCGGAGGCCTGGCTGATGGAGCAGCCCTGCCCCTCGTACGAGACGTCGCTGATCGTCGTGCCGTCGTACTTCACTCGGAGGGTGATCTCGTCGCCGCACGTCGGGTTCACATGGTGCACCTCGGCGTCGCCATCCCGAAGACCACGCCCGTGAGGGTTCTTGTAGTGGTCCAGGATGACTTCCTGGTACATGGAGTCCAGCTTCATGCGTTTCGCTCGTCCCGTCAGCCGAAGAAGTTCCGTACGTGCTCCAGGCCGTCGACCAGCGCGTCGATCTCGGCCGGCGTGGAGTACAGGTAGAACGACGCTCGCGTGGTCGCAGGAATTCCGTAGCGCAGGCAGACCGGGCGCGCGCAGTGGTGGCCGACACGGACCGCGATGCCCTGCTCGTCGAGGACCTGACCCACGTCGTGCGGGTGGATGTCGCCCAGGGTGAAGGAGATCGCCGCGCCGCGGTCCTCGGCCGTGGTCGGGCCGATGATGCGCAGGTCCGGGACCTCCGCCAGACGCTTCACCGCGTACTCGGTGAGCGCGTGCTCGTGGGCGAGGATCTTGTCCATGCCGATGGAGTTGAGGTAGTCGATCGCCGCGCCCAGACCGACCGCCTGCGCGATCGGGGGCGTGCCCGCCTCGAACTTGTGCGGCGCCGGGGCGTACGTCGACGAGTGCATCGACACCGTCTCGATCATCTCGCCGCCGCCGAGGAACGGGGGCAGGTCCTCCAGGAGCTCCTGGCGGCCCCACAGGACGCCGATGCCGGTCGGGCCGCACATCTTGTGGCCGGTGAAGGCCACGAAGTCGGCCTGGAGGGCCTGCACGTCCAGCGGCATGTGGGGTGCGGCCTGGGAGGCGTCGACGCAGACCAGGGCGCCGACCTCCTGGGCGCGGCGCACGATCGCCTCGACCGGGTTGAGCGTGCCCAGGATGTTGGAGACCAGCACGAAGGAGACGACCTTCGTCTTCTCGGTGATGATCTCGTCGATGTTCGACAGGTCGAGGCGGCCGTCGTCGGTGAGGCCGAACCACTTCAGCTTCGCGCCCGTGCGCTGCGCCAGCAGCTGCCACGGCACGATGTTGGAGTGGTGCTCCATCTCCGTGATGACGATCTCGGTCTCGGAGTCCACGCGGTAGGGCTCGTCGGCCCAGCCCAGCATGTTCGCCACGAGGTTCAGCGACTCCGAGGCGTTCTTGGTGAATATCACCTCGTCGCGGCTGGGCGCGTTGATGAACTCCGCGACCTTGTCGCGCGCGCCCTCGTACAGCGCCGTGGCCTCCTCGGCGAGGACGTGCACGCCACGGTGGACGTTGGCGTTGTGCTGCTCGTAGTACTCGTCGAGGACGTCGATGACCTGGCGCGGGGTCTGCGAGGTCGCGGCGTTGTCGAGGTAGACGAGCTTCCTCCCGTCATGGACCTGTCGGTCGAGGATCGGGAAGTCCTTGCGGATCGCCTCGGTGTCGAGGAGGCCCGGCAGCTGTGTCACGCGGATGCGCCACCCTTCGTGTATGCCTCGTAGCCCTCTTCCTCCAGCTTGTCGGCGAGCTCGGCGCCGCCGGACTCCACGATGCGGCCGGCCGAGAAGACGTGGACGTAGTCGGGCTTGATGTACCGCAGGATGCGCGTGTAGTGCGTGATCAGCAGGGTGCCGACCTCGCCGGTCTCGCGGACGCGGTTGACGCCCTCGGAGACGACGCGGAGGGCGTCGACGTCGAGGCCGGAGTCCGTCTCGTCGAGGATCGCGATCTTCGGCTTGAGCAGCTCCAGCTGGAGGATCTCGTGGCGCTTCTTCTCACCGCCGGAGAAGCCCTCGTTGACGTTGCGCTCGGCGAAGGCGGGGTCCATGTTGAGGCGCTCCATGGCCTCCTTGACCTCCTTCACCCAGGTGCGCAGCTTGGGGGCCTCGCCGCGGACGGCGGTGGCGGAGGTGCGCAGGAAGTTGGAGACCGAGACGCCGGGGACCTCGACCGGGTACTGCATCGCCAGGAACAGGCCGGCGCGGGCGCGCTCGTCGACGGACATCTCCAGGACGTCTTCGCCGTCGAGGGTGACGGTGCCACCGGTGATCGTGTACTTGGGGTGACCGGCGAGCGAGTACGCGAGGGTCGACTTGCCCGAGCCGTTGGGGCCCATGATGGCGTGCGTCTCGCCCTGCTTCACGGTGAGGTCGACGCCCTTGAGGATCTCCTTCGTGGCGTTGTCGGCCTCGACGGTGACGTGCAGGTCTCGGATTTCAAGCGTTGCCATGGGTGCCTCAGGACTCCTGGGTGAGGGAGACGAGCACGTCGTCCCCTTCGATCTTTACGGGGTATACGGGGACGGGGCGCGTCGCCGGAAGACTGTCGGGCTTTCCGGAGCGGAGGTCGAAGCGCGAGCCGTGCAGCCAGCACTCGATGTGGCAGTCGTCGACCTCGCCCTCGGAGAGCGAGACGTTCGCGTGCGAGCAGATGTCGTGGATCGCGAAGATCTCGCCCTCGGTCTGCACGATGGAGACCGGCGTGCCGTCGAGTTCCACCCGCTTCGGGGTGTCCTCCTCCAGCTCGCCCACTCCACAGACGCGTACGAAGGTCATGCGACCGACGCCTCCAGCTCCTCTTCGATCTTGGCGATGAGGCGCTCCTCGATGTCCGGGACGCCGATCTGCTGGACCAGCTCGGCGAAGAAGCCGCGGACCACCAGACGGCGGGCGTCGATCTCGGGGATGCCGCGCGCCATCAGGTAGAAGAGCTGCTCGTCGTCGAAGCGGCCGGTGGCGGAGGCGTGGCCGGCGCCGACGATCTCGCCGGTCTCGATCTCCAGGTTGGGGACCGAGTCGACCCGGGCGCCGTCGGTCAGCACCAGGTTGCGGTTCATCTCGTAGGTGTCGGTGCCCTCGGCCTTGGCCTCGATGAGCACGTCGCCGATCCACACCGCGTGCGCGTCGTCGCCCTGCAGCGCGCCCTTGTAGGCGACGTTCGACTTGCAGTGCGGGACGTTGTGGTCGACCAGGAGGCGGTGCTCCTGGTGCTGGCCGGCGTCGGTGAAGTACAGACCGTACAGCTCGGCCTCGCCGCCGGGGCCGGCATAGGTCACGCGCGGGTGCAGCCGGACCACGTCGCCGCCGAAGGTGACGACGACCGACTTGAAGGAGGCGTCGCGGCCGACGAGGGCGTTGTGCTGGCCCACGTGCACGGCCTTGTCGTCCCAGTCCTGGACGGAGACGACGGTCAGCTTGGCGCCGTCGCCGAGGACGTAGTCGACGTTGGCGGCGAGCACCGCGTCACCGGTGTGGTCGATGACCACGACGGCCTCGGCGAAGGCGCCCAGCTCGACGACCTGGTGGCCGTAGGCGGTGCCGCCCTCGCCGTGCACCGCGATGCGGATCGGCTCGGTGAGGACGGTCTCCTTCGGCACGGTCACGACCGAGGCCTGCTCGAAGGCGGAGTACGCCTGGGCGGCGACGCGGTCCACGGGGGTGCCGGCCCTGCCGAGCCGCGCGTCGTCGCGGCCGACGGTCTCGACGGTGACGCCCTCGGGGGCCTCGACGGCGACCTTCACGCCCTCGCCGGTGGCGGTGGCGGTGCCGTCGTGCAGACCGCGCAGCCGCTCCAGCGGCGTGAACCGCCACTCCTCCTCGCGGCCGTGCGGAACCGGGAAGTCCGCCACGTCGAAGGACGGGGGCGCGCTCATGCGCGTGGCGACGGTCGAGTCGGCCTCGGCGGCCACCGCGATCGCACCGGCGGTGGTGGAGCCCACCGGGATGTTCTGAGCCTCAGCCATGGCTGTCGTAGTGCTCGCTTTCCGTTACGTAAGGGGCTTGCGGGACGGCGCGGAGGTCAGCCGACCGCGCCTTCCATCTGCAGCTCGATCAGCCGGTTGAGCTCCAGGGCGTACTCCATCGGCAGCTCCTTGGCGATCGGCTCGACGAAGCCGCGCACGATCATCGCCATCGCCTCGTCCTCGCTCAGGCCGCGGCTCATCAGGTAGAAGAGCTGGTCCTCGGAGACCTTGGAGACGGTCGCCTCGTGGCCCATGGACACGTCGTCCTCGCGGACGTCCACGTAGGGGTAGGTGTCCGAGCGGGAGATCGTGTCGACGAGCAGCGCGTCGCACAGGACGTTGGACTTCGAGCCCGGGGCGCCCTCGCCGATCTCGATCAGTCCGCGGTAGGAGGTACGGCCACCGCCGCGCGCCACCGACTTGGAGACGATGTTGGAGGACGTGTTCGGGGCCATGTGGACCATCTTGGCGCCGGCGTCCTGGTGCTGGCCCTCGCCCGCGAAGGCGATGGACAGGGTCTCGCCCTTGGCGTGCTCGCCCATCAGGTAGACGGCCGGGTACTTCATCGTCACCTTGGAACCGATGTTGCCGTCGATCCACTCCATGGTCGCGCCCTCGTACGCCACGGCGCGCTTGGTGACCAGGTTGTAGACGTTGTTCGACCAGTTCTGGATGGTCGTGTAGCGGCAGCGGGCGTTCTTCTTGACGATGATCTCGACGACCGCGGAGTGCAGCGAGTCCGACTTGTAGATCGGGGCGGTGCAGCCCTCGACGTAGTGCACGTAGGCACCCTCGTCGACGATGATCAGGGTCCGCTCGAACTGGCCCATGTTCTCGGTGTTGATCCGGAAGTAGGCCTGGAGCGGGATCTCCACGTGCACGCCCGGCGGGACGTAGATGAAGGAGCCGCCGGACCACACGGCGGTGTTCAGCGCGGCGAACTTGTTGTCACCGGCGGGGATGACCGTGCCGAAGTACTCCTTGAAGAGCTCCGGGTGCTCCTTCAGCGCGGTGTCGGTGTCGAGGAAGATGACGCCCTGCTCCTCCAGGTCCTCGCGGATCTGGTGGTAGACGACCTCCGACTCGTACTGGGCCGCGACACCGGCGACGAGGCGCTGCTTCTCCGCCTCGGGGATGCCGAGCTTGTCGTAGGTGTTCTTGATGTCCTCGGGCAGGTCCTCCCAGGACTCCGCCTGCTTCTCCGTGGAGCGCACGAAGTACTTGATGTTGTCGAAGTCGATGCCCGACAGGTCCGAGCCCCAGTTCGGCATGGGCTTCTTCTCGAACAGCTTCAGGCCCTTGAGGCGGAGCTTGGTCATCCACTCCGGCTCGGACTTCTTCGCGGAGATGTCCCGGACGACGTCCTCGCCCAGGCCGCGACGCGCCGACGCACCGGCCTCGTCCCGGTCGGCCCAGCCGTATTCGTACTTGCCCAGGCCCTCGAGCTCAGGGTGGGCAGTCTCCGTGGGGAGAGTCATGCGGGGTTCCTCCCGGCCGTGCTTGCAGATGCGTTGTGGCTGTGATGATCGGTCTTGGCGGATGGCGAAGTCTTCGGAATGAACGTCGTGCAGACCCCGTCACCGTGGGCGATGGTCGCCAGCCGCTGTACATGCGTACCGAGCAGCTCGGCGAAAAATTCCGTCTCGGCCTCGCACAGCTGCGGGAACTGTTCGGCGGCGTGGGCGACCGGGCAGTGGTGCTGGCAGAGCTGCTCGCCGACCGGTGCGCTCCGCGCGGTTGCAGCGTACCCGTCCGCACTCAGGGCCTTGGCCAGCGCTTCCGCCTGCTGCTCCGGGGGCGCGGCCTCGACGGCCTTGCGGTACGCGCCGCCCTGGGCGGCGATCCGGGCCCGGGCGAACGCGGCGACCGCCTGTTCCCCGCCCTCGCGCTCGGCGATCCAGCGCAGGGCGTCCACCGCGAGCTTGTCGTACGACTGGTCGAAGGCGTCCCGGCCGCAGTCCGTCAGGGCGAACACCTTCGCGGGCCGCCCGCGCGTGCGCGCGCCGTAGACCCGGCGGTCGCGGGCCTCCACGACGTTGTCGGTGACCAGCGCGTCGAGGTGCCGGCGGACGGCGGCCTGGGTGAGGCCGAGGCGCTCGGCGAGCTCGGCGACGGTCGACGGCCCGTGGTCCAGGATGGACCGCGCGACCCGGTTGCGCGTGGAGCGTTCCCCGGTCGCGAGCTCCTCGTGGGGTGCCTCGCCGACGTTTTTCACAACGCCATTGTTGCGTAATTCCCGAGCACCCGGCAAGCCGCGCCCGGAACGCCCGATGGTGCCGTGCGTCACTTAGGCATACCTAATCTGACCTGCGGAAACGATCTTTGATCGATCAATTCGGTGGCGCGCCGGCGCCCCTTCGGGGACACTCCCGAACCATGCCCGCACCCGCTCCCACCGGCCCACTCGTGACGCGCGACACGCTCTCGGCGGACCTGCGCGCGCTGGGTGTCCGGCCCGGCGAGACGCTCCTCGTGCACTCCTCGCTCAGCTCGCTCGGATGGGTCTGCGGCGGTCCCGTCGCCGTCGTCCAGGGACTGCTCGACGCCCTCGGCCCGGACGGCACCCTGGTGGTGCCCGCCCAGTCCGCCGACCTCTCGGACCCGGCGCTGTGGAGCAGTCCGCCGGTCCCCGAGGAGTGGTGGGAGACGATCCGCGCCTCGATGCCCGTGTACGACCCGCTGATCACGCCCACCCGGGGGGTCGGCGTCGTTCCGGAGACCGTCCGCACCTGGCCCGGGGCCCTGCGCAGCGCGCATCCGCACACGTCGTTCGCCGCCCTCGGCCCGCGCGCCGCTCAGATCGTCGAGGGGCACGCTCCCGACTGCCGGCTCGGCGAGCGCAGCCCGCTGGCGAAACTGGAGAAGCTGGGCGCGCGGGTGCTGCTGCTCGGAGCCGGGTACGACGCCTGCACCAGCTTCCACCTCGCCGAGTACCGCATCCCCGCCCCGCACGTCGCCGTCGGCCGCCCCGGCCCGAACGGCTGGGAGACCCTGACCGAGGTGTCGATCACCTCGGACCGGTTCGAGGAGCTGGGCCACGACTTCGAGCGGGACCGGCCGGTGGTCCGCGGGCGGGCCGGCGCGGCCGACGTACGGCTGTTCCCCGTCGCCGACGCGGTGGCCTACGCCGAGCGGTGGCTGGCCCTGCACCGGCCCCGTGAGGAGGAGCTCCCGTACCGGTCCGCCTGACCACCGCGCCTGCCCGCACCGGGCGCCGGCCGGCTCCGCCCACCCCGTGCGGAGGAGATCCCGCACCCGGCCGCCTGGGCCCCGGCGCGCGTACCTAGACTCTGGACCCATGCGAAGCGAGCCCGTGGTCCAGGTCCAGGCCCTGGTGAAGCGGTACGGCACGAAGACCGCGGTGGACGGCCTCGACCTGGTGGCCGGGGCGGGGGTCACCGCCGTGCTCGGCCCCAACGGAGCGGGCAAGACGACCACGGTCGAGACCTGCGAGGGGTACCGGAGGCCGGACGCCGGCACGGTGCGCGTCCTGGGCCTCGACCCGGTGCGCCAGGCCGCCGCTCTGCGGCCCCGCATCGGCGTGATGCTCCAGTCCGGCGGTGTCTACTCCGGCGCCCGGGCGGACGAGATGCTGCGCCATGTCGCCAAGCTGCACGCCCACCCCCTGGACGTCGACGCGCTGATCGAGCGGCTGGGACTGGGCTCCTGCGGCCGGACGACGTACCGCAGGCTCTCCGGCGGGCAGCAGCAGCGGCTCGCCCTGGCGATGGCCGTGGTCGGCCGCCCCGAGCTGGTGTTCCTGGACGAACCCACCGCCGGCCTCGACCCGCAGGCCCGCCGCGCCACCTGGGACCTGGTGCGGGACCTGCGCGCCGACGGCGTCTCCGTCATCCTCACCACCCACTACATGGACGAGGCCGAACAGCTCGCCGACGACGTCGCCATCATCGACGCCGGCCGGGTCATCGCCCAGGGCACCCCCGAGGAGCTGTGCCGCGGCGGCGCCGAGAACACGCTCCGCTTCAGCGGCCGGCCGGGACTCGACGTCGGCTCCCTCCTCAAGGCGCTCCCCGCCGACTGCACGGCCGCCGAGCTGACACCCGGCTCCTACCGCGTGGCCGGCAAGGTCGACCCGCAGCTGCTCGCGACGGTGACGTCCTGGTGCGCCCAGCACGGTGTGATGCCCGACCGGATCTCGGTGGAGCGGCACACGCTGGAGGACGTCTTCCTGGAGCTGACCGGTAAGGAGTTGCGCGCGTGAGTACGACGACCAGCGGGACCTACGCGCCGAAGCCCGGCGCGGCCCCGCTCGGCCGCATGATCGCGGCCCAGGCAGCCCTCGAGACGAAGATGCTGCTGCGCAACGGCGAGCAGCTGCTGCTGACGGTGATCATCCCCACGCTGCTGCTCGTGCTGTTCAGCTCCGTGGACATCGTCGACACCGGTGAGGGCGCGGCGGTCGACTTCCTCGCCCCTGGCGTCCTCGCGCTGGCGGTGATGTCGACGGCGTTCACCGGGCAGGCCATCGCGACCGGCTTCGAGCGCCGGTACGGGGTCCTCAAGCGGCTCGCCGTCTCACCCCTGCCACGCTGGGCCCTGATGACCGCTAAGACGGTGTCCGTGCTGGTCACCGAGGTGCTGCAGGTCGTCCTGCTGACCGTGATCGCCTTCGCGCTGGGCTGGTCGCCGCACGGCAGCCCGTTCGCCGTGCTGCTGCTCCTGGTCCTCGGCACCGCGGCCTTCTCCGGGCTCGGCCTGCTCATGGCGGGCACGCTGAAGGCGGAGGCCACGCTGGCCGCCGCGAACCTGGTCTTCCTGCTGCTGCTCGTGGGCGGCGGGGTGATCGTGCCGCTGGACAAGTTCCCGGACGCGGCGCAGAGCGTGCTGGGGCTGCTGCCCATCTCGGCGCTGTCGGACGGACTGCGGGACGTGCTCCAGCACGGCGCCGGGATGCCGTGGGGCGACCTGGGCATTCTCGCCGTGTGGTCCGTCGTGGGGCTCGCGGCCGCCGGGAAGTTCTTCCGCTGGGAGTAGGGAGATGCGGGGACGGGCGACCCTCGTGAAAGCATGCACAAGGCCCCGCCTACCATGGAGCGCGTGCCAAACGTGACCCGTGCCGACGCCGCAGCCGCCGTGCGCAACCCCCTCGCCTTCATCGCCGCACGCTGGACCCCGGACCCCCGGACGGTCCGGCGGGCGGCCATGTCCGCCCTCGTCATGTCGGTGATCATCGTGGTCACCGGCGGTGCCGTCCGGCTGACCGGCTCGGGCCTGGGCTGCCCGACCTGGCCCAAGTGCACCGACGACTCGCTGACCACCACGAGCGAGATGGGCGTCCACGGCGTCATCGAGTTCGGCAACCGCATGCTGACGTACGTCCTGTGCGCCGCGGTCGGGTGGGCGATCATCGCCGCGCGGTCGCAGAAGCCGTACCGGCGCAGCCTGACGCGGCTGGGCTGGACGCAGTTCTGGATCGTGATGTCCAACGCCGTCCTCGGCGGCATCGTGGTGCTCGTCGGCCTCAACCCGTACACGGTCGCGGCCCACTTCATCGCCACCTCGGCGCTGATCGCCGTCGCCACGGTGATGTGGCACCGCACCCGGGAGGGCGACGCGGCACCCCGCCCCCTGGTGGGCAGGTCCGTCCAGCAGCTGGTGTGGGTGCTGGTGGTCGTCTCCGCGCTGCTGATCGCGGTGGGCACCGTGGTGACCGGCGCGGGCCCGCACGCGGGCGACTCCAGCGAGGTCGAGCGGATGCCGCTGGACTGGGAGACGGTGACCAAGCTGCACGCCGTGCTGGCGTGGATCGTGGTGACGCTGACGTTCGCCCTCTGGTTCGTCCTGAAGGCGGTGGACGCGCCCAGGGGCCCGCTGAACCGTACGCGCGACCTGTTCCTGGTGCTGCTCGCGCAGGGCGTCATCGGCTACGTCCAGTACTTCACCGACCTGCCCGAGGTCCTGGTCGGCCTGCACATGCTCGGCTCGGCGCTGGTGTGGATCGCGGTGGTGCTGGTGCTGCTGTCGCTGCGCGAGCGGCCGGAAGTACGGGCCGGTGTGCCGGAGCCGGCGGCCGAGGGCGCGCTCAGCCGGGCCTGACCGGCCTCACCCAAGGCCGTAGACCCGCCTCACTCAAGGCCGTAGACCCGCCGCGCGTTCCCCGACGCGATCATCCCTGCCACCCGCTGCGCGTCCCCCGGCGACCACGCCCCCTCGGCCACCCAGGTGCCCAGCACCCGGCTGAGGGCTTCGCGGAACAGCCGGGCGCCCACGACGTGCAGCTCGGGCAGCCCCTGGGCTCCGCTGGAGAACAGGATCTTGCCGAAGGGGGCCAGCTCCAGGATCTCCGCGAGGACGGTCGCGGCGCGGGCGCCGGTGCGCACCAGGGCGGCGCCCGAGTCGGCGTACACGTGCGGGAAGACCCCGGCGAGGTGCGCGGCGTGGCGGTGGTAGGGGTAGCCGTGCAGCAGGACGAGGTCGGTGCCGAGGCCCGCGGTGGTCCGCACGAAGTCCGTCAGCAGCACGGGGTCGGTGCGGTCGATGCGCAGGCCCGGCTCGCCCAGGCCGGCGTGCAGCTGGAGCGGCCGGCCGGAGGCGACGGCGATCCACAGCAGGTGGCGCAGCAGCACCGGGTCGCTCAGCTCGCCGCCGACCTCGCGCCCGGCCAGCCAGCGGCCGGCCGCGCCGCGCACCTCGCCGGGCCCGGGCGGCTCCGGGGCGAGGGCGAGGCCGTGGCGCACGCCCGCGACGGAGGTGAAGGCGACCGCGTGCGCGGCGGCGCCGTGCACGGCCTCGGCGAGGTTGGCGAGGAAGGACTCGACGGTGCCGGAGGTGTCGGCGACCTGTTCGGCCAGCAGCTCCAGGCGCACGATCTCGTGGGCGTCGGCGGCCGCCGCGGAGGCCATCTCGTCGGGACCGGTGAGGTCGCCGGGCAGCCCGGTGTCGACCAGGTACGTGGTGATGCCGCTGCCGCGCAGCAGCAGGCGGTCCGCCTCCAGGACGCCGAGTTCCCGGCGCCGGGCCAGATAGTGGGCGGGCGGGCAGTGCGGCTCCAGGCCGAGCAGCGGGGGGCACCAGCGGCGCACCGCGAACCCGGTCTGGGTGTCGAACAGGGTGGTGCCCGGCGCGGGAGGGCCCTCGGTCCGGGCCAGCTGGGCCTCGAAAGTGCCGAGACCCAGCTCCGTTCTCAGTACGCCGTGGCAGTACTGGTCCACCAGGGACGGCGTTTCGATCATCCGGGCTCCCCGCGTGCGGACCGTGTGCCTGACGGCTTCCTACGAGTCCTAACGGGTGAACCCGGCGTCAGGTGTTGCTCGGCCCTCCGACCTGGATGCCGGCCATGCGGGACCACTCGTACGGGCCCGTCCTCACCTTGGCCGCGAACTCGCCGTCGAAGTCCTCGTGGACGGTGATCCCGGCCTTCTGCACCGCCTTCTCGGCGATCTCGTAGGAGGGCGCGACCAGGTCGCCCCAGCCGCCGTCGTCGCCGACGAGCACGATCCGGGCGCCGCGCTGCCCGAGGTAGGCCACCTGACCCTCGGCGCCGCCGTGAGCCTTGGAGAAGGCGCTGATCCGCCCGGCCAGCCGGGTCGCCGTGCGCTCGGCCTTCGCGTCAACCTGCTGCGTGTCTGCCATGACCAGGATGCTACCGACGCGTAGATCGAACGGCGACGGGCGGGGTGCGTGGCCTTGACCACGCGCCCCGCCCGTCGGACGGCCTCGTTGCGTCAGCGCAGGAACGGGTCCACCGCGACCGCCAGGAACAGCACCGACACATAGGTGATCGACCAGTGGAACAGCCGCATCTCCTTGAGCTTGGCGCCCGTCACCTCGGCCTTGGCGCGGTTCTGCAGCCCGTGCGCCTCCCACAGCCACATGCCGCCGGCCGCGAGGGCGACCGCCGTGTAGAACCAGCCGGTGTAGCCGAGGGGCGTCAGCAGCAGCGACACCACGACCATCACCCAGCTGTAGATCACGATCTGCCGGGCGACGACCTTGTTGGAGGCGATGACCGGGAGCATCGGCACGCCCACGCGCGCGTAGTCGTCCTTCACCTTCATGGACAGCGGCCAGTAGTGCGGCGGCGTCCAGAAGAACATCACCAGGAAGAGGATGATCGGCGCCCAGGACATCGAGTTGGTCACCGCGGACCAGCCGATCAGCACCGGCAGGCAGCCCGCGATGCCGCCCCAGACGATGTTCTGCGAGGTGCGGCGCTTGAGGATCATCGTGTAGACGACCACATAGAAGAGGAGTGCGCCGAGGGAGAGCCAGGCCGACAGCCAGTTGACGGTGAGGCCGAAGAGCAGGGTCGAGACCACCGCGAGGGTGATGCCGAAGGCCAGGCACTCACGGGGGCTGACCATGCCGGTGACCAGCGGACGTTGCGCGGTGCGCTCCATCATCGCGTCGATGTCGCGGTCGATGTACATGTTCAGCGCGTTGGCGCCGCCCGCGGACAGGTAGCCGCCGACACAGGTCAGCAGTACCAGCTTCAGGTCCGGCACACCCTGCTCGGCGAGGAACATCACCGGAACGGTGGTGATCAGCAGAAGCTCGATGATCCGCGGCTTGGTCAGCGCCACGAACGCCTTGACACGGGCCCCGAACGGCCGGTGGCTCGGCTTCTGGCTCGCACCGAGCACCCCCGCTGGACGGGATTCGACGGCCGTCACGCACACCCCTGACAGAGACATCCCAGCAAGCCTCCCCGTGTGAAGTCCCGGTAAAGGCTCGCGCGTACCACGCCACTTTAGACGTTGCCCATACCTCGGCCTCCGCGGGGGTCGGGTCGTGTTGAGAGGGGCGCTCCGACGTGCATACGGAGAGTCGATTGAGCGGTCAGATGAGCGCCTCCGTATTCACTTGCCGAATGCGGTTTCGCCCAGTCGACAGGCGGATCCACAAGAGTCCCGGCAGTCTGGTTTCCAGCGGAAAAACGCACGTACTTACGGGGGTAGGCTCGACCACGGCCGGCCACGCACGGATACGCCGGCAGCCGGTGGGCGCCCACGTGCACCGGCATCCGACATGTGGAGAGGAGCCCTGACTCAGGGTGAGCACCAAGCCGACCACCACAGACCTCGAGTGGACCGAACTGGACCAGCGGGCCGTGGACACCGCCCGCGTCCTGGCCGCCGATGCCGTACAGAAGGTTGGCAACGGCCATCCGGGTACGGCGATGAGCCTGGCGCCCGCCGCCTACACCCTCTTCCAGAAGGTGATGCGGCACGACCCGGCCGACGCGAACTGGGTCGGACGCGACCGCTTCGTGCTGTCCGCCGGCCACTCGTCCCTGACCCTCTACACCCAGCTGTACCTGGCCGGCTTCGGCCTGGAGCTGGACGACCTGAAGTCCTTCCGCACCTGGGGCTCGAAGACCCCCGGTCACCCGGAGTACGGCCACACGACGGGCGTGGAGACGACGACCGGCCCGCTCGGCCAGGGCGTCGCCAACGCCGTGGGCATGGCGATGGCCGCCCGCTACGAGCGCGGCCTGTTCGACCCCGAGGCGGCCGAGGGCGCCTCCCCGTTCGACCACTACATCTACTGCATCGCCGGTGACGGCTGCCTCCAGGAGGGCATCTCCGCCGAGGCGTCCTCCCTCGCCGGGCACCAGAAGCTCGGCAACCTGATCCTGCTGTGGGACGACAACCACATCTCGATCGAGGGCGACACCGAGACCGCCGTCTCCGAGGACACCGTCAAGCGGTACGAGGCCTACGGCTGGCACGTGCAGCGCGTCGAGCCGAAGGCCGACGGCGACCTGGACCCGAACGCGATCTACGCGGCGATCGAGGAGGCGAAGAAGGTCACCGACCGGCCGTCCTTCATCGCCATGCGCTCGATCATCGCCTGGCCCGCCCCGAACGCGCAGAACACCGAGGCCGCGCACGGCTCGGCCCTCGGCGACGACGAGGTCGCCGCCACCAAGCGCGTGCTGGGCTTCGACCCGGAGAAGTCCTTCGAGGTCGCCGACGAGGTCATCGAGCACACCCGCAAGGCGCTGGAGCGCGGCGAGGCGGCCCGCGCGGTGTGGGAGAAGTCCTTCCAGCAGTGGCGGGACAACAACCCCGAGCGCGCCGCCGAGTACGACCGCATCGCGCGCGGTGAGCTGCCCACCGGCTGGGAGGAGAAGATCCCGGTCTTCGAGGCGGGCAAGGGCGTCGCCACGCGTGCCGCGTCCGGCAAGGTCCTCCAGGCCCTCGGCGCGGTGATCCCCGAGCTGTGGGGCGGCTCCGCCGACCTCGCGGGCTCGAACAACACCACGATCGACAAGACGTCGTCGTTCCTCCCGGCGGGCAACCCGCTGCCCGAGGCCGACCCCTACGGCCGCACCGTCCACTTCGGCATCCGCGAGCACGCGATGGCCGCCGAGATGAACGGCATCGCGCTGCACGGCAACACCCGCATCTACGGCGGCACCTTCCTGGTGTTCTCCGACTACATGCGCAACGCCGTCCGCCTGTCCGCGCTGATGCACCTGCCGGTCACCTACGTGTGGACGCACGACTCCATCGGCCTCGGTGAGGACGGCCCCACCCACCAGCCCGTCGAGCACCTCGCCTCGCTGCGCGCCATCCCGGGCCTGAACATCGTGCGCCCGGCCGACGCCAACGAGACCGCCATCGCCTGGCGCGAGATCCTCAAGCGCTGGACGAAGGAGTTCGGCAAGGGCCAGCCGCACGGTCTGGCGCTGACCCGCCAGGGTGTGCCGACCTACGAGCCCAACGAGGACGCGGCCAAGGGCGGCTACGTCCTGTTCGAGGCCGAGGGCGGCGAGGCGCAGGTGATCCTCATCGCCACCGGCTCCGAGGTGCACGTGGCCGTGGAGGCCCGTGAGGCGCTACAGGCCGAGGGCGTGCCGACCCGCGTGGTGTCGATGCCGTCCGTGGAGTGGTTCGAGCAGCAGGACGAGGGGTACCGGGACAGCGTCCTGCCCCCGGCCGTGAAGGCCCGTGTCGCGGTCGAGGCCGGGATCGGTCTCACCTGGCACAAGTACGTCGGGGACGCCGGCCGCATCGTCTCCCTGGAGCACTTCGGTGCTTCCGCCGACGGCAAGCTGCTCTTCCAGGAGTTCGGCTTCACCGCCGAGAACGTGGCCGCCGCGGCCCGGGAATCGATCGCCGCGGCCCAGCGCTGACGCCCGTACACGACACGTAGGAGATGCATTTTCCATGACAGACGCACTCAAGCGCCTCTCCGATGAAGGCGTCGCGATCTGGCTGGACGACCTGTCGCGCAAGCGGATCACGTCCGGCAACCTCGCCGAGCTGATCGACCAGCAGCACGTCGTGGGCGTCACCACCAACCCGACGATCTTCCAGAAGGCGATCTCCGAGGGCGACGGCTACGACCGTCAGCTGTCGGACCTGGCCGCCCGCAAGGTGACCGTCGAAGAGGCCATCCGGATGATCACCACGGCGGACGTCCGCGACGCCGCCGACATCCTGCGTCCCGTCTTCGACGCCACCGGCGGCAAGGACGGCCGGGTCTCCATCGAGGTCGACCCGCGCCTGGCGCACAACACCAAGGCGACGGTCGCCGAGGCCCGGCAGCTGGCCTGGCTGGTGGACCGCCCCAACACGCTCATCAAGATCCCGGCCACCGAGGCGGGCCTGCCGGCGATCGCCGAGACCATCGGCAACGGCATCAGCGTCAACGTCACGCTGATCTTCTCGCTGGAGCGCTACCGCAAGGTCATGGACGCCTACCTCACCGGCCTGGAGAAGGCCAAGGAGCGCGGCCTGGACCTGTCGAAGATCCACTCCGTGGCGTCCTTCTTCGTGTCCCGCGTCGACACCGAGATCGACAAGCGGATCGACGCGCTCGGCACCGACGAGGCCAAGGCGCTGCGCGGCAAGGCCGCCGTCGCCAACGCGCGCCTCGCCTACCAGGCGTACGAGGAGGTCTTCTCCTCCGACCGCTGGAACGCCCTGGACAAGGCAGGCGCCAACAAGCAGCGTCCGCTGTGGGCGTCCACCGGTGTGAAGGACAAGGCGTACAGCGACACCATGTACGTCACCGACCTGGTCGCCCCCAACACGGTGAACACCATGCCGGAGGCCACCCTGCTGGCCACCGAGGACCACGGCGAGATCACCGGGGACACGGTCACCGGCACCTACGAGCAGGCCCGCGCCGACCTCGACGCGGTCGAGGCTCTCGGGATCTCCTACGACGAGGTGGTCCAGCTCCTGGAGGACGAGGGCGTCGACAAGTTCGAGGCGTCCTGGAACGACCTGCTGAAGTCGACCGAGGCGGAGCTTCAGCGCCTCGCTCCCTCGGAGGGCTAAAAATTGTCAAGCAGCAACCCGCTGCGTGACCCCGCAGACCGACGGCTCCCGCGTATCGCGGGGCCGTCGGGTCTGGTCATTTTCGGCGTCACCGGCGACCTGTCCCGCAAGAAGCTCATGCCCGCCGTGTACGACCTCGCCAACCGTGGTCTGCTGCCGCCGGGCTTCTCGCTCGTCGGCTTCGCCCGCCGCGACTGGGAGCACGAGGACTTCGCCCAGGTCGTGCACGACGCCGTCAAGGAGCACTCCCGCACGCCGTTCCGCGAGGAGGTCTGGCAGCAGCTCATCCAGGGCATGCGCTTCGTCCAGGGCACCTTCGACGACGACGAGGCCTTCGAGCGGCTGCGCGGCACCATCGAGGAACTGGACAAGGCGCAGGGCACGGGCGGCAACTTCGCCTTCTACCTCTCCGTGCCGCCGAAGTCCTTCCCCGTGGTCATCCAGCAGCTGAAGAAGCACGGGCTGGCCGACCAGAAGGGCGGCTCCTGGCGCCGCGCGGTGATCGAGAAGCCGTTCGGCCACGACCTGAGGTCGGCAGAGGAACTCAACGCGATCGTCCACGAGGTCTTCGCCCCCGACCAGGTCTTCCGCATCGACCACTACCTGGGCAAGGAGACCGTCCAGAACATCCTGGCGCTGCGTTTCGCCAACCAGATGTTCGAGCCGATCTGGAACCGGTCCTACGTGGACCACGTGCAGATCACCATGGCCGAGGACATCGGCATCGGCGGCCGGGCCGGCTACTACGACGGCATCGGCGCCGCCCGCGACGTCATCCAGAACCACCTGCTGCAGCTGCTCGCACTGACCGCGATGGAGGAGCCCGCCTCCTTCGACGCCGACGCGCTCGCCGCCGAGAAGACCAAGGTGCTCGGCGCGGTCCGCCTCCCCAAGGACCTGGGCCGGGACACCGTCCGCGCCCAGTACGCGGCCGGCTGGCAGGGCGGCGCGAAGGTCATCGGCTACCTCGAAGAGGAGGGCATCGACGCCCGGTCGAAGACCGACACCTACGCCGCCATCAAGCTGGGGATCGACAACCGCCGCTGGGCGGGCGTCCCCTTCTACCTGCGCACCGGCAAGCGACTGGGCCGCCGGGTCACCGAGATCGCGGTCGTCTTCCAGCGCGCCCCGCACTCCCCCTTCGACACCACCGCCACCGAGGAACTCGGGCAGAACGCGATCGTCATCCGCGTCCAGCCCGACGAGGGCGTCACCGTCCGGTTCGGCTCCAAGGTGCCGGGCACGTCGATGGAGATCCGGGACGTGTCGATGGACTTCGCCTACGGCGAGTCCTTCACCGAGTCCAGCCCGGAGGCGTACGAGCGCCTCATCCTGGACGTCCTGCTCGGCGACGCCAACCTCTTCCCGCGCACCGAGGAGGTCGAGCTGTCCTGGAAGATCCTCGACCCGATCGAGGAGTACTGGGACACCCACGGCACACCGGCCCGGTACCCGGCCGGCACCTGGGGCCCCGTCGAGGCGGACGACATGCTCGAGCGAGACGGACGGAGCTGGCGCCGGCCATGAAGACAGACCTCACGGACACCACGGCCAGCAAGATCAACAAGGCGCTGGTGCTGGGCCGCCGGGCCATCGGCACGCCCGCCATCGGCATGGTGCTCACGCTGGTCATCGTCACCGACGAGGAGAACGCCTACGACGCGCTGAAGGCCGCGAGCGACGCCGCGCACGAGCACCCCTCGCGCACGCTCGTGGTCATCAAGCGCGTCTCGCGCTCGCTGAGGGACCGTACGCAGTCCCGGCTCGACGCCGAGGTGCGCCTCGGCGCCGACGCGGGCACCGGGGAGACGGTGGTCCTGCGGCTGTACGGCGACGTCGCCGACCACGCCCAGTCGGTGGTCCTGCCGCTGCTGCTGCCGGACGCGCCGGTCGTGGTGTGGTGGCCGGTGAACGGGCCGCTGGACCCGGCCAAGGACCCGCTCGGGGCGCTCGCCCAGCGGCGGGTCACCGACACCTACGCCTGCGAGGACCCGATCCGGGAGCTGACTGCCCGGGCCGCCGCCTACACGCCGGGCGACACCGACCTGTCCTGGACCCGCATCACACCGTGGCGCTCGATGCTGGCGGCGGCCCTGGACCAGGTCGACTGCCAGGTGCGGGCGGTCGAGGTGGAGGGCGAGGAGTTCAACCCGAGCTGCGAGCTGCTGGCGATGTGGCTCGCGGACCGGCTGGGCGTCCCGGTCGAGCGCTCCCGGTCGGACGGCCCGGGCCTGACGGCGGTCCGCCTGGACACCGACTGCGGGCCGATCGTCCTGGGCCGGGCCGACGGTTCGCTGGCGACCCTGTCCATCCAGGGTCAGCCCGACCGCGCGGTGGCGCTCAAGCGCCGCGACACGGCCGAGCTGATAGCGGAGGAGCTGCGGCGCCTCGACCCGGACGACACGTACGCCTCGGCGCTGCGCCACGGCGTGGAGCGGCTGGGCGCACCGGCCAAAGGAGCAGCAGAGGAAGGGCCCGTCGCGGTCCCCGCTCCCGTCGAGACGGCTGCGAAAGCACCCGCGAAGGACGCGGCGCAGGAGAAGGCCCCGGTGAGGAAGGCGGCGGCGAAGTGAGTACTCCCCAGCTGGTCGTGCACCGCGACAAGGAGCTGATGGCCCAGGCCGCGGCGGCCCGGCTGATCACGAAGATCGTGGACGCGCAGGCCTCGCGGGGCTCGGCGTCCGTCGTGCTGACCGGTGGCCGCAACGGCAACGGCCTGCTGGCGGCGCTGGCGGGGTCCCCCGCCCGGGACGCCATCGACTGGGGCCGCCTGGACCTGTGGTGGGGCGACGAGCGGTTCCTGCCCGAGGGCGACCCGGAGCGCAACGTCACCCAGGCTCGCGAGGCGCTGCTGGACTCGGTGCCGCTGGACCCGAAGCGGGTGCACGCGATGCCGGCGTCGGACGGTCCGCACGGCACGGACGTGGAGGCGGCCGCGGCCGCGTACGCCCAGGAGCTGGCGAGTGCCGCGGGCCCCGAGAACCACGCGGCCGTGCCGACCTTCGACGTCCTGCTCCTCGGTGTCGGCCCGGACACGCACGTGGCGTCGCTCTTCCCGGAGCTGCCCGCGGTCCGCGAGACCGACCGTACGGTGGTCGGCGTCCACGGCGCCCCCAAGCCGCCGCCGACCCGGGTGACGCTCACCCTCCCGGCGATCCGCGCCGCCCGCGAGGTGTGGCTGCTGGCGGCCGGCGAGGACAAGGCGCAGGCCGCGGCGATCGCGCTGTCGGGCGCGGGCGAGATCCAGGCCCCGGCCGCCGGGGCACAGGGCCGGGCCCGCACCCTGTGGCTGCTGGACGCGGCGGCGGCCTCGCAGCTGCCGAGGTCGCTGTACCCGCCGGCCTCGGCCTGAACCGCCCGCACCCTGGCGAAGAACGCCGGGTCCCCGTGTGACGGGGGCCCGGCGTTCCGTCTTGGGACGGGGGGCTCAGGAGGCGCCGGGCCCCGGGTGGTACGGGTTGCCGTGGCCGTAGGGGTTCGGCGGCGCGTACGGGTGTCCCGGCGGAGGCGTGTGCGGCGCGTACGGATGGCCCTGGGGCGGCATCGGGGGCGGGTACGAGTAGCCGGGCGCCGGGGCGTGGGGCGCGTACGGGTTGCCCTGCGGCGGCACGTGCGGTGCCGTCGGCGGGACCGGCGGGGGCGGGCCGGGGATCGGTGGCTGGGCGGCCGGGTGGGTGCCCAGGCGGATGCCGTAGCGCCGCTTGAGGCGCCCCATCTCCAGCAGCGCGATCGCCGTGACCGTCATCGGCGCGCCCAGGATGAAGACGATGCCCATCGTGAGGCTCAGCCCGTGCAGGTCACCCGTGATCAGGTCCGGAAGCGCCATCAGCCACGTCGTCACCGTGGCCAGCAGGGGCGGCAGGCAGCGGTGCACGACGGCCGTGCCGAAGAAGTTGCCCGAGATGCGGAAGGCCCCGGCGCCCACGAAGCCGACCATCCACAGCGCGGCGAAACCGATCGGCAGGATGGCCGGCCCGCCCATCGAGTTGGCCAGTTGGAGCAGGACCACGGTGGCGACGACCGAGCCGATGAACAGCAGGAGCAGCTTGAGGGAGTTCAGCAGCGGCTCCCGCAGCCGGCGCACGGTGCCGGTGCGCCGCCACACGAAGAGCATCACGCCGACGGTGAGCGGAGTGAGGAACAGCAGGACGGCGGACGCGGTGAGCGCGTTCTCCAGCAGTTCCGTGAAGGCGAATCCGCCCTCGACGAAGGTGTAGACCCCGAGGGAGGCGACGGCCCCGGCGATGATGCGGATGCGCTTGAGCTGCTCCACGGAAGGGTCGACGGACTCCGGGATCCACGCCGGATGGAACATCGCCCGCGCCACGTGATGGGGCTTCAGGAAGGACCGGGCGGTCAGCGTGCCGCCCGTCCAACTTCCGTGCGTACGCGTCACCTTGTGCTCCCCCGAGCGATCGCCGGCATGATCGTCGGGGATTCTACGGGAAGCGGACGGCACCCCGCCGCCCGCTTTCCGCCCGTCCTCACTGGCGGCCGCGCAGCTCCCGGTAGGCGGCGACGAGGGCCTTGGTGGAGGGGTCGAGACCGGGGACGTCGGCGCCTTCGGTGAGGGCGGGTTCGACGCGCTTGGCCAGCACCTTGCCGAGTTCGACGCCCCACTGGTCGAAGGAGTCGATGTTCCAGACGGCGCCCTGGACGAACACCTTGTGCTCGTAGAGGGCGACGAGCTGGCCGAGTACCGACGGGGTCAGCTCGCGGGCGAGGATCGTGGTCGTCGGGTGGTCGCCCCGGAACGTCTTGTGCGGCACCAGCTCCTCCGGCACACCCTCCGCGCGCACCTCGTCCGGCGTCTTGCCGAAGGCCAGCGCCTGCGTCTGCGCGAAGAAGTTGGCCATCAGCAGGTCGTGCTGCGCCTTCAGTTCATCGCTCAGCTCGGCCACGGGCTCGGCGAAGCCGATGAAGTCCGCCGGGATCAGCTTGGTGCCCTGGTGGATCAGCTGGTAGTAGGCGTGCTGCCCGTTGGTGCCGGGCGTGCCCCACACCACCGGCCCGGTCTGCCACTCCACCGGCTTGCCGTCACGGCCGACCGACTTGCCGTTGGACTCCATGTCGAGCTGCTGGAGGTAGGCGGTGAACTTCGACAGGTAGTGCGAGTACGGCAGCACCGCGTGCGACTGGGCGTCGTGGAAGTTGCCGTACCAGATGCCCAGCAGGCCCAGCAGCAGGGGCACGTTGGCTTCGGCCGGGGCGGTGCGGAAGTGCTCGTCGACGATGCGGAAGCCGTCGAGCATCTCCCGGAAGCGGTCCGGGCCGATGGCGATCATCAGGGAGAGGCCGATCGCCGAGTCGTAGGAGTAGCGGCCGCCGACCCAGTCCCAGAACTCGAACATGTTGGCCGTGTCGATGCCGAACTCGGCGACCTTCTCCGCGTTCGTCGACAGGGCGACGAAGTGCTTGGCGACCGCGGCCTCGTCGCCGAGGGCGTCCAGCAGCCAGGAGCGGGCCGAGGTGGCGTTGGTGATGGTCTCGATCGTCGTGAACGTCTTCGACGCGATGATGAACAGAGTCTCGGCCGGGTCCAGGTCGCGGGTGGCCTCGTGCAGGTCGGCGCCGTCGACGTTGGAGACGAACCGGACGGTCAGGTCGCGGTCGGTGTAGCTGCGCAGCACCTCGTAGGCCATGGCGGGGCCCAGGTCGGAGCCGCCGATGCCGACGTTGACCACGTTCCTGATGCGCTTGCCGGTGTGGCCCTTCCACTCCCCCGAGCGGACCCGCTCGGCGAAGCCGGCCATCTTGTCGAGCACGGCGTGCACCTTGGGCACGACGTTCTCCCCGTCGACCTCGATCACCGCGTCCCGCGGGGCGCGCAGCGCGGTGTGCAGCACGGCCCGGTCCTCGGTGACGTTGATCTTCTCGCCGCGGAACATGGCGTCCCGCAGCCCGAAGACGTCGGTGGCCACGGCCAGCTCCCGCAGCAGCCGCAGGGTCTCGTCGGTGACCAGGTGCTTGGAGTAGTCGACGTACAGGTCGCCCACGCGCAGCGTGTAGCCGGTGCCGCGCCCCGGGTCGGCGGCGAACAGCTCGCGCAGCCGCACCTCGCCGAGCTCCTCGCGGTGCTTGGCCAGCGCGGTCCATTCGGGCGTCTGGTTGAGCCTGGTACGGCCGTCTGCGTTCATGTCGGACTTCAGCCTTCTTCCTTAGGTGTCCCAGCTGTCCCGGCTGTTCCAACCTAATTGATCAGCGGTGAAGAAGACCGTCGAAACTGCTCCGGCCAGGCACCCTTCGGTGCCCGGCCGGACTTCGACATTCAGATTTCGCCCCGCAGTTTCGCGAGCGCCTCGGCGAGGATCGCCTCACCGTCCGCGTCGCTGCGGCGCTCGCGCACGTACGCCAGATGCGTCTTGTAGGGCTCGGTGCGCGGCGGGTCCGGCGGGTTGTCCCGGTCCTGCCCGGCGGGGAAGCCGCAGCGCGGACAGTCCCAGGTTTCCGGGACCTGCGCGTCGCTGGCGAAGCTCGGCTGCGTCTCGTGTCCGTTGGAGCACCAGAAGGAGATGCGCAGACGCGGCGCGGACTCGCCGCGCTCGGCCTCGCCCATCGGCCCCGCCCCGACCCGGCTTCCCCGGATCGCGTTGCCACTTGCCACGGTCGTAACTCCCTGCGTGATGGTGCCGCAAAGCGAGTCGGCGTTTCGCTTCGCTGCGAGCGCCTCAGTCTACGTAAGGCCCAACGCGCGTCCAGTGATTGGAGTTACAACCCCCCGCACCCAGACGCAAGCCCCATGATAGGCCGCGCTCCGAGGCGCGTACCGAACATGGGGCCTTACGTACACACGTGCGTGCCGGCGGGTCGGCGCTGATCAGTTGTTCGCCTTCATCAGCAGACCGAGCGCGAGGATGCACGCGAACCACAGCAGACCGACCACCACGGTGATCCGGTCGAGGTTGCGCTCGGCGACCGAGGAGCCGCCGACGGACGACTGCATGCCGCCACCGAACATGTCGGAGAGGCCGCCGCCCTTCCCCTTGTGCATCAGCACCAGCAGCATCAGCAGCAGGCTGAAGACGATCAGGGCGATCGAGAACCCCATAACCACGGCTGGACCAACTTCCTCGGATTCTGATGGACGACGGGGCCCAGCGAAACCGCTGGACCCCGCCAGGGTACGACGTATCGCCGTTACCGCATACTCACTGCTCGGACTACTGGTCGCGGAAGCGCACGATCTTGACGAACTCGTCGGCGTCCAGCGAGGCCCCGCCGACCAGGGCGCCGTCGATGTCGGCCTGCGCCATGATCTCGGCGACGTTGCCCGCCTTCACGGAGCCGCCGTACTGGATGCGGACCTTGTCGGCGAGTTCCTGGGAGTACAGCTCGGCGAGCTTGCCGCGGATGGCCGCGCAGACCTCCTGCGCGTCGTCGGCGCCGCAGACCTTGCCGGTGCCGATGGCCCACACGGGCTCGTAGGCGATCACGATCGTCTCGGCCTGCTCGGCCGGGAGGTCCTTGAGACCGCCCTCGACCTGGGCGAGGGTGTGGGCGACGTGGTTGCCCTCGTCGCGGACCTCCAGTTCCTCGCCGACGCACAGGATCGGGGTCAGGCCGTGCTTGTAGGCCGCCTTGACCTTGGCGTTCACCAGCTCGTCCGTCTCGCCGTGGTACTGGCGGCGCTCGGAGTGGCCGATCGCGACGAACGTGCACTTCAGCTTGGCGAGCATCGGACCGGAGATCTCCCCGGTGTAGGCGCCGCCGTCGTGCGCGGAGATGTCCTGGGCGCCGTACTTGATCCTGAGCTTGTCGCCGTCGACCAGGGTCTGCACGGAGCGCAGGTCGGTGAAGGGCGGCAGTACGGCGACCTCGACGGCCTCGTAGTCCTTGTCGGCCAGGGCGAAGGCGAGCTTCTGGACGTGGGCGATGGCCTCGAGGTGGTTGAGGTTCATCTTCCAGTTGCCCGCCATCAGCGGCGTGCGAGTGGTCATGCGGGGTCAGTCCTCCAGTGCGGCGAGACCGGGGAGCGTCTTGCCCTCGAGGTATTCGAGGGAGGCGCCGCCGCCGGTCGAGATGTGGCCGAATGCCTTTTCGTCGAAGCCGAGCGTACGCACGGCCGCGGCGGAGTCTCCGCCGCCGACCACGGTGAAGCCCGGGGCGTCGACGAGGGCCTGGGCGACCGCCTTGGTGCCCTCGGCGTAGTCGGGGTGCTCGAAGACGCCCATGGGGCCGTTCCAGAAGACGGTGGCGGCGTCGGCGAGCTTCGAGGCGTACAGCTTGCGGGTCTCGGGACCGATGTCCAGTCCCTCCTGGTCGGCCGGGATGGCGTCCGCGGCGACGGTGGTGGGGTTGGCCGGAGCCTTCGTCTTCAGGTCCGGGAACTCGCTCGACACCAGCACGTCGACGGGGAGGACCAGCTCGACGCCGCTCTTCTCGGCGCGCTCCATGTACTCGGTGACGGCCGGGATCTGGTCCTCCTGGAGGAGGGAGATGCCGACCTCGTAGCCCTTGGCCTTGAGGAAGGTGTAGGCCATGCCGCCGCCGATGAGGAGCCGGTCGGCCTTGCCGAGCAGCTGGTCGATGACGGCGAGCTTGTCGGAGACCTTGGCGCCGCCGAGGGCGACGACGTAGGGCCGCTGGACGTCCTCAGTGAGCTTCTTCAGGACGCCGACCTCGGTGGCGATGAGGTAGCCGGCGTAGTGCGGCAGGCGCTTGGGGAGGTCGAAGACCGAGGCGTGCTTGCGGTGCACGGCGCCGAAGCCGTCGCCGACGTAGACGTCGGCGAGGCCCGCCAGCCTGTCGGCGAAGGCGGCGCGCTCGGTGTCGTCCTTGGAGGTCTCACCGGCGTTGAAGCGCAGGTTCTCGATGACCGCGACCTGGCCGTCGGTGAGGCCGGCGACCGTGGACGTGGCGGACTCGCCGACCGTGTCCTCGGCGAACGCGACCTCGGTGCCGAGGAGTTCACCGAGGCGGGCGGCGGCCGGGGCGAGGGAGAAGGCCGGGTCCGGTGCGCCCTTGGGGCGGCCGAGGTGCGAGGCGACGATCACGCGCGCGCCCGCGTCGGACAGGGCCTTGACGGTGGGCACCACGGCGCGGATGCGGCCGTCGTCGGTGATGGTGGTGCCGTCCAGCGGCACGTTCAGGTCGGCACGGACGAAGACACGCTTACCCGCGACGCCTTCGGAGAGGAGTTCGTCGATCGTCTTCATGCAGGGGCTCCAGGGGGCTGTTGATCGCTCGTGATCCTACGAGGGCTGGTGGTGCTGGACGTGAGTCAGGGCTCGGACAGCGTGACCGTACGCTGTCCGAGCCCTGTCACCACATCGGGGTTTCTGCTCCGGTCGGGTCGATCAGAGCTGGTTGCCGACGAAGACCGTCAGGTCGACGAGGCGGTTGGAGTAGCCCCACTCGTTGTCGTACCAACCGATGACCTTCACGTTCTTGCCCTCCTGGACCATGGTCAGGGAGGAGTCGAAGGTGCAGGACGCCGGGGAGTTGACGATGTCCGAGGAGACGATCGGGTCCTCGGTGTACTCGACGATGCCCTTGAGCTCGCCCTCGGCAGCCTTCTGGAAGGCGGCGTTGATCTCTTCCTTGGTGACCTCGCGGCCGAGCTCCAGGACGAGGTCGGTGACCGAGCCGGTGGGGACCGGGACGCGCATGGCGATGCCGTCCAGCTTGCCCTTCAGCTGCGGCAGGACCAGGGCGGTGGCCTTGGCGGCACCCGTGGTGGTCGGGATGATGTTCTCCGCGGCGGCGCGGGCGCGGCGCAGGTCCTTGTGCGGGAAGTCGAGGATGCGCTGGTCGTTGGTGTACGCGTGCACCGTCGTCATCAGGCCCCTGACGATGCCGAAGTTCTCGTCGAGGACCTTCGCCATCGGCGCCACACAGTTGGTGGTGCAGGAGGCGTTGGAGATGACGTTGTGCTTCGCCGGGTCGTAGGTGTCCTGGTTGACGCCCATGACGATGGTGACGTCTTCGTCCTTCGCCGGGGCGGAGATGATGACCTTCTTCGCGCCGCCGGCGAGGTGCTTCTCGGCGTCCGCCTTCTTGGTGAAGATGCCGGTCGACTCGATCACGATGTCGACGCCCAGTTCGCCCCACGGGATGTCGGCGGGGTTGCGCTCGGACAGGACCTTGATGGTCTTGCCGTCGACGGTGATGGTGTCCTCGGTGTGCGAGACCTCCTGCTTGAGGCGGCCGAGGATGGTGTCGTACTTCAGCAGATGCGCGGTGGTCGCGGTGTCACCCAGGTCGTTGACAGCCACGATCTCGATGTCTGCACCCTGCTCCAGCAGCGCGCGGAAGTAGTTACGACCGATGCGGCCAAAGCCGTTGATGCCTACGCGGATCGTCACGAACCGATCTCCTCGTTGGTACGCCGGCCCGATGTGCCGGCGAGCTGTATTTGGGATGTCCCCGACCACCCCCGACCCTACCTCCCCGAGGCGGCGGGGGTGACATCGAGACGCCCCATACCCGGCACGGCGGTCCGTACCCGCCAGTAGGGGTACGGACCGCCCGGGCCACGGGGACCGATCACCCGATATCGCTACAACGTGTCAGCCCGTTTTGACCGGGAAGGTCACTTGTACAGGGCCTTCAACGCCTGCCCCAGCAGAGCCGTCCGGTCGGCCGGCGCGGTGAGGTGTTCCAGTCCGAAACCGAGCAGCACGGTGTCGTCCGTGGTGACGGCTCCGTATGTCTGGAAGAGGGTTCCGGTGCGCGTCCAGTCCTTGAGCACGGCCGGGCTGCCCGGGGGCGGACCGGACGCCCGCCAGGCGCCCAGCGACGTCTCGAATCCCTCGGTCCCGGTCGCCGTGCCGCCGACGACGAGCGACGCCTCGTCGGCGAGCACTCCGCGTCCGCCGCTGCCGGGGTCGGTGACGTAGGCGATCGACACCTCCACGGACTTCCCGGCGTAGGCGCTCAGGTCGAACTCGACCTGCCGCCAGCCGCCTGAGGCACCGGTGAGGCTGTTCCACTTCCCGGTGCTGCCGGTCGCGGTGCAGCCGTCGTCGGACAGGGTCAGGTAGTGCTCGAGCCAGGGGTGCTCGCCCACGTAGAACCCGGCCGCGCACTCCGCGGGAACGGCGGTGCCGCTCGCGCCGCCCGCCTCGGGGAGCGTGGTCCAGTCGTCCGCCCCCGTGGTGTGGGCCTCGACCACCGCGTGGTCGTAACCGCGCTCGGTGTCCCACAGCAGCCGCGTGCGCAGCGTCGGCCGGTCAGCGGCGCTGACGCCGGTGAGGTCGACGGTGCGGGTGAGCCGCTTGTAGGCGTCGTCGGTGTGGACGGCGGCGGCCATGTACGAGCCCGCGTACGGCCCGTACGGATTGACCGTCCCGGCGAACCGGCCCGCGCCCGCGCTCGCGAACCGGGGGTAGGTGGCGACGGGCAGTTCGTCCGAGGTCACGCTGTAGGTACCGGCCTCGTCCAGCGGGTTGCCGGGTGCGTCGCCGAGCGCGCCGGTGACGGAGCCGAGGCGGCCGGAACCGGTGAAGGCGCTGGCGCCCGGGGTCGACGTGCGCGTGTAGGCGCCCAGGTAGTACTGGCTGAAGTCGTCGGACGGGTTGCCGCCGCCGAGGTCGACGCTGCCGCCGGCCCGCTCGCCGGCCTCGATCAACTTCCCGCCCTCGTTGAGGTAGGCGCGCAGCCGGAGCTGGGTGGCGTTGCCGGGGGTGGCGGCCCCGGTGTAGTGGACGACGGCGTCGAAGTGACCGAGGACGCCGAGCGCGTCGGGCGCGCCCTGCGTGGCGACGTCCCAGACGACCGCCCGCTCGCCGTTCGCCTTCAGCGCGTCCACGTACGTCTGCGCCCGGGTGGCCTCGGCGCCCTCCTCGGCGACCACCAGGACGTCCGCGCGCGGCCGTTCGGCGACGGTGTACGTGAAGTGCTCGCTCTCGGTCCGTCTGCCGTCCTTCGTCCTGCCGGAGAACCAGACCTCGACCTCGTCGCCCGGACCGGCGTCCTCGACCTTCGCCCGGTACTCGTCGAAGTGGAGGTTGTCGTCGCCGCCGTACGTCTCACCGCCCCGCCAGGGCCTGAGCTCCGTGTCGTGCGTACGGCCGCCGTCGACGCGGTACTTCAGCTCCTTGTCGCGCACGGACTTGCGTACGACGACGGAGACCTCCTGGTCGGCGCCGCGCGCGTACGACGTGTCGAACGCCGCCGGGGTGAAGTCGGCGGCCTCCAGCCCGACCGCGGAGGACGGCTGGTCGGGGTGGGACGCGGACTCGGCGACGGAGAGCGCGAAGGGGACGTTCTTGGCGAACTCCTGCTGGATCAGCTTCTCGTCGTCCGGGAACGTGAAGATCGACCGGCAGTCGGAGGCGTTCCAGGTGTCGCCCGGGTCCACGTCGGACGCGGTCTGACAGGTCGACATCTCGGGCGTGAACATGGCCATGCCGTTGACGTTGGCCGCGTGGCCGTCCGCCTCGCCGTTGGTCGTGTAGAGCTCCGAGGAGACCTGCGGGTGGTACCCGGGGATCGCCGAGTTGTCCGGCGTACCGGCGAGCGCCTTGTAGAGGACGTCGTCCGGTGTGTCCGTGGCCACCTGCCAGCCGACGCCGTAGAGGAGGAGTTCGGCGGCGGAGTGGTAGTTGATGCCGTACTGGAAGCCGATGCGCTTCTGGAAGGCGTCCAGCGCCTTGGTCTCGGGTTCGGAGTTGGGGCCCGCGCCGCGGTAGGTCTGGCTGGTGGGGTTGGGGGACGAGCCCTCGTCGTCGTAGCCCCACTTGTAGGCGAAGTTGCGGTTGAGGTCGACGCCGTCGCCGGTGCTGATGGTGCCGTCTCCGTTGACGTCGCGCAGGTTCTTGCGCCACAGCCGGTTGTCGGAGTTCTCGAACGTGTAGTCGTAACCGTCGGGGTTGGCCGACAGGACGAACCACAGCTCGGTGGAGTCGACGATCTTCTTGACCCGCCGGTCCTTCTCGTAGTTGTCCAGGTAGTGGTGGAGCAATCGCCTCGTCATCTCCGGCGTGATCCACTCGCGCGCGTGCTGGTTGGACATGTAGAGGACGGCCGGCTTGGCACCGTCCTTGGACTTCTTCGCGTTCTTGGTGAGCTTCAGCGCCAGGATGTCCTGGCCCCGGACCGTCTTGCCGATGGAGACGACCTTGGTGAGGCCGGGGTTCTCCTGCGCGGTCCGGACGATCTCCTCCTTGAGGCCGCCGCTGCCGCTGTACGGGCGGAACACGCCCTCGGCGGCGGTCTCGACGCGCCTCTCGGCCCGGTCGGAGAGGGTGTGCTCGGCGAGGTCGACGCCCCGCTTCTCCAGCTTCCCGGCCTGCTGGTCGGTGAGGTAGACCTCGACGGTGGCCGTGCCCCGGTCGGGCACCTGCTCGCCGAGTTCGTGGCCGTCCTGGCCTGCGGCCAGCAGCAGGGGCACCTGCTCCTGGGTGACCTCGGCCCGGAACACCTTCACTTCCTCCGCGTCCGCGGTCGCGGGGCCTGCGGGTTGTGCCTGGGCTGCGGGTACGAAGCCCGCGCCGCCGATCAGGAGCGTGCCGACAGCGAGGATCGATCTCGCTCTGTGTCTCATGAACCCCCCAAGAGGTGGTTCGCCACGGCAGCGAACAGATTGCCAGGCTCATGACACTCCATGATCGAGTCAAGAGCGCGACAACGACACGCAAAGGCCGGTGCCGATCACCCAAGTGGACGTCGGCACCGGCGGGTTGGCCACGTCCGGTCAGCCGGCGAGGTTGTCGGCCAGCTCCTCGCTGAGGTTGGCCTCCGTACCCGGGATCCCGAGGTCCGAGGCGCGCTTGTCGGCCATGGCCAGCAGACGGCGGATACGGCCGGCGACGGCGTCCTTGGTCAGCGGCGGGTCGGCGAGCGCGCCCAGCTCCTCCAGGGACGCCTGCTTGTGCTCCATGCGCAGCCGGCCGGCGGCGGCGAGGTGCTCGGGGACGTCGTCGCCGAGGATCTCCAGCGCCCGCTGCACCCGGGCACCGGCGGCGACGGCCGCGCGGGCCGAGCGGCGCAGGTTGGCGTCGTCGAAGTTGGCGAGGCGGTTGGCGGTGGCGCGCACCTCGCGGCGCATCCGCCGCTCCTCCCAGGCCAGCACGGACTCGTGGGCGCCGAGCCGGGTGAGCAGGGCGCCGATCGCGTCGCCGTCGCGGACGACGACCCGGTCCACGCCGCGCACCTCGCGGGCCTTGGCGGCGATCGACAGCCGGCGGGCGGCGCCGACCAGGGCGAGCGCGGCCTCCGGGCCGGGGCAGGTCACCTCCAGGGAGGAGGAGCGGCCTGGCTCGGTGAGCGAGCCGTGCGCCAGGAAGGCCCCGCGCCAGGCGGCCTCGGCGTCGCAGGTGGCCCCCGAGACCACCTGCGGCGGCAGCCCGCGGATCGGCCGGCCCCGGCCGTCCACCAGACCGGTCTGGCGGGCCAGCTGGTCACCGCCCGCGACCACCCGTACGACGTAGCGGGAGCCGCGGCGCAGGCCGCCCGGCGCCATCACGATCAGCTCGGAACTGTGGCCGAAGATCTCCAGGATGTCCCGCTTGAGGCGGCGGGCCGCCATCGCGGTGTCCAGCTCCGCCTCGATCACGATGCGCCCGCTCACCAGGTGAAGGCCGCCGGCGAACCGCAGGACGGCGGAGACCTCCGCCTTTCTGCAGCAGGTCCGGGTGACGGGGAGCCGGGAGATCTCGTCCTTCACCGCTGCCGTCATCGCCATGGGCCGATCCTTCCATGCATCCGAAAAATACGGTCGTACGCGGCGGCCAGCAGCTCCGGGTCGTGCCTCGGGGTCCCGTCGGTCCGCGCCACCGGAGCCAGCTCGACCGCGGCGCCGAACCGCTTCGCGGCGTCGGTGAGCGAGTCACGGTCGGGCACGGCGGCCTCGTCGGCCAGCACCACGTCCAGGGCGAGTTTAGGGGCGTGTCGTCCCAAAACCTCCAAATGACGCTGCGGGGAGAAGCCCTCGGTTTCTCCGGGTTGCGGGGCGAGGTTGAGGGAGAGCACCCGGCGGGCCTTCGTCTCCATGAGCGCGTCCAGCAGATCGGGCACGAGCAGGTGCGGGATGACGGAGGAGAACCAGGAGCCGGGGCCGAGCACCACCCAGTCCGCGTCCAGGACCGCCTCGACCGCCTCGGGGACGGCGGGCGGGTCGTTCGGCACGAGGTGCACGGACTGCACCTCGCCCGGCGTCAGGGCGACGGTCGCCTGGCCCCGTACCGTGTCCACGTCCTCCGGCCGGTCCGGATCGTGGCCCTTGACCAGCGCCTGCAGCTCCAGCGGGACGGCGGACATGGGCAGCACGCGCCCGTGCGCGCCGAGCAGCTTGCCGACCAGGTCCAGGGCCTGGACGTGGTCGCCGAGCTGCTCCCACAGGGCGACGATCAGCAGATTGCCGACCGCGTGTTCGTGCAGGTCACCCTTGGACTGGAAACGGTGCTGGATGACGCGGGCCCAGGTCTGGCCCCAGTCGTCGTCGCCGCACAGCGCGGCCAGCGCCTTTCGCAGGTCGCCGGGCGGCAGGACGCCCAGCTCGTCGCGCAGCCGCCCGCTGGAGCCGCCGTCGTCGGCCACGGTGACGACGGCGGTGAGGTCGCCGGTGATCCGGCGCAGTGCAGCGAGCGATGCGGACAGGCCCATGCCGCCGCCCAGGGCGACGACCTTGGGCTGGGTGCCCCGGCGGCGCGGCTTGCCGCCGCGCGCCTGTTCGGACCGGCCCGCGCGGGTGTCGGCGGCTCTGCCGCCCCGCCCCTCGGGCACCACCCGGCGCAGCCTGCTCAGCCGCGGAGTACGTCGTGTCATTCCCGTCCCATGTCCCGGTGGACGACCACCGTCTCCACACCCTCGGCGGCGAGCCGGGCGGCGAGCTTCTCCGACATGGCGACGGAGCGATGCTTGCCGCCGGTGCAGCCGACGGCGATGGTCACGTAGCGCTTGCCCTCACGACGGTAGCCCGCGGCAATCAACTGGAGCAGCTCGGCGTAGCGGTCGAGGAACTCCTTCGCGCCGGGCTGGTTGAAGACGTACGCCGCCACCTCCTCGTTCAGGCCGGTGAACGGGCGCAGCTCCGGGACCCAGTGGGGGTTGGGCAGGAAGCGCATGTCCACGACCAGGTCGGCGTCGACGGGGAGGCCGTACTTGAAGCCGAAGGACATGACGGTGGCCCGCAGCTCCGGCTCCTCCTCCCCGGCGAACTGGGCGTCCATCTTGGCGCGCAGCTCGTGCACGTTGAGACTGGAGGTGTCGATCACCAGGTCGGCGTCGCCGCGCAGCTCGCGCAGCAGCTCGCGCTCGGCGGCGATGCCGTCGACGATGCGGCCGTCGCCCTGCAGGGGGTGCGGGCGGCGCACGGACTCGAAGCGGCGGACCAGTGCCTCGTCGGAGGACTCCAGGAAGACGATCCGCCGGGTGACGCCGCGGGCGTCGAGGTCGGCGAGGGATTCGCGCAGATTGTCGAAGAAGCGCCGGCCGCGGACGTCGACCACCACCGCGATCCGGGCCACGTTGCCCTGCGAGCGGGCGCCGAGCTCCACCATCGTGGGGATCAGCGCGGGCGGGAGGTTGTCGACGACGAACCAGCCCAGGTCCTCCAGACACTTCGCGGCCGTCGAGCGGCCGGCCCCGGACATGCCGGAGATGATCACCAGCTCGGGGATCGCCGTGTCGGGCACCCCGGCTGCTTCCTTGGCCGTGCTCACCTGTGCTCCGTCGTCGTGGTTCGGGCCGGTGTCCGCGGTCTGCGGGCGCGCGTCCTGGCCGGTCGTGCTCTCTGTCTGATCTCGTTCCGCTGCACGCTGTGCGTCGTGGTCGGTCATCTCTCCTGCCCCCGTCGTTCTTCCGGGGAGCCCGCAGACACGGGCTCCCCCGGTGCGTCCGCCGTCGTCTCGGGCGCCCCGTCCTCGTCTTCCATGATCTCTCCGGTCGCCGTGTTCACGGCGGGTGCGACCGGGACCGCCTGGGCGAGGGCCGCGGCGATGGTCACGGCCGTCTTGCGACCTATGCCGGGTACCTCGCAGATCTGGTCGACAGTCGCCGACCGCAGCTTCTTCACCGAACCGAAGTGCTTGATGAGCGCCTGCTTGCGGGTCTCCCCCAGGCCGGGCACATCGTCCAGGGGGCTGGACCGGAAGCGCTTGGCCCGCTTGGTGCGCTGGTAGGTGATCGCGAAGCGGTGGGCCTCGTCGCGGACGCGCTGCAGCAGGTACAGGCCCTCGCTGGTGCGGGGCAGGACCACCGGGTCGTCCTCGCCGGGCAGCCACACCTCCTCGAGCCGCTTGGCGAGGCCGCACACCGCTATGTCGTCGATGCCGAGCTCGTCCAGGGCCCGCTGGGCCGCGGCGACCTGCGGCTGCCCGCCGTCGACGACGACGAGCTGCGGCGGATAGGCGAAGCGCTTGGGGCGGCCGTCGTCGTCCTTGAGGTTCTGCGCAGTCGTGGGCTCCTGGCCGGTCGCGGGCTCCTGGCCGGTCGTGGGCTCCTGGCCGTCGGTGAGCGGCCGGCCGTCCTTGAAATCCTCGCCCTCGGCCCACTCGCCGGTCCTCTCCTTCTCGGCGAGATAGCGGCGGAAGCGGCGGGTGATCACCTCGTGCATGGAACGGACGTCGTCCTGACCCCGGAAACCCTTGATCTGGAAGCGGCGGTATTCGCTCTTACGGGCCAGTCCGTCCTCGAAGACGACCATGGAGGCCACGACGTCGTCGCCCTGGAGGTGCGAGATGTCGTAGCACTCGATCCTGAGCGGGGCGCTGTCCAGTTCCAGGGCGTCGGCGATCTCCTCCAGCGCGCGCGAGCGCGTGGTCAGGTCGGAGGCGCGCTTGGTCTTGTGCAGGACGAGCGCCTGCTGGGCGTTGCGCTGCACGGTCTCCATGAGGGCCCGCTTGTCACCGCGCTGCGGGATGCGCAGGGAGACACCCGAGCCGCGGCGCTCGGTCAGCCACTGCTGGACGGGGTCGACCGGGTCGGGCAGGGCGGGGACGAGGACCTCCTTGGGAACGGCGTCGCCGGTCTCCTCGCCGTACAGCTGCTGCAGGGCGTGCTCGACGAGGGCGCCGGTGGTGACCTCCTCCACCTTGTCGGTGACCCAGCCACGCTGGCCGCGCACGCGTCCGCCGCGCACGTGGAAGATCTGGACGGCCGCCTCCAGCTCGTCCTCGGCCACGGCGATCAGGTCGGCGTCGGTCGCGTCGGCGAGCACGACCGCGTTCTTCTCCATGGCCTTCTTCAGGGCCTCGATGTCGTCGCGCAGCCGGGCCGCCCGCTCGTACTCCATCTCCTCGGCCGCCTCGGTCATCCGCTTCTCCAGGCGGCGCAGATAGGTGCCCGTGCGGCCGGCCATGAAGTCGCAGAACTCCTCCGCGAGCTCCCGGTGCTCCTCGGCGGAGACCCGCTCCACACAGGGCGCGGAGCACTTGCCGATGTAGCCGAGCAGACACGGGCGGCCCGTGCGGGCGGCGTTCTTGAAGACGCCGGCCGAGCAGGTGCGCACCGGGAACACGCGCAGCAGCAGGTCGACGGTGTCGCGGATCGCCCACGCGTGCGCGTACGGACCGAAGTAGCGCACGCCCTTCTTCTTGTGGCCGCGCATCACCTGTACGCGCGGGAACTCCTCGTTCATCGTCACCGCGAGGTACGGGTAGCTCTTGTCGTCGCGGTACTTGACGTTGAACCGGGGGTCGTACTCCTTGATCCAGGAGTACTCCAGCTGCAGCGCCTCGACCTCCGTGGACACCACCGTCCACTCCACCGACGCGGCCGTGGTGACCATCGTGCGGGTGCGGGGGTGCAGATTGGCCAGGTCCTGGAAGTAGTTCGCCAGGCGCTGGCGCAGGCTCTTCGCCTTTCCGACGTAGATCACCCGGCGGTGCTCGTCACGGAACCTGTACACCCCCGGGGAGTCCGGGATCTCACCCGGCCTGGGGCGGTAGCTGGAGGGGTCGGCCATGACTCACACCCTACTGGCGCGGACCGACACTCCGGCGAGGCTGTGGACGACCGGCCGGAAGCCTGTGGACGACCGCACGGCGGACTCCACGAACACTCCCGGTGCCCCTCCCGGAGGCCCTCCGGTGCGTTCTCGGCCAGGACTGCGTCACTGTCGGGCGCCAGGTGTTGTCGGGACTTGGTCAACACGCTTCAATGCGGGGGAACTCGGGGCCCTGAACCGCGGCGTACGGATGTGAAGACGCCCCTGCGCCGCGCCCGGGGGGCGGCCCCGACGGATCCGCGTCGAACGGTCTGACCAGCCGTTGTGAACTTTCACAGAAAGGCCCCTGCATGCCGCACGCCACACAGCACGCGGACGTCGCCACCGCGGAACTCGACTCGGCCCTGCGCGGTGGCCCCTTCCACGTCGCCCTGCGCGCTGCGATCGCCGCCCGCGGACTGCCGTTGCAGCGCGTGCAGCACCATCTGTCGCGCCACGGGGTGAAGGTGGGCATCACCAGCCTCAGCTACTGGCAACAGGGCGCCCGGCGCCCCCAGCGCCCGGAGTCGCTGCGGGCCGTACGGGCCCTGGAGGAGATCCTCCAGCTCCCCGAGGAGTCGCTGATCCGGCTGCTCACCGAGGCCGACGACCATGCGTCCGCGCAGCGGCCCGCGGCCCGTTCCTACCGCGCCCACATGGAGGCCTCCGGCGTCCTGGACCGGCTGCTGGCCGAGCTGGGCCAGGCGTCGGACGGCGGGCTGGACACCCTCGGACTGCACGAGCGGGTCCGGATAGGAGCGCACCGCGAGCTGGCGGGACGCGAGTCGCAGCACATCGTCCGCGCCCACCGGGACGGCGTCGACCGGTTCGTCGCCGTCCACCACGGCGATCCGGGCTGCGCGCCCGCCCGGATGGCCGTGGAGGCGCTGGAGAACTGCCGCACGGGCCGCGTCCGCACCCACCACGACACCGGTGTACTCGTGGCCGAGCTGCTCTTCGACCGACGCCTCCGCGACGGCGACACGTACCTCTTCCGTTACGGCGTCCAGGACGGCACCGCCGGCACCTCGCGCGAGTACGTCCGGGGGTTCGGCTCGGCGGGCGGGCAGTACGCGCTCCAGGTGCGGTTCGAGACGGCGGCCCTGCCGGTGCGCTGCCGCCGGTTCACTCAGCACTCGGCGGCGGCGCCGCGCGGCGGCCGGCAGGAGCTGGCGGTCAGCGGGCTGCACCACTCGGTGCACCTCGTCGAGCCGCGCGTGCGGTCCGGGATCGTCGGGATCGAGTGGGAGTGGGAGTGAGCGGGCGCCCTTGACGGGGCGGCGACGGATCAGGGGCCGAGGTGGCGCGCCGGGGCGGCCCCCGGATGACGGGGCCGGCCTGCCGACGGGGACGCGGCACCTGGACAGGACCCCCGCACGGCCCGGCGGATCAGGCTCCCGGAACCAGAACTGCCCTGCCCGGCGGATCAAGTGCCGGGACACGGCGCTCACGGACCGGAGTGGAACAGGGGCCAGGACACGGCGTGCGGAGTGGGGCAGGGCTCCGGAACCGGGCGCGCACGCCCCGGAGTGGCACAGGCCCCGGAAGCCGGCGCACGCGGCCCGGAGTGGAGCAGGCGCCAGGACTCGGCGCACACGCCCCGAGCCGGTCAGACGCCGGGGCTCGCGATGATCCGGCCCTGCTTCACCTCGACCGGCAGTTCGATGAGCGGCACGCTCGCCGGGGCGTGCAGCACCTCGCCGGTGCGGGCGTCGAACTCGCTGCCGTGGCAGGGGCAGATCAGCTTCGTCCCCTCCAGCTTGTTGATGGGGCACCGCGCGTGCGTGCAGACCGTGCTGAACGCCTTCAGGGAGCCGTCCTCCGCACGGCTGACCACGACGTTCTGATCCCGGTAGAGCTTGGTGCCGCCCTTGGCGACCTCACCGTCCGCGCCGAGGTCGACGGGCGCGGTCGGCCTGGCGGGCGCCGCCCCGTCGTCGCCTGGTGAACAGGCGGCCATACCGAGGCCGGCGACGGGCGTGAGGGCCGCCGAGCGAAGGACGGTACGACGGCTCGGGACGGAACGGCCGGGCATGGGGTCTCCACTGGTCAGGGGGTGTGCAGGGCGACGATATCCGGCGGCCGCGACCGCCCGGGTGGGTGGGTCGCCAGGACGTAAACGCTTGCGCAAGCGTTTACGCGCGCCTCCGAATGGGATACGGTCCCGGCCGGACGACCCTCCGCGGTCGGGGGCACGAGTGAGGGAGGGAACCCGTTGGCGACGATGGCCGACGTCGCACGGAGCGCCGGTGTCTCGGTGGCGACCGTCTCGCACGTGCTCAACGGGACCCGGCCGGTGCTGCCCCACACCCGCCAGGCGGTACTGGACGCCGTCGAGGAGCTCGGTTACACGCCGAACGGCCTCGCCCGCTCCCTGGTGACCTCCCGCACCCGCTCCATCGGGCTCGCGGTGTCGGCGATCAGCAACCCCTACTTCACGGAGATCCTCCAGGGCGTGGAGGCCAGCGCCGTGGAGCACGGTTACGGCCTGCTCATCGCCGACCCGCACGACGATCCCGCGCACGAGCGCAAGGTCGTCCAGCTGCTGCACGAGCGTCGCGTGGACGGCATGATCGTCGCGCCTTCGGCCGACCCGCGGGCACTCGTCGCCTACCTGCCACGCCACCGCGTACCGACGGTGTTCCTGGACCGGGTCGTCGACACCGTGGCGGACGGCGGCCCGCGCTTCGACCAGGTCTGCGCCGAGAGCGCCGAGCCGACCACCGCGCTGGTCACGCATCTCGCCGGGCTCGGCCACCGACGGATCGGCCTGGTCGCGGGCAGGCCCGGGCTCAGTACGACGCGCGAGCGGATGACCGGGTACCGGAACGGCCTCGCCGCCGCGGGGCTGCCGTACGACGGACGGCTCCTGGTGCACGGCGACTCCGAGGCGGCCGGCGGCGCACGGGCCACGGCGGCGTTGATGTCCCTCGCGGAGCCGCCCACCGCCCTGGTCACGGCCAACAACGCGATGACCATCGGCACGCTGCGCACCCTGCGGGACCGCGGCCTGTCCGTGCCCGATGACATCGCGCTGTGCTGCTTCGACGACTTCGCCTGGGCCGACCTGTTCTCGCCCCGCCTGACCGCCGTCGCGCAGCCCAGCAAGGAACTGGGCGGCCAGGCGGTCCGGCTGCTGCTGGAGCGGCTCGCCTCGCCGGACCGGCCGTCCCGGACCGTGCGGCTGCCCTGCGCCTTCGCCCACCGCACCTCGTGCGGCTGCCCCGAAACGTCCGAACTGCCCGCTCACGAAGGGACCCTCCCGTGATCGTCGTCGCCGGTGAGGCACTGATCGACCTGGTACCGCAGGGCACGGGGGCCCTCGCCGCGCTGCGGCCGGCGCTGGGCGGCGGCCCGTACAACACGGCCGTGGCCCTGGGCCGGCTCGGCTCCCCCGCCGCCTTCTGCTCCCGGGTCTCGTCCGACGCCTTCGGCGAAGCCCTGCTGGACCGGCTGCGCGAGACCGGCGTGGACGTCTCGCCGGTGCAGCGCGGCGCCGAGCCGACGACGCTCGCCGTGGCCACCGTCGGCGCGGACGGCTCGGCCGCGTACTCCTTCTACGTGGAGGGGACGGCGGACCGGCTCTTCGCGCCGCCCGCCGCACTGCCGTCCGGCACCAGGGCGGTCTCCTTCGGCACCTGCTCGCTGGTGCTGGAGCCGGGGGCGAGCGCGTACGAGGAGCTGATGCGAGAGACGTCCGCGCGGGGCGTGTTCACGGCGCTGGACCCGAACATCCGGGCCGGGCTGATCCCGGACCCTGACGCCTACCGGGCCCGGTTCAAGAGCTGGCTGCCGTCGGTGTCGCTGCTGAAGCTGTCCGCGGAGGACGCCGAGTGGCTCGGCGGCACGCCCCGGGAGTGGCTGTCGGCCGGTCCGGCGGCGGTCGTGGTGACCCGGGGCGGCGAGGGGCTGACCGCCTTCACCCGCGACGGCGGCGAATACTCCGTGCCGGGCGAGCGGGTGGACGTGGTCGACACGATCGGCGCGGGCGACACCGTGAACGCGGCCCTGCTGCACGGCCTCGCCGTGCGGGGCGCCCTCAGCGAGCCGGCGCTGGCCGCGCTGGGCCCGGAGGGCTGGACCGGGCTGCTGCGCTTCGCGGCCCGCGCGGCGGCGGTCACCTGCTCGCGGGCCGGCGCGGAACCGCCGTACGCCCACGAGGTCGCCGTCTGACGGCGGACGGGGTCAGCCCGCCCGTCGTACCGCCCTCAGGGCACCGGGGCGGCGGCCGTCGAGCCGGTCCAGGGCCGCGGCCGTGGCGTCGTCGGCGGGCAGGTGGACGACGATCCGCTGGCCGTCCTCGGGGAGCGCCAGCGTCTCGTGCAGCAGTCGCAGCGGTCCGGCCTCCGGGTGCTCGATGAGCCGGCTGCCAACGCGTCGCGGTGCCGTGGCGAGGTCGGCGAACCGGTCGGCGAACTCCGCGCCCGCCGTCACGGTCAGCTCGTCGGCCAGTTCGGCGACGTACGGGTCCCGCAGCGGGACGTCGTGCCGGAGCTGGGCGACCAGGTCGTCGGCCACGCGGTCCCAGTCGGGGTAGGCGTCGCGGGCCCGTTCGTCGGTGAACAGGTACCGCAGCAGGTTGGGCTGCTCGGCGTCGAGCAGCCCGAGGGGACCGGTCAGACGCGCGTAGCCGTCGGTGTGGGCGATGACGTCGCCGATCCAGTTCAGCACCACGGCGGGGGTCGGCTCCAGGCGGTCCAGCACGGCCCGCACGCTGGGGCGCGCCGCCCGGCTGAGCGGTGGTGCCGCGGCGCAGACCAGCGGGTCGCCGCCGTCGGCCTCCTTGGTCAGCCGGCGCAGCAGCACGCGGTCGCTCAGGGACAGGTTAAGCGCGTCGGCGAGGCCGCCGAGCACCTGGGCCGACGGGTTGCGGTCGCGTCCCTGTTCCAGCCTGGTGAGGTACTCGACGCTGACTCCGGCCAGCGTGGCCAGTTCGGCACGGCGCAGACCGGGAGTGCGGCGGCGGGGGCCGGCGGGCAGTCCCACCTCGGCCGGGGTGACGGACTCGCGCCAGGTGCGCAGGAACGTGCCCAACTCGTTGTCGCTCACCGTTCGAACCTACCAACGCACGGGCGTGAGGAGGGTGTCCCTGTCACTACCACGCTCGGCCCGGTCTCCCTCGCGGGGCGCGCGGGCCGCAGGCTGGCGGTCATGACCAATGACATCGCCACCGCCGCCACTCCGCTCCCGCTCGCCCAGGGCCACTGGGAGCTCGATCCGCTGCACTCCGCCGTGAACTTCACCATCCGCCACCTGGGCATCGCCAAGGTGCGGGGGCGTTTCAACGGGGTGGAGGCCGGCCTGTACGTAGGCGAGACGCTCGGGGACGTCCGGGTGTCCGCGACCGTCGACATTGCCTCGATCGACACCGGCAACGCCGACCGGGACGCTCACGTGCGCGCCTCGGACCTGCTCGACGTCGAGAAGCGACCGACGATGACCTTCCGCTCCACCCGGGTGTCGGGCGAGGGCGAGGACTGGACCATGGAGGGCGAGCTGACGATCGGGGACGTGACCCGGCCGGTGACGCTGGCCGTGGAGTTCGGCGGGCTGGTGGAGGTGCCCGTGTACGGCGGCCGGCACGCCGGTTTCGAGGCGACGGGCGAGATCCGGCGCAGCGAGTTCGGTCTCGACTTCGCTCCGGGACTGCTCGGCGAGGTGGTGAAGATCCACCTCGACATGCAGTTCGTGGAACCGGCGGGCGCCTGAGCGCGAGGTGCGCGGGCGCGCCGTGCCCCACGGATCGTGGGACACGGCGCGTCGGTGTGCTCTACGGCGCCCGGCAGGCCGGGTCAGGCCTTGCTCGCCCGCGTCGTCTTCTTCGCGGCGGGCTTGGCGGCCTTGGTCGCCTTCGTGGCGGCCTTCTTCACGGCCGTGCTGTTGACCGACTTGGTGGCGGTCTTCTTGGCGGCGGTCCTGGCCGCCACCGTCTTCGCCGCCGTCCTGCGGGGAGCCTGCACCGGCACCGCGTCGCTGATCCGGTCGGCGCCGAGGATCTCCCTCAGGAACTTTCCGGTGTGACTGGCCGGAACGCCGGCGACCTCCTCCGGGGTGCCCTCGGCGACGACCAGGCCACCGCCGGCGCCGCCCTCGGGACCCATGTCGACGACCCAGTCGGCGGTCTTGATCACGTCGAGGTTGTGCTCGATGACGATGACCGTGTTGCCCTTGTCGACCAGGCCGGACAGGACCTTCAGCAGCTTGCTGATGTCCTCGAAGTGCAGGCCGGTGGTCGGCTCGTCCAGGACGTAGACCGTGCGCCCGGTGGAGCGGCGCTGAAGCTCGCTGGCGAGCTTCACGCGCTGGGCCTCACCACCGGAGAGCGTGGTCGCGGACTGACCGAGCCGGACGTAGCCGAGACCGACGTCCTTGAGCGTCTTCATGTGCCGGGAGATCGCCGGCACCGCCTCGAAGAAGTCCGTGGCCTCCTCGATCGGCATGTTCAGGACGTCGGCGATGGACTTGCCCTTGTAGTGGACCTCCAGGGTCTCCCGGTTGTACCGGGCGCCGTGGCAGACCTCGCACGGGACGTAGACGTCCGGGAGGAAGTTCATCTCGATCTTGATCGTTCCGTCGCCCGCGCAGTTCTCGCAGCGGCCGCCCTTGACGTTGAAGGAGAACCGGCCGGGCAGGTAGCCGCGGACCTTCGCCTCGGTCGTCTCGGCGAACAGCTTGCGGATGTGGTCGAAGACGCCGGTGTACGTCGCCGGGTTCGACCGCGGGGTGCGGCCGATGGGCGACTGGTCGACGTGGACGACCTTGTCGACGAGGTCGTCGCCGTCCACGCGCGTGTGCCGTCCCGGGACGTTCCGCGCGCCGTTCAGCTCGCGGGCCAGGTGCGTGTACAGGATGTCGTTGACCAGCGTCGACTTGCCGGAGCCGGACACGCCGGTGACGGCCGTGAACACGCCCAGCGGGAAGGACACGTCGATGTCCTTCAGGTTGTTCTCGCGCGCGCCGTGCACGGTGAGCTGCCGGGACGGGTCGCGCGGACGCCGGATGTCGGGCAACGGGATGGCCTTCTTGCCGGCCAGGTACAGCCCGGTCTGCGACTCGGCGTTGCCGAGCAGTTCCTTGAGGGAACCGCTGTGCACCACCTTGCCGCCGTGCTCGCCGGCGCCGGGGCCGATGTCGACGATCCAGTCGGCGACCTTGATGGTGTCCTCGTCGTGCTCGACGACGATGAGCGTGTTGCCCATGTCACGGAGCCGGACCAGGGTCTCGATCAGCCGGTGGTTGTCTCGCTGGTGCAGGCCGATGGACGGCTCGTCGAGGACGTACAGCACGCCGACGAGTCCGGAGCCGATCTGCGTCGCCAGGCGGATCCGCTGGGCCTCGCCGCCGGAGAGCGTGCCGGCCGCGCGGTTCAGCGAGAGGTAGTCCAGGCCGACGTCGACCAGGAACCGCAGCCGCTCGTTGACCTCCTTCAGCACGCGCTCGGCGATCTTCTTGTCGCGGGCGTTGAGCTTCAGCTCGCCCAGGAAGTCCGCGCAGTCGCTGATGGACATCGCGGAGACCTCGGCGATCGACTTCTCCATGATCGTGACCGCGAGGACGATCGGCTTCAGGCGCGTGCCCTCGCAGGAGGGGCAGGGCACCTCGCGCATGTAGCCCTCGAAGCGCTCGCGGCTGGCGTCGCTCTCGGCCTCGCTGTGCCGGCGCTTGACGAAGGGGACGGCACCCTCGAAGGCCGTGGTGTAGCGGCGCTCGCGCCCGTACCGGTTGCGGTAGCGGACCTCGACCTGGGTCTTGTGTCCGTTGAGCAGGGCCTTCTTGGCGCGCTGCGGCAGGCCGGCGAAGGGGATGTCGGTCCGGAATCCCAGCGCGTCCGCGAGGGCGCCGATGAGGCGGCCGAAGTAGTCCTTGGTGTGGCCGTGCGACCAGGGGTGGATGGCGCCCTCGTCCAGGGACTTGTCCGGGTCCGGGACGATCAGCTCCGGGTCGACCTCCATGCGCGTGCCGATGCCGGTGCAGTCGGGGCAGGCGCCGAAGGGCGAGTTGAAGGAGAAGGAGCGCGGTTCCAGCTCCTCGAAGGACAGGTCGTCGTACGGGCAGTACAGGTGCTCCGAGTACATGCGCTCGCGCTCGGGGTCGTCCTCGGGGAGGTCGACGAAGTCGAGCACGACCATGCCGCCGGACAGGCCGAGCGCGGTCTCCACGGAGTCGGTGAGCCGGCGCTTGGCGGACTCCTTCACCGTGAGGCGGTCGACGACCACCTCGATGGTGTGCTTCTCCTGCTTCTTCAGCGTGGGCGGGGTGGAGAGCTGGATGGTCTCGCCGTCCACGCGCGCGCGGGAGTAGCCCTTGGCCTGGAGGTCGGCGAAGAGATCGACGAACTCGCCCTTGCGCTCGCGCACCAGCGGCGACAGCACCTGGAAGCGGCTGCCCTCCGGCAGCTCCAGGACCCTGTCGACGATGGCCTGCGGCGACTGGCGCGAGATCGGACGCCCGCACTCGGGGCAGTGCGGCTTGCCGATGCGCGCGAAGAGCAGACGCAGGTAGTCGTAGACCTCGGTGATGGTGCCGACCGTGGAGCGCGGGTTGCGCGACGTCGACTTCTGGTCGATGGACACCGCCGGGGACAGGCCCTCGATGAAGTCGACATCCGGCTTGTCCATCTGGCCGAGGAACTGCCGGGCGTACGAGGAGAGCGACTCCACGTAGCGCCGCTGGCCCTCGGCGAAGATCGTGTCGAAGGCCAGGGAGGACTTGCCCGACCCGGACAGGCCCGTGAAGACGATGAGCGCGTCACGAGGCAGGTCGAGCGAGACGTTCTTCAGGTTGTGCTCGCGCGCGCCACGGACGATGAGACGGTCGGCCACGCCGGTCCGCACCTTTCTTGAGAGAAGTGACAGGGGCGGGGCCCCCGTCTTTCTCAGACTAGGGGGAGCCACTGACAACGCCGGTCGGATTCACCGGTTGTCAACAAACCCCGGCTTTCCAGCATGCCCGACGCCGCCCCCGACCATATAGCACGTGCATTCGATTTACGGGTGCGGTCCGCCACCTTCACCCGAAGGTGTGGCGCGGTCTAGGGTCAGCACCATGATTGATCACGCGCATGACCTGGCGTCTGTACGTGACGCGACCGATCGACTGCTCACCGCGGTCGGCAAACTGGACAACGCGTCCGTGACGCAGCCGTCACGGCTTCCCGGTTGGACCCGCGGCCACGTCCTCGCCCACCTCGCCCGCAACGCGGACGCTCTCGTGAACGTCCTCGAGGGCCGCCCCATGTACGTCACCGGCGAGGCCCGTGACGCGGACATCGAGCGGGACGCCCCGCGCCCGCTCGACGTCCAGCTCGCCGACCTCCGCGACAGCGCCGCCCGCTTCCAGGAGACGGGGGCCGCGCCGGCGGACTGGTCCCGCACGGTGGAGCTGCGCAACGGGGTCACCGACTCGGCGTCCCGCGTGCCGTTCCGGCGGTGGATCGAGGTCGAACTGCACCACGTAGACCTCGGGATCGGCTACGAACTGGAGGATCTTCCGCCGGAGTTCACGGAGCGGGAGACCGGCTTCCTGGCGGAGCGGTTCACCGGGCACGCGGACGTGCCGCACACGCGCATCACGGACGGCACGCGCACGTGGAGCACGGGCCGCAAGGAGGACGGACCCGGGGTGGCCGTCAGCGGCTCACCGGCCGACCTGCTCGGCTGGCTCGCCGGACGCCGCGACGGATCCGCGCTCACCGTGCAGGGCGGCACGCTGCCGGAGCTGCCGCCGCTGTAGCCGGTGGACAGCGGTCTGCCGACCACTTTCCGGCGCTAGGCTGGCGGCCATGACGTACAGCGGAGAGGTGAGGGTCGGCGGACCCGCCGACGTGCACGAGCTCAAGGACCTGATGATCACCAAGGTCGCGGTCGGTCCGATGGACAACAACGCCTATCTGCTGCGCTGCCGGGCCACCGACGAGCAGCTGCTGATCGACGCCGCCAACGACGCCGAGTCCCTGCTCGGCACGATCGGTGACGACGGCATCGCGTCCGTCGTCACCACCCACCGGCACGGCGACCACTGGCAGGCGCTCGCCGAGGTCGTCGCGGCCACCGGCGCCCGCACCTACGCGGGACGGCACGACGCGGAGGGCATCCCCGTGCCCACCGACGTCCTGGTCGACGACGGCGACACCATCCGGGTCGGAAACGTGGAGCTCACCGCGCGCCACCTGGTGGGACACACGCCGGGCTCGATCGTCCTCGTCTACGACGACCCTCACGGCCACCCCCACGTGTTCACCGGGGACTGCCTCTTCCCGGGCGGCGTCGGCAACACCCGAAAGGACCCGAAGGCGTTCGCGAGCCTGATCCACGACGTCGAGACGAAGATCTTCGACGTCCTCCCGGACGAGACGTGGGTCTACCCGGGCCACGGCAACGACACCACACTGGGCGCGGAACGGCCGCATCTGCCGGAGTGGCACGCACGGGGCTGGTGACCCGGCGCCGACGGTCGTCACCGGGCGGCGCGCACGGTCCGCCGGCGCGCGAGCGGGCAGACGACACGCCCCGCCCTCGGCCGGCGGCCCCGGCGTGATCAGGTGTCGGCCCGTCCCGCACCCGCCAGTGCGGCGATCCGCTCCACGCCGAACACGTAACCCTGCACACCGCAGCCCGCGATGACGCCGTCGGCACGCTGCGAGACGTAGGAGTGGTGCCGGAACGGCTCACGCTGGTGGATGTTGGAGATGTGCACCTCCACCACCGGAAGCCCGTCACAGGTGTTGAGCGCATCCAGGATCGCGACGGAGGTGTGCGAGTAGGCGGCCGGATTGATCACGATCCCGCAGTGGTTCAGCCGTGCCTCGTGGATCCAGTCGACGAGTTCGCCCTCGTGGTTGGACTGACGGAAGTCGACCGTACCGCCGTGCGCCGCCGCCGCCTTCACGCACAGGGCCTCGACGTCGGCGAGGGTGTCGGAGCCGTAGATCTCCGGCTGGCGCTGGCCGAGCAGGTTCAGGTTGGGGCCGTTGAGGATCATGATCGGGGCGTTGGCGAGGGTGCGGGGCACGGTTCCTCCGGTCCGTTCGGGGTCGGGCGGTCCGCGGGGGACCGCTGCTCGGACCCGGTCTATCACGGTGCGGCGACCGCCCCTGCGGCCGCTCCCTCCCGCCATGACGGCGGTCCCGTACCCGCACGGCGCATCACTGTCACGTACTGATCCGCTCACCTCCGCGCGCCCCCGTAACACACGGTCACTGTGGGTAGTTGACACGGCGTGCACGATGTACGCGCTGTAAGGGCGCCCTCCATGCTGCGGCTCGCTGCCGCCTCGCTCGCCGGGACGGCGATCGAGTTCTACGACTTCTTCGTCTACGGCACGGCTGCGGCGCTGGTGCTGGGGCCGCTGTTCTTCCCGACGTTCTCCCCGGTGGCCGGAACGCTGGCCGCGTTCGGAACGTTCGGGGTGGGCTTCGTGGCCCGGCCGCTGGGGTCGGTCCTCTTCGGCCACATCGGGGACCGGCACGGACGCCGTCCGGTCCTCGTCGCCTCGCTGCTGCTGACCGGTGCCTCCACGGTCGCGGTCGGCTGTGTGCCGACGTACGACACCATCGGCGTGGCCGCTCCCCTGCTGCTCGTCGCCCTGAGGTTTCTGCAGGGGCTCGGGCTCGGCGGCGAGTGGGGCGGGGCCGTGCTGCTGACCGCGGAACACGCGCCCGCGGGTCGGCGCGGGCTCTGGTCGAGCTTCCCGCAGATCGGTCCCGCCGTCGGCTTCCTGCTCGCCAACGGTGTGGTGCTCGCCCTGTCGGCGTCGCTGTCCGAGGCACAGTTCGCCCAGTGGGGCTGGCGGGTGCCGTTCTGGATGGCGGGAGTGCTGGCGGTGGCGGGGCTGTGGCTGCGGTCGTCGCTCACGGAGAGTCCCCGCTTCCTGGAGATCGACGACCACGCGCGCGTGCCGCTGGGCGAGGTGGTGCGCGACCACTGGCGGCTGGTCCTGCTGACCGCCGGGGCGCTCGCCGTCGGATACGCGATCTTCTACGCGGTGTCGACGTGGTCCCTGGCGTACGGGACGGAGCGGCTCGGGGTGGACCGGGGCGTGATGCTGACCTGCATCATGGCCGCGGTGGTGGTGAAGGGCGCGCTCACACCGGTGGCGGCGGTGCTGGGCGACCGCTACGGCCGGCGGCCGCTGTGCCTGACCGGGTGCGCGGCGGCCGCCTTGTGGATGTTTCCGATGGTCGCGCTGCTGGCGACCGGCGAGCCCCTGCTGATGTTCCTCGGCTTCCTGGGCGCGATGGTCGCGTTCATCACCATGTTCGCGGTGATCGCCGCCTATCTGCCGGAGCTGTACGAGCCCCGGGTCCGCTGCACGGGCGCGGCCGTCGGCTACAACCTCGGCGGGGTCCTCGGGGGCGCACTGACGCCGATCGTGGCGACGGCTCTGGCCGACCAGGGCGGCCGGGTGCCGTGGGGTGTGGCCGCCTATCTGACGGCGGTCGCACTGCTCAGCCTCGGATGCTTCGCCCTGCTGCCGGAGACCCGTCCGGTGCCGGCCGTGGCGGCGGAGCCCGCCTCCGGATGACGGACGACGGTACTCACGGGTTGATGGCGAGCTCCAGATAGGCGGCGAACAGCACGAGGTGCACGCCTCCCTGCAGTGGTGTGGCCCGGCCCGGCACCACCGTCAGGGAGGCGACCACCACGGTCAGGGCGAGCAGCACCATATGGGTGGAGCCGAGGCCGAGGACCAGTGGCCCGGAGAGCCAGACGGAGGCCAGGGCGACCGCCGGGATGGTCAGGCCGATGCTGGCCATCGCCGAGCCGAGCGCGAGGTTCAGGCTGGTCTGCACGCGGTCGCGGCGGGCCGAGCGCAGTGCGGCGATGGTCTCGGGGAGCAGCACCAGCAGGGCGATGATCACACCGACGACGGCGTGGTGCAGCCCGGCGGCGGCCACTCCGTCCTCGATGGTGGGCGACACCCCCTTCGCCAGACCGACCACACCGATCAGGGCCAGCGCCAGCAGGACCAGGCTGATGAGGGCGGTACGGGAGGACGGAGCGTGGGCGTGGCTCTCCTTGGTGATCACTTCGCCCTGGCGCGTGATCGGGAGGAAGTAGTCGCGGTGCCGCACGGTCAGGGTCGCGATGAACAGGCCGTAGAGGATCAGAGAGGAGAGCGCGGCGAAGGTCAGCTGCACGGTGGAGAACTCCGGGCCCGGCTTGCTGGTGGTGAACGTCGGCAGCACCAGGCTGAGCGTGGCCAGGGTCGCGACCGTCGCGAGGGCGGCGCCGGTGCCCTCGGGGTTGAAGACCGCCGTGCCGTGCCGCAGCGAGGCGACGAGCAGGCTGAGGCCGACCACGCCGTTGCAGGTGATCATCACGGCCGCGAAGACCGTGTCCCTGGCCAGCGTCGCGCTCTTGTCGCCGCCGTCCGCCATCAGGGTCACGATGAGGGCGACCTCGATGACCGTGACGGCGACGGCGAGGACGAGTGAGCCGAAGGGTTCGCCGACCCGGTGCGCGACCACCTCGGCGTGGTGCACGGCCGCCAGTACCGCCACCGCGAGGACCACCGTCAGCAGCGCGACGACCGCGCCGGGCAGGTCGCGCCCCCAGGTGAGGGCCAGGAGCACGACCGCGAACACGGGCATGACGGTCGTCCACTGTGCCATGAGCGCCCTGGGCCGACTGATCATGCAGCGATGTTCGCAGAGGTGACCGGAGCTCGCACTCCGTCACCCAGTGGCCGGAAGGACGCGCGGCGCGCACGCGCCGGGAGCGGCGGACGGCCGTGTGCCGCCCGCCGCTCCCGGTGGTGGTTTCTCTCCCTGTCCGTCCCGGGCCGGACGGGGTCAGGCCTCGATGCTGTCCTTCGAGGCGCCCTCGCCTCGGTCGGCCGCCGCTTCCGCCTCGGCCTGCTTCCGCGAGGCCCTGAGGCTGGTGATCGTGGTGATGATCAGGACGGAGCAGATCACGCCGAGCGAGACCGGGATGCTGATCTCGGGCACGTGCACCCCGGACTCGTGCAGCGCATGCAGCACCAGCTTGACGCCGATGAAGCCCAGGATGACCGACAGTCCGTAGGACAGGTGGACCAGCTTCTTCAGCAGGCCGCCGATCAGGAAGTACAGCTGCCGCAGACCCATCAGGGCGAACGCGTTGGCCGTGAAGACGATGTACGGGTCCTGGGTCAGACCGAAGATCGCCGGGATCGAGTCGAGCGCGAAGAGCACGTCGGTGGTGCCGATCGCGAGCATGACCACCAGCATCGGGGTCATGACCCGCTTGCCGTTCTCCTCGATCCACAGCTTGGTGCCGTGGTACCGGTCGGCGACGCCGAAGCGGCGCTCGGCCGCCTTGAGGAGCTTGTTCTCGTCCCACTCCTCGTCCTCCTCCTCGGCCCGGGCCTCCTGGATGAGCTTCCAGGCGGTCCAGATCAGGAAGGCTCCGAAGAGGTAGAACACCCAGGAGAAGCTGGCGAGGATCGCGGCACCGGCGGCGATGAAGATGGCCCGCAGGACCAGGGCTATCAGCACACCGATGAGGAGTACTCGCTGCTGGTACTGCGAGGGCACCGCGAACTTCGCCATGATCAGGACGAAGACGAAGAGGTTGTCCACGCTCAGCGACTTCTCGGTGATGAAGCCCGCGAAGAACTCGCCGGCGGGCTGGCCGCCGCCGAAGACGAGCAGGCCGAGGCCGAAGAGACAGGCGAGGACGATCCAGACGCCGGTCCAGATCCCGGCTTCCTTGATCGATACGTCGTGCGGCTTGCGGCCGATGAAGAAATCGACCGCGATGAGGGCGGCAAGGCCCACGATGGTCAGGACCCACAGGGTCACGGAAACTTCCACTACGCCTCCGGCAGTACGTCACACGGCAGATGTCAGCGTCGTCGCTGCCGGAGGTCTCTTCCACCCCGGGCATCCGGCGTGCATGGCACGCCCGGAACCCACGGGCCGACGCCCCGGGATCTGGCCTGATCCGTATTGACGGGTACGCCGCAGCAGACAGGGAGTACTCCCCTCCGTACGAAAGACAGTACCCCATTCACCAAGGAAAGGTAAAGAGGAAGGTAAAGGGACGGCCAAAGCGGCTGGTCAGCAGCGCTTTACACCGGCTTGGCAAAGAGATCGGTCATCACCGGCCCCATGAGCGGCGCGCCGCAGCCACCTGGGTGAGCACCTGCTGGAGCACCTGGCTGCCGGGTGGAACGAGCGAGGGCTCGTAGGTCCACGCGTGCCCGACCCACGGGTCGGCGAGGTGGTCGTCGGCCACCGGGGTGAGCCGCAGCAGCGAGCGCCACAGCGGGTCGAGCAGTGGTCCGTACCCGGCGGACTCCTCCCGGTCGGCGACCATCATCACGTGGACGCCGACGTCCGGCCCCTCGTCCGCGAGGTAGCGCAGCTGGTTCACGGCCCGGTCGTCGAAGCCGTGCGGGAAGTCGTTGACGATCAGGAGCTGCTGAGACGTGTCGAGCCCCGGCGGGAGCGAGTCGGCGGCCCCTCCGCGCACCGCCATCTGCACCAGGTCGACGCGCTGGGTGAGCCTGGCGAGGACGTCCGCCGCTCCCGCGGCGCCGAGGGCGGGCGGGGCGGCGAGCACACCCGTCTGCACCAGCGGCGCCAGCGCCTGCCCTCCCGAACCGGCCGGGTCGATGACGTGCACGGTGAAGTCACCGGCGGGATGGACGGCGAGCAGCCTGGCCGCGTGCGCGACCGCCGTCTCCAGACCGAGGCGCCGCATCTCATGGGAGTCGGCGAAGGTGCCGTCGGGCGAGCCGGAGCGCCCGGTGTCGATCCACAGTCCGCGCTCGAGCGGCAGCCGGACCAGCATCGGTATGCGTATCCGGTCGGCCTCGGGCAGGTGCAGGTCGCCCAGGCGCAGGGCCATGGGTATCTCCATCGGCACCCGGTAGGCGTGCCAGACGGGGTTGTCCCAGCGCGCGTAGGCGGCCGGCAGTGCAGGTTCGACGACCTCCGCCTCCGCGGTGAGCTGGGCGAGGTCCCGGTCGAGTGCCTCCCGGGCCTGCGCCACGAGCTGACCGTGCCGGGCGCGGGCCGCCTCGCGGGCGGCGTCGCCCTGCCCGCCGATCCGGCTGCGCGGGTCGGACAGGACCTGGTCGAGTTCCTTCTCCATGCGCGAGTCGGCGAAGTCGACGGCGCTGCGGTACGCGGCCGTGGTGCGGGCGAGGTCCTCGAACATTCCCCACACCTGGTTGTAGAGCCGCTCTTCCATGGACCACCCGGTGGCGTCGCCCGCGACGGGCCGCGTGGGCTGCCCGGGCTCGGCCGGGGGCGCGGTCGGCGGGGGTGGCGGCGGAGCCGCGTTCTGCCGGCGGGGATGGCTGTAGTCGATCGGGACGCCGGAGCCGGTCGAGGACGGCTGGGCGGTGCTGCCGAGTTCTCCTGCTCCGCCCGTGTACGGGGATTGCGGTCCGGACTGCCCCGGGGCGCCGTGGGGGTCGTAGGGGGACGCCGGCGGTACGGGGCCGGGGGCGCCCTGGGAGGCGGTGGCGGCGCCGTGGTCCGGGCCGAGCGCCGGTGCGGCGGGCTGCCGGGAGCGGTCGCCGTCCGCCGTGCGCTGCGGGGGCGCGGGAACCGAACGGGCCAGGCCCTGGGCCACCGCCTCGTGAATGCTGCCGGCGAGCTGGGCGGCCTGGGGCAGGTCCTGGTCGGTGAAGAGCTCGGCGAGGCCTCCGGCGTAGCCCTGGCCGACGGCACGCACCTTCCAGGCGCCCTGCCGGCGGTAGAGCTCCAGGGCGACGACGGCGGACTCGGCCTCCAGGCCGGTGATGGTGTAGCTGGCCACCTCGGTGCCGTCGAGGCCGGTGACGGCGACGAAGGGGGCGGCGACGGCGCCGAAGCGGACCGGCACCGTCCCGTCCGCGGCGGGCAGGGCGAGCAGCACACTGACGCGGTGCACGGCTTCCGGTACGGCCTCCAGGTCCACCGCGAGACGGTGGTCGGCGGCCGCCTGCCTGGAGACCTCCAGGCCCGGCAGGGTGGGTGTGCCCGGGTGGGCCACCCACTCGAAGCCATGGACCTTGCCGTTCTCGTCGCCGAGCGTGGCTCCGGCCACGACCGGCGTGCCGGCCGAGATCCGGATCTCCAGACGGGCCTGGGGAAGCGGGTGGTTCTGCCCCCGCACCAGCTCGGCCGTCATCGCCTGTCCCCCCTGTGTCACTGGTGGTGTGTCGTCTGCCGCCGACCCGTCCCCAGGAGGAGGGCCGGTCGATACCGCCTAGAGGACCGGCAGGATCGCCGGCATCAGGTCCTGGAAGGTGCGGCCGTTGGCCGGGGAGCCGAGGGCGGTCATGGACCAGCCCTGGCCCGCGCGGTGCACCTTGGCCATGATCTGCGCGGTGTAGGCGCCGCCGCCGGCCAGCGTGTAGCGGGCGAGCTCCTGGCCGTTGGTCTCGTCGACCAGGCGGCAGAACGCGTTCTGCACCTCCTGGAAGGTCTGCCCGGTGAAGGAGTTCACGGTGAAGACGATCTGGTCGATGTGGACCGGGACGCGCTGCAGGTCGACGAGGATCGCCTCGTCGTCACCGCCCTGGCCGACACCGCCGACGAGGTTGTCCCCGGTGTGGCGCACCGAACCGTCGTCGCTCACCAGGTGGCGGAAGAAGACGACGTCGACCGGCTGCTTGTCGGCGAACAGGACGGCGGAGGCGTCGAGGTCGATCTCCCGGGTCCGCGAGCCGAACAGGCCGCGCCGGGGAGCCGCCTGCCAGCCGAGACCCATGCGCACCGACGTCAGGCTGCCGCCGTCGTTCTTCTGCAGACTGATGGCCTGACCCTTGGTCATGTTGACGGTCACGCGCTGATTCCCCTCTCGAACTGTCCCCTGTTGCCGCGGCGCCCGCGGTTGACCTGAACACTACGCACGGCCACTGACAGTGCCGTACCCAGGGCCGTACTTTGTGTCGGTCTTGCAACACAGCGCGTGCCCGCCCGGGCCGTCAGGCCAGGCCGGCCTCCTTCATCTGGCGCAGTTCCTTCTTCATCTCGGACACCTCGTCGCGCAGCCGGGCAGCGATCTCGAACTGCAGGTCCGCGGCGGCCGCCCGCATGCGTGCGGTGAGGTCCTCGATCTGCTCGGCGAGTTCGGACGCGGGCCGGTCGGTCGGCACCGTCTCCACGGCCCTGCCCTTGGCCGCCTTGGCTCCCGCCCCCTTGCCGCTCAGGGCGGGCACGGGGGCCTTGGCGCCCTTGCCGTCCTTCGACTGGCGGTAGCCCGAGCCGAGCAGCTGCTCCGTGTCCACGTCCTCGCGGGCGATCTGCGCGACGATGTCGTTGATCTTCTTGCGGAGCGGCTGCGGGTCGATCCCGTTCGCCTTGTTGAACGCGATCTGCTTCTCCCGGCGGCGGTTGGTCTCCTCGATGGCCTTCTCCATCGCCGGGGTGATCTTGTCGGCGTACATGTGGACCTGGCCGGAGACGTTGCGCGCCGCGCGGCCGATGGTCTGGATCAGGGACGTGCCGGAGCGCAGGAAGCCCTCCTTGTCGGCGTCGAGGATGGCCACCAGGGACACCTCGGGGAGGTCGAGGCCCTCCCGCAGCAGGTTGATGCCGACCAGGACGTCGTACTCACCGGCGCGCAGCTCGCGGAGCAGTTCGACGCGGCGCAGCGTGTCGACGTCGCTGTGCAGGTATCGGACCTGGATGCCGAGCTCCAGGAAGTAGTCGGTGAGGTCCTCGGCCATCTTCTTGGTGAGCGTGGTGACCAGGACGCGCTCGTCCTTCTCGGTCCTCTTGCGGATCTCGTGCACCAGGTCGTCGATCTGGCCCTCGGTGGGCTTGACCACGACCTCCGGGTCGACGAGGCCCGTGGGGCGGATGATCTGCTCGACGGTGCCGTCGGAGCGGGACAGCTCGTAGGTGCCGGGGGTCGCCGAGAGGTACACGGTCTGCCCGATGCGCTCCTGGAACTCCTCCCACTTCAGCGGGCGGTTGTCGAGCGCGGAGGGCAGCCGGAAGCCGTGGTCGACCAGGGTCCGCTTGCGGGAGGCGTCGCCTTCGTACATGGCGCCGATCTGCGGCACGGTCACGTGCGACTCGTCGATGACGAGCAGGAAGTCGTCCGGGAAGTAGTCCAGGAGGGTGTTCGGCGGGGAGCCGGGCGAGCGGCCGTCGAAGTGCATCGAGTAGTTCTCGACGCCGGAGCAGGTGCCGATCTGGCGGAGCATCTCGAGGTCGTAGGTCGTGCGCATCCGCAGTCGCTGGGCCTCCAGGAGCTTGCCCTGCTTCTCCAGCTCGGCCAGGCGCTCGGCCAGCTCCTTCTCGATGTCGTTGACGGCCCGTTCCATGCGCTCGGGGCCCGCGACGTAGTGGGAGGCCGGGAAGACGTACAGCTGCTGGTCGTCGCTGATGATCTCGCCGGTGACGGGGTGCAGCGTGGACAGGGCCTCGATCTCGTCGCCGAACATCTCGATGCGGACGGCCAGCTCCTCGTAGACCGGGAAGATCTCGATGGTGTCACCGCGGACCCGGAAGGTGCCGCGGGCGAAGGCCATGTCGTTGCGCGTGTACTGGATGTCGACGAAGCGGCGCAGCAGCTCGTCCCGGTCGATCTCGTCGCCGACCCGGAGGGGGACCATGCGGTCCACGTACTCCTGCGGCGTACCCAGGCCGTAGATGCAGGAGACGGAGGCGACCACGACGACGTCACGGCGGGTGAGCAGCGAGTTGGTCGCCGAGTGGCGCAGCCGCTCCACCTCCTCGTTGATCGAGGAGTCCTTCTCGATGTAGGTGTCCGACTGCGGGACGTACGCCTCGGGCTGGTAGTAGTCGTAGTACGAGACGAAGTACTCGACGGCGTTGTTCGGCAGCAGCTCGCGGAACTCGTTCGCCAGCTGGGCGGCCAGCGTCTTGTTCGGCGCCATCACGAGTGTGGGGCGCTGGAGCTTCTCGATCATCCACGCGGTGGTGGCGGACTTGCCGGTTCCGGTCGCGCCCAGCAGGACGACGTCCTTCTCACCGGATTCGATGCGCCGGGCGAGGTCGGCGATGGCCGTCGGCTGGTCGCCGCTCGGCTGGTAGGGGCTGACGACCTCGAAGGGCGCCACCGTGCGTTCGATGTGGGAAACGGGCCGCATGCGTTCCACCGTACGACCCCGCACTGACAACCGGTCCGGATCAGCGGTTCTGCGGGGTGCGCGAGCGCCGGTGGACGAACTGGCGGCGCGGGCGGAACGGGGGGTGGTGTGCCGGTCGGTGGGCCGTGCGCGGGGCGACGGCGTGGGCGGGGATGCCCGGCTTGTGCTCGACGGGGCTCCGGGTGGGCTTGCCCATCACCATCAGCGGGTCGAACAGCACCACGACCCCGGCGAGGAGGAGGAAGGCGAGCGGGCCGATCAGCATGGGGGCCAGCAGTTCGGCGGGCGACGCACCGGAGGAGGGCTCGGCGGTGCCGTGGACCTGGACGTCGAGGGCGGCCATTCCGGTGTAGTGCATGCCGGTGACGGCGAGCCCCATGACCAGGCTCGCGCCGACGCTCCAGAGAAAGCCGCGGACCTGTCCGGCGGCCCACAGGGCCGCCGTCGCGGCGGCCATGGCTATGACGACGGACACGGCCACGGTGAACGTGTTGTATCCCAGCTGTCCGTCCAGGCGCATACCGGCCATCCCCAGGTAGTGCATCGAGGCGATGCCCAGGCCGGTGATGGTGCCGCCGGTGAACAGGGCTGTTCCCCGCGCGCCCCGGTAGCCGACGATGAAGACCCCCACGCCCACCATCACGATGGCGACGGCCAGGCTCGCGAACGTCATCGGCCCGTCGTAGTGGATCGGCGTGTTCTCGATCGTGAAGCCCATCATCGCGATGAAGTGCATGGTCCATATCCCGGAGCCGATCGCCGCCGAACCGAGGGCGAGCCACCCCGGGCGCCATGAGTTGTCGACCAGCATGGACCTGGTGGTGCAGCGCAGGCCGAGGGCACCGCCCAGGCAGGCCATGAGGTAGGCCACCAGCGGTGTGACGAGTCCGTAGCTGAATCCGTCGACCGTGCCTTGCATGCGCGGCTACCCTTCCGCCCTCTTGTGTCCTGGAGTGTCCTGATGTGCTCCCCCTCCCAGGACCGCGGATGCGACCAGGGTTGAGGGAGAGAGTATGACTCCCACCGGAATGGTCGAACGATTCTGCGGCAAAGAATCACGGCCTTGCCCCAGTTGTGCGGCCCCCGTGAGCGGAGTTGAGCAACATCGTGCAACCTGTGGCCATTCTGCACCCCCCTACCGTTGACCCTCTGCTGTCACAGTGGTGCTGTCCGTGATCGTTCGATGCGAGGAGTACGCATGCACGCGCGCGCAGTTGCCGTCATGACCACCGCGCTTGTCGGGGTCGCCCTCCTGGCCCCCGCCTCCCATGCCCGGACCGACGACAGCGCCGAGCAGCCCCTGGTCATCGCCCACCGTGGCGCCTCCGCGTACGCGCCGGAGAACACGCTGGCCGCCGTCGACAAGGCTGCCGAGCTGGGCATCCGCTGGGTGGAGAACGACGTCCAGCGGACCAAGGACGGCGAGCTCGTCGTCCTCCACGACGACAGCCTCCGGCGTACGACCGATGTCGAGGAGGTCTATCCCGACCGGGCGCCCTGGAAGGTGAAGGACTTCACCGCCGCCGAGATCGCACGGCTGGACGCGGGGAGCTGGTTCGGCTCCGCGTACGCGGGCGCGCGCGTGCCGACGCTGGAGCAGTACGTGCGGCGCGTCGACCACCACCATCAGAAGCTGCTGCTGGAGATCAAGAATCCCCAGCTGTACCCGGGCATCGAGCGGGAGACCCTGAAGGTCCTCGCCAATGAGGGCTGGCTCGACCGCCGCCACGTGGCCGGCCGGCTCGTCGTGCAGAGCTTCAGCGCGGACAGCGTGCGCACCGTCCACGAGCTGAAGCCGGCCGTCAAGACCGGCTTCCTAGGTACGCCGGCGGTCTCGGACCTGCCCGCATACGCGGAGTTCACCGACCAGATCAACCCCTCGTACGGCACCCTGTCCCTGGGCTACGTCTCGTCCGTCCACGCCTTCACGGGACCGCACGGCAGGCCGCTGGAGGTCTCCACCTGGACGGTGAACGACGCGGACACCGCCCGGTTGGTCGCCGGGTACGGCGTCGACGGCATCATCACCAACAAGCCCGACGTGGTGCGCAAGGCCCTGGGCGAGGAGGAGGGCCCCGCCGGCGGGTGACCCCGTCCCGCCCTGGCAGGGCGCCGCCGCCTCCGCCGCCCGGGGCGTTGTCAGTGGCGGGTCGTACCGTGGGGCGCATGGACAGCCACGGGCAGGACGAACAGCGGATCGTGTGGAGCGTCGTCGGCACGGACATCGGTCCGCTGCTGCTGGCCGCGACCCGCGAGGGCCTGGTCAACGTCGTGTTCCATGCGACGGACGCGGTGCGTGACCGGGCCCTCGACCGGCTGGCGTCCCGGCTGGGCGCGGAGCCCGTCGAGGCGCCGGGCTCCCCGTTGCTGGCCGAGGCGATACGCCAGGTGGCCGCGTACTTCGCGGGTGAGCGGCGCGACTTCGACCTGCCGCTGGACTGGTCGCTGATCTCGGGCTTCAACCGTGAGGTGCTGCGGGAGCTGGCGTCCGGCGTCCCGTACGGCTCGGTCGTCGGCTACGGCGATCTCGCCGGACGCGTGGGTCAGCCGGGCGCGGCCCAGGCGGTGGGTGCGGCCATGGGAGCCAATCCGCTGCCGGTCGTCGTGCCGTGCCATCGGGTCCTGGAGAGCGACGGCGGCATCGGCGGGTTCGGGGGCGGCCTGGAGGCCAAGCGGAGGCTGCTCGCGCTGGAGGGCGTGCTGCCCGAGCCGCTGTTCTAGCCTTTCGCTCCCGGCGCGCATCCGTAACCGGGGCTGTTCCCGGGCGGCTAGTCGTAGTGCCGTGCCTCGAAGACGTTGCCGTCCGGATCGCGGAAGTAGAAGCTGCGCCGGGCCGGACCACGGGCGCCGGAAGAGTCGTGGGAGAAGTCCGAGACGGGAACCGACCGCTCCTCCAGGCGGCTGCGCAGGGCCTCGAAGTCGTGCCGTGGCATGGACAGGCAGACGTGGTTGACGGGATGGCCCGCGCTCGCCGCTGCCCCGGGCACCATCCGCATGCGCTCGGCCAGGGAGTGCGGTGCGAGGTCGAGGATGGTCTCGTCGTTGAGGCGCACGGAGGGGAACGTCACGGTGCCGGCGGCGTACTCGGTGACCCCCATGGGCTCCAGGCCCACGGCCTTCTCGTAGAAGTCCGCCGCGGCGATCGGGTCACGTACCCAGAGGACGACGTGGTCGATGCGGGTCGTGTTGTCCGTCATGCCCTCCAGGCTCGCGGTCCCTCTCCCGGGCCGCAAGGGTTTGGCCCGGGGCTGCGCCCGCCAGAGATCTGGGAGAGCCGACAGACAGGAGGCAAGCGCGTGGTGCTGGTGTTGTCGGAAGAGGTGCGGGAGGCGATCGGCGCACGTCGCCCCGTGGTCGCCCTGGAATCCACGATCATCGCGCACGGGCTGCCACGCCCGCGCAATCTGCTGGTGGCCCGCGAACTGGAGGAGACGGTACGGCAGGAGGGTGCCGTACCGGCGACGATCGCCGTGCTGGACGGGCGGCCGCACGTCGGCCTGGACAAGGAGCAGCTGGAACGGGTCGCGAACGAGGACGGCATCCGCAAACTGGGGCACCGCGATCTTCCGCTCTCGGTCGCCTCAGGTGCGAGCGGGGCGACCACGGTGTCGGCGACCGCCCTGCTGGCCGCCCAGGCGGGCGTCCGCGTCTTCGCGACCGGCGGGCTCGGCGGGGTGCACCGGGAGTGGACGGTGACGCAGGACGAGTCGGCGGACCTGGGCCTGCTGGCACGCACTCGCATCACGGTGGTGTGCGCGGGCGTGAAGTCGATCCTGGACGTGCCTGCCACCCTGCAGCGCCTGGAGACGCTGGGCGTCGCGGTGGCCGGTTACGGCACGGACCGCTTCCCCGGCTTCTACCTGTCCGACTCGGGGCTCCCGGTGGACTGGACGCTGCACAGCCCACAGCAGGTGGCGGAGGTCATGCGGGCGCAGGACGCGCTCGGCGGGCCGGAGTCGGCGCTGATCGTCGCCAACCCCGTCCCACGGGAGGAGCAGCTCGATCCGGCGCTGCACGCGCGGGTGCTCGCGGACGCTCTGCGGGCGTGCGAGGAGCAGGGGGTGTCGGGCCAGGCGGTCACGCCGTTCCTGCTCGACCATCTGGTGCGGCACACGGACGGGGCCTCGCTGCGCGCCAACCTGGCCGCGGTGCGCGGCAACGTACGGCTGGCGGCCCGCGTCGCGGCGGCCTGGGCCGGCGCGTGACGGCGGCACCGGGCGGCGCGCTGCTGGTGGTCGGGGACGTCATCACGGACGTCGTCGCCCGGCACCGGGGCCCCCTGGCCACGGGCACCGACACGGCCGCCTCGATCCGGCGGCTGCCGGGCGGGGCGGGCGCCAACGTGGCCTGCTGGGCCGCGTACGCGGGGTGCGAGGACGTGCGGCTGCTCGGACGGGTCGGTGCGGACGCGGCGGCCTGGCACGAGCGTGAGCTGGTGGCCCGCGGTGTGCGGCCCCTGCTGGTCGTCGACGCCGCCGCGCCGACGGGGACGGTGATCTGCCTGGTCGACACGGGCGACTCGGCCGAGCGGACGTTCCTCACGGACAGCGGGGCTTCGCTGCGGCTCGCCCCCGGCGACTGGTCGGACGCGCTGCTCGACGGCGTGGCACGGCTGCACCTGTCGGGCTACCTCCTGTTCTCCGGGGCGAGTCGCGCGCTGGTGGCGCTCGCCCTGAGGTCGGCACGCGCGCGTGGGGTGCCGGTGAGCCTGGACCCGGCCTCGGCGGGGTTCCTGACGGAGCTGGGCGTCGGCCGTTTCCTGGCCCTCGTCGAAGGGGTGGACGTCCTGCTGCCCAGCAGGGACGAGGCATGCCTGCTCACCGGGCTGCCCGATGCGGAGGACGCCGCCGCCAAGCTGAGCCGGCATGTCCCGCTGGTGGTCGCCAAGCGGGGCCAGGAGGGCGCGCTGGTGGCCCGTTCCGGCACCGTGTGCGCGCGTGTCCCGGCCGCCCCGGCGGCGCCCCGGGACAGCACGGGCGCCGGTGACGCCTTCACCGGTGCCTTCCTCGCCGCTCTGATCGCGGGGGCGGAACCGGAGGACGCGGCGGTGGCGGGGTGCCGGGCGGGGGCGCTGGCGGTCGGTCGGGTGGGCGGGAGACCTCCCCGGGAGGGCTGACCTCGCGGGGCGGCCGACCTCCGCGGGACGGCCGCCCCGCAACCGCCCGTCCACAGGCGGGAACAAAGCGGAACATTCCGTTCCCACAGGCTTGTCCGGCGCCCGCGCGGAACTGGCAGACTGGCGCGCCAAGGCGCGGGAAGCACAGCGCGAGGGGACCCACGCGAGGAGATCCAGATGTCCATGGCAGGGAATCTGCGGAAGGTCACGGGCCTCGGCAGGGTCGGCGGCCTCCGCAAGGTGGCACGGCTGGCCCGTCGGCGCCCGCGTGTCGACCTGAGCCACCCTGCCCGCTCCCCGCTGGGTTCCTCGGTGGTGAACTGCGTGACCTACCGGGACGGTGTCCGCACCCCCGCGGGCGGCGATCCGGTCGACGCCGTGGAGCGGATGCGCAAGCGCGGCACCGGATTCGTCTGGCTGGGCCTGCACGAGCCGACGGACCAGGAGTTCGCGGGCATCGCGGAGCTGTTCGACCTGCACCCGCTGGCGGTGGAGGACGCGATCGAGGCTCACCAGCGCCCGAAGGTGGAGCGGTACGGCGAGACGCTCTTCGCGGTCTTCAAGACCGTCTGCTACGTCGAGCACGACGAGCTCACCGCCACGAGCGAGGTGGTGAACACCGGCGAGATCATGGTGTTCGTCGGCCAGGACTTCGTGGTCACCGTGCGGCACGGGCGGCACGGCTCGCTGGGCCCGTTGCGCGAGGAGCTGGAGTCCGACCCCGAGCAGCTCGCCAAGGGGCCGTCGTCGGTGCTGCACGCGATCGCGGACCACGTGGTCGACGACTTCCTGACCGTCATCGACGCGGTTCACGCGGACATCGACCAGGTCGAGACCGACGTGTTCGCGGAGAACGGCGCACGGGTCGACCCGGGGCGGATCTACCAGCTCAAGCGCGAACTCCTCGAGCTGAAGCGGGCGGTGGTGCCGCTCGGCCGACCGCTGGAGGAGCTGGCGACCCGGCCGGTCCGGGTGATCGACCCGGAGATACAGGCCTACTTCCGCGACGTCGCGGACCACCTGCTGCGGGCCACCGAGCAGATCGCCGCGTTCGACGAACTGCTCAACTCCATCCTCCAGGCGCATCTCGCCCAGGTCACGGTCGCGCAGAACGCGGACATGCGGAAGATCACTGCCTGGGCCGCGATCGTCGCCGTGCCGACGATGGTCTGCGGGGTGTACGGCATGAACTTCGACCACATGCCGGAGCTGCGCTGGCGATACGGCTACGCACTGGTCATCGGCGTCATATCGGTCGCCTGCCTGGTACTGCACCGGGGCTTCCGGCGCAACGGCTGGCTCTGAGGGGGACAGCGGGTTCCGGTGGATCAGCCGTTCCACGCCGGATGACGCGGGTCGTCGGCTCGCACCAGGACGTCCGCGGTGCCGGAGGGGTCGGTCTCCTCCTGGTAGCGCTCGAAGGCGGGCAGGGTCCAGTGGTCCGCCTCGGGGGTGCGGCGGCGCAGCGCGCCCGGGCCGAGCAGCACGTGGACGCTCAGATCGAAGGGGAACCAGTGGCGCAGGAGGAAGGGCCCGTGCATCAGCAGCACCCCGCCCGGCGGGAGGCGGACGTAGGCGCTGCGCGTGGCGCGGTCGGTGGCCGGATCCCACAGGTCGGGCAGGACGCGTCCGTCACCGCCGGGTTCGAGGGGGCCGAAGACCTCGCGCCACAGGGCGGCGGTGTCGTACCAGCCCTGGTAGTACGCCTCCAGGTCCTGGCGTCCGTATTCGAGACGGAGCGAGGCGGGGCGCAGGAAGCCCTCCGTCCCGACCACCAGGGAGGGACGTCCGCGTCGGCGCAGCGCCTCGCAGACCCGTTCGGCCAGGTCTCCCGGGCGGGCGGCCGGGGCCCCGTCGAAGGCGACCCGCGGCCAGGCGCCGCCGTCGGCCGGCTCCAGGTCGAGCAGGCGCTCGGCGAGCAGGTCTCCGAGCCGTTCCCAGGTGATCGCTTCCAGTCGCACAGGGCCATGATGCGTCAGCCGTGCAGGAGGGGGGCGACGTCACCGGGAGAAGCGGGCGCTGGACGCTCACGTATGTTCCCGCGCCGCTGGGCCATGGTCGCCGTGCTCGGGCGGGGGTTGACTCGAGGTGATCGACGGTGGAGGTGCCGGGCAGGGCCCGGCCCGGCGAGCGGGAGCTGACGCGACATGATCGATGGGCCGTACTTCGTGCTGACGCTGCTGGGTGTGCTCGGGACCGGCCTGGTGGCCGGGGTCTTCTGCGGCTTCTCCACTTTCGTCATGCGGGGGCTGGCCACGCTGCCGCCCGCGCAGGGCGTGGCCGCGATGAACGCGATCAACAGGGCCGCGGTGAGGCCGGCCTTCATGCTCGTGTTCCTCGGGACGGCGGTGCTGACCGCGGTGATCGCCGTGGTGACGTTCGTGCTGTGGCCGGACGAGGGCACGGTGGAGCTGTTGCTGGGCAGCGCGCTCCATCTGTTCGGGTCCTTCGGGGTCACCGTGGCCGCCAATGTGCCGCGCAACACCGCGCTGCTGCGGCTGGAGCCGGGTACGGCGGAGGCGGCCGCCTACTGGCCCTCGTACGTACGCGAGTGGACGGCGTGGAACCACGTCCGCACGGTCGCCTCGGCCGCGGCGGCGGTGGTGTACGTACTGGCCCTCGCCTGAGGCCGGCATCGTCCGGCTCTGGGCGAGGGGCGCGGCGAGGCCTAGGGGACGCCGCCGGCCTGGGGGACGCCGCCGGCCTGGGGCGGAGAGTCGGGGCGAAACCCGTGGGCGTGACGGTGTCCGGCGCTCTGCGTGACGGGCCGGGCGGACGTATTGTGGCCGAAAGAGCGCCGCCCGGCGACACACGGCCTGCCACCCCGCGTACGCAAGGAAGACGGCCATGGCCGATCCCAAGGGTTTCATGACCACGCCCCGCGAGGACTGGCCCCGCAGGCCGGTCGAGGAGCGTGTTCGGGACTGGGACGAGGTGTACGTCCCGGGAGCCCTGCTGCCGATCATCAACAAGCAGGCCGACCGCTGCATGGACTGCGGCATCCCCTTCTGCCACGAGGCCTGCCCGCTCGGCAACCTGATCCCCGAGTGGAACGACCTGGTCGCCCGGGCGGACTGGCGGGCGGCGAGCGACCGGCTGCACGCCACGAACAACTTCCCCGAGTTCACGGGCCGGTTGTGCCCTGCGCCCTGCGAGGCGGGATGTGTGCTCGCGATCAATCAGCCGGCAGTCACCATCAAGAACGTCGAGTGCGCCATCGCCGACAGGGCATGGGAAGAGGGCTTCACGCCGCCGCGCCCGCCGGAGCGGCTGTCCGGCAAGACGGTGGCGGTGATCGGATCGGGGCCCACGGGACTGGCGGCGGCACAGCAGCTGACCCGGGCCGGGCACACGGTCGCCGTCTACGAGCGGGACGACCGGATCGGGGGGCTGATGCGGTACGGAATCCCCGAGTTCAAGATGGAGAAGCGGCACCTGGAGCGGCGGATCGAGCAGATGCGCACCGAGGGCACGAGGTTCCGCACCTCGACGACCGTCGGACGGGACATCGGCGCCGCCGAGCTGCGGGCCCGCTACGACGCCGTGGTGATCGCCACCGGAGCCACGGCGTGGCGCGAACTTCCGGTGCCCGGGCGGGACTTGGCCGGGATCCACCAGGCGATGGAGTACCTGCCGCTGGCCAACCGGGTGTGCGAGGGCGACCTGGAGACCTCCCCTTTGTCCGCCGCCGGGAAGCACGTGGTCATCGTCGGCGGCGGTGACACGGGCGCGGACTGCCTGGGCACCGCGGTGCGCGAAGGGGCCGCCTCCGTGACCCAGCTGGACATCTACGCGCAGCCGGGCACGGAGCGCGACGAGGAGGCCGACCCCTGGCCGACGTACCCGAAGCTGTACCGCCTGTCGGCCGCGCACGAGGAGGCGCGTCACCTGCGGTCCGCGCCTGCGGCGGACGCGGACGCGCGCCTGTTCGCGGCGTCCACGCTCCGTTTCACCGGGGACGCGGCCGGGCATGTGCGCTCGCTGCACCTCGTCGGGGTGGACGCCGGGCGGCGACCGCTGCCCGGCACCGAACGGGCTCTCCCGGTGGATCTCGTGCTGCTCGCCCTCGGCTTCTCGGGACCCGACCGTCACGACGGGCTCGTGGATCAGCTGGGGCTGGAGCTTCAGCCGCCCGGCACGATCGCCCGGGACGCGGACTTCGCGACCAACGTCCCCGGCGTGTTCGCCGCCGGGGACGCGGCTCGCGGCCAGTCGCTGATCGTGTGGGCGATCGCGGAGGGTCGGGCGGTGGCGGCGGCCGTCGACCGCCGGCTGTCGGACGGCACCACGCGCCTGCCGGCGCCGATCGGTCCGTTCGACCGGCCGATGAGGGCCTAGGAAGGCGGCCACCGCTCCCCCGGTCGCGGCGACCGCGCCGCGCATGATCAGCGTTCGTCCGTCCCCGCCCGCTTCGCCGTCGACAGCGCCAGCCGGTTCCAGGTGTTGATCGCGAAGATCAGTGCCAGTACCTGGGCCAGCTCCTGCTCCTCGAAGAGCTCGGCGGCCCGGGCGTAGACGTCGTCCGGGACGCCGGAGCCGGCCACCAGGGTCACCGCCTCCGTCAGGGCCAGGGCCGCCTGCTCCTTCTCGGTGAAGAAGTGACGGGCCTCCCGCCACACGGCGACCATGTGCAGCCGGTCCTCGCTCTCGCCGGCCCTGCGGGCGTCGCTGGTGTGCATGTGGAGGCAGTAGGCGCAGTGGTTGAGGTGCGAGGCGCGGATCTGGATCAGTTCGACGAGGACGGGGTCGAGGCCCTCGCGGGCGGCGGCGTCGAAGCCGACGAGGGCCCGGAACGCCTTGGGGGCGGTCCTGGCGAAGTTCAGACGGCCGTGCTGCGCGGCGGCTCCGCCGTGCTGGGTCGAAGTACCGGTCCGGGTGGTCGTGTTCGTCGTCATGTCCTTCAACCTACGAGCCGTAAAGACCGGCTGTAGGGTGCATTTCCATGGCGGATTCATGGGTCAATTCCGCAGAGCGGATCGGTGCCGACCTGCATCTGGAGCTGTCCGGGCAGGGCGGGCGGCGGGCAGCGCTCACCCGTGCCCTGCGCGAGGCCGTGCGCAGCGGGCGGCTCGCTCCCGGCACCCGGCTGCCCCCGTACCGTTCGCTCGCCGCCGACCTCGGCGTGGCCCGCAACACGGTGGCCGACGCGTACGCGGAGCTGGTCGCGGAGGGCTGGCTGACCGCCCGCCAGGGTTCGGGCACCCGGGTCGCCGCACGCACGGAGCCCCTGCGGCCCGCCGCCCGTACGCCGGACAAGGTCCCGCCACGCGCGCGTGGCCCCCGGCACGACCTGCGGCAGGGCACGCCGGACGCGTCGGCGTTTCCGCGCACGGCGTGGCTCGCCTCCTACCGGCGGGCTGTCCAGCAGGCGCCCGGCGAGGTGTTCGGTCCCGGCGATCCGGCCGGCCGGATCGAGCTGCGGGAGGCGCTCACGGAGTACCTGGCACGCGCGCGTGGCGTGCGGACCGAGCCGGAGCGGATCGTGATCTGCTCCGGCTTCGCCCACGCGGTGCGGCTGCTGTTCGGGCAGGGCGGGGGCGGAGTGCTGCGCGGTCCGCTGGCCGTGGAGGCGTACGGGCTGGACTTCCACCGTGGCCTGCTGGCGACGGCCGGTGTGCGGACGGTGCCGCTGCCGCTGGACGAGCACGGCGCGCGGGTCGACCGGCTGGGGCGCGAGCGGGCGGTGCTGCTGACGCCCGCGCACCAGTTCCCGACCGGGGGCCCGCTGCACCCGGAGCGCCGGGCGGCCGTGGTCGACTGGGCACGCGCGCGTGACGCCCTGGTGCTGGAGGACGACTACGACGGGGAGTTCCGCTACGACCGCAGGCCCGTCGGGGCGCTGCAGGGCCTGGATCCCGAGCGGGTGATCCATGTGGGCTCGGTCAGCAAGAGCCTGTCGCCCGCGCTGCGACTGGGCTGGATGGTGCTGCCCGAGCGGTACGTGGAGGGGGTGCTCGCGGCCAAGGGCGAGCGTGAGGGGTGGGCGAGTGTCCTCGACCAGTTGAGCCTGGCCGACTTCCTCGTCTGCGGTGCGTACGACCGCCATGTGCGGCGGATGCGGCAGCGTTACCGCCGACGCCGGGACCGTCTCGTGCGTGCGCTCGCCGCGCACGCGCCACAGGTGGAGGTGACGGGTGTCGCGGCCGGGCTCCACGCGGTGCTGCGGCTGCCGCCCGGCACCGAACGGTCCGTCGTCAAGGCCGCTGCCTGGCGTGGCGTCGCCCTCGACGGGCTCGCCGCCTTCCGGCACCCGGACACGGACATGGCACCGCGCGACGGACTCGTCGTGGGCTATGCGACGCCCTCTGAGCACGCGTACGGAGCCGCGCTGGACGCCTTGTGCGGGGCGCTGCCGCCGGAGTGAACCCGGCCGGGCCCCGCCGGGAACAAACGCGATGCCCGGGGCCGTCGCCGGCGGCCCCGGGCATCACTCGGATCCGCCGGTCACGGCTTGCGCGCCACCGCGCCGTACCCCGGAATGATGCCGTCCTCCTGCCCGGGGACCGGTTCGCCCAGCTCCGGGTGCCACTGGTGGGGCACTTCGATGCCGGGTTCGACGAGGTCGAGGCCGTCGAAGAAGCGGGCGAACTGCTCGCGCGAGCGCAGGGCGAGGGTGACGCCGGCGGCCTTGAGCTTCTCGGTGGCCGCCCGCGACTCCTCGGGGGTGAAGTCGGCCGTCGCGTGGGTCACCACCAGGTGGCTGCCGGAGGGCAGTTCGGACATCAGCCGGCCGACCAGGTCGTGCGCGCCGTCCTCGTCGGACACGAAGTGCAGCAGCGCCACGAGCGACAGCGCCACGGGCCGGGCGAGGTCCAGGACCTTCCGCGCACCCTCCAGGATGGCGTCCGGGTCCCGCACGTCGGCCTGGAGGTACTCGGTCGCCCCCTCGGGCGTGCCGCGCAGCAGGGCCGCCGCGTGGGCCAGCACGATGGGGTCGTTGTCGCAGTAGACGACGCGGGCGTCGGGCGCGATCCGCTGGGCGACCTGGTGGAGGTTGGGTTCGGTCGGTATGCCGGTGCCGACGTCCAAGAACTGCCGCACGCCCTGGCCGGCGAGCCAGCGTGTGGCACGGTGCATGAACGCGCGGTTGACCCGGGCCATCACCGGCACCCTCGGGTCGAGGGCCAGCATTTGACGGCCCATCTCCTCGTCGACCGGGTAGTTGTCCTTGCCGCCGAGATACCAGTCGTACATGCGCGCCGGATGCGGCCTGCTCGTGTCGATCTCGACGTGGTGCTGCCCGGTCATGGGGGACTCCAGGGGTTCACGTGTCCGCAGCGGTGGGTGGTCAACTCGGTCGACTCGGTCAACTCGGCGCCAGGCAAGAGAGGCGTCGGCAAGGAGGAAGGAGCGTGCTTAAACAAGGTGCAACAGGGATCACGTCTCAGGACAGCAGGAAGTCCGCCTCTCCCGCCTTCGCTCCTTCGATGAAGGCCGTCATCTCGGCGGAGGTGTAGATCAGCGCCGGACCGTCGGGGTCGGTGGACTGCCGTACGGCGATCCGGCCGTCGGCGAGTTTCATCGCCTCCAGGCAGTTGCCCCCGTTGCCGCCGCTCCACGGCTTGTGCCAGCCCTCGCTGCCCAGCTCACGGGCGGGCATGCCGTTGTAGATCCGCTCACCGCGGATCCGCGGCTTGGGCTGGGACTTGATGAGTTCCATTCACAGCTCCTTGCGGAGATCCCGGAGGATCTCCTTCGTGCGATGTGCCGTAGCGGCCTGCGCCGCCATGCGGTCCATGACCTCGAGGTGGGTCGCCACCTCGGTGCGCGCGTCGAGGTAGACGGCGCCGGTCAGGTACTCGCTGTAGACCATGTCCGGGAGTTCCGGCATGGCGAATCGGAACAGCACGAAGGGCCCGTACGTGCCGGGGTGCGGCCCGTTGGTGAACGGGGCGACCTGCAGCGTCACGTTGGGCAGCTTCGTGGCGTCGAGCAGTTTGTCGATCTGAGCACGCATCACCTCCGGGCCGCCGACCGGGCGGCGCAGTGCGGTCTCGTCCATCACGACCCACAGGCGGGGCGCGTCCTCGCGGGTCAGCAGTTCCTGGCGTCGCATGCGCAGGTCGACGTGGCGCTCGATGTCGTCCGGTCTGGTCTGGCCGATGGCCCCCGAGCGCAGCACCCCGCGCGCGTACTCCTCGGTCTGCAGCAGTCCCGGGACGAAGTGGGGCTCGTAGGAGCGGATCAGACTGGCCGCTCCCTCGAGGCTGACGTACATGGAGAACCAGCCCGGCAGGATGTCGTAGAAGCGCTGCCACCATCCGGGCTTGTTGGCGTCCTCGGCCAACTGCACGAAGGCGTCGGCCTCCTCGTCGCCCACGCCGTAGGCCTTCAGAAGCAGCTGGAGGTACGGGATCTTGAGCGCGACCTCGGCCATCTCCATGCGGCGGACCGTGGCGGGCGCGACGCGCAGGATGCGGGCGGCTTCCTCACGCTTGAGCCCGGCGCGTTCCCGCAGGTCCAGCAGGCGCCGGCCGAGGACGACCTGGCCGACCGTCGGCGCGGACCGCGGTTCGCTCACGCTCCACCTCCTGCAGAGTCTCGGATCCTGATCACGACCGCCCGCGAAGGTGTGCGGACAGCCCGGCGGCGCCATCCGAAGACTCATTCGAAGGTCTGGGCAGACCTTCGGTGACCCGAAGTGGCGCCGCTCGACGTGCTGTTGCGAGCAGTGTGCCACGGCAGTCCAGACCGTCACACAGCACTCTGCATTTTTCAGAGTGACACTTGCCAAGTGTTCACGGCGGGGCGATAGTGGCAGGCGTGATTCCGTCCGCGCCCTTAGGAACAGACGCCACCGACGGCCGGCTCGGCCTCTGTGCCGTCATGGGAGCCGGCCCCGCCGGGACCGCCGCCGCCGAGCGTCGGTTCCGCTTCGAGCTGGCCGCGCATCCGAGCTCCCCGGCGCAGGCCAGACGCCTGACACGGGCCCGGCTGACCGGCTGGTCGGTGTGCGAGGACACCTGCGACACCGCGGCCCTGGTGGTCTCCGAGCTGGTCACCAACGCGATCGTGCACACCGCGAGCAGGCACATAGTGTGCGAGCTGCACGACGGTGACGACCTGGTGCGCATAGCCGTGCGTGACGAGGGATGCGCACCGGGCCAGCCCCACCCCTCGGCCGGGCAGCAGCCCGACGACGAGCACGGGAGGGGACTGCTCCTCGTCGACGCCCTGTGCGACGCCTGGGGCGCCCACGAGCACGGGCCCGGACTGCTGGTCTGGGCCGAGCTGCCGCGCAAGTCCGACGCCCCGCGCGATCCGTCCGAGCCCCGCAACGACCTGGGCTGGGGCGCACGCCCGAAGCCCGGCTCCACCGGCGGAACGGGCGACGACGAGGCGGAGGCGAGCCACCGACAGGTACCTCCCGGAACGGGGTCCGCATGGCTTTGAGGGCTGCGTCCGGCACCCGCCCGCTCACCCTGGACTCGCTCGTCCGCCTGCAGCGCGGACGTCGCGCACCGGGAACGCCCCTGCGGCTGCCCGTACCGGACGGCATGACGGCCCCGCTGGGCTGCGACGCGGTCGCGGTACCCGCCCGCTTCGGCCCACTGGTGATGCCCCGGCTGCCCCGCGTGGGGTGCGTGTTCGCCGACGAGGCGCACTGGTGGTGGATCGTCCCCTCCGACTCCGACTACGCCCTGGAGTGGCCCGCGCCCGCGCGGTACGCCACCGGCGCGGTCGTCCCGGACGCCCCCGGCGTCCCCGGCCTGATCCACCGCCCGGACGGCACGGTGCCGTACACCCCGCCCATCCCGCTGTACCTGGCGCTGTGCCGGCTCACGGGCACCACACCGACGTGGTCACGGCCGGTGAGCGCGTAGCGTTCCGGCGTACGTGTCCGGCGACGGCCGTCGCCCCTCGATCAGCCCTTCGACGCCCGCCGTGCCTCTGCGCCCCGCGCGCCCTTCCGGTAGGTGTGCGCCCGCGCGCTTCGGCCTCCCCCGCTCGCGCCCTGCCCGGACGGCGTCCGCCCCCGGGATAGTGGCCGTTCGTCCACGTTCGCGGGAGGCCGACGGTGCGCAGGAAGCGCGGCACGGACCCGGTCGGGGTGTCGGAGTCGGAGCGGCTGCTCTTCGGCGGGCCACTGCGCTACGACATGGGCTGGAACCAGCACGCCGACGCCTTCCTGGAGCTGGGCTTCCGGGCCATGGTGACCCGGCTGCCGTCCCTGCTGGCGTCCAGCCTGCGGCTCGCCCGGCAGGCCGACGCGCGGGCCGCGCGCACGGTGCTGGCGGCCGAGGCGGGCCGGGGCGTGGCACAGGCGGTGAGCCTGCTGGCGGTCAACAGCGTGCTCGGCGGCCTGATGGCCGTCGGCCCGATCGAGGAGCGGCTGCGCGGAACCGTCCCCGCACTGGTCACCGTGGCCGCGGTGATGCTGGTCGCGGCGCTGCTGCGGGCGGCCTCGACGTACGCCACCGGGCGGCTGGAGCCCAAGGTGGAGCGGGTGGCCACCGAGCGGTACCTGGAGCGGGCGGCGGCCGTGGAGCTGGCCGCGATCGAGGACCACGCCTTCCACAAGCTGCTGGACACCGCCCAGTACGGCGCCGCGTCCGCGCGCCGCATGATCCAGTACGGCACGCGCGTGGTGAACGCGATGACCTCGCTGATCGCGGCGGCCGGCGTCCTCACCGTGCTGCATCCGGTGCTGCTGCCGCTGCTGGTGACCATGACACTGCCGAGCGCCTGGAGCGCGCTGACCCTCGCACGGCGCCGGTACGAGTCGTTCCACGCCTGGGTGCAGCACGAGCGCGCGGGACGGCTGCTGGCCGGCCTGCTCATCGAGCCGGCCGCGGCACCCGAGATCCGGGTGCACGGGGTGGGTCCCTTCCTGCTGCGTCACTTCCGCGCCATGTCGGAGACCGCCGAGGCGGAACAGGCCCGGCTGGCCGGGCTGGCGGCCCGTACCGGACTGATCGCGGCGGCGTGGACGGGCCTGGCGACGGCGGCCACGTACGCGACGCTCGGCGGGCTGCTGCTGGGCGGCGCGATGGCCCTGGCGGTGGCGGGCACGGCGGTGATCGCCATCCGCACCGGCTCGCAGAGCCTCGGCACCCTGGTCGTGGAGGTCAACGCCCTCCACGAGGAGGCCCTCTTCGTCGGCGATCTGGAACGGCTGCACGTCGAGGCGGCCGACCGGGCCATCCCGGCGGGCGGTGCGGCACTGCCGGACGACCCGGAGGAGATCCGCTTCGAGAACGTCACGTTCCGCTACCCGGGCGACGCCACCCGCCCCGCACTCGACGACGTCAGCCTCACCCTCCCGCTGGGGCGGATCGTGGCACTCGTCGGGGAGAACGGCTCCGGCAAGACGACGCTGGTCAAGCTGCTCGCCGGCCTGTACACGCCGGACCGGGGCCGCATCCTGTGGGACGGCGTCGACGCGGCGACGGCGGACCGCCGGGCGCTCGCCGAGCGCATCGCGATGGTGGCGCAGGACTTCAAGCGATGGCCGTTCACCGCGCGCGTGAACGTCGCCGTGGGCCGCTCCTCCGCGCCGCTCGGCGACGAACGCGTGGCCGAGGCGGTCGCCGAGGCCGGGGCCGAGGACGTGGTCGCGGACCTGCCGCGTGGTCTGGACACGCTGTTGGCCCGCAATTTCAGCGGCGGCCACGAGCTGTCCGGCGGGCAGTGGCAGCGGGTCGGGATCGCCCGGGCGGCGTACCGCAGGGGCCGCATCCTCATCGTGGACGAGCCGACGGCGGCCCTGGACGCCCGCGCCGAGCTGGAGGTCTTCGACAAGATCCGCGCCCTGGCCGGCAACGGCCAGACGGTCGTCCTCATCACGCACCGGCTGGCGTCCGTGCGCCACGCGGACCTGGTGCACGTCCTCGACCAGGGCCGGCTCGTGGAGTCCGGGACACCGGACGAGCTGCTCGCCACCGGCGGGGTCTACGCGGAGCTGTACTCCCTGCAGGCGGAGCAGTTCACCAAGGCGCCGGTGCCCGCTCCGAAGGCGGGCTGACCCGGCCGCTCGGCCCGCGTCACCGGCAGCCGCACCTCACGCAGCCGCGTCACCGGCGGTCTCACCGCTGCGGACGACGACCAGGAACATGTCCGTGGCGAGGTCCATGACGACCTCGGCGGGCAGGCCCTCCAGACGCCGCGCATGCGCGAACTCCTCCGCCGGCCAGGACCCGCGCGGCCCGCCGGCGGGAAAGCGCTCGAGCACCGTTCGCCCGTTCACCCTGCACCTCCATGTAGCGCTGTACTCGTAGAGTTAAACGCCAACCATGGGGTGAACGCCTCGTGAAGTGACGCTACTGAGACGTAGTTGACACTCGTTCACCGCAACGTGTGAGCCGTGTCTCAGCCGTTCGGACCCTTCGGTCGCGGTACGTGTCAGAGCTCGTACTCGTCGTGATACCTGACTCCCTCACTTCCCGCAGGCGCCCCAAGAGCCGAAGCCCGCCCCTTGGGTTCCTCCCACTCTTCCCGCCGGCCCAGCGCGGTCAGGTCGAGAAGGCTGGTGGTCGAGCCGAGACCGTCGAGGCCGCGCTCGTACGTCGAGTAGGTGTGGAAGACACGGTCGCTCTCCCGCAGGAAGCAGCTGAGGCCAGGCCGCTCGACGAGCGCGCCCTCGTGCTCGAGGGTCACCTCGAAGTCGGCGTTGAAGTCGCTGACGTACGACGAGTACCAGGGCAGCGTCCAGCCCATCCGCGCCTTGAACTGCAGGATCTTCGGATACGGCGCCCGGGATACCGCGGCGAACGAGGTGCCGCGGGCCCTGAGGTGCACCAGGTGCCCGATCTGGTCGAGGAACGCCGAGCAGCTGCGGCAGCCCGCGTCCCACTCGGGGGCGAACATGAAGTGGTAGACGACCAGCTGGTCCCGCCCCTCGAAGAGGTCGGGCAGCGTGGCCTTCCCGTCCCCGCCCTCGAAGACGTACTCCTTGTCGATCTCCACCATGGGCAGCCTGCGCCGCTCGGCGTTGAGCGCGTCACGCGCGCGCGTGGCCGCCTTCTCCTTGGCCAGTAAGGCCTCGCGCGCCGCGCGCCACTCCGCGCGCGAGACGATCTCGGGAAGCGACATGGGCTCCTCCTGTGCAACGGTCCGTCCGGGTGATGACCGGCGGGAGGAGCGGAACTCATCGGCGGCTCGGGAAGATTTTTTCCCGCGTCCCGCGGGCGGTGCCGGATCAGGTGTCGTACGCCTGGATCCGGCGGCCGTGGCTGCGGTCGACCAGGGCGGGCAGCCGCTCCCCCAGTTCCTCCACCACCGCCGGGACGTCGAGGGTGAGCAGCTCCCGGTCCCGCATCAGGATCCGCCCGTCGACGATCGTCGTGCGTACGTCGGCGGAGCGCGCACTGTGCACGAGGGTGGCGGCGAGGTCGTGCACGGGCTGGGTGTGCGGGCCGGTGAGGTCGACGAGGACGATGTCGGCCCGCCGGCCCGGCGCGATGCTGCCGGCCGTGTCGCCCAGTCCGACCGCCCGGGCGCTCTGCAGGGTGGCGTGGTGCAGGGCCTGACGGGAGGTGAGCCACCGCGGGTCGCCCTGGGTGGACTTCTGGATCAGGGAGGTGAGCGCCATGGACTCCCACACGTCGAGGGAGTTGTTCGAGGCGGCGCCGTCCGTGGCGAGTCCGACGGGAACCCCGATGTCGCGCAGGGCCCGTACGGGTGTGGTGGTGGGCCAGGCGAACTTCAGGTAGCCGCGGGGCGCGGTCGCCACGGCCGTACGGCCCCCCGCGCGCGCGAGGAGGGGCAGGTCGGACTCGACGATGCCGGTGCCGTGCGCGATGAGCACGTCGGTGTCGAGGATCCCGGTGCGCTCCAGGACCTGGATCGGGGTGACCCCGTGCCGGGCGAGGCTGGCGTCGGTCTGGTCGCGGTTCTCGGCGGCGTGCAGGTGCACCGGCAGGCCGTGGTCGCGGGCGAGGGCGGCGGTGGCGGCGAGGTCGGCGTCGTCCACCGTGTAGGGCGCGTGCGGGGCGAGTGCGGTCGTGATGCGTCCGTCGGCCGTTCCCCGGTGCCGCAGCGCGAACTCGAGCGACCGCTGCCGGCCTTGTGCTCCCTGCGAGGAGAAGTACGCCTGGCCGAGCAGCGCCCGCATCCCGCACTCGGCGACGACGGCGGCGACGGCGTCCATCGCGAAGTAGTGGTCCGCGAAGCACGTCACGCCCGCGCGGATCATCTCGGCGCAGGCGAGCCGGGCGCCGAGTTCCACGTCCCGTTCGGTGAGGTTGGACTCGACGGGCCAGACGACGTCGTTGAACCACTCCTCGGTGGGCAGGTCCTCCGCGAGGCCGCGCAGGGCGACCATCGGCGCGTGCGTGTGGCAGTTGATCAGTCCGGGCAGGGCGACCTGTCCGCGCGCGTGGACGCGTTCGGCGGCGGGGACGGCCTCGGCCTCGGCGGCCGTCGTCACGGATTCGATGATCCCGCCCCGTACGACGACGGCCGCGTCCTCCTCGAACCCGATCCGCTCCCGGTCGTCGTGCACGAGCACGGTGCAGCCGGTGATGACGAGATCGGCGGAGTGCGTCATGCCGCCAACGTAGGGCACCGGGGCCGTCGGCGGGTCATCCGGCGAGCGGCAGCTCGGGCAGCCGCAGCCGGCCCACCAGGTCGCGCCGTTCGGCGAGTTCGTCCCGCAGTTCGGCGAGCCGCCCGAGGTGCCGGGGGGTGAGCCGGCCGGTGTCGTCGAGGTGCACGGCGCAGGCGGTGGTGGTGTCGACGAGCCGTTCGAGGACGGCCGCGACCTCGTCGGCGCCCTTGGAGTGCCGGGCCAGCGCGGGGAGTTCGGCGGCGGCGAGGGCGATGGCGGAGCGGGCCTCGGCGAGCGTGCGGTAGGCCTCGCGGCGCAGCGTCCAGCGGGTCGCCCGGTCGCCGCCCTCGTTCAGTACGTGGGCGAGGTAGGCGTGGGCGGCGCCGCTCGCCGCCGCCAGCCGGGCGCGGACGCCGCCGGCTCGCTGACCCGGCATCGGCAGATGCCCGACGACCAGCACGATCGCGCAGGCCAGCAGCGTCTCGCCGATGCGGCCGACCGAGGCCTGGGGCTCTCCGCCGACCATGACGAGGGCGAGGACGAGGACGGTGACGACGGCTGTCTGGGCGGCGAAGTGCCGGGCGGCGACCGGGATGAGGGCGCCGCTGACGGCGACGAGCGCGACGAGCCCTTCCGGCCGGGGCAGCACGGCGGCGAACCCGGCGAAGACCAGCGCCCCGAGGACGGTACCGGCCGCCCGGCACAGGACCCGGGACGCGAGCGGCCCGAGATCGGGCTTGACGAGGAAGACGGCGGTGGCGGGCAGCCAGTACCAGTGCTGGTGCTGCCCGTACCAGTGGGCGTGGTGCAGGGCCTGGGCGACGGCGGCGGCGGCACCGAAGCAGAGACCGACGCGCAGCCCGTACTCCCGCCCGCCGGCGCCGAGGACCGTACGCGCCAGGGCGGCGGGCGAGCGCCTGCGGGTGTGCAGGTCACCGCCCCCGCCCTGGTCGAAGGCCACGGCGGCACGCAACAGGGCGTCGTCGAGGGCGCGCAGGGCCGGGGCTGAGCGGGCGGGCGCGGGCAGCGGTCCGGTGTGCGTGCCTCCGCGGACGGCCGCGGCGAGCCGCCGGGGCCCCGCGCCGGCCCGCGCGGGCACGGGCTCCCCCGCCCAGGCGAGCGCGGTCGCGGCCTCGGCGAGGGGCAGCGCGGCCGCGTACTGCGCGTGCAGCCGCCGTTCGGCCGCGGACGATGCCTGGCGCCGCAGCCGGGGGCCGGCGAGCGCGTCCTGGGCGTGATCGAGGGCGGCGGTGAGCGCGGCCCGGCGGGTGACGGCGTGCTCGGTGCCGGCCGCGTCGAGGAGCGCGGCGACGGCGTCGTACACGTCGGCGACGGCCGTCCGCTCCCCGTCGAAGCGGAAGTCGAGGCGCCGTTCGCCGGTCAGGGAGCCGGGCGTGGGCAGGATCAGCCGCAGCACGAGCAGCCATCCGGCGCCGGCGAGGAAGGCCAGGACGCGCTGCCACCCGGGATCGGGCAGCGGCATCCCGGCCCCCACGGCGGTGGCGACCAGCAACTGCGTGCCGGCCCCGGACGCCACGGGTCCGACGGCGCTGACGGCTCCGGCCAGCAGGCCGAGCGCGGTGAGGACGAGGGTGAGCGCCAGGGCTCCCAGGTGCTGCCCCGCGTACGTCCCGGCCAGCAGCCCGGCCGCGCCCGCCAGCGCGGGCACGCCGATCCGCTGGACGGAGGTCCGCCTGCTGCCCGGCCGGTCGTTGATCCCGGCCAGCATGGCGGCGATGGCGGCGACCACGCCGACGGAGGCCCGGCCGGCGAGCACGGCGGCGAGCAGCAGCGGCCCCGCGGCCAGCGCACCCCGCGTGACCGCGTTCCACGGGACGGGCCCGCGCTGGGCGCGGAGGGCGTGGGCGAGCCAGGGCGGAAGCGGGAGTGCGGTGGCGGTGCGGACGGGGCGGGTCACGGCGCGCGGGGCTCCTGTCGTCTGGTCGAGGGCGGGGGTGAGCCTTCGGGCGACAGTGGCCGGGCTGAAATGGTTGCGGTCTCCACCGTAGAGCGCGCACGTGCACGGAAGCGAACGCGGGCGTTTCCGCGATGTGACACGGCACGCGAATCGTGTGACACGGCACACGCGGGGCGGCGGGCCGGCGGGCCGGGTGTCTCCCGGTCTACTGCTGTTCCCACTTCCGGGCGGGGAAGTCGCACGCCTCCCGGGGTTCCTTCGCGGGAAGCAGACGCACCTGCCCCGTCGGCACCTTGAACGGTTCGGCGGTGTCCGGGTCCCACAGCACGACGTCGTCTCCGGCGACACCGAACGACAGGTAGGGGAGCCCGGGACGCAGTTCACCGCCCTGTACGTTCAGCTGCTTCCGGGCGACCGTCGGCTCCACACAGGTCCACTCGGCGTCGACCCCGAAGTACGGTGGAGGGGACTTCCGTTCCCCGGCGGCCTTCTTCACGGCCTCGGCCGCGTCGTTCGCGGAGTTGACGGCGAGGACGGCGACCAGCCCGATCACCAGGGTCTGTGCGGCCACGTACAGCAGGACGTTCGTGTCCTCCCCCGGGCGGACGAAGGACGCGTGCACATGCTTCGCGATGCCCCAGCCGGCCGGTACGAACAGGGCCAGACTCAGGAAGCTCAACAGCCTGCCGGCCGCCAGCACCTGCCAGATGCCCGGCACGTCCAGATCCTCCGGGTCGAGCCCGAGCGCGTCCGCGTACAGGGCGTGGAGCACGGAACCCGACGCGACGGCGAACGACACCAGTGCGGTGAACACGAGGGGGGCCGCCCAGGTCAGCCACTCGCCCCAGGTCCACTGCCGTATCAGGAGCCAGACGCCGATCGCGGTGAGCGCGGAGGCGTTGTAGACGAGCATCTGGAGTGGCGTCAGTGCCTCTGTCTCCGAGGAGAACCAGCCGAGAGTGAACCCCAGGAGGATCGACGCCGCCAAGCACACGATGACGACGCTCGGCGCACGTCCGCCCGACAGGAAGATCCTGCTGCCGCTGCGCACCGACCCCGCGAAGCAGGCCGCCGCGCACATCCCCCAGAACCAGGCCCGAGAGCCGCTCTGGTGCTGGGCGACGACGGCGAGGGACGTCATCGCCAGCAACCACGCCATGAGCCGGTACTGCCGGCGCTTTCCGTCCTCCTCGCGTCTGAGCACGATGTGACCGCGCTCCCGACCGTGCAGGGTGCGCACATCGACGTCCGTGCGGGCCGGGGCTCCCGTCGGCATGCCCATCCGGGCGAGCCTCCTGGCTTCCGAGGCGGTGCCGCTCACGTACGTACCGATGTCATGGCGTCCTCTCCGCTCCGTCAGCCTGGCGCGGGCCATGGCCCACTTCCGGCGCAGTGTCGCGCGCAGGCCCGGCGGACCGTGCGGCGAGCGCAGGGGCGGACGATGCGCGACGCTGTGGACCCGCCACTCGGTGAGCTGCTCCCGGTCGACGTCGAGCAAGTCGCAGCGTCTGACGTACATCTCGATCCGGGCCGTCCGCGCCAGACGCTGGACCCGCCAGGCGGCTGCCCGCTCGGTCCTGCTGTTCCGGGCGCCCATCAGGTGTACTTCCACGCAGTACAGCCGCGAGTCGGGATCCGGGGTCAGCACTCCCGCCGAAAGGTCATCGCCTCGCGCGAACGAGGTGACGACCGGCCACCCGCGCCGCTCGAACTCGTCCTCCGCCTTCTCCCAGTCCCGCTGCCCGCCCCGCACCTCCACGAGTGCCAGTGCTCGCTGGTCGTACCTGACACGCACCGCGTGTGCCCCCAAGTGGATCTCCTGACCGCGGATGGATCAACCCGCGGCACAGCACATCATGCAAGGAGCCGACGCACGACGGCGTTCGTGGGCTGCACACGGGAACGCCTAGCCGCGCACAGCCGCCTCCACAGCCCGGGCCAGAAGAACGTCTGCCTCCGTGACACGGGCGGCCAGAGCTTCGGGATCCGGGGTGAGGCTCGCCGTCAGTGCGTCGACTGCGGTCAGCCCTGCCCGCTCGACGAGCCCCTTCTCATTGGTGACCCACTGCCCGCGTGCCGCCAGTACCGCGTGGGCGGTCTGTGCGGTGGCGAGGGCGATGGCGCCCGCGACCTGGGTGAGGGCGCCCTTGGGGGCGTGGCCGGCCTTGGCGTAGGCGAGGGTGGCCGCGGCGTCGCCGTGCCAGCGTCCGGGGGCGGTGGCGCGCAGGGCGTCCGGGTAGGCGGGGCGGGGCAGTTCCCCGCGCAGCACCTCGTTGATCGCGAGTTCCGCGACGACCAGGTACGTCGGGATGCCCGCCAGGTGGAACATCAGCGGCTCGACTCGGAAGCGTCCCGCCTCCGCCTCCGCCCTCTCGTGCTCGACGACGTCGAGGTCGCGGTAGTGCACGTCGACCCGGCGTTCGTCGATCGTGAGCCAGGCGCCGCCGTTGAAGACACCTCCGCCCCAGGCGCCGATCTCGGAGACCTCGCCCGTCCAGCCGACCGCTCGGAGGTCCGCCGGGTCGAAGGCGCCCCGGTAGTAGATCGCCATGTCCCAGTCGCTGTCCGGACGGTGGGTGCCCTGGGCCCGGGAGCCGCCGAGGGTGACCGCCCGGACGGTGGGCAGGGCGGCGAGACGGTCGGCGGTGGTGTCGAGGAAGACCTGGTCCGGGAGGGAGGGCACGGCTGTGGGCTCCTGGTGGTCGGGGACAGGGCTCGCAAGGGTACGCGGGCGCCGTGCGCGGGGCGATTGTCAGTGGCGCGGGTTATCAATGAAGTGGTCACGGAGCGTAGCGACGACTCGATCGACTGGGGAGGTCGTGATGACGGCACGGGCGAGGGACCGCGGGCGGAGCGGCGACGGGCAGGGGCGTGCGTACGTCTCGACGGCCGGGCTGCGGGCCAGGGGCTGGACCGCCGGGTTGGTGCGCCGACTGCTCGGGGAGCCCGATCTGCTGCGCGCCCATCCGCACGTCGGCTCGGCGCCGCCGACTCCTCTGTACGCCGTCGAGCGGGTCGAGGCCGCGGAGCGCGACGCCGCGTTCCGGGCCGCGTCGGCGGCTGCCGCACGCCGGTCCGCGACGGCCGGGGCGACCGCTCGGCGCACCCGGCGGGTGCTGTCGGCTCGGATCCCACCCCAGGGAGGAGACCGACCGCAGGAAGGAGACCGACTGCAGGGAGGAGACCGACCCCAGGGAGGAGACCGACCGCAGGAAGGAGACCGACCCCAGGGAGGAGACCGACCGCGGAGAGAAACCCGATCCCCGGGAGCGATCCCGCCGCAGGGGGGCGTCCCCGCCACAGGGTGCGTCCCACCGCAGGGAGGAGACCCGCCCTGGGGAAGCCTCGCGCCGCAGGGAGGCCTCCCGCCGCAGACCCGTGCACGCCCGGGAAATTCGGATGCGGCGGCCGGGCGAGGAGCGGACGATCACGGTGTCGACCGTTCGCAGCCACCGCCCCAGGAGCCCCTGTGATCCAGCGCGTCACCGTGCCCGGTCTCTTCCCGCCACCCCTCTACTCCCACGCCTCCGTCGTCGAGGCCGGGACGAAGCTCGCCTTCCTGGCCGGTTCCGTCCCCCTCGACGCCGAGGGGAAGCTGATCGGTGAAGGGGATCCGGTCCGGCAGGCCGAGCAGGTGATCGCCAACCTCGGGGAGCAACTGCGCGCTGTGGGAAGCGACCTGGCGCATGTCGTCGCGACCGATGTGTACGTCGTGAGTGGTGAGACCGCCGTTCTGTCCGCCGTCTGGGACGTCGTCGAGGCGTCCGGGCTCAGTGCCGGACCGCATTCCTCGACGCTGATCGGGGTGGCCTGTCTCGGCTACTCGGGGCAGTTGGTGGAGATCACGGCGACGGCCGTCGTACCGGAGGAGGCGCGGCCGTGAGCCGGGAGTACCCGGTCCTGCGGCGGGCCACGGCCGCCGACGCCCGCGCCGCGGCCGACGTCTGGCTGCGCTCCTTCGCCGCCGCACTGCCCACGGTCGTCAGGCCACGCTCCGACGGCGAGGTGCGCGCGTACTTCCGGGACGTCGTGGTGCCGTCGCGGGAGACATGGGTCGCGGAGGAGGACGGGGACGGAATCGTCGGGGTGATGGTGCTCGACGGCGACGTGCTCTCCCAGCTGTACCTCGACCCCGGCCGGCGCGGACGCGGTATCGGCGACCTGTTCGTCCGGCTCGCCAAGGAACGCAGCCCTGAAGGGCTGAGCCTGTGGACCTTCCAGGTCAACAGGCCCGCCCAGCGCTTCTACGAGCGGCACGGATTCGTCGCCGCCGAGTGGACGGACGGCCGGGGCAACGAGGAGCGGGAGCCGGACGTGCGGTTCGTCTGGCGTCCCTGACCCGGCGCCGGCCGGCGGCGGCTCCGGTCAGTCCGCCGTTCCCCGGCGTGCGGCGTACTTGTCCGTCGCCGCGACGAGCAGTTCCGTCACGCCCGGCGCGCTCGCGCTGTGGCCGGCCTCGTCCACGAGCAGCAACTCGCTGCCGGGCCAGGCGTGGTGGAGCCGCCACACGGTGCCGAGCAGGTTGCCGGGGTCGAGTCCGCCCTGCACCAGGGTGCCGGGGATGCCCTTCAGGAGACCTGCGTCGCGCAGGACGACGCCCTCGTCGTTGCCGTCGCCGAGGAAGTGGTCCTGGCCCCAGTAGTGCGTCACCATGCGCGCGAAGCCCATGCGGAACACCGGATCCTCGTACCGCGCCACCGAGCGCGGCGGCGCCGACGCGATCGCCGTCTCCCAGTCCGTCCAGGCACGTGCCGCCCGCTCACGCACTCGCGGGTCGGGGGATTCCAGCAGCCGGTTGCAGGCAGCGGCGAGGTTCCCGTCCCGCTCGTCCTCGGGAAGCACCGCCAGGAACCGTGCGAACGCCTCGGGGAAGATCTTCCCGAGGCCCTTGGTCATCAGCGAGACCTCGGGGTTGGAACCGGTCGCGACCGCCGTGAGCACCAGCTCCGTCACGGCATGGGGGTGCGTCTGGGCGTAGCGCAGCCCCAGCACCGATCCCCAGGACACGCCCCACACCAGCCACCGCTCGATGCCGAGGTGCCGCCGCAGCAGCTCCAGGTCGGCCATGACGTGAGCCGTGGTGTTGACGCTCATGTCGGTGTCGTGCGCGCTCGCGTGCGGCGTCGAGCGCCCGCAGCCGCGCTGGTCGAGAAGCACGATCCGGTACGCGGAGGGGTCGAAATAGCGCCGGAAGTTCGCGCTCGCGCCGGACCCGGGCCCGCCGTGCAGCACCACCGCGGGCTTGCCGTGCGGATTGCCGCAGGTCTCCCAGTGGATTCGGTTGCCGTCACCGACGTCGAGCATGCCGTGGTCGTACGGTTCGATCTCCGGATACAGGCTCATCCCGGCACGCTAACGCCCTACGCCGGCCCCGTCGCCCCGTTTCCGGCCGGCAGGCCCGCCGCCCGCGCCGCCGTGCCCAGCACCTCCCGGAGCATCGCGGGGGTGAGCCGGCCGGTGAAGGTGTTGCGCTGGCTGACGTGGAAGCACCCGAAGAGGTCCAGTCCGCCGAGGGCCACCCGTGTGCCGTGCGCGAAGGCCGGTCTCGGCCTGGGCACGCTCCAGCCGGCCTCCGCGAACGCGGGCAGCGCGGCCTGCCAGCCGAACGCGCCGAGCACGACCACGGCCCGCAGCGTCGGGCGCAGCAGCTTCAGCTCCTGGACGAGCCACGGGCGGCAGGTGTCGCGCTCCTCGGGGGTGGGTTTGTTGGCGGGCGGCGCGCAGTGCACCGGCGAGGTGACGCGCACGCCGTACAGCTCCAGTCCGTCGTCAGCGGCGACCGCGGTGGGCTGCGAGGCGAGACCCACGTCGTACAGGGCCTGGTACAGCACGTCCCCGGACCGGTCGCCGGTGAACATCCGGCCGGTGCGGTTCCCGCCGTGGGCCGCGGGGGCGAGCCCGACGATCAGCAGGCGGGCGTCCGGCGGACCGAAGCCCGGCACCGGCCGGCCCCAGTACGTCCAGTCGGCGAAGGCCGCCCGTTTGGTGCGGGCCACCTCCTCCCGCCAGGCGACCAGCCGCGGGCAGGCCCGGCAGCCCGCGATCCGCTGGTCGAGTCCGACGAGGCCGCTGGTGTCCATCCCTCAACCGTAAGACCCCCGACCGTAGGACCGAGGATCCCGCTCACCTCGGCCGCCCGGCCCACCTGCCGAGCCTCGGGAGTTAAGGTCGGGGACATGGCTTTCGAGCATGACGAGGACAGGGACGGCCGGGCGGGCGGCCCACGGGATTCCGCTACTGCGAAGGCCGGGGTGAACCCCGCCGGTCAGGCCGCTGAGACGACCGCGGAGCGGGACGCTCATCAGGCCACGGACCCGAAGATCGCCGCTGCCGTCGCCGCCGCCGAGGCGGCGGGGCCGCAGCCCGGCGAGACCGTCCGCGTCGACAGCTGGATCTGGGCCGTCCGCCTGATCAAGACCCGCTCCCTCGGGGCCACCGCCTGCCGGGGCGGTCACGTTCGGGTGAACGGCGAGCGGGTGAAGCCCGCTCATTCCCTGCGCGTCGGCGACGAGGTACGCCTGCGCCAGGAGGGCAGGGAGCGGATCGTCGTCGTCAAACGGCTGATCCGCAAGCGTGTCGGCGCCCCGGTGGCCGCCCAGTGCTACATCGACAACTCGCCGCCGCCCCCGCCCCGCGAGGCCGTCGCCCCGGCCGGCATCCGGGACCGGGGCGCCGGCCGCCCGACCAAGCGCGACCGGCGCGAGCTGGAACGCCTGCGCGGACTCGGGGGTCTGGGCCAACCCGGCCACCCCGGCCAACCCGGCCGCCAGAGCCGCCCCGGCCGCCCCGAAGGAAGCTGAGGGCACGGTCATCCGCGTCGGCGGACCGACCGCAGCAGCTCCGCGTTGCGCTCTCGGCGCGCCCAGGCGATGACGAGCAGCGGCACGATCAGGATGACGGGTGTCGCCGCGTTCTCCCCGTCGAAGACGGTGAGCTGGACGACGAACGCCCCGACGAGCAGCGCGCTCAGCGCCATGGCCGCCACCGACTGCAGCACCGGGACCAACAGGGCCACCGCTCCGGCCAGTTCGAGGATGCCGATGGCGTACATGCCCGCGCTGCCCCAGCCCATCTCGTCGAAGGTCTCGGCCGCCGACGAGTGGGCGATCAGCTTGGGCAGAGCGCTCGCTGCCCCGAAGAACAGGGCGAGGAGCACCTGGACCACGCGCAGCGTGATCCGGGCGCCCCGGCCACGGGAGGAGGTGACGGAAGCGGCGGCAGTGGTCGGAGCGGCGGTCTCGGACATCGGGTTCTCCTGGGGGAAGCGGTCCGTGCTGTGTCGCAGGTAAGACCGCCCTTCGCCCCCGAACTCATCGCTCCCAGACGAAACCCGCCGCCCGGCTTCCTAGCCCGCCGGCACGGCCCTCACCCAGGTTTGGTCCTCGGTCAGATACCGGTCCACCTTCAGGCCCGCCTCCCCGAGGGCTTCCTCGAACTGCTCCTTCGTCAGCGGCCGGGCCCGGAAGGTCTGCGTCCAGACCGCGTCCGGGAACTCGTACTCCGCGCGCACCGCGTTCACGCCGTCCCCCACCGGTTCCGACGACACGATCCGCACGGTGAAGCCGCTGGGGTCGACCCGCTCACGCGGCAGGTTCGTGTGGTAGTCCTCGCCCTCCCGCTGGATCAGTACACAGCCGTCCTCCGCGACGTGCCGGGCACAGGTGCGCAGCAGCCCCCGGCGCACCTCGACGTCCCCGGTGTGCACGAGGAAGGACGCCAGCATCACCACGTCGAACGTCTCGCCCAGGTCCAGGTCCTCGATGGGGCTGCGTATGGTCCGCGCGCCGCTGACGTGCTCCAGCATCTCGGCCGACTCGTCCACCGCCGTGACCGTGAACCCGCGCTCCAACAGAGGTCGTGTCACGCGCCCCACGCCGCTGCCGAGCTCCAGGATGCGTGCGCCTGCGGGCACGGCGCCGGCGACGATGTCCGGCTCGTCTCCCACGGGCAGCCGCGAGTAGAGCTCGACCGCGCAGCCGTCCGGGGTGATGGCCCCGGGTCCCGTCCCCTGGTGTCCCTCTCGCATTTTCAGCTCCATGCCCGGCCAACGGGCCGCGCCCGCACGCCCGTTCCCACACGGGCGCGGTTCACCCGACCCAGTGAACGCCGCGGGGGCCGCGGCCGTGTCGGCCGGATCGGAGCAGGAACCAGCCGTGCCCGAGGTACCAGTGGCCACCCGCGCGCAGATGGTCCCCGACGGCGCGCTCCACCGAAGTGCGCCGTGGCAGGCTCTCGGCCGCCAGGCACGGGTTGCCGAACACGAACCGTACGGCCTCGGCGTCGTCGGGTCCCGTGTCCGCCCGGGCCACCCGGAAGCGCTCCTGGAAGCGGACGATGTTGGAGTCGGCGGGCAGGTGGTCCTTCAGCTGGGGGTCGAGCAGCCAGGAGTGGCAGGTCGCGGCCCGGTACGGTTCCTCGGGGAAGTGCCGCGGGAAGAACTCCCGGGCGAGCGCGAGGGAGCGGTCGCAGGCGCCCGGTGACAAGGGCCCGCGGAAGTCGGGGATGTGCAGGGTCAGACAGGGCTCTCCCGGCACGGCGTCCAGCCCGGCCGACCTCAGCACCGGTGCCGTGCGCTGCCCGATCCGTGCCCGCTCGAACTGCAGACGCCCCAGCTGGTAGATCTCCCCGCGGAAGTGGTGCGCGAGCCACCCCGGTGCCTGCACCCCTCCCGTACCGTGCCGCCGGCGGTGGCCCGCCATGTTCCGGCCCAGGTCGGCGAGGGTGTGCCGGGTGACGTCGGCCGGAACGCCGCGCTCGCGGTGGTAGGCGCGCGTGTGCGGCAGCGCCGCGACGAACACATAGGCGGCGAAGTAGGCACCCAGCGCTGACGGCGCCTCGGCCAGGCGCTCGCCGAACCGGTCCGGGCCACTCGTTGATCCGCCGACCTCACCGAGGCCGCGCACCAGTTCCTGGACGCACTCCTCCAGGAGCCGCACGGTCCCGGCATCCCCCGTGACCGCCCGGCGCAGCCCGACCAGTGTGTTGATGTCCTCGTGCGGTACGGCGAGGTCCAGAAGGACCTCGGGCAGGTCGTCGGCGTCCGGCAGCACGTCCCTTTCCCCCTCTTCCATGACTCCTCCTCGATGTCCCGTCCTGACGGCACCCGGTCTGTCCTGGTGACCGTCCGCGGCGAGGAGTACGTTTCCCACAGGAGATGGTGACCCGATGCGTACGGGCAGTGAACCGGCGACCGCGCGCAGTGCCCTGCGGGCGCGTTTCTGGCTGAGTGTGTGGGGCCTGGTCTGGGCGGTCATCGGGACCACGGCCTTCGCCCTCGCCGGGCGTCCCGGCTGGGCCGCCGCCTGCGGCGTGCTGTGGCTGGTCGTCACGATCGACATGGCCGTGATCCTCCGGCACATCCGCCAGGGCCCGCACTACCAGCCCGGCCGCGGCATCCCGCCGTACCGGCCGCCGCGGAACCGGCCGTAGGCCCCGGGGCTCCGACGCGGCCGGCGCGCTCAGGAGTCGAACCGCGCCTGCTCGAGGTACTGCGGGTTGGGGTCCAGGGCCGCCGCCAGACGGAAGTGGCGCCTGGCCTGGTCGGGGCGCCCCTGGCGCTCGTAGGTGCGGGCGAGTGCGAAGTGGGCGAACGCGTTGTCCGGTTCGCGCTCCAGGACGACGGTGAACTCCAGCTCGGCGGGTCTCAGTTGCGCCGCCGCGAAGAAGGCACGCGCGCGCAGCAGGCGCGCGGCGGTGTTCTCCGGGTGCGCGGCGATGACGCCGTCGAGCAGCTTCACCGCGCCCCGCGGGTCCCGCGCCGCGAGCAGTTGCTCGGCGGCACGGAAGTCGATGACGTCCGTCTCCGGAGTACGTCCGGTCGAACCGCTGGTCTCGGGCACGGGTAGAGTCCTTCCCTCGCTGGACGCGTTCAACGCCCGCGCGGACGTGGCTATTCCTGGGACGGCCGGGCGGCACGGCGCTCAGCGGGACTCGTGCGCCCTCAGTGGGACTCGTGCGCCCTGCGGGCCAGGTCGGCCCACACCTCCTTCACGCGGCGCCGCAGCTCCTCCAGCGGTACGTCGTTGTCGATGACGACGTCCGCGATCTCCCGGCGCTGCTCGCGCGTCGCCTGGGCGGCCATGCGCGCGCGTGCGTCCTGCTCGGTCATGCCGCGCAGCCGTACCAGCCGGTCGAGCTGGGTGGCGGGGGCGGCGTCGACGACGATCACCAGGTCGTACAGGGGCGCCAGGCCGTTCTCCGTGAGGAGCGGGACGTCGTGGACGACCACGGCGTCCTCGGCCGCGGCCTCTTCGAGTTCGCGGGAGCGGGCGCCGACCAGGGGGTGCACGATCGAGTTCAGCACGGCCAGCTTCTCCGGGTCGGCGAACACGATCGAACCCAGCTTGGGCCGGTCGAGGCCGCCGTCCTCGGCGAGCACGTCCTCACCGAACGCCTCCACGACCGCGGCGAGTCCCGCGGTCCCCGGTGCGACGACCTCGCGCGCGATCCGGTCCGCGTCGATCAGTACGGCCCCGCACTCGACGAGCAGCCGTGACACCTCGCTCTTGCCGGCGCCGATCCCGCCGGTCAGGCCCACCTTCAGCATGAGCGGAAGCTTAGGCCCTGCCGGTGACGCGACGGCCGACAGGGCACCTGGCGGGCGTCAGCCGTCGCCCTCCCGTTCCGCGAGGAACCGCTCGAACTCGCGCCCGATCTCGTCCGCCGACGGGATCTCGACCGGCTCGGCGAGCATGTTGCCCCGGGTCTCGGCGCCCGCGGCGGCGTCGTACTGGTGCTCCAGGCCCTGGACGAGCGCGGTGAGTTCCTCGTCGCCCTCCTGGACCTGCCGGTCGATCTCGGTCTGGGTGCGGTGCGCGTCCGTGCGCAGGGAGTGCGCGACGCCGGGCAGGACCAGTCCGGTGGCCGCCGTGATGGCCTCCAGCACGGTCAGGGCCGCGTCCGGGTACGGAGAGCGGGCGATGTAGTGCGGCACGTGGGCGGCGACGCCCAGGACGTCGTGGCCGGCCTGCAGGAGCCGGTACTCGACGAGGGCCTCCGCGCTGCCGGGCACCTGGGCCTCCTCGAACGGGCTGCGGTGGCCCGGGACGAGGTCGGTGCGGTTGCCGTGCGGCGTGATGCCGACGGGGCGGGTGTGGGGGACGCCCATGGGGATCCCGTGGAAGTTCACGGAGAGGCGGACGCCGAGCCGCTCCACGATCTGCCGCACGGCCGCGGCGAAGCGCTCCCACTCGACGTCCGGCTCGGGACCCGACAGCAGCAGGAAGGGCGCTCCGGTGGCGTCCTGGACGATCCGCACCTCGATGGTGGGTTCCTCGTAGCCGGTCCAGGTGTCGCGCTGGAAGGTCAGCAGCGGCCGACGGGCCCGGTAGTCCACGAGCCGGTCGTGGTCGAAGCGGGCGACGACCTGGTGGGGCAGCGAGTCGAGCAACTGGTCGACGATCTGGTCACCGGTCTCACCGGCGTCGATGTATCCGTCGAAGTGGTAGAGCATGACCAGACCGGCCGACTCCTGGGCGAGCGCCATGTCGACGACGGCCAGGCCCTTCGGCTCCCATGCGTACAAACCCTGCGGATCAAGCACAGTGACCGCTCCCCTCCTCGTGTTCGCTACTCACAACACGTGCCCTGGCCGGGGCATTCCCGCGCGGGCCCTTGATCAGGCTTCCTGACCGCGGTCGCCGTACCGCCGAGGTCGCCGACCGGTCTGCCGGGGGAACGCCGAGGGCCCGCACCCGGGAAGGGTGCGGGCCCTCGGTTCACGAGCTACCGCTCGATGAGGAGCTCCTGCTCAGCGTGCGCTCAGCTCTGGCCGCCGGCCAGCTTCTCGCGCAGCGCGGCCAGCGCCTCGTCCGACGCCAGGGCGCCGGACTGGTCGCCGCCCTCGGAGGAGTACGAACCGCCGGACGCGGCCGGAGCGGCGGCCTCGCCACCCTCGGCAGCGGCCTGGGCGTCCGCCTCGCGGGACTTGATGACCTGCGCCTGGTGCTGCTCGAAGCGCTGCTGCGCCTCGGCGTACTGGCGCTCCCACTCCTCGCGCTGCTTCTCGTAGCCCTCGAGCCAGTCGTTGGTCTCGGGGTCGAAGCCCTCGGGGTAGATGTAGTTGCCCTGGTCGTCGTAGGACGCGGCCATGCCGTACAGGGTCGGGTCGAACTCGACCGCCGTCGGGTCGGCACCGAAGGACTCGTTGGCCTGCTTCAGCGAGAGGCTGATGCGACGGCGCTCGAGGTCGATGTCGATGACCTTGACGAAGATCTCGTCGTTGACCTGGACGACCTGCTCCGGGATCTCCACGTGGCGCTCGGCCAGCTCGGAGATGTGGACCAGACCCTCGATGCCCTCGTCCACGCGGACGAACGCACCGAACGGAACCAGCTTCGTGACCTTGCCGGGCACGACCTGGCCGATCTGGTGGGTGCGGGCGAACTGCTGCCACGGGTCTTCCTGGGTCGCCTTCAGCGACAGGGAGACGCGCTCGCGGTCCATGTCGACGTCGAGGACCTCGACGGTGACCTCCTGGCCGACCTCGACGACCTCGGACGGGTGGTCGATGTGCTTCCAGGACAGCTCGGAGACGTGGACCAGACCGTCGACGCCACCCAGGTCCACGAAGGCACCGAAGTTGACGATCGAGGAGACCACACCGGAGCGGACCTGACCCTTCTGGAGGGTCGTGAGGAACGTCTGGCGGACCTCGGACTGGGTCTGCTCCAGCCAGGCACGGCGGGACAGGACCACGTTGTTGCGGTTCTTGTCCAGCTCGATGATCTTCGCCTCGAGCTCCTTGCCCACGTAGGGCTGGAGGTCGCGGACGCGGCGCATCTCGACCAGGGAGGCCGGAAGGAAGCCGCGGAGGCCGATGTCGAGGATGAGACCACCCTTGACGACCTCGATGACGGTACCGGTGACGATGCCGTCCTCTTCCTTGATCTTCTCGATGGTGCCCCAGGCACGCTCGTACTGTGCGCGCTTCTTCGAGAGGATCAGGCGGCCTTCCTTGTCCTCCTTCTGGAGGACCAGGGCCTCGATCTCGTCGCCGACGGCGACGACCTCGTTCGGGTCGACGTCGTGCTTGATCGAGAGCTCGCGGCTCGGGATGACACCTTCGGTCTTGTAACCGATGTCGAGCAGGACCTCGTCCCGGTCGACCTTCACGATGACGCCGTCGACGATGTCGCCGTCGTTGAAGTACTTGATCGTCTCGTCGATCGCTGCGAGGAAGGCTTCCTCGTTACCGATGTCGTTGACCGCTACCTGCGGGGTGGTGGCGGTGGTCTCGGTGCTGCTCGTCATGTGGGAAAGGGCTCCGGTACGGACATTGAAGTCGTAGGTACTGCTTACGCCGGGAGCCCGTTTCGCTCTGCAGAAGCCGGACAGCCAAGGAAGCGCCCCACCAGCGAAAACCAGTGATACGCCTCGACAACCGAGGGGACATACAACAGATGCGAGCGCAGCCTGCTACGTCTGAGGTGCGCAGGCCCGCAGCGCAACTTGTAGCATACGGGGGCAGCCGGGCAGGGTCAATGCGCGAAGCCGCACACCCGGGGCGGATCACCGCATTCCCGGCACAAGAGCCGTCTCCCGAGGCCACGCGGACCCCTCGGCGTCCCCTCCGTGGCACCCGGGAAAGGCTGTACGGAGAGCCCGCAGACTAGTACGAGGGAGCCGGTCATCCAAGAGCCCGAAACGACCGCAGAACCGGAGGCCACCCGGCGTGCCGCCGGCGTCACGGAGAGCGCCCGCGCCAACCGCGGCTGGTGGGACCGGAACGCGGACGAGTACCAGACCGAGCACGGCACCTTCCTCGGCGACGACCGCTTCGTGTGGTGTCCCGAGGGCCTGGACGAGGTGGAGGCCGAGCTGCTCGGCCCCACGGAGGAGCTGAAGGGCAAGGACGTCCTGGAGATCGGCGCCGGCGCCGCCCAGTGCTCGCGCTGGCTGGTCCGCCAGGGTGCCCGCCCGGTGGCCCTGGACCTCTCCCACCGCCAGCTCCAGCACGCGCTGCGGATCGGCGGCGCCTTCCCCCTGGTGCAGGCGGACGCGGCCGTGCTGCCGTTCGCGGACGGCTCCTTCGACCTGGCCTGCTCGGCGTACGGGGCGCTGCCCTTCGTCGCCGACCCGCGGCTGGTGCTGCGCGAGGTGCGCCGGGTGCTGCGCCCCGGGGGCCGCTTCGTCTTCTCCGTCACGCATCCCGTCCGCTGGGCGTTCCCGGACGAGCCCGGTCCCGAGGGGCTGTCGGTGTCCGCCTCCTACTTCGACCGCACGCCGTACGTCGAGCAGGACGAGGAGGGCCTCGCCGTGTACGTCGAGCACCACCGGACGCTCGGCGACCGGGTCCGGGACGTCGTGACGTCCGGGTTCCGGCTGGTGGACCTGGTGGAGCCGGAGTGGCCGGACTGGAACACCTCCGAGTGGGGCGGCTGGTCGCCGCTGCGCGGGCACCTGATCCCCGGAACGGCGATCTTCGTGTGCGAGCGCGACTGATTCCCCTCCGCGCACACTTCCTCCCGTTGCGCGCACGCGTGCGTGAAGGGTCGTTCCACCGGCGTACGACACTGGGGACGTGATCCGTTTCGACGCCCTGGACGCCCTGCCCGTACGCGGTGCCCTGCCCGCTCTGCACGATGCCCTGGAAGGCCGTGGCACCGCGGTTCTCGTCGCGCCGCCCGGCACCGGCAAGACGACGCTGGTGCCGCTCGCGCTGGCCGGGCTGCTGGGTGAGGGTCCGGCGCGGCGCGTGGTCGTCGCGGAGCCGCGGCGGATCGCGGCGCGGGCGGCGGCCCGGCGCATGGCGTGGCTGCTGGGCGAGCAGCCCGGCGGGAGCGTCGGGTACACCGTGCGCGGGGAGCGGGTCGTCGGGCGGCACACGCGCGTGGAGGTCGTCACGACCGGCGTGCTCCTGCAGCGGCTGCAGCGGGACCAGGAACTGGCCGGGGTGGACGCCGTGCTCCTCGACGAGTGCCACGAGCGGCATCTGGACGCGGACACGACGGCGGCGTTCCTGTGGGACGTGCGGCAGGCGCTGCGGCCGGACCTGCGGCTGGTGGCGGCGTCGGCGACGACCGACGCGGAGGGCTGGGCCCGGCTCCTGGGCGGGGCGCCGGTGGTCGAGGCACAGGGCGTGTCGCATCCGGTGGAGGTGGTGTGGGCGCCGCCGGCGCGTCCGGTCCGGCCGCCGCACGGGCTGCGCGTGGACCCGGCGCTGCTGACGCACGTGGCCTCGGTGGTCCGGCGGGCGCTGGCCGAGCGCGACGGCGACGTGCTGTGTTTCCTGCCGGGCGTGGGGGAGATCGCCCGGGTCGCGGGGCAGCTGGGGGGTGTCGGGGACGTCGAGGTGCTCCAGGTGCACGGGCGCGCGCCTGCGGCCGTGCAGGACGCCGTGCTGGCGCCCGGGGAGCGGCGCCGGGTGGTGCTGGCGACGTCGGTGGCCGAGTCGTCGCTGACGGTGCCGGGCGTACGGGTGGTGGTGGACGCGGGGCTGGCGCGGGAGCCTCGGGTGGATCACGCGCGCGGGCTGAGCGCGCTGACGACGGTACGGGCCTCGCGGGCGGCGGCACGGCAGCGGGCCGGGCGGGCGGGTCGCGAGGCGCCGGGTGCGGTGTACCGCTGCTGGACGGAGGCCGAGGACGCCCGCCTGCCGCGTTTCCCGGCTCCGGAGATCAAGGTGGCCGACCTGACGGCGTTCGCGCTGCAGGCGGCCTGCTGGGGCGACCCGGACGCGTCCGGGCTGGCCTTGCTGGACCCGCCGCCGGGCGGGGCGATGGCGGCGGCGCGGTCGGTGCTGGCCGCCGTGGGGGCGGTGGACTCCGCCGGACGGGCCACCGAGCGGGGCGCGCGGCTGGCTCGGCTGGGGCTGCATCCCCGGTTGGGGCGGGCGTTGCTCGACGCGGGCGCTTCGGACCCGGTGGCCGAGGTGGTCGCTCTGCTCAGCGAGGAGCCGCCGCGGGAGTACGGGGACGATCTCGCCGCCGCGCTGCGGACCGCTCGGCGCGGGGGTGACGCCTACGGACCACGGTGGCGGACCGAGGTGCGGCGGCTGCGGGCCGCCGCGGAGGAGTCGGCGCGGCCCGCGGAAGGGCCCACCGAGGACCGCCTCGTGGGCCTGGTGGCCGCCCTCGCCTTCCCCGAGCGGGTGGCCAGGAAGGACGGCGGTTCGTATCTCATGGTCTCCGGGACCCGGGCGGAGCTGCCGGACGGGTCGGCGCTGCGCGGGGCGCCCTGGATCGCCGTCGCCGTGGCCGACCGGCCCGTCGGCAAGGGACACGCGCGCGTGCAGCTCGGTGCTGCCGTCGACGAGGCGACGGCCCGGCTCGCGGCGGGGGCGCTGCTGGCGGAACGGGACGAGGTGCACTGGGCCGACGGCGACGTCGTGGCCCGGCGGGTCGAGCGGCTGGGCGCCGTCGAGCTGGCGGTGCGGCCGCTGACCGGCGCCGACCCCGGCCTCGTACGGAGCGCACTGGTGGAGGGGCTGCGGCAGGAGGGGCTCGGGCTGCTGCGCTGGTCGGCGGATGCGGAGGTCCTGCGCCGGCGGCTCGCCTTCCTGCGCCTGCACCTCGGGGAGCCCTGGCCCGACGTCCGCGACGACGCGCTCCACGCGCGCGTGGACGAGTGGCTGGAGCCCGAGCTCGGCAGGGCCCGGCGGCGGGCCGACCTGGCGCGGATCGACGCCGGGCAGGCGCTGTCACGGCTGCTGCCCTGGGCCTCCGGCGACGCGGCGCGGCTCGACGAGCTCGCTCCGGAGCGGATCACCGTGCCCTCCGGGTCCCGGATCCGGATCGACTACGGCGACCCGGAGCGGCCGGTCCTGGCGGTGAAGCTGCAGGAGATGTTCGGACTCCAGCGGTCACCCGAGATCGCCGGGGTGCCGCTGGTCGTCCATCTCCTCTCCCCCGCCGGCCGTCCGGCCGCCGTCACCGCCGACCTGGCCTCCTTCTGGAAGGACGGCTACAAGGGCGTACGGGCGGAGCTGCGCGGCCGGTATCCGAAGCATCCGTGGCCCGAGGACCCGGCCACCGCGGAGCCGACGCGGCACACCAAGGCGCGGCTGGGACGGTGACCCGGTCCGGGTGCGACCCCGGACCGGGGTCCGCGGAGGATCAGGCCTCGGGCTCGGTGGACGGGCTCGGCGAGGCCTCGGACGAGGAGCCGGTGGACGGGCTCGGCGACGGTTCGGGCTCGGTCACCTTCAGCTGGACGTCGAGCGTGGCGCCGCCCGCGGTGGTGAGGCGGAGCACGAACGTGCCGGTGGTGTCGTCCGCGTACAGCTTGGGCAGCGTCAGCAGGCCGGCGGCGTCCGTCCGCAGGCCGCTCAGGGTGCGTACGGCCTTGCCGTCGGCGTCCTTGAAGTAGGGGCCCTTGTCGTTCTGGGCCGGGTCGGTCGCCGACCTGACCAGCGTGGCGGTGACGGCGACCTTGTCCGCGGCGGCGCCCTTGTAGGTGGCCTTCACCTCGACCTGGTTCGCGAACTCGCCGCCCGGCGTGCAGGTGAGCGCGGTGGCGTCGGTGCGGGCGAGGGCGTCGGCGACGCGCTCGGTGACGGTGGCCTTGTAGTCGAGGCCGGGGACCGTGCGGCCGACGACGGTGGCACGGACCGTGAACGCCCCGGTCTTCTCACCGGCTCGCAGTGCGGGCGCGACGGCCACGCCGGAGCTGTTGGTGGTGACCGTGGCGACGGTCTCGCCGCCGGTGAACGTGGCGTCCGTCTCGCCGAGGATGGTGAAGCGGATCCGCACCTTGCCGACGGCCTTGCCGGCCTCGGTCTCGGCGCGGGTGCCGATCCTCTCGGTGAACGTGTCGCCCGCGGTCGCGGTGAGGCCCGCGGTGCCAGCGTTCTCCAGGTGGTGCACCGTGTCGGTGGGTGTGGGGACGGTCGTCGGGGGTTGCGAGCCGGGCGGGGTCGGGCTCGGGGCGCCGGGGCTGGAGGTGCCGGGGTCGGTGGGCTTGCCGGGGCCGGGCGTCGACGTGCCCGGCGTCTGCGGCTCGGACGAGGACCCGGAGCCGCCGTTCGAACCGGAGCCCGAACCCGTGCCCGGCGACGGGCTGGGACCGGCGCCCGGGGAGTCGTCGCTGCGGCCCACGGGCAGCGTGCCGGTGCCGTCGGGGATCTCGTGGGTGCCCCTGCGGTAGTACTCCAGCCACGACAGGACCGTGTGCAGGTAGTCCTGCGAGTTGTTGTAGCTGAGGATGGCGCGGTTGAGGTCGGCCTGGACCGACAGGTCCCAGCCGTTGCGGCACAGGTAGTGGCCGGCGGCGAGCGCGGCGTCGTAGATGTTGTTGGGGTCTTCCTTGCCGTCGCCGTTGCCGTCGCGGCCCGCCCACGCCCAGGTGGACGGGATGAACTGCATGGGTCCGACGGCGTTGTCGTAGCTGCTGTTGCCGTCGTAGACGCCGTTGTCGGTGTCCTTGATCAGCGCGAAGCCGTTGCCGTCGAGCTGCGGGCCGATGATCCGGCTGAGGGTGGTGCCCTCGGCGTCGACCCGGCCGCCGCGGGCCTGACCCGACTCCACCTTGCCGATGGCGGCGAGGAGTTGCCACGGCAGGTTGCAGCCCGGCTTGGCCGTGCGCAGCGCCGACTCGGCCTTCTTGTAGGCGTCGAGGACGGTCGCGGGGATGCCCGCCTCGGCCGGGCCCCGGGCGACGGGGGTGCCGACGGTCGGCGCGGGGCTCGGGCTGTTGAGCGGCGGCAGGTCCGTGTAGTACGGGGAGTTGCCGGTGGCGCTGTCGTCCGAGGGCGTGTCCGGCGTCGGCACGGTGTCGGCGGTGGTCCGTCTGCCGTGGCCGTCGGCCGTCACGTCGGGAGCCTGTGACGCGGACAGGGCCGCGACCGCGACCGCTGCCACGGTGGTGGTGACCGCCCCCTTGCGCAGCCTCCTGCCGAAATGCGCCGCCATAGAGTGAACCCCTCCCGTGGACGCCCTCGCGTCCGTCTCCGTCTGTCGTGCCCGCCCTGTTGTGACGATCTGCCGGCGCCGAGGGTTGCACCGCAACTTTCCGCGCGCGGTGCTCGTCTGTTCGATCGGTACGGCGCCGCAGGCGACCCTACGACAACTTCCTTGGCACGGGCACCCGTTCGTGCCCGATTTTCACCAGTTGGCCATGTGAGGAGCCACGTTGCCGTTCACCCTCAGTCATGCCGCCGCCGTGCTGCCCGCCGTGCGGACGGACGGAACGGGTCGGGGACGGCTCCTGCCGGCCGCGTTGGTGGCGGGCTCCTTCGCGCCCGACATGACCTATTACGCGGCGAGTTTCCTGTCCGGGGCGATGGAGTTCGGGGACGTCACGCACTCCTTCGGGGGCGTGCTCACCGTCGATGTGCTCATCGCCTGGGCGCTGGTGGGGCTGTGGCTGCTGGTGCGCGAGCCGCTGGTGGCGCTGCTGCCCCGAGGCCGGCGGGGACGTGTCGCCGCCCTGCTGCGCTGCGGGGCGCCACGCGCGCGCGTGGTGCCGTCCCTGGTGGCGCGGTGGTACGTGTCGGCGGTGCTGGGCGCGCTGACGCACGTGGTGTGGGACGCGTTCACCCATCTCGACCGGTGGGGGATGCGGGTGTTCCCCGTCCTGGGCCGGGAGATCGCCGGCTCGCCGCTCTACTGGTACCTGCAGTACGGCGGTTCGGCGGTGGCCGCCGTGGTGATCGCCGTGTTCCTGGCGCGGGCGCTGCGCCGGGCGCCCCGGGCCGAGCCGCCGGGGGTCCCGGCGCTGTCGGTGCGGGACCGGTGGTGGGCCGGGGCGGTGATCGGCGGCTGTGCGGTCGCCGGGGCGGTGCAGCGGGCGACCCGCTGGTGGGACTACTGGGGGGCCACCGCGAAGCCGTGGGAGCTGATCCCGACGGTGTGCTTCGGGGCGGGTGCGGGACTGGTGCCCGGACTGCTGCTGTACGCAGTGGCGGTCAGGACGCGGCGTCCGGTCCGGGGTCCCGGCGGCCCGGGAGACGTCGGTGTGGAGCCGGGCCGCTCTGTCGTGCGCTGAGGCTGTCGGCGGTCGCCACGAACACGGTGAAGGTCTGGGCGCGGCGGGTCCGCGGCAGCAGGGTGAGGGCGAGCGCCAGGTGACCGCGGGCCAGCTCGGCCCACAGGCGCCAGGCGGGCGCCTCGCGTGGGCCCGCGGTGGCCGGGGCCCGGCGGGCGAGTCCGCGGCGGAAGCCTGCCGTCGTGCGGCGCAGGGCCGTCGCGAGGGGGTTCGGGATGCGGGCGGTGCTTGCGCCCGGCGCGAAGACCGGGACCGGTAGAAGGGGCACGCAGGCGCGTCCGTCGGTGCTTGCCCGCGCCGGTGCCGTCCGGTGGTGGAGCATGCGTATACCCATGCCCGCATCCTCACGGGAGACGGGGGCGGGGGCTTTTTCGCGGGGGCCACCTGAGTGACGGGGCCTTCACCGCAGCTCGATACCGGGCCCGTACGCGAGAGCCCGGGTGGCCCGGCCCCCAGGGGCAGGCGGTCGGCGGTGCGAGAGGCCGGGGCCTCTGAGCCCCCGAGAAGCCGGGGGCTGCGGGACGCGCCTCCGTGCGGGCGCGGCTGGACGCCGAGGTGCCGACCGGATTCGCGGCCCGCACCTCAAGAGCGAGACCGCGTGGCGGCATCAGCCCCCGGGGTTCAGGGGCGACCGGCCCTGCCGTCCAGTGCCGGGGTCGGGCCGCGCACGCCCAGGGGCCGACGCCTCCGACCCGCACCGCAGCCGGCTCCAGAAGCCCGCGCCCGCGCCCGCGCCCGGAAACCGTGCCCTGGGGGCGACCCCACCGCCCCCGGGCCCGTGCCGCCCTACCGCCGGAGGCTAGTGCGCTGCCGACTCCCAGTCGGGGCCCACGCCCACCGAGACGCCCAGCGGGACGCTGAGCCGGACCGCGTCCGACATCTCGCGGCGGACGATCTCCTCGGCCGCGGCCCGCTCGCCGGGGGCGATCTCCAGGACGATTTCGTCGTGGACCTGGAGCAGCATGCGGGAGGTGAGGCCGGCCTCGCGCAGCGCCTTGTCCACGTTGAGCATGGCGATCTTGACGATGTCCGCCGCCGTGCCCTGGATCGGGGCGTTCAGGGCCATGCGCTCGGCCGCCTCGCGGCGCTGGCGGTTGTCGCTGTTGAGGTCGGGGAGGTAGCGGCGGCGGCCGAAGAGCGTCGCCGTGTAGCCCGTCGCCCGTGCCTCGTCGACCACGCGGCGCAGATAGTCCCGTACGCCGCCGAACCGCTCGAAGTAGGCGTCCATCAGGCCGCGCGCCTCGGCCGCCTCGATGTTCAGCTGCTGGGAGAGACCGAAGGCCGACAGACCGTAGGCCAGGCCGTAGGACATGGCCTTGATCTTGCGGCGCATCTCGGCGTCCACCGCGGAGGGGTCGACGGAGAAGACCTGGGCGGCGGCGGTGGTGTGCAGGTCCTCGCCGGAGGTGAACGCCTCGATCAGGCCGGCGTCCTCGGAGAGGTGGGCCATCACGCGCAGTTCGATCTGGCTGTAGTCGGCCGTCATCAGCGACTCGAAGCCCTCGCCGACGACGAAGCCCCGGCGGATCGCCCGGCCCTCGTCGGTGCGGACCGGGATGTTCTGCAGGTTCGGGTCCGTGGAGGACAGGCGGCCGGTCGCGGCGACGGTCTGGTTGAACGTGGTGTGGATCCGGCCGTCCGCGGCGATCGTCTTGATCAGGCCCTCGACGGTGACACGCAGCTTGGCCTGCTCACGGTGCCGGAGCATGATCACCGGCAGTTCGTTGTCCGTCTGGCCGGCCAGCCAGGCCAGGGCGTCGGCGTCCGTGGTGTAGCCGGTCTTGGTCTTCTTCGTCTTGGGCAGGTTCAGCTCGCCGAAGAGGACCTCCTGCAGCTGCTTGGGCGAGCCGAGGTTGAACTCGCGTCCGGCCGCCGCGTGCGCCTCCTTCACGGCCTGCTGCACCGCGCCCGCGAACATCTGCTCCATGGCCTGGAGGTGGTCCCGGTCGGCCGCGATGCCGTGCCGCTCCATGCGGGCCAGCAGCGCGGACGTGGGCAGTTCCATGTCGCGCAGCAGGTCCGCGGCGCCGACGTCCTCCAGGCGGCTCTCGAAGGCCTCGCCGAGGTCGAGGACGGCACGGGCCTGCACCATCAGCGCCTCGGCTTCGGCCGCGTCGTCCGCGCCGAAGGCCAGCTGGCCGTCGGCCGCGGCGGCGGGGGCCAGCTCGCGGTGCAGGTACTCCAGGGACAGCGCGTCCAGGTCGAAGGAGCGGCGGCCCGGCTTGACCAGGTAGGCGGCGAGCGCGGTGTCCATGCCCACGCCGGCGACGCCCCAGCCGTGCTCGGCGAAGACACGCATCGCGCCCTTGGCGTTGTGGAAGACCTTCGGCCGGTCGCCGTCGGACAGCCACGCCGCGAACGCCGTCTCGTCGGCCTCGTCCAGCTGGGACGGGTCGAACCAGGCGGCCTTTCCGTCGGGCGCGGCGAGCGCGACCTCGGCGACCGAGCCGGCGCCCAGCGCCCAGGCGTCGACCGTGGCGACGCCGAGGGTCTGCGTGGCGTGCTCGGCGAGCCAGCCCGCGAGCTCGCCCGTGCCCAGCACCGTGCCGTCCAGCTCGACACCGTCCGCCACGACCGGTGTGGCCTCGGCCTCCTCGGCACCGGGGTCGACGGCGAAGAGCCGCTCGCGCAGGGAGGGGTTGCGGATCTCCAGGGTGTCCAGGATCATCGCGACGCCCTTGCGGTCGTACGCGGTGCGCTCCAGGTCGGTGACGCTCCTCGCCAGCTCGACCTGCCGCTCCAGCTCCGTGAGCCGGCGGTTGAGCTTGACGGACTCCAGGTGGTCGCGGAGGTTCTGCCCGGCCTTGCCCTTGACCTCGTCGACGCGCTCGACCAGCTCCGCGAACGACCCGAACTGGTTGATCCACTTCGCGGCCGTCTTCTCGCCGACGCCCGGGATGCCCGGCAGGTTGTCGGACGGGTCGCCGCGCAGTGCCGCGAAGTCGGGGTACTGGGCGGGGGTCAGTCCGTACTTCTCGAAGACCTTCTCCGGGGTGAAGCGGGTCAGCTCGGAGACGCCCTTGGTCGGATAGAGGACCGTGGTGCGCTCGCTGACCAGCTGGAAGGAGTCCCGGTCGCCGGTGACGATCAGCACGTCGAAACCCTCGGCCTCGGCCTGCGTGGCGAGTGTGGCGATGACGTCGTCCGCCTCGAAGCCCTCGACGGCGAAACGCTGCACGTGCATGGCGTCGAGCAGCTCGCCGATCAGCTCGACCTGGCCCCTGAACTCGTCCGGGGTCTTGGAGCGGTTCGCCTTGTACTCCGTGAACTCCTCGGAGCGCCAGGTCTTGCGGGAGACGTCGAAGGCCACCGCGAAGTGCGTGGGCTCCTCGTCACGCAGCGTGTTGGCCAGCATCGACGCGAAGCCGTAGATCGCGTTGGTCGGCTGGCCCGTCGCGGTCGTGAAGTTCTCCGCGGGCAGCGCGAAGAACGCGCGGTACGCCAGCGAGTGCCCGTCCATGAGCATCAGGCGCGGGCGGGCGCCGCCGGAGGTGCTGTCGGTCTTCTTCGATGCTGTCTCTGCCACGCCCCCGATCCTGCCACGCCCCACTGACACTCGGCCCCGCGCTCGCGCTGCCGCGCCGCCCGGGCCCGTGCCGCCCGGCGGCAGTGACGGCACCGATGCCGCACGGTGGCGGTGGCGCTCCGGCCCACCGCCCGCCCGCCGTTGCCCGGCGCAAGCATTGCTCCCGCCCCGGGCACGACCGGCCGGCGTCGGTGTCGGCGGGGCGTGCGAGGATCGGAGACGTACCTCACACGTGGACGCGAAGGAGCGCGCGATGGCCACCAAGCCGCCCAAGAGTGATCCGGTCCAGGACGCTCCGCAGGTCAGCGAGCCGAAGCACGCGGCGGCGGGCATCCCTGCCATCGGCCACACCCTGCGCATCGCACAGCGGCAGATGGGTGTGAGGCGGACCGCGCTGACGCTGCTGAGCGTCAACCAGAAGGACGGCTTCGACTGCCCCGGCTGCGCCTGGCCGGAGCCGGACCACCGGCACAAGGCCGAGTTCTGCGAGAACGGCGCGAAGGCCGTGGCCGAGGAGGCCACCCTGCGCCGGGTCACCCCGGAGTTCTTCGCCGCGCACTCCGTCGCCGACCTCGCGACCCGCAGCGGCTACTGGCTGGGCCAGCAGGGCCGGCTCACGCACCCGGTGTACCTCCCGGAGGGCGGCGATCACTACGAGCCGGTCACCTGGGAGCGCGCCTTCGACATCGTCGCCGAGGAGATCGCCGCCCTGGACTCCCCCGACGAGGCGGTCTTCTACACCTCCGGGCGCACCAGCAACGAGGCGGCGTTCCTGTACCAGCTCTTCGCGCGCGAACTGGGCACCAACAACCTGCCGGACTGTTCGAACATGTGCCACGAGTCGTCCGGCTCGGCCCTGTCCGAGACGATCGGCATCGGCAAGGGCAGCGTCCTGCTGGAGGACCTGTACAAGGCCGACCTGATCATCGTGGCCGGCCAGAACCCGGGCACCAACCACCCGCGCATGCTCTCCGCCCTGGAGAAGGCGAAGGCGAACGGCGCGCGGATCATCAGCGTCAACCCGCTGCCCGAGGCCGGTCTGGAGCGCTTCAAGAACCCGCAGACCCCCAAGGGGCTGGCCACCGGCGCCGCGCTCACCGACCTGTTCCTGCAGATCCGCCTCGGCGGCGACCAGGCCCTGTTCCGGCTCCTCAACAAGCTGATCCTGCAGACGGAGGGCGCGGTCGACGAGGCGTTCGTCCGCGACCACACCCACGGCTACGAGGAGTTCGCCGAGGCCGCCCGCGCCGCCGATTGGGACGAGACGCTCACGGCGACCGGCCTCACGCGCGCGCAGATCGAGGAGGCGCTGCGCATGGTCCTCGCCTCCGAGCGGACCATCGTGTGCTGGGCGATGGGCCTCACCCAGCACAAGCACTCGGTGCCGACCATCCGCGAGGTCGTGAACTTCCTCCTCCTGCGCGGCAACATCGGCCGCCCGGGCGCGGGTGTCTGCCCGGTGCGCGGCCACTCCAACGTCCAGGGCGACCGCACGATGGGCATCTTCGAGCGCCCCGCCCCTGCCTTCCTGGACGCCCTGGAGAAGGAGTTCGGCTTCGCCCCGCCTCGCGAGCACGGCTACGACGTCGTACGGGCCATCCGCGCGCTGCGCGACGGCGAGGCGAAGGTCTTCTTCGCCATGGGCGGCAACTTCGTGTCGGCCTCCCCCGACACGGAGGTGACCGAGGCGGCCATGCGCCGCGCCCGCCTCACCGTGCACGTGTCGACGAAGCTGAACCGCTCGCACGCCGTCACGGGCGCGCGTGCCCTCGTCCTGCCCACCCTCGGACGCACCGAGCGCGACCTCCAGGGCAGCGGCGAGCAGTTCGTGACCGTCGAGGACTCCATGGGCATGGTGCACGCCTCGCGGGGCCGGCTGGAGCCCGCGAGCGCGCACCTGCTGTCGGAGCCGGCGATCGTGTGCCGGCTGGCCCGCCGGGTGCTCGGCGCGGACAGCAAGGTGCCGTGGGAGGAGTTCGAGAAGGACTACGCGACGATCCGGGACCGCATCGCGCGCGTGATCCCCGGGTTCGAGGACTTCAACGCGCGCGTGGCACACCCGGGAGGCTTCGCCCTCCCCCACGCCCCGCGCGACGAGCGCCGCTTCCCGACGGCCACCGGCAAGGCGAACTTCACCGCCGCGCCCGTGGAGTACCCCGAGGTGCCCGAGGGGCGGCTGCTGCTGCAGACGCTGCGCTCGCACGACCAGTACAACACCACGATCTACGGCCTGGACGACCGCTACCGGGGCATCAGGAACGGCCGCCGGGTCGTCCTGGTCAACCCCGAGGACGCCCGGGAGCTGGACGTCCGGGACGGCTCGTACGTCGACCTGGTCGGTGAGTGGACGGACGGTGTGGAGCGGCGGGCGCCCGGCTTCCGCGTCGTGCACTACCCGACGGCCCGGGGGTGTGCGGCCGCGTACTACCCGGAGACCAACGTCCTGGTGCCGCTGGACGCCACCGCGGACACCAGCAACACCCCGGCCAGCAAGTCCGTCGTGGTCCGTCTGGAACAATCGGCGACCGACTGAGCGTTTGCTCAGTCGTGCCGACCGGCCGTCTGGAGCCGGCCGGCACATCGCACACACGGATCAGACAGACGGATCAGGACGAACGGAGCCGGCCCATGGGCGAGCAGCAGCAGGTGCAGTTCCCGCAGGAGGTCATCGACGAGTACGCCGCGCTCGGCGTCGACCTGCCCGCCCTGTTCTCCGCGGGGCACCTCGGCACGCGGATGGGCGTGCAGATCGTCGAGGCGTCGGCCGAGCGCGTCGTCGGCACCATGCCGGTGGAGGGCAACACCCAGCCGTACGGACTGCTGCACGGCGGCGCCTCGGCGGTGCTGGCCGAGACGCTCGGGTCGGTCGGCGCGATGCTCCACGGCGGCAGCTCCAAGATCGCCGTCGGCGTCGACCTGAACTGCACCCACCACCGCGGGGTCCGCTCCGGCCTCGTCACGGGCGTGGCCACGCCCGTGCACCGGGGCCGGACGACGGCGACGTACGAGATCGTGATCAGCGACGAGCAGGACCGGCGGGTGTGCAGCGCCCGGCTGACCTGCCTGCTGCGGGACGTGACCCCCGGCGACGCCGACAAGGTGGGCGCGGCGGGCTGAACCGGGCCGCGGCGCGGCGGACGGGGGCGCCCGCGGCACCATTGCCCCCGGCCACCGGCCGCCTTAGCGTCGTGGGATGCGACGGGGAGGAACCCCCCGGCCGGGGGGCACGGCAGGCAGGCTGCGGTTCGCCCTCGGACCGGCGCTGCTGACCGTCGCATTGGCGGCCGGCTGCGCCGACTCCGGTCCCCCACAGGCCGGTTCCGGCACCGCGGCGACCGGTTCGGCGTCGCCCTCACGGACCATGACCGACGCGGAACTGTGCGCACGGGTCGTCGGTCACTGGTCGCGCGAGGTGCTGGACGGCGGCACCTACGGCGACTACCAGTCGATGGGGCTGTCCGACCGGCAGTACGGCATCCTGCGGGAGGTCGTGGACGCTGCACGGACCGTGAAGAGGCGTCAGGGACCCGGTGCGGCAGAGGAGTTGATCGACCGCAGGGCGCGTGAGGAGTGCGCCGAGCGCTACCGCGACGGCGGTCCGAGCAAGGGTCCGTGGAGTTGAGCGGCGCCGGCCCCGTCGAACCCGGCGAGGGCACACACGCGTGGGAGACCCCGGACGGCCCCCGCCCCTCCGCCCGGCCGCGCGGACCTCTCGCCCGGCGCTACGACCGGCACCGCCGCGCCGTCCACTCGGCCCTCGCGGCCCTCGTGGTGCTGGCGGGCGGCGGATACCTGTACGCCACCCGGCCGCAGCCGGAGCGACCGCCGGCCACCCCGCCGCCCTACCCCTCGCAGGTCGTCGACATCACCTACCTGGAGCCGGTGCCCAGCCCCGGCAACGCTCCGACCAGCAGCTTCAGCTTCGCGGTCCTGCTGAGCGTCGAGTCCGGCCCGTCCGTCACCGTGACGCGGATAGCCCAGCCCTACCCCGGCCTTTCGGTGACCTCCGCCCCTGCGGCACCTTTCCAGACAAAGGCAGATTCCGCACGCAAGATCACCATCACCATGCGGGTGACGGAATGCGGAAAAGCACCATGGAACGCCGGACTCCCTTTCCTGGACGTAACACTGCGTAATACACGCGCAATACAAGTCCACAGTTTCATCCTCGGGCAGCGCTATGCACAGCACCTCTCCGATGCCCTACAGGTCGCCTGCAGCAACGATTCCGCGTAATCACCAAAACACCCGAGACACCTGAACACGCCCGGCCGATCCTGCGAGTTCTCACTATGTGGACCGGGCGAATCGGCCTGAATTCCGCCCTTCTTCCCAGCCAGTACCGCTCTGCATTACCCCGTGTCATAACAAGAGCGTCACAGCCTCTGTCAGACCCTCCTCCACGTTCCCCACACACGCTTAGAGTCACGGCCAGTCACCGCGCCGTCGGATTGTCACTTCCGCCCAGCGCTCGACTCGGCCGTCTCCACGGGGAAACGGCTGTGCCAGGGGAAAGGACTGATCGTGCGTCAACGTTCGCTCATCGCCATCACCGCCGCTCTGGCGGCGGGAGCGCTCACCCTCACCGCCTGCGGCTCGCGCGACGACGACGGCGGCGGCTCCGATTCCGGTAACGGCGGCGGCGGCACCACCGTCGTCATCGGCGTCGACGCCCCGCTGACCGGCGACCTGTCCGCGCTGGGCCTCGGCATCAAGAACTCGGTGGACCTCGCGGCCAAGACGGCCAACAAGGACAACTACGTCGAGGGCATCAAGTTCGAGATCGAAGCCCTCGACGACCAGGGCCAGCCCTCGGTCGGCCAGCAGAACGCCACCAAGCTCGTCGCCAACGACGACGTCCTCGGTGTCGTCGGCCCGCTGAACTCGTCCGTCGGCGAGTCCATGCAGAAGGTCTTCGACACGGCCAAGCTGGTCGAGGTCTCCCCGGCCAACACCAACCCCGCGCTCACGCAGGGCGTGGACTGGCAGACCAAGAAGGTCCGGCCGTACAAGTCGTACTTCCGCACCGCGACCACGGACGCCATCCAGGGCCCGTTCGCCGCGCAGTACGTCTACAACGACTCCAAGAAGAAGAAGGTCTTCGTCATCGACGACAAGAAGACCTACGGCGCCGGTCTGGCCGCCACCTTCAGCGAGGAGTTCAAGAAGCTCGGCGGCAAGGTCGTCGGCACCGAGCACATCAACCCGGACACCAAGGACTTCAACGCCGTCGCCACCAAGGTCAAGAACTCCGGTGCCGACGTCGTCTACTACGGCGGCGAATACCCGCAGGCCGGCCCGCTCAGCAAGCAGATCAAGGCCGCCGGCGCGAAGATCCCGCTGGTCGGCGGTGACGGCATCTACAGCGCCGACTTCATCAAGCTCGCCGGCGCCAGCGGCACCGGCGACCTCGCCACCTCCGTCGGCGCGCCGGTCGAGGAGCTCCCCTCCGCCAAGGAGTTCGTCGCCAACTACAAGGCCGCCGGATACAAGGAGGCCTACGAGGCGTACGGCGGCTACTCCTACGACTCCGCCTGGGCGATCATCGAGGCCGTCAAGAAGGTCGTCGAGGACAACGACGGCAAGCTTCCCGACGACGCCCGCGCCAAGGTCGTGGACGCCATGCAGAACGTCTCCTTCGACGGAGTGACCGGCAAGGTCTCCTTCGACGAGTTCGGTGACGCGACGAACAAGCAGCTCACCGTGTACGCCGTCGAGAACGGTGCCTGGAAGTCGGTGAAGTCCGGCACCTACACCGGCTGACCCACCTCCCGCATCACCGATCACGTGATCACGAGCCGCGCGGGGCGCTGTTCCACAGGCGCCCCGCGCGGACTCGCATCCGGCCACATCCGTCGATAGTTCCGAAAGTCTCGGAGGACATGCGGTGAACGAACTGCCGCAGCAGCTGGTCAACGGCCTGCTACTGGGATCCATGTACGGGCTGGTCGCCATCGGCTACACAATGGTCTATGGCATCGTCCAGCTCATCAACTTCGCCCACGGCGAGATCTTCATGACCGGCGCCTTCGGCGCACTCACGGTCTATCTCTACATCCTGCCCGACGGCACCTCCATGCTGATCGCCCTTCCCCTGATGCTCATCGGCGCCATGGTGGTCTCCGTCACCGTGGCCGTCGGGGCGGAACGGTTCGCCTACCGCCCGTTGCGCGGCGCCCCCCGCCTCGCGCCCCTCATCACCGCCATCGGCCTCTCCCTCGCCCTCCAGCAGGCCGTGTGGGCCTGGTACCCCGGAGCCAAGTCGAAGATCAGCTTCCCGCAGATCGACGGCGGCCCGTTCCACATCGGCAGTGTCACGATCCAGACCGGTGACATCTTCCTGCTGATCGCCGCCCCCATCAGCATGGCCATCCTCGCCTTCTTCGTGATGCGCACCCGCACCGGCCGCGGCATGCAGGCCACCGCGCAGGACCCGGACACCGCCAAGCTGATGGGCATCAACACCGACCGCATCATCGTGGTCGCCTTCGCCCTCGGCGCCCTCTTCGCCGCCGTCGGAGCCGTCGCCAACGGCCTGAAGTACGGCGACATCGACTTCCGGATGGGCTTCATCCTCGGCCTCAAGGCATTCACGGCGGCCGTCCTCGGCGGCATCGGCAACATCTACGGCGCCATGATCGGCGGCGTCGTACTCGGCGTCGCCGAGACCCTGGCCACCGCCTTCATCGCCGACGTACCCGGTCTGGACAAGCTCGGCAGCCAGTCCTGGGCGGACGTCTGGGCCTTCATCCTCCTCATCCTCGTGCTGCTGTTCAGGCCACAGGGCCTGCTCGGCGAACGCGTTGCGGACAGGGCGTGACACCGATGACCACACAGACCACCGCTCCGAAGACCGCCGGCGCCTCCGCCGCGACCGACACCTCCGGCCTCATCGGCATACCCCCGCACATCGGCCGCGCCCTCGCCACCGGCGGCGGCGTCCTCACCGTCGTCTCCACCTTCCTGGCCTGGACCTGGACCGCCGAGTTCCCCGGCGACCTCACCGTCTACGGCTACCCGGGCGGCCTGCAGGTCCTGGTCCTCATCGCCGGCGCCCTCACCACCCTGTTCGGCCTCGCCTCGTACGGCGTCAAGGGACTGCGCTGGCTGGTGCCCGCCGGCGCCGACGCGGCACTCAAGTTCGCCGCGCTCGCCGCCTTCGCCACCACCTGGTACACCGTCATCGCGATCAGCGCCCAGCTCGGCGGCCTGGTCAACCTGGAGCCCGGCGGCTACATCGCGGCCGTCGCCACCCTGATCGCGGTCCTCGGCTCGCTCGCCCTGCCCTTCGAACGCCCCGAACCGGACCCGTTCGACCCCGACGACACAGGCTGGGAGCAGTTCAAGCACACCACCGCCCACAACTGGCAGACCGTCAGGGCCGCCTTCGCCACCGGCAGCGCGCGTCCCGTGCGCCCCCTGTCCTCCTACGTCGAGATCCTGATCATCGTCGCGATCCTCGCCATCGCCCTGCTCGTCTTCACCTACGGCATCGGCACCGAGTACGACGAACTCTTCGTGGGCTTCCTGATCACCGCCGGCCTCGGCTTCGCCGCCCTCAACAAGGCCGGACTGGTCGCCCAGGCCACCGAGATCACCTCCCGGCACCAGAACATCACCGTCTGCGGCGCCTTCGTCGCGGCCGCCTGCTTCCCCTTCACCCAGTCCGACGACCAGTACGCCACCCTCGGCGTCTACATCCTCATCTTCGCCACGGTCGCCCTCGGCCTGAACATCGTCGTCGGCCTCGCGGGCCTGCTCGACCTCGGCTACGTCGCCTTCCTCGGCGTCGGCGCCTACGCGGCCGCGCTGGTCTCCGGTTCGCCCAGCTCGCCCTTCGACGTCCACTTCCCCTTCTGGGCCGCAGTCATCGTCGGCGCCGTCGCATCCCTGATCTTCGGTGTCCTGATCGGCGCCCCCACCCTGCGGCTGCGCGGCGACTACCTCGCCATCGTGACCCTCGGCTTCGGTGAGATCTTCCGCATCACCGCCAACAACCTCGACGGCACCTCCGGACCGGACCTCACCAACGGCTCCAACGGCGTCTCGTCCATCCCCGACCTCAAGATCCTCGGCTTCGACCTCGGGACCCAGCACGACATCGGCGGCTTCACCATCGGCCGGTTCGCCAACTACTTCTTCCTGATGCTCATCATCACGGCCGTCGTCGTCCTCGTCTTCCGGCGCAGCGGCGACTCCCGCATCGGCCGTGCCTGGGTCGCCATCCGCGAGGACGAGACCGCGGCCCTGGCCATGGGCATCAACGGCTTCCGCGTCAAACTCATCGCGTTCGCCGTCGGCGCCACCCTCGCCGGCCTGGCCGGCACCGTACAGGCGCACGTGACCTACACGGTCACGCCCGAGCAGTACCTCTTCGCGGGTACCACCCCGCCCAACTCCGCCTTCCTGCTCGCCGCGGTCGTGCTCGGCGGCATGGGCACCATCGCGGGACCGCTCATCGGTGCCTCGCTGCTCTTCCTGATCCCCAACAAGCTCCAGTTCCTCGGCGACTACCAGCTCTTCGCCTTCGGACTCGCGCTCGTCCTGCTCATGCGCTTCCGTCCGGAAGGTCTCATCGCCAACAGGCGCCGCAAGCTGGAATTCCACGAAGAGGCCGAAGCGCCCACCACCCTGAGCAAGACAGGGGCCTGACCACATGACCACCGACACCACCACCAAGGACACCACCCCGGGCACCCCCGCCCCCGGCACCACCGTCCTCGACGCACGCGGCGTCACCATGCGCTTCGGCGGCCTGACCGCCGTGAACGGCGTCGACCTCACCGTCAACAGCGGCGAGATCGTCGGTCTCATCGGCCCCAACGGCGCCGGCAAGACCACCTTCTTCAACTGCCTGACCGGCCTGTACATCCCCACCGAGGGCGAGGTCCGCTACAAGGGCCGGGTCCTTCCGGCCAAATCCTTCAAGGTGACGGCCGCCGGCATCGCCCGGACCTTCCAGAACATCCGCCTGTTCGCCAACATGACGGTGCTGGAGAACGTCCTCGTCGGCCGCCACACCCGCACCAAGGAAGGCTTCTGGTCGGCCGTCCTGCGCGGACCCGGCTTCCACAAGGCGGAGGCCGCCTCCCGAGAACGCGCCATGGAACTGCTGGAGTTCGTCGGCCTCGCCGACAAGGCCGACCACCTCGCACGGAACCTGCCCTACGGCGAGCAGCGCAAGCTGGAGATCGCCCGCGCACTCGCCAGTGAACCGGGCCTGCTGCTCCTGGACGAGCCGACGGCCGGCATGAACCCCCAGGAGACCCGGGCCACCGAGGAACTCGTCTTCGCCATCCGCGACAAGGGCATCGCCGTCCTCGTCATCGAGCACGACATGCGGTTCATCTTCAACCTCTGCGACCGCGTCGCCGTCCTCGTCCAGGGCCAGAAGCTCATCGAAGGCGACAGCGCGACCGTCCAGGGCGACGAACGGGTCATCGCCGCCTACCTCGGCGAGCCCCTGGACAACGACCCCGGCGCGGCCGAGGCCGCCGAGGTGGAGGCCGCCGAGGCCGCCCAGGCCGACACCACCACGGACAACGCGGCCGGCAAGGAGAACGACCGATGACCGCTCTGCTCGAGGTCGAGGACCTCCGCGTCGCCTACGGCAAGATCGAAGCCGTCAAGGGCATCTCCTTCAAGGTCGACGCCGGTGAGGTGGTCACCCTCATCGGCACCAACGGCGCCGGCAAGACCACCACCCTGCGCACCCTGTCGGGCCTCCTCAAGCCGGTCGGCGGCCAGATCAAGTTCGGGGGCAAGTCGCTCAAGAAGGTCCCCGCCCACGAGATCGTCTCCCTGGGACTCGCCCACTCCCCCGAGGGGCGGCACATCTTCCCGCGCATGACGATCGAGGACAACCTCCGCCTCGGCGCCTTCCTCCGCAGCGACAAGCCCGGCATCGAGAAGGACATCCAGCGCGCCTACGACCTCTTCCCCATCCTCGGCGAACGCCGCAAGCAGGCCGCGGGCACCCTCTCCGGCGGCGAGCAGCAGATGCTCGCCATGGGCCGCGCCCTCATGTCCCAGCCCAAGCTGCTCATGCTCGACGAACCCTCCATGGGCCTCTCGCCGATCATGATGCAGAAGATCATGGCGACCATCGCCGAGCTGAAGTCCCAGGGCACCACCATCCTGCTCGTCGAGCAGAACGCCCAGGCCGCCCTCTCCCTCGCCGACCACGCCCACGTCATGGAGGTCGGCAACATCGTCCTGTCCGGCACCGGCCAGGACCTCCTCCACGACGAGTCCGTCCGCAAGGCGTACCTCGGCGAGGACTGACACCGACGGCCGCGCGTACGACGAGGCCCGCGCCCCCTGCCGGTCAGGGGACGCGGGCCTCACCCACACCTCGGGGCGTCTCAGCCCTTGGACGCCTTCTTCTCCTCGGCGTCCTGGATGACCGCCTGGGCCACCTGCTGCATCGACATCCGCCGGTCCATCGACGTCTTCTGGATCCACCGGAACGCGGCCGGCTCGGTCAGCCCGTACTCCGTCTGCAGCACCGACTTCGCCCGGTCCACCAGCTTCCGCGTCTCCAGCCGCTGGGAGAGGTCCGCGACCTCCTTCTCCAACGCCTTCAGCTCCGTGAACCGCGAGACGGCCATCTCGATCGCCGGGACGACGTCACTCTTGCTGAACGGCTTCACGAGATACGCCATCGCCCCGGCGTCCCGGGCCCGCTCCACCAGGTCGCGCTGCGAGAACGCGGTCAGCATCAGCACCGGCGCGATGCCCTCCTCCGCGATCTTCTCGGCCGCGGAGATGCCGTCCAGCTTCGGCATCTTCACGTCCAGGATCACCAGGTCCGGCTGGTGCTCCCGCGCCAGCTCGACGGCCTGCTCACCGTCACCGGCCTCACCGACGACCGAGTAGCCCTCCTCCTCCAGCATCTCTTTGAGATCGAGCCGGATGAGCGCCTCGTCCTCGGCGATGACGACACGGGTCGTCAGCGGAGGCACGTGCGACTTGTCGTCTTCGGGCACGTCTACGGGCTGGGGCGACTCGGGGGCGGTCACGTGGCGCTCCTTGTTCCGGGGCAGGCAGTACTGCTCCCAAGAGCCTACCTAGCTGCGACGGGTCGAGGTGAACCGGTACACTTCGCAGCGGTCGCCAATCTTGCCCGGTTGGAGGAACTGGTCAGACTCGCGGCACTCAAAATGCCGTGCCCTTTGGGCATGTGGGTTCGAATCCCACACCGGGCACATACAGAAGCGGAGGCTCACGTTCTCGTGAACCTCCGCTTTTTGCTGCACGTCTTCCCCCTTGGTGACGCACGGTAATCGCATGAACTTCCACAGCACTGACGTGCGACAGAAGGCCCTCACACTGCTGCGCGGCGGCGCAAAGAACGCGGATGTGGCGCGCAAACTGAACGTTCCGGCGGGCACCATCAGCTACTGGAAACACCTGGACCGGGCCAAGCGGGGCGAGTGCCCAGGCAAGCATGACCCGAGCTGCCCCAGGTGTCATGGGCGGGAACTGGACGAGCCCGCCTATAGCTACTTACTGGCTCTCTACCTCGGCGACGGCCACATCAGCCACTACTCCGAGCACCGTGTACCCAACCTCATGATCACCTGCGCCGACTCGTGGCCCGGGCTCATGGACGACTGCGAACAGGCCATGCGCACGGTCTTCCCCGACAGCTCAGTCTGTCGTGTCCGTAAGACCGGCTGCTGCAACGTGAAGGTCTACTCGAAGCACCTGCACTGTCTCTTCCCTCAGCACGGCCCCGGCAAAAAGCACAACCGCATCATTGCACTCGACCCCTGGCAGCAGGAGATCGTCGACGCCCACCCCTGGGAGTTCATCCGGGGCTTGATCCACTCCGACGGCTGCCGGATCAGCAACTGGACGACTCGCCTCGTGGGCGGCGTGCGCAAGCGGTACGAGTATCCGCGGTATCTCTTCGCCAACAAGTCGGACGACATCCGGAAGCTGTTCACGGACACTCTCGACAAGGTCGGTGTCGAGTGGACGACCCTCGCCCGCGGCAGCGACCCCTTCAACATTTCCGTCGCCCGCAAAGCCTCCGTGACCCTCATGGACGCCCACGTGGGCCCCAAGTACTGACCCGGGACCCGTGCCGCGCAGCCGGTCAGTCCTCGCCGATGCGGTGCACCCGCACCAGGTTCGTCGTGCCCGAGACCCCGGGCGGGGAGCCGGCCGTGATGATCACGACGTCGCCCTTCTCGCAGCGGCCGTACTCGGACAGCAGTTCGTCCACCTGGTCGACCATCGCGTCGGTGGAGTCGACGTGCGGGCCGAGGAAGGTCTCCACGCCCCAGGTGAGGTTGAGCTGTGAGCGGGTCGCCGGTTCGGGGGTGAAGGCGAGGAGCGGGATGGGTGAGCGGTAGCGGGACAGGCGGCGGGCCGTGTCGCCGGACTGGGTGAAGGCGACCAGGTACTTCGCGCCGAGGAAGTCGCCGATCTCCGCCGCCGCGCGGGCGACCGCGCCGCCCTGGGTGCGGGGCTTGTTGCGTTCGGTGAGCGGGGGCAGGCCGCGGGCGAGGAGGTCCTCCTCGGACGCCTCGACGATGCGGGCCATCGTCCGGACCGTCTCGATCGCGTGTTTGCCGACGCTGGTCTCGCCGGACAGCATCACCGCGTCCGTGCCGTCGATGACGGCGTTGGCCACGTCGGAGGCTTCCGCGCGGGTGGGGCGGGAGTTGTCGATCATCGAGTCGAGCATCTGGGTGGCGACGATGACGGGTTTGGCGTTGCGCCTGGCGAGTTTGATCGCACGCTTCTGGACGATCGGCACGAGTTCGAGGGGCATTTCGACGCCGAGGTCGCCCCGGGCGACCATGATGCCGTCGAAGGCGGCGACGATGTCGTCGATGTTCTCGACGGCCTGGGGTTTTTCGATTTTGGCGATGACGGGGAGCCTGCGGCCTTCTTCGTCCATGATGCGGTGGACGTCGACGATGTCGCGTCCGCTGCGGACGAAGGAGAGGGCGATGACGTCGAAGCCGGTGCGCAGGGCCCAGCGCAGGTCGTCCTCGTCCTTCTTGGACAGGGCGGGGACGGAGACGGCGACGCCGGGGAGGTTGAGGCCCTTGTGGTCGGAGACCATGCCGCCCTCGACGACCTTGGTGTGGACGCGGGGGCCGTCGACGTCGGTGACTTCGAGGCTGACCTTGCCGTCGTCGACGAGGATGCGTTCGCCGGGGGTGACGTCGGTGGCGAGGCCGGCGTAGGTGGTGCCGCAGATGTGGCGGTCGCCTTCGACGTGTTCTTCGACGGTGATGGTGAAGGTGTCGCCGCGTTCGAGGAGTACGGGGCCTTCGGTGAAGCGGCCGAGGCGGATCTTCGGACCTTGAAGGTCGGCGAGGGTGCCGACGCTGTGGCCGGTTTCGTCGGACGCCTTTCGGACGTGCTGGTATCGCTCTTCGTGTTCGGCGTGGGTGCCGTGGCTGAAATTGAAGCGGGCGATGTCCATTCCGGCGTCGACCAGGGCTTTGATCTGATCGTACGAGTCGGTGGCGGGCCCAAGAGTACAGACGATCTTTGCTCGGCGCATGGGTCGAGCCTATGACTTACCGGTGGGTAGCGAATTGGCCGCGCATGACTACTCAACCACCTTTCAGTAAAGGGTCATTGACAAGTGTTGAATTGTGCGACGAGGTGCTCTGATGAGCATTTCCGGGCGACGGCGGAGCCGACCGGTCATCAGATCGCAACGTGAGGGGCCTGTTGACACGAGGCATGTCCAGGACAGAATCTACGCGCGTTGTTGATGGTGCGTCGCTAGGAGAGTCGGTCATGCCGTTGAACCGCCGGAAGTTCCTGAAGAGATCCGCCGTGACGGGGGCGGGGGTCGCGATAGCCGGTACGGCGGCGGCCCCGGCGACCGCGGCCGCACCGGCGGGCAGGGGGCGCGGGTCCAAGCGGTACGCGCTGACGGTGATGGGCACGACCGACCTGCACGGGCACGTCTTCAACTGGGACTACTTCAAGGACGCGGAGTACGCGGACACGGCGGGCAACGCCCAGGGCCTGGCCCGCATCTCGACGCTGGTGAACGAGGTCCGTGAGGAGAAGGGCCGGCACAACACGCTGTTGCTGGACGCGGGTGACACGATTCAGGGCACGCCGCTGACGTACTACTACGCGAAGGTCGACCCGATCACCGCCGAGGGCGGTCCGGTGCACCCGATGGCGCAGGCGATGAACGCGATCGGCTACGACGCGGTGGCCCTCGGCAACCACGAGTTCAACTACGGCATCGAAACGCTGCGGAAGTTCGAGGAGCAGTGCCGTTTCCCGCTGCTGGGTGCGAACGCGGTGGACGCCAGGACGCTGAAGCCCGCCTTCCCGCCGTACTTCATGAAGACGTTCCGGGTGAAGGGCGCGCCGCCGGTGAAGGTGGCGGTGCTGGGTCTGACCAACCCGGGTATCGCGATCTGGGACAAGGCGTACGTGCAGGGGAAGCTGGCGTTCCCCGGTCTGGAGGAGCAGGCGGCGAAGTGGGTGCCGAAGCTGCGCTCGATGGGTGCGGACGTCGTGGTCGTGTCGGCGCACTCGGGTTCGTCGGGCACGTCGTCGTACGGTGACCAGGTGCCGTACGTGGAGAACGCGGCGGCGAACGTGGCGAGGCAGGTGCCGGGCATCGACGCCATCCTCGTCGGGCACGCGCACGTGGAGATCCCGGAGCTGAGGGTGACCAACGACAGCACCGGGAAGACGGTCGTGCTGTCGGAGCCGCTGTGCTATGCCGAGCGGCTGACGCTGTTCGACTTCGAGCTGGTCTTCGAGCGGGGCCGTTGGCACGTGGAGTCGGTCAGGGCGTCGCTGCGCAACTCCAACACCGTCGCCGACGACCCGCGGATCACCAGGCTGCTGGCGGACGAGCACGCGAAGGTGGTGGCGTACGTCAACCAGGTGGTGGGGACGGCGACCGAGACGCTGACGACGGTGGAGGCGCGGTTCAAGGACGCGCCGATCATCGATCTGATCACCAAGGTGCAGGAGGACGTGGTCAGGTCGGCGCTGGCGGGTACGGAGTACGCGTCGCTGCCGGTGCTGGCGCAGGCGTCGCCGTTCTCGCGTACGTCCGAGATCCCGGCGGGCGAGGTGACGATCCGGGACCTGTCGAGTCTGTACGTGTACGACAACACGCTGGTGGCGAAGCTGCTGACGGGTGCGCAGGTGCGGGCGTATCTGGAGTACTCGGCGGAGTACTACGTGCGGACCGCGGCCGGCGCACCGGTCGACGTGGACAAGCTGACGAACGCGAACGGCCGTCCGGACTACAACTACGACTATGTGTCGGGGCTGACGTACGAGATCGACATCGCTCAGGCGCCCGGTTCCCGGATCAGGAACCTGGCGTTCGGTGGTGCTCCGCTGGACGACGCTCAGCAGTTCGTGCTGGCGGTGAACAACTACCGTGCCAACGGTGGCGGTGCGTTCCCGCATGTGGCGTCGGCCAAGGAGCTGTGGTCGGAGTCGACGGAGATCCGGACGCGGATCGCGGAGTGGGCGACGGCGAAGGGTGTGCTGGATCCGAAGGACTTCGCGTCGGTGGACTGGCGGCTGACGCGGGACGGTACGCCGGTGTTCTAACGGGAGGGTGCGGGGCAGCCTCAGATTCCGTCCCCCAGGGGGGTGAGCGCGCGTGGCCTGCGTGCGGACGGGATCTGGGGCTGTTGCTGCTCCAGGCCGAAGGTGGTGAAGGCGGTGCGGGCCGGCAGGGGGTAGGGCTCGTTTCCGGTGAGGTCGTTGAGGATGGTGGCGCTGCGCCAGGCGGCGAGGCCGAGGTCGGGTGCGCCGACGCCGTGGGTGTGGGTCTCGGCGTTCTGGACGTAGACGGAGCCGGTGACGCAGGGGTCGAGGACGAGGCGGAAGCGTTCGTCGATGCGGGGGCGTTCGTGGCTGTCGCGGCGCAGGTAGGGGTCGAGGCCGGCGAGGATGCGGCCGAGGGGGCGTTCGCGGTAGCCGGTGGCGAGGACGACGGCGTCCGTGGTGAGGCGGGTGCGGGTGTTCTGCTGGGTGTGTTCGAGGTGTAGTTCGATCTTGGTGGTGGCGATGCGGCCGGCGGTGCGGACGTGGACGCCGGGGGTGAGGACGGTGTCGGGCCAGCCGTCGTCGAGGGTGCGGCGGTAGAGCTCGTCGTGGATGGCGGCGGCGGTGTCGGCGTCGATGCCTTTGTGGAGTTGCCACTGTGCGGTGACGAGGCGGTCGCGGACGGGTTCGGGCAGGGCGTGGAAGTAGCGGGTGTAGTCGGGGGTGAAGTGCTCCAGGCCGAGTTTCGAGTACTCCATGGGGGCGAAGGCTTCGGTGCGGCCGAGCCAGTGGAGTCGTTCGTGTCCGGCGGGGCGGTTGCGGAGCAGGTCGAGGAAGATCTCGGCGCCCGACTGGCCGGTGCCGATGACGGTGACGTGTCCGGCGGCGAGGAGGGCGTCGCGGTGGTCGAGGTAGTCGGCGGAGTGGACGACGGGGACGCCGGGGGCGTCGGCTAGGGGCCTGAGCGGGTCGGGGACGTGGGGTTCGGTGCCGATGCCGAGGACAATGTTCCTGGTGTAGGTGCGGCCGAGGGCTTCGGCTTCTCCGTCGGTGCCGAGTCGGGTGTGGTCGACTTCGAAGAGGTGGCGTTCGGGGTTCCAGCGGACGGCGTCGACCTGGTGGCCGAAGTGGAGGGTGGGGAGGTTCTCGGCGACCCAGCGGCAGTAGGCGTCGTATTCGGTGCGTTGGATGTGGAACCGCTCGGCGAAGTAGAAGGGGAAGAGGCGTCGGCGGGACTTGAGGTGGTTGAGGAAGGTCCAGGGGCTGGCGGGGTCGGCGAGGGTGACGAGGTCGGCGAGGAAGGGGACTTGGATGCGGGCGCCGTCGATGAGGAGTCCGGGGTGCCAGTGGAAGGCGGGGCGCTGGTCGTAGAAGGCGGTGTCGAGCCCGGTGAGGGGGTCGGCGAGGGCGGCGAGGGAGAGGTTGAAGGGGCCGATGCCGATGCCGACGAGGTCGCGGGGGGTGCCGGGCTCGTGGTGTGGGGGGTGCGGCGCGGGGGTCATCGGGGGGTGTTTCCTTCCACGAGGTGCAGGAGGTCTGCCAGGTCGTCGGGCCGGGTGCGGGGGTTGAGGAGGGTGGCCTTGAGCCAGAGCCGGCCGTCGGCGCGGGCGCGGCCGAGGGCGGCGCGGCCGGTGGTGAGGAGGGTGCGGCGGATGGTGGCGACGGTGTGGTCGGTGGCGTCGGTGGGCCGGAACAGGACGGTGCTGATGGTGGGCGGGGCGTGGAGTTCGAAGCCGGGGTGGCCGGTGACGAGGTCGGCGAACTGCTGGGCGAGGTCGCAGACTCGGTCGACGAGGGCGCCGAGGCCGTCGCGGCCGAGGGTCTTGAGGGTGACGGCGATCTTGAGGATGTCGGGGCGGCGGCTGGTGCGCGGGGAGCGGCCGAGGAGGTCGGGGAGTCCGGCTTCGGTGTCGTCGTGGGCGTTGAGGTAGTCGGCGCGCTGGTCCAGTGCGGTGAGGTCGTCGGGGTTCTTCACGGTGAGGAGGCCGGCGGCGATGGGTTGCCAGCCGAGTTTGTGCAGGTCGAGGGCGACGGTGTGGGCGGCGTCGAGGCCGGTGAGTTTCGGGCGGTGCCGGTCGGAGAACAGCAGGCCGGCCCCGTAGGCGGCGTCGATGTGGAGGCGGGCTCCGTGGGCGGCGCAGCGGTCGGCGATCTCGGGGAGGGGGTCGATGAGGCCGGCGTCGGTGGTGCCGGCGGTGGCGGCGACGAGGTGGGGGCCGGGCACCTGGTCGAGGGCTTCGTCGAGGGCGGCGGGGTCGAGGGTGCCCGTGGGGGCGGGGACGACGACGGGGGCGGGGAGTCCGAGGAGCCAGGCGGCGCGGGGCAGTGAGTGGTGGGCGTTCGCGCCGTGGACGAGCCGTAGGGTCCCGCCGGCGGCTTCGCGGGCGAGCAGGAGGGCGAGTTGGTTGGATTCGGTGCCGCCGGTGGTGACGAGGGCGTCGGCGGCGCCGGTCTCGCGGGCGAGGGCGTGAGTGACGAGGGTCTCCAGGGCGGAGGCGGCGGGTGCCTGGTCCCAGGAGTCGAGGGAGGGGTTGAGGACGCTCGCGGCCAGGTCGGCGGCGGTGGCGACGGCGAGGGGCGGGCCGTGCAGGTGGGCGGCGCACAGGGGGTGGGCGGGGTCGGCGGCGCCTTCGGTGAGCGCGGTGACGAGGGTGCGCAGGGCGTCGGGGTCGCCGGTGTCGGGCAGGACGTCGCCGGCCGCGTCCCGTACCCGGGCGGTGACGGCGTCGGGTCCGCCGGCGGGCAGGGGGCCGCCGCGTGCCGCCGTGCCGGCGTGGAGTGCGTGGAGCACGGTGTCGAGCAGGGGCCGCAGGGCGTCGGGGCCGTGGGGACCCGAGGCGAGGGGAGGCGTGCTCATGGGTTGTCCTCCGGGTGCGGGGACGGCGGGGAGTCCCAGCTTGTACGCGGTTGCCTGCCCGCGCCCGGAGAGCCCGACGATCAGAACCCGAAAGTGGGTACTGCCGTGCGGGGAAAGCGTGTCGGAACCCTCTCACGGGGTGTGGCCGGCCCGGGGCGCAGGGCGCCGTGGGCCGGCCGTGTGCCGTGTCAGCCGGCCTGGGCCCGGCGCACCCGCAGGGCGCGGGCCAGGTCGTCGAGCTGGTCGACGAGTTTGCGGCGCAGTGCGGGGATCGGGTCGGCGTCGCTGAGGCATTCCTGGCCGAGGCGGAGGTTGTCGGCGTCGACGGCGTGGGTGGGGAAGGCCCAGCGCCCGGCGGCGTCGGCGATGGCGGGGCCGCGGCGGGCGGCGACGGCGACGGCCTCGGCGTAGTAGCGCGGTACGTAGTCGCGTACGAGGTCGGCCTGTTCGGGCTGCCAGAAGCCCCGGGCGGTGGCGGTGAACAGGTAGTTGGAGAGGTCGTCGGTGGCGAACATGGCTGCCCAGGCGCGGCTCTTGGCCTCGGGGTCGGGCAGTGCGGCGCGGCAGCGGGCGGCGCCCTCCTGGCCGGTGGCGCTGGGGTCGCGCTGCAGTTCGGCGGCGATGGCGCTCTCGTCGGTGGCGCCGAGGACGGCGAGGCGGGTGAGGACGCGCCAGCGCAGTTCGGGGTCGAGTTCGGGGCCGCCGGGGACGGTTCCGTCGGCGAGCCAGGCGGCGATGGTGTCGGGGTGGGCGGCGGTGTCGATGCGGTGGCGTACGGCGATGAGGCGCAGCCCGGGGTGGTCGCCGTCCTCGGTGCGGCGGATGAGGTCGCGGCACAGATCGGTGAGGGTGGCGAGGGCGGCGGGGCGCTGTTCGGGGGTGACGTAGCGGTCGGCGACCTGGGCGGTGGCGAAGGCGAGGACGCCCTCGACGACGGCGAGGTCGGTCTCGCGGGGGAGGTGGGTGCGGGCGATGTCCAGGTAGGCGGTGGCGGGGAGTTCGCCGTCGCGGACGGCGTCGCGGAGTGCGTTCCACACCACGGCGCGGGTGAGCGCGTCGGGGAGGCCGGCGAGGGCGGTGCGGACGGTGTCGAAGGAGGGGGCGTCGAAGCGGACCTTGGCGTAGGTGAGGTCGCCTTCGTTGAGGACGAGGAGGGCGGGTCGCTTGCCGATGGGGTGGGGTTCGCTCTGGGGGACGTCGAGTTCGAGGCGGTCGCGTCGGGTGAGCCGGCCGTCGGTGAGGTCCTGGTCGTAGAGGCCGACGGCGATGCGGTGGGGGCGCTCGCCGGTGCGGTCGACGGTGAGGGTGCAGGTGCCGTCCGGGCCGGGGGTGATGTGCGGGGTGAGGGTGTCGACGCCGGTGGTGCGCAGCCAGGCGTCGGCCCAGGCGTGGACGTCGCGGTCGGTGGCGGCGGCGAGGGAGTCGATGAAGTCGGCGAGGGTGGCGTTGGCGAACTTGTGGCGGGCGAAGTGGGTGTTGATGCCGGCGAGGAAGTCCTTCTCGCCGAGCCAGGCGACGAGCTGGCGCAGGGCGGAGGCGCCCTTGGCGTAGGAGATGCCGTCGAAGTTGAGGAGGGCGGAGGCGGTGTCCTCGACGTTCTCGGGGGCGACGGGGTGGGTGGAGGGGCGCTGGTCGGCGTCGTAGCCCCAGGACTTGCGGGCGACGCCGAAGTCGGTCCAGGTGTCGGTGAAGCGGGTGGCCTCGGCGGTGGTCTGGTAGCCCATGTACTCGGCGAAGGACTCGTTGAGCCAGATGTCGTCCCACCACCTGAGGGTGACGAGGTCGCCGAACCACATGTGGGCCATCTCGTGCGCGATGACCATGGCGCGGGTCTGCCGTTCGGTGTCGGTGACGGCGGAGCGGAAGACGAACTCGTCGCGGAAGGTGACGAGTCCGGGGTTCTCCATGGCGCCGGCGTTGAACTCGGGGACGAACGCCTGGTCGTAGGAGTCGAAGGGGTAGGGCTCGTCGAACTTCTCGTGGTAGCGGTCGAAGCAGGCGCGGGTGACGTCGAGGAGTTCGTCGGCGTCGGCGTCGAGGTGGGGGGCGAGGGAGCGGCGGCAGTGGATGCCGAAGGGCAGGCCGCGGTGTTCGGTGCGCACGGAGTGCCAGGGGCCGGCGGCGACGGCGACGAGGTAGGTGGAGATCAGGGGGGTGGTGGCGGCCTTCCACCGGCCGTCCCCGGTGTGTTCGGTGATGCCGTTGGCGAGGACGGTCCAGCCCTGGGGCGCGGTGACGGTGAGGTCGAAGACGGCCTTGAGGTCGGGCTGGTCGAAGGCGGCGAAGACGCGCTGTACGTCGTCCATGAACAGCTGCGTGTAGACGTAGGTCTCGCCGTCGGTGGGGTCGGTGAAGCGGTGCATGCCCTCGCCGGTGCGGGAGTAGCGCATGGTGGCGTCGACGCGGAGTTCGTGCTCGCCGGGGGTGAGGTTCTTCAGCGGCAGGCGGTTCTCGTCCAGTGTTTCGGGGTCGAGGGGGTGTCCGTCGAGGGTGACGGTGCGCAGCTCGGCGGGCTTGACCTCGACGAAGGTGTCCGTGGTGCCCGTCTCGCCGCGGACGGTGAACCGGATGGCGGTGCGGGAGTCGAAGGTCTCGTCGTCACCGGTGAGATCGAGGTCGATGGTGTAGTGGTGGACGTCGAGGAGCTGGGCACGGGTCTGCGCTTCGTCGCGCGTCAGTACGGACATGCAGGACATGCTGCCTGATGTGATGGGCAGGGCACAGGGGCGGATCGGTACGCGGGTTATGTCCGGCCTTTTTCGAGGTCGTCGCACTCCTCGGCGCGCGCCCCCCGGGCCGGCCGGAGGGGTTCGCGGTCCCGGGGCGGCGCGTCGGGGTGCGGCAGCGCGGGGCGCGGGTGGTGCTCGGCGGCCTCGGTGTGTTCCCGGAGCTGGGCGCGCAGTTCGCGCACCTCTCTTTCCAGGGCGAGGCGGTGCTGGTGGGCGTCGTACAGGTAGCGGACCTTGGTGCGCAGCGCCCAGGGGTCGACGGGTTTGGTGACGAGGTCGGCGACGCCGAGCGCGAAGGCGGTGGAGCTGAGTGCGAGGTCCGGGCCGTAGCCGGTGAGGAGGATCACCGGTATGCGCTGGGTCTGTTCCAGGCGGCGCATGTAGCGCACGACGTCCAGTCCGCCGGCGCCGGGCATGCGCAGGTCCAGCAGGAGCAGGCCGACGTTGCCGCGGAGCACCTGTTTGAGGGCCTGGTCGCCGCTGGTGGCCCGGCCGACCCGGTAGCCGAGCGGGGCGAGGGCGCTCTCCAGGGCGTACAGGGTGTCTTCGTGGTCGTCGACGATGAGGATCCCGGCATCCGGGGGCATGACCCGACGTCCCTCCCCTCGTGGACGGCGCAGCTCATGTCCAGAGAGCCGGCGGACGGTGCCCGCCGGCCGACAGGGGTGCACGTCGCAGCATGCCCCGTGGACGCCCCCGTGTCACTCCCCCGGGGCGGTCTGCCGGACCCTGTCGGGCGTGGAGCCGTTGCCGGTGTCCTCCGCGATGCGCTCGTGGTGGCGGATGACCTCGCCGATGATGAAGTTCAGGAACTTCTCGGCGAACGCGGGGTCCAGCTTGGCGCTCTCGGCGAGTGCGCGCAGCCGGGCGATCTGTTTCGCCTCGCGGGCCGGGTCGGCGGGCGGCAGCTGGTGCCGGGCCTTGAGGTGGCCGACCTGCTGGGTGCACTTGAAGCGCTCGGCGAGCATGTGGACGACGGCGGCGTCGATGTTGTCGATGCTGTCGCGCAGCCGGCTCAGCTCCTCGCGGACGGCGGGGTCGACGGCACCGGTACCCGTGTTGCTGGTGGTCATGGGGGCTCAGCCTACGGTGCGGGCCCCCGACCGCCCCACACCGTCTCAGACCTCGGAGGGCGCGCTCGCCCCGATGCTCTTGTGGAAGTACACGTCATGGTGGCCGCCCGGCACGCCCTCGACACGGCCCCGCTCCCGGAAGCCGAGTCCCTGGTGCAAGCGGGGCGCCTGGAAGGTGTACGTGGAGACGGTCATGTCGGTGCAGCCGCGCCGGACGGCCTCCTCCTCCGCGGCGCGCATCAGCCGGCTCCCCGGCCCGTGTGCCGCTGGTCCTCGCGCACCCGGAGCAGGTCCACGGAGCACAGGCCGCTCCAGGTCCAGGCGGTGAGGCCGCCGACCAGTTCGCCCGCGTCGTCGGTGACGCGGACGGTGAGGGGTTCGGGGCGGGCGCCCGCGGTGGCCGCGGTGTTGAAGACGGTCGGTTCGTCGTCGAGCCGCTGTTCCAGGACGTCGTCCTGGCCGCTCACCCGCAGGGCGGCGGTGACGACCGACTGCTGTTCGCCGGTCACGGTCCGGATTCTGCCGCAGGGGGGTGCGGCGGTGAACGGTTTGCGTCCGGTGGCGCGGGCCGTGCTCGGGCGGTCCCCGTACAGTGGAAGACGGGTTCAGGCGTCTTGGGGGTTCAGGCGTGGCGAACGGCGGACCGGTCGAGCACGGCTTCCCGCATCTGGAGACGGTGCGGGCTGCCGTCACCGCGCTGTACAAACGGTTGTCGTACGACACGATCCAGACGTTCTCGGGCAGTGTGGCCCCGGCCGACGTGGCGTTCTGCGACACCGACGACCTGTATCTGGGAGCTCAGCGGGTGGCCCGCGAGCTGGTGCGTCACTACCGTCTCCCCGATGCCCGCATGATCGTGTCGTTCCGCGAGATGACGCACGCCGCGAATGTCGAACTGGCCGCCGGGCCGGAGTATTTCGTCGAGCTGAACGACCGTTTCCGCACCCATCGACGGGACATCGGCGCTGCCCTCGCGCACGAGGTGATGCACGTGTACCTGCACCGGCTGGGTTTGTCCTTCCCCGGTACGCGGGACAACGAGATCCTCACGGACACCGCGACGACGTACCTGGGGGCGGGGTGGCTGCTGCTGGACGCCTACCGGGAGGATTCGGCGTCGTCGCAGAAGCTGGGGTATCTGACGCCGGAGGAGTTCGGCTACGTGCTGGCCAAGCGGGCGCTGGTCTTCGGCGAGGACCCCTCGGTGTGGTTCACCAGTCCGCAGGCCTACGAGGCGTACGTCAGGGGCAGGGCCCGGGCGCGCCGGGACGAGCAGCAGCCGCCGCTCACGGCGGCCGGCTGGGCGGGGCGCCGCCGTTACGCCCGGGACCGCCGTCACGCCCAGGACCGGCACGTGCCCGGCGCCCCGGAGGACGTGGCGTACTCGTTCACGCCCGACGTGCGCGGGCCGCTGCGGGTGTCCTTCCCCTGCCCGACCTGTCACCAGCGGATCAGGGTGCCGGTACGGGGGCGGGTGCGGGCTCGGTGCGGGCTGTGCCGGACGGTGCTGGAGTGTGACACCTAGGGTGTCCCGGCCGTGTTCGTGCACCCGGCCGGGTGCGGGCGACGCCGGGGGCTGTCGCCCCGGGCCCCGCTTTCGGCCTGAACGGCCTCGTCCTCAAGCGCCGGACGGGCTGGATGTCCTGACCGGCACCGGCGATTGCCGAGCGGGCCGGCCTGCCCCCAGGGCGCCGGCCATGCCGCGGCGCCGTCTCAGCCCTCGTGTGCCGCCACCGCCCGGCGGGGCAGCGCCGCGCACAGGGCCGCGCAGGTGACGAAGCCGCCGACGACCCACGGCATCGCCGCTCCCAGCGCCTCGGTGGGTCCGTCGCCCGCGTGCCGGAAGAAGACGGTGCCCACCACGGCCGCGCCCAGCGCGCCGCCGAACTGCTGCGCCGTCGAGAAGATCCCGGACGCCCCGCCGGCCAGCTCGCCCGGCACCGCCGACAGCACCACGTTGACCAGGGGCACCACCAGGAGGCCCAGTCCGGCTCCGGCGACCACCAGTCCCGGCACCAGCGGCCACGCCCCGGTGTGTGCGTCGGCGGAGTCGGCGACGGCCGACCACACCCAGCCGAAGCCGGCCGCCAGCATCAGCGCGCCGGCGCCGAGCACCAGTCGCCCGTGGCGCACCGCGAGGGCGTCGGCGGCGGGGGCGGTCAGGAAGCCGCCCGCCGAGAAGGCCACGGTGACCAGACCGGCCTGCATCGGTGTGTAGCCCTGGCCGGCCTGCAGCCAGATGGCGAAGACCAGGAAGAAGCCCTGCATGCCGACGGAGAACAGGAGCTGGACCAGGACGCCGACGGAGAACGCGGGCAGCCGGAACGCCCGCGCCGGCAGCAGCGGTACCGTCGCGGGGCCGTGCCGCCGTGCCTCGAACACGCCGAGCGCGGCGACCGCCGAGGCGCCGGCGGCGAGGCACAGCCAGCCCCACAGCGGCCAGCCGTTGTCCTGGCCCTGCACGAGCGGCAGCACGACGGCGACGAGGCCGGCCGCCAGCACCGGGCTGCCCAGCGCGTCGGGGCGCCCGGCCGACCGCTCCTTCGTCGCCGGTACCAGGAGCACCGCGGCCACCAGGGTCAGTGCGGCGATCGGCACGTTGACGAGGAACACCGTCCGCCAGCCCCAGCCGAACAGGTCGGCGTCCGTCAGCAGTCCGCCCAGCAGCAGCCCGACGGCCGAGGCGAACCCGGCGACCGCGCCGTACATCCCGAAGGCGGCCCCGCGCTCCTTGCCCCGGAACAGGGTGCGGAACGAACCCAGCACCTGCGGCATGAGCACCGCCGCGGTCACGCCCTGCACGGCCCGCGCGGCGATCAGCTGCCCCGGCGACTGGGCGATTCCGCAGGCGAGACTCGCCAGCCCGAACCCGGCGGTTCCGGCGAGGAACAGGCCCCGGCGTCCGAAGCGGTCCCCGAGGTGGCCGGAGACGATCAGCGTGGCGGCGAAGCCCAGCAGGTAGGCGGAGACCAGCCACTGCAGGGCGCTCTCGGAGGCGTGCAGGTCGCGGCCGACGGACGGGATCGCGACGTTCACGATCGTCACGTCCACCAGGTCCATCAGGGCGGCGGTCGTCATCACGCCGGCGGCGGCCCAGCGACGGGGGTACGGCTCGGCGTCGGCGGATGTCGGCGAGGCCAGGGTTGTGGGCATGGTCGGCCCTCCGGCGGACTCGTGAATTCATTTCGTTCGACCTAACGAAAGACTCGCATCACCCGACCGCCGTCCGCAAGTCCTTAGTTCGACCGAACGAAAGGTTTGCTAGTCTGGTGCCATGGACGGCGAGGACCGGGAGACGGACGACAGGAGGGCCGAGGCGCTGCGGCGGCTCATGGCCGCCGGCCGGGCGAACAGCGCGGTCACGGTCATGTTCCACTCGGCGGTCGCCGCCAAGCAGGGGCTGAACGCCACCGAGGAGAAGACCCTCGACTACCTGGAGCGCCGGGGCCCGCTCACCGCGAAGGACCTCGCCGGGCTGACCGGCCTGGCCCCCGCCTCCGTCACCGGCCTCGTCGACCGGCTGGAGGCCAAGGGCTTCGTCCGCCGGGTCAAGCACCCCACGGACAAGCGCCGGGTCCTCGTCGAGCTCGACCAGGACAAGATCGCCGAGTTCGCCGTGTTCTTCGAGGACTGGGCCCGGGACGTCGCCGATGCCTGCGAGGAGTTCAGCACGCAGGAGCTGGAGACCGTGATCCGCTTCCTGACCGTGATGACGGAGCGTCAGCAGCGGGCGGCCGTACGCCTGTCGCAGGCGTAGCTGCTTCAATGCCCGCATGACACAGACGATCGACCAGCCCTGGGGGCTCAGCGTCTTCGGGGCGGGCAGCGTGCGGCTCGAACCGCAGCTGGCGCGGGTGAAGTTGGCGGTGGACGTGCTGGAGTCCTCGCCGGACAAGGCCTTCCAGGAGGCGGGCACGGCCGTGACGCGGCTGCGGGAGGTGCTGCGCGGGCACGGCATACCGGACGCCGCGGTCTCCGGCTCCCGGCTCAGGCTCAGTTCGGAGTACAGCGGTTACGGCAGCGACCGGAAGTTCCTCGGCTACGGCTGCCAGGCCGCGTACTCGATCCACACGGACGCGCTGGACGACCTCCAGCGGCTGATCGTGGACGCGGTCGACGCGGGCGCGCACCGCATCGACGGTGTCGAGTTCGACGTGCACGACAAGCCGGCGATGCGGGACGAGGCCCGGCGCAGGGCCGTGGCCGCCGCCCGCCGCAAGGCCGAGGTGTACACGGAGGCGGCGGGCGTGCGGCTGGGCCCGGTGCTGCACATCCAGGACGTGGACGCCGAGTCCTTCAGCAACTACCGCGGCCACGGCGGCGGGGGCGGCGCCGCCGCCGGCGACCTGGCACCGGGGATGGTGGAGGTGTCCGCGGGCGTGGTGCTGGGCTTCTCCCTGAACCAGTGAATCGCTGAGCCCCTGGTTCGGCCGGCGCACCGGCCGCCGGCTGTCAGGACGGCCGCACGATGCCCTGGGCGCGTGCGGCCACCAGCCACTTGGGGAACTCGCCCACCAGACGGTCGTACAGCTCGGCGTCGGTCACCTTCTGCGGGTCCCGGCCCGCGTGGAAGAAACCGGCGTTGTCGACGATCCGCTTGGCCGGCACGGCCAGTTCGTCGAGCCCCCGCAGGTACTCGAACTGCCTGCTGCCAGGGTCGCCGAAGCCGACGAACTGCCAGAACAGCGGCAGCCGTGCCGCCTTGCACAGGTACCGCTCCGCGGCGAGCCGGCTGATCGGGCCGCCGTCGGTCTGGAAGACGACCAGGGCGGGGTGGCGCGCGCCGCTGGCGAGGTAGTGGTCGATGACCGCGTCCATGGCCAGGTGGTAACTGGTCCTGCCCATGTGCCCGAGGCCCGCCACGATCCGCTCGATCCGTCCCCGGTGGTCGGCGAGCCCGATCTCGGTGACGGCGTCGACGTCCGTGGAGAAGAACACCACCGGCACGGTGCCGTCGTCGTCGAGGTGCGCGGACAGGCCGAGCACCCGGTCGGCGAGCGCCTGCACGCTGCCGTCCTTGTAGTACGGCTTCATGGAGCCGGAGTAGTCGACGACGAGGTACACCGCGGCCCGCAGCCCGTCCAGGCCGTGCTTCGTCAGCGACACCCCCGCGCTCTTGTACAGGCTGACCAGCGCGGGCGCGGTCTCCTGCACCTTGGTGAGACTGATCGCGGCCATGCGGACTCCCCCTCGGTGTGCCGGACGTGCGGCCTCGTCGTGCCGGACGTGCGGCACCTGGCTGCCGAGCGTACGCCACGGCGAACCCCGCCTCTAAGCTCCTCCACAGCTGTTCGCTATTTTGTTCGCCGCCGTCCCCACCGGCTCACCGTCCGTCCCGTCCCCGAGGAGCCGGCCGTGGATTCCGAGTCCACCGTCACCACCTGCTACCGCCATCCACGGGTGGAGTGCCACGTCCGCTGCACCCGCTGCGACCGGTACATCTGCCCCGACTGCATGCGCGAGGCGGCCGTGGGCCACCACTGCCCGGAGTGCGTGAAGGAGGGGACGCGGTCCGTCCGGCAGGCCCGGACGATCGTCGGCGGCCGGGTCTCGGCGACGCCCGTGGTGACGTACGTCCTGATCGGGCTCAACGTCCTCGCCTACGTGGCGCAGTTGGTGCGCCCGGAGATCGTGGACCGGTTCTCGATGGTCACGGCCAGGCTGGTCGGTCCGGACGGCGGCTTCTACGTCTACCAGGACGTGTACCCGGCGGGCTTCCACGCCGACGGTGTCGTGGCCGGTGAGTGGGACCGGCTGATCACGAGCGCCTTCCTGCATCTGGGCCCCGCGGAGGGCACCTTCGGGATCCTGCACATCGTGATGAACATGGTCACGCTGTGGCAGCTCGGCCGGGTCGTGGAGCCGATGCTGGGCCGGGTCCGCCATGCCGTCCTCTATCTGCTGTCGGCGCTCGGCGGTTCGGTGCTCGAACTGCTGCTGGCCGACGCCGGGCAGCCCTCGGTCGGCGCGTCCGGCGCGATCTTCGGCCTGGGGGCCGCCTACTACGTCCTCGCCCGCCGCCTGGGCGCCGACATGGCCCCCGTCAACCGGTTCATGGCCCTCCTGCTGGTGTGGCTGCTGGTCTCCGCCGGGCTCACCTCCTGGCAGGGCCACCTCGGCGGCCTGCTGGCGGGCGGTGTGGTGACCCTCGCCTTCGCCTACGCCCCCCGGGACGTGCGCCGGACGGCGGTGCAGGCGGGGGCGTGCGCGGGGCTGCTGGTGCTGCTGGCGGTGACGGCGGCGATCAAGGTGTCGGAACTGACGGGTGGAGGTATCCCCCAATGAAACGTGCCGGTGTGCTGCTCCTGGCGGCCGTTCCCGTGATCGCCACGGGCGTGTACTTCGTCATGCCGACGGACTCGGCCGACACCCCGGTGACGCCGCCCGCGGCCACCGCCCAGTCGTCCCGCGAGGACGCCAAGGACCGGGCCGAGCAGGAGCGTGAGGCGGACGACGCGCTCATCGCCGACCTGCCGCCGGGGCTCGCCTCCCCCGCGAAGAAGGAGCTGGCGCAGCAACTGGTGTCGAGCGCCGAGAACTCGACCACCCGGTGGCGCACCGCCTACGGCACCATCGACGACCTCGGCGACGGCTGCGGCTACACGGCGGGCATCATCGGCTTCTGCACCGGCACCCACGACCTGCTCACCCTGGTCGAGCGCTACACCGAGGCCCACCCCGGCAACGGTCTGGCCGAGTATCTGCCCGCCCTGCGCAAGGTCGACGGCTCCGACTCCCACGAGGGCCTGGACCCCGGCTTCACGGCCGCCTGGCAGGCGGAGGCGGAGGTGCCGGCGTTCCGCGAGGCCCAGGAGGAGGAGCGCGACCGGGTCTACTTCGAACCGGCGGTCCGCCTCGCCAAGCTGGACGGCCTCGGCACGCTGGGCCAGTTCGTCTACTACGACGCGATGGTCTTCCACGGCCCGGACACCGACGCCGACGGCTTCTACGGCCTGCGCGAACGCGCCATGAAGCAGGCCGAAACGCCGGCTGAGGGCGGGTCCGAGAAGGCCTACCTGGACGCCTTCCTCGACGTCCGCCACGAAGCCATGAAGGCCAAGCGCCCCGGCATCGACACCTCGCGGGTCGACACCGCGCAGCGCCGGTTCCTCCAGGCCGGGAACATGGATCTGGACACGCCGCTGGTGTGGGAGATGTACGGGGACACGTACCGGGTGCCCTGAGCATGCGGCGGCGCCCGCCCCGTCGTCCGGTCGGGGACAGGGGGCGGGCGCCGTCAGTGTTCCGTACGCCGTTGTACGGGACGCTCTGTGTGGCGGTGCGTCAGACCGTCAGCGCGCGGTCCGTCGGGCGGATCGGGGCCGGCAGGTCGCTGGTGCCGGTCAGGTAGCGGTCCGCGCCGCGGGCGGCCGAGCGGCCCTCCGCGATCGCCCAGACGATGAGCGACTGGCCGCGGCCGGCGTCACCGGCGACGAACACACCCGGCACGTTGGTCTGGAAGTCCGCGTCACGGGCGATGTTACCCCGCTCGTCGAGCTCCAGGCCGAACTGCTCGACCAGGCCGTTGTCCCGGTCGGTGCCGGTGAAGCCCATCGCGAGGGTGACCAGCTGGGCCGGGATCTTGCGCTCGGTGCCCGGCTTCGGCGTCAGCTTGCCGTCGACGAACTCCACCTCGCTCATGTGCAGCCACTGGACGTTGCCCTCCTCGTCGCCCTCGAAGTGGGTGGTGGAGACGGAGTAGACCCGCTCGCCGCCCTCCTCGTGCGCCGAGGTGACCTTGTAGAGCATCGGGAAGGTCGGCCACGGCTGCGAGACCGGGTTCCGCTCCTCGCCCGGCCGGGGCATGATCTCCAGCTGGGTGACGGAGGCCGCGCCCTGGCGGTGGGCGGTGCCCACGCAGTCGGCGCCGGTGTCGCCGCCGCCGATGACGACGACGTGCTTGCCCTCGGCCGAGATCGGCGGGGAGACGTAGTCGCCCTCCTGGACCTTGTTGGCCAGCGGCAGGTACTCCATCGCCTGGTGGATGCCCTTGAGCTCCCGGCCGGGGACCGGCAGGTCGCGGGCGGTGGTGGCACCGGCGGCGATGACGACGGCGTCGTACCGCTTCTTCAGGTCCGTCGCCTTCAGGTCGCGGCCGATCTCGACGCCGGTGCGGAACCGGGTGCCCTCCGCGCGCATCTGCTCGATACGGCGGTTGATGTGCCGCTTCTCCATCTTGAACTCGGGGATGCCGTACCGGAGGAGTCCTCCGATGCGGTCCGCGCGCTCGTAGACGGCGACCGTGTGACCGGCGCGCGTGAGCTGCTGGGCGGCGGCCAGGCCCGCCGGGCCCGAGCCGATGACCGCGACCGTCTTGCCGGACAGGCGCTCCGGGATCTGCGGGGCGACGTCCCCGGTCTCCCACGCCTTGTCGATGATCGAGACCTCGACGTTCTTGATGGTGACCGGCGGCTGGTTGATGCCGAGCACGCACGCCGACTCGCACGGAGCCGGGCACAGGCGGCCGGTGAACTCCGGGAAGTTGTTGGTGGCGTGCAGGCGCTCGGACGCGGCCGACCAGTCCTCGCGGTAGGCGTAGTCGTTCCACTCGGGGATCAGGTTCCCGAGCGGACAGCCGTTGTGGCAGAACGGGATGCCGCAGTCCATGCAGCGGCTGGCCTGCTTGCTGATGATCGGCAGCAGGGAGCCGGGGACGTAGACCTCGTTCCAGTCCTTGACGCGTTCCTCGACCGGACGCGACTTGGCGACCTCGCGGCCGTGGTTCAGAAAGCCCTTCGGGTCAGCCATTGATCGCCGCCTCCATCATCTTCTCGGTGATCTCGGACTCGGAGAGACCGGCTCGCTCGGCGGCGTCCTTGGCGGCGAGCACTGCCTTGTACGTGCTGGGGATGATCTTGCTGAAGCGCTCCACGGAGACGGACCACTCGGCGAGCAGCTTCTCGGCGACCGTGGATCCGGTCTCCTCGGCGTGGCGGCGCACCACGTCGTGCAGCCAGTCCTTGTCGGCGTCGTCCAGCGCCTCGACCGAGCCGAGGTTGCCGGCGTTGACGTTGTCGCGGTCGAGGTCGATGACGTACGCGACGCCGCCGGACATGCCGGCCGCGAAGTTGCGTCCGGTCTCGCCGAGGACGACCGCGTGACCGCCGGTCATGTACTCGCAGCCGTGGTCGCCCACGCCCTCGGAGACGACCAGCGCGCCGGAGTTGCGGACGCAGAAGCGCTCGCCGACCTTGCCGCGCAGGAACATCTCGCCGCCGGTGGCGCCGTAGCCGATGGTGTTGCCGGCGATCGTGGAGTACTCGGCGAGGTGGTCGGCGCCCCGGTCCGGGCGGACGACGATCCGGCCGCCGGACAGGCCCTTGCCGACGTAGTCGTTGGCGTCGCCCTCCAGGCGCAGCGTGATGCCGCGCGGGACGAAGGCGCCGAAGGACTGGCCGGCGGAGCCGGTGAAGGTGATGTCGATGGTGTCGTCGGGCAGGCCGGCGCCACCGAACTTCTTCGTCACCTCGTGGCCGAGCATGGTGCCGACCGTGCGGTTGATGTTGCGGATCGCGACCTGGGCCCGCACCGGCACCGCGTCGGTCGCGTTCGAAGCGCCGAGCGCGTCCGCCGCGAGCTTGATCAGCTCGTTGTCGAGCGCCTTCTCCAGGCCGTGGTCCTGGCCGACGACCTGGTGGCGCACCGCGCCCTCGGCCAGCTCGGGCACGTGGAACAGCGGCTCCAGGTCCAGTCCCTGCGCCTTCCAGTGGTCGACGGCGCGGGTGACGTCCAGGGCCTCCGCGTGGCCGACGGCCTCCTCGATGGAGCGGAAGCCCAGCTCGGCGAGGATCTCGCGGACCTCCTCGGCGATGAACTGGAAGAAGTTCACGACGTACTCGGCCTTGCCGGAGAACCGGTCCCGCAGGGTCGGGTTCTGGGTGGCGATGCCGACCGGGCAGGTGTCCAGGTGGCAGACGCGCATCATGACGCAGCCGGAGACGACGAGCGGCGCGGTCGCGAAACCGAACTCCTCGGCGCCGAGCAGCGCGGCGATGACGACGTCGCGGCCGGTCTTGAGCTGGCCGTCGGTCTGGACGACGATCCGGTCGCGCAGGCCGTTGAGCAGCAGGGTCTGCTGGGTCTCGGCGAGGCCCAGCTCCCAGGGGCCGCCGGCGTGCTTCAGCGACGTGAGCGGGGAGGCGCCCGTACCGCCGTCGTGGCCGGAGATGAGGACGACGTCCGCGTGGGCCTTGGACACACCCGCCGCGACCGTGCCGACGCCGACCTCGGAGACCAGCTTGACGTGGATCCGCGCCTGCGGATTCGCGTTCTTCAGGTCGTGGATCAGCTGGGCCAGGTCCTCGATGGAGTAGATGTCGTGGTGCGGCGGCGGGGAGATGAGCCCCACGCCCGGCGTCGAGTGCCGGGTCTTGGCCACCCACGGGTACACCTTGTGGCCGGGCAGCTGGCCGCCCTCGCCGGGCTTGGCGCCCTGGGCCATCTTGATCTGGATGTCGTCCGCGTTGACCAGGTACTCCGACGTGACACCGAAGCGGCCGGAGGCGACCTGCTTGATGGACGAACGGCGCGCCGGGTCGTACAGGCGCTCCGGGTCCTCGCCGCCCTCACCGGTGTTGGACTTGCCGCCCAGCTGGTTCATGGCGATGGCGAGGGTCTCGTGCGCCTCCTGGGAGATGGAGCCGTACGACATGGCGCCGGTGGAGAAGCGCTTGACGATCTCGGAGACGGGCTCGACCTCGTCGATGGAGATCGGCTGCCGGTCCGACTTGAAGCCGAACAGGCCGCGCAGCGTCATCAGGCGCTCGGACTGCTCGTTCACGCGCTCGGTGTACTTCTTGAAGATGTCGTACTTGCCGGAGCGCGTGGAGTGCTGGAGGCGGAAGACCGTCTCCGGGTCGAACAGGTGCGGCTCGCCCTCGCGGCGCCACTGGTACTCGCCACCGATCTCCAGGGCGCGGTGGGCGGGCGCGATGCCGCTCGCCGGGTACGCCTTGGCGTGGCGGGCGGCGACCTCCTTGGCGACGACGTCGATGCCGACGCCGCCGATCTTGGTGGCGGTGCCGTTGAAGTACTTCTCCACGAACGCCTCGTCCAGGCCGACGGCCTCGAAGACCTGGGCGCCGCGGTAGGAGGCGACGGTGGAGATGCCCATCTTGGACATGACCTTCAGGACGCCCTTGCCGAGGGCGTAGATCAGGTTCCGGATGGCCTTCTCGGACTCGATGCCCGGCAGGAACGTGCCCGCGCGGACCAGGTCCTCGACGGACTCCATGGCCAGGTACGGGTTGACCGCGGCGGCGCCGTAGCCGATCAGCAGGGCCACGTGGTGGACCTCGCGGACGTCGCCGGCCTCGACCAGCAGGCCCACCTGGGTGCGCTGCTTGGTGCGGATGAGGTGGTGGTGGACGGCCGCGGTGAGCAGCAGCGACGGGATCGGCGCGTGCTCGGCGTCCGAGTGGCGGTCGGACAGGACGATCAGCCGGGCGCCGTTCTCGATGGCCGCGTCGGCCTCGGCGCAGATCTCCTCGATGCGGGCGGCCAGCGCGTCGCCGCCGCCGTGCACCCGGTACAGGCCGGACAGGGTCGCGGCCTTGAAGCCGGGCATGTCGCCGTCGGCGTTGATGTGGATGAGCTTGGCCAGCTCGTCGTTGTCGATGACCGGGAAGGGCAGGACGACGCTGCGGCAGGACGCGGCCGTCGGGTCCAGCAGGTTCCCCTGGGGGCCCAGCGAGGAGCGCAGGGAGGTGACCAGTTCCTCGCGGATCGCGTCCAGCGGCGGGTTGGTGACCTGCGCGAACAGCTGGGTGAAGTAGTCGAAGAGCAGCCGCGGGCGCTCGGAGAGCGCGGCGATCGGCGAGTCGGTGCCCATCGAGCCGATCGGCTCGGCGCCGGACTTGGCCATCGGCGCGAGGATGACGCGCAGCTCCTCCTCGGTGTAGCCGAAGGTCTGCTGGCGGCGGGTGACCGAGGCGTGGGTGTGGACGATGTGCTCGCGCTCGGGCAGGTCGCCCAGCTCGATCTCACCGGCCTCCAGCCACTCGGCGTAGGGGTGCTCGGCGGCGAGCTGCGCCTTGATCTCGTCGTCCTCGATGATGCGGTGCTCGGCGGTGTCCACGAGGAACATGCGGCCGGGCTGCAGGCGACCCTTGCGGACGACCTTGGCCGGGTCGATGTCGAGGACGCCGACCTCGGAGCCGAGGACGACGAGGCCGTCGTCGGTGACCCAGTAGCGGCCGGGGCGCAGGCCGTTGCGGTCGAGCACGGCGCCGACCTGGGTGCCGTCGGTGAAGGTGACGCAGGCCGGGCCGTCCCAGGGCTCCATCATCGTGGAGTGGAACTGGTAGAAGGCGCGCCGGGCCGGCTCCATGGAGTCGTGGTTCTCCCACGCCTCCGGGATCATCATCAGCACGGAGTGCGGCAGCGAACGCCCGCCCAGGTGCAGGAGCTCGAGGACCTCGTCGAACGAGGCCGAGTCCGAGGCGTCGGGCGTGCACACCGGGAAGATGCGCTCGATGTCCTTCTCGGAGGAGCCGAACAGGTCGGAGACCAGCTGGGACTCGCGGGCGCGCATCCAGTTGCGGTTGCCCTTGACCGTGTTGATCTCGCCGTTGTGCGCGACGAAGCGGTACGGGTGGGCCAGCGGCCACGACGGGAAGGTGTTCGTGGAGAACCGGGAGTGCACGAGCGCGATCGCGGAGGCGAAGCGGCGGTCGGACAGGTCCGGGAAGAAGGGCTCCAGCTGGCCGGTGGTCAGCATGCCCTTGTAGACGATGGTCCGCGCGGACAGCGACGGGAAGTAGACGCCGACCTCGCGCTCGGCGCGCTTGCGCAGCACGAAGGACTTGCGGTCCAGGGCGATGCCCCGCGACGCCCCGTCCGTGACGAAGATCTGGCGGAAGGCCGGCATCGTCGAGCGGGCGGTCGCGCCCAGCAGCTCGGGGGCGACCGGGACGTCGCGCCAGCCGAGGACGGTCAGGCCCTCTTCGGCCGCGATCGTCTCGATCCGCGAGACGGCGTCCTCGGTGCCGTCCTCCGGGAGGAACGCGATGCCGACGGCGTAGGCGCCGGCCTCGGGCAGTTCGAATCCGGCCACCTCACGGAAGAAGGCGTCGGGCACCTGGGAGAGGATGCCGGCGCCGTCGCCCGAGTCGGGCTCGGAGCCGGTGGCGCCGCGGTGCTCGAGGTTGCGCAGCACGGTGAGCGCCTGGTCGACCAGGGTGTGCGATGCCTCGCCGGTGAGGGTGGCGACGAAACCGACGCCGCAGGCGTCGTGCTCGTTGCGGGGGTCGTACATACCCTGCGCAGCAGGGCGAGCATCCATGAAGGACCAGTTCTGGCCATTCGCGGAGTGCTGGGACGGCTGGCGCGGCGTACGCATCGGCTCTCCCGTCGTCGTCATGTGGCATGTGGCAAGTGCCGAGGGACGACGTTGGCCCTCTGCGTGAGTGCAAAATTTCGTGCAGGTTACATGATGGAGCGGTTCTCGGGAACCGGGATAACCCGTTCCAACATGCGGACACCAGGGGGTCGCGGCGGGGATACCGCGCCCGGCGGCGGAAGCTATGGGGACCGAGGTGGACAGATCGTGTCCGTCGGTCCGAAGGGGGGCGGGAGGGAGCTCCGTCGCTCACTCCACGGATGCGCGGCGGGCCTCATTGCCCACAGCGCTTACGGCTCATGCCCGGTGGTCATACTGCCGAAACCAGCGAGTAACGGCTACTTATGCGGTCCGACGCATAAGTTCCAGTCTCGCTATCCTACGGCCGTTCCGAACAGACTGCCCAGGGCGTACGTCACACCGGCCGCCGCTCCACCCAGCGCGAGCTGCCGCAATCCGCTGTACCACCAGGTGCGCGCCGTCACCTTGGCCACCACCGCGCCGCACAGGAACAGGCCGGCCAGCGCCAGCAGGACCGCGGGCCACAGCGCACCGGCGCCGAGCAGGAACGGCAGGACGGGCAGCAGGGCACCCAGCGCGAAGGAGCCGAACGACGACACGGCCGCGACCGTCGGCGACGGCAGGTCGCCCGGGTCGATGCCCAGTTCCTCGCGGGCGTGTATCTCCAGGGCCTGCTCGGGGTCGCGGGACAGCTGCCGGGCGACCTCGCGCGCGAGGCCGGGCTCGACGCCCCGCGCCTCGTAGAGGGCGGCCAGCTCGGCCTCCTCGTCCTTCGGGTGCTTCTTCAGTTCCCGGCGCTCCACGTCCAGCTCGGCCTCGACCAGCTCGCGCTGCGAGGCGACCGAGGTGTACTCGCCGGCCGCCATGGAGAAGGCGCCGGCGGCCAGGCCCGCGAGGCCGCTCAGCACGATGGTCTGCTGACTCGCCGACCCGCCGGCGACACCGGTCATCAGGGCGAGGTTGGAGACCAGACCGTCCATCGCGCCGAAGACGGCGGGGCGCAGCCAGCCGCCGTTCACGTCCCGGTGCGTGTGGTTGTCGCGGTGCGCCTCGTGCAGCACCGCCTCGGTTTCGATGATGGCCATGAAAGGTCCCCCAGGAAGTTTTTTGGACGAGTTCTACTTTTCGACAACACCAAATGTACGTCGGTCATTTCCGTCGCGCCAGCAAGGAAAGGCTGGGCTTACCTGGGCTTTTGCCGTTCTCCGCTCATCCGTGAACGTAGACGCACAGATGTCGACCGGGTGACGCTGAGGCCGGTGAGGCTGCGGCGCGCACCGCACCGGGGACAGTTCCGCAAAGGGCTCCGCGCCTCCCGGGGCGCCCCCGAAAGGAGAGGCCGCATGGCATCGACCGCCTGCATCCCCCCGGTCCCCGCCCCCGGGGACGCCGCCGGACTCCGCGACCGGGCGCGCGGCGCGCTGCTCGGCCTGGCCGTCGGCGACGCGCTCGGGGCACCGGCCGAGAACATGAAGCCCTCCCAGATCCGCGCCCGCTGGGGCCGCATCACCGGCTACGTGGCCGAGCATCCGTCCGGCACCGACGACACCGAGTACGCGATCTTCTCCGGCCTGCTGCTGGCCCGGCACGGCTCGGCACTCACCCCGGCCCATGTGGAGGCGGCCTGGCACGAGTGGATCGCCGACCGGGACGAGGGCCCGTTCCGGGGCGCGGGCTTCAGCGAGCGCGGCACGCTGGAGAATCTGCGCCGGGGGCTGGCCGCGCCCATCTCCGCTCAGCACCGCCACGCCTGGAGCGACGGTCTGGCCATGCGGGCCGCGCCCTACGGGGTCTTCGCGGCGGGCCGCCCCGCCGAGGCGGCCCGGCTGGTGGCGATCGACGGCTCGGTCAGCCACGACGGCGAGGGCATCTACGGCGGCCAGGCGGTGGCGGCGGGTGTCGCGGCGGCGATGGCGGGGGCGCCGGCCGTGGCGGTGGTGGCCTCCGCCCTGGCCGTCGTCCCGGACGACTCCTGGACGGCCCGCTGTCTGCGCCGGGCGATGACGGCGGCCCACCGCGGCGAACGCGCCGTACGCTCCGCGGTGGTCATCGGCGGGTACCCCTGGACCGACCTGGCGCCGGAGGCCGTCGCTCTCGCCTTCGGCGCGTACGCGGCGGCCGACGGCGACTTCGCCGAAGCCGTGCTGACGGCCGTGAACATGGGCCGCGACGCCGACACCACGGCGGCGGTGGCGGGCGCCCTGGCCGGGGCGACGCGGGGTGCCGGTGCCATCCCGCCGGAGTGGGCGGCGGCGATCGGCCCCGCCCGCGGAAGCTGCCTGCCGGCCATGGCCGGACACCACGTCCTGGAGGTGGCGGACCTGCTGACGCCCGGCGGACCACGCCCGGCACAGGGGGGCGCGGACCTGGCTCCCGTCATCGGCGCCGGGCCGGGGCGCGGCCGCGGACGCGGGCGGCACGACGGCCGCCCGGCACCGGACGACGCCCCGTTGCGCGAGGAGAGACCCGGGTCCCCACGGGACGACGGCTCCGCGCGACAGGGCGCTCGCGTACGGGGTGACGACCTCCTGCGGGCCAACGGGCCCACCCGGCCGGACGGCCCCGTCCGGGACGCCGGCCACCCGCACGGCGGCAGCCCCGCTCCGGACGCCGGCTCGTCACCGGGCGACCGCGCCTCGCCGCACGGCGACGCACCACGCCACGGCGACCCCGTACGGCCTCGCCCTCCCGTACCCCCCGGCACGTGGCCCTCGCCTGCGCCGGCCGTGCTCGTGCCGACGTCGGACGACGAGGCGGCGGCGGAGGTGCGGTCGTGACCAGGGGCCGTCCGACGGGCGAGGAACCGGCGACCACGGCGTACGTCGCCCCGCCCGGAGCGCCGGAGCGGGCCGCGACCACCGGGAGCGGTCACCGGCCCGGCCCCGAGTCCGCCGCACCGCCGCACGGGGCGGCGCCGTCCCACCGCGTCGAAGGGCTCCTGCTCGGTCTGGCCGCGGGCGACGCGGCCGGCTGGCCCGCCGCCCGGCACCGGGCCGCCCGGATGCCCGAGTGGACCCGCCGCCTCACCCGCGAACTGGACACCTTCGCCGAGCAGAACGCGACCACCACCCTCCCCGTCCCCATCGCCCTCAACCAGCCCCCGGAGCCGCTGCGCCTCGGCCCGTCGGACGACGCCGAGTGGGCGGTGTTCGCGGCGGAGGCCCTGCTGCGGGCCGGGGACGACAGCGCGCTCGGGGACCTGAGCCGGGAACGCCGGACCCGCGCCGCCATCGACCTCACCTGGAACGCCGTCGCCAGCGAGGTGGCCGCCGCCGCGGACCGCGCCCCCGAGGTCGAATCGGCCGTGCTGCCCCTGCGCGCCCGCATCTCCGTCCGGGCCGGGCTCGGCAACCTCGCCACCGGCCTGCGCCCGCCCGCCACCGGTCACGACAACCCGCACTACTTCGACGACGCGGCCTGCGTACGGGCCTGCGTCCTCGCCGTCGCCCACCCGGGCGACCCGCGCGCCGCCGCCGACCTCGCCGAGTTCGACGCCCGCTACACCCAGGACGGCGACGGCGTGCACGGCGCCCGGGCCATGGCGGCGGCGCTGGCCGGCGCCCTCGACGGCGCGGACGTGGACGCCTGCGTGACGGCCGCGCTCGCCGAGCTGCCCGAGGAGACGGAGATCGGCCGCAACGCCCGGCAGGCACTGGCGCTGGCGGCACGGACCGAGAGCACGTTCGCTCTCGTCCCGCCCCTCGAGCACCAGATCGTCGACCACGTCTACAGCTACGGCGTCGCCGCCGCCGAGACGGTCCCGGTCGCCCTCGCGCTCGCCACCGCCGCCCGGGGACGGATCGCCGAGGCGGTGCCGGCGGCGGCCTGCCTGTCCCGGGTCGCGGACTCCGCGCCGGCGCTGGCGGGCGCCCTCACCGGCGCCATCGGCGGCGGTGCGTCGGTCCCCGCGTCCTGGCGGGACGCCTGCCGCACGCTCTCCGGCTGCGTACTGCCCCGGCTCACCGGAACGGACCTGGTGGAACTCGCCGGACTCCTGCAAGCCACGCAACCGCCCCGGCCAGGAGGATGATGCGTGACATGACACCCAGAACAGGAGAAAACCGGACGGCCGCCCTGGACGAGCGGATCACCGGCGCCCTCGTCGGCGCGGCCGTCGGCGACGCGCTCGGCGGCCCCGTCGAGGGCTACTCCCCCGAGCAGATCCTTCAGCGCCACGGCGGCCGGATCCACGGCGTCGTCGGCCCCTGGAACGGCGACGCCTGGCGCACCGCCCGCCCCATCGCCCCCTATCACAAGGGCGACGGCCACGTCACCGACGACACCCTGATGGCCCACGCGCTGGTACGGGTGTACGCGGCCGTCCGCGACCACCTCGACGCCTACGCGATCGCCGAGCACCTGGTCCCGGACCTGATGACGGCCCCGCGCTGGATCCCGGAACTGGAGGCCGAGGCGCTCCCGCTCCAGCGGATCTTCCTGGCGGAGAAGTGGCTGGTGGCCCGTCTGCACTACGGCCACGTCGACCCGCGCGAGGCCGGCGTCGGCAACATCGTCAACTGCGGTGCCGCGATGTACATGGCCCCGGTCGGCCTGGTCAACGCCGCCAACCCGGAGGGCGCGTACGCCGAGGCGCTGGACGTCGCGGGCGCCCACCAGTCGTCGTACGGCCGGGAGGCGGCCGGTGTCTTCGCGGCCGCGGTGGCGGCGGCGTGCGCACCGGAGGCGACCCCGGACTCGGTCGTGGCGGCCTGCCTGTCCCTGGCGAAGGACGGCACCCGGGCCGCGATCGAACAGGTCTGCGAAGTGGCGGGCCGCCACACGGACTTCGAGTCCGCGCTGCGCCCGCTGCGGGACGCGGTGGCCCCCTACGACACGGTGGGCCCCGACTACCGCTCCCCCTCCCTGGCCGCCCGCCGCCCGTCCCGTCTGCACGCCATCGAGGAACTCCCCGTCGCCCTCGGCATGTTGCTGGTCTCCGGCGGCGACTACCGGCACGCGGTCCTCGGCGCGGTGAACTACGGCCGCGACTGCGACTCCATCGCCACGATGGCGGGCGCGCTGGCCGGGGCCCTCGGCGCACCGGTCCCGGAGGACTGGGCGAAGACCGTCGCGGAGGCGAGCCGCCTGGACCTGTGGCAACCGGCGACGACGCTCACCGAGGTGACCCGTGAGATCTTCGACCGCGACGTACGACGGCGGCGCGCGCACGAGGAGGCGTTCGCCGGGATCGGGGGCGCGAGATGCTCCGACTGACCTGGGTCCAGCCGGAGGACCTGATCGGCCACGAACTGCGCCAGGCGGCCCAGGACGGCCGCGACCCGTCGGCGATCGCGGCCCGCTGGCGCGCGGCGGGCGGCTGCGAGGCCCCCACCCGTGCGGGCGCCTCCCCGGAACCGTCCTCCCCCTACCTGCGCCTGCTGGCGGAGGAACTCCTGGACGAACTCGCCGACCTGCCCGACGAGTCGGCGCGGACCGAGCCGACGGACCTCGACCGCATCAAGGCCCTGTGCCCCAACTGGCCCGCACCGCCGCAGCCCGCGGACCGTCGTGCCGCGCGGGCGAACGACACCCGCCCCCCGGCCACGACCCCCGCCCGCCTGGAAGCCGCCTGGCTGGGCCGGGCCGTCGGCTGCCTGCTCGGAAAGCCCGTCGAGAAGCTCCCCCTCCACGCCGTCCGCGAGCTGGCCCGGGCCACCGGCAACTGGCCCCTCGGCACCTACTTCACCGCCCACGGCGTCCCCGCGGACCTGCTCGCACGGCACCCCTGGAACCGCCGTTCCGCAGCGAACTCCCTCGCCGAGAACATCGACGGCATGCCCGAGGACGACGATCTCAACTACCCCCTCCTCGACCTTCTGCTCCTCCAACGCCACGGCAAGGACTTCACCACGTCCGACGTGGCCCGCCTCTGGCTGGACGAACTGCCCGCCGGCCGCACCTTCACCGCCGAACGCCTCGCCTACCGCAACCTCCTCACCGGTCTGGAGCCCCCGCACACGGCCCGCCACCGCAACCCCTTCCGGGAGTGGATCGGCGCCCTGATCCGCGCCGACGTGCACGGCTGGACCAACCCCGGCGACCCGGCCGCCGCGGCCGAACAGGCGCACCGCGACGCGGTCCTCACCCACACCGCCAACGGCGTGTACGCCGCGATGTTCGCGGCCGCGGTCATCTCGGCCGCCGCCGACGACAGCGGCACCGCCGACGTCCACGGCTGCCTCCGCACCGGCCTCACCGTCGTCCCACCCGACTCCCGCCTCGCCCGGGCCGTCCGCCACGCCGTCCGACTCGCCGGGACGCACACCGACTTCGACGCGGTCGTCGACGAACTCCACGCCAGGTACTCCCCCACCCACCACTGGGTGCACGCCGTTCCCAACACCGCGCTGATCGCCGCGGCCCTCACCCACGCGGACGGCGACTTCACCGGCTCCGTCTGCCGTGCCGTCAGCGGCGCCTGGGACACCGACTCGTGCGGCGCCACCGCGGGCGGCATCGCCGGCCTCCTCGCCGGCGATCCCGCCGCCCTGCCCCACCGCTGGACGGCACCGCTCAAGAACCGCCTGTCCACCTCCGTCGCGGACTTCGACGGCACGGGCTTCGACGCCCTCGCCCACCTCACCCACCGGGAGGCCACCCGCCCATGACCGACATCGTCGTGCTCGGCAGCACGAACATGGACCTCGTCGCCTACGTGGAGAAGGCCCCGCAGCGCGGAGAGACCGTGACGGGACGGGAGTTCCGTACGGTCCCCGGCGGCAAGGGCGCCAACCAGGCGATCGCCGCCGCCCGCGCGGGAGCCACGGTGTCGATGATCGGCGCGGTCGGCAACGACGCCTTCGGCAGCCGGCTGCGCGCCACCCTGGAGCACTCCGGGGTGAACACCGACCACCTGCGCACCACCGAGGGCCCGTCCGGCACCGCGCACATCGTCGTGGACGCCGAGGGCGGCAACTCCATCGTCGTGGTCCCCGGCGCCAACGCCACCGTCGACCGTGTCCTCCCCCGCGACGAGGGCTGCATCGCCTCCGCCGACTCCCTGCTCCTGCAGTTGGAGACCCCCCTCTCCGCGGTCCTCGCCGGTGCCCGGACCGCCCGGGCCCACGGGGTCCGGACGATCCTCACCCCGGCCCCTGCCCAGCCGCTGCCCCCCGAGCTCCTCGCCGCCACCGACCTGCTGGTGCCCAACGAGCACGAGGCCGCCGCACTGACCGGCCTCACCGACCCGCGCGAGGCGGCGGCCGCCCTGCTGGAGCGGGTGCCCGAGGTCGTCGTCACCCTGGGCGCGGCGGGCAGCCTGTACGCCGCCCGGGGCGCCGAACCGCTGACCGTCCCGGCGCCCCGGGTGACCGCCGTGGACTCCACCGGCGCCGGTGACACCTTCGTCGGCGCGCTGGCGGTGGCCCTCGGCGAGGCCCGCCCGGTGCGCGAGGCGCTGTCGTGGGCGGCCACGGCGGCGGCGTTGTCCGTGCAGCGGGCCGGGGCGTCGGCGTCGATGCCGTACCGCCCCGAGATCGAGGCCGGGTACGCCTCGTGACCGCGCCCACCGCGCGTCCCGCGCGCTCCGCGCCCCTGACCGGTCTGCGCGTACTGGACCTCGCCACCCTCTTCGCCGGTCCCATCGCGGCCACCATGCTCGGCGACTTCGGTGCCGAGGTCATCAAGGTCGAGCACCCCACCCGGCCCGACCCCTCCCGCGGCCACGGTCCGTCGAAGGACGGCGTGGGCCTGTGGTGGAAACTGCTGGGCCGCAACAAGCGCGCGATCACCCTGGACCTGTCCAAGCCGGGCGGCCGGACCGCGCTGCTCCGGCTCGCCGCGACCGCGGACGTGATCGTCGAGAACTTCCGCCCGGGAACCCTGGAACGGTGGGACCTGGGCTGGGACGAGCTGTCCGCCGTCAATCCGCGCCTGGTGCTGGCCCGGGTCACCGGCTTCGGCCAGTTCGGCCCGTACGCGCACCGGCCCGGTTTCGGCACCCTCGCCGAGGCGATGAGCGGCTTCGCCGCGATGACCGGCGAACCGGACGCGCCCCCGACGCTGCCGCCGTTCGGCCTCGCCGACTCCATCGCGGGGCTGGCGACGGCGTACGCGGTGATGACGGCGCTCGCCGCCCGGGAACGCACCGGCGAGGGGCAGGTCGTCGACATGGCGATCATCGAGCCGATGCTGATGGTGCTCGGTCCGCAGCCGCTCTGGTTCGACCAGCTGGGCCACGTCCAGCCGCGCACCGGCAACCGCTCGCAGAACAACGCCCCGCGCAACACCTACCGCACCGCCGACGGCACCTGGGTCGCGGTGTCGACGTCGGCCCAGTCGGTCGCCGAGCGCGTGATGCGCCTGGTGGGCCGGCCGGAGCTGATCGAGGAGCCCTGGTTCGCCACGGGCGCCGACCGGGCCCGCCACGCGGACGTCCTCGACGAGGCGGTCGGCAGCTGGATCGCCCGGCACACCCGGGCGGAGGTCCTGGCCGCCTTCGAGGAGGCCCAGGCCGCGGTGGCCCCGGTGCAGGACGTGCGGGACGTGATGACCGACCCGCAGTACCGGGCCCTGGACACGATCACCACCGTCGACGACCCCGAGCTGGGGCCGCTGCGCATGCAGAACGTCCTCTTCCGGCTGTCCGCCACCCCGGGCGCGATCCGCTGGGCCGGCCGCCCGCACGGCGCGGACACCGAGGAGGTCCTCACCGAGCTGGGTCTGACCCCGGCCGACGTGAAGGAACTGCGCGAGGAGGGCGTCGTATGACCGCTCCCCCGCTGACCTGGTTGTACGCTCCCGGGGACCGTCCGAAGGTGGTCGCCAAGGCGCTGGCCGCCGGTGCCGACGTCGTCGTGATCGACCTGGAGGACGCGGTCGCCCCGGACCGCAAGGAGTACGCCCGGGGGGCCACCGCCGAGCTGCTCACCGGTCCGCAGCCGGTCCCGGTCCACGTCCGCGTCAACGCCCTGGACGGCCCGCTCGGACCGGCCGACCTCGCGGCGGTGGCCGCGCTGCCGGGCCTGTCCGGGCTGCGCCTGCCCAAGGTGACGTCCCCGGAGCAGATCACCGGCGTCGCCGAGGCCACCGGCGGCCCGCCGCTGTACGCGCTGCTGGAAACGGCCCTGGGCGTGGAGCGGGCGTACGGGATCGCCTCGGCGCATCCGTCCCTGCGCGGCGTCTTCCTCGGCGAGGCGGATCTCCGCGCCGACCTGGGGGTGCGGGGCGACGCCGGGCTGGACTGGTCCCGCTCCCGCGTGGTGGTGGCAGCGCGGGCGGCGGGCCTGGCGCCGCCCGCGCAGTCGGTGCATCCGGACACCCGGGACCTGGAGGGCCTGGCCGCGTCCTGCGCCCACGGCCGCGCCCTGGGCTTCCTCGGCCGGGCCGCCATCCACCCCCGTCAGCTGCCGATCATCGAGCGGGCCTATCTGCCCACCGAGCGGGAGCTGGAGGAGGCGGAGACGATTCTCAAGGCGGCCACGGCACAGCCGGGCGCCCAGGCGCTGCCGGACGGCCGTTTCATCGACGCGGCGGTGGTGGCGACGGCCCGGCGCACCCTGTCGCTGGCCCGGCGGCCCACGATCGCCTGATTCCCGCCGGCACGCACCGAGGGCGCCCGGAAGCTCTCCGGGCGCCCTCGGTGACCGTGCGTACGGCCGGCCGTCAGCTCTTCTTGGCCGACTCGGCGCCGTCCTTCACATCGTCCTTCACGTCCGTGTCGTGCTTCGCCCGCCCGTCGTCCTCGGTGCCGTCCCCGGCCTCCGGGTCACCCTCGGTGTCCGAGGAGCCCTTGGCGGACTTCGCCGAGTCGTCCCCGTTCGCGTCGCCGCTCTCGTCGCCGGTCGCCTCCACGGCCGGCTCGACCACGGCCTCGCGGCCCGGACGCATCCGCGCCGAGATCACGATGTACACCACGGCGAGCAGGAACACGAAGAGCGCGGTCCAGTTGTTCAGCCTGAGGCCCAGGATGTGGTGGGCGTCGTCGACGCGCATGTACTCGATCCAGAAGCGGCCGGCGCAGTACGCGGCGACGTACAGCGCGAACGCCCGCCCGTGGCCCAGCTTGAACCGGCGGTCGGCCCAGATGACGAGCAGGGCGACGCCGATGCACCACAGCGACTCGTACAGGAACGTCGGGTGGTACGTGCCCGGGACCCGTCCGTCGGCCGAGGAGGTGATCTCCAGCGCCCACGGCAGGTCGGTGGCCCGGCCGTACAGCTCCTGGTTGAACCAGTTGCCCCAGCGTCCGATGGCCTGCGCCAAGGCGATGCCCGGGGCGACGGCGTCGGCGTAGGCGGGCATCGGGATGCCCCGGCGCCGGGCGCCGATCCAGGCGCCGAGCGCGCCGAGCGCGATCGCGCCCCAGATGCCGAGTCCCCCCTCCCAGATCTTGAAGGCGTCGACCCAGTCACGGCCCTCGCTGAAGTACAGCTCGTAGTCCGTGATCACGTGGTAGAGCCGGCCGCCGATCAGACCGAAGGGAACGGCCCAGACCGCGATGTCGGCCACCGTGCCGGCCCGCCCGCCGCGGGCGATCCAGCGCTTGTTGCCGAACCAGACGGCAACGAAGACGCCGATGATGATGCAGAACGCGTAGCCGCGCAGCGGGATGGGACCGAGGTACAGCACCCCGCGCGACGGGCTGGGAATGAAGGCAAGTTCCATGGCAGGGTCGACGCTACCGTGTCGGGCGGGACCCGCGCCGGGCAGCCCGGCTACGGGTCCATAACGGGGCGGGCGCCCGACCTCCGCTACTTGTTGGCGTCCTTTACGAGTTGCTTCAGCTTGGCCGGGGTCATCGAGCGGTCCTCGTAGATGTTCTTGCCGTCCAGCAGCACGGTCGGCGTGCCGCTGAAGCCGCCGCTCTGGAAGGCCTCGTTGGACTTCTCGACCCAGCTGTCGTGCGTGCCGTTCTTCACACACTCCTGGAAGGCGGGGGTGTCCAGCCCGTCCACCTTGCCGGCCAGCTCGATCAGCTTGTCGTTGTCGGCGAAGGCGTCGTCGGTCTCCGGCGGCTGGTTGTCGTACAGCACGTCGTGGTACGGCGTGAACTTGCCGGCGTCCTGGGCACAGGCCGCGGCGTTCGCCGACCTCCGGGAGCCGGTGCCGCCCATGTTGCCGTCGATGATCGTCGCCAGGTGGTACTCGACCCGGAGCTGCCCCTTGTCGGTGAGCTGGTGGATCGTGTCGCGGTACGCCAGCTCGAAGCCCTTGCAGGCGGGACAGCGGAAGTCCTCCCAGATGGTGAGCGTCGACTTGGCGCTCTCCTTGCCGACCGGGATCGCGAGGCCGTCCTTGCCCTGGGCGCCCGAGGGCGCCACGACGGGGCCCGCCGACTCGCTGTCGTCCTTGCCCGCGTTCGCGGCGACCACGCCGATCACCGCCGCGAGCCCCAGCACGCAGACCACGGACGCGCTTACGATCAGCGCGCGCCTGCGCTTGTCCCGGGACTTCTGCTTCTCACGCTCGACCGCCAGCCGCTCCCGGGCGGTGCGCTTTCCCTCACGGTTCTTCTCGCTCACACCCCGCAGAACGAACCGGGGAGGCGCACAGCGCCTCCCCGGCCCCAGGTCCACCCGTACGAGGGACCCGTATGACTACCTGTGGGTCACACCTGTCGGCGTACTCCCTGCGCCAGGTCCGCGGCGAGCGCGCGGACGCCCTCCAGGCCCGCGGCGGCGTCGGGCGCGTCCAGCATCCGCTTGACGAACGCCGAGCCGACGATCACGCCGTCGGCGAAGCGGGCGACCTCGGCGGCCTGCACGGCGTTGGAGACGCCGAGTCCGACGCAGACCGGGGTGTCGGTGGTGGCGCGGGTGCGCCGCACCAGGTCCTCCGCCTGCGAGCTGACCGTCTCGCGGGTGCCGGTGACGCCCATCAGGGAGGCGGCGTAGACGAAGCCGCTGCCTGCCGCGGTGATCTCGGCGAGCCGCTCGTCCTTGCTGCTGGGCGCGACCACGAAGACCGTGGCGAGCCCGTGCTTGTCGGCGTGCTCCCGCCAGAGCGCCGACTCCTGGACCGGCAGGTCGGGCAGGATGCACCCGGCGCCGCCCGCCTCGGCCAGCTCGGCGGTGAAGCGCTCGACGCCGTAGCGGTCGATGGGGTTCCAGTACGTCATGACGAGGATCGGCTTCCCGGTGGCCCGGTGGGCCTCCCGGACCGTCCGCATCACGTCGGCGATCTTCACGCCGCCGCGCAGGGCGATGTCGTCGGCGGTCTGGATGACCGGGCCGTCGAGGACGGGGTCGCTGTGCGGCAGACCGACCTCGACGACGTCGGCACCGCCCTCCAGCGCGGCCTTGACCGCCTCGATGCCGCCGTCCACGGTCGGGAACCCGGCCGGGAGGTAGGCGATGAGGGCGGAGCGGCCCTCGGCCTTCGCCGCGGCGAGGGTGTCGTTCAGCAGCTGCACGTTCCCGCTCACTTGGCGTCCCCCTCGATCTCGGCGGTGCCGGTGGCGTCCTCGGCCACCTGGGCATCGGTGTCGTACAGCCCGAAGTAGCGGGCGGCGGTGTCCATGTCCTTGTCGCCACGGCCGGACAGGTTGACGACGATCAGCCCGTCCTCGCCGAGTTCCCTGCCGACCTCCAGGGCGCCGGCCAGGGCGTGGGCGGACTCGATGGCCGGGATGATGCCCTCGGTGCGCGACAGCAGGCGCAGCGCCTGCATCGCCGCGTCGTCGGTGACCGCGCGGTACTCGCCGCGGCCGGAGTCCTTGAGGTAGGAGTGCTCGGGGCCGATGCCGGGGTAGTCCAGGCCGGCCGAGATCGAGTAGGGCTCGGTGATCTGGCCCTCGTCGTCCTGGAGGACGTAGGAGCGCGAGCCGTGCAGGATGCCGGGCTCGCCCGCGGTCAGGGTGGCCGCGTGCTCGCCGGTCTCGATGCCGTGTCCCGCGGGCTCGCAGCCGATGAGGCGGACGGAGGCGTCGGGGATGAAGGCGTGGAAGAGGCCGATGGCGTTGGAGCCGCCGCCGACGCAGGCGACGGCGGCGTCGGGCAGGCGTCCGGCCCGCTCCAGGAGCTGGCGTCGGGCCTCCACGCCGATGACGCGGTGGAAGTCGCGGACCATCGCCGGGAAGGGGTGCGGACCGGCGACGGTGCCGAAGAGGTAGTGGGTGCGGTCGACGTTGGCGACCCAGTCGCGGAACGCCTCGTTGATCGCGTCCTTCAGCGTGCGGCTGCCGGACTTCACGGCGATGACCTCGGCGCCCAGCATGCGCATGCGGGCCACGTTGAGGGCCTGGCGCCGGGTGTCGATCTCGCCCATGTAGATGGTGCAGTCGAGGCCGAAGAGGGCGCAGGCCGTCGCGGTCGCCACGCCGTGCTGGCCGGCGCCGGTCTCGGCGATGACGCGGGTCTTGCCCATGCGCTTGGTCAGCAGGGCCTGGCCCAGCACGTTGTTGATCTTGTGCGAGCCGGTGTGGTTGAGGTCCTCGCGCTTGAGGAAGACGCGGGCGCCGCCTGCGTGCTCGGCGAACCGGGGCACCTCGGTGAGGGCGCTCGGGCGGCCGGTGTAGTTGACCAGGAGGTCGTCGAGCTCGCGGGCGAACTCGGGGTCGGCCTTGGCCTTGTCGTACTCGACGGCGACCTCGTCCACGGCGGCGACGAGGGCCTCCGGGATGAACTTGCCGCCGAACGCGCCGAAGTAACCTTCGGCGCTGGGGATCTGACCCTCCGGGTCGGGGATGAAGAAGTCGCTGGGCATGCGTGTACCTCACGGTGAGTGTCTGGTGTGGACCAATCGCCGTGGGGGCGGGGACTTATCTGTCGGCTGCGGGCCGTACGTGGCTGGTCGCGCAGTTCCCCGCGCCCCTCAGGTCGGCTGCTGCCATCGCATGCCGTTGACCTGCCCGGGTTCGTCACCGATGACGTACCGCACCCGGCGGCCGTGCACCCGGCGCGCGGGCGCGCGGCAGCCGCGGGGCCGGCAGCCGCGCGCGAGGCGGGCGTACGGGTCCCGGGTCGTCAGGGTGATCGGAAGCGTCATCGGGGCCAAGCCTATCGGGGGTCAGCCCCGTCCGTGACGCAGTGCCGGGTGTTCGCCCGCGGCCACCAGGTCGGAGACGGCCGTCTTCGGGTCGCGGCCGGTGACCAGGGACTCGCCGACCAGGACGGCGTCGGCGCCCTCGTTGGCGTAGGCGATGAGGTCGTGCGGGCCGCGCACGCCGGACTCGGCGACCTTGACGATGCCCGCCGGGATCTCCGGGGCGACCCGCTCGAACGTGCCGCGGTCGACCTCCAGCGTCTTGAGGTTGCGGGCGTTGACACCGATCACCTTGGCGCCGGCGTCCACCGCGCGCTCGACCTCGTCCTCGTCGTGCACCTCGACGAGCGGGGTGAGCCCGATGGACTCCGCGCGCTCGATCAGCGACTCCAGGGCCGGCTGGTCGAGGGCCGCGACGATCAGCAGCGCCAGGTCGGCGCCGTACGCCCGGGCCTCCCACAGCTGGTACGAGGTGACGATGAAGTCCTTGCGCAGCACGGGGATGTCCACGCGCGCGCGGACCGCCTCGAGGTCGGCCAGCGAGCCGCCGAAGCGGCGCTGCTCGGTGAGGACGGAGATGACGGCCGCGCCGCCCGCCTCGTAGTCCGCGGCGAGTCCGGCCGGGTCGGCGATGGCCGCGAGCGCGCCCTTGGAGGGGCTGGACCGCTTGACCTCGCAGATGACCTTGACGCCGTCGCCGCGCAGGGCGGTCACCCCGTCCTTCGCGGGGCGAGCCTTGGCCGCGCGCTCCTTGAGCTCGTCGAGGCTGACGCGCGCCTGCCGCTCCGCGAGGTCGGCACGGACTCCGTCGATGATCTCGTCGAGCACACTCACGCGAGCGGCCCCCTTCCTGACGGCGAAACCTGTGGTCACTGCGATGGTATCCGCAGGAGGGCCGAGGGCTCGCATCCGGTTGACGCCGGTCCCATTACCTGGACATTTCTTGGATGATCAAGGCAGCAGCCAGCCACCGAACGGCAGGTTCCGGACAACCGTGAAGACCAGCAGCAACGCCCCCAGCGCCCACAGCCGCACCGGACCGGGATCGATCCGCAGCGGCCGTCCGCGCACCGCGGCAACCACCCAGACGGCCCACAGCACGGCGAAGCCCAGATAGCCGAAGACGGCCATCGCGTTGGCGTGCAGCGCGCCCAGGACGTCGCCGTGGACGAACGCGTGCGCGCTGCGCAGGCCCCCGCAGCCGGGGCAGTGGACGCCGGTGAAGCGCAGCAGCGGGCAGACGGGGTAGTGGCCGGGCTCGTTGGGGTCGACGGCGCCCACGTAGGCGAAGGCGGCGACGACGGCCGCGAGCACCCCGGCCGGGACGGCCAGCCGGGCCGCGAGGGCCGGCACGGCGGGCGGGGGCGCGGTCGTGAGGTGCGCGGGCTTTCGGCTCTCGGCGTCCACGCCCCGCATTCTCTCCCGCACGGCCCGTACCCGCACGTGAGGGGCGGACCCGGCACCGATGTGCCGGTTCCGCCCCTCGGGAAGCGCGTCCGCGACCGCCGTACGGTCAGCCCTCGACGCCGGCCGGCTGGCGCTTGTCGGCGACCTGGTGCACGGGGTGGATGTGCTTCGGCTGGCCCATGCCCATCATGCGCATGATGCCGCCGACGACGGCGCCGAGGAGCGTGATCGCCATGCCGACCCAGAAGCCCACCGGCTGGGCCATGACCATGAACGCGCCCGCGATGCAGAAACCGATGAAGGCGATGATGACACCGGTCCAGGCGGCCGGGGTGTGACCGTGGCTGCTGCCCGCCATTGCTTGCTCCTCGTTGCTGTGTACGTGTCTGAGCAGGACGCTCGGTGGTCATTGTCCCGCACGCGCGCGCGTCCGGTGATCGGGGGTGGCCCAGGCGTGCTCGCGGCGGGTGTCGGCGTGTGCCGCCCACCGGGTGCCCCCGCGCGCGTGGCCGAACCGCACGCACGCGCGCGTGGCGGCCGTTCAGGCCCCGGTCGGGTCCTCGCCCCGGTCGAGCGCCTTCCAGAGGTCCTCGGGGCGGTCGGGGTCGACGCTCGGCGCCCTGCGGCGCGGGCGGGCGGTGCCGCCCCGCTCGTAGCGGCCGGACATCGAGGGCCACAGCCGGCCGTAGCGAAGGGCCAGCAGCCCGGCCAGCAGGAGCAGGACACCGCCCACGGCGGCGACGTAGGGCCAGGCGGTGTGCGAGAGGGCGTCCACGGTGGCCGAGGTGTCGCCCGCGGCCTTCGCGGCCTTGTCGTCCAGCGCGGAACTGTCGGAGGCGCCCAGCAGGGCCGCGGCGACGGTGCCGGCACCGCACAGCGCGAGCAGGGCGGCGACGGCGAACCGTCCGGCTCGGCGGACGGCGAAGACGGCGACGAGCGCGGCGAGGCCCACTATGGCGAGCGCCGCGGGGACGCCGGTGACGTCGCTGCCCTTGGCGGTCAGGGGGAACGCGCCGCCGGCCACCGTCGCGGTGCCCTCCGACCACTCCTGCCGGGTGGCGAGCAGGGCGACGGCCGCGCCGAGCGCACCGCACAGCAGCGCGAGGGCGAGGCTCCGGCGGCCGGCCCGGGCGGGTCCTGCGGCTTGGCTACGGGGGTGAGGAACAGCAGTCACGTACTCCACTATCGCCCGAACCCCGGGCGAACAGTCACCCGGGGTTCGGTATGGGGGCGTGAGAAGGGCCCTATTGCCCGAGCCGGTTGGCCGTGTGCACCGCCCGCAGCACCGCCGCCGCCTTGTTGCGGCACTCGGTGTCCTCGGCGACCGGGTCGGAGTCGGCGACGATGCCCGCGCCCGCCTGGACGTAGGCGGTGCCGTCGCGCAGCAGTGCCGTGCGGATGGCGATCGCGGTGTCGGAGTCGCCCGCGAAGTCGAGGTACCCGACGCAGCCGCCGTACAGGCCGCGCCGGGAGGGTTCGAGTTCGTCGATGATCTGCAGGGCGCGCGGCTTGGGGGCGCCGGAGAGGGTGCCGGCCGGGAAGCAGGCGGTGAGGACGTCGAAGGCGGTCCGGCCCTGGGCGACCCGTCCGGTGACGGTCGAGACGATGTGCATGACGTGCGAGTACCGCTCGACGGACATGAAGTCGACCACCTCGACGGAGCCGGGTTCGCAGACCCGCCCCAGGTCGTTGCGGCCCAGGTCGACGAGCATGAGGTGCTCGGCGCGCTCCTTGGGGTCGGCGAGCAGTTCGTCGGCGAGGGCCTGGTCCTCCTGCGGGGTGGCGCCGCGCGGCCGGGTGCCGGCGATGGGGTGGACCATGGCCCGCCCGTCCTCGACCTTGACCAGGGCCTCGGGGGACGATCCGACGACGTCGAAGCCGTCGAAGCGGATCAGGTACATGTACGGGGAGGGGTTGGTGGCCCTGAGGACCCGGTACACGTCCAGAGCGCTCGCCGTGCACGGCGTCTCGAACCGCTGCGAGGGCACGACCTGGAAGGCCTCGCCCGCGCGGATGCGCTCCTTGATGTCCTCGACGGCCTCCTGGAAGTCGGGGCCGCCCCACAGCGCGGTGTACTCGGGCAGCTCGGAGGGCGGCAGCGCGGCCGGGGGCTGGGCGACGGCGCGCGTGAGGTCGGCCTCCATGGCGTCCAGGCGGGCCACGGCGTCGGCGTACGCCTCGTCCACGCCCGTCGCCAGGTCGTTGTGGTTGATCGCGTTGGCGATCAGCAGGACCGAGCCCTCCCAGTGGTCCATGACGGCCAGGTCGCTGGTGAGCAGCATGGTCAGCTCGGGGAGCCGCAGGTCGTCCCGCTCCCCCGGGCCGACCTTCTCCAGGCGGCGCACGATGTCGTAGCCGAGGTAGCCGACCATGCCGCCGGTGAAGGGCGGCAGCCCGAGGTCGTGGGCGAGGTCGCGCGGGGTGTGCAGGGCCTCGACGGTGGCGCGCAGGGCGGCGAGCGGGTCGCCGCCGGTGGGGACGCCGACGGGCGGGGTGCCGTGCCAGTGCGCCTGCCCGTCGCGCTCGGTGAGGGTGGCGGCGCTGCGGACACCGACGAAGGAGTACCGGGACCAGGACCGTCCGTTCTCCGCGGACTCCAGCAGGAAGGTGCCGGGGCGCTCGGCGGCGAGCTTGCGGTACAGCCCGACCGGGGTGTCGCCGTCGGCGAGGAGCTTGCGGGTGACCGGGATGACCCGGCGGTCGGTGGCCAGCTTGCGGAAGGTCTCGAGGTCCATGGCGGCAGACCTTACTGATCCCGCGCCGGGGCGCCGGAATCGCCGTCCTTGAGGAGCACGTCGGCGTCGAAGCAGGTGCGGGCGCCGGTGTGGCAGGCGGCGCCGACCTGGTCGACCTTGACCAGGACGGTGTCGGCGTCGCAGTCCAGGGCGACGGACTTCACCCACTGGAAGTGGCCGGAGGTGTCGCCCTTGACCCAGTACTCCCGGCGGCTGCGCGACCAGTAGGTGCAGCGGCCGGTGGTCAGCGTGCGGTGCAGCGCCTCGTCGTCCATCCAGCCGAGCATCAGCACCTCCCCGGTGTCGTACTGCTGGGCGATGGCGGGCAGGAGGCCGTCGGCGCTGCGCTTGAGGCGGGCGGCGATCTCCGGGTCGAGCGGGCTGGGCCGCCGGGGGGAGCTGCTGTTCATGACGCCCATTGTGCCGCGTGCGCGGGCCCGCCCCGGCGCTGTCCACTGTGCGGACCCGGGCGGCGGCCGTAGGCTGACTCCATGTCGACATTCGCCAAGCGTGAACGACTTCTGCTCGCCGATCTGTTGGAGACGGCGGGTCCGGACGCCCCCACGCTGTGCGAGGGCTGGCGGACCCGGGACCTCGCCGCCCATGTGGTGGTACGCGAACGCCGGCCCGACGCCGCGGGGGGCACCCTGATCAAGCAGCTGGCGCCCCGGCTCGACCGGGTGATGGACGAGTACGGCGCCAAACCGTACGAGGAGCTGATCCAGCTGATCCGCACCGGTCCGCCGCGTTTCTCGCCGTTCTCGCTCAAGCAGATCGACGAGGCCGCGAACACGGTGGAGTTCTACGTCCACACCGAGGACGTCCGCCGGGCCCAGCCGGACTGGACGCCGCGCGAGCTGGACCCGGTCTTCCAGGACGCCCTGTGGTCCCGTCTGGAGCGCACCGCCCGCCTGGTGGGGCGCGGCATCCCGACCGGTCTGGTGCTGCGCCGCCCGAACGGCCAGACGGCGGTCGCCCACCGCGGCACGCCGGTGGTGACGGCGACGGGAGAGGCGTCCGAGCTGCTGCTGTTCGCCTACGGGCGGCAGAACGCCGCGAAGGTGGAGCTGGAGGGCGAGAAGGACGCCATCGCCCAGCTGCAGGAGACCAAGCAGCTCGGCTTCTGAGGTTCCGGCCCCGGCCGCTCGGGCCGGGGCCCGGCACGGGCCTACCTGACCGGGTGCCCGGCGCCCCGCAGCGTCTCCTTGACCTGTCCGATGCGCAGGTCGCCGAAGTGGAAGACGGAGGCCGCGAGGACCGCGTCGGCGCCCGCCGCGACGGCCGGCGGGAAGTCGGCGAGCTTGCCGGCGCCGCCGGACGCGATGACCGGGACCGTGACGTGCTTGCGCACCGCCGCGATCATCTCCAGGTCGTAGCCGTCCTTGGTGCCGTCGGCGTCCATCGAGTTCAGCAGGATCTCGCCCGCGCCCAGCTCGGCGGCGCGGTGCGCCCACTCCACCGCGTCGATGCCGGTGCCGCGCCGGCCGCCGTGGGTGGTCACCTCGAAGGTGCCCGCCTCGGTGCGGCGCGCGTCGACCGACAGGACGAGGACCTGCCGGCCGAAGCGTTCGGCGATCTCCCGGATCAGGTCGGGGCGGGCGATGGCGGCCGTGTTGACGCCGACCTTGTCCGCGCCCGCCCGCAGCAGCCTGTCCACGTCCTCGGCGGTGCGCACGCCGCCGCCGACGGTCAGCGGGATGAACACCTGCTCCGCGGTCCGGCGCACCACGTCGTACGTGGTCTCGCGGTCGCCCGACGAGGCGGTGATGTCCAGGAACGTCAGCTCGTCGGCGCCCTCGGCGTCGTACACCTTGGCCATCTCGACGGGGTCGCCCGCGTCGCGCAGGTTCTGGAAGTTGACGCCCTTGACGACCCGGCCGTTGTCCACGTCCAGGCAGGGGATGACTCGTACGGCCAGGCTCATGCGGGTACTCCGTGTTCTCCGCCGGGGCGGAACGCCTCCAGCTCGACCTCGACGACCAGGCTGGGGTCGACGAAGCCGGAGACGATGATCATGGATGCGGCGGGACGGACGGAGTCGAACAGCTCCTTGTGCGCACGCCCCACCTCGTCCACGTCTCGGGCATGGGTGATGTACATACGCGTCCGTACGACGTCGTCACGGCCGAGGCCCAGCTCCTCCAGCGCCCCGAACGCGACGTTGAAGGCGTTGACCGTCTGCTCGTAGGGGCCGCCTCCGGCGATCTGGCCGTCCACGATGGACGTGCAGCCGGCGACCAGCACGAGGCCGTTCGGCAGCTGGACGGCCCGGGAGTAGCCGAACGACTCCTCCCAGGGCGCTCCTGTGGTGACGCGTCGTACGTCGCTCACCGGGCTACCGCCTCCAGCGCCTCTTCCAGGGTGAACGCCTTCGCGTAGAGGGCCTTGCCCACGATGGCGCCCTCGACGCCGAGGGGGACGAGGCCCGCGAGGGCCCGCAGGTCGTCCAGTGACGACACGCCGCCGGAGGCGACCACCGGGCGGTCCGTCGCCGCGCAGACGTTCTTCAGCAGCTCCAGGTTCGGGCCCTGGAGCGTGCCGTCCTTGGCGATGTCGGTGACCACGTACCGGGCGCAGCCCTCCTTGTCGAGGCGGTCCAGCGTCTCGTAGAGGTCGCCGCCGTCGCGGGTCCAGCCGCGGCCGCGGAGCGTGGTGCCCCGCACGTCCAGGCCGACCGCGATCTTGTCGCCGTGCTCGGCGATGACCTTGGCGACCCAGTCGGGGGTCTCCAGGGCGGCCGTGCCGAGGTTCACGCGGGTGCAGCCGGTGGCGAGGGCGGCGGCGAGCGTGTCGTCGTCGCGGATGCCGCCCGACAGCTCCACCTTGATGTCCATGGCCTTCGCGACCTCGGCGATCAGCTCGCGGTTGTCCCCGGTGCCGAACGCGGCGTCCAGGTCGACCAGGTGCAGCCACTCGGCGCCGGAGCGCTGCCAGGCGAGGGCGGCCTCCAGCGGGGAGCCGTAGGAGGTCTCGGTGCCGGACTCGCCGTGCACGAGGCGGACGGCCTGGCCGTCGCGGACGTCGACGGCGGGGAGGAGTTCGAGCTTGCTCATCTCTACAGGGTCTCGATCCAGTTGGTGAGGAGCTGGGCTCCGGCGTCGCCGGACTTCTCGGGGTGGAACTGCGTGGCCCACAGGGCGCCGTTCTCCACGGCGGCCACGAACGGCTTGCCGTGCGTGGACCAGGTCACCTTGGGGGCGGCGATCAACGGGTTGTGCGATTCCAGCGTCCAGTCGTGGACGGCGTAGGAGTGCACGAAGTAGAAGCGGGCGTCCGCGTCCAGGCCGGCGAAGAGCTGCGAGTCGGCCGGTGCCTCGACCGTGTTCCAGCCCATGTGGGGCACGACGTCGGCCTGCAGCGGCTCGACCGTGCCGGGCCACTCGTCCAGGCCCTCGGCCTGGACGCCGTGCTCGATGCCGCGCGCGAAGAGGATCTGCATGCCGACGCAGATGCCCATCACCGGGCGCCCGCCGGACAGCCGCCGGTCGACGACCCAGTCACCCCGGGCGGCCTTCAGGCCCTCCATGCAGGCGGCGAAGGCGCCGACGCCCGGGACCAGGAGCCCGTCGGCGTTCATGGCCTTGTCGAAGTCACGGGTGATCTCCACGTCGGCTCCCGCGCGCGCGAGGGCGCGCTCGGCGGAGCGTACGTTGCCGAAGCCGTAGTCGAAGACGACGACCCGCTTGCTTCCGGTGCTCAATTCCACACCTCCAGCCTCAGGACACCCGCGAGCAGGCACATCCCGGCGCCGATGGAGAGCAGCACGATGAGGCCGGTGGGCATCTTCTGCTTCGCGAAGGAGATGATCCCGCCGACGAGGAAGAGGCCGACGACGATCAGAGCGGTGGACGTACCGTTCATGGCGTTTACAGCGCACCCTTCGTGGAGGGCAGGATGCCGGCCGCGCGCGGGTCGCGCTCCGAGGCGTAGCGCAGTGCCCGGGCGAGCGCCTTGAACTGGCACTCCACGATGTGGTGCGCGTTGCGCCCGTAGGGCACGTGCACGTGCAGCGCGATCTGGGCCTGTGCGACGAAGGACTCCAGGATGTGCCGGGTCATGGTGGTGTCGTACTCGCCGATCATCGGCGCCATCTTCTCGGGCTCGGTGTGCACGAGGTAGGGGCGGCCGGACAGGTCGACGGTGACCTGGGCGAGGGACTCGTCCAGCGGGACCGTGCAGTTGCCGAAGCGGTAGATGCCCACCTTGTCGCCGAGGGCCTGCTTGAAGGCGGCGCCCAGGGCGAGCGCGGTGTCCTCGATGGTGTGGTGGGAGTCGATGTGCAGGTCGCCGTCGGTCTTCACGGTCAGGTCGAACAGACCGTGCCGGCCGAGCTGGTCGAGCATGTGGTCGTAGAAGCCGACGCCGGTGGCGATGTCGGTCTTGCCCGTGCCGTCGAGGTCGATCTCGACGAGGACGGAGGTCTCCTTGGTGGTGCGCTCCACGCGCCCGACGCGGCTCATCCGCTCTGCTCCTGTTCCTTCTTCAGTCCGCGTACCGCATCGAGGAACGCGTCGTTCTCCTCCGGGGTGCCTGCGGTCACCCGCAGCCATCCCGGTACGCCGTTGTCCCGGACCAGGACGCCCCGGTCGAGGATCTTCCGCCAGGCTGCCTGGGAGTCCTCGAACCGCCCGAACTGGACGAAGTTCGCGTCGGACTCGGTCACCTCGTAGCCGGCCGCCCGCAGTTCGGCGACCAGCCGGTCCCGCTCGGTCTTCAGCTGCTCGACGTACTTCAGCAGCGTGCCGGTGTGCTCCAGGGCGGCCAGGGCGGTCGCCTGGGTGACGGCCGACAGGTGGTAGGGCAGCCGTACGAGCTGGACGGCGTCGACGACGGCCGGGTGCGCGGCGAGGTAGCCCAGGCGCAGGCCGGCCGCGCCGAACGCCTTCGACATCGTGCGGGAGATGACGAGGTTCGGCCGTCCGTCGAGCAGCGGCAGCAGCGAGGCGCCGTGGCTGAACTCGATGTACGCCTCGTCCACGACCACCATCGACGGCTTCGCCGCCTGCGCGGCCTCGTACAGCGCGAGGACCGTCCCGGCCGGGACCGCGTTGCCGGTGGGGTTGTTGGGGGTGGTGATGAAGACGACGTCCGGGCGGTGCTCGGCGATGGCCTTCTCGGCGGCCGGCACGTCGATCGTGAAGTCCTCGTGGCGGGGGCCGGAGATCCAGCCCGTGCCCGTGCCGCGTGCGATCAGGCCGTGCATCGAGTACGACGGCTCGAAGCCGATCGCGGTGCGGCCCGGACCGCCGAAGGTCTGCAGCAGCTGCTGGATGACCTCGTTGGAGCCGTTGGCCGCCCATACGTTGCCGAGACCGACCTCGTACCCGGAGGTGTCGGTCAGGTACTCGGCGAGCCTGGTGCGCAGTTCGACCGCGTCCCGGTCGGGGTAGCGGTTGAGGTCGCGGGCGGCCTCGCGGACCCGCTCGGCGATCCGTTCGACCAGCGGCTCGGGCAGCGGGTAGGGGTTCTCGTTGGTGTTCAGCCGTACGGGGACGTCCAGCTGGGGCGCGCCGTAGGGGGACTTGCCGCGCAGCTCGTCGCGTACGGGGAGATCGTCGATGCGTACGTCGGTCACTTGCCCTCGGGAACCTTCCAGTCGAACCGTGCCTTGATCGCCGCGCCGTGCGCGGGCAGGTCCTCCGCCTCCGCCAGCGTCACCACGTGGTGCGCGACCTCGGCCAGCGCGTCCTTCGTGTAGTCGACGATGTGGATGCCGCGCAGGAAGGACTGGACGGACAGGCCCGAGGAGTGGCAGGCGCAGCCGCCGGTGGGCAGGACGTGGTTGGACCCGGCCGCGTAGTCGCCGAGCGAGACCGGCGCCCAGGGGCCGACGAAGATCGCGCCGGCGTTCTTCACGCGGCCGGCGACCGCCGCCGCGTCGGCCGTCTGGATCTCCAGGTGCTCGGCGCCGTAGGCGTCGACCACCCGCAGGCCCTCGTCGAGGCCGTCGACCAGCACGATCGCGGACTGGCGGCCCTTGAGGGCCGGGACGATCCGGTCGTCGATGTGCTTGGTGGCGGCGACCTGGGGCTCCAGCTCCCGCTCGACCGCGTCCGCGAGCGCCGGGGAGTCGGTGACCAGGACGGCGGCGGCCAGCGGGTCGTGCTCGGCCTGGCTGATCAGGTCGGAGGCGACGTGCACCGGGTCGGCGGTGTCGTCGGCCAGGATCGCGATCTCGGTCGGGCCGGCCTCGGCGTCGATGCCGATCTTGCCGGTGAAGTACCGCTTGGCGGCGGCGACCCAGATGTTGCCGGGGCCGGTGACCATGTTGGCGGGCGGGCAGGACTCGGTGCCGTACGCGAACATCGCGACGGCGGTGGCGCCGCCGGCCGCGTACACCTCGTCGACGCCGAGCAGGGCGCACGCGGCGAGGATCGTCGGGTGCGGCAGTCCGCCGAACTCGGCCTGGGCGGGAGAGGCGAGCGCGATCGACTCGACGCCGGCCTCCTGCGCGGGCACGACGTTCATGACGACGGAGGACGGGTAGACCGACCGTCCGCCGGGCGCGTAGAGACCGACCCGCTCGACCGGCACCCACTTCTCGGTGACCGAGCCGCCGGGCACGACCTGGGTGGTGTGGGTCGTACGGCGCTGCTCGCGGTGGACGAGGCGGGCCCGGCGGATGGACTCCTCCAGGGCCGCGCGCACGGCCGGGTCGAGCTCCTCGAGGGCGCGGGTGAGCGCGGCGGCCGGCACCCGTACCTGGTCGAGCTCGACGCCGTCGAACTGCTCGGCGAAGTCGATCAGCGCCGCGTCGCCACGATGATGCACGGCCTCGCAGATGGGACGCACCTTCTCCAGGGCGGCCGCAACGTCGAAGTCGGCTCGGGGCAGCAGGTCGCGCAGGGCGGGGCCCTCGGGAAGGGCGTCGCCGCGCAGATCGATTCGGGAGATCACGGAACCAATTCTCTCAGACCCGCGTCGGGGACCGTTCGCGCGTATCAATGGCTGATACAGAACGCCACCGGCCGACGCGGTTCTCGTGCGGGGATCCGGAAGATCCTCCTCACGTTGAGTGTTCGGCGCGTCACACAGCGGGCATGAACGGTTGTACGAAGGTACGGACTCGCGAGTAGCCGGGGAGGGGGTGAACAGCCGTGACCGAGGGGGCCGGCCGCCGGGCCGGAGATGTGCCGGACGACCTGACCACCGTCGAGGCCGGCATGTGGCAGGCGTTCCGCAACGGCAGCGTGTACGACCTGCGCACCGGTGACGCGCTCGCCGACGATCCGCACGGCGGGCAGCCCTGGGGGCCGGAGCGCACCGTGCGGGCCCGCGTCGTGTGCTGGCTGCTCCTCGACGGCCCGCCCGCGCTCGCGGGCCGCGTGTCCTCGCTCAAGCTCGTCGGCGTGCAGATCAGCGGCACGGTGGACCTGGCCGGCGGCACGGTGGTGCCGTACGTCGAGCTGCGGGGCTGCCGCTTCGAGCGGGAGGTGCTGCTGCCGGAGGCCCGCTTCACGACCGCGCGGCTGGTGGACTGCTCGGTGCCGCGGCTGGAGGCGGCCCGGCTGCAGACCGAGGGCGATCTGCATCTGCCGCGCTGCCGTTTCCTCGGCGGGGTGCGGCTGACCGACGCGCAGATAGGCACCGACCTGCTGCTCAACCAGGCGATCGTGCACCGGGACCGCAGCGGCCGTTCCATCGCGGCGGACGGGATGACCGTGGGCCAGGACCTGCAGGCCGAGATGCTGGAGTCGTACGGCGAGGTGAGCCTGCGCAGCGCCCAGGTCGGGGTCTCGCTGAGCCTGCGCGGCGCCCGGCTGCGCAACCCGTACACGCGGCACGCGCTGAACGCCCCGCAGCTGACCGTGGAGCGCACGCTCTATCTGACTCCGGCGGGTCTCGGCAGCCCGTTGCTCAGGGGTACGACACCGGCGCAGGGGACGCGGATCCAGCGGTTCGAGTGCGAGGGCGGGGTGCGGCTGGACGACGGGCGGTTCGGCGACGCCGTCGACTTCGAGCAGGCCCGGTTCACGCTCACCGACGACCAGGAGCTGTCGCTGCGCCGGGTGCAGACGCCCGAACTGCGGTTCCTGGGCGAGCGGCCGGCGCGCGGCCGGGTGGTGCTGTCCGGGGCGCGGATCGTCAACCTGATGGACCGGGCGGACAGCTGGCCGGGCCCGGGCAGGCTGCACATGGGCGGCTTCACCTACGAGAACCTCGTGCCCCGCGGTCCGTTCCCGCTGGAGAAGCGGTTGCGGTGGGTGGCCGCCGCGACCGCCGAGTACAACCCGGAGCCGTACGAGCGTCTGGCCGCCGTGCTGCGGGCGGGCGGCGAGGACGAGGACGCCCGCGAGGTACTGCTCGCCAAGCAGCGCCGGCGCCGCGAGAGCCTCCCGCCGGCCGCGAAGCTGGTGGGGTACGCGCAGGACTGGACGGTCGCCTACGGCTACCGCCCGGGGCGGGCCGCGGTGTGGATGGCGGTGCTGTGGGCGGCGGGCGCGTTCGCGTTCTCACGGGCGGAGCATCCGCCGCTCAAGAGCGGCGAGCATCCGGACTGGAACCCCGCCCTGTTCGCCCTCGACCTGCTGCTCCCGGTCATCGATCTGGGGCAGGTGGGCTTCTGGCAGCTGCGCGGCGGCTGGCAGTGGCTGGCGGCGGCGATGATCCTGCTGGGCTGGATCCTGGCGACGACGGTGGCGGCGGGGGCGACGCGGCTGCTGCGCAGGAACTGACCGGTCGTTCCCGCGCAGCCTCGCGCGTGGCCCGCCCGCCGGACGTGCCGGGCCGCCGGACAACCCGGCCAGGCCGACCCGACCTCGCCCACGCCCCCGACACCACAGCGCGGCCCCACCAGGTGCCAAGAGGCCACCGGCCGACGAAGACGGGGCCACCGCCCCCCACCACCGGCACCCCGGCAACCACCGCGCGGCCTCACCGGCCACCCCGCAAGAGCCGGCCGACGAAGAGGAGGCCACCGACCCACCACCGCCCCCCAGCAACGCCACACGCAACCCCACCAGCCACCCCGCAAGAGCCGGCCGACGAAGACGAGGCCACCGACCCACCACCGGCCACGCAGCCAGCAACCGCCACACGCAACCCCACCAGCCATCCCGCAAGAGCCGGCCGACGAAGACGAGGCCACCGACCCACCACCGCCCTCACCCCGGCAACCGCCACACGCGGCTCACCAGCGGTGCGAGAACCACCGGCCGACGAGGGCGAGTCACCGGACCGCATACTGGGGTGCCGGGCCCGGTGGCCGCCGGGCCCGGCCCGAACGGCCGCCGTACGAGGGCCGGTCAGCCGCCCGCGCACGGCGCCGCGGAAGGGCCGCCCCGCGCACAACCATCCCCGGCCGTCGGCCGTCTTCTCAGCGCTAGGTCGGAAAGCGCGGCGCCCGTCACGGCGCGAAGGAGGCACCATGGCCCTGCTGCCGGCGTTCCTCCGCACGGCCCGGGCGGGACACCGCGTACCCCGTCCCGCCGCCCGGCCGCCCGCCGACGACGAGGTGCTCCTCGACGCCCCCGACGACCGGCTCGGCCCGGCGCTGGTCGCGGCGGCGCGCGGCGAGTACGCCCCGGTGGCCGAGCTGCTGGCCGGCACCCGCGAGAACGCCGAGTGGGAGCACCGGGACCGGTACGCGGCCCGGCTGGCGGCGTTCGCGCGCTCGCGCGCCGGGTGGCTGCAGGACTGGCGCGCCGCCGCCCCGGACGACCCCGACGCCCTGCTGGTCCGCGCCCGGCTGACGGTGGACCGCTGCTGGGAGTCGCCGGCCCGCGCCGAACTGCTGCGCCAGGCGGGCCCGGCGGTCACGGCGGCCGCCGAGGCCGGCGGACCCGACCCGGTGCCGTGGCGGATCGCGCTGGACACCGCGCGGGGCGCGGAGGCCGGGCACGCGGAGTTCGAGCGGCTGTGGGCGCAGGCGGTACGCCGCTCCCCGCACCACTACGGCTGCCATGTCGCCGCTCTGGACTACCTGGCCGCGGCCTCGCCCGGCGCCCACCGCGAGTGCCTCGACTTCGCCGAGACGGCCGCGCAGGACGCGCCCGAGGACGCGCTCGTGCGGGCGCTGCCCCTGCAGGCGGCGTTCGTGTGTATGACGGCGGACGGCGGGGCCTCGGTGGACCGCGCGCGGCTGGACGCCGCCGCCGACCGGGCCGTCGCACTCTCGGCCAGGTGTCCGGCGGCCGACCCGTGGGCGGCCGAGCTGCGCAACCTGCTGACGTACGTCCTGGTGCGCCTGGACCGCCACCGGGACGCGGCCGAGCAGCTGCGGCTGACCGGCCCGTACGTCACCTCCTTCCCCTGGGACCGGGACGCGGACGATCCGCTCGGCCGGTTCCTCCAGGTGCGCGAAGATGTCCGCGCCGCGGCCGCCGACGACCCGGGGTGACGCGTTCCGGCCATCCACGAAGTGGGCACGGCGGTCACGTCCGCCCCGGCGACCATTAGGCTTCTGGGTCGTGACCACCGTCCGGCTCCCCCTCTTCCCCCTGAACTCGGTGCTGTTCCCGGGGCTGGTGCTCCCGCTCAACATCTTCGAGGAGCGCTATCGCGCCATGATGCGCGAGTTGCTGAAGACCCCCGAGGACGAGCCGCGCCGGTTCGCCGTCGTGGCGATCCGGGACGGCCACGAAGTGGCGCCGAGCGCCCCCGGCATGCCCGACCCGACCGCGGTGCCCGAGCGCGGGGCCGCCGCCGGGTTCGGGGCCGAGCCGGCCAAGGCGTTCCACAAGGTGGGCTGCGTGGCGGACGCGGCGACCATCCGGGAGCGGGCCGACGGCACCTTCGAGGTGCTGGCGACCGGGACGACCCGGGTGCGGCTGCTGTCGGTGGACGCCTCGGGCCCGTTCCTGACGGCCGAGCTGGAACCGCTGGCGGAGGACCCCGGCGACGAGTCGGGGGCGCTGGCCGAAGGGGTGCTGCGGGCCTTCCGCCAGTACCAGAAGCGGCTGGCCGGGGCGCGGGAGCGGTCGCTGGCGACCGGCGCCGACCTGCCGGACGAGCCCGGCGTGGTGTCCTACCTGGTGGCCGCCGCGATGATGCTGGACACGCCGACGAAGCAGCGTCTGCTCCAGGCGCCGGACACCGCGTCCCGGCTGCGCGACGAGCTGAAACTCCTTCGCACCGAGACGGCCATCATCCGTACGCTTCCGTCGTTGCCGACGTCTGACCTGACGCGCGGCCCGACGAGTCTCAACTGACGCACGATCCTTTCGAGGTACTGGCCGGCATGACGAAGAAGGCGAAGAAGCAGCAGCCGGGGGGCACGCCCGCGACGGTGGCGCTCACGGCGGCCGGGGTGGCGTACACGGTCCACTCCTACGACCACAACCCCGCCCATCCGTCCTACGGCGAGGAGGCGGCCGAGGCGATGGGCGTCTCGCCGGAGCGCGTCTTCAAGACGCTGGTCGCGGACGTCGACGGCGCGCTGACGGTCGCGGTGGTGCCGGTGGCCGGCCAGCTGGACCTGAAGGCGCTCGCGGCGGCGGTGGGCGGCAAGCGGGCGGCGATGGCCGACCCGGCCCTCGCCGAGCGCACCACCGGCTACGTCCGGGGCGGCATCTCCCCCCTCGGCCAGCGCAAACGCCTTCCGACGGTCCTGGACGCGTCCGCCTCCGGCCACGAGACGATCTGCGTCTCGGCCGGCCGCCGCGGCCTGGAGGTGGAGCTCTCCCCCGACGACCTGGCCGAGCTGACGGACGCGGTCCTCGCCCCCGTCGGCCGTGTGTGACCTCTCGACGGGCGCCCCTTTCCCGGTTAAGCACAAGGGGCATGTCGAAGCGAACACGCAAACGCAGGTGGCGGACGAAGGAGGGCCGTGCGAACCACGGCCGGCGCCCCGCCCAGGGCGTCAGGATCCCGGGGCGTCCCCGCAGCGAGTCCGCCAGGTGCCGGTGGGGGCGCGCGACAGAGCGGTGGCCGTCACGACCAGGATGACGTCGAGGGCGGCGAGGCACGCCGGCGGCGGGAGCCGGACGGCGGCGACGCCGGCCACGACGCCCTTCTCGGCGAGACGTCCCTGATCACCGGCCACGCGTTGACCGAAGCCCCCGTCGACGTCGACGTCCCCACCGTGCTGACGTCCGTCGGTGTCTTCGCCGCGCCGGTGTGCCTGTGGGCGGTCCACTTCGGCGGCGGCGAGGACGTCTTCACCACCGCCACCGACCCCCTGCGGTCCGTCCGGTTCGGCGTGAACAGCGCCTACCCGGCCCTGGCCTCAGCGTTCGACTGACGCGGGCCGGGGGATGCCACCGGGCGGCTGGACCTACGCGGACTTCCCCCCGTACGGGCCCTGCTGGTACGGATCCGGGTCCCGGGGCCCGAACAACCCCGTCAGCCCCAGGTGGACCACCAGCGCCGCCACCGGCCACGCCAGCAGCGCACCCTTCGCCCCCAGCTTCAGCGGCGCCGAGAAGGTCACTCCCCGGCCCACCTCCCGGGCGTGGGCGATCACGTCCTGCGTGGGACCGAGCCACACCCCGAGCCGCCAGGCCAGCAGCGAGCCGAGCAGCCCGCCGAGGCCCAGGGCCACCACCAGCGGCACGCCTCCGCGCCGCCGCAGCAGGAAGACCACCAGCGCGCTCAGCACGCCGAACACCACCGCGAGCAGCGTGAACGCGCCGTCGACGCCGACCGCCTGCTCGCCCTCGGAGTCCTTGAGGTAGACGACCCAGTTGTCGCCCACCACGTCACCGATCAGCGGCACACTCGGCGCCAGCCACCACCACAGCACGCCCAGCAGCGCCCCGGAGAGCGCGACCGCCACCACGGTCACGGCGGCCTGACGCAGTTCCGTGATCATCCCGGGACCGTCCTGTTCGCCCTGGGGCCGGTACACGGTTCCGACCGCATGCGCACCGACGGGCGGCGGCACCGGCCCGCCGTGGTACGACGAGTGTTCGTGCGGTGGCGGAGGCGGAGTAAGAGGTGCGGTCACCCTGCCATCGTGCCAAACCCGTCCGTGCGGCGCGTCACCGGACGGCGGCCCGGCGGTACGCCCAGGTCGCGACGGCCAGCGAGACCACGCCGACCGCCCCGCACACGGCCAGATCGCCGAGCACGAAGGCCCAGTCGGGCCGCTCCGCGAACGTGCGCGCGAACGCCTCCACGCCGTACGTCGACGGCAGCAGGTCCCGCGCCAGGCGCACCGCCTCCGGCATCCGCTCGGCCGGCAGCACCCCCAGCAGCAGCGCCGCCGACATGCCCAGCTGGCCGAGGAGCGTGGCCAGCTCGGGCCGCGGCGCGAGCAGGCCCAGCGCGGCGCCCAGCCCGGCGAGCGCGGCGCCCGCGAGCGGGATGACGGCCACCAGCACCCACAGGTGCGTCAGCGGCAGTCCGAACAGCACGCACCCGAACACCGCCGTCACCACGGTCCCCGGCACGGTGAAGGACGCGTACGCGCCGGCCGCGCCCAGGACGACCGCGGCCGGCGGCACCGGCAGCGTCGCGTAGTGGTCGAGCCCGCCGCTCGCACGCAGCTGGCCGAAGTACTGCGCCAGCAGGTTGAGCGCGACGAAGGCGACGACCAGGACCGCCGACCCGGCGACCACGGCCCGCGCCTCGCCGCCGCCGTCCACGACCCCGCGCATCAGGATCATGATGCCGATCGACTGGAAGGTGGCCACGAACAGCAGCGGGATCCGCGCGACCCGCGCCCGGGACAGCTGCGCCCGGTAGACGGCCACCAGGGAGGGCCACAGCCGTGCCCGGGGCCCCAGCTCGGCCGCTCGGGCGGCTCCCTCCTCCTCGACGGCCAGGGCACCGCCCGGCAGGACATCGGCGGGTACGACACTCACGTCGTGCTGCTCCCCTTCACCAGTCGTCGCAGAGGCGGTCTTCACCGCGGCGCTCGTCCCGTCGGATACGGACACGGAGGTCCCCGGTCTCACCGCTTCGGTGCTCACGCCCTCACCAGCCCCTGCCGCGCGGCTCCGCCCAGCGCCAGATACACGTCCTCCAGGCTGGGCGTGGCCAGGGTGAAGTCGTCCAGGGCGGCGAAGGCGGCCCCGCCGGTGACGGTCGCGACGACCGCGCGGGCCTCCTCGGGCGCGAGCCGCAGCGTCCAGCGGCGTCCGGACTCGGTGGCCCGGTCGCGCAGGGCGGCGACCTCCGGGACGCCCAGCGGCGCCGCCTCGCGCCACACCAGGTCGACACGGACCTCGCCCGCGACCTTCTCCTTGAGTCCGGACGGTGTGTCGCAGGCGATCACACGTCCCCGGTCGAGGACGGCGACCCGGTCGAGGACGGTCTCGGCCTCGATCACGTTGTGGGTGACGAGCAGCACGGTCGTGCCGCGCTCGGCCCGCCGTCGGTCGACCGCGGACCACACCGCGCGCCGTGCCACCGGGTCCATGCCGGTGGTCGGCTCGTCGAGGACGAGCAGCGGGCGTTCCCCCACCAGCGCCGCGGCGAAGCAGGCGAGGCGGCGCTGTCCGCCGGAGAGCTTCTTCAGCGGGCGTCCGGCGATCGGGGTCAGGCCCAGCTCGTCGAGGACGGCGTCGCGCTCGGCGCGTGCCTCGCGGGCGTCCAGGCCACGCAGCCGCCCGGTGGTCTCGGCGGCGAGCGACACGGTCAGCTCGTCCAGCGCGCTCGACTCCTGACCGAGGTAGGCGAGGATCCGCGCGGCCCGCTCCGGGTGGCGCACGATGTCGTGCCCGAGGATCTCGACGCCGCCCCCGTCGGGCCGCATCAGCCCGGTGAGCTGCCGTACGAGGGTGGACTTGCCGGCGCCGTTCGGTCCGAGCAGCCCGAAGATCTCACCGCGGCGGATGTCCAGCGTGACGTCGTCGGTGGCCCGCACCTCGGGCGTCGCGGGAACGCCCCGCCTGCCCCGCACCGCCGGATAGGTCTTGGTCAGTCCGCGCACCACGCACACGACATCGCCACCGTGCCGAAATGCCTGTGCCGCGCGCTTACTCACAAGGGACGAGACTACGGGGTCCGGAATGCCGCTCCGCCCTCGGGTCGGCCCATAAGAGTCAATTCATCCGGGGACTCACTCGCCCGCGGGGGCGTGCTCGGTGGCCGTCCGCAGGTCGATCTCCCGCCAGAACCCGGCCCGGATCGCGTACCTGTCGTGCTCGTCGATCTGGTCGTCCTTGTGGGCCAGCAGCCCGAAGCGGGCGGCGTAGCGCAGCAGCTCGCCGTCGACACGGTGCGGGATGCGGGGGTACATCCCCGAGAGTTTCTGCAGGTGGCTCTGGTCGCCCAGCCGCTCCACCCAGCGGCGGGCGAAGACCTGCCCCACCTCGTAGGGATCGCCGCCGACCGTGGTGATGTCCTCCTCGCGGTCGGCCCACCGCTGTTCGGCCGTGGTGAGCTGGGCGAGCGTCGGCATCGAGGCGGCCTCGGGCGGCTCGGCGGCGGGCCGGTCGACCCAGCCCTTGTCGGAGGACCAGCGCAGGGTGGCGGTCGGGGGCTGCGGGGCGGGGTGGGTGCCGGGGGCGCGCAGGGCGGCGAGGTCCTTGGGGGTGGGGACGCCCTTGGCCGGCGGTACGCGTCCCTCGGTGCCGTTGCGGGCGGCGGGGGCCGCCGTGGGGTGCGCCGGCTCCTCGGCGGGAACTGGCCGCTCGCCGGCGGCGGACAGGGTGGCCTCGGGCAGCGGCGCCGAGAGGATCGCGGCGATCTCGGGGCGGGGCGCGGGGGGCGGTGCGCAGATTCCGCCGAGTTCCTTGGTGCGGACGGCCTTGGTGATCCAGGTACGGTCCAGGACGCGTCGTTCGTCGGCCTCGGCGACCAGGTCCTCGGACTGGTTGTAGTCGCCGTCGGCGGCCTGCACGGCCCACAGGTGGACGGCGACGCCGTGCTCCTTCGCGGCCATCATGCCCGGCAGCAGGTCGCCGTCGCCGGTGACCAGGACGACGTCGGAGCAGGCGCGGTTGCGGGCCAGTTCGGTCAGCTCGGCGTGCATGGCGGCGTCCACGCCCTTCTGGGCCCAGCGGCCGTCACTGCGGGTGAGCGCACCCAGCCGGACGGTGACCCGGGGCATCACGCGCAGCCTGCGGTGCTCGGGTTGCGGTACGCGGTCGGGGGCGCCGTCGAACCAGTAGATGCGCAGCAGGGGCTGCTGCGTGTCGGACTCGGCGCGTTCGCGCAACCCCTGGATGAGGGCGGCGTGATCGACGGTGATGCGGGAGCGCGACGGCTCCCCGGCGAGGAGACTGGCGGCGGCCCCCAGCAGATACCCGGCGTCCACCAGGACGATGCAGCGGTCCACGCGATCCACCCTCTTTCCGGGAGGTTTGCTTCGGGCTTCCTTCGAGTCTGCCCGACCACGCGGAGGTTAACGGCCCGAACTCGATCTTCGGCGTGGCGTTTGCGAGTGCCGCGGCCCGACGAGCCGTGTGACACACGGTAATTGCCCAACATGCGTTCTTTATCCGCTTATGTGAATCTGGTCCCGGCCCTGGCCCCTAAATCCCCCAGGAGGCACACCATGGCCAAGAACAAGAACAACCGTGACCGTAAGCAGCCCCAGGACCGGCGCGCCCCGCAGACGGCGGACACGGCCGTGCTGGAGCGGGACGAGGAACACGCCGCGCAGACGCCCTCCGGCGACACGCCCTCCCACAAGCGGAAGAAGCGCTTCGGCCACAACTGACATCCACGCGACCGACGTCACGCGCGACCTGGATCCGCGCGGCCGGCGTCAGCGCGCCGGGCCACCGCGGCCCGGACACAGGCGAGGGGCGCACCCGGTTCCGGGTGCGCCCCTCGGGCGTTGCCGTCGCTCAGCCCGCCAGGCAGGACGGGCCCAGCAGCACCTTCAGGTCTCCGAACAGGGCCGGATCGGGCTTCACCCGGTGCCGGTCCAGGCGCAGCACCGTCGTCCTGGTCGGCCCCTGGAGCTTGATCCGGACCTCGCTGTCGCCCTTGTGGTGCGTGAGGATCTCGCCGAGCCGGCTGACCATGGGCGGGGTGACCCGCGTGGCCGGGATGGTGAGCACCACGGGCGCGTTGGTGCCCGCGTTGGACAGGTCCGGGATCATCAGCTCCATCGCGACGAGCCGCGGCACGTCCTCCCGCTTGTCGAGACGTCCCTTGACGAACACCACGGCGTCCTCGACGAGTTGGGTGGACACCAGCTGGTACGTCGCCGGGAAGAACATGCACTCGATGGAGCCGGCCAGGTCCTCGACGGTGGCGATCGCCCAGGCGTTGCCCTGCTTGGTCATCTTGCGCTGCAGGCCGGAGATGATGCCGCCGATGGTGACGACCGCGCCGTCGCCGAAGTCACCGCCGGTGAGCTGGGAGATGCCCGCGTCGGCCTTGTCGGACAGCACGTGCTCCAGACCGAACAGCGGGTGGTCGGAGACGTACAGGCCGAGCATCTCCCGCTCCTGGGCGAGGAGATAGGTCTTGTCCCACTCCTCCTCGCTGAAGGTGACGTCGAGTCCGAAGCCGGGCTCGTCGTTCTGCTCGTCGCCCATGCCGCCGAAGAGGTCGAACTGGCCCTCGGCCTCCTTGCGCTTGACCGCGACCACGTTGTCGATCATCGGCTCGTACTGTGCGGTGAGGCCCTTGCGGGTGTGCCCCATCTCGTCGAAGGCGCCGGCCTTGATCAGCGACTCCGTCGTCCGCTTGTTGCAGACGACCGCCTCGACCTTGTCGAGGTAGTCGGGGAAGGAGGTGTACTTCCCCTTGGCCTTGCGGCACCTGATGATCGACTCGACGACGTTCGTGCCGACGTTGCGCACGGCGGAGAGGCCGAAGAGGATCACGTCGTCGCCCTGCGCGGCGAAGTTCGCCTCGGACTCGTTGACGTTCGGCGGGAGCACGCGGATGCCCATGCGGCGGCACTCGTTGAGGTAGACGGCCGACTTGTCCTTGTCGTCCTTGACCGAGGTGAGCAGCGCGGCCATGTACTCGGCGGGGTGGTTCGCCTTCAGGTACGCGGTCCAGTACGACACCAGTCCGTACGCGGCCGAGTGCGCCTTGTTGAACGCGTAGCCGGCGAAGGGGACCAGCACGTCCCACAGGGCCTGGATGGCCTCGTCGCTGTAGCCGTTCTTGCGGGCGCCGGCCTGGAAGATGACGAAGTTCTTCTCCAGCTCCTCGGGCTTCTTCTTGCCCATCACGCGGCGGAGGATGTCGGCCTCGCCGAGCGAGTAGCCGGCGATGATCTGGGCGGCCTTCTGCACCTGCTCCTGGTAGACGATCAGGCCGTAGGTGACGTCCAGGACCTCCTTGAGCGGCTCCTCCAGCTCCGGGTGGATCGGCGTGATCTCCTGCTGGCCGTTCTTGCGCAGGGCGTAGTTGATGTGCGAGTTCATGCCCATCGGGCCCGGCCGGTACAGGGCCGAGACGGCGGAGATGTCCTCGAAGTTGTCGGGCTTCATCATGCGCAGCAGGGAGCGCATGGGGCCGCCGTCGAACTGGAAGACGCCGAGGGTGTCGCCGCGCTGGAGCAGCTCGAAGGTCGTGGGGTCGTCGAGCGGGAGGCTCAGGAGATCGATGTCGATCCCCTTGTTGGCCTTCACCATCTTGACGGCGTCGTCCATGATCGTGAGGTTGCGCAGGCCCAGGAAGTCCATCTTCAGCAGGCCGAGCGACTCGCAGCTCGGGTAGTCCCACTGCGTGATGGTCACGCCGTCGGTGTGCCGGACCCAGACAGGGACGTGTTCCGTGATGGTCTCGCTGGACATGATCACGCCGGCGGCGTGCACGCCCATCTGCCGCACCAGGCCCTCGACGCCCCGGGCGGTGTCGATGACCTTCTTCACGTCCGGCTCGTTCTCGTACATCCCGCGGACCTCGCCCGCCTCCGAGTAGCGGGGGTGCTCGGGGTCGGTGATGCCGGAGAGCGGGATGCCCTTGCCGAGGACGTCGGCGGGCATGGCCTTGGTGATGCGGTCGCCCATCGCGTACGGATAGCCCAGCACGCGCGCGGAGTCCTTGATCGCGTTCTTGGCCTTGATGGTGCCGTACGTGCCGATCATGGCGACCTTGTCGGCGCCGTACTTCTCCGTCACGTACCTGATCACCTCGACGCGCCGGCGCTCGTCGAAGTCGATGTCGACGTCGGGCATCGAGATGCGCTCGGGGTTGAGGAACCGCTCGAAGATCAGGCCGTGCGGGATGGGGTCGAGGTCGGTGATGCCCATGGCGTAGGCGACGATCGAGCCGGCCGCGGAGCCTCGGCCGGGGCCGACGGCGATGCCCTGCTTCTTGGCCCACATGATGAAGTCGGCGACGACGAGGAAGTAGCCGGGGAAGCCCATCGAGATGATGGTGTCCATCTCGTACTCGGCCTGCTTCTGGCGGTCCTCGGGGATGCCGCCGGGGTAGCGGCGCTCCATGCCGCGGCGGACCTCCTCCTTGAACCAGGTGACCTCGGTGTAGCCCTCGGGGATGTCGAACTTGGGCATGAGGTCGCGCTTCTCGAACATGCCGTCGGTGTCGACCATCTCGGCCACCAGGAGCGTGTTGGCGCAGCCCTCCTGCCAGGCGTCCGAGGAGTCGATGGCGTACATCTCCTCCGTGGACTTCAGGTAGTAGCCGGTCCCGTCGAACTTGAAGCGGTCCGGGTCCGAGAGGTTCTTGCCGGTCTGGATGCACAGCAGCGCGTCGTGGGCGCCCGCCTCGTGCGCGTAGGTGTAGTGCGAGTCGTTGGTGACCAGCGGCGGGATGCCGAGCTTCCTGCCGATCTCCAGCAGGCCGTCGCGGACCCGGTGTTCGATGTCGATGCCGTGGTCCATCAGCTCCAGGAAGTAGCGGTCCTTGCCGAAGATGTCCTGGTAGTCGGCGGCCGCCTTGAGGGCCTCGTCGAACTGACCGAGGCGCAGCCGGGTCTGCACCTCGCCGGACGGGCAGCCGGTGGAGGCAACGATCCCCTCCGACCACTGGGAGATGGTCTCCTTGTCCATCCGGGGCCACTTCTGCAGCCAGCCCTCGGCGTAGGCGTCGGAGGAGAGGCGGAAGAGGTTGTGCAGGCCGGTCTTGTTCACGGCCCACATCGTCTTGTGGGTGTAGCCACCCGAACCGGAGACGTCGTCCCGCTTCTGGTGCGGCTGGCCCCACTGGATCTTGCGCTTGTTGCGGCGCGACTCCGGTGCGACATACGCCTCGATCCCGATGATCGGGGTGATTCCGGCCTTTTTCGCGGAGTGGAAGAAGTCGTACGCCCCGTGAAGGTTGCCGTGGTCGGACATGGCGATGTGCGTCATGCCCATCTCGTTGCACGCGTTGAACATGTCCTTCAGCCGCGCGGCACCGTCCAGCAGCGAGTACTGGGTGTGGACGTGCAGGTGCGTGAACGGCGGCTTGGACACGTGCGGCCTCCTGGGAAAACGTGGGGCGACGGGCTGCGGACAGTCCGGGGGGTCAGCGTCGAAGTCTATGCCTCGGCACTGACAATCCGGGGCGCTCCGCGCGTACCTTCGTCCGAGGGGTCACGGGCACTTGCTCACACCCTCGAACGTTGGTCGGAGCGGAGGATCCGCTCCACTCGTCACGCACCGTCCGCACCAGGAGGCACCCAGCGATGCCGGTCCCGCAGCTCCACGAGGAGCACCGCGGCGAGGAGATCCTCGCCGTCTTCGACACCGCCTTCGGCGAGCTCCTGGCCGCCGACCCTGCCGCGTTCCGCGTGAAGTTCCGGAAGATGGCGGCCTCGGCCTTCGCGTTCTACCGGGGCACGGCGTGCCTCTTCTACCACGACCTGGACGCGGAACACGCCGGGCGGGCCGGCGGGGGCGTGTTCAGCGGTTCCTACCTGGACGAGCGGACCTCCCGCGTGTGGATCCACGGCGATCTGCACGCGGAGAACTTCGGCACGTACATGGACTCCACCGGCCGGCTGATCTTCAACGTCAACGACTTCGACGAGGCGTACGTCGGCCCCTTCACCTGGGACCTCAAGCGCTTCGCCGCCTCCGTCGCGCTGATCGGGTACGCGAAGGCGCTCAGTGACGAGCAGATCACCGAGCTGGTCCGGGTGTACGCGGGCGCGTACCGCGAGCGGATCCACGCCCTGGCCACGGGGGCCAAGAGCGACGAGGTGCCGCCGTTCACCCTGGACACCGCCGAGGGGCCGCTGCTGGGGGCGCTGCGCGTCGCCCGCTCGCTGACCCGCTTCGGGCTGCTGGACTCGATGACGGAGATCCGCGACTTCGAGCGCCGCTTCGCTCCCGGCGGCGGCTCCATCGAGCTGGACGCGGCCACGCGCTACAAGGTGCTGGCGGCCTTCGACGGCTACCTGGAGACGCTCCCGGAGTCGTCCCTGACCCGTCCGGACTCCTACCGGGTGAAGGACGTCGTCGGCCGCCGCGGCATCGGCATCGGCTCTGCTGGCCTGCCTTCGTACAACATCCTCCTGGAGGGCAACAGCGACGCCCTGGAGAACGATGTCGTGATCTACATCAAGCAGGCCCAGACCCCGGCGGTCTCCCGGCACATCACGGACCAGGCGATCCGCGACTACTTCCAGCACGAGGGCCACCGCACGGTGATCTCCCAGCGAGCCCTGCAGGCGCACGCCGACCCGTGGCTCGGCTGGACCGAGCTGGACGGCGCGGGCCAGTTGGTCGCCGAGGTCTCGCCGTACGCCGTCGACCTGGACTGGAGCGACCTCGACGACCCGGAGGAGATCGCCGAGGTGATCGCCGACCTGGGCCGGGCCACGGCCACGATGCACGCGGCGGCGGACGACACCTCCGGCGAGTCCCTGGTGCCGTTCTCCACGGAACGGGCCATCGACGCGGCGATCGCGGCCGACGAGGACGGCTTCGCGCCCCTCCTGGTGGACTTCGCCCACGGCTACGGCGCACGCGCGCGTGCCGACCACCAGATCTTCGTGGACCTCTTCCGCAACGGCCGGATCCCGGGGCTGTGACCCCGGGCTCTCACAGCCACCCTTTAGGGTTCCTTTACCGGAGCCCGTGACACACTCTCCTATCGCTATGGACATAACCGGAACCCCGCTCAGAGCCGTGCGCGCGGCGCTGTTCACGGCACTCGTCGTGACGCTCAGCACCGCGTCGCACGTGCTGCTGTCCGGGGTCCCGCTGCCGCTGAGCACGGTGGCCTCGGTCGCCGCCGCCGTGTTCGTGATCGCGTACGCCCTGGCGGGCCGCGAGCGCGGCTTCGGGCGGATCGCCGCCCTGCTGATCCCCCTGGAGCTGGCCGCGGACACGGTGTTCACCACCGGCCAGCACGTCTGCTACGGGCGAGCGGGCGGCCCGGTCACCGGTCCGCTGGCCTCGGTCGGCTTCGACGTGCTGTGTGGCGACGGCACCGGTGTGGGAGCCGGTGTCGGCACCCCGCTGACCCGGGTGACCGGCGCCGACACCGACCGGCTGGCGGCCGCGCTGGCCCACGCCGACCCGGCGACCGCCTGGCTGCTGCTCGGCGCGCACATCGGCGTCGGCCTCCTGGCGGCGGCCTGGCTGCGCCGCGGCGAGCGGGCGCTGGCCCAACTGCTGCGGGCCGTGGCCGCAACGACATTCCGGCCGCTGCTCCTCGCCGTCGCGGCCGTGAGCGTACGCCGCGCTCCGGCGGTGCGCCGCCCGGCGCGACCGGTCCGCCGCGCCGCCACCGCACGCGAGCGGATCCTCGCGCACTCCCTGGGACGGCGCGGACCGCCGTGCTCGGTCGCCTTCGCGTGACCCGTCATCCGACATTCGAGCACCAGCAGTCCCCCCTACGTTTTCCGCACACCCGCGTGTGCGCGTCCCCACGGAGATCAACACCATGAGCAAGCGGAACAGCCAGGCGGCGAAGACGGCGGCCCGTGAGCGGCTGCGCCAGGAGCGCGAGCGCCAGGCCAAGCGCGACAAGGCCAAGCGGCAGGTCATCGTCGCCTGCTCCATCGTCGGCGTCCTGGCGATAGCCGGCGGCATCGGCTACGCCGTCGTCCAGAACAGCCAGCCCTCGGGCTGGGAGAAGGCCGCCGAGGCCGAGGTGGTCCCCCCGGCCAACGCGTCGGGCAAGAACGGCACCACGGTCACCATCGGCGACTCCAAGACCGACAACGTGATCCACCTCTACGAGGACCCGCGCTGCCCGGCCTGCGCCTCCTTCGAGCAGACCGTCGGCGAGACCGTCAACAAGGGCATGGAGGACGGCGACTACAAGCTCTCCTTCACGCTCGGCACCTTCCTCGACGGCAACCTCGGCGGCGAGGGCTCGAAGAACGCGCTCAGCGCGCTCGGTGCCGCGCTGAACGTCAGCCCCGAGGCGTTCCTCGACTACAAGGCCGCGCTCTACTCCTCCGAGTACCACCCCGAGGAGTCGTCCGACGAGTTCGCGAAGGACGACTACCTGATCAAGGTGGCGGACACCGTCGACGCCCTGAAGAACAACAAGAAGTTCCAGGACGCCGTGGAGAAGGGCACCTACGACGCCTGGGCCATGAAGATGAGCGAGTCCTTCGACAAGACCGAGGACGTCCAGTCGACCCCGACCATCAAGATCAACGACAAGGTGATCGAGAACCCGAGCACCGTCGCCGACTGGGAGAAGGCGCTGAAGGACGCCGGGGTCACCAAGTGACCCCGGCCTGACCACCGTGGGGCGGTGACGCCTCACGGAAGCACGGCGAAAGAGCGGGCGAACTTTTCGAGTTCGCCCGCTCTCGGGCATACCGATCAGTAACCTGATCGGCCGTGACCAGTCGATACAGATCATCCGAGAGCGCCGTCCCGGCCGACTCCCTCTCCCCCAGCCGCCGTACGGTCGTCAAGGCCGCGGCGGCCGGCGCGGTTCTGGCGGCTCCGCTCACCGCCGCCCTGCCCGCCGGCGCGGCCGACGCCGTCCCCGCCTTCCTGCACGGCGTCGCCTCCGGCGATCCGCTGCCCGACGGCGTCCTGCTGTGGACACGCGTGACGCCCACGCCCGAGGCCGTACCGGGCTCGGGGGCAGGTCCGGACACCGAGGTGAGCTGGGTCGTCGCCAGGGACCGCGCCTTCACGAACATCGTGGCCAAGGGCTCCACCACCGCGACCGCCGGCTCCGACCACACCGTCAAGGCGGACGTCCGGGGCCTCGCCCCCGCCACCGACTACTGGTTCCGCTTCTCCGCCGGCGGCACCGACTCCCCCGCCGCGCGCACCCGCACCGCCCCCGCGGCCGACGCGGCCGTCGCCGGCCTGCGCTTCGGCGTCGTCTCCTGCGCCAACTGGGAGGCCGGCCACTTCTCCGCGTACCGCCATCTCGCGGCCCGCGGGGACCTGGACGCCTGGCTGCACCTTGGCGACTACATATACGAGTACGGCACCGGCGAGTACGGCACGCGCGACACCGTCGTACGCCCGCACGCGCCCGCCCACGAGATCGTCACCCTCGCCGACTACCGCGTCCGGCACGCCCGGTACAAGACCGACCCCGACCTCCAGGCGCTGCACGCGACTGCCCCGGTCGTCGCCATCTGGGACGACCACGAGATCGCCAACGACACCTGGTCGGGCGGCGCGGAGAACCACACCGAGGGCGCGGAGGGGACCTGGGCGGCGCGTCAGGCCGCCGCCAAGCAGGCGTACTTCGAGTGGATGCCGGTGCGCCCGGCGATCGCCGGCACCACCTACCGCCGCCTGCGCTTCGGCAAGCTGGCCGACCTGTCGCTGCTCGACCTGCGCTCCTACCGCTCGCAGCAGGCCGCCCTCGGCAACGGCGAGGTCGACGACCCGGAGCGCACCCTCACCGGCCGCGCCCAGCTCGACTGGCTCAAGGCCGGGCTGACGGCGTCCGACACCACCTGGCGGCTGGTCGGCAACTCGGTCATGATCTCGCCGTTCGCCATCGGCTCGCTCTCCGCCGAGCTGCTGAAGCCGCTGGCGGAGCTGCTGGGCCTGCCCAAGGAGGGCCTCGCCCTCAACACCGACCAGTGGGACGGCTACACCGACGACCGGCGCGAGCTGCTGGCCCACCTGCGGGCGAACGCCATCCGCAACACGGTGTTCCTGACCGGAGACATCCACATGGCCTGGGCCAACGACGTGCCGCACAACGCCGGTACCTATCCGCTGTCCGCCTCGGCCGCCACGGAGTTCGTCGTCACCTCGGTGACCTCCGACAACCTCGACGACATCCTGAAGGTCGGCGAGGGCACGGTCTCCACGGTCGCCGCACCGCTGATACGCGCGGCCAACCGCCACGTGCACTGGGTCGACACCGACCGGCACGGTTACGGGGTGCTGGACATCACCGCCGACCGGGCGCAGATGGACTACTACGTCGTGTCCGACCGCACCGACCCGGACGCCACGTCGTCCTGGGCCAGGTCGTACCGGACGCGCAGCGGCACGCAGAGGGTCGAGCGGGCCTACGACCCTGTGTGACAGCCGTGACCAAGGGGCGATTTCCAGCCAACCCCAGTGAGTTCCCGCACTGTTAAGGCGAGATCACATCTCGCCTGACTCCACTACGGCGGGTGGTGCGAGCCGTGACCCGAATCCGGACACACCACCCGCCCCAGTCACGGCACTCGTTACGTCGAGATCTCAAACTCCGGACAGGCCGTCAATTCATTTCCCCAATTCCCCTCGTTTGCCGGGAATTTGATTGGGCCTGATCACCGCTCTTCGCAGCTGGTCATGTCCACGTAATCTCCGGGCGGCGGCCAGGAAGACCCCTGTGCCTCTCCCCACCGCATCCGCTAGGAGCCAGCATGCGTGCGCTTGCCCGGATATCCCCCTCGACGCGCAGACGTGTTCTCGCCACCGCCCTCGTGGCCGGAACCCTGATGCTCACTCCTCTGTCGGCGCCCACGGGCGTCGCGGCGGCCGGCACCCCCACCGCCGCCGAGTGCGTGGAGGACACCCACGCGGGCGCCCACGCCTCGGCCCGCGAGGCCCGCCCCGGGTCCGGCGAGCACGCCGCCGAGCCCAACGAGGTGAGCGCGGCCAGGGCCCAGGCCATGGACGCCGACCTGCGCAAGAAGCTCGACAGGCTGCCCGGGAACGGCCGCGGCCTCTCGGCCGCCGCCACGACCACCGTCCCGGTCTACTTCCACGTCATCCACGACGGCGCGGCCGGCCAGCTCGGCTCGGCCGACATCACCGCCCAGATGAACGTGCTGAACGCGGCGTTCGGCGGCCAGGGCACCGGCAACGTCGACTCGGGCTTCCAGTTCTCGCTGGCGGGCACCGACTACACGGACAACGCCGCCTGGTACAACGTCTCCTCCGGTTCGGCCGAGGAGCGGGCGATGAAGTCCGCGCTGCGCAAGGGCGGCGCGAACGCGCTGAACATCTACACCGCCAACCTCGGTGGCGGCCTGCTCGGCTGGGCCACCTTCCCCAGCTCCTACAACTCCAGCCCGTCCATGGACGGCGTGGTCATGCTGGACGCCTCCCTGCCGGGCGGCTCGGCCACGAACTACAACCAGGGCGACACCGCGACCCACGAGGTCGGCCACTGGCTGGGGCTGTACCACACCTTCCAGGGCGGCTGCAACGGCAACGGCGACTACGTCGAGGACACCCCGGCCGAGAAGAGCCCCGCGTACGAGTGCCCCGAGGGCCTGGACAGCTGCACCCGCAAGCCGGGCGCCGACCCGATCCACAACTTCATGGACTACACGTACGACGCCTGCATGTACCAGTTCAGTTCGGGCCAGGTGACCCGCATGCAGCAGAGCTGGGCCGCATACCGCGCCGCCGGCTGAGCCGTCTAGCCGAGCGACTCCAGGAAGCCGAGCGCCACCCGCCAGGTGGCCTCGGCCGCCTCCTCGTCCCAGTCCGGCAGCTCGGGGTCGGTGTAGAGGTGACCGGCCCCCGCGTACCGGTACACCTCCACGTCGGCGCCGGCCCGGCCCATCTGCAGGTACCAGGCGCTGAGCCAGTCGTCCGTCTCGAACGGGTCCGGTTCGGCGACGTGCAGCTGCACCGGCAGATCGTCCACCGCGGCATTGGGGGCGATGTCCGAGGTGCCGTGCAGCAGGAGCAGTCCGCGCGCCTGGTGGTCGCCGAGGGCGAGGGTCTGGGCGACGGAGGCGCCGAGCGAGAACCCGGCGTACACCAGCCCCCGGTCGGAGTACGGCGCCGCGGCCAGCACGGCCCGCTTCAGCAGCTCCTCCTTGCCGATCTCCTCCTTGTGGGCCATGCCCTCCTCGACCGTGTCGGACGTGCGTCCCTCGAAGAGGTCCGGTGTCCACACCTGGTGACCGGCGTCACGCAGCCGGTCGGCGGCCTGCCGCACCGCGGGCCTGAGGCCGTAGGTCGAATGAAAGAGCACGATGTTCATGGGGACATGGTGCCAGCCGGGTGTGACACCGCGGCCGAGCGCCCGTACCCAGGACCGCTCCGAAGTCACATGTTCATGGGTCGGCGCCGCCGGTTAGGTTCGTGGGCATGGAGAACATACTCCGCCCGCTGATCGTGGTCGGCGGCTCCGTCATCCTGACCCTGCTCATCGGCTGGGCCACCGACCTGCTGCTGCGCAAGGCCGACGAACGGCATCACGAGACACCCCTGTGGGGGCTGCTGCGCCGCGCCCGCGTCCCGTACCAGCTCGTGCTGTGCGCGGCGCTGCTGAGAGGGTCGTACGTCGAGGCCCAGGTGTTCCCGTCGCACCGGGCGGGCATCGGCCGGACGCTCACGCTGGTGCTGATCGGCTCGGCGGCCTGGCTGGTGATCCGGATCGCCGCGGCGATCGTCGAGACGTCGTACTCCCGCTACGCCCACGCGCGTGCCCAGCGCGACCCGGCCCGGGTGCGCCGGGTCCGCACCCAGGTGTCGCTGATCATGCGCGTGGTCTCCGCGGTGGTCGGCGTGGTGGCCGTGGCGTCGATGCTGCTGACGTTCCCCGAGATGCGCGCGGCCGGCGCCTCGCTGCTGGCCTCGGCGGGCGTCCTCGGCATCGTGGCCGGCATCGCGGCGCAGTCCACGCTCAGCAACATGTTCGCCGGGTTCCAGATCGCCTTCGGCGACATGGTGCGCATGGGCGACACGGTCGTGGTGGACGGCGAGTGGGGCACGGTCGAGGAGATCACGCTGACCTACCTGACGGTGCGCACCTGGGACGAGCGCCGGATCACCATGCCGGTGTCGTACTTCACGTCCAAGCCGTTCGAGAACTGGTCGCGCGGCACGCCGCAGATGACCGGCACCGTCTTCTGGCACGTCGACCACTCCGCGCCGGTGGAGGCCATGCGCGAGCGGCTCCGTGACATCCTGCGCGACTGCCCGGCCTGGGACGGCCGCGCCTACAACCTGTCCGTCACGGACACCACCGCGAACACCATGCAGGTGCGGGCCCTGGTCACGGCGAAGGACGCGGACGACATCTGGACGGTACGGGTCGAGGTGCGCGAGCAGATGATCCGCTGGCTGGCCGACGAGCACCCGTACGCGCTGCCCCGCGTCAACACGGCGGACGCGGCCCTGCCGCCCGGCCGCGACGGCTTCCCCCGCCCCCGCCCCACCTCCGACGGCACCCCGCGCCGCTTCCCCGAACAACCGACGAAGGGCCTGTGACCCCGGCCACGCACCCCGCCCAAGCGGCGGGCCACTCCGGGCGACGCACCGGCGCCGCACCCACCCCGACGTCACACCAGCACCGTGCCCCGACCACAACGACCACGGCCCCACTCCCCCACCACCCCAGCCGTGAACCCCACCCGGCCACCACACCCAGCACCGAACCCGCCCCGGCCATCGCGCCAGCACGGTGCCCCGACCACAACGGCCACGGACTCGCTCCCCCACCACCCCAGCCGTGAACCCCACCCGGCCACCACACCCAGCACCGAACCCGCCCCGGCCATCGCGCCAGCACGGTGCCCCGACCGCAACGGCCACGGACTCGCTCCGCCCACGCACCAGTCCGCTCACCCCGGCCACGGACCCGGCCGTCACGTCTCCCGGCCGCTCTTGCCGACAGCACCCGTACGCGCGTCCGCGCCGTCGTCGGGGCCCGGCGCCCGCATGCCCCAGCTCCGGGCGCCGACGCGCACGGTCGGGTGCAGGCCGGGTGGCCCCCCACCGCGGCGGCACCATGAACCGCCTCGCCACCTCACCGCCGAGGCACCCCGTCGCCGTGGTCCCGTCACGCGCGCGGGACGCCGGGCACGTGGCCGCGGGGCTCACCGCAGGCTGCGCACGTCCAGGTGACGCAGCACCCGGTCCACGATCTCCGGGTCGGCGCCGGGTTCGCTGCGGGCCGCCAGTACCTCGTGCCGGGCGGCGCTCAGCATCTCGCCCTGGATGCGCCGGATCCGCTTCAGCCGCCGGACCCGTTGCTCGTGGGCCTCGCGCCGCTCCTCGTCGCCGATCTCCGGGCTGATCCGCACCCCGATGTCGAAGGCCCGCCGCAGCATCTGCTCGGACAGCTCCTCCGGCAGCTCCTCGACCGCCTCGATCTCGCGCAGCCGCTTCTTCGCCGCCTTCGCGGCCCGCACGGCCAGTGCCCGCTCGAAGTCCTTCTCCCGCTCGGTGTCCGCCCGCACCCCGAGCCGGTTCACCAGCCAGGGCAGGGTGAGCCCCTGCACCAACAGGGTCACCATGATCACCCCGAACGCGATGAAGATGATCTCCTCACGGTTGGGAAAGGCGGACCCGTCGTCGGTCTCCAGGGGGATCGCGAGCGCCAGCGCCACGGAGGCGACACCCCGCATACCCGCCCACCACATGACGACGGTCTCCCGCCAGCTCATCGGGATGTCCTCGTCCTGGTCCCGTTTGGCGTGCAGCCGCTTCGTCAGCCAGGTGGCCGGCAGCAGCCACACCAGCCGCACGAGGACGACCACGCACACGACCGCGGCGGACCAGCCCAACAGCTCGGTCCACCGCCCGGAGGCCGTGCGGATCGCGTTGTGCAGCTCCAGCCCGATCAGTCCGAACGCGACCCCCGTGACGAGCGTGTCGACGACGTCCCAGACGGTGTGCCCCGCGAGCCGGGTCATCACGTCGTCGGCGCCGACGGCGTACTCGGCCAGGAACATCGCGGTGGTGAGCACGGCGAGGACCCCGGAGCCGTGCAGTTCCTCGGCCAGGATGTACGACGCGTACGGCACCAGCAGCGTCAGCCCGATCTGCAGGGTGGCGTCCCCCAGCAGGTCCAGCAGTTTGTAGGCGCCCCAGCCGAGCGCGAGGCCCACGGCGACGGCGACGACGGCGGACAGCACCAGTTCCAGGCCGGCCTTCCACGGCGAGAAGGTGCCGCCGACGGCCGCGGCGATGGCCACGTGGTACAGGACGATGGCCGTCACGTCGTTGAACAGCCCCTCGCCCTCCAGGATGGACACCAGCCGGCGTGGCAACCCCAGCTGCCCGGCGACGGCGGTCGCCGCGACCGGGTCGGGCGGCGCCACCAGCGCCCCGAGCGCGAAGGCGGCGGCGAGGGGCAGCCCCGGCACGATCGCGTGGGCCACCGTGGCCACGCACGCCATGGTGACGAAGACCAGCGCGACCGCCAGCAGGAAGATGGGCCGTTTGTTGGCCGCGAACTGCCGCCAGGACGTCCGCCGCACGGCCGCGTACAGCAGCGGCGGCAACAGGGCCGGCAGGATGAGGTCGGGCGGGATGTCGACGTTGGGCACGAACTCCAGCAGCGCCAGGACGATCCCGAGCACCGTCATCAGCACCGGCGCCGGCAGCCCGAGCCGGTCCCCGACCGGGACACTGATCAGGGCCCCGAGCAACAGCACGAACAGCAGGGCCAACTGATCCACGGTCAGCGCTCCGGTGGGTCTCGGCGTTCACACGGCAGTTTCCAGCCTGCCACGCGGGCCGTCCCACCAGCGCGTTCGGCGCCTGTCGGCTACAGAACGCGCCGCATCGCGCGGTGCGGTATCCCCGCGTCGGGGAACTCCGGCCCGTACGCCTCGTACCCCAGTCGCTCGTAGAACCCCAGCGCGTGCGTCTGCGCGTGCAGGTCCACCGCCGTGAGCCCCCGCGCGCGTGCCGCCTCCTCGATGGCCCGCACCAGCGCGGCCCCCACGCCCAGTCCGCGGGCCGCCGCGGTCACCGCGAGCCTCCCGAGGGAACCCACGGCCGCCTCGCCACCGGTCTTCGCCGCGGCGGCCTCGCCGTGCAGCAGCCGGCCGGTGCCCAGCGGCACGCCGTCCTCCCGGACCGCCAGGACGTGCACCGCGACGGCGTCGTACACGTCGTACTCGATGTCCTCGGGGACGTGCTGCTCGGCGACGAAGACGTCCTTGCGGACGGCGAAGCACGCCTCCCGGTCGGCGGGGTCCTCGGCGATGCGCACCTCGTACGCCGGCACGTGCGAGGGACCGCTCACGCGTAGGTCTCCTCACGGACGCTGTCCAGGGCCTGCTGCAGGTCCTCGGGGTACTCGCTGGCGTACTCCACCCAGTCGCCGCTGCCGGGGTGCTCGAAGCCGAGCCGCACGGCGTGCAGCCACTGGCGGGTGATGCGCAGGCGCTTGGCGAGCGTCGGGTCGGCCCCGTAGGTCAGGTCGCCGACGCAGGGGTGCCGGTGGGCGGCCATGTGGACACGGATCTGGTGGGTGCGGCCGGTCTCCAGCTTCACGTCGAGCAGGGAGGCCGCACGGAACGCCTCCACGAGGTCGTAGTGCGTGACGGAGGGCTTGCCGTCGGCGGTGACCGCCCACTTGTAGTCGTGGTTCGGGTGGCGGCCGATGGGCGCGTCGATGGTGCCGCTGGTCGGGTCGGGGTGGCCCTGCACGAGCGTGTGGTAGCGCTTGTCGACCGTGCGCTCCTTGAACTGGCGCTTGAGCGAGGTGTACGCCCGCTCCGACTTGGCCACCACCATCAGCCCGGAGGTGCCCACGTCCAGGCGGTGCACGATGCCCTGCCGCTCGGCGGCGCCGGACGTCGAGATGCGGTACCCGGCGGCGGCGAGGCCGCCGATGACGGTCGGCCCGGACCAGCCGGGCGACGGGTGGGCGGCCACACCGACCGGCTTGACGATCACGACCACGTCCTCGTCGTCGTGCACGATCTCCATGCCCTCGACCGGCTCGGCGACGACCTGCACCGGCGCGGGCGCCTGCGGCATCTCGACCTCCAGCCACGCGCCGCCGCGCACCCGCTCGGACTTGCCCACCACCGACCCGTCGACCTGCACCTTGCCCGCCGCGGCAAGCTCCGCGGCCTTGGTACGGGAGAAGCCGAACATGCGGGAGATGGCGGCGTCGACGCGCTCGCCCTCCAGGCCGTCGGGCACGGGCAGGGTACGGATCTCGGGAAGGGTGCTCACCCGTCGAGTATGCCGGACGGGTCCGACAAGCCCGTACGGCAGCCTGGGCGCTCGGCCCGCTCAGTCCTTGTGGACGGTCCCGTCCGGGTCCAGGCCCCGGAAGGACAGCAGCACGATCAGGATGCCGCCGCAGACGATCGCCGAGTCGGCGAGGTTGAAGACCGCGAAGTGCTTCGGCGCGATGAAGTCGACCACCGCGCCCTCGAAGACGCCGGGCGAGCGGAAGATCCGGTCGGTGAGGTTGCCGAGGGCACCGCCGAGCAGCAGGCCGAGCGCGATCGCCCACGGCAGGCTGTAGAGCTTGCGCGCGAGGCGGGCGATCACGACGATCACGGCCGCCGCGATCACCGTGAAGATCACGGTGAAGGCCTCGCCGAAGCCGAAGGCCGCGCCCGCGTTGCGGATCGCCTCGAACCTCAGCCAGTCCCCGATGATCTCGATGGGCTCGTGGTGTTCCAGCTTGGCGACCACGATCATCTTGCTGACCAGGTCGAGGACGTAGGCGACCGCGGCGACCGCGAACAGCACCGCGACCCGGCGCCTGCCCCGGGGGCGCTCGGCCGGGCTCTGCGCCTGCTCGGGACCCTCTGCCCGTTCCGGGCTCCGCGCCTGCTCGGCCCCGGGCCGCTCCTGCCCGTCCCCCGCCGCTTCCGGACTGTCCGGCGTACCGATGATGCGCTCCGCCTCTGCCACGTGAGTCCCTCGACCTAGGTACCTGACTGAGGACGAGGGTACGACACGCCGCCCCCGCCCCAGGTGCGCAGGACGGATCCGGCCGCGGATCAGTACCGGCGCTCCTGCTTCTGCTTGCACTCGACGCACAGGGTGGCCCGCGGGAAGGCCTGCATGCGGGCCTTGCCGATGGGATTGCCGCAGTTCTCGCACAGGCCGTAGGTGCCCGCGTCGAGGCGTTCCAGGGCGCGCTCGGTCTGGGTGAGCATCTCCCGCGCGTTGGCGGCCAGCGCCAGCTCGTGCTCGCGCGTGATGTTCTTGCTGCCGGTGTCCGCCTCGTCGTGGCCGGCACCGTCACCGGAGTCCCGCATCAGGCCCTGGAGCGACTGCTCGGAGGCGGTGAGCTCGGCGCGCAGCCGGTCCACCTCGGACTGCAGTTCCCCGCGCGCCTCCTCGACCTCTTCCGAGGTCCAGGGGTCCTCACCGGGGCGCACCGCCAGATCGCCGGGGTCCACCGCGGCGCCCCGCGCCTTGGGAACGGCGGACTTGGCCGCCGTGGCCGTGCCAGGAGTCTTCTTCGCAACCACTGTCGTGGCTCCCGTCTGCTCCGCGGCCTGAGCCGCGCCCGCCTTCTTGGCCGTGCTCTTCCTGACCGCGCGGCTGGTGGTGCCCCCGTCCGCGCCCGCGCCGGAGGCGCCCTCCCCGGCAGCGCCCTGCTTGCCGGCACTCTCCTTGGCGGCGCCCTTGCCGGCGGCGCTCTTCCCGGCCGCGCCCCGCTTGGCAGTGCTCTTCCTGGTGCCGCCCTTCTTGCTGACGCCCTTCCCCGTGCCACCGGGCTCGGCGGCGGTCTCGCCGGCCGTCTCCACCGGTGCCGGTCCGGCCACCGCCTTCCTCTTCCCCGCCGCCGCCTTCCTGTCCGCCCCCTGGGTGCTCCGTTTCCCGCCCGCGCCCTCGGCCGCACCGCCGGAGGCACCCGCACCCGTGGGGGTGCCGGGTGCCGGCTGCTGTACGGCGGTCTTCTTCGCCACCATGGCCGCGGCCCCTTCACATATTGTGATCTTGCGCGCGAATCGTGCTGGGACGATAAATCGACTCGACTCCCGCGGCAACGGGGCACGCCGCCCGATTCGCCCGCCCCGCGGTCGCCGAGCGGCGAACCTGCATCCGTTGTGCCCAGCTCCCCGCCGGGTAATCCGCCTGGCCGGACCCGGTCCCGACCGCCCGGGAGCCGGACGCCCGGCCGCGCCATTCGGGTCACGGGGGCCGCGCGCGAACCCCGGCCCCGCCCCGCCCGGAAACCGGTAGGCCGCTGTCCGTGCGGCGCCGTACACTGGGCGGAGCGAAAAAGCGTGGATGGGGACGAGTAGCGGCGTACGCAGCCCAGAGCGACCCGGGGACGGTGGGAGCCCGGGGGCGAGCGCGACGTGAAGATCACCCCGGAGCCGCCGGAAGAAAGCCCGGTCAGGGCGAGTAGAACCGGCCTCGCGACCCCAATGAGGGGGCTCGCCGGTGCACACGACGCACCGGAGGGCCAAGGAGGGTGGTACCGCGGGAGCACGCCGCACACAGCGGCGTACGGAGCCTAACGGCTGCACGGCTCTCGTCCCTCCGACGGAAGGCAGCACGTCCGCCGGAGGAAGATCGATGACGCAGTACCGCCAGGTGCCCGCCCAGGTCGACCTGCCCGCGCTCGAGCACGCGGTGCTCGACTTCTGGCGCGAGCAGAAGATCTTTGCCAAGAGTCTGGAGCAGTCCGAGGGCCGCCCCGAATGGGTGTTCTACGAGGGCCCGCCCACCGCGAACGGCATGCCGGGCGCCCACCACATCGAGGCCCGCGTCTTCAAGGACGTCTTCCCCCGCTTCCGCACCATGCGCGGCTACCACGTGGCCCGCAAGGCCGGCTGGGACTGCCACGGCCTGCCCGTGGAGCTGGCGGTGGAGAAGGAGCTGGGCTTCTCCGGCAAGCAGGACATCGAGGCGTACGGCATCGCCGAGTTCAACGCCAAGTGCCGCGAGTCGGTGACCCGCCACACCGACGCCTTCGCCGAGCTGACCACCCGCATGGGTTACTGGGTCGACCTCGACGACGCCTACTGGACCATGGACCCGGAGTACGTCGAGTCGGTCTGGTGGTCGCTGAAGGAGATCTTCAACAAGGGCCTGCTGGTCCAGGACCACCGCGTCGCCCCCTGGTGCCCCCGCTGCGGCACCGGCCTGTCCGACCACGAGCTGGCCCAGGGCTACGAGACGGTCGTCGACCCCTCCGTCTACGTCCGCTTCCCGCTGACCTCCGGCCCGCTGGCCGGCGAGGCCGCGCTCCTGGTGTGGACGACCACCCCGTGGACCCTGGTCTCCAACACCGCGGTCGCCGCCCACCCCGACGTCACCTACGTCGTCGCCACGAACGGCGAGGAGAAGATCGTCGTCGCCGAGCCGCTGGTCGCCAAGGCCCTCGGCGAGGACTGGGAGACCACCGGCCAGACCTTCACCGGCGCCGAGATGGAGCGCTGGACGTACCGGCGCCCGTTCGAGCTGGTGGAGTTCCCCGAGCCGGCGCACTACGTGGTCAACGCCGAGTACGTCACGACCGAGGACGGCACGGGTCTGGTCCACCAGTCCCCCGCCTTCGGTGAGGACGACCTCAAGGTCTGCCGCGCCTACGGCCTGCCCGTCGTGAACCCGGTCCGCCCGGACGGCACCTTCGAGGAGGACGTCCCCCTGGTCGGCGGCGTCTTCTTCAAGAAGGCCGACGAGAAGCTCACCGAGGACCTGGACGCCCGGGGCCTGCTGTTCAAGCACATCCCCTACGAGCACAGCTACCCGCACTGCTGGCGCTGCCACACCGCGCTGCTGTACTACGCGCAGCCGTCCTGGTACATCCGCACCACGGCCCTCAAGGACCGGCTCCTCCAGGAGAACGAGAAGACCAACTGGTTCCCCGACTCGGTCAAGCACGGCCGGTACGGCGACTGGCTGAACAACAACATCGACTGGGCGCTCTCCCGCAACCGCTACTGGGGCACCCCGCTGCCGATCTGGCGCTGCGAGGACGACCACCTCACGGTCGTCGGCTCCCGAGCGGAGCTGTCCGAGCTGACCGGCACCGACCAGTCGGGCCTGGACCCGCACCGCCCGTACATCGACGAGGTCACCTTCGCCTGCCCGACCTGCGCGAGGACGGCCACGCGCGTGCCGGAGGTCATCGACGCCTGGTACGACTCGGGCTCGATGCCGTTCGCGCAATGGGGTTACCCGTACAAGAACAAGGAACTGTTCGAGTCCCGCTACCCGGCGCAGTTCATCTCCGAGGCCATCGACCAGACCCGCGGCTGGTTCTACACGCTGATGGCCGTCGGCACCCTGGTCTTCGACAAGTCGTCGTACGAGAACGTCGTCTGCCTCGGCCACATCCTCGCCGAGGACGGCCGGAAGATGTCCAAGCACCTGGGCAACATCCTGCAGCCGATCCCGCTGATGGATCAGCACGGCGCGGACGCGGTCCGCTGGTTCATGGCGGCCGGCGGCTCCCCGTGGGCGGCCCGCCGCGTCGGCCACGGCACCATCCAGGAGGTCGTCCGCAAGACGCTCCTCACGTACTGGAACACGGTCGCCTTCCAGGCCCTGTACGCCCGCACCACCGGCTGGGCCCCGAGCGAGGCCGACCCGGCCCCGGCCGACCGCCCGCTCCTGGACCGCTGGCTGCTGTCCGAGCTGCACGCGCTCACCGACCAGGTGACGCAGGCGCTGGAGGGCTACGACACCCAGCGCGCCGGCAAGCTGCTGTCCGCGTTCGTCGACGACCTGTCCAACTGGTACGTCCGCCGCTCCCGCCGCCGGTTCTGGCAGGGCGACAAGGCCGCGCTGCGCACGCTGCACGAGGTCGTCGAGACGGTCACCAAGCTCATGGCCCCGCTGACCCCGTTCATCACCGAGCGGGTCTGGCAGGACCTGGTCGTACCGGTCACCCCGGGCGCGCCGGAGTCGGTCCACCTGTCCTCCTGGCCGGAGGCGGACCTGACGGCGATCGATCCGGAGCTGTCCCGCCAGATGGTCCTGGTCCGCCGCCTGGTCGAGCTGGGCCGGGCCACGCGCGCGGAGTCGGGCGTCAAGACCCGCCAGCCGCTGAAGCGCGCGCTGATCGCGGCCTCGGGCTTCGACACGCTCTCCCCCGAGCTGCACACGCAGATCACGGAGGAGCTGAACGTCGAGTCGCTCGCGTCGCTCAGCGAGGTGGGCGGCTCCCTGGTCGACACGACCGCGAAGGCCAACTTCCGTGCGCTGGGCAAGCGGTTCGGCAAGCGCGTCCAGGACGTCGCCAAGGCCGTCGCGGCCGCGGACGCCGCCGCCCTGTCCCTCGCCCTGCGTGAAGGCACGGCCTCGGTGGAGGTCGACGGCGAAACGATCACCCTCGCGCCCGACGAGGTGATCATCACGGAGACGCCGCGCGAGGGCTGGTCGGTCGCCTCCGACTCGGGCGCCACGGTCGCCCTCGACCTGGAGATCACGGAGGAGCTGCGCCGCGCGGGCCTGGCCCGTGACGCGATCCGCCTGATCCAGGAGGCCCGCAAGAACAGCGGCCTCGACGTCGCCGACCGCATCGCCCTGCGCTGGACGGCCACGGACCCCGTGACCGTCGCCGCCCTGACCGCGCACGCCGGTCTGATCGCCGACGAGGTCCTGGCCACGGACTTCGCCCAGGGCGAGGCGGACGACACGTACGGGGAGCCGTTCACGGACGAGGGTCTGAGCCTGACGTTCCGCCTCCGCAAGGCGTAAGCGAGACGCGGGCACACGAGGGCCCGGTTCCCACTCGGGAACCGGGCCCTCTCCCGTAGCTGCGGGCAATCGTGCCTCCCCCTAGTGCCTGAACGGCCTGGGAGGCACCCAGGGGCGGCACGGGTGGGCGCTGGGGGTGCCCCCTCTGGGGGAGGCACCCCGCAAGCGCCGGCGAGCGACACCCACCCCCGGCACCAGCACCGGGCACAGCAAAGGGCGGGCCCCGGGTCAGTAACCCGGGGCCCGCCCTGAACGCTGCCGACGTCTACGCCGTACTACAGCCCGTCAGTTGTCGTCCTCGTCGATCAGGAACCCGCGCATCGGCGAGGGCGCCTGCCCCATCGGCGACGGACCCTGCGGCCGCACCGGAGCCATCGGCTGGGTCATCGCCGGCGACATCTGCTGCTGACCACCGTAGGACGGACCGGACTGGCTCGGACCGCTGCCCATCGACTGGTTGCCGCCGTAGGACGGGGCACTCGCGCCGGCCGGGGCCATCGAGGGCGCCGGGGACGGCGGGAGCGAGGCCGTCGCGGGCGTACGCGGCGGGGCGAGCGAGTCGTCGGCCTGGGTCTCCAGCTGACGCAGCTGCGACTCCAGGTACGACTTCAGTCGCGTCCGGTACTCGCGCTCGAAGCCGCGCAGGTCCTCGACCTTGCGCTCCAGCGTGGCGCGGGCGGACTCCAGGGAGCCCATCGCGACACGGTGCTTCTCCTGCGCGTCCCGCTCCAGGGCGTCGGCCTTGGCACGGGCGTCCCGCTCCAGACCCTCGGCACGCGAACGCGCCTCGCCGACGATCTTGTTGGCCTCGGAACGGGCCTCGGCGATCGCCTGGTCCGCGGTCTGCTGGGCCAGCGACAGAACGCGCGCGGCGCTGTCGCCACCGGGGCCCTGTCCGGGCAGGCCGGGACCACCCGGACCACCGGGGCCCTGCGGGCCGCCCATGGGGCCGCCCATCGGGCCGGGACCCATCTGGCCCTGCATCGGACCCGGGCCCTGGCCCATCGGCCCCGGACCCTGGCCCATCGGACCGGGACCCTGCGGGCCACCCTGACCGCCGGGGCCGGCGGGCAGCTGCGGGGCACCGCTCGGCAGCTGGGGCGGACCACCCATGGGGCCACCCATCTGCTGCTGCGGCGGGCCCGATATGCCGGCGGGCACCGGAGCGCCGGGACCTCGCATGCCCTGCTGGGGCATACCGCCCTGCTGAGGCATACCGCCCTGCTGCTGATCCTGCGGCTGCTCCGGAGGCTTGCGCATGTTCTGCTGGTTCTGCGCGGCCGCGCGCGTGGCAGCGGCCAGCTTCGCGCGCAGGTCCTCGTTCTCACGGAGCAGTCGGGTCAGCTCGGCTTCGACCTCGTCGAGGAAGGCATCGACCTCGTCCTCGTCATAGCCTTCTCGGAGGCGGACGGTCGTGAACTGCTTGTTCCGCACGTCCTCGGGGGTCAACGGCATCTCTTCACCTCAACGTTGTCGTCGGCATTCGGCAAGCCCGTATCTCTCTCATCGCTCACAGCCGGCTCACGATCGCGATCAGGATGTAGACGATGATCATCAGTACGAAGAAGGACAGGTCGAGCGCCACGCCCCCGAGACGCAGCGGCGGAATGAACCGCCGCAGAAGCTTCAGCGGTGGATCGGTGACAGTGTAGGTGGCCTCCAGAACGACCACCATCGCCTTGCCGGGTTGCCACGAGCGGGCGAACTGGAAGACGTAGTCCATGACCAACCGGAAGATGAGCACGATGAGGAAGCACATCAGCGCGATGTAGACGACATCCAGGACCACGCTCATGACCTGTGCTTCCCTCTCCCCTGATCCATGCTCTCACCGGTGGTGCGTCTCAGCTCTGGTTGAAGAACCCGCCCTCTGCGATGCGGGCCTTGTCCTCCGCCGTGACATCGACGTTAGCAGGCGACAACAGGAACACCTTCTGCGTCACCCGCTCGATACTGCCGTGAAGACCAAACACCAGACCAGCCGCAAAGTCGACAAGTCGCTTCGCATCTGTGTCATCCATCTCAGTCAGATTCATGATCACCGGAGTGCCTTCACGGAAGTGTTCCCCGATGGTACGGGCCTCGTTGTAGGTCCGTGGGTGAAGCGTGGTGATTCGGTAGGGCTCTCGTTCCGACACGACCTTGGGCATGATGACCGGTGCGCTCTTTTCCAGGCTTGCGCGTTCTTGTGTGATGGACGCCACGGGCGCGATGCGCGCCGGGCGGCTCGATTCCGCCGCGAGCGAAGCGGATCGGGACACCGGCTCGCGCGGCGCGGGCGGTTGTACGACTCGTACCTCTTCGTCCCTTTGGGACTGGAGTGACCCGTGCGACTGGTGTGACGGTTCGTGCCGACGGTGGTCCCGTTCGGGTTCCGGGTCCAGTTCCGGTTCGAAGTCGTCGTCGGGGTCGAAGCCCCGGCCGTCGTACCCATCGTCCTCCACGAGGCCGAGGTAGACCGCCATCTTGCGCATCGCGCCGGCCATGCTCTGAGTCCTCCGCTCTGTGGTGGATCGGCTGACGACTGCCAAGTGCCCGCGATCCACGGGGTCGTTGCATCCGCCTTTCGACGGTAATGACCATATTTTCTGCTGTGGTCCGACTTCTTGGCGACGTTACCCGAGCCTGGGGCGGACTCCGAGTACCGCGGTACCGACGCGCACATGTGTCGCTCCGGCGGCCACGGCCTGTTCGAGGTCCGCACTCATCCCTGCGGAAACCATGTTCGCAGCCGGATGGGCTCGGCGCAGGTCGGTCGACAAATCCATGAGGCGCTCGAAGGCGGCCTGTTGGCGACCCGCGTACTCACCCGTGAGGGGAGCCACGGTCATCAGTCCGTCAAGGCGCAGCCCCGGCGAACCGGCGACGAGGTCGGCCAACTCTTCGATTCCCGCGGGCGCGACGCCGCCGCGCTCCCCCCGCCCGCTCTCCCCGGCGTCGAGCGCGACCTGGAGGAGGCAGCCCACCTCGCGCCCGGCCCGTACCGCCTCCTTCGACAGAGCTGTGACGAGCTTGGGACGATCGACGGACTGCACGACATGGGCATAACCGACCACAGACCGCACCTTGTTGGTCTGCAACTGCCCGACGAAGTGCCACAAAAGGGGCAGATCCGAGCAAGCAGCGGCCTTGGGGGCCGCGTCCTGGTCACGGTTCTCGGCGACGTGACGCACACCGAGTTCCGAGAGAATTCGCACATCGTCCGCCGGGTAGGTCTTCGTGACCACGATCAGGGTGACTTCGTCACGTGCGCGCCCGGCGGCCGCACACGCGGCGGCGATGCGCTCCTCCACTTTCGCCAGATTTCCGGCGAGTTCGTGCTTACGGTCCGTCATGCCTCTTCAGTCCAGCCAGACATAGCCCGCGAGCCGCCCGGTGGTGCGGTCGCGTCGGTACGAGAAGTGATCCTTCGACTCCCGGGTGCACACCGGCGACTGCGCCCGGTCGCACACCCCGAGGCGTTCGAGCTGCGCGTGCACGCCGGCGCTCACGTCGACCGCCGGTGTGCCCCAGCTCGTCTCGGCGTACGCCGCCGGTTCGACCGCGGCGACCTCGGCGCGCATCTCCTCCGGCACTTCGTAGCACCGGCCGCACACGGCGGGACCGGTGCGGGCGACGATCCGGGCCGGATCGGCGCCGAGTTCGGTCATGGCCCGTACGGTGGCGGGGACGATCCCGGCGACCATGCCGGGCCGGCCCGCGTGGGCCGCGGCGGCGACCCCGGCGACGGGGTCGGCGAGCAGGACGGGCACGCAGTCGGCGGTGAGGACGGCGAGGCCGAGACCCCGCTCGGTGGTGACGACGGCGTCGGCCCGCGGGACCGGCCGGTCCCCCCAGGGTCCGTCGACGACGGCCACGTCGGCCCCGTGCACCTGGTTCATCCAGACCACACGGGCCGGCTCCAGTCCCAGCGACTTCGCCGCCAGTTCCCGGTTGGCCGTGACGGCGGCGGGGTCGTCGCCGACCGCGCCGCCGAGGTTGAGCTCCTCGTACGGAACGGCGCTCACTCCGCCCCACCGGTCGGTGAAGCCGAAGTGCGCGCCGTTCACGGTGTCGCGCTGTCCTATCACTTCAGGAAGTCCGGCACGTCCAGTTCCTCGGCCGCGCTGTCCGAGTAGGTCCGCGACGGCGGGACCGGCGGCGGGGCGACCGGCGGCAGGTCGCTCACCGGCTCCGGGACGACCGGCTCGGGCTCCTCCTTCGGCTTGACGCTGCCGAGGGAACCGAAGGACGGGCGGCTCTCGGGCTGCCGTACCGGCGCCGGCTCCTCGCGCTTGGCCGAGGTGGAGCCGAGGACGTTGTCCCGCTGCTTGGCGGGCGGCTGGCCCCCGTCGAAGCCGGCCGCGATCACGGTGACCCGGACCTCGTCGCCGAGGGCGTCGTCGATGACCGCGCCGAAGATGATGTTGGCCTCGGGGTGGGCGGCCTCGCTGACCAGCTGGGCGGCCTCGTTGATCTCGAACAGGCCGAGGTCGGAACCGCCGGAGATGGAGAGCAGCACGCCCCGGGCGCCGTCGATGGAGGCTTCCAGCAGCGGCGAGGAGATCGCCATCTCGGCCGCGGCCACCGCGCGGTCGTCGCCGCGGGCCGAGCCGATGCCCATGAGGGCCGAACCGGCCTCGGACATGACCGACTTGACGTCGGCGAAGTCCAGGTTGATCAGGCCGGGCGTGGTGATCAGGTCGGTGATGCCCTGGACACCGGAGAGCAGCACCTGGTCGGCGGACTTGAACGCGTCGAGCACGCTGACCTGGCGGTCCGAGATGGACAGCAGCCGGTCGTTGGGGATGACGATGAGGGTGTCGACCTCTTCGCGGAGCTCGGCGATACCGTCCTCGGCCTGGTTGGCCCGGCGCCGTCCCTCGAAGGTGAACGGGCGGGTGACCACGCCGATGGTGAGGGCACCCAGCGAGCGGGCGATGTTGGCCACGACGGGCGCGCCGCCGGTGCCGGTGCCGCCGCCTTCACCGGCCGTCACGAAGACCATGTCGGCCCCCTTGAGGACCTCCTCGATCTCCTCGCGGTGGTCCTCGGCGGCCTTGCGGCCGACGGCCGGGTTGGCTCCGGCGCCGAGTCCGCGGGTGAGTTCACGGCCGACGTCCAGCTTGACGTCGGCGTCGCTCATCAACAGAGCTTGCGCGTCGGTGTTGATGGCGATGAACTCGACGCCCTTGAGACCGACCTCGATCATCCGGTTGATGGCATTGACACCACCGCCGCCGACACCGATGACTTTGATGACTGCGAGGTAGTTCTGCGGTGCTGCCACGTCGAAGGCCTCTCGCCTCGAGTTACGTGTCGTCGAATCGTCGAAGCACTGCTGCCCCGCGACCCGACGACTGATGCCGAATGGGACGGTCCGTATCGCCGACCCGAACCCTAACCCTGAAGTTTAGGGTTACCAGTGTGTCTGTTCCTTGGAGTCTTCTGAACAGGACACTAAGTCGACAAGTGGCGCGCGTTCAACGAACACGCCGAACCTCCCGTTTTTCTTTTCACCCTATGTGATCAGCCGTAGCGCTGCCCAACCAGGGTGCTGGCCTGCGTCGATACGCGTCAACTCCCCGACGAGGCGGGGGCGGTGGGAACACTCACGTCGAAGTGCCGCGCATCGGGGGCCGCTTTCATCAGAGCGGTGAGCGTGCGGGCCTTCCGCTCCCCCTGCTCTCCGCTTCCCCACGCCACGGTCCGGCCACCGCCCAACTCCAGCGAGATGTCGTCGTATGAACGGACCTTGACCACCCGGGTGTCCCGCGCGACCGCGTCCGGAATACGGCCGGCGACCCGGACCGCCTCCCGCACCAGGCGGTCCTCACCGAAGCGGCGCAGGCTCGCCGCGGCCGACCCGGAACGGGAGGGGTCCAATTCCAGTGCGGGCACGCCTTTCGGAGCGCGGGAAACCGTGGCGAATCGGACGCCTTCATCGTCCACTTCGACGAACTTTCCGCCCTTTTGCACAATCAGAACCGGAGTACGCTCTGTCACTTTCAGTCCGATTCCGTGCGGCCATGAACGGACCACGTCGACGGAGTCGATGCGGGGCAATTCCCGGCCGAGACGGGCCTCGATCGCTTCCGTGTCGACCGAAACGAGCGGATCCCCGACGGGTACGTCGGCGGCCTCTCGGACCTGCTGGTGGGTGAGGACCCGGGTCCCCGAGACGGACACGCGTTCCACGCGGAGCCAGTTCGAGCCGTACAGCACCCAGACCGTGCCGGCCCCGGCGAGCACGAGGGCGGCGGAAAGAATGACGATCACACGAAGGCGTGGCGATCCGAACCGCCGGAGGCGGGGCGGGCCGGACGACTCCTGCTGGCGTTCACCGCGCTCGGCGGTGCTCGGACCGGCCACGCTCCCTGCCCTCCGTCAGACGTGCCTAGCGGTGTGCACGGGCGGCGATCGCCTCGTACACCATGCCGACGAGCAGATCGTCGGCGTCCCGGCGGCCGAACTCGGCGGCGGCGCGGGACATCTCGTACAGCCGGTGCGGATCCGCGAGCACGGGCAGGACGTTGTGCTGCACCCACTCGGGCGTCAGGTCCGCGTCGTCGACCAGCAGTCCGCCGCCGGCCTTGACCACCGGCTGGGCGTTCAGCCGCTGTTCGCCGTTGCCGATGGGCAGCGGGACGTAGGCGGCCGGGAGCCCGACGGCGGAGAGTTCGGCGACGGTCATCGCGCCCGCGCGGCAGAGCATCATGTCGGCGGCGGCGTACGCGAGGTCCATCCGGTCCAGGTAACTTACCGGCCTGTAGGGGGGCATTCCCGGCATCTGGTGAACCTGCGGCAGTTCGTTCTTCGGGCCGACCGCGTGCAGGATCTGGATGCCGGCCTGCTGGAGCCAGGGCGCGACCTGCTGGACCACCTCGTTGAGGCGCCGGGCGCCCTGCGAGCCGCCGGAGACCAGCAGCGTCGGCAGGTTGGGGTCGAGCCCGAACATCGCGCGGGCCTCGGGACGCGCGGCGGCCCGGTCGAGGGTGGCGATGGAGCGGCGCAGCGGGATGCCGATGTAGCGGGAGTTGCGCAGCTTGCTGTCGGGGGTGGAGACGGCGACCTGGCTGGCGTAGCGCGAGCCGATCTTGTTGGCCAGACCCGGGCGGGCGTTGGCCTCGTGGATGACGATCGGCACGCCGAGCCGCTTGGCCGCCAGGTAGCCGGGCAGGGCGACGTAGCCGCCGAAGCCGACCACGGCGTCGGCCTTGGTGCGCTCCAGGATCTGCTCGGTCGCCTTGATGGTGCCGCGCAGCCGCCCCGGGACGGTGATCAGCTCGGGCGTGGGCTTGCGCGGCAGCGGTACGGCCGGGATCAGCGCCAGCTCGTAACCGCGCTCGGGCACCAGTCGGGTCTCCAGGCCGCGTTCCGTGCCCAGGGCCGTGATCCCCACGGTCGGATCCTGCCTGCGCAGGGCGTCCGCGAGGGCGAGCGCGGGCTCGATGTGGCCCGCGGTTCCTCCGCCGGCGAGTACGACATGCACCGAAATTCACCGCTCTCCGGACGAGCGCGCCGCCGAGGCGCGCCGTCGCATCGTGTTCCAACCCCGGGGGCTCCGCTTCGACCCGGAACCCCCGGCTCCCCGCTTTCTACCAAAGCGAGGTTGCCGCATCGCAAGCGCCGCCCGCGCAGCGGGCTCGTCGCGCGCGAAGGCGATCAGCAGCCCGATGGCGAACATGGTCGGCAGCAGGGCGGATCCCCCGTAGGAGAACAGCGGGAGGGGGACGCCGGCGATCGGCAGCAGTCCGAGGACCGCACCGATGTTGATCACGGCCTGGGCCGTGATCCAGGTGGTCACGCCTCCCGCGGCATACCTCACGAAGGGGTCCTCCGTGCGTCCGGCCACGCGGATACCCGCATAGCCTAGAGCCGCGAAGAGGGCGAGCACCGACAGCGTCCCCGCCAGGCCCAGTTCCTCACCGGTGACGGCGAAGATGAAGTCGGTGTGCGCTTCGGGGAGTTGGCCCCATTTTTCCACACTCGCACCGAGGCCGGAACCGAACAGTCCGCCCGAGGCGAGGGCGTAGATGCCGTGCGCCGCCTGCCAGCAGGAATCACCCGGACCGGGGTCGGTCTCGCCGAGGCAGGCGAGCCGGGCCATGCGGTTGGGGCTGGTCTTGATGAGGATCACACCGAGCAGCGCGGCGATCGACAGCACGCCGGTGAACATCCGCGTGGGCGCGCCCGCCAGCCACAGCAGGCCGAAGAGGATCGCCGTCAGGATGATCGCCGTACCCATGTCGCCGCCCAGCATGATCAGCCCGAGCAGCATGAAGGCGACCGGCACCAGCGGCACCAGCATGTGCTTCCACTGGGTCAGCAGCCTCTTGTCCTGTTTGCGGGCGAGCAGATCCGCGCCCCACAGCACCAGGGCGAGCTTGCCGAACTCGCTGGGCTGCAGCTGGAAGGGTCCTCCGACGGAGATCCAGTTCTGGTTGCCGTTGACCGACATCCCTATCCCCGGCACCTGCACCAGGGCCATGAGGAAGACGGCGCCCGCGAGGATCGGATAGGCCAGCGCGCGGTGCAGCTTCACCGGCATCCGCATGGCGGCGACCAGCAGGCCGGCGCCGATCAGGGCGGCCAGGAACTGCTTGCGGAAGAAGTACGACCCCGACAGCGACAGCTGGAGCGCCGTGATCTGGGAGGCGGAGTAGACCATCACGAGGCCGAGCCCCGTGATCAGCAGGCTGCCGCCGAGGATCAGGTAGTACGCGGTCAGCGGCCGGTCCCAGGCACGGCGCAGACGCGTGTGGAGACGCAGGACCGGGTTCTCGTGCGGCGGCCTCGGTGCGGAGGGCCGTCTGACGGCCCGCTGCACGGGCGGACGTCCGGTGCGACTACCGGGCATCGCAGCCTCCGCTGTACGTCGGCCTGGACCGTCCCACGCGTCCCTCCCATGGTCGCCCGGCACAGGCGGCCGGTCAGGCGCCGAGTTCGCGAACGGCCTCCGCGAACGCGTCACCGCGCTTGTTGTAGTTGGTGAACATGTCCATGGAAGCGCAGGCCGGGGCCAGCAGCACGGTGTCACCGGGCCTCGCGAGCCGCTGCGCCTCCTGGACGGCCTGGAGCATCGCCCCAGTGTCGGTCCGGTCGAGGTCGACGACGGGTACCTCCGGGGCGTGTCGCGCCAGGGCCTCGCGGATCAGCGCACGATCGGCTCCGATGAGGACGGCTCCGCGAAGTCGCTTCGCCGCCCTTGCGACCAGTTCGTCGAAGGTGGCGCCCTTCGCGAGCCCGCCCGCGATCCACACGATCGACTCGTAGGCCGCCAACGACGCCTCGGCGGCGTGGGTGTTGGTGGCCTTGGAGTCGTCGATGTACGCCACCCCGTCGACGTCGGCGACGTGCGCGATGCGGTGGGCGTCCGGCGTGAAGGACCGCAGCCCGTCCCGTACGGCCGCGGCGGACACCCCGAAGGCGCGCGCGAGGGCCGCCGCGGCAAGGGCGTTGGCGATGTTGTGCGGGGCCGGCGGGTTGACGTCCGAGACCTCGGCGAGCTCCTGGGCGTTCTTGTGCCGGTCCTCCACGAAGGCGCGGTCGACCAGGATGCCGTCCACGACGCCGAGTTGGGAGGGAGCGGGCGTGCCGAGAGTGAAGCCGATGGCCCGGCAGCCCTCCTCGACGTCGGCCTCGCGCACCAGGTCCTCGGTGGCCTTGTCGGCGACGTTGTAGACGCAGGCGACGCGATTGCCTTCGTAGATACGGCCCTTGTCGGCGGCGTACGCCTCCATGGAGCCGTGCCAGTCGAGGTGGTCGGGGGCGAGGTTCAGCACCGCCGCCGAGTGGGCGCGCAGGGACGGCGCCCAGTGCAGCTGGTAGCTGGACAGCTCCACGGCCAGGACGTCGTACTCCTCCTCGCCCGTGACCGCGTCCAGCAGCGAGACGCCGATGTTGCCGACGGCGGCGGTGCGCAGGCCCGCGGCCCTGAGGATCGACGCCAGCATCTGGACGGTGGTGGTCTTGCCGTTGGTGCCGGTGACCGCCAGCCAGGGGGCGGCGCCGGGGCCGCGCAGCCGCCAGGCCAGCTCGACGTCGCCCCAGACGGGGACGCCGGCCTGCCCGGCCGCCGCGAAGAGCGGCTTGTCCGGCTTCCAGCCGGGCGCGGTGACGATCAGTTCGGTGCCCTCGGGGAGGGTGTCGCCGTCGCCGAGGCGCACGGTGATGCCGAGCGCCTCCAGGTCCGCCGCCTGCGCCCGCGCGCGCTCGTCGGCGCCGTCGTTCACCACGGTGACGTGCGCGCCGAGGCCGTGCAGGACCTTGGCCGCCGGGACGCCCGAGACGCCGAGTCCGGCGACGGTGACGTGCTTGCCCTTGAGTTCCGAGAGCGCCGAGGAGGTCACTTTTCCGCTGCCCATCCCGCATAGAAGAGGCCAAGTCCGACAATTACACAGATGCCCTGAATGATCCAGAAGCGGACCACGACAAGGACCTCGGACCAGCCTTTGAGTTCGAAGTGGTGCTGCAGTGGCGCCATCCGGAAGACGCGCTTGCCGGTGAGGCGGAAGGAGCCGACCTGGATGACCACGGACATGGTGATCAGGACGAACAGACCGCCGAGGATGGCGAGGAGCAGCTCGGTGCGCGAGCAGATCGCCAGACCCGCGAGGACACCACCGAGCGCGAGCGAACCGGTGTCGCCCATGAAGATCTTGGCCGGCGAGGTGTTCCACCACAGGAAGCCGAGGCAGGCGCCCATCAGCGCGGAGGCGACCACCGCCAGGTCGAGGGGGTCCCGCACCTCGTAGCAGGCGCCGGGGTTGGTCAGGGTCAGCGCGTTGGCGCAGGACTCCTGGAACTGCCAGACGCCGATGAAGGTGTAGGCGCCGAAGACGAGGACCGAGGCGCCGGTGGCGAGGCCGTCCAGGCCGTCGGTCAGGTTCACGCCGTTCGACATCGCGAGGATCATGAACAGCGCCCAGACCACGAACAGCACCGGGCCGATGGTCCAGCCGAAGTCCGTGATGAACGACAGCTTCGTGGAGGCCGGGGTGTTGCCGCGGTTGTCCGCGAACTGCAGCGCGAGCACCGCGAAGGCGATACCGACGATCAGCTGGCCGGCCATCTTGGCCTTGGCCCGAAGGCCCAGCGAACGCCGCTTGACGATCTTGATGTAGTCGTCGAGGAAGCCGACCAGACCCATGCCGACCATCAGGCCGAGCACCAGCAGACCCGAGAAGGTCGGCGCCGCGTCGGCCTCGGGGTCCAGGTAGCTCGTGATCACCTTGGCCAGGAAGTACGCGGCGACCGTCGCCAGGATGAAGGCGATACCGCCCATGGTCGGCGTACCGCGCTTGCTGGCGTGCTCGCGCGGGCCGTCGTCGCGGATGTACTGACCGTAGCCCTTGCGGGCCAGCAGCTTGATCAGCAGCGGCGTGCCGACCAGTGTCAGGAAGAGGCCGATGACTCCCGCGAACAGGATCTGCTTCATCATCGGGCGGCAACCTCACCCTCGGCGCCGGTCTCCAGCAGCGCCGTGGCGACGCTCTCCAGACCCACCGAACGGGACGCCTTCACGAGCACGACGTCCCCTGGGCGCAACTCGCTGCGCAACAGGTCGATCGCCGCCTGTGCGTCGGACACGTGCACCGACTCCTCACCCCACGAACCCTCGTTGTATGCGCCCAGTTGCAGCCAGGCGGCTTCCCTGCCCCCGACCGCGACGAGCTTGCTGACGTTGAGCCGGACGGCGAGCCGTCCGACCGCGTCGTGCTCGGCGAGCGCCTCGTCCCCGAGCTCGGCCATCTTGCCGAGCACCGCCCACGTACGGCGTCCCTTGCCCATGGCCACCAGCGCACGCAGAGCGGCCTTCATGGACTCGGGGTTCGCGTTGTAGGCGTCGTTGACGACCGTCACGCCGTCCGGGCGCTCGGTGACCTCCATCCGCCAGCGGGAGAGGGAGCCCGCCTCGGAGAGCGCGGTGGCGATCTCGTCTGCGGACATGCCCAACTCGTGGGCGACGGCGGCCGCGGCGAGCGCGTTCGACACGTGGTGCTCACCGTACAGGCGCATGGTCACATCACTTGCACCGGAGGGTGTGTGAAGCCTGAAGGAAGGCTGTCCGCTGTCCGTGAGTCGCACGTTCTCGGCGCGAACGTCCGCTTCGTCGGACTCTCCGAAAAGGATCACCTTCGCCTTCGTTCGGGAGGCCATGGCCCGTACCAACGCGTCGTCCGCGTTGAGGATCGCGGCCCCGCCCTCCTCCGCCGGCGGAAGGGCCTCCACGAGTTCGCCCTTGGCCTGCGCGATCTGCTCACGGCCGCCGAACTCGCCGATGTGGGCGGAGCCGACGTTGAGCACCAGGCCGATCCTCGGCGGGGTCAGTTCGGTCAGGTACCTGATGTGGCCGATGCCGCGTGCGCCCATCTCCAGCACGAGGAACTTCGTCTCCTCGGTGGCCGTGAGCGCGGTGAGCGGCAGCCCGATCTCGTTGTTGAGCGAGCCCGGCGTGAACACCGTCGGCGCCTTGCGCTGCAGGACCTGGGCGATCAGGTCCTTGGTGCTGGTCTTGCCCGCGGAACCGGTGAGGGCCACGAGGGTGGTCCCCAGGCGGTGTACGACATGGCGGGCGAGGGCACCGAGCGCGGCCTGCACGTCGTCCACGACGATCGCGGGCACGCCGACGGGGCGGGAGCCGAGCACGGCCACCGCACCGGCCTCGACGACCGCCGAGGCGAAGTCGTGGCCGTCCACCCGCTCGCCCACGAAGGCGACGAAGAGGCTGCCGGGACCCGCCTCGCGGGAGTCCCGGACGACCGGCCCGGTGACCTCGGCGGACGGATCCGGTATGTCGTGCATCTGCCCGCCGACGACTTCTGCGATCTCGGCGAGAGAGAGGGCGATCACAAGTTCATCCCTGGGTCTTCTGGATAGCTTCGCGAAGCACCTGGCGGTCGTCGAACGGACGGACCACCCCGGCGATGTCCTGTCCCTGCTCATGGCCCTTGCCCGCCACCAGCACGGTGTCGCCGGGCTCGGCCCGGGCGACGGCCGCGGCGACGGCGGCGGCACGGTCCTCGAAGACCTGGACCTCGCCGCGCTCGTGCGCGGGCACGGACGCCGCGCCCTGGAGCATGGTGGCCAGGATCGCGAGCGGGTCCTCGGAGCGGGGGTTGTCGGAGGTCAGTACGGCCGTGTCGGCGAACCGGGCGGCGGCGGCCCCCATGGGCGCCCGCTTGGTGGTGTCGCGGTCGCCGCCGCAGCCGAGGACGACGTGCAGCCTGCCCTCGGTGACCTTGCGAAGGGCCTTGAGGACGGATTCGACCGCGTCGGTCTTGTGGGCGTAGTCGACCACCGCGAGGTAGGGCTGCCCGGCGTCCACACGCTCCAGCCGGCCCGGCACGCCCGGCACGGCGGCGACACCGTCGGCGGCGGCCTGCGGGTCGAGGCCGGCGGCGGCGAGGGCGACGATCGCGGCGAGGGTGTTCGCCACGTTGAAGGGGCCCGGCAGCGGGGACCTGGCGGCGATCCGCTCGCCCTTGGGGCCGATCGCGGTGAACGTCGAGTCCAGCGGTCCGACCTGGACGTCCTCGGCGCGCCAGTCGGCGTCCGGGTGGCCCTCGGCGGAGTAGGTGACGACCGGGACCGTGGCCTCGTTCGCCAGCCGGCGGCCGTACTCGTCGTCGGTGTTCACCACACCGAGCCTGCTGCGGGCCGGAGTGAACAGCTGCGCCTTGGCCTGGAAGTAGTCCTCCATGCCGGAGTGGAACTCCATGTGCTCCGGGCTGAGGTTGGTGAAGACCGCGACGTCGAAGACGCAGCCGTCGACCCGGCCGAGCACGAGGGCGTGGCTGGAGACCTCCATGGCGACCGCCTCGGTGCCGCGTTCGCGCATGACCGCGAACAGGGCCTGGAGGTCGGTGGCCTCGGGCGTGGTGCGCTCGGACTTGATGCGCTCGTCGCCGATGCGCATCTCGACGGTGCCGATGAGCCCGGTGGACTTCGCCGTCCGCAGACCGCCCTCGACGAGGTAGGCGGTGGTGGTCTTGCCGGAGGTGCCGGTGATGCCGATCTGGAGCAGGTCCCGGCCGGGCCGGCCGTAGATCGTGGCCGCCAGCTCGCCCATCCGGCCGCGCGGGTCGTCGACGACGAGCACGGGCAGACCGGTGGCGGCGGCGCGCTCCGCGCCGGACGGGTCGGTCAGCACGGCGGCGGCGCCGAGGCCGGCGGCCTGGGTGACGAAGTCGGCGCCGTGGGCGCGGGCTCCGGGGAGGGCGGCGTACAGGTCGCCGGGGCGGACCGCACGCGAGTCATGGGTGATGCCCGTGACCCCGGCGGTGCTCTCCGGCGCGGTGACACCCAGCTGACCGGCGAGTTCCGCCAGGGGTGTGGCGGAGACCTGCACCGGCCGGGGCGGTCCCGGGTATGTCACGGGTTGGCCCTTCTGGGTGGTTTGGGACTGATCAGGCTGTGGCACGGCGGTGAGCGTACCGGGCGTACCCGCTTCCGGGCGAAGCGAGGGGCGGGGGGCGCTCTGGTTCCCGGGATCCGGGGTGATCGTTGTCACGGGGTGGTTCCTGGTGGCTCGGTGCTGATTCGGTCTGCTCAGGGTTTGAAGGTGACCGGCAGTTTCGCCGCCTTCGCCCCGGTCGGCGGGACCTGGAGGGTCTTGAGTGCGAACTCCATGACCTCCTTGTGGATGGGGCCGCAGATCTGGCCGCCGAAGTAGCTGCCCTGGGTGGCGTTCTGGATGGCGCAGTAGACGGTGACGCGGGGCTTGTCCGCGGGGGCGAACCCGGCGAACGACGAGGTGTAGCCGTGGTACTTGCCGGTGGCCGGATCCACGCGGTTGGCCGTGCCCGTCTTGCCCGCCACCCGGTAGCCCGGGATGCGGGCCTTGGTCCCGGTCCCCTCCTCGTCGTCCACCACGGACTCCAGCATCTCGGAGAGGGTCTTCGCGGTCTTCTCGCTGATCACACGGGTCTTCTTGGGCTCCGGTGCGGGCGTGAAGCGGCCCTCGGCATCCTTCGTGCCGCGTACGAGCGTGGGTTCGACGCGGACACCGCCGTTGGCGATCGTCGAGTAGACGGACGCCGCCTGGAGCGCGTTCACGGACACGCCCTGGCCGAAAGGAATCGTGTACTGCTGCGAGGTCGACCACTGGTCGGGGGGCGCGAGGATGCCCTTGGTCTCGCCGGGGAAGCCGAGCCCGCTGTAGTCGCCGAGGCCGAACTTGCGCAGGTAGGAGTAGAGGACCCGGTTGGCCTCCTGCTGGGTCCTGCCGAGCTCGCCGGTGGCCATGATGGTGCCGATGTTGCTGGACTTGGCGAGCACCCCGTTGAGCGTGAGGTACCAGGTGGGGTGATCGATGTCGTCCTTGAAGAGCCTGTCGCCGCGCTTCAGCCGGTTGGGGACGGTGATGTGGGTCATCGGCGTGGCGGCGTTCTCCTCCAGCACGGCCGCCATCGACAGCACCTTGGCGGTGGAACCGGGCTCGAAGGCGTCCTGCAGGGCGGCGTTGCCGAGGGCCTGTGGGTCGGCGTGCGCCAGGTCGCCCGGGTCGAAGCTCGGCGAGTTGGCCATGGCGAGGATCTCGCCGGTGGCGGTGTCCTGGACGATGACGTAGCCGCCGTCCGCCTTCGACTTCTTCACCTGCTCGGAGATGGCGTGCTGCGCGGCCCACTGGATGTCCCGGTCGATGGTGAGCTCGACGTCGCTGCCGGGCACGGCGGGCGTCTCGGTGGAGCCCGCGGTGGGCACCTGGCGCCCGCCGGACTGGGCGTAGCGGATCTTGCCGTCCTCGCCGGCCAGCGTCTTGTCCAGCTTCCGTTCCAGTCCGCCGCTGCCCTCGCCCTCGGAGTTGACCCAGCCGAGGATCGCGGCGGCGAGGTCGCCGTTGGGGTACACGCGTTTGCTGCTCGGGTCGGCGAAGACGCCCGCGAGGACGTTCACCGTGGACTTGTCGGTCTCCGCCTTCTTGGTGAGCGCGGCCTTCAGGTCCTTGATCTGGTTCCAGACCTGCGGGGTCTTGGCGCGGGCGAGACGGACGTAGCGCAGCTCCTTGTTCTCCGGGCGGAGCTTGCCGGCCAGCGCCTCCTGGTTCTCGCCGAGGATCGGCGCGAGGAGCGCCGCCGCCTGCTCGGGTCCGTCACCGACGTCGAGCTGCTCGCGGGTGAACATCGTGGGGTCGGCCGTGATGTCGTAGGCGTCCACGGTGGTCGCGAGGGCCACGCCGTTGCGGTCGGTGATGCCGCCGCGCTCGGCGGGCAGGGCGTGGACCACGTAGCGGTTCTGCTCTGCCTTGGCGGTGTACGTGCCGGCGTCGACGGCCTGCACCTGGAGCAGCCGTACGACGAACGCGGCCAGCACCAGGGTGAACGCGAGGCCGACCATGCGCAGGCGGGGGCGGGGGCTGCCCAGCCGGATGACGCGTGGCGGGGCCGGGCGGGGCGCGCTCGGTCGGCGGGCCGGGCGGGCGCCGGGGCCGGGCTGCCGTCGCCCGCCGGGGCGGACGGGCCTGGCGGGTCCGGGCACGCGGCGGCGCGGCGGTTCCCTGTCGGACACTTCCGTCACCTGCCGGGGGTCGGGGTCGGGATCGTGGTGGGCGCGGCCGCCGTGGCCGCTGCGGTCGGCGTGGGCGCCGGGCCGAACGGGGCGAGGGTGGACGGTGCGGTGACGGAGGCCGCCGTGAGTGCCTCGGGGGCGATGACGAGAGGGGTCGCCCCCGAGGCGGAGGCGGGACCGGGGACGCCCTTGACGGTCCCGTCGGGGTCGAGGAACGCAGGGTCGCCGCCGGGCACCATGCCGAGCTCGCGGGCGCGGCGCTGGAGGGCCCGGGGGGCCGAGTAGGCGTCGATGTCCCGCTGGAGGGCCTGTTCCTCGTCGGTGAGGCTCTTGGTCTCCGCCTTCAGGTCGTCCATCTGGAAGGAGCCCTCGCTCAGGGCGGAGTTCAGCACCAGCAGCCCGATGAGGCCGCCGCCGAGGAGCAGGACGACGAGGAGGACGAAGGGGGCACGGGCCGCCTGCCCGCGTCCGCCGCCCGGCGGGAAGAGCCGGGCGAGCCGAGCGGCTCTCCCCTTCAGTTCGGGTTTCCTGTTCACTCGCCCTCCCCTCGGCCCGGCCGATGCGGCCGGCACCCCCGCCTCGCGTGGCTCACTCGACGTCCTCCCTGATGCGCTGGGCCCCGCGCAGCCGTGCCGGAGCCGCGCGCCGGTTCTCGGCGATCTCCTCCTCGGTGGGAAGTTCGGCACCGCGTGTGAGCAGCTTGAGCCGGGGCGCGTAACGCTCGGGGACGACCGGCAGTCCCGGCGGTGCCGTGTTCGCGGCGCCGGCCGCGAACACCTGCTTGACCAGCCGGTCCTCCAGGGAGTGGTACGACAGCACGGCGATCCGCCCGCCCACCGAGAGCGCCTTGACGGCGGCCGGGATCGCCCGCTCCAGGACGGCCAGTTCGCCGTTGACCTCGATCCGCAGGGCCTGGAAGGTGCGCTTGGCCGGGTTGCCGCCGGTGCGCTTGGCGGCCTGCGGGAGAGCGGCGCGGATCAGCTCCACGAGCCGGGCGCTGGTGGTGAACGGCTCCTTCTCGCGCTCGCGGACGATGGCGGACACGATCCGCTTGGCCTGCTTCTCCTCCCCGTACGCCCTGAGGATGCGGACCAGTTCGCCCGGCGGGTAGGTGTTGAGGACCTCGGCGGCGCTCATGCCCGTCGTCTGGTCCATGCGCATGTCGAGCGGGGCGTCCTGGGCGTAGGCGAAGCCGCGGTCGGCCTCGTCGAGCTGCATGGAGGAGACGCCGAGGTCGAACAGCACGCCCTGGACGCGCGGGATGCCCAGCCGGTCGAGGACGTCGGGCAGCTCGTCGTAGACGGCGTGCACCAGGGTGGCGCGCTCCCCGTGGCGTGCGAGCCGCTCCCCGGACAGGCGCAGGGCCTCCTTGTCCCGGTCGAGGGCGACGAGCCGCGCCTCGGGGAACCGCTCCAGCAGCGCCTCACTGTGTCCGCCCAGGCCCAGCGTGCAGTCGACGACCACCGCCCCCGGCTCCTCGAGCGCGGGCGCCAGCAGGTCCAGGCACCGCTGGAGCATCACCGGGACGTGTCGACTCTGGCTCAAGTGGGGCGGCCTCTCGGGTCCGGCGCGGCGGCACGTACCGCCGGGTCCCCGCCCGCTCGGTGAAGGGGAGGCCTGCCGGCGCCGGAAGCGTCAGCCGACCAGGAGCGGGAGGAGGCCGAGCCGTACGTACGCGCCGCGCACGTGGGGAGATCTGGCGGGGCATCGCCCAGGTCTCCGGGAAATTCAGTCCAGCGGGGGGAGCCTCGCCTCCCGCTTCGCGTCACTTTAGTCCACCCTGTCGCCCGGTCAATCAACCGGCCTGCGCGTCGCGGACGCCGGCGCGCAGGATCCGGCAGCGCGCGGCGCGTCACCCGGACGGGTGCAGCCGTACGGCTCTGTGGGGTGGCTCACAACAAGCCTCGATGGCGTTCTTTGTCCCCTCTCACAGCGGGCCTGGCAGACGAGTGACCAGTAACGTCATGGATATGACGACTTCTGCATCGGTTCCCGCGGGCTCCGAGTCCGCCATAGCCGGCGACGGCACCGTCACCGACCGGCTCGTCGAAGCGAACGTGCGCTACGCCGCCGCGTTCACCGATCCCGGGATGGACGCCCGTCCCGTCCAGCGCGTCGCCGTCGTGGCCTGCATGGACGCACGTCTCGACCTGCACGCCGCGCTCGGTCTGAATCTCGGTGACTGCCACACCATCCGCAACGCGGGCGGTGTCGTCACCGACGACGTGATCCGCTCCCTCACCATCAGCCAGCGCGCGCTCGGCACCCGCAGTGTGGTTCTCATCCACCACACCGGGTGCGGCCTGGAGTCCCTCACCGAGGAGTTCCGGCACGAGCTGGAGATGGAGGTCGGCCAGCGCCCCTCGTGGGCGGTGGAGTCCTTCCGGGACGTCGACCAGGACGTGCGGCAGTCCATGCAGCGGGTGCGCACCTCGCCCTTCCTGCTGCACACCGACGACGTGCGCGGCTTCGTCTTCGACGTGAAGACCGGTCTCCTGCGCGAGGTCGATCCCGCCTGACGGGTGCTCCCGCCCCGGTGCCTTCCGATGGTCCCCGTCGCGCAAGCACCGCAAAGCACGTAAGGCCCGACATATCGCAGCCAGTTGTCCACAGGCGAGTGACACGAATCGGTAACGGCGGCAAGAATGCGGGGAAGCGGCGTCCGCGCGGAACTTTTTCCGCGCGGTGTCCGTGATTCGGGGTGGGCCGGTCCGCGGCGCAGTGCATCGGTCCGGAAAGTTGGGGTATTCCCCGCTCTCAGGGAGCGTGGGGAAGGGCCGAGGAGGGCCGGGTGACGACCTATGACGATCGAGCGAGCCTCACTGATCTGACCGCTGTGGTCGAGCGCGTGCGCGGTTCGGTGGAGGGCGTGATCGAGGGCAAGCCCGAGGTCGTACGGCTCTCGCTGACCGTGCTGCTCGCCGAGGGACACCTGCTGATCGAGGACGTCCCCGGGGTCGGCAAGACCATGCTGGCCAAGGCGCTGGCACGGTCCATCGACTGTTCCGTGCGGCGCATCCAGTTCACGCCCGACCTGCTGCCGTCGGACATCACCGGAGTGTCCATCTGGGACCAGCAGCGCCGGGACTTCGAGTTCAAGCCGGGCGCGATCTTCGCGCAGGTGGTGATCGGCGACGAGATCAACCGCGCCTCGCCGAAGACGCAGTCGGCGCTCCTGGAGTCGATGGAGGAGCGCCAGGTCACCATCGACGGCCAGACCTACGAGCTGCCGAGCCCCTTCATGGTGGTGGCGACGCAGAACCCGGTCGAGATGGAGGGCACCTACCCGCTGCCGGAGGCCCAGCGCGACCGGTTCATGGCCCGCGTCTCCATCGGCTACCCGAGCCCGGACGCCGAGCTGCAGATGCTCGACGTCCACGGTGGGGTGAGCCCGCTGGACGACCTGCAGCCGGTGGCGCACGCGCACGAGATCCTGAAACTGATAGAGGCGGTCCGGGGCGTCCACGTCGCCGACCCGGTCCGGCGGTACGCGGTCGACCTCGTCGCCGCCACCCGCACCCATCCCGACCTCAGACTCGGCGCCTCCCCGCGCGCGACGCTGCACCTGCTGCGCGCGGCGAAGGCGTCCGCCGCCCTGAGCGGCCGGGAGTACGCGCTGCCGGACGACGTGCAGGCCCTCGCCGTCGCCGTCCTGGCCCACCGCCTGCTGCCCACCGCCCAGGCCCAGCTCAACCGCCGCACCGCCGAACAGGTCGTCCAGGAGATCCTGCAGCGCACCCCTGTGCCCGCGGCGCCCCAGCAGCAGCCCGGCTTCGGCATGGGCCGGGGTGCGACGGCGTACGGCCAGCAGCCGCCGCGGAGGCTGTGATGGACACCGGGGGGCCGGGCCGTGCGGAGGACGAGCGGGGCGAGAGGGGTGGCGTCCGCACCGCCCTGACCGGCCTGACCACGCGAGGGCGGTCCTTCCTGGCCGCCGGCGTCGCCGCCGCCGTCTGCGCCTACGTCCTCGGGCAGAGCGACCTGCTGCGCGTGGGGCTGCTGCTGAGCGTGCTGCCCCTGGTGTGCGCGACCGTCCTGTACCGCACCCGCTACCGGGTCGCCGGCAGCCGCCGGCTCTCCCCCGCGCGGGTACCCGCGAGCAGCGAGGCCCGGGTCCATCTGCGCATCGACAACGTCTCGCGGCTGCCCACCGGTCTGCTGATGCTCCAGGACCGGGTGCCCTACGTGCTCGGTCCGCGCCCCCGCTTCGTGCTCGACCGGGTGGAGCCGGGCGGCCGCCGCGAGGTGTCCTACCGGGTCCGCTCCGATCTGCGCGGCCGCTATCCGCTGGGTCCGCTCCAGCTGCGCCTGACCGACCCGTTCGGGATGTGCGAGCTGACCCGGTCCTTCTCCACGTACGACACCCTGACCGTGATCCCGCGTGTCGAGGCGCTGCCGCCGGTGCGTCTGAGCGGCGAGGCCAAGGGGTACGGCGACGGGCGGCAGCGGTCGCTGGCGCTGGCGGGCGAGGACGACGTGATCCCGCGCGGGTACCGCTACGGCGACGACCTGCGCCGCGTGCACTGGCGCTCCACGGCCCGCTACGGCGAGCTGATGGTGCGCCGCGAGGAGCAGCCCCAGCGCGCCCGGTGCACGGTGCTCCTGGACACCCGGGGCCTGGCCTACGAGGGCGCGGGTCCCGACTCCGCCTTCGAGTGGGCCGTGTCGGGCACGGCGTCCGTACTGGTGCACATGCTGGAACGGGGCTTCTCGGTCCGGCTGCTCACGGACACCGGCAACGCGGTCCCGGGCGAGGGCGCCGACGGATTCGCGGGTGCCAGCCAGGAGACGGCGGACGCGGCCGGGCTGATGATGGACACGCTCGCGGTGATCGACCACTCCGACGGCACCGGCCTGTCCCGGGCGTACGACGTGCTGCGCGGCGGGAACGAGGGACTGCTGGTGGCGTTCTTCGGCGACCTGGACGAGGAACAGGCCGCGGTCGCCGCCAAGATGAGCCGGCGCAGCGGCGGCGCGGTCGCCTTCGTGCTGGACAGCGAGACCTGGCTGCGGGAACCCGCCGACGTGCCCGGCCCGTCGGAGAGGAGCGGGGAGGGGCTGCGGATGCTGCGCGAGGCGGGCTGGACGGCCGTCGGCGTGCCGCGGGGCGCCACCCTGGAGGAGCTGTGGCGGCTGGCCGACCGCGAGCGCACCGGCCTCGCGGCGGCGAGCAGCGGGGAGGGCACCCGATGAGCGGGCGGGCACGACCGGCACTGTGCGCGTGGGCGCCCACGCGCACGCGACACCACCGGCAGACGGACCACGACCACACCCGCCCCGCGGCGACCAGCGGTCGGGAGGGCACCCGATGAGCGGGCGGGCACGACTGGCACTGTGCGCGTGGGCGGCCACGCTGATGGCGGCATGCGCGCTGCTGCCGCTGGTCGACCCGGCCACCTGGATCCTGCAGGCCGCGTTCCTGCTGGCGGTCCAGTCCGGGGTGGGCGCGGCGGCGCGGCGGGTGCCGCTGGCCCGGCCGCTGACCGTCGCCGCGCAGGCCCTGGTCACGCTCGTGCTGCTGACCCTGGTCTTCGCCCGGCAGCAGGCCCTCGCGGGGCTGGTCCCCGGCCCGCAGGCCTTCCAGCGCTTCGCCGAGCTGCTGCGACAGGGCGGCGACGACATCGCGCGGTACGCGATACCCGCCCCCCTGGAGTCCGACGGCATCCGGCTGATGCTGGTCGGCGGCGTGCTGGTGATCGGCCTGCTGGTGGACACCCTCGCGGTGACCTTCCGCGGCGCCGCCCCGGCCGGGCTCCCGCTGCTCGCGCTGTACTCCGTGGCCGCGGGGCTGTCCGAGGGCGGCACCGACTGGCTGTGGTTCCTGGTGGCGGCGGCCGGCTATCTGATGCTGCTCCTGGCCGAGGGACGCGAGCGGCTCTCGCAGTGGGGCCGGGTCTTCGGCGGGGCGCCACGCGCCCCGGGCGGGGAGCGGAGCGGCGCGGTGGCCCCGGTCCGCACCGGGCGCCGCATCGGCGCGTTCGCGCTGGGCGTCGCCCTGGTGGTGCCGCTGGCCCTGCCCGCGATGAACGGCGGGCTGCTGGACGGCACCAAGACGGGCGTGGGCTCCGGCACCGGAGGCGGCGGCACGATCTCCGCCGTGAACCCCCTGGTCTCCCTGCGCGACAGTCTCAACGTGGACGAGGACCGCCAGGTCCTGACGGTGGAGACCGACTCGGAGGACATCTCCGACCTGTACTTGCGGATCGTGTCCCTGGACGACTTCGACGGCACCACCTGGAAGCCCTCCAAGCGGCAGATCACCGCCGTGCCGGACGGCACGTTCCCGACGCCGGCCGGCCTCGGCCCCGACGTCCGGCGCACGGAGACCGAGACCACGATCTCGGCCGCCGACTGGTACGCCCAGGACTGGCTGCCCATGCCGTACCCGCCGAGCGGCGTGCGGGTCGGCGGCAACTGGCGCTACGAACCCGTCGGCATGACCCTGGTCGGCGACCACGGCCAGAACACGCGCGGGCTGACGTACGAGGTGCGCAGCCTGGACGTGCGGCCGACGGCCGATCAGCTCGCCGCGGCCCCGCAGCCGCCGGCCGCCCTCAAGCGCGAGTACACCGAGCTGCCGGACTCGCTGCCGGCGGTGGTGTCCAGGACGGCCCGCCAGGTCACCGCGGGCGCGACGAACGCCTACGACCAGGCGGTCAAGCTGCAGGAGTACTTCTCGCTCAACGGCGGTTTCGAGTACGACACGCAGGTGGAGGTAGGCAGCGGCTCGCAGGCGATCGCCCGCTTCCTGGAGGACAAGCAGGGCTTCTGCATCCACTTCTCCTTCGCCATGGCGGCGATGGCCCGTTCCCTGGACATCCCGGCCCGGGTCGCGGTCGGCTTCGCGCCGGGCTCCCCGCAGGCGGACGGCTCGGTGTCGGTGGGGCTGCGGGACGCCCACGCCTGGCCCGAGCTGTACTTCGAGGGTGTGGGCTGGACCCGTTTCGAGCCCACGCCGACCCGGGGTTCGATCCCGTCGTACACCCTGACGGAAACACCGGGCGACACGGACCCGGACCCCGCCGTGCCCTCCCGGAACGCGTCGGAGGAGCCCTCGGCCGCACCGTCGGCGAGCGAGAGCTGCACGGCCCAGGACAAAAAGCTGGAGGCCTGCGAGAGCGAGTCGGCACCGGCCACTCCGGCCTCGGGGGGCGACGGACCGAAGTGGTACGCGTTCCTGGCCTGGTCCCTGGGCGGGCTCGCGGTGCTGCTGATCCCGCTGTCGCCGATGCTGTGGCGGCTGCGCATCCGGGCGGTACGACTGGGGGCGCACGGCCGTTCCGAGGCGGACGCGGTCCCGTACACCCTCGCCGTATGGCAGGAGCTGACGGACACGGCGTGGGACTTCGGCATCCCGCCGGAGGAGTCCCAGACCCCGCGCAAGGCTGCGGCCCGCATCGTCCGGCTCGGGCAGCTCGATCCGACGGCCGCGGCGGCGGTGCACCGGGTGGCGGACGCCGTGGAACAGGTCCTCTACGCGCCCCGTCCCCGTCCCATGGCGGGTCTGACGGACGACGTCCACCGCGCGACCGCCGGGCTGCGGGCCACCGTCAGCCGTGGCACGCGGCTGCGCGCACGCTTCGCCCCGCGTTCGGCTGCCCGGGTGGCCTGGACGGCGTCGGCCCGGTGGAGCGCCCTCAAGCGGCGGATCTCCGCGGCCCGGCCGACGCTGCGGAAGCCGTCGGGGCAGCAGGGCTGAGCGGGGGGGCGGGGGTGTCGGACTCTGCCGACGGCCCCCGGCGGCCGGGGCGCCCAGCGACGATGCCGGCAGGTCGAGGACATGCGTGAGGGGGTGACCACCTTTCCGGTGGTCACCCCCTCACGGACGTTCCAGGGTGCTGGCGAGTTCCGGGGCTATTGACCGCCCTGCTGCTCGTCCCGGCGCCGCTGCCAGCGCTCCTCGATGCGGTCCATCATGGAGCGCTTCTGCCGTCCCTGACGGCGGGCCTGCGGTCCGGCACCGGGGGCGGCGGACTGCTCGCCCGGCTTGGGGGCCTTCCGCCAGCCGGTCACGGCCAGGACCGCGCAGCCGAGCATGACGAGGAATCCCACCACGCTGAGCCAGACCTGCTTGGCGACCATACCGGCCATGAGGAGCGCAATTCCTACGAGGAAGCCCGCGACCGCCTGGTAGACCCGCCGCCGGGTGTACGTACGCAGCCCGCTTCCCTCGAGCGCCGACGCGAACTTGGGATCTTCGGCGTACAGCGCTCGCTCCATCTGCTCGAGCATGCGCTGCTCGTGCTCCGAGAGCGGCACGGAGTCCTCCTCATCGTGCAGTCGCCGGGGCGACCCGGGGGGGGTCCCTTCAGGATAGGCAGGGAATCGCCCCCGTGAAACCCGCCCCTCTACGCCAATTGGCCAACCGGACTCCGTCATGAACGCGCCGGCTCGCTGAAGTTCCCATTCCCCAGCGGCCGACCGCTCATGCCGGGCGGTCTCCCCCGATCATACGGCGCCGGGCCTTCGTTCGGGGGACCTGTGGCGTACTCCATCTGCAGCCGCGCCGCTGATCAGCGGCGTACCACGGCCGACGACTCAGGCCGCATCGGTCCCCTGCGTCTCACCGAGCACGTGGAGCTGTGTGGCCACGGAGTGGAAGGCGGGGAGCTCGGCCGCCGCGGCCTCGAGCTTCAGCAGCGCGTCCAGGGCACCGGGCTCGGTGTCCACGAGCACGCCGGGGACGAGGTCGGCGAAGACCCGCACTCCGTGCACGGCACCGACCCTGAGCCCCGCGCTCTCGACCAGGCCGGTGAGCTGCTCGGCGGTGAACCGGCGCGGCACGGGGTCTCCCGCGCCCCAGCGGCCGTTCGGGTCGTCGAGGGCCTGCCGGGCCTCGGTGAAGTGACCGGCGAGGGCCCGCGCGAGCACCGCTCCACCCAGGCCGGCGGCGAGCAGGCTGAGGACGCCCTCGGCGCGCAGGGCGGCCACCGTGTTGCGAACGCCCTCGGCGGGGTCGTCCACGTACTCCAGGACGCCGTGGCACAGCACCACGTCGTAGCCGCCCCGCTCGACCACGTCGAAGAGGCCGTGGGCGTCGCCCTGGACGCCCCGCACACGGTCGGCGACGTCGGCCTCGGCGGCGCGGCGCTCCAGGGCGAACAGCGCGTTGGGGCTCGGGTCGACGACGGTCACGCGGTGGCCGAGGCGGGCCACCGGCACCGCGAAGTTACCGCTGCCTCCCCCGGTGTCGAGGACGTCCAGCGCCTGGCGACCCGTGGCCTTGACCCTGCGGTCGAGGGCGTCCTGGAGGACCTCCCAGACCACGGCGGTACGGAGGGAAGCGCGGGGGCGCATCGGGTCCGACACGGCAGTTTGACTCCTCGGCGCGGCACCGCCTCGATGCGGCGGAGCGAACGGGGCGCCTTCCCCGCCGCGAGCACGGAAGGGAAGGCTTCAGGCCCTCCCCACCCTATTGCCTCCGGCGCCCGGCCCGGTCACTCCGGTACCGGCGGTGGCCCGGCCGGGTGCGGCGGTGCTCTCATCCCGCGTCCGGCATGTCACGGCCCGTGCCGTCGCCCTGCGGGCGGTCGCCGTCGGGGCGCGGCTAGGGCAGCACCGGCTGGAGGACGAGCATCCGCTCCACGATGCGCAGGAACATCGCCACGTCGCGTATCAGGTCGTCGGCGTCCCGGCTGTTCGCCGCGCCCTCGATGCCGGCCTCGGCGCGGGCGCGGCGCGGGGCGCCCGCGGCGAACAGCGCGCTCCAGTCGGCGAGCTCGGGCGCGATCTCGGGGAGCACTTCCCAGGCGCTCCTGATGCGGGCCCGGGCCCGCGGTGTGGTCTCGGGCCGGCCGCGCGCGGCGAGCACGGCGGCGGCGGTGCGCAGGGCGGCGAGGTGGGCCGTCGCGTACCGCTCGTTCGGTGTCTGCAGGACGGTGGCCTCCTCCAGTCCGGCGCGGGCCTGGGCGAGCAGGTCGAGGGCGGCGGGCGGGGCCGTCGTCCGGCGGAGCACGGGGTGCACGTCGCTCGCCGGGCCGGTCAGTGAGGGGGCAGGGCCGGTTGCGCGGCGCCGACGGGCGGCGGCTGCGGACGAGTGGGCCATGACGATCCTCCTGTCGTCTGCGTGACGGCACGCCCTGCTACGAGGTGCCGTATGCGCCCATCGTGAGGTATGCCACTGACAATCCGTTCTGACCAGGGCTTTTGCTTCGATCGAAGGTTCGGGTTAGTTTTTGCACTGACCAGTCAGTTCAAATAGTTCGGTGCAGTGACCAGGGGGTGAGGTGCCGTGGAGAGTGCGTCCGGGCTCGGCGTGACGGCCCACGACTTCGGACTCGAGGGGCCCCGCGGCTGGGCGTTCCGCGGCGTCTCCGTCGACGCGGAACCCGGCGCGCTGATCGCGCTCAGGGGGCCGTCCGGATCGGGCCGCACCTGTCTGCTGCTCGCGCTCACGGGCCGGATGAGAGCGACCGAGGGCACGGCCACCGTCGGGGGCCGCACGCTGCCCCGGCAGATGTCCGCCCTGCGCCGGGTGAGCGCCCTCGCACACGTTCCGGGCGTGACCGACCTCGACCCGGCCCTGACCGTCGGCGAGCACCTGCGCGAGCGGGCGCTGCTGCAGCGCCGTTTCGGCGACTCGGTGCGCGGACTGCTGCGCCCGCGCGGGGAGCGGGCGGCGGAGGCGAAACTGCGGATCGACACGGCGCTGGCCACGGCCGGCCTCGACCGGGAGGCGCTGCCCAAGGGCTCCCGTACCGCCGTGCGGGACCTGGAGCGCACCGAGGCGCTGCGCCTGTCGGTCGCCCTGGCCCTGATCGGCCGGCCGCGCCTGCTCGGCGTCGACGACACCGACCTGAAGCTCTCGGCCGCCGAGCGGACCGAGATCTGGGAGCTGCTGGCGTCGATCGCCGACTCGGGCACGACGGTCCTGGCGGTGTGCAGCGAGGCACCGGAGGGGGCTGTGGTCGTCTCCACCGGGCCGGACGGCGCAGAAGACGCAGGCGACGAGGACGACGAAGACAAGGAGGCGGCCGATGCGCTCGCCGAAGCTGGCCGCGCTTGAGCTCAGGCGCTTCGGGCGCGGGCGGCTGCCGCGCGCCGCGCTGGTCGCGCTGCTGGTGCTGCCCCTGCTGTACGGAGCGCTGTACCTGTGGTCGTTCTGGGATCCGTACGGCCGTCTCGACCGCATCCCGGTGGCGCTCGTGAACGACGACCGGGGAGCCACCGCGGACGGCGAGAGGCTCACGGCGGGCGACGACATCACCGAGGGGCTGCGCGAGAGCGAGGTCTTCGACTGGCACGAGGTGAGCGCCGCCGAGGCCCGCAGGGGCCTGGAGGACGGCACCTACTACCTGTCGCTCACCATGCCCGCCGACTTCAGCCGCCGCATCGCCTCCAGCGCCGGCGACTCCCCGGAGACCGGCGCCCTCCAGGTGCGGACCAACGACGCGAACAACTACATCGTCGGACAGATCTCCCGGACGGTGTTCGGCGAGGTGCGCCAGGCCGCGTCCACCAAGGCCTCGCGGTCGTTCCTGGACCGGATCTTCATCTCCTTCTCCGACATCCACGGCGAAACCGTGAAGGCGGCGCAGGGGGCGGACAAGCTCAAGGGCGGCATCGGCAAGGCGAAGAAGGGCTCCAAGGACCTCGCCGACGGGCTCAAGGACGCCGAGGACGGCAGCGGCAAGCTGTCCAAGGGCCTGAAGAAGCTCGACAAGGGCGCGGGTGACCTGGAGGAGGGCTCGAAGCAGGTCGCCGAGGGCACGCAGACGCTCGCCGACAAGGTCAACAAGGCCGCGGGCAAGGCGGGCCCCTTCCTGGAGGACAACGAGAAGACCATCGGGGACACCGCCCAGCTCGTCGCCGACTCCTCCGGGACCATCCGCGACCACCTGGACACTTTGGTCAGGACGGCCCCGGCCGCCGCCAAGGGCGCCCACGCGGCCTCCGACACGCTCACCGGCGTCCACAAGGCGCGCTGCGAGGACCCGGCGCTGCCCGATCCGGCCTGCGCCGACCTGAAGAAGGCCAAGGACGCCGCGGCCGACGTGGCGGTGATCGCGGACGACGTCGACACCCTCGTCGCCGACCAGGACGGCGACCTGAAGAAGCTCGACGAGAACCTCGCCACCCTGCAGAAGCAGGCTCAGGCCCTCGCCGACCGCGCGCCGAACCTCTCCGAGGACCTCGACGACGCCGTCACGAAGATCAACGAGTTGAACGAGGGCGCCGGAAAGGTCGCCGCCGGGGCCAAGAAGCTGCACAAGGGGCTCGGTACGGCCAGGACCGGCGCGGTCGATCTCGACGAGGGCGTCGGCAGGCTCAGGACGGGCGCCGACGACCTGAACGGCGGCATGTTCAAGCTGGTCGACGGCTCCGAGAAGCTCGCCGGAGGCCTCCACGACGGCGCCGAGCAGATCCCGGACTACGACGAGCAGGACCGCGACAAGCGCACCGGTGTGATGGCCGACCCGGTCCGGCTCGTCTCCGAGTCCCTGCACCAGGCGCCCAACTACGGCACCGGTTTCGCCCCGTACTTCATCCCGCTCTCGCTGTGGGTGGGTGCCATGGTGGCGTACATGCTGATCGCGCCGATGAACCGGCGTGCGCTCGCCGCGGGCGCCTCGGCCTGGCGCATCGCGCTGGCGGGCTGGCTGCCGGTGGTGGCGATCGGGGTGCTCCAGACGGTGGCCCTGATGTCGGTGCTGCACTGGGCGGTCGGCCTGCAGATGGCCCGGGCGGCCGGGACGGTGGGTTTCCTGTTCCTGGTGACCGCGTGCTTCACGGCCATCGTGCAGTGGCTGAACGCCCGCTTCGGGGCGGCCGGCCGGATCCTGGTGCTCGCGCTGCTGATGCTCCAGCTGACCTCGGCGGGCGGCACCTACCCCGTGCAGACCAGCCCGGGCTTCTTCAACGCGCTGCACCCCTTCCTGCCGATGAGCTACGTCGTCGAGGCCCTCAGGAGGCTGATCACGGGCGGCGGTCCGGAACCGGTGTGGCACGCGTGCGTGGTGCTCGCGGCGTTCACCGTGGCGGCCCTCGCGCTGACCGCGCTGTCGGCACGCCGCCGGCAGGTGTGGACGCTCGACCGGCTGCACCCGGAGCTGACCCTGTGAGCCCTTCGGTGACATCCCCCGGAAAGGTTCCTGTGACAATCGGGACCATGGAAAGCAGCAGCGCCGCCCCGCAGGGCAGCAGCCGTCGCGAGGCCACCCGGCAGAAGCTCTACGAGGCGGCCGTCACCCTCATCGCCGAGCAGGGCTTCTCCGCCACCACCGTGGACGAGATCGCCGAACGGGCGGGGGTCGCGAAGGGCACGGTCTACTACAACTTCGCCAGCAAGTCGGTCCTCTTCGAGGAGCTGCTGCGGCACGGCGTCGGCCTGCTGACCGCGTCCCTGCGGGAGGCGGCCGAGCGGACGGCACGGGAGGGCCGCGGCCGGGTCGACGCCCTGGACGCGATGATCCGCGCGGGGCTCGTCTTCATCGACCGCTACCCGGCCTTCACCCAGCTGTACGTGGCGGAGTTGTGGCGCACCAACCGCGCCTGGCAGTCCACGTTGCTGGTGGTCCGGCAGGAGGCCGTCGCGGTGGTCGAGGGGGTGCTGCGCGACGGCGTGGAGAGCGGTGAGTTCAGCGAGGAGATCGACATCCCGCTGACCGCCGCCGCGCTGGTCGGCATGGTGCTGGTCGCCGCGCTGGACTGGAAGTCGTTCCAGCCGGAACGCTCCCTCGACGACGTGCACGCGGCCCTGTCCCGGCTGCTCCAGGGCCGGGTGAGCGGCCGCCCCTGAGATCCGGCCGCAAGAAAAGCGCCGGTCCGTGGTGGCCGCGTCCCCCGCGGGCCACCGTCGGACCGGCGCCTCTTCCTGCTCCCCCGTACGTCCCCCCGTCGGAACCCCCGTTCTCGGTCGTCCCCCGGGTCCCCCCGTGCCTCACTCCCGCCGACACCGGCCGGCGGAAGGAGCGGATCGTGGGCCCGGCCCCGTTCCGGCGCCCCGTGTCGCCGGTGCCGGAGCCGTGCCCCTCTCCGTGCCTCCACTCTCTCGTTCGCGCAGGTCGGACCCCATCCGCGCGCGTACTCATCTCCCCGGCTAGGTACGGATACTCAGCCCTGCGCACTCCTGCCCAACGCGCCGCGCCCGCGATCGGTCACGTACGCGCCCGTCACCGTACTCAGCAGCCGCCCCGGCGAGCGGCCCGCCGGGGAGGGAGCCGTCGGTCCCGCAGGCCGGCGCCGCCCCTCGGGCCGGACCGTCGGCGGCTGCCGATAAAGTCCCTGGCATGGCACGGATTGCGGTGATCGGCGCCGGGATGGGCGCGATGGCGGCCGCCGCCCGGCTGGCCGTCGCGGGCCACCGGGTGGCGGTGTACGAGCGGACGGAGACGTACGGCGGAGCGGTGCGCCGCTTCGAGCGGGACGGCTTCTCCTTCGACACCGGCCCCGCCCTGCTGCCCCTGCCCGCGGTCTGGCGCGATCTGTTCGTCAAGACCGGCAAGGAACCGCTGGAGCGGTGCGTCGACCTGGTCCAGGTCGACCCGTCGTCGCACCACGTGTTCGCGGACGGCACGCGGGTCTCGCTGCCGAACGCCTCGCGCGCGGGCGTCGTCGCCGCCCTGGACGAGGCGCTCGGCCCGCCGGCCGGACAGCGCTGGGGCGACTTCCTGGTGCGGGCCCGGGAGGCCTGGGACCGGACCCGCCGGCCGCTCCTGGAGGAGCCGTTGTGGCCCGACTGGCGGGTGCTCGGCGAGCGCGAGCCCTATCCGGCGGTCCCGCACAAGCGGCTGCTGCGCACCCGCCGGGCCGGCACCCTCGCCGAGGTGGGCGCCTGGGAACTGCGCGACGCCCGCCTGACCGCCCTCCTGGAGAGCCACGCGCTCGCCCACGGCCTGGATCCCCGCTCCGCCCCGGCGAGCACCGCCGTGCTGCCCTACATGGAGCACGCCTTCGGCACCTGGTACGTGCGCGGCGGTCTGCGGGAGCTGGCGCGGGCCGTGTACGAGCGGTGCCGGGAGCGCAGGGTCGAGTTCCACTTCGGCACCGAGGTCACGGGCCTCGTGGAGAAGGACGGCCGGGCGGCGGGCGTGGAGCTGGCCGACGGTGCGGTGGCCGAGGCCGAGTTCGTGGTCGCCGGTGTCGCGCCCGGTGTGCTGGACCGCCTCGTCGGCGGGACGCCGGTGCGCGGCGACGGCGACGTGCCGCCGCAGCACGGCACGGCGAGCCGGCTCACGGTGCTGCTGGCCCTCCGGGGTGGCCGCCCGGAGGGCACGGCCCACCGCACGGTGGTGCACGCGGAGGACCGCGAGAGCGAGTTGGGCTCCCTGTTCGGCGCCGTGCCCGGCACGGCCGGGCGGCCCACCGTCACCGTCCTGCGGCCGGGCGGCCCTGAGTCCGTCCCGGACGCGGGCCACGAGGCGGTCACGCTGACCTCGGTGGTGCCCGCGGGAGGCGGAGCCGACGCCGAGGGCCACGCCGAGCACCTGATCGCGGTCGCCGAGCGGGCCGTGCCGGACCTGCGCGACCGCCTGCTGTGGCACGAGGTGCTCACCCCGGCCGACATCGCGGAGGCGACCGGCGCCGAGGGCGGAGCGGTTCCGGCGCCGGCGCTGGCCGCGGCGGACGGGCGCCTGCTGCACCCGGCGAACGGCACGCGCACCGGCGGCCTGTTCACGGTGGGCGGCTGGTCGCACCCCGGCGGCGGTCTGCCGCACGCGGGCATGTCGGGCGCGCTGGTCGCCGGACTGATCGTGGAGGGGCCGGGGTTCCGGGGCTCCCAGTGAACGACCGGCCGGCGATCGGCGCCGGTGGGCGTCAGAACCGGTACTGCTCGTCGTAGCCCTGACCCTGCGGCTGCCCGTCGCCCTGGTGCGGATACCCCTGTTCCGGCGGGAGTTCGCCGCCGTACGGCGCGTCGGTGCTGCGCTGCTGCGGCACCCACACCCCGCCGGGCGGGGTCTCGCCGCCGTAGCCGCCGGTGGCGTACGGGTCCTGCCCGTAGCCCTGCTGGCCGTACTGGTGCTGGCCGGTGGTGTCGTAACCGGTGCCGTACGCGGCTCCCCCGTAGGTGTGGGTGCCGATGTACGGGTCGGAGTAGGCGGCGTACTGCTGCTGGCCGCTGTCGTAGCCGTAATCCTGCTGGCCGTAGCCGGAGTAGTCGTAGGCGTAGTTCGCGTCGGTGGTCTGCGCGGCCGGCGCCTGCCGGTCCTGGCCGTGACCGGAGTCGCCGTACACGCCGTAGGAGCCGGTGTCGTCCGGCAGGGGCTGCGGCTCGTAGACGGCGGTGGTCTCCGCGGCCGTGGGCACGGCGGGGCGGGCGGGGGCGAAGACGTCGTCGCGGTCGTAGTCGCCGTGGCCGTAGGAGAGGCTGTCGGGGCCGTGTGCGCGGTCGTCGTGGCCGGCCTCGGCCGCCTCCAGTCCGGAGACCTCCAACGTCGGCTCCTGACGGCCCGGTTCGGGCCTGCGGCGCTTGCTGCCGATCAGACCCGCCGGAGCCGAGACGGCCCAGCCGGCCGCGAAACCGCGGCGGAACGACAGCGTGACGTAGGTCTGGCCGACGGCGAAGGCCGCCGCGCCCAGGCCGATGACGACGACGGACGGGATCAGCACACCCACGACGACACCGAGGAAGCCGCCGAAGGCGAGCAGCCGCCAGCGCAGGCGCGCCTTGTACTGCAGCAGCACCTCGCCCAGCAGCCACAGCGCGACGACGCCGAACGCGATGTAGAGGACCGTCCAGCCCATGTACGCCCCTCTCCCAGTGGCCGCTACGCAGTGTGTCGTAAGTATGTGCGGCAGGTCTAGGCCTGCGGTGGGTGGTGCAGACCCAGGTTCTCGTAGATCTCCAGGGTCGCCGTGGAGTTGTTGAGCGTGATGAAGTGCAGTCCGGGCACACCTTCGGCCAGCAGCCGCGCGCAGAACTCCGTGGCGAACTCGATGCCAATGGAGCGTACAGCGGTCGGATCGTCCTTTGCTGTGAGGATCCGCTCTTTCAGCTCGGCCGGGAACGCGGCGTTGCTGAGCTTCGGCAACCTCTCCAGCATCTTCACACTCGTCACCGGCATGACCTCGGGGATGACCGGCGTCTCGCACCGCGCCGCGGCGACCCTGTCGCGCAGCCGCAGGTACGACTCGGGCTGGAAGAACATCTGGGTGATCGCGTAGTCGGCGCCCGCCCGGCACTTGTCGACAAAGTGCGTCACGTCCGTGTCCCAGTCGGCGGAGCGCGGATGCATCTCCGGGAAGGCCGCCACGCCGACGCAGAAGTCGCCCGACTCCTTGATGAGCTCCACGAGTTGGGCCGCGTACGTCAGGCCCTGCGGGTGCGGGACCCAGTCACCCATGGGGTCGCCGGGCGGGTCGCCGCGCACGGCCAGCATGTTGCGGATCCCGGCGTCGGCGTACTGGCCGATGATGTTGCGCAGCTCCGCGATGGAGTGGTTGACCGCGGTGAGGTGGGCGACGGGGGTCAGCGTGGTGTCCGCGACGATCTGCTGGGTCTCCTTGACCGTGCCCGCGCGCGTGGAGCCGCCGGCGCCGTAGGTCACGGAGACGAAGTCCGGAGCGACCGCCTCCACCCTCCGGAGCGCGCTCCACAGGTTCCGCTCGCCCTTGGGCGTCTTCGGCGCCGAGAACTCGAACGAGTACGTCGTCTTGCCGGTGGCGAGGATGTCGCGCACGGTGCGTGCGCGATCAGTCCTGGTGGATGCGGTTCCGAGGGCCATACGGGCAGGTTAGCCAGGGGGCGTCGGTCCCCCAACCGGAGGCGGCTGATTTGTCCGGATTATCTGTTTGTTGTCCACCCCTTGGACACATGCCCTCGGCACTCGCCCGGACCGGCCGGGGCCTACGCCTCCCGCAGCCGCTTCGCGAACTCCGCCGCCGCCGCTCCCGGGTCGTCCGCCCCGGTGATCGCGCGGACCACGACGACCCGGCGGGCGCCCGCCCGAAGGACCTCGTCGAGATTTCCGAGGTCGATGCCCCCGATGGCGAACCAGGGACGGTCGGTGCCCAGGGAGGCCGTGTACCGGACCAGGTCCAGGCCGGGCGCGTGACGTCCCGGCTTGGTGGGGGTCGGCCAGCACGGCCCCGTGCAGAAGTAGTCCACGCCCTCCTGGACGGCGGCGGCCGCCGCCTCGGACTCGGCGTGCGTGGAGCGGCCGACGAGGACGTCGCCGCCGAGGATCGCCCGCGCCGCGGGCACCGGCAGGTCGCCCTGGCCGAGGTGCAGCACGTCGGATCCGGCGGCGTGGGCGACGTCCGCCCGGTCGTTGACCGCGAACAGCTTGCCGTGGCGGGCGCAGGCGTCGGCGAAGACCTTCAGGTGCTCCAGCTCCTCCGCCGCCTCCATGCCCTTGTCCCGCAGCTGCACGATGTCGACACCGCCGGCCAGCACGGCGTCCAGGAACTCGGGCAGGTCGCCCTGCTCCTTGCGGGCGTCGGTGCACAGGTAGAGCCGGGCGTCGGCGAGCCGGGCGTGTGCGGTGGCGGCTGTGTCGGGCATGCGTGTGTCCCCCAGATCGGTGGCGGGTGACGGCCGGGGTGTCCCCCGTCGTCGCGGCGTACGGCCACGTGCGCGGCCGTGGTGTGCACGCGGCCGTCGTGGCGCACGGGCAGCGGCCGTGGCGGCACCGGCCACGGGCCGTGGTGGGCCGGGGCCCCGGCCTGCCGCGGCCCGTACGCCGGGCGGTGTGTCAGGTCAGACGGCGAGCGCCTGGGCGCGGCGCTTCACCTCCGTGCCGCGATTCTCGCTCAGCGCCTGCGCGGGGGTGCCGGGCAGGGTCGGGTCGGGCGTGAAGAGCCACTCCAGCATCTCCTCGACCGTGAAGCCGTCGTCCCGCAGGAGCGTCAGGGTCCCGGACAGGCCCTTGACGACCTTGTCCCCGTCGATGAAGGCGGCGGGGACGTGCAGCGCGCGGTTCTCACCGCGGCGCACCGCGATGAGCTGGCCTTCCTTCACCAGCTGCCGCACGCGGGTCACCTCGACGTCCATCATCTCCGCGATGTCGGGAAGGGTGAGCCAGGCAGGCACGAGAGCATCGATCTTTGCGTCAATCTCGGTCACGTCTCCAGACTGCCATCCCGCACCGACAGTCGGAAGCCGGACCCGTCCGGGCCGGTCGGACGGGCTACGCCGTGGCCGCCTTCAGCGGCCTCGCCGGGTCGGTCAGCAGCCGCGGGTCCATCACCGTGCCCGCTTCGATCAGACGTCTGCCCTGCGCCAGGTCGCGGGGCCGGCCCACCGCCAGCAGGGCGACCAGACGGTCGTCGCGCAGCCAGCAGACCGTCCAGGCGGGGCCGGAGGGATCCCCGCGCCACAGGGTGGTGTCGGCGGACGTGTGGTGACCGGCGTACTGGACGAAACGGCCGAACTGCTCGGACCAGAAGTACGGCACCGGGTCGTAGGTGGCCGGGGCGTCGCCGACGATGTTCGTGGCCACCGTGCGCGGGCCCTGCAGGGCGTTGTCCCAGTGGTGCACGAGCAGCCGTTCGCCATAGCGGCCGGAGGGGAAGGAGGCGCAGTCGCCGACGGCGTAGACGTCCGGCGCGGAGGTGCGCAGGCGCTCGTCGGCCAGGACCTCGCCGTACGCGCCGAGCTCGATCCCGGAGCCGGCGAGCCAGGCGGTGGCCGGCCGGGCGCCGATGCCGACGACGACGGCGCCCGCGGGGAGCCGCGAACCGTCGTCGAGGATCACCGCGCCGGGCTCACCGGGCTCGACGCGCTCCACGCGCGCGTGGGTGCGCAGTACGGCGCCCGCGTCGGCGTACCAGGCCGTCATGGGGGCGGCGACCTCGGCGGGCAGCGCTCCCGCGAGGGGCCGGTCGGCTGCCTCGACGACGGTCACCGCGCAGCCCGCCTCGCGCGCCGCGGTGGCGAACTCGGCGCCGATCCAGCCCGCGCCGACGACCACGATGTCGTGCTGCCGGGCGAGCACCGGGCGCAGCCGCTCGGCGTCGTCCAGGGTGCGCAGCAGGTGCACGCCGGGGACGCCCTCGGCGCCGGGCAGCCGGATCGGTTCGGCGCCGGTCGCGAGGACGAGGGCGTCGTAGGGCACGGGCCCCGCGGAGGTGTCGAGGAGGTGCTCGCCCGGGCGGACGCCGAGCGCCTCGCAGCCGAGCCGCAGTTCGATGCCGAGCGCCTCGAAGTCGACGTCGAAGGCGGAGCCCTCGGCCGTGCCGAGCAGGACCGCCTTGGACAGCGGTGGCCGGTCGTACGGCTGGTGCGGCTCGGCGCCGATCAGCGTGACGGTGCCGGTGAAGCCCTGCTCCCGCAGGGCGACCGCGGTCTGCACACCCGCCATGCCCGCGCCGACCACGACCACGCGCTCCGGCACTGCCCGTTCCTGCGTCTGCTCGCTCACCTGATCACCATAGACACCTGGCAATTTGTCGGTCAGCAAGCGCGTTCAGTGACGCTCCGCACTCGGCGATCAGGCCCCGACCACCCGGCGACGACCCCGTCGTCACGCGGCGACCTCCTCCACCACGCTCGTGCCGCTGCCCTGCTGCGACTCCCACTCCCAGCTCTCCTCCAGCCGCACCCGCCCGTCCGGCAGTTCCACGACCGTCGACACACAGTGCCCCGACGACGTGCCGCCGTCGGTCTTGAGCTGCACGTACCGGAAGTCGAGCCGGTCGCCGTCCCGGGTGCCCACCAGGCGGCCGCGCACGACGTCGCCGCCCTCGTACTCGGCCCATATCGCGCCGTCCTGCTCGTGATAGGTGAACCGGGTGCGCGTGCCCACCTGGCCGGGTGACTGGTCGGCGACGGGGGCGAGGACGAGACCGTCGAGTGAACGCGCCACGGGTGGAGGCTCCCTTACTGAGACATACGGCGTCGGGCTAGGGTGGCCAACGTAAAGCACTCGCGGGAGCCCGGACGCACCGGGCTGAGAGGGAGGCTGGCGGCCTCCGACCGTACGAACCTGATCCGGGTCATGCCGGCGAAGGGAGGGGCTGGACGCCCATGTCGTCTCCACCGTCGTCACCGCGTACGTCGGACGTCCTCGTCGTCGGGGGCGGGATCATCGGTCTGGTCACGGCCTGGCGGGCCGCGCAGCGCGGGCTCGCCACGGCCGTGGTGGACCCCGAACCGGGCGGCGGCGCCGCCCAGGTGGCGGCCGGGATGCTCGCCGCCGTCACGGAACTGCACTACGGCGAGCAGACGCTGCTCGCCCTGAACGTCGCCTCCGCCCGCCGCTATCCGCAGTTCGCGGCCGAGCTGACCGACCTCACCGGCCACGAGCTCGGCTACCGCCGGTGCGGCACCCTCGCGGTCGCGCTGGACGTCGACGACCGGGCCCACCTGCGGGAACTGCACGCGCTGCAACGGCGCTCGGGCCTGGAGTCCGAGTGGCTGGCCGGACGGGAGTGCCGGCGCCTGGAGCCGATGCTCGCCCCCGGCGTGCGCGGCGGGCTCAGGGTGGACGGCGACCACCAGATCGACCCCCGCCGCCTCGCCCACGCGCTCGTGGCCGCCTGCGAGCGCGCGGGCGTCGTCTTCCACCGGGTGTGGGCCGACCGGCTCACCGTCGTGCGGGACCGGGCCACCGGGGTCGTCACGGCCGACGGCGCCGCGCTGGAGGCCGAGCAGGTGGTGCTGGCCGCGGGCAGCCTGAGCGGGCGGCTCGCGGGCGTGCCGGACTCCGTGCTGCCGCCGGTGCGGCCCGTGAAGGGGCAGGTGCTGCGGCTGGCGATGCCCCGGTCGCACGGTCCGCTGCTGAGCCGGACCGTGCGTGCCGTGGTGCGCGGCAACCCCCTCTACCTGGTGCCCAGGGAGAGCGGCGAGCTGGTCGTCGGGGCCACCAGCGAGGAGCTGGGCTGGGACACGACGGTGACCGCCGGTGGCGTGTACGAGCTGCTGCGCGACGCCCACGAGCTGGTCCCCGGCATCACGGAGCTGCCGCTGACGGAGACCCGGGCGGGGCTGCGCCCCGGCTCACCGGACAACGCGCCGCTGCTCGGTCCGACCGAGCTGCCGGGGCTGCTGCTGGCCACCGGGCACTACCGCAACGGCGTGCTGCTGACCCCGGTCACCGGTGACGTCATGGCGCACGTCCTGGCCACCGGCGAGCTCCCCGACGAGGCCCGCCCCTTCACCCCGCGGCGCTTCAGCGCCGCCGCACTCACGGAGCAGCCCGTATGAACATCTCCGTCAACGGGGAGCCGCGCCAGGTGGCGCCCGGCACTGCCCTGGACGCCCTGGTGAGGACGCTCACCGCCGCGTCGTCCGGAGTGGCCGCCGCCCTGAACGAAACCGTCGTCCCGCGCACGCAGTGGCCCGCCACCACCCTGGCCGAGGGCGACCGCGTCGAAGTCCTCACCGCTGTCCAAGGAGGCTGACCCCATGGCCGACGATCCGTTTGTCCTCGGCGGTACGTCCTTCACGTCCCGTCTGATCATGGGTACCGGCGGCGCTCCCAGCCTGGACGTGCTGGAGCGGTCGCTGGTGGCCTCCGGGACGGAGCTGACGACCGTCGCGATGCGGCGGGTGAACCCCTCGGTGCACGGCTCGGTGCTGTCCGTCCTGGAGCGGCTCGGCATCCGGGTGCTGCCCAACACGGCGGGCTGCTTCACCGCCGGGGAGGCGGTGCTCACCGCCCGCCTCGCCCGCGAGGCGCTCGGCACGGACCTGGTCAAGCTGGAGGTCATAGCCGACGAGCGCACGCTGCTGCCCGACCCGATCGAGCTGCTGGACGCGGCGGAGACGCTGGTGGACGACGGGTTCACCGTGCTGCCGTACACCAACGACGATCCGGTGCTGGCGCGGAAGCTGGAGGACGTCGGCTGTGCCGCGATCATGCCGCTCGGGTCGCCGATCGGATCCGGGCTCGGCATCCGCAATCCGCACAACTTCCAGTTGATCGTGGAGCACGCGCGCGTGCCGGTCATCCTGGACGCCGGGGCCGGTACGGCGTCGGACGCGGCCTTGGCGATGGAGTTGGGGTGCGCGGGTGTGATGCTCGCCTCCGCGGTGACGCGGGCGCAGGAGCCGGTTGTCATGGCGGAGGCCATGCGGCATGCGGTGGAGGCGGGGCGGCTGGCGCGACTGGCCGGTCGCATCCCCCGACGCCATTTCGCCGAGGCGTCCTCTCCTGCGGAGGGCATGGCTGCGTTGGATCCGGAGCGGCCTGCTTTTCAGTAGCCCCGCGCTGTCCTGCTGTTGGGTCTCCCACCCGCGCGGCACCCGTTTCCAGTCGGTCGGGAGGTGGGCCTCGCCCGTGGGCGGTGCGCGCCGTGGGCGGCCGGCCGCACGGGGTCCGTCGCGCAGGTGTGCGGGCCACACGTCACAGCTGCGCTGCAGTACCGCCCCGATCCCGGTCGTGGCCGCGGGGTGTCGGCGGTGGCTCGTACACTCACCTGCGTGGACACGACCCTTCAGGACCCTCTGGTCGGGCAGCTGCTCGACGGCCGGTACCGCGTCGACGCGCGGATCGCGGTCGGCGGGATGGCCACGGTCTACCGGGCCGTGGACACCCGCCTGGACCGCGTGCTCGCGCTGAAGGTGATGCACCCGACGCTCGCGGCCGACGCCACGTTCGTCGAGCGGTTCATCCGCGAGGCGAAGTCGGTGGCCCGGCTCGACCACCCCAACGTCGTGCAGGTGTTCGATCAAGGGGCCGACGGGGCGTACGTCTACCTGGCCATGGAGTACGTCGCGGGCTGCACCCTGCGCGACGTGCTGCGTGAGCGCGGGGCGCTGCAGCCGCGGGCCGCGCTGGACATCCTGGAGCCGGTGCTGGCCGCGCTCGGCGCCGCGCACCGGGCCGGGTTCGTGCACCGGGACATGAAACCGGAGAACGTGCTGATAGGGGACGACGGCCGGGTCAAGGTCGCCGACTTCGGGCTGGTCCGCGCCGTGGACACGGTGACCAGCACCACCGGGGCCGTCCTCGGCACCGTCTCCTACCTGGCGCCCGAGCAGATCGAGCACGGCACCGCGGACCCCAGGGTCGACGTCTACGCGTGCGGTGTCGTCCTCTACGAGATGCTGACCGGGGGCAAGCCGCACGACGGTGACTCCCCCGCCCAGGTGCTCTACAAGCACCTCCACGAGGACGTGCCGCCGCCGTCGGCCTCCGTGCCGGGGATGGCGTACGAGCTGGACGAGCTGGTCGCCTCGGCGACCGCGCGCGACCCGGAGATCCGTCCGCACGACGCCGTGGCGCTGCTCGCGCAGGCCCGCGAGACGCGCGGGGCGCTGAGCGGGGACCAGCTGGACGCGGTGCCCCCGCAGGCCCTCACCGCGGAGCACGACAACGCCGAGGACCGCACGAGCGTGATCCCGCGCGCACTGACGCTGCCCCGGCCGCTGCCGGTGAACGAGGACGGCGGGACCGGCGAGGACCCCGCGGCCGGGTACCACCGCACCAGCAGGCTGGACACCCCGCCGCCGCTGCCGCCGCGACGCCGCCCGGTCCTGCGGCGCGGTCCGCTGGCGATCGTCGTGGCCGTCCTGCTGGTGCTCGGCGCCGGCACGGGCATCTGGTACATCAACTCCGGCCAGTTCACCAAGGTGCCGCCGTTGCTGGCGAAGACCGAGGCGCAGGCCCGGGACCGGCTGGAGGACTCGGGGCTGGACGTCGGCAAGGTCCGCCACGCCTACAGCGACACGGTCGAGCGCGGCACGGTCATCAGCAGCGACCCGGGGGCCGGCACCCGCATCCGCAAGAACGACTCCGTGTCGTTCACGATCTCCGACGGCCCCGAGACCGTGAAGCTCCCCGACGTCCAGGGCTACAGGCTGGACCGGGCGCGGACCCTGCTCGAGGAGGACGGTCTGGAGCCGGGCATGGTGACCCGGGCGTTCAGCGAGGACGTGCCCAGGGGCTTCGTGGTCTCCACGGACCCGAACGCGGGCACGAAGGTGCGTGCGGGCTCGGCGGTCGCCCTCGTGGTCAGCAAGGGCCGGCCGGTGGACGTGCCCGACGTCACCGGTGACGACCTGGCGGACGCGAAGGCCGAGCTGGCGGAGGCCGGTCTGAAGGTGAAGGTCGCCACCGAGCGGGTCGACTCGGAGTACGACGCGGGCCGCGTCGCCCGGCAGAGGCCGGACGCCGGCAGCCGGGCCGCCGAGGGCGACACGGTCACGCTCACGGTGTCCAAGGGCCCGGAGATGATCGAGGTGCCGGACGTGGTCGGCGACAGCGTGGACGACGCGAAGCGGAAACTCCAGGACGCCGGCTTCCAGGTCGACGAGGACCGCGGTCTCCTCGGGCTGTTCGGCGACACCGTCAAGGGCCAGTCCGTGGAGGGCGGGGAGACGGCTCCCAAGGGGTCGACGATCACCATCAGGATCCGGTGACCGCGGGCACGGTCCGGAGGCATGCCACCCTTGATGGGTGAACAGTCAACAGTCCGCCCTCTCGCGCAACCCCGTCGGCGGTCACGTCCCCGTGGCCGGCGGCCTGCACTCCGTGGGCCTGTCCTACGCCCGTGACCTGAAGGCGGAGACCGTGCAGGTCTTCGTCGCCAACCCGCGCGGCTGGGCCACACCGGCCGGCAACCCGAAGCAGGACGAGGCGTTCCGCGCCGCCTGCGCGGCCGAGTCGATCCCCGCGTACGTGCACGCCCCGTACCTGATCAACTTCGGCTCGCACACCGAGGCGACGGTGGAGCGGTCGGTCCAGTCGCTGCGGCACTCGTTGCGGCGGGGCCGGGAGATCGGGGCGCTCGGCGTGGTGGTGCACACCGGCAGCGCGACCGGCGGCCGGGAGCGGTCGGTGGCGCTGAGGCAGGTGCGGGAGCAGATGCTGCCGCTGCTCGACGAGCTCACCCACGACGACGACCCGTACCTGCTCCTGGAGTCGACCGCCGGCCAGGGCGCCTCCCTGTGCTCGCGGACCTGGGACTTCGGGCCGTACTTCGAGGCGCTGGACGCCCATCCGAAGCTGGGCGTGTGCCTGGACACCTGCCACATCTTCGCCGCCGGCCACGACCTGACCGGACCGGCCGGCATGCATCAGACCCTGGACCTGCTGGTGGACACGGTCGGCGAGGGCCGGCTGAAGCTGATCCACGCCAACGACTCCAAGGACGTGGTCGGCGCGCACAAGGACCGCCACGAGAACATCGGCGCGGGTCACATAGGGGAGGACCCGTTCCGGGCGCTGATGACCCACCCCGCGACGGAGGGCGTGCCGCTGATCATCGAGACGCCGGGCGGCAAGGAGGGGCACGCGGCGGACGTGGAGCGGCTGAAGAAGCTGCGCGACGGCTGATCGCCGTAAGCGGCACCGCCGGTCAGAGCTCAGGGCCGTCCCCGGGCTCCTCCTGGTAGGAGTAGCGCTGTTCCTTCCAGGGGTCGCCGATGTTGTGATAGCCGCGCTCCTCCCAGAAGCCGCGGCGGTCGGCGGTCATGTACTCGACGCCGCGGACCCACTTCGGGCCCTTCCACGCGTACAGGTGGGGGACGACGAGCCGGAGCGGGAAGCCGTGCTCGGCCGTCAGCAGCTCGCCGTCCTTGTGGGTGGCGAAGAGGGTGCGCTCGGCGGCGAAGTCGGACAGCCGGAGGTTGGAGCTGAACCCGTATTCCGCCCACACCATCACATGGGTGACGGCGGGCGCGGGCGGGGCGATGTCGAGGATCGTGCGGGCCGGGATGCCGCCCCACTCGGAGCCGAGCATGCTGAACTTGGTGACGCAGTGCAGGTCGGCCACGACCGTGGTGTACGGCAGGGCGGTGAACTCATCGTGGTTCCAGCAGTGCTTCTCGCCGTCGGCGGTGGCCCCGAAGACCCGGAACTCCCACCGCTCCGGCCGGAACTTGGGGACCGGCCCGTAGTGCGTGACCGGCCAGCCGCGCTGCAGTCGCTGCCCCGGCGGAAGCTCGAACTGCGGCGCTCCTCCCTTACCGCCTTCTCCCGATTCGTGTCCCACCGGCTGACCCATGCCTCCATCCTGACAGACCCGGGCCGATGCCCATGACCGGGCCCACTTACATTCGGTCGAACAGGATCAACTCGGACCAAGCATGGACTTACTTACTAAGTCAAGACTTACTGGACGATCTTCTGCACCGGTGAAATCATGCGCGCAACCCGCCAGTTCCGTGTGGAAGGAGCCTTACGCGATGCAGGGCGACCCCGAGGTCATCGAATTCCTCAACGAACAGCTGACCGCCGAGCTCACCGCGATCAACCAGTACTTCCTGCACTCGAAGCTGCAGGACCACAAGGGCTGGACGAAGCTCGCGAAGTACACACGCGCCGAGTCCTTCGACGAGATGCGGCACGCGGAGCTGCTCACCGACCGCATCCTGCTCCTCGACGGCCTGCCCAACTACCAGCGGCTCTTCCACGTGCGGGTCGGCCAGACCGTGACCGAGATGTTCCAGGCCGACCGGGAGATCGAGGTCGAGGCGATCGACCGGCTGCGCCGCGGCGTGGAGGTGATGCGTTCCAAGAACGACATCACGTCCGCCAACATCTTCGAGGCCATCCTCGCCGACGAGGAGCACCACATCGACTACCTGGACACGCAGCTGGACCTGATCGAGAAGCTGGGCGAGTCGCTGTACCTGTCGACGGTCATCGAGCAGTCCCAGCCGGACGCGTCAGGGCCGGGGACGGGCGGGTTCTCGACCCACTAAGCGGCTTCGGGCAGCTCGGGAGCTCCGGGCAGCTCGGTCAGGGCGGCCTGACCCTGGTCGATCAGCTGCCGGCGCGGGCAGGCACCACGGCCCAGCAGCGCCTGGATGCGCCGCACGCAGCCACCGCAGTCGGTGCCGGCCTTGCAGGCGGAGGCGATCTGCCGGGGCGTGCACGCGCCGGCCTCCGCGTGAGACTTCACCTGTTCCTCGGTCACACCGAAGCAGCTGCAGACGAACACGCGGTTCACCTCCCGAAAGGGGTTCATGGTCGTGCCGTACCGACTGACCGGAAGGCCCGACTGATCGGTGAGGCAAACCTAACCTTACCCATCCCTCAGGTTCGGCAAAAGTGCGGGGGGCGCGGATCGCATGTGATCCGCGCCCCAGTACACCTTGCCGTGACGGGCAGGTCCGTCACTGGTCCCGGTACATCTCGGCGACGAGGAAGGCCAGGTCGAGGGACTGGCTGCGGTTCAGCCGGGGGTCGCAGGCCGTCTCGTAGCGCT
>NZ_BMWA01000007.1:0-33799 GCF_014650995.1 Streptomyces viridiviolaceus
CCGGCGTTCCAGGGCACGATCAAGTCGGCGGTCGCCTTCGGCGCGCTCCTCTCGCAGGGCATCGGCGACACCATCCGGGTGTCGTTGAGCGCCCCGCCGGCCGAGGAGGTCAAGGTCGGCATCCAGATCCTCCAGTCCCTGGGGCTCAGGCAGCGTCGCCTGGAGATCGTGTCGTGTCCCTCCTGCGGCCGCGCCCAGGTGGACGTCTACAAGCTCGCCGACGAGGTCACGGCCGGGCTGGAGGGCATGGAGGTGCCGCTGCGCGTGGCCGTCATGGGCTGCGTGGTCAACGGTCCCGGCGAGGCCCGCGAGGCCGACCTCGGGGTCGCCTCCGGCAACGGCAAGGGCCAGATCTTCGTGAAGGGAGAGGTCGTCAAGACCGTCCCGGAGTCCAAGATCGTGGAGACGCTGATCGACGAGGCGATGAAGATCGCCGAGCAGATGGAGAAGGACGGCGAGTCGGGGGAGCCGGCCGTCACCGTGAGCTGAGCAGCACGGACCGAAGGGGGCACGAGCGTGACGATTCTGGAGAACATCCGGGGACCACGCGACCTGAAGGCGCTGTCCGAGGCGGAACTCGGTGAACTGTCCGAAGAGATCCGTGACTTCCTGGTGCACGCCGTCGCCCGGACCGGCGGCCACCTCGGGCCCAACCTGGGCGTGGTGGAGCTCACCGTCGCCCTGCACCGGGTGTTCGAGTCACCGGCCGACCGCATCCTCTGGGACACCGGCCACCAGAGCTACGTGCACAAGCTGGTGACGGGCCGTCAGGACTTCTCCAAACTGCGCGGAAAGGGCGGCCTGTCCGGCTACCCCTCCCGCGAGGAGTCCGAGCACGACGTCATCGAGAACAGCCACGCCTCCACGGCGCTCGGCTGGGCCGACGGCCTCGCCAAGGCCCGTCAGGTGCAGGGGGAGAAGGGCCACGTGGTCGCCGTGATCGGGGACGGAGCCCTGACCGGCGGCATGGCCTGGGAGGCCCTGAACAACATCGCGGCCGCCAAGGACCGCCCGCTGATCATCGTCGTCAACGACAACGAGCGGTCGTACTCGCCGACCATCGGCGGCCTCGCCAACCACCTGGCGACGCTCCGCACCACCGACGGCTACGAGAGGATGCTGGCCTGGGGCAAGGACGTCCTCCAGCGCACCCCGGTGGTCGGCAACACCGTCTACGAGGCCCTGCACGGCGCGAAGAAGGGCTTCAAGGACGCCTTCGCACCGCAGGGCCTGTTCGAGGACCTGGGCCTGAAGTACGTCGGCCCGATCGACGGGCACGACATCGGGGCCGTCGAGTCCGCTCTGCGGCGCGCGAAACGCTTCCACGGACCGGTGCTCGTGCACTGCCTCACGGAGAAGGGCCGCGGTTACGAACCGGCCCTCGCCCACGAGGAGGACCACTTCCACACGGTCGGCGTGATGGACCCGCGCACCTGCGAGCCGCTCGCGCCCGCCGGCGGGCCGTCCTGGACCTCCGTGTTCGGCGACGAGATGGTGCGGATCGGGGAGGAACGCGACGACGTCGTGGCGATCACGGCGGCCATGCTGCACCCGGTCGGGCTCGGCCCCTTCGCCACGCGGTTCCCCGAGCGGATCTGGGACGTCGGCATAGCGGAGCAGCACGCCGCCGTGTCCGCCGCGGGGCTGGCGACGGGCGGACTGCACCCGGTCGTCGCCGTCTACGCCACCTTCCTCAACCGCGCCTTCGACCAGCTGCTGATGGACGTGGCGCTGCACCGCTGCGGCGTGACGTTCGTACTGGACCGGGCCGGCGTCACCGGCGTCGACGGCGCGTCCCACAACGGCATGTGGGACATGTCCGTCCTCCAGGTCGTGCCGGGGCTGCGCATCGCCGCCCCGCGCGACGCCGACCAGTTGCGTGCCCAGTTGCGCGAGGCGGTCGCCGTCGACGACGCCCCGACGCTGCTGCGTTTCCCGAAGGAGTCCGTCGGCCCCACCGTCCCGGCCGTGGACCGGGTCGGCGGCATGGACGTCCTGCACGCCGCCGAGCGGCCCGAGGTGCTGCTCGTGGCCGTCGGGGTGATGGCGCCCGTCTGCCTGCAGGCCGCCGAGCTGCTGCAGGCCCGCGGCATCGGGTGCACCGTGGTGGACCCGCGCTGGGTCAAGCCCGTCGACCCGGCGCTCCCGGAACTGGCCGCGCGACACCGGCTGGTGGCCGTCGTCGAGGACAACAGCCGCGCGGCCGGGGTGGGTTCCGCGGTGGCGCTGGCGCTGGGCGACGCGGAAGTCGACGTACCCGTACGGCGGTTCGGCATCCCGGAGCAGTTCCTGGCGCACGCCAAGCGCGCCGAGGTGCTGGCCGACATCGGCCTCACGCCCGTCGAGATCGCCGGCCGGATCAGTGCGAGCCTGGCCGTCAAGGAACAGGCCGGGGACGGCCGGACCGTCCGGCCGGGGCAAGGAGAGAACTGAATGACCAAGGAGTTCGACCTCGGCAGACTCTTGGCCGAGCGCGGAGCCGAGCGCTACGAGCTGCACACGCGGCACCTCAACCACCAGCTTCCGCGCATGCTGCGCACCATCGGCTTCGACCGGGTCTACGAGCGTGCCGAGGGTGCGTACTTCTGGGACGCGGACGGCAACGACTACCTGGACATGCTCGCCGGGTTCGGGGTGATGGGGCTGGGCCGCCACCACCCCGTCGTCCGCAAGGCGCTGCACGACGTCCTCGACGCCTCCCTGGCCGACCTGACCCGGTTCGACTGCCCTCCGCTGCCCGGGCTGCTGGCCGAGAAGCTGCTGTCCTACAGCCCGCACCTGGACCGGGTGTTCTTCGGCAACAGCGGCACGGAGGCGGTCGAGACGGCGCTGAAGTTCGCCCGGTACGCGACCGGCAGGCCGAGGGTCCTGTACTGCTCGCACGCCTTCCACGGGCTGACCACCGGATCGCTGTCCGTCAACGGCGAGGCCGGCTTCCGGGACGGCTTCGCCCCGCTGCTGCCCGACACCGCGGTCCCGCTCGGTGACCTGGACGCCCTGGCGCGGGAGCTGAAGAAGGGCGACGTCGCCGCGCTGATCGTGGAGCCCATCCAGGGCAAGGGCGTGCACGAGGCCCCGCCCGGCTATCTGCGGGGCGCGCAGGAGCTGCTGCACCGGTACAAGGCGCTGCTGATCGCCGACGAGGTGCAGACGGGCCTCGGCCGCACCGGGAGGTTCTACGCCTACCAGCACGAGGAGGGCGTGGAGCCCGACCTGGTGTGCGTCGCCAAGGCGCTGTCCGGCGGGTACGTACCCGTGGGGGCCACGCTGGGCAAGGACTGGATCTTCCGGAAGGTGTTCTCGTCGATGGACCGGGTGCTGGTCCACTCGGCGAGCTTCGGGTCCAACGCGCAGGCCATGGCGGCCGGACTCGCCGTGCTGGCGGTCATGGAGGACGAACAGACCGTGGCGAACGCCGCGGCCGTCGGCGAGCGGCTGAAGTCCCGGCTGGCGGCGCTGGTGGACACCTACGAACTGCTCGCCGACGTCCGCGGCCGGGGCCTGATGATCGGCATCGAGTTCGGCAGGCCCCGGTCGCTGAAGCTGCGCAGCCGCTGGACGATGCTCCAGGCCGCGCGCAAGGGGCTGTTCGCGCAGATGGTGGTGGTGCCCCTGCTGCAACGGCACCGGATCCTGACGCAGGTCTCCGGAGACCACCTGGAGGTGATCAAGTTGATCCCGCCGCTGATCGTCGGCGAACGCGAGGCGGACCGGTTCGTCGACGCGTTCACCGAGGTCATGGACGACGCCCACAACGGTGGCGGCCTGATGTGGGACTTCGGCAAGACCTTGGTCAAGCAGGCGGTGGGCAACCGGTAGGCGGCTCCCGCCAGGCCGTGACCTTCCCGTTTTTGCCTGTGAGGCAACAAAATTGCCCCAGAGGTAAATCTCGGGCTGAATGGAGGTATGAGCTCCTCTGAGACCGAGCCGCCGGTCGATCCGGCGGAAGCGGTGTCCGTCGTGGCGCCGCAACTGCGGGCCCTGCGTCGCCGGGCCGCCCTCACACTGGAGGCCGCGGCCCGTTCCGCGGGACTGTCGCCCGCCCACCTCTCCCGGCTGGAGACCGGGCAGCGCCAGCCCTCGCTGCCCATGCTGCTCGCCCTCGCCCGTATCTACGGTACGACCGTCTCGGAACTGCTCGGCGAGACGGTGGCGGACCGGGACGCGATCGTGCGTGCCGCCGACATGGAGCCGACGGTGGCGGGCGGCTGGACGTACTGGCAGGCCGGCTCCGCAGGCCGCGGGATGCAGGCCCTGCGCGTCCACGTGCCGTACGGCTCCCAGGGCGACATCGTGCGGGTGCACCCCGGCGAGGAGTGGCTCCACGTCCTCAGCGGCCGGCTGCGGCTGCGTCTCGGCGACACCGTGCACCTGCTCGGGCCGGGCGACAGCGCGCACTTCGACTCGTTGACCCCGCACCGGATCGCCGCCCGGGACACCGACGGGGTCGAGCTCCTCTTCGTGCACACCCTGCTGCAGGCGCCCACGGCCGCGCTGTGCCTGGGCCCCGCCACCACCGCACCCCACCCCACCTCTGGAGAGACGCCATGAGCAACATGGAGGAGAAGTTCCCGCGCGCCCTGTGGATCCGGCTGATCATCTACGTCGCCGTGGGCCACGCCTTCGCGGGCTTCATCTATCTGCTCTTCGAGGTGGGAGCCAAGTAGGAGAGCGGGGCCGGGCGGGCGCCCGGCCCGGCGGGTCAGTCCAGCATCCGCTCGCGCAGCCGCTCCCGGGTCTGCGGGGTGATCCGCAGGCCCTGCTCCAGATAGGCGTCGACCCCGCCCCAGGTCTCCTCGACGGTCTCGAAGGCCGCCGCCAGATACTCGGCACGGGCGTCGAACAGGGGGCTGAGCAGTTCCATGACCTCGGGGGAGTAGGCGGAGGCCGAGGAGGAGCTGCGCCGCACCTTGTAGCGGCGGTGCTTGGCGTTCGACTTGAGGTAGTCGTCGAGGATGGCGTCGCGCTCGACGCCCAGGGCGAGCAGCGTGACCGCGATGGACAGGCCCGCGCGGTCCTTGCCGGCCGCGCAGTGCATCAGGGCCGGGACACTGTCCTCGGCGAGCGCGTGCAGCACCTGGGAGTGCTCCGCCGTGCGCTCCTTCACGATCATGCGGTAGGAGTCGATCATCCGGGTCGCGCCCTTGCCGTCCGCCAGGATCCCGCGCAGCTGGTCGAGGTCGCCGTCGCGGACCATCTTCCAGAACTCCGCGCCGTCGGCGGGGTCGCTCAGCGGAAGGTTGACATTGCGCACGCCCGGCAGCGCGACGTCCGGTCCCTCGAGCTTCTGGTCGGCCGCGTTGCGGAAGTCGAAGATCGTGTGCAGGCCCAGGGTGGAGAGGAAGGCGGCATCGTCCTCGGTGGCGTGTGCGAGGTGGCCGCTGCGGAACAGCACGCCGTGCCGCACCCGGCGCCCGTCCACGGTCGGCAGTCCGCCCACGTCACGGAAGTTGCGCACACCGCCCAGTTCGGGCTCGGTCGACGGGACCTGCTGCGTCACGAGGGCTCCTCCCACTCCGCCCCGCCGGCACTGCTCGCCCGCGGGCACCGACTCGACGATACGGCATTCCTTGCTTGCGGCAATGAGTTGTCCACAGGTGATGTGAGACGACTAAGGCATGAATGAACTTTCTGTCCGAATTGTGGATTTAGCTCCAACTTGCCCTGGAGTGGATGGTGCTGGCGCGGGCCGTCGTGAGGAGCGTCATATCCGTGACGGTGCGTTGTTTATCATGTCCACGTAATACGCACGTTTTTCAAGGCTGTTTGCCGGAAGTGGCGTTCTCCGAATCGACGGAGGGTGACCGGTAATTCCCCTAAAGGATCAAGTGAAACACCTGCCCGAGGAACCCCTCGCTTGTCCGGTTGCGTCGTGGTCCCTTACGTTCACCACCGATCCGGACGGACGCCTAATCCTGCCGCCGACCGGAGCCCCAATTCATCCATCACCCGTACACGGCAGGAGCGGGGGACCCACAGGTACAACCGCCTGTTCCGGTCTCAGGAACGGCTAGGGGTAAAGCCGCGCTCCGGTGCGGCCGGGCATCTCCAGCCCGCACCCGACAGCTCACCTCGCAGGCGCCGGAGAGGAATTCGCCATGCCTGCGAAGGGTAAGCACCGCCGTACCAAGGCTCAGCGTCTGACCCGCACCATCGCCGTCGCCGGCACCGGTGGCGCCGCGCTCGCGCTTCCCCTCATGGGGGCCGCCACCGCCCAGGCCGCGCCTGCGCATTCGGTTTCCGAAAAGGCCGTGCAGTCCGTCGCGGTGGCAGCCGAGAAGTCCGCCGACAAGAGCGCGGCCAAGAAGTCGGACACGCGGACGTACACCGTGAAGAGCGGTGACTACCTCTCGAAGATCGCCGAAGAGCAGAACGTCACCGGTGGCTGGAAGAAGCTCTACGCGGACAACCGCGAGGCCGTCGGCTCCGACCCGTCGCTGATCCACCCCGGTCTGAAGCTCTCGATCGGTGAGAAGGCCGCGACCGGCGCCGCCAAGCCGTCGGCGGAGTCCTCCGCCAAGCCCACGAAGCCGGCCGCCCCCGCGCCCAAGGCGTCCGAGAAGTCCTCGGAGAAGGCCGAGGCCGCCACGTCGAAGACGACCACGCAGTCCGCCGGGACCGCGAGCGCCTCCACCGGCTTCACCTCCCCCGTGGCCGCCGGCACCGTCGGCACCCCGTACCACCAGACCGGCAGCATGTGGTCCAGCGGCTACCACACCGGCACCGACTTCGTCATCCCGACCGGCACCCCGCTCAAGGCCGTCGGCGCGGGCACCGTCGTCTCCGCCGGCTGGGGCGGCGCGTACGGCAACCAGGTCGTCATCAAGCTCGCCGACGGCCACTACGCCCAGTACGCCCACCTCTCCTCGATCTCCGTCTCCAGCGGCCAGTCCGTGACCGCCGGCCAGCAGATCGGTCTCTCCGGTGCCACCGGCAACGTGACCGGCCCGCACCTTCACTTCGAGATCCGCACCACGCCGAACTACGGCTCGGACGTGGACCCGATCGCCTACCTGCGCTCGCACGGCGTCTCCGTCTGACGCACGGTCCCTCGCGACTCCGAAGGCCGGACCCCGATCCCCGGGTCCGGCCTTCGGTGTCCCCGGTGTTCCGCGGCGGATATTCCGGAGTTGGCGAACACTTTAGGAGTGGCTTTTCTCACCGCCCGTCAACCCCTTCCTACGGTCGCGTAGGTCACATTCGAAGGTGAATCATGGGCCGACGTGGCAGACGATTCGAAGAGTGACAGCAGAGCAGTGATCGGGTCGTACGTGGCGGTGGGGGACAGCTTCACCGAGGGCGTCGGCGACCCCGGCCCCGACGGGGCGTTCGTCGGCTGGGCCGACCGGTTCGCCGTGCTGCTCGCCGACCGGCGCCCCGAGGGCGACTTCACGTATACGAACCTCGCCGTGCGCGGCAAGTTGCTCGACCAGATCGTGGCGGACCAGGTTCCCCGAGCCGTCGAACTCGCGCCGGACCTGGTCTCTTTCTGTGCGGGCGGCAACGACATCATCCGGCCCGGCACCGACCCCGACGAGGTCGCCGAGCGCTTCGAACGGGCCGTGGCCGCGCTGGCCGCCGTGGCCGGCACCGTACTCGTGACCACGGGCTTCGACACCCGCGGGGTGCCCGTGCTCAAGCACCTGCGCGGCAAGATCGCCACCTACAACGGGCACGTCCGGGCCGTCGCCGACCGCTACGGCTGTCCGGTGCTCGACCTGTGGTCGCTGCGCAGCGTGCAGGACCGCAGGGCCTGGGACGCCGACCGGCTGCACCTCTCACCCGAGGGGCACACGCGCGTGGCGCTCCGCGCGGGCCAGGCGCTGGGCCTGGAGATCCCGGCCGACCCGGAGCAGCCCTGGCCGCCGCTGCCGCCGCGCGGCACCCTCGACGTCCGGCGCGACGACGTCCACTGGGCACGCGAGTACCTGGTGCCGTGGATCGGGCGCCGGCTGCGCGGCCAGTCGTCCGGGGACCACGTCACGGCCAAGGGGACGCTGTCGCCGGACGACATCAAGATGCGGATCGCCGCGGTGGCCTGAGGACGGCCCGTGTCTCACCGCCGGGAGGCCGTCAACACACCCCGGTACAGTCCGAGTTCGCGGGCGAGCGCCTCGTCCACCCACTCCTGGGGCCCGGGCCCGTGACACGGCGCGCCCGAACGACGTCAGCTGGACGGCCGGTCCGTCGAGCAGGGCCGTCAGACGCAGGGCGGCGCCTTCGGGGTCCGGGCAAGGGAACTCGCCGGCGGCCACCCCCTCGGCGATGACCTCGGCGAGCGCGGCCTTCCACCGCCGGTCGAGTTCCCGCGTGACCTCTCGCAGCGCGGGTTCGCGCAGTGCCGCCGCCCAGCCCTCGATCCACAGCCGCCAGCCCTTGGCCCGGCCGGTCGGGGCGTACCACCGCACGGCCGACCGCAGCCGGCGCAGCGCCGACGTGCGGCGGCCGAGCAGGCCGCGCAGACGGGCGAGGTCGTCCTCGGCCGCGCAGGTGAACGCCGCGGCGACCAGCTTCTCCTTCGTCGAGAAGTGGTGGAGCACCAGCGCGTTGCTCACACCGAGGGCCGAGGCCACGTCGGCGATCCGTAACGCCGCCACGCCGCGCGCCGCCATCTGCTCGACGGCGGCACGGAGCAGCTCCTCGCGCCGCTCCGTCACGCTCAACCGGACTCTCACCACGTCCGTCACCCTGTACAGCCGTGGCGACCTGCGGAGACGCCCGCTGCCGGCCCCGGACTCAGTCCGTCGCGCCCGCGGTGCTCCGGCGGGCGTCGCCGAGGTCGCAGGAGTCCTTGAAGCCCTGACTGGTCAGCCCGAGCGCCGAGTTGATGCGGGAGCGCAGGTTCTCCACGGCGACCATGGCCGTCAGCTCCACGAACGCGGGCTCGCCGAGGCGCAGCCGCAGCCGCTCGGCCAGGTCGTCGCCGACGGTGGGCGGGGTCGCCGTCATGGCCTCGGCGTACTCCATGACGTCCCGCTCCAGCGGTGTGTAGACGTCGCTCTCCCGCCACACCGGCACGTCGTGGAGCTTTCGCCGGTCCATGCCGCGTTCGGTGTTCTCCCAGTGCCCGAAGTCCATGCACCAGGAGCAGCCGACCGAGGCCGCCGACGCCATGACCGCGAGCGCCTTCAGATCGGAGTCCAGCTTGTTCCACTTGGCCACGGACTGCTCGAACCGCAGGTCGCCCCAGAGTACGCGGGGGTTGTGCGCGAGCGCCTTGCCGGGGTCGAGGACCTTGCCGTACGTGCGCCTGGAATACCACTCCACGACACGGAAGAAGAGCGTCCGGGGCGGGGTGAGCGATACGCGGGCCATGAGGGCCACCTTCCTGTCCGTCGAGCCGTTCCGGGCGCTCGGCAGCGGGCGCCCTCATCGACACGACGAAGGCGGGGAGCACGGACGTGACATCCGGCGGACAGGCGCGGACCGGAGCTGTCACACCTGGCGCCCATAATTGGGAGCCTGACCTACTCCACCTGGAGGTACCGTGGCCGGTTTCCGTTCCCCGAGCCCCGGGTTCCGCATGCCGCGGCCCGTGGCCTTCGGCGCGGACCCGAGTGGTGAGCGCATGGAGCGCATCCGCAGATCGCCGCACTTCCGCGACGGCGTCTTCCAGAATCCCGGGGGCGCGGCCCGGACCCGGCCCTCCGGGTCGGCACGGGAGTTCGCCAAGATCTACTTCGACAAGGAGGCGCGGAGCCGCCGTGCCCCCGGCGGCACGCTGCCGGTGCACGCCACCACGGTGGCCGACCTCGCCCGGCCGCCCGCCACCGGGCTGCGGCTGACCTGGATGGGGCACTCCAGTGTGCTGGCCGAGATCGACGGGCAGCGGGTGCTGTTCGACCCCGTCTGGGGTGAGCGCTGCTCCCCCTTCCCCTTCGCCGGACCCAAGCGGCTGCACCCGGTCCCGGTGCCCCTCGCCGCCCTCGGCCCGGTGGACGTCGTCGTGATCTCGCACGACCACTACGACCATCTGGACCTGCCCACGATCAAGGCACTGGCCGGCACGGACACCCTGTTCGCCGTGCCGCTCGGCGTCGGCGCCCATCTCGAGCACTGGGGCGTGCCGGCCGCCCGGCTGCGCGAGCTGGACTGGCACGAGTCGACGCGGGTCGGCGGCCTCACCCTGACCGCCACCCCGGCCCGCCACTTCTGCGGCCGGGGCCTGCGCAACACCCAGCACACCCTCTGGGCGTCCTGGGTCGTCGCCGGGGAGCGGCACCGCGTCTACCACAGCGGCGACACCGGCTACTTCGACGGCTTCAAGGACATCGGCGCCGCCCACGGCCCCTTCGACGCGACGATGATCCAGATCGGGGCGTACTCGGAGTTCTGGCCGGACATCCACATGACGCCCGAGGAGGGCATACGAGCCCACCTCGACCTTCAGAGGGGCGCGGCGGGCGGTGTTCTGCTGCCGATTCACTGGGGGACGTTCAACCTGGCGCCGCACGCGTGGGCGGAGCCGGGCGAGTGGACCAGGGACGCGGCGGAGGAGGCCGGGCAGGCGGCGGCGTTCCCTCGTCCCGGCGAGCCGTTCGAGCCTGTGGGGAAGCTGCCCTCTGAGCCCTGGTGGCGCGGGGTGTCCCAGCCCATCGCTCACCCGTGGCGTCGGCCCGCCGAGGTCGTCGCCGAGACGCGCGGCGGCGATCTCGACCTGGCGGGCGATCGGTGACGGCGAGGAGGACGACCTCGGCGGGAGGGTGAGCCTGCCGGCTCGTCTTCCGGACGACGAGCGCGACGGCGAGATACGTGCCCTGGACGGCGCTTCCCGACGGGAGCGTCAGGCGAGCGCCCGGCAGTTCAGGCGCTCGTCAGCTCCCGTCTGGGGGTGCAGCTGTGGGCGCACAACCCGAACGCGCTGATCAAGCATCCATTCCACCGAGCGCGTCGAGGTACGCCTCCTCGTCGGTGTCGCCGACCCATACGGGGTCAGGGCCAGGTCGTCGAAGAGGCCGCCCATCGGACCGCAGTCGGCCGGGGCGCTCGGCGCGGCAGGTCCTCACCGCTCCGCAGCACCCGTTCAGCGTCCGGCTGATGGAGACCACCGCACGGCTGCCGGCGCGGATGCGTGCCTGAGACATCCGGTCCCTTGGTCCGGCACGCCGGTCCAAGGCACTCGGAGGACGGGTCATGAGTGCCCGGGCTCCAGCCGGGCAGCGAGTGCTTCGGGCAGGTCGTCGCGGTTGGCCGGGGTGAGGCGGACGACGTCGACGTCGGGGCGCTGTTTGAGGGCGTCGGTGAAGGGGTCTCGGTGGGCCTGTACCGTGGCGACGATGTCCACGGCCGTGTCGAACAGTGCCTGGACCGCGTCCCGGAACGGGCTGCAGGCCAGTTCCATCCTGCCGAGCTCGTCCATGAGAACGAGCCGCCCGGGCACCGCCGTCGTCCGGAGGGACGGCAGCGCCAGCTGTTCCATGACGCTCAAGTCGACCCCGTACCGCCCGACACGGGTCGGGCCCGGGAAGTTCGTGTGGGCCAGGACCGCCCGCCTGCCTGTCAGTGTCTCCAGGGCGAAACCGACCCGGGTGCCGGCCTGCCGGATCTCCTCCGTGGTGAAGCCGACGGCCTCGCGGGTGCGCAGCAGCGCCGCCAGGCGGCGAACGGCGGTCGTCTTGCCCACGCCCGGACGTCCTTCGAGCAGAATCCTTGTCGGCACACCGCCACCATCGGCGCGCGTTCGGCGGGCGAACGCCGCTGATCGGGTGTTGCTCTGCGGACCGGTGTCCGCGCCGCTGCCCGCGGGCAGTGCGCCGCGCGGTGCGCAGGGGTGGGCCGATGCCGCCGCCGGGACACGGCCCGCCCCGCTGCTTCTTCCGCCTGTAGGCCCCGTCCGAGCCGCCCACCCTGCACGACCGGCCGACCGTCGGCACCGTGCACCGCGGGGTCAAGGGCAAGGAACTGGCCGTCGGCACCGTTGCCGGCGCGTATCAGCGCTGATCGTAGCCATGGGCACCGTACAGCCGGACGAAGCAGGCCGACGTGACCGTCGCACGGTGCACGAGGCCGTGGTCCCGCCGCTGGTACAGCTCGACCCGTTCATGTCCGCCCGGCCCGATGGGCTGGACGAGCCGGCCACCGGTCCGCAGCTGCGCGACCAGCGGCTGCGGTACCTCGGTGAAGGCCGCGCAGACGATGACGGCGTCGTACGGAGCACGGGCCGGTGCACCGAGGGTTCCGTCGCCGAGGACGATCTCGGCGTTCTCGATGCCCCGCCCGACGAGCCGACGGCGGGCCTCCTCGGCCAGGTCCGGCCAGCGTTCGACGCTGACCACGGACGCGGCGAGGCGGGCCAGCAGCGCGGTCTGCCAGCCGTAGCCGGTACCGATCTCCAGGACGCGTTCGCCTCCGGTGAGGCCGAGCGCGGACACCATCATGGCGACCAGCGAGGGCTGGGTGGTCACCTGGTCGTGGGGGAGCGGTACGGGCGTGTCGCGGTACGCGGACGCCACGTGCTCAGCGGGGACGAACTCCGCCCGTGGTGTGACCCGGACGGCCTCGAGCAGCCGCTCGTCCGTCACTCCCGCGGCCCGCGCCGCACGGACCAGGTCCTCGGGAGACGACTCATGCCTCATGGGTCACCGGAGCGCGGTCGCGATGCGTGCCTGTCTGCCCACGTCTCTCCTCCGATGCGGATGTGTCACCGATGTCGGCCCTACCGTCACATCTCCAGGTGAAAGGTCTCGTTCTCGGCACCCATGTCAGAGTGACGGAGAGTGATTATCGCATGACTGTCCATGGCGGGACATTCGCATCACGCACCAGGAGGCATACGAGCCCACCGCGACCTCCGGAGCGGCGCGGCGGTCTCGGCTCCGCGGGTGACATGTGACATCGAGTGAGCAGAAAATGGGCCGGACCGTCGCGACGTCGAGCCGACGTCCGCGAAGAGCTTGCCCGCGTGCTCCGTGCGGAGGTGTCATCTCGTGGACCATGATGCAGTCGCTTCTGTGACGGCGACCAGGTGGGGCCTGGGTGAATCGCTGCGCATCTCGCGGTATGCGGCGGCGGGTCGGGCCGTCGGGTGGTCACCGGCGTATGGGGACGGTCGTTCGTGTACGCGCCCCGTGTGCCCGCCCGGCCGGGCCGCGTGACCGCAAGCGACCCCGTGGACGAGATCGACGGCCGGAGGGCCGCCGATGTGATCGTGGTGGGCGCGGGAGCCTCCGGCGCGGCTCTGGCCGCCAGGCTGAGCGAGGACTCCGCGCGCGCCGTGCTGCTCCTCGACGCCGGGCCGGTCCCCGAACACCCCCCGCTCTTTCCCCCGGAGCTGCTGGACGCGCGACTGGTCCCCGGAGCGCAACCCGATCACCCGGCCGTCCAGCGGTACGCCGCGTTCCTGACGCCCGAGCGGCCTTACACGGTGGTCCGCGGGCGTGGTCTCGGCGGTTCGACCACCGTGAACGGCGGCTATTTCGTCCGGGCCCGGCGCGAGGACTTCGACCGCTGGTCGGCGGCCGGCAACCCGGCCTGGGCGTACGACCGGATGCTCCCCCTGCTGCGCGCGCTGGAGACGGATCTCGACTACGGCGCCGGGGAGCTGCACGGTGGTGAGGGGCCCATGCGCATCCGGCGACGAGCACTCGCGCACCCTGCCGCTGCGGCCTTTCGCGCGGCGGCGGAAGAACTCGGCCATCCCTTCGAGCCCGACAAGAACGACCAGGCCCCTCCGGGCTTCGGCCCGGTGCCGTCCAACGCCGTCGACGGCCTGCGGCTCAACACCGGCATCAGCTACCTGATGCCTGCCCTCGCCCGCGCCAATCTCACCGTGATCGGTGACTGCGCCGTCCGCCGCGTCGCCGTCCGGCACGGCCGCGCATGCGGGGTGGTCGTCCTGCGGAACGGACGGGAGACCGTGCTCCACTCCGACGAGGTCGTCCTGTGCGCCGGATCCTTCGTCACTCCCCAACTGCTCCAGAGGTCCGGCATCGGGCCGCGGGCCACCCTCGAACGTCACGGCATCCCCGTCGTCCACGACGCCCCAGCCGTCGGCACCCGCTTCAGCGACCACCCGCAACTCGTCCTGGAATGGGCTCCTCGGACCGATCTGGGCGCACCCGATGACTTGTGGCTCGGCGGCTGCCTGCACCTGTCCTCCTCGGACCTCACCCACCCGGGCGACTTGGAGATCCTGCAGTCCCTCGTGCCGATGGCCGGACTCGCCGGCGGCGCTCCGGCCGTCGCCGGCGCGCCCCTGGCGTTCCTCGTCTCGGTCCAGTCGCCCGCCTCGACCGGCCGACTCCGCATCCGGTCCGCCGACCCGGCCGTACCCCCGCACATCCAGTACGGCTACCTCGCCACGTCCGACGGCCGGCGCCGCCTGCGGGAGGCTGTCCGTGCCACCGCGGACATCGTCGCCACCCGCGCCTTCCGTCACGTCGCGCGGGCCGGCCTGCTCCAGCCCGAACCACAACTCCTCGCCGGCGATGACGTCTTGGACGAGTGGATCGGGCGCAGCATCGGCACGTCGCACCACGCGTGCGGGACGGCACCCATGGGACCGGACGGCAGCACCGCGGCGGTCGACCAGTACGGCAGAGTCCACGGTGTGTCCGGGCTCCGCGTGGCGGACACCTCGATCCTGCCGACGGCCCCGCTGCGCGGCCCGGCGGCGACGGCCGTGCTCATCGGGGAATTCATCGCCCGCGCCATGCGCCGGGAATGAAGGCGAGGAAGTGGATGCGATCGGCTTTCGGGAGACGGAGGACGACCTCTTGACCTCTGTGGCGGCAGCCACTACTTTTCGCTGGAAGCCGATCCATGACCACCGAAAGGAGGCGACCCGCGGATGTACACCAGCTCTGATCTCGGTCGCCTCGCCCAGTGCACGGTCTGGGTTCCGGGTCGGATCGCGCACGGCTGCTGAGCACGCCGTTCTGACGTGCCCGTCGTGGCACGTCCTCAGCTTCCCGTCACCATCTTCCGGCACGCCGCTGTCGCGTGCTGTCTTGCGCCCGCTCCTCCGACGTGGCGCGTCTGAACACAGAAAGCTGCCCGGAATTGGCGAACATGATGAATCGACCGATCGCGCACCGAAATGCAGGCCTGTCGTGGTAGCGGCACGGATCACGGTCAATGGGGAAGAAAAGCAGATCTCCCCGGCCGCACCCCACACCACAGTGCTGGAATTCCTGCGTGACCGTGGCCTCACCGGCACCAAGGAAGGATGCGCCGAGGGCGAATGCGGCGCCTGTTCGGTCCTGGTGGCGCGTCCCGGGGTGAACAAGCCCACCGACTGGGTGGCGGTCAACGCCTGCCTGGTCCCGGTCGCGGCGCTCGACGGACAGGAGATCATCACCTCCGAAGGTCTCGCCACCGCCGGCGAACCCGGCAAGCCGCCCACCCTGCACCCGGTGCAGGAGGAGATGGCGCTCCGCGGCGGCTCCCAATGCGGGTACTGCACACCGGGATTCGTCTGCAGCATGGCCGCCGAGTACTACCGGCCCGACCGCTGCGCGCACGCGGACACGGCCGGCGGCACCGACGCCGAGCACGGTCCGAACGGCTTCGATCTGCACGCGCTGAGCGGAAACCTGTGCCGCTGCACCGGTTACCGCCCGATCCGCGACGCCGCGTTCGCCGTCGGCACGCCCACCGACGAGGACCCGCTGGCGCAGCGCCGAGAGCAGGCGTCGCCGGCGCCGGTCGCCACCGAATACACGCGGGACGACAGCGTCTTCCTGCGGAAGGGCACCCTGGCCGAGACGCTGCGGTTGCTGCGCGAGCGGCCCGACGCGGTGGTCGTCGCCGGCTCCACCGACTGGGGCGTGGAGGTGAACATCCGTTCCCGCCGGGCCGATTGCGTGGTGGCCGTCGACCGGCTGGCCGAACTGCGGGAGCTGCGAGTCGAATCCGACCACATCGAGATCGGGGCGGCGCTGACGCTCACCGAGATCGAACGCCGCCTCGACGGTGCCGTCCCGCTGCTGGCAGAGCTGTTCCCGCAGTTCGCGTCCCGGCTCATCCGCAACGGCGCGACCCTCGGCGGCAACCTGGGCACCGGCTCGCCCATCGGTGACAGCCCGCCGGTGCTGCTCGCGCTGGAGGCGTCGGTGCTGCTCGCCGACGCCGACGGTGAGCGCGAGGTGCCGCTGGCGGAGTACTTCACCGGCTACCGGCAGAGCGTGCGCCGTCCCGGCGAACTGATCCGCGCTGTGCGCATCCCGCTGCCGCTGTCGCCGGTCGCGGCCTTCCACAAGATCTCCAAGCGGCGTTTCGACGACATCTCCAGCGTGGCAGTCGCTTTCGCGCTCGACATCGGGGACGGAATCGTCCGCAAGGCTCGCATCGGCCTGGGCGGCGTGGCCGCCACCCCGATCCGCGCGCTGGCCACCGAGGCGGCCCTGGAGGGCACGCCGTGGACGGCGGAGACCGTCGAGGCGGCGGCGCGGATCCTGCAGGGCGAGGGCACGCCGATGAACGATCATCGCGCCAGCGCCGCCTACCGCTCCGCGATGCTGGGCCAGAGCCTGCTGAAGCTGTACGCGCAGACCACTGAGGCGGTGTCGTCATGAGCCATCTGTCCGAGCGCCCCGAAAGGCCCGTCGTCGGCCTCCCGATGCCGCACGAGAGTGCCGCCCTGCACGTCACCGGCACCGCCCTCTACACCGACGACCTGGTGCACCGCACCAAGGACGTGCTGCACGCCTGTCCGGTCCAGGTGACGAAGGCCCACGGCCGGATCACCGCGCTGCGCACCGAGCCCGCGCTCGCCGTGCCCGGTGTGGTCCGCGTGCTGACCGGTGCCGACGTGCCCGGCGTCAACGATGCCGGGATGAAGCATGACGAGCCGCTGTTCCCCGACGAAGTCTTGTTCCACGGTCACGCGGTCGCCTGGGTGCTCGGCGAGACCCTGGAGGCCGCCCGGCTCGGCGCGGCGGCGGTCGAGGTGGAACTCGACGAACTGCCCTCGCTGATCACGCTGCAGGACGCGATCGCGGCGGGCAGTTTCCACGGCGCCCGGCCCGTGATGCTCACCGGCGACGTCGACGCCGGCTTCGCCGACTCCGCGCACGTGTTCACCGGCGAGTTGCAGTTCTCCGATCAGGAACACTTCTATCTCGAGACGCATGCGGCACTGGCCTACGTCGACGAGGCCGAGCAGGTGTTCGTCCAGAGCAGCACCCAGCATCCTTCGGAGACCCAGGAGATCGTCGCGCACGTGCTCGGTCTGCACAGCCACGAGGTGACCGTGCAGTGTCTGCGGATGGGCGGCGGGTTCGGCGGCAAGGAGATGCAGCCGCACGGGTTCGCTGCCGTCGCCGCGCTCGGTGCCAAGCTGACCGGTCGGCCGGTCCGGGTGCGGCTCAACCGGACCCAGGACCTGACCATGTCCGGCAAGCGGCACGGGTTCCACGCCGAGTGGAAGATCGGCTTCGACGCCGACGGCCGGATCCGGGCCCTCGACGCCACCTTGACCGCGGACGGCGGCTGGAGCCTGGACCTGTCCGAGCCGGTGGTGGCCCGTGCGCTGTGCCACATCGACAACACCTACTGGATCCCCAACGCGCGCATCGCCGGCCGCATCGCCAGGACCAACAAGGTCTCCAACACCGCCTTCCGCGGCTTCGGCGGACCGCAGGGCATGCTGGTGATCGAGGACATCATGGGCCGGTGCGCGCCGCTGCTCGGCCTGGATCCGACGGAGTTGCGGGAGCGCAACTTCTACCGGCAGGGCCAGTCGACGCCGTACGGACAGCCGGTCGTTCAGCCCGAACGGATCTCCGCCGTCTGGCAGCAGGTGAAGGACAACGCCCGCCTCGCCGACCGCCGGCGGGAGATCGCCGCCTTCAACGCCGCGCACCCGGACACCAAGCGGGGGCTTGCGGTCACCGGCCTCAAGTTCGGGATCTCGTTCAACCTCACCGCCTTCAACCAGGGCGGCGCGCTGGTGCTGATCTACAAGGACGGCTCGGTCCTGATCAACCACGGCGGCACCGAGATGGGCCAGGGCCTGCACACCAAGATGCTGCAGGTGGCCGCGACCACGCTGGGCATCCCGCTGCACAAGGTACGGCTGGCCCCGACCCGCACCGACAAGGTGCCCAACACCTCGGCCACGGCCGCCAGTTCCGGGGCGGACCTCAACGGTGCGGCGGTGAAGAACGCCTGCGAGCAGTTGCGCGAACGGCTGCTGCAAGTGGCCGCCACCCAGCTGGGTTCACATGCGTCGGACGTACGCATCGTCGACGGCGTCGCACGCACCCTGGGCAGTGGCAAGGAACTGGCCTGGGACGACCTGGTGCGCACCGCGTACTTCCAGCGCGTTCAGCTGTCGGCGGCCGGCTTCTACCGGACCGAGGGCCTGCACTGGGACGCGAAGACGTTCAGGGGCTCGCCGTTCAAGTACTTCGCCCACGGTGCCGCCGCGGCCGAGGTGGAGGTGGACGGCTTCACCGGCGCGTACCGCATCCGGCGGGTGGACATCGTCCACGATGTCGGCGACAGCCTGTCCCCGATGATCGACATCGGTCAGATCGAGGGCGGTTTCGTGCAGGGCGCGGGCTGGCTGACACTTGAAGACCTGCGCTGGGACGCCGGTGACGGGCCGAACCGCGGCCGGCTGCTGACCCGGGCCGCGAGCACCTACAAGCTGCCGAGCTTCTCGGAGATGCCCGAGGAGTTCAACGTCACGCTGCTGCGGAACGCCACCGAGGAGGGCGCCGTATACGGGTCCAAGGCGGTGGGTGAGCCTCCGCTGATGCTGGCGTTCTCGGTGCGAGAGGCGTTGCGGCAGGCCGCCGCCGCGTTCGGGCCGAGCGGGGTCAGTGTCGAGCTGGCCTCGCCCGCGACGCCGGAGGCGGTGTACTGGGCGATCCAGGCCGCCCGCCGGGGCGATGCCTCCGGGAACGGACGCGTCCGCAACGGGGTCGCCGCCGACGGTCTTGCCGCCGGCAGCCGGGTCCGAACCGATGCGAAAGCGTCGAGCGGTGCCTGACATGACGTGGGTCGCCGCGGTCGCACGGTTGCGAGCACGCCGGGAGCCCGGCGTGCTGGTGACCGTCGCGGCCGTGCGCGGCCACGCCCCGCGCGACGCCGGTGCGAAACTCGTCGTGGGGCGGACGGAGACGTGGGGCTCGATCGGTGGCGGCAATGTCGAGGCCGTCGCGATCGATCGGGCCCGGGAGATGATCGCCGCGTACGGGCCGCAGCCGGAGCTGATCGACTTCGCCCTGAACGACAAGGTGACCAACCAGCACGGCGTGCAGTGCTGCGGGGGCACCGTCTCGGTGCTGCTCGAACCGCTGCCGGTGGTACGGGCGGTGGCGATCTTCGGCGTCGGGCACGTCGGGCTGGAACTGGCGCGCATCCTGGCACGCCAGGACCTCGACCTCCACCTGATCGACAGCCGTTCGGACCTCCTCACCGAAGAACGCCTCGACGTGCTGGCAGACGCGGTGGCGCAGGTGCACGTGCATCACACACCGCTGCTGCCCGAGGAGGTACTCGCGGAGTTGCCACGCGGCACCCACGTGCTGATCATGACCCATGACCACGCCGAGGACGCCGCTCTGTGCGACGCCGCCCTGCGCACCGATCATCTCGGCTCCATCGGCCTGATCGGGTCGGCGGCCAAGTGGGTGCGGTTCCGCAAGCGCCTCGCCACCGAGGGGGGCCACGACGAGGCCGCCATCGACCGGATCAAGACCCCGATCGGGCTGGCCGACATCAGCGGCAAGGAACCCGCGACCATTGCCGTGAGCGTCGCCGCCGACTTGCTGCGCGCCTTCGAGAACGAGGGGAACTGACTCGGGACTGAGGCCGTGGAGGCGGGTCGGCAGACCCGGTGGCGGACGACACCATGGTGTCGTCCGCCACCGGGTCTGCCGTCAGTGACGTGCGATCGCCTTGACCCAGTCGTCGACGGCGACGACATCCGCCCACTGCGGGAACAGTCGCTCGACGAGGACCCGGTGCACCTCCGGGTCGGTGTCCAGGCAGGCGTCGGAGAGGACGGTCAGGCCGAAGTCCAGGTCGTTCGCCTGGCACAGGGTGGACAGCACCACGGCGCTGGTGGCGATGCCGGTGAGCACGAGACTGTCGATGCCGCGTGCCCTGAGCACCACGTCCAGATCGCTGCCCGAGAAGGCGCTCGCCCGTCTCTTGGTGACCACCACGTCGCCCTGCCGGGGCGCGACCTCGGGGTGGATCTCGGTGCCTGGGGCCCCCTCGACGTAGAGGCCGGCTCGGGCGACGGCAGCCAGAGCTCTGTTGCGCGTACCGACTTCCGGGAAGCCGGGACGCAGCGCGATGACCACGTAGATCACGGGGATGCCCGCCGCCCGGGCCCCGTCGATCGCCCTGCGCAGGCGTGACAGGTATCCGGATCCGTCGTCGGCGATGTCCACGATGGCCCGTTGGACGTCCATCACGAGAAGGGCGCTGCTCATCTGGCCTCCAGCACGAAGTCAGTCGGGCGTCGAGACGGGCCGGATCCCGAGGCTCGAATCCTACGCGGCCCCGGGCAGGGCGGAAGTCCTACGCCGGAGGAGGCCACGGCAACATCGCGTCTCTGCGTACCGCCGCTGACGGCAAGTCACCGGCGTGACCTGCTCGTCCCCCTTGGCGCGAGGCAGGTCGGCCCGAGCGTGCCCGAGAACGCCTGGAGCACCCGGACCATCTTTCTCCGAGAAAGTTGAAACTTTGTCCTTGACGAGTTGAAAGTGGGCGCTCTAGCGTCCAACTGACTTGTTTCGCACGCGTTTTCACCGTGTCACGCCGCGGTGGCCGGCGGGGGGCCACGCCCCCACTCCTGTCCAGCCGCCGACCAGACCAGAGGAGTTCTGAGTGCGCAACAGACGGATCGTCACCCTCGCGGGGGCGGCGGCGCTGGCCGGAGCCGTCGGGCTCCTGCCTCTGTCCGCAGCCCAAGCGGCCAAATCGGACCCCGCACCGCCGGCCCAGTCGAACTTCCAGAAGGTCACCCTCAACGACCGCCCGGGCGAGCCCATGGCCCTCGCCGTCCTGCCCGACTCGCGCGTGCTGCACACGGCACGCACGGGAGAGGTCCGGATCCACGACCCGAAGAGCGGGGTCAACTTCCTCGCCGCCGACATGAAGAAGAGCCCCGCCGGGCTCTACCAGCACGACGAGGAGGGCGTGCAGGGCATCGCCGTCGACCCCGGCTTCCGCAAGAACCACTGGGTCTACCTCTACTACTCGCCCCGCCTCGACACGCCCATGGACGACCCGGCCACCGCGGGCGTGAACGAAGGCGACGCGCCGGAGTACGGCACGGCCGAGGACTTCGCCAAGTACAAGGGGGTCACGCGGCTTTCGCGATTCAAGCTCGAGGGCAACAAGCTCGACTTCGACAGCGAGCAGAAGATCCTCGACGTCCCGGCCGACCGCGGCATCTGCTGCCACGTCGGCGGAAAGATCGACTTCGACGGCAAGGGCAACCTGTTCCTGTCGACCGGTGACGACTCCAACCCGTTCGCCTCGGACGGCTACGCCCCCATCGACGACCGCGCCGACCGCAACCCGGTCTACGACGCGCGGCGCACCTCGGGCAACACCAACGACCTGCGCGGCAAGGTCCTGCGCATCAAGGTCAAGGGGGACGGCAGCTACTCGGTGCCGCGCGGCAACCTCTTCGCGCCGGGCACCCCGAAGACCCGTCCCGAGATCTACGCCATGGGTCTGCGCAACCCCTTCCGGTTCGCGGTGGACGACAAGACCGGCGAGGTCTACGTCGGCGACTACTCGCCCGACGCCAACCAGGCGAACCCCGACCGCGGCCCCGCCGGCCACGGCCGCTGGATGGTCATCGACCGCCCCGCCAACTACGGCTGGCCGTTCTGCGTGACCCAGGACATGCCGTACCAGGACTACGACTTCGCCACCCAGAAGTCGAGCGGCGCGTTCGACTGCGCCAAGCCGGTCAACGACTCGCGCCACAACACCGGCCTGGGCAAGCTGCCGCCGGTCACCGACGCGGAGATCGTCTACGGCTACGGCGCCTCGGAGGAGTTCCCGGACCTCGGCACGGGCGGCATCGGCCCCATGGGCGGCCCGGTGTACGACTACGACAAGCGGAACAAGGCCGCGAACCGCTGGCCCGAGTACTTCGACGGCAAGCCGCTCTTCTACGAGTGGACCCGCGACCAGATGAAGGCCATCACCCTCGACAGGAAGAACGAGGTCACGAAGATCGAGGACGCGATCCCCTCGATCACCACGGACGGCCCGATCGACGCCGAGTTCGGCCCGGACGGCGCGCTGTACGTCCTCGAGTACGGCACCGGGTACTTCGCGGAGCTGCCCGAGGCCCAGCTCGCCCGCATCGACTACACGCGAGGCAACCGCACCCCGGAGCCCAAGGTCGCCGCGGACGTGACCAACGGCACCAGCCCGCTGACGGTCCAGTTCTCCAGCGCCGGCACGAAGGACGCCGACGGTGACGCCCTCAGCTATGCCTGGGACTTCGACGCCGACGGCACCGTGGACTCCACGGAGGCCAACCCGAAGCACACGTTCACCGACAACGCCGTCTTCGACGCCACGCTGAAGGTCACCGACAGCACCGGACGCTCGGCCTCAGCGTCGGTGCCCGTCGTGGTCGGCAACAAGGCGCCGGTCGTCTCCCTCACCACCGACCCGGCTCCGCACGGCGGCACGGCGTTCCACTGGGGTGACACGGTCACCTGGGAGGTCAACGTCACCGACGACCAGCCGGTGGACTGCTCGCGGGTCACCGTCTCGTTCATCCTCGGCCACGACTCGCACGGCCACCCGCTCTCCTCGAGCAACGGCTGCTCCGGATCGTTCAAGACGTTCGTGGACGGCGGTCACACCGGTGCGGACAACCTGAAGGCGGTCTTCAACGCCACCTACAAGGACTCTCCGCCGGACGGCCTGCCGTCCCTGTCGGGCAGCGCCGAGGTCGCGCTGACGCCGGCCGACTGACCGGAGGCGAAGACACGGAGGCGGGGCGCCATCCCTCGGGGTGGCGCCCCGTCGCCGCTCCCGCGACGTCTCGTTCCCGTCACCGACGGTGACATTTTCTGATCGGTTCCGACAGGTTGCACGCCCTTCCGGAACGAGTACTTCAGCGGCTCATCGGTCTGTCGTACGAGGCGTCATACCAGAGCGGGACGCTCACCGGGGGAGTTTGGCAACTGCCCACCGCACATGATGCGCAGGCGACTACTGTCAGTGTCCGTCGGGCGACACGGGCCGGATCTCCGGTCCCTCGGCCGACACCGCGATGGCGCATGCCCGCGTGGCGCACCACGCGCGAGCACCCAGGCCCGACGGACCAGCTACAAGGACACCGATGTCTCACCTCCGCGCCCCCGCCGCGCGCGCAGACCGCCGTGAGGGCGGGCGGCACGGCCGGCCGGCCGTCCGCACCGCCCCCGCGCTGCCCGAGACCCACATACGGTCCCAACTGCTGCGCCTCGCCGTGCTGCCACCCGTCGCGGTCGCCCTCAGCGCCTGCGCGGCCGTCCTGTTCACCGTCCGGTCGACGGGCGTCGGACCCGGACCCACCCTGTGGGGCGTGCTCGCCGGCGCCACCTCGGTGACCCTCGCGGCCGTGGCCATCGCCGCCGTCGCCGCCGACCGCGCCGCCAGGACCGTGCACGACCGCGTCGGCGCCCTGCGCCGCAGCACCGCGCGCGGAGAGGGCGATCTGCGCGCCCTCGTGGAGGCGTTGCGCCGAGGCGAGGGTCCGCCCCAGCGCACAGCGCGCCGCGCACCCGCCGCGGACGCCGACGACTTCGAACTGCTCGCCGCCGACCTGGCCCGCGCGCACGACGGCGCCGTCACCGCCGTCGTGCAGGCCGCCCAGCTCTCCAGCCAGGCGAGCAGCGAACAGAAGCTGGAGGTCTTCCTCAACCTCGCCCGGCGGCTGCAGTCGCTGGTGCACCGGGAGATCTCCATCCTGGACGAGCTGGAGAACGAGATCGAGGACCCCGACCTGCTCAAGGGCCTCTTCCACGTCGACCACCTCGCCACCCGCATCCGCCGCCACGCCGAGAACCTCGCCGTGCTCGGCGGCGCCGTCTCCCGCCGCCAGTGGAGCAACCCGGTCCCCATGAACGAGGTGCTGCGCTCGGCCATCGCCGAGGTCGAGCAGTACTCGCGGGTCAGGCTCGTCCCGCCGATCGACGGCACCCTGCGCGGTCACGCCGTCGCCGACGTCATCCACCTGCTGGCCGAACTCGTCGAGAACGCGACCCTGTTCTCCGCACCGCACACCCAGGTGCTGCTCCGCGCCACCCTCGTCACCTCGGGGCTCGCGGTCGAGGTCGAGGACCGCGGACTCGGGATGCCCGTCGGCGAACAGGACCGGATGAACGCCCTCCTCGCCGATCCCGACCAGGTCAACGTCGCCCGGCTGCTGGCGGACGGGCGCATCGGACTGTTCGTCGTCTCCCAGCTCGCCAAGCGGCACGGCATCACCGTCCGCCTGCAGACCAACATCTACGGCGGAGTGCAGGCCGTACTGGTCGTACCGCAGGCCCTGTTGGGCGCCGAGCCGGGCAGTCCCACGGCCGCGGCAAAGCCGCAGGACCTCACCGGTGCCGCGCCGACACCCGTACCGCCCCCGCAGCAGCGGCAGCCCGTGTCCCCGTCCGGACCCGGCCCGCACGGCATCACCGCGGCACCGGCCGCCGTACCACCGGCCCGGCAGCCGCGGCAGACCCCGCCCGACACCCCACCGGCCCGGCCGTCGGCCCCGGCGGCGAACGGCGGCGGCCCCGTGCCGCTGCCCGTGCGCGGCGCCCACGAGGACCGGCCCAATCCGGCCGCGGCCGCGCCAGGCATCCGAGCCGACGACCGGAGCGCGCTCGCCGAGCACGCGGCCACGCCGCCCGTCCCTCGGCACACCGCGGTACGCGGCACCATGGGCAAGCCCCAACTGCCCAGGCGCCGCGCCCAGGAGCACATCGCACCCCAACTGCGCGGCGGTCCCGCGCCGCGCCAGGACACCGAGGACCACGTCGGTCACGACCCCGGCCTGATGGCGGCCTTCCAGCGAGGCATCGGCCTCGCCGAGGCCCAGCAGCAACTGGAGACGAGCGACAGGGACACGAGTCACCCGCGGTCGGCCGCTCACCTCCAGCCCGTCCCCACCGAGCCGGCCCGCACCGAAGGGCACCGCGCGCCCGTGCCCCGCACCGACCACACCGTCCGGCACGACGGGAGCGCACCGGCCGGATGACCACCCACGTTCCCACCCCCACCCCCACGACCTGCGCTCGCGCAGACCTTCGTACCCCAAGGAGTCGATCCACCATGGCGAGCGACGCGCCGACCGGCCATGTATCCGACCTCGACTGGCTGATGAGCGGCCTCGTGCAGCGCGTACCGCACACCACGAGCGCCGTACTCCTGTCCTGCGACGGCCTCGTGAAATCCGTCCACGGCCTCGACGCGGACAGCGCCGACCACATGGCCGCCCTGGCCTCCGGCCTGTACTCCCTCGGCCGAAGCGCCGGCGTCCGCTTCGGCGACGGCGGGGAGGTGCGGCAGGTCGTCGTCGAACTCGACTCGACCCTGCTGTTCGTGACCACCGCCGGCTCCGGCACCTGCCTCGCCGTGCTCGCCGGACGCGAGGCCGACGCGGCCGTGCTCGGCTACGAGATGGCCATGCTCGTCAAGAGCGTCCGCCCCTACCTGGTCACCGCGCCCCGGCAACACGCCGTCGAACCCTCGGCGATGAGGCCTTGACGGTGGCCGCGGCCGGCGACGGGCCCTGGCTCGACGACGCGGCCGGACGGCTGGTGCGCCCCTTCACCGTCAGCAACGGCCGGACCCGGCCCACCGTCGCACTCGACCTGATGTCGCAGGTGATGGCCACCGGGGCCACGCCCCTCGGCCATCTCGGCCCCGAGCACGCGCAGGCGCTCGACCTGTGCCGCGCGCCCCTCCCGGTCGCCGAGGTCGCTGCCCATCTGAGGCTGCCGGTCGCGGTCACCAAGGTGCTGCTGTCGGACCTCGTCGACTGCGGGGCGCTGACGACCAAGCCCCCCGCGTTCCACCACAACCCCACGGACCGGGCCCTTCTGGAGGCAGTGCTCGATGGACTACGACGACAGCTCTGACTACGGCCACGGATCCGGTCGCCCCGACGGACCCGGCCACGGCGACGACCCGTTCCCGACCGCGCTGAAGATCCTGGTCGCGGGCGGGTTCGGGGTGGGCAAGACGACCTTCGTCGGCGCGGTCAGCGAGATCGCGCCGCTGAGCACGGAGGAACTGCTCACCACGGTCGGCGCCGCCACCGACAACCTCGACGGAATCGAGAACAAACTCGAGACCACCGTGGCCATGGACTTCGGCCGCATCACCCTCGACCGGGACCACGTGCTGTACCTGTTCGGCACGCCCGGCCAGGAACGGTTCTGGTTCATGTGGGACGAGCTGTGCGCGGGCGCCCTCGGTGCGGTGATCATCGCCGACACGCGCAGGCTGGAGGAGTCCTTCGCGGCCGTCGACTTCTTCGAGGAACGCGGCCTTGGCTTCATCGTCGCGGTCAACGAGTTCGACGGCGCCCACCGCTACGACCCCGAGGAGGTGCGCGCCGCCATCGACCTCCCGCCGGAGATCCCCGTCGTGTGCTGCGACGCCCGGATCTCCAGCTCCGGGGTGCAGACCCTGCTGACCCTCGTACGCCATCTGATCGCCCACACACCGGCCCCCGCGACGGGGTACGGCGCCCACAGGTGATCCCCGCACACACCGCCACGGAGCCGCATATGACGCACGCCCACAGCGACGGAGCGCGCCCATGAGCTACGACCCGCCGCGCCCGGTCGGACGTCTGCTGCTCACGCCCGAGGACCGGGAGGTCCCCGCCCGGGTGCGACGGCTGCGCCGGCTCGGACTGGGGGAGCGTCCGGAACCCGCCCTCGACGCCTTCGCGGACCAGCTCGCCGGATATGCCCGGGCGCCGTACGCCATGGTCAACTTCCTCGTCGAGAACGGGCAGTTCTTCGCGGGCCTGCACGTGCCCGAGGTCGCGCCGGTCACCCGCGGCGACGGCACCGTCCCCGAGTTCGGCCGCGTCCAGCCCCGCGACCACGGCTTCTGCCCCCACGTGGTGGCCCGGCGCAAGGCGCTGGTGCTGGAGGACGTGCGCGACTACCCGCGGTTCGCCGGCAACCCGGTCGTCGACGAGTTCGGCATCCGCTCCTATCTCGGTGCTCCGCTCATCGACAGCACCGGCACCGTGCTGGGCACGGTCGCCACCGCCGACGTGCGGCCGAGGACGTGGGGGAGGCCGGGGCTGGAGACCATCAAGTCGACGGCGGCGGACCTGGTGCGGCGACTCGAACACAGCGCGGACGACGGGCTCCCGCCGTGAGCGGCCGCACCGGACCGGTGTGACGGGCGCGGCGATCGGCGTGAAGGAAAGCTGCTACCGCGGTTAAGAAAAGCTCGATGGACCCGGGGCGGGGTCGTACGGCAGATTGCTGTGCGATTCCACTCCCCTCCCCGGACACGGGCTCCTTCGGCATGCCCGGCGCCGGGATCACACCCGTCAGGAGCCGTAGCGTTGAAGGCGCTGGTCAAGCAGAAGGCGGAGCCCGGGCTGTGGCTCGCAGACGTCCCCGAGCCCGCCGTCGGACCCGGCGACGTCCTCATCAAGGTGCTGCGTACCGGCATCTGCGGCACCGACCTGCACATCCGGAACTGGGACGGCTGGGCGCAGCAGACCATCCGCACCCCGCTCGTCGTCGGGCACGAGTTCGTCGGCGAGGTCGTCGAGACCGGCCGGGACGTCACCGACGTCAAGACCGGCGACCTGGTCAGCGGCGAGGGCCACCTCGTGTGCGGCAAGTGCCGCAACTGCCTGGCCGGACGGCGGCACCTGTGCCGGGCCACGGTCGGGCTCGGCGTCGGCCGGGACGGGGCGTTCGCCGAGTACGTCGCCCTGCCCGCGTCCAACGTCTGGGCGCACCGCGTCCCCGTCGACCTCGACGTCGCCGCGATCTTCGACCCGTTCGGCAACGCCGTGCACACCGCCCTGTCCTTCCCGCTGGTCGGCGAGGACGTCCTCATCACGGGCGCCGGCCCGATCGGTCTCATGGCCGCGGCGGTCGCCCGGCACGCCGGGGCGCGCAACGTCGTGATCACCGACGTCAGCGAGGAGCGCCTGGAGCTGGCCCGCAAGGTCGGCGCGAGCCTCGCGCTGAACGTGTCGCGGGCCACGATCGCCGACGGGCAGCGGGAGCTGGGCCTGCGCGAGGGCTTCGACATCGGCCTGGAGATGTCCGGCCGTCCCGAGGCGATGCGCGACATGATCGCCAACATGACGCACGGCGGCCGGATCGCCGTGCTCGGCCTGCCGTCCGAGGAGTTCCCGGTCGACTGGGCCCGGATCGTCACCTCGATGATCACCATCAAGGGCATCTACGGCCGCGAGATGTTCGAGACCTGGTACGCGATGTCGGTGCTGCTGGAGGGCGGCCTCGACCTCGCCCCCGTGATCACCGGCCGCTACGGCCACCGCGACTTCGAGGCGGCGTTCGCCGATGCCGCGAGCGGCAAGGGCGGCAAGGTCATCCTCGACTGGACCGCGTAAGTCACCCTGCACCTCTAGGAGCACTTCTCATGTTCGACTCCGTGCGCGACGACCTGCGCGCCACCCTCGACGAGATCCGCGCCGCCGGCCTGCACAAGCCCGAGCGCGTGATCGGCACCCCGCAGTCGGCGACGGTGAACGTCACCGCCGGCGGCCGTCCCGGCGAGGTGCTGAACTTCTGCGCCAACAACTACCTCGGCCTCGCCGACCACCCCGAGGTGATCGCCGCCGCCCACGAGGCCCTGGACCGCTGGGGATACGGCATGGCGTCCGTGCGCTTCATCTGCGGCACCCAGGAGGTCCACAAGGAGCTGGAGGCCCGCCTGTCGGCGTTCCTCGGCCAGGAGGACACGATCCTGTACTCCTCCTGCTTCGACGCCAACGGCGGTGTCTTCGAGACCCTCCTCGGACCCGAGGACGCGGTGATCTCCGACGCGCTGAACCACGCCTCGATCATCGACGGAATCCGCCTGTCCAAGGCCCGCCGCTTCCGCTACGCCAACCGCGACCTCGCCGACCTGGAACGGCAGCTCAAGGACGCCTCCGACGCCCGCCGCCGCCTCGTCGTCACCGACGGCGTCTTCTCCATGGACGGCTATGTGGCCCCGCTCAGCGAGATCTGCGACCTGGCCGACCGCTACGACGCCATGGTCATGGTCGACGACTCGCACGCCGTCGGCTTCGTCGGCCCCGGCGGCCGCGGCACCCCCGAGCTGCACGGCGTCATGGACCGCGTCGACATCATCACCGGCACCCTCGGCAAGGCGCTCGGCGGTGCCTCCGGCGGCTACGTCGCCGCCCGCGCCGAGATCGTCGCCCTGCTGCGCCAGCGCTCCCGGCCGTACCTGTTCTCCAACACGCTGGCCCCGGTGATCGCCGCCGCGTCGCTCAAGGTGCTCGACCTGCTGGAGTCGGCGGACGACCTTCGGGTCCGGCTGGCCGAGAACACCGCCCTGTTCCGCCGCCGGATGACCGAGGAGGGCTTCGACGTCCTGCCCGGCGACCACGCCATCGCCCCGGTCATGATCGGCGACGCGGCGCGGGCGGGCCGCATGGCGGAGCTGCTGCTGGAGCGCGGGGTGTACGTGATCGGCTTCTCCTACCCGGTCGTCCCGCAGGGCCAGGCCCGCATCCGCGTGCAGCTGTCCGCCGCCCACTCCACCGAGGACGTCGACCGCGCGGTGGACGCCTTCGTGGCCGCCCGCGCGGAGCTGGACGCCTGACCTGAGAGAATCGATCCCATGATCGAGGCGCGGCGGCTGCACATCCTCCGTGCGGTGGCCGACCACCGCACGGTCACCGCGGCTGCCGCCGCGCTGTACCTCACGCCGTCGGCGGTCTCCCAGCAGCTGACCGCCCTGGAGCAGGAGACCGGCCACCGCCTGGTCGAGCGCGGCGCCAAGGGCGTACGGCTGACCCCGGCCGGCGAGATCCTGCTCAGCCACACCAACGCCGTCCTCGCCCAGCTGGAGCGGGCCGAGGCCGAGCTGGCCGCGTACGGCTCGGGCGAGGCGGGTACGGTCACCGTCGCCTCCTTCGCGACCGGCATCGCCCTGGTCGTGGCGCCCGCGGTGGCCCGCCTCGCCGGGACCGCGCCCGGCATCCGCATCCGCGTCCAGGACGCCGAGGGCGACGCCAGCCTGCCGATGGTGCTGGACCGGCAGGTCGACGTGGCCGTGGCCGTCGAGTACCGCGGGGCACCGTCCGCCGACGATCCGCGGCTGACCCACGTGCCGCTGTACGCCGAGCCGTTCGACGCGGTCGTCCCGGTGACCCACCGTCTCGCCGACGCAGGCGAGGTGCCGCTCGCCGAGCTGGCCAAGGACCCGTGGATCGGCCCCTACCCCGGCAATCCCTGCCATGACGTGGTGGTCCTGGCCTGCGAGAGCGCCGGCTTCCAGCCCCGGCTGGAACACTCCTCGGACGATTTCCGGGCGGTGGTGGCGCTGGCCTCGGCCGACGCGGGCGTGGCCCTCGTGCCCCGCTCGGCGCTGCTCGGGATGGACCTGACCGGTGTGGTGGTCCGCCCGGTCGACGGGGTCGCGCCCACCCGCCGGGTCTTCGCGGCCGTACGCCGGGGAGCCGAAGGGCATCCGCTGATCCGCCCGGTGCTGGAGGCGCTGGAGTCGGTCGCCGAGCGATAGACCGGAACCACCTTGGGCGTCTCTGATATGGGATAGCATCCCGGATGTGACACGGACTCCTGGCGGGACGGAGGCCGGGGCCGGCAGCGGGCCCGGCGCCGGCCCGGACCCCGTCGACGCCCGGCTCGCCGCCCGCCTGGCCGAGCTGCGGGCCGAACGCGGCTGGTCGCTCGGCGAGCTGGCCGAGCGCAGCGGCGTGAGCCGCTCCACCCTCTCCCGCGCCGAGCGGGCGGAGATCAGCCCCACCGCATCGCTGCTGAACCGCCTGTGCGCCGTCTACGGTCGGACCATGTCGCGGCTGCTCAGCGAGGTCGAGGCGGAACCCGCGCTGCTGGTACGGGCCGCCGAGCAGCCGCTGTGGGAGGACCGGTCCGCCGGATTCGTACGGCGCTCGGTGTCCCCGCCGCACGCCGGGCTGCGCGGCGAACTCGTCGAGGGACGGCTCGCCGCCGGCGCCGACATCGCCTACGACCGGCCGCCCGTGGCCGGCCTCGAGCAGCACATCTGGGTCCTGGAAGGCGCCCTGGAAGTGACGGCACAGGACGTCGAGCACCGTCTGGGCACCGGTGACTGCCTGCGCCTGCGGGTGTGGGGGCCGACCCGGTTCCGCTGCGCCGGGCCCGAGGACGCACGGTACGTGCTGGCGGTGGTGCTGCCGTGACCGTGACCCGGCTCGACGACGTCCGGCTGGCCGCACTCGCGGAGGACCTGGCCGACCTGCTGACCGACACCGTGGACGGCGGTGCCTCGGTCGGCTTCCTCGCACCGCTCGACCGTGCCGAGGCCGTCGCCTGGTGGCGCGGCCGCGCCGCCGCCGTGGCCGCCGGGCAGCTCGCCGTATGGGTGGCGCGAGAGGAAGGGCGGGTGACCGGGACCGTCGGTCTCGCCCTGCCCGACAAGCCCAACAGCGGTCACCGCGCCGAACTGGTCAAACTCATGGTGGGCCGCGGGGCCCGCGGACGGGGCCTCGGCCGCACGCTCCTGACCGTCGCCGAGGAGGCCGCCGCGGCGGCCGGCATCACCCTGCTCCACCTGGACACCGAGACCGACAGCCCCGCCGAACACCTGTACCGCTCCGCCGGGTGGACCCCCGTGGGAACGATCCCCGACTACGCGGCGAACCCCGCCGGAGCGCTGCGCCCGACCACCCTCTACTTCAAACGGATCGGTGCCGCCACGGCCGGCGGGTGACTGTCAGTGGCAGCGGCTACGGTGCCTGACATGCCGGACGCCGAAGACGTACGCCGTATCGCCCTGTCCCTGCCGGACACGACGGAGAAGATCGCCTGGAGCATGCCCACGTTCCGGGTGGCCGGGAAGATGTTCGCCACGCTGCCCGAGGACGAGACCTCCATGGCGGTGCGCTGCCCGAAGGAGGAGCGCGAGGAACTGGTGCTGGCCGAGCCGGAGAAGTTCTGGATCGCCGACCACGAGGCCCAGTTCGCGTGGGTGCGGGCCCGGCTCGCAGCCCTCGACGGCGAGGAGGAACTGCGTGACATCCTCGCCGACTCCTGGCGCCAGGCGGCCCCGACCCGGCTGCTTCAGGCCCACCCCCGACTGGGACTGCCGACCGGCGGCTGAAAACCCTTCGGGCGTTGTCGGTGCCCCGTGGCATGATCCGAGGACATGCGTGGCAGCCGGGGCCGGAGGGGGGCTCCGGCTGCCAGGAACCGAGCGGGATGATCACGCGGGGCCGGTGGGGACCGGCCGGGGAGGGGAGCGCGCGGGATGGCCGGGACGGCATCGCAGTCCTCACGGAACGGGGCGCGAAGGGAAGGGCAACGGCCCGTCTGGTCGCGGGACTTCGCACTCTTCTTCGTCGCGCGGGCCGTCGCCCGGCTCGGCGACACCATGCTGCCCGTCGCACTCGCCGCCGGGCTGCTCCAGCACGGGTACGGGGCCGGTGCGGTCGGCCTGGCCATGGCCGCGACGGCCGCCGCGTTCGCCGGGCTCGTCGTCTTCGGCGGGGTGATCGCCGACCGCTTCAGCACGCGCAAGCTGATGATCGGGGCCGACCTGGTCCGGCTGGGCACCCAGGCGCTGGCCGCCGCGCTCTTCTTCTCCGGGCACGTCGTGCTGTGGGAGATCTGCGCCATCGGATTCGTCAACGGCGTCGCGGGTGCCGTGTTCCAGCCCGGCGTCGCCAGCACCGTGCCGCGGCTCGCCTCCGACATCCAGGGCGCCAACGGCGCCATACGCGTCGCCGAGTCCGCCGCCCAGCTCGCGGGGCCCGCCGTGGCCGGCCTCCTCGTCGGTTTCGCCTCGCCCGGGGGAGTCTTCGCCGCCCACGCCGCCACGTACGCGGTGAGCGCCGTGTGCCTGCTGCTGCTCCGGCTGCCCGCACCGACGCCGGAGAGCCGGGCCGCCGGTCGCGGGTCCAAGGCGTTCCGCGCCGATCTGGTCGAAGGATGGCGGGAGTTCCGCTCCCGCACCTGGCTGTGGGCCGTCATCGCCGTCTGGTGCCTCTACATGATCGCCGTCTGGGGACCGACCGTCCCCCTGGTGGCGACCGAGGTGGTGCAGCAGCACGGCCCGCGCGCCTACGGCCTGGTCAATTCGGCGCTGGGCGCGGGAACCGTCGTCGGCGGACTCATCGCGCTGCGGCTGCGGCCGCGCCGCATGCTCCGCGCCGGTGCGATCGCCCTGATCGGGTTCGCCGCCTTCCCGGCGAGCGTCGGAGCCGGCCTCGACGTGCCGGTCATGGCGGCCGGGGCGGCCGTCGCCGGGGCGGGGATGTCCTTCTGGGGCGTGATGTGGGCGACCAGCGTGCAGACCCAGGTGCCGCCCGACGTCCTCAACCGCATCCACGCCTACGACGTGGCGGGCTCCCTCGCGATGATGCCCGTCGGCCAGGCTCTCGCGGGCCCGGCCGCCTCGGTCCTCGGCGCGGACCACGTGCTGCTCGTCGCCGGCCTGGTGAGCTTCGTCGTCTGCGCTTCGCTGCTCGCGATACCCGCGGTGCGGGGCCTGGTGCGCGCCGACGCACCCCCGACCGGCGGCCCGGACCGGACGGCGACGCCCGAGCCCACCCGCGCGGAGACGACCTGACCGACCGGACCCGTCGGCGTCCGGCACCCGCTGTGCCGATGTGCTGCCGCGGTGGTGGGGCATCCGGACC
>NZ_BMWA01000007.1:33898-237379 GCF_014650995.1 Streptomyces viridiviolaceus
CGTGGGTGGCTGCGCGGGGTGGGTCCGTGCGCAGGAAGAGCTGATCGGCCGGTCCTGTCGGCGTTCGGCGCCCGCTGTGTCGCCGCGTTGGTGCGCTGCCGTGGTCCGGGGGGCCGGGACCGTGGGTGGCTGCGCGGGGTGGGTCCGTGCGCAGGAAGAGCTGATCGGCCGGTCCTGTCGGCGTTCGGCGCCCGCTGAGTCGCCGCGTTGGTGCGCTGCCGCGGTCCGGGGGCCGGGACCGTGGGTGGTCGGGCCGGTGGGTCCGTGCGCAGGGAGCTGATCGACGGGACCCGCCGGCGTCTCACGCCGGCATCGTCACCGCGCCGCCCGCGACGAAGTCGCCGATGCGTCGCCGCAGGGACCGTGCGTCCAGCCCGTGGGCGGCGACGTGCTCCTCGACGCGCCCGTAGCGCCGCAGCTCACGCCGGGCCACGCCCAGGCCCAGCACCCGGTGGGGGACGTCGGACAGCGCGTCGTTCACCACCGCCGTCGACGTGCCCGCCAGATAGGGTTCGACCAGCACGACGTCCGTCCCCGCCGTCTCCGTGGCCCGGCGCAGCGCGGCCGTGTCGAAGGGACGCACGGTCGTGGCGTACAGGACGGTGACGTCGAGGCCCTCGGTGGCGGTGAGCACCGCGTCCAGGACCGGACCGACGGCGACCACGACGCCCGAGCGGCCCTCGCGGACCGTGCGGAACCGCTCCCCGTCGACGGCGAACGCCTCGGCGTTCGACTGCACGGACAGTCGCACGTACACCTTGTCGTCCCCGGCGGCGACCGCGTGCCGCAGCAGGGTCTCGGCCTCGTCCGGGTGCCCGGGCACGTGCACGGTCCAGCCGTCCAGGGTGTCGAGCAGTGCCACGTCGCCGGGCGCCATGTGGGTGTAGCCGCCGGCCGGCCAGTCGAAGGACGCGGCGGCGCTCACCAGCACCGCGCCCGCGTCCTGGTGCCCGAGGTCCAGCTTCAGCTGCTCGAAGGGCCGCTCGACCAGGAAACTGGCGAAGGTGTGCACGACGGGCCGCAGCCCGGTCAGCGCCATACCGGCCCCGGCCCCGACGAGCAGCTGCTCCCGGATGCCGACGTTGACGACCCGGTCGGGATGCCGGCGGAGCGCCTCGGCGAAGCCGTCCTTGCCGATCTCCGCAAGGACCACGGCGACACGTGGATCCTCGTCGAGCAGCCGGGTGACGACGGGGGCGAAACGGTCACGCATGGTGTCCATGGAGGGCCTTCCTCGAGGTGGGCGTGAGCAATAAGGAACGAGCAGGGGGATCAGACGGACTTCGGCTCCACCCGGGCCACGACCACGTGCGGGCGTCCCGGATGCGGCGCGGTGAAGGCGGCGTACAGCGCCTCGTGGTCCCGGCCGTCGACGGTGACCGCGGACCAGCCGGCCGCCTCGAACCGGGCGGCGATCCCGCCGGGCAGGGCATGGCTGGCGGAGGCGTTGTCGACGACGACGGTGTGCAGCCGCTCCAGTCCGGCCGGGCCGGCGAAGGCGATCGCCTCGTGATTGCTGCCCTCGTCCAGTTCGGCGTCCCCGATCAGCGCCCACACGGCAGGTTCGGTGAGTCCCTGCGCCCGCAGGCCCAGCGCCGTGCCCACGGCGATCGGCAGCCCGTGCCCCAGCGAGCCGCTGCCGATCTCCGCGCCGGGCACAAGCGTGCGGTCGGGGTGGTGGCCGAGCGGGGAGTCGTAGCGCCCGAAGCCGGGCAGCCAGTCCACGGGCAGGAAGCCCTTGGCGGCCAGGACGGCGTAGTAGGCCATGGGACCGTGCCCCTTCGACAGCAGGAACCGGTCGCGCCCGGGGTCGTCCACGTGCTCCGGGTCCACCCGCAGCACCCGGTCGTAGAGCACCCACAGCACGTCCAGGGTGGAGGTCGCCGCCGGGCCGTGCTTCTCGTCCCCGGTCATCAGGGACATCAGTCCGGGCAGGTCGGCATAGGTGTGGACCCGTCCGCGTTCTTCGGTGGTGGTCATGCCGACGATCGTGCAACCTCGACCAAGCTTGAGGTCAAGCGTCACCGTCCCGCCTGAACGGGTGCGCGACCACCGGCCCGAGTGCGGTATTGTTTTCCTGCGCGTTCGGCCAGGGGAAACCCCAGGTCAGACGGGCAACGGGACGTGGCGCAGCTTGGTAGCGCACTTGACTGGGGGTCAAGGGGTCGCAGGTTCAAATCCTGTCGTCCCGACTTGTGAAGTAGCAGGTCAGAGGCCGTATCGGTATTCCGATACGGCCTCTTGAGCATTGCTGGGGGCGGCTGGGGGCCGGCAGCGGACGGAGGGCTACACCTTGCGCGCCACTCCGCCGAACATGGCGACTTCCTGCGCGCATGCGCTGTCGTTCTCCACAGGGCGCCAGCCGTTGCAGGAGACCACGCCGGGGTCGAGCAGTTCGAGTCCGTCGAAGAAGCGGGTGACGGCATCGGGGGTGCGCTGGGTCAGTCTGGGGGTGCCGTGTTCGTTCCAGAAGGCCACCGCGGCGTCGACATCGGGCATGTCCGGACGTGTGATGGTGTGGGACAGCACCAGATGGCTGGCCGGCGGCAGGGCGTCCATCAGGCGCCGCACGAGCCCGTATGCCTCTTCGTCGTCCTCGATGAAAATGACGACGCCGAGCAGCATCAGTGCCACGGGCCGGCTGAGATCCAGCGTCTGCGCCGCCTGCTCCAGGATGGTGTCGACGTTGCGCAGATCCTCGTCGAGGTAGGCCGTGCGCCCCTGGGGGGTGCTGCTCAGGAGGGCCTCGGCGTGTGCGAGGACGATCGGGTCGTTGTCGACGTAGACGACGCGGGACTCGGGGGCGATCCGCTGTGCGACTTCATGGGTGTTGTCGGCGGTGGGCAGGCCGGTGCCTATGTCGAGGAACTGCCGGATCCCGCAGTCGGTCACCAGGTGCCGGACCGCGCGGCCGAGGAACTGCCGGTCGGCGCGGGCGTACTCGCCGATGCCGGGGTGCAGTTTGCGGATCTGCTCTCCTGCCGCCTGATCGACCTCGTAGTTGTCCTTGCCGCCCAGCCAGTAGTTCCAGATCCGCGCTGTGTGCGGCTGATCCGTTCTGATCCTCTTGTGCAACTCGCTGGGGGCGGGGCCGTCGGGCATGCGAAGTGCTCCTGTTCGAATGGTCGATGGTCAAGTGGCAACTTAACGCACGGAGTTGAGCCCGGGGGAGGGCGAGCAGACGCGGGTGTTCCGCAGCGGGAGGACGGGGCCCTGCCACCGAGTTCCGGCGCACGGCCCGGGGGGCCGTTTCCGACCTGTCCGAAACGGCCCCTGATCGCTTACGGCGGCGGTCAGTGCCACTTGGTGCAGGACCAACTGCCGCCCTGTCCGTCGTACTCCTCCACGCAGGCGCGATAGGCGTTGCTCGATCCCACCATCCGCGTGTACGCGGCGTAGGACGGTGACGCGTTGGCCGTGTAGGACGCACCACCCCGGATCTGGATCTTGAACCTCCAGCTGCTGTCGGCCTTCTCGATCCGTGCCCAGGCTGCGCTGCACCGTGCCGAATTGCGCAGCTGCACCTCCGGTCCTCCGCCGGCCGGGCGGATGCGGTCGAGCACCCTGGCGCCCGAGCCGCATCCCTCGGTCTGCGGGTTCTTGCCCGTGCAGGCGGCGTTCCTGCACGCGGCGGGCGCAGCCGCCTCGGCGGACATCGCGGGGGTCGAGAGCATCGTCGAGGCCAGTACGACGGTGGCCAGGGCTGAGAACGCCGAACGACGTGCGGACATGTGGGGGGTCCCTTCAGCGTGCCGGATCGCCGCCCACCGAGGGTGGGCCGCTGCGGTGGAAGTGGTCCTGATCTTGATAGCGGTCAGGATCTTCCAGCCGCAACCGTGTGACCCAGGAAGTCACTCTCCGGCGTGACACCCTGCTCAGCGCACGACGAGCAGGCGTCCACCGGGCCGCCCCGGCCGCGCTCAGATCACGCAGCCCACATGCGCCAGCGCCTGCTTCAGCAACACCCCGTGTCCGCCCGGCATCTCGCTCTGCACGGCCGGGGACAGCGCCTCCTGGGGGCTGAACCAGACCAGGTCGAGCGCGTCCTGCCGGGGACGGCAGTCACCGGTCACCGGCACGACGTAGGCGAGGGACACCGCGTGCTGCCGGGGGTCGTGGTACGGCGTGATGCCCTGGGTGGGGAAGTACTCGGCCACCGTGAAGGGCTGCAGCGAGGCCGGGACCCTGGGCAGCGCCACCGGGCCGAGGTCCTTCTCCAGGTGCCGCAGCAGGGCGTCACGGACCCGCTCGTGGTGGAGGACGCGGCCGGAGACCAGCGTCCGGCTGACCGTACCGTCCGGTCCGATGCGCAGCAGCAGCCCGACACTGGTGACTTCGCCGCTGTCGTCGACGCGCACGGGCACGGCCTCGACGTACAGGATCGGCATGCGGGCGCGTGCCAGTTCGAGTTCGTCGGTCGTCAGCCAGCCCGGCGTGGTTTCGGTCATGTCAGACATCGCTTGATCATACTTTCAGCGTCTCCCGCTTCCTGTGTGCCGCTCCGGAACAACTGTGACGCTCCACACGCCCGTCAGCCGTCGTCGTCCGGAGAGTCCTCGGTCAGTCCGTAGACCCGCAGGGCGTTCCCGCGCCCTGCCCACCGCGCGATGCGCAGCGCGTCCGTCAGGGCCGTCTCGTCGGCCTCCACCCGCTCCTGGAGCAGCCCCGCCAGACCCTGCCGGAAGGCCAGCGCGCCGAGGTGGTGGAACTCGGCCACCCCGTAGGCGTCCGAGCTGTACAGCAGCTTGCGGAACGGGGTGATCTCCAGGGCCTCCGCCAGTACGGCCCCCGCCCGTGCGGGACCGACGTAGTGCAGGGTGAGGCCCACGTCGAGGTACACCCGTTCGAAGACCGCCGCCAGGTAGGCGGCCTGGCGCTGGTAGGGCCAGCAGTGCAGCAGCAGGACGGGGATCGTGCCGGCGGTCAGGTGCAGCCAGTCGGTCAGGTGGGCGGGGTCCACGCGGTGCAGGCGGATGTCGCTGTCGCCGAACCCGGTGTGCAGTTGCAGCGGCCGCCCCAGGTCGACGGCGGTCCACAGCAGGTGCCGGACGAGCACCGGGTCGTCGAGCCGGCCGCCCCGGGCGAGCCAGCGCCGGGCGGCGTCCGTGACCTCCTCGGGCGAGGGGCGGGCCGGGTCCAGGTCGAAGCCGGTGCGGTAGGCCGCCACCGACTTCACGCCCACCACGCCCGGCCGCCGCACGGCCTCCCACGCGGCGGTGCGGAACGCCTCCGCGTACGCGTCCGCCTCCACACCCCCGGCCGCCACCGCCTCCGCGACGCCCTCCAACCGGACGATCTCGTACGCCACCGCGCCCGCGGCCCCGGCCAGCTCGGACACCGTGGTGACGCGGTCCGGGGCGTACCCGGTGTCCACGCAGAAGACGCCCGTGCCCGCCGCCGTGAGGAACCGCCGGTTCACCTCTGCCCACCCCAGCTCGGCCCGCCGGGCCAGGTACGCCTCGGCCGGGGCGTGGCGCGGCAGGTCCAGCAGGGGCGCGCAGTGGCGGCGGACGGCGAGGCCGACGGGGCTGTCGAAGGGCGAGACACCGGGCCATGCCGCGCCCTCGGTGATCAGCGACTCGAACCCCGAGCGGTCCAGGTCGGCGCTGACGGCACCGTGGCAGTGGTGGTCGACCAGCTCCAGCGCGTCGAGTGCCTCCAGCACGGGACCGGCCATGTCAGTACTTCCAGCGGTACGCCGCCGCGACCTGGTCGTCGTCCAGCCCGGCGACCGCCTCGATCTCCCCCTGCCGCACGGCGATCACCGCGTCGGCCAGGACCGTCCCCAGCGCGGCCCGCAGCACCTGGTCCGAGCGGAACGCCTCGACGGACTCCGCGAGCGAGGTGGGCAGCCGGAGCACGCCCCGGGCCGCCGCGTCGGCCGGGTCGAACCGCGCCGGGTCACCGGTCGTCTCCTCGGGCAGGGACGCGGACGAGGCGAGCCCGTCCAGTCCGGCGGCGATCACGCAGGCGAGCGCGAGATACGGGTTGGCGGCCAGGTCGACCGGCTTGACCTCCAGGTTCGCCGCGTGCTCACGCACCCCCGCCGTACCGGTGACGAAGCGCAGGGCGGCCTCGCGGGTCTCCCGGCCCCAGGCGGTGAACACTCCCGCCCACTGGGAGGGCTTGAGCCGCAGATGGCTGGCCGGGCTCGGCGCGGTCACCGCCGTGAGCGCCGGGAGGCGGGCCAGCACCCCGGCCGTGAACGCCTCGGCGTCCGCGGTCATGCCGTACCGGCCCTCCCCGCCGGCGTGCAGGTTGCCGCCGCCGCGCCAGGCGGAGAGGTGGAGGTGCCCGCCGTTGCCGACGCCCTGGGCCAGGACCGCCGGGGCGAAGGAGACCCGCAGCCCGTGCCGCTGGGCCACCGCCCGGATCGTCTGCCGCACCAGCACGCTGCGGTCGGCAGCCGCCACCGGGTCGAGGGCGCCCACGGAGATCTCGAACTGCCCCGCGGCGTACTCGGGATGGAGCTGGTCGACCTCGACGCCCTGCGCCGCGAGCGCCGCCAGCAGGTCGGCCGCGCAGTCGCTCAGTTCCACCTGGCGGGTGGCGCCGTACGCCGGTCCCGACACCGCCGGGACGAAGGCGCCGTCGGGCGCGTCGCCCCGGCCCACGGCCCACTCGATCTCGACCGCGGCCCGGAAGGTGACGCCGTGCCGCTCGGCGGCCTCGGCCACGACCCGGCGCAGCACGGTCCGCCCGCACGCCGGGTGCGGCTCGCCCTCCTGCGTGATCCGGTCGACCGGCGCCCACGCCCAGCCGGGCTGCGCCGCCAGCACGGTGAGCCGGTCGAGGTCGGGGTACAGGCGCAGATCGCCGTCGGGGGAGCCGAGGACGTCCGTGGAGACGATCGCGTCGTTCGCGAGGAACGTGTCGAACACCGGTGACATGCCGACGCCCCAGGCGGCGGCCGAGGCGAGCTTCGCCGTGGGGACGGTCTTCACCCGGCCGATCCCGGCCGTGTCCACGTACGCCAGTACGACGCCGTGCACGCCCCTCCCGGACAGTTCACCGCTCAGGGCGGCCGCCCGCTCGACGTCGCCGGGGCGCCCGCCGGGCACCGGGTCGGCAAGGGTGGTCATACGTCCTCCCGGGACGGCTGTGTGGGGCCGGCGCGGCGCGGCTCAGGGCTTGACGGCCACGGCCCCGAACTGCGGTACGACGGCGGCGCCGGGCTCGGCGTGCCACTGCGAGCAGGAGACGAGCCCCGGGGGGAGCAGTTCCAGGCCCTCGAAGAACGCGGCGACGTCCGCACGGCCGCGTGCGGTGATCGGCGGAGTGGCGTTCTCGTTCCAGAACCGCATGGCCGGGACCTGGCCCTCGCCGCCGAGGTCGGCGTCGTCGGTGGGGTGCGTCAGGACCAGGCAGCTGCCCGAGGGGACGCGGGCCATGATCCCGCGCACGATCTCGCGGGCCGTGTCGGTGTCGAGCACGAAGTTGAGGATGCCCAGCATCATGACCGCGACGGGCCGGCCGAAGTCGAGTGTCTTCGCGGCGCGTTCGAGGACGGCGTCCGCGTCGTGCACGTCGGCGTCGATGTAGTCCGTGGCCCCCTCGGGCGTGCCGGTCAGCAGCCTGCGCGCCTGTGCGAGGACGGTCGGGTCGTTGTCGACGTACACGATCCGTGCGTCGGGCGCGACGCGTTGGGCGATCTCGTGGGTGTTGTCCCCCGTCGGCAGCCCGGTGCCGATGTCGAGGAACTGCCGTATGCCCCGCTCGGTCGCCAGCAGGCGCACCGCCCGGCCCAGGAACTGGCGGTCCGCGCGGGCGACCTCCCGGATCACCGGGAACATGCCGGCGACGTGCTCGCCGACCTGCCGGTCGACCGGGTGGTTGTCCGTGCCGCCGATCCAGTAGTTCCAGACGCGGGCGTTGTGGGCCACTGCCGTGTTCGGCTCCTGGGTTCCGTCCGTTGCGGTGTGGCTCTCGCTCACGTCCCAGCTCCTTCACGCCCGTGCCGTGGTCGCCGACCATTGTGCCGCCCGGTGATCACGTCTGTCCTGGGAATCGGGCGAGGAGCGGGCACGGCGGCGCGGGGCGTCCGCGCGGCGGGTCGGTCAGTCGAACTGGCCGGGGTTCGAGGTGGGGGTCTTGCCGGCCAGTACGTCCTTCAACCGCTGGGTGCCCAGCTCGACCCCCTGCGTGACGGAGTCGGCCTCGCCGCCGTCGAGCCCGCCGGCCGTGATGGTGATGGCGTCGTTGCCCACGCGTACGACGGCCACGTCGAGGGTGAGCGTCGCGGGCGCGTCGGCCGCCGTGCCCTGGACCGTCACGTGCAGGCCCTGGCGGGCGTCGCCCTCCTTGGGCACCGAGGTCTGCGTCACCTGGACCGTACGCTCGCCGTCCGGGGAGCCGGTCGCCGTGAACTGGTCGCACTCGGCGGGCAGGGACTTCAGCCACTTCATCGCGTCGTCCAGCGTGGCCTGGTCGTAGGCGGCGACCTGCTCCAGCAGCCGGGAGTCGCCCTGCTCGAAGCCGGCGAGCGCCGACGCCCCCGACGGCTTGCCCAGCAGGTCGTCGCCGTAGAGGCCGTCGAGCAGCTTCTGGCAGTCGGCGGCGTCCGCCTTGGCGGTGAGGAAGTCCGCGACGTCGACCTTGCCGACGAGCAGGGTGTCCCGCCACTTGTCCGCGTCCTCGACCCGCTGCCAGTCGTCCTCCAGGTCGGCCTCGGTGAGCAGCGCGGCCTTCGCGCCGGACTCGGTGAGCGTGCCGGGTGAGGGGGTGGGGGTCTTCCCGACGGCCCTGGCCGCCTCGGCGGCGGGCGATGCGGTGGCCTCCGCCGCCACCGTGTCGCTGTCGCCGCCCGCGCAGGCCGCGGTGGTCAGCAGCGCACCCGTCGCCAGCACGGAGGCGAACAGACGGACGGGATGGGACGGACTACGGCTCATCGCGGATGCCTCCTGGGAACGTGACGCGTGTCCTCAGGGCATCACCGGCCCGGTCGGGACACCAGCGCACGGGTTCGTTCGGGTGAGGCGCCGGCGCCGGGGCGCGCGTGATCCGTGGCGTGGCGGCCGGCGGGAACGGGGGCGCGGGGCGTCGGTGAGGGGCGACCTGCCAGGGGCAGGGAACGGGCGGGGAAGCGAAGACGGCTCGCCAAGGCAGGGGCGCCGCGCGGGCCGGCCGGGGGGTGACGGCTCGCCGGCGGCGCGGGCGTCGGCGGCGGCACAGGCGCGTGGGGTCGGCGGGGCGCCGACAACCACGCGGCTGACCCCGACGAGCCGTCACCCCACCGGTCCCGCGCGGCGCCCACGCCTTGCCGAGCCATCACCTCCCACCGACCCCGTCTCCCGCCCGTTCCCGGGGGGCTCGTCGGGGTGGCCCCGAGACTGTCGGGATGGCGGCCCGGCCGGTCGCCGTGGCACAGCGCGCTCGGGCGGTGGCACGTCGGGGGAGGCGCCCCGGGATCTTCGGGTCACCGATCGGCGGGACGCGGGTTACGTGGCTTCGAACGACCTGGCGGCCGGCCGGCGAGTCCCGGCCGAGGGGACCGCCGACCGGCCGCTCCGAGGTGCCGTCCGTCGGTGGTGATGCCCGCGTGCGGGCCGTCACCCGGCGCGGTCGAGGCTGTCCTCGGCCACGTCCTTGTCCACCGCCGCGCGTACCAGCGAGGCGGCGAGGACGGCCGGTTGCGTCGACCCCGCCAGGCCGACGAGGCGGTCCGGGTCGGTGGGCAGGCCCAGGCGCTCCGCGCCCTGCAGAGCCTTGCGGTCCAGGTAGGGCGCCACCTCGGGCCACACACGCTGGGCCTCGCGCAGGAAGATGTCCGCGCCGGTCGGACCCACACCGGGGAACTCCTGCAGCAGCCGCCGCAGTTCGGTGACGTCTCCGTCCGCTTCCTTCCGCAGCCGGCGCAGGTCCCCGCCCCACCGCTCGGTCAGCAGCTCGGCGGCCTCGCCCAGCTGGGTGGCGGTGCGCTCGTCGTACCGCCGGTAGCCGCCCCGGCCCAGCGCGTCCACCCGCTCCTGCCAGTCGGACTCGGCCATGCGCCGAGGATCGCCGAGCCCCGCCTCGTCGAGGGCACGGGCGGTGGCCACGGCGATCGAACCGCGGATGCGGGCACTGAGCAGGTGGGCGAGGACCAGCAGCCGGTACAGCGGCTGCGGGGTGTCCTTCAGCCGGATGCCCGCCTCCTCGGCGTACGTCTCGCCGTGCGCGCCGACGAGCTCCCGCAGGACACGTTCGTCGCGGTCCACGGCTAAGCCTTCAGCGGATCGTGACCGATCGTCATCAGCCGGTGCCGTCGGCGCGTGTCCTCGGCCACCGGCTCGTTCTCCAGGTCGGTCTGCGACGTCACCAGGTCGACGACCTTCCGCATCGCGCGGAGGTCGTCCTCCGTCAGATCCGTGCGCCGCTTCTGCAGGATCGCGAGGACGTGCTGCCCGAGCGGGGAGCCCGCATCGTCCGGCAGCGGCTCCGTCAGCTCACCGGAATCGCGTACCCGCAGCCAGTCCGCGAGTTCCGCGGAGGTCATGTTCACCACGCGGTGGAAGTTCGCCCACAGCGCGTCGAGTTCGACGGCGTCGGCCATGAGGTGCCCCATTTCGCCATTGCGTACGTGCGCCGGGCAGTTCCCGCTCAGTCCTCCTCGGGCCAGTTCTCGGCGTCGAACATCCAGCGCTGCTTCTCCAGTTCGGCGGTGATGGTGATCAGCAGGTCCTGGGTGACCGGGTCGGCCTTCTCCGTGGCCTCGATCCGCTCCCGCAGCCGGCCGACTGCCGCTTCCAGGGTCTCGACCATCACCTGGACGACGTCGCCGTCCCGCACCCAGCCGTCCTTGGGGCCGGGCAGCGTGAACGCCGACGCGATGGTCTCCGGCCGGCCGTCGGCCGGCATGCCGAGCGCCACGGAGCGCTCCGCGACGGTGTCGGCGAACGACCGCGCCGCCGCCACCACCTCGTCCAGCTGGAGGTGGACGGAACGGAACCGCGGCCCCACGATGTTCCAGTGCGCCTGCTTCCCGATCAGGGAGAGCCCGAGAAGATCCACGAGCGTGCTCTGCAACGCGTCCCCGGTGACCTGGCGGGCCGACTCGGGAATCGTGCTCTTCACGACAGTCATACAGTGCTTCTCCTTGCGGCGTCGTCTCTGGTGGTACGGAGCAGGGCGTCGCGCTCCTCCTCGCAGGTCCCTCCCCACACGCCGGACGTCTGTCCCATGCTCAGGGCGAACGTCAGGCACGGGGTCGCCACCGGGCACCGGGCACAGACGTGCTTGGCGGCCGCGATGTCCCGCAGCGCCGGTCCCGTCGTGCCCACCGGGAAGAACAGTTCGGGGTCCTCATCCACGCAGGCGGCGCGGCGCAACCACTCCATGGTCGCGCGGGTGCCCCGGGGGCCCGGGGGGCAAACACCGCTGACGTCTCAGCGGGCGAGCGCCCCGTCCAGGAAACGCGTGACGTCCGCGAACACCTCGGACTTGTTCGTCTCGTTGAACACTTCGTGCCGGGCGCCCGGGTAGATCCGCTCGGTCAGTGCTCCTCCGCCGAGCTGCTCCACGCCGGGCCGGCTCCCGGACAGCGGCACCAGCCGGTCGTCGTCGCCGTGCACCCACAGCAGCGGGAGCGGGCCGACCTCGCCGTTCTTGGCGACGGTCTCCAGCGTCCGTACGAACGCCTCCACGGTGGGCCGTTTCATCGGACCGTGCCACACCAGCGGGTCATCCGCGTAGGCCGCGCCGACGGCCGGGTCCCGGGAGAGGGCGGCCGGACTGATCGGGGTGTCGGGGATCTCCTCCATGGCCAGGAGCCGGCGCGGCAGTTCCCAGTCGCCGATGACCGGTCCGGACAGCACCAGCGCGGTCAGCTCGTCCGAGTGGCGCTGGGCGTAGCGGGCGGCGATCAGCCCGCCCATGGAGTGCCCGATCACGACGACCGGCAGGTCCGGGTGCGCGGCCCGGGCGAGCTCCGCCACGGCGTGCACGTCGGTGACCACGTCCTCGAAGTCCTCGATCAGCACCCGCTCGCCGGCCGACCTCCCGTGCCCCGTGTGGTCGGGTCCGTACACGGCCGCGCCGTGCGCCACCAGGACGTCGGCCACCTCCTCGTAGCGGCCGATGTGCTCGCCGTAACCGTGCACCAGCAGGGCCACGTACCGGGCGCGGGCGGCGGGCCACTCGCGGACGGTGATGCTTCCCCGGGTTCCGGTCAGGACGTGCTCGCGGGCCTCGGCCATGTCTCCTCCAACTGCGTCGGTGAAGGTCCCCGGGGGATCTTCCCAGGGAGCCGCCCCGCGGTCTATAGTCCAAAACTAGCAGTGCTAATTAAGGCTCGTGGAGGTCCGCCCGGCGACACACGCTCCGCCGGCGACCGAGCGACGACGATCAGGAGAACCCTCGTGCGTCCCGTCCACTTCGCGGCCGCCCGCCGCACCCCGATCGGCAAGCTCCGCGGCGCCCTGTCCACCGTGCGGCCCGACGACCTCGCCGCCGCCGTGATCCGGGGCCTGGTCGCCGACGTGCCCGCGCTCGACCCCGCCCGCATCGACGACGTCTACTGGGGGGCCGCCAACCAGGCCGGCGAGGACAACCGCAACGTCGCCCGCATGGCAGCCCTGCTCGCCGGCCTGCCCGACTCCGTGCCCGGCGCCACGGTCAACCGGCTGTGCGCCTCCGGCCTCGAGGCCGTCACCGCCGCCGCCCGCACCATCGCGGCCGGCGAGGCCGACGTCGTGCTCGCGGGCGGCTCCGAGTCGATGAGCCGCGCCCCCTTCGTGCTGCCCCGCCCCGACGAGGCCCTGCCGCACCGCATCGAGACCGCCGACACCCGGCTCGGCTGGCGCCTGGTCAACCCGGCGATGAAGGACCTGCACGGCCTGCTGGCCATGGGCGAGACGGCGGAGGAGGTCGCCGAGCGGTACGGCGTCCCGCGCGAGCGCCAGGACGAGTTCGCCCTGCGCAGCCACCGGCTCGCCGCCGAGGCCCGCAAGAACGGTCACTTCGACGATGAACTGCTGCCCGTGGAACGCCCCGACGGCGTCGTCGTCGACGCCGACGAGTGCGTCCGCGAGGACACCTCCGCGGAGAAGCTGGCCCGCCTCAAGCCGGTCTTCCGCGCCGGCGGCACGGTCACCGCGGGCAACGCCTCCCCGATGAACGACGGCGCCGCCGGCCTCCTCCTGGTCAGCGAGGAGGCCCTGAACGACCTGGGCCTGGAGTCGCTGGGCCGCTACGTCGCCGGCGGCTCGGCCGGCGTCCACCCGGACGTCATGGGCATCGGACCGGTCCCCGCCACCCGCAAGGTCCTCGCCCGCGCCGGCTGGAGCGTCGACGACATCGCGGAGGCCGAGTTCAACGAGGCGTTCGCCGCGCAGGCCCTCGCCTGCGTGGACCAGCTCGGCATCGACCCCGGCCTGGTCAACCCGAGCGGCGGCGCGATCGCACTGGGCCACCCGCTCGGCTGCTCCGGCGCCCGCATCCTCACCACCCTGCTCCACCGCATGCGGCGCACGGGCGCGGCCCGCGGGCTCGCCACCATGTGCGTCGGCGTGGGGCAGGGCAGCGCGGTGCTCGTCGAGCGGCACTAGCCGTACGCCACCCACCCCCTCTGCAGAGCCGCAGCAAGGAAATGGAGCAACACCCATGGCAACCCTGTCCGTCGCCGCCGTCCTCGCCGAGAACGCCCGGCGCCGCCCCGGCAAGGAAGCGCTGGTCGAGGGCGACCTGCGACTGACCTTCGCCGAGGTGTGGCAGCGGGCCCGCGCCCAGGCCGGAGTTCTCGCGGGCCTGGGTGTACGGCCGGGGGACCGGGTCGCGCTGATGGCGCCGAACACCGCCGAGTTCCCGCAGGCGTACTACGCGATCGCCGCGGCGGGCGGTGTCGTCGTCCCGGTCCACCTGCTGCTGTCACCGGCGGAGGTCGAGCACGTCCTGCGCGACAGCGGCGCCACCCTGCTGCTGTGCCACCCGGCGCAGGCGGAGACCGGCACGGCCGCCGCACGCGAGGCCGGGGTGCGGGTGATCACCCTCGGCGACGAGCTCGACAAGCTCGCGGCCGACGCCGAGCCGCTGCCCTCCTACGTCACCCGCGACGCCGACGACCCGGCCGTCGTCTTCTACACCAGCGGCACCACCGGCGTGCCCAAGGGCGCCGTGCTCAGCCACTTCAACCTGGTGATGAACGCGACCGTCAACGCCTTCGACGCCAACGACATCCGGCCCGACGACGTCGCGCTCGGCGCCCTGCCGCTGTTCCACGCCTTCGGCCAGACCGTCTCCCTGAACTCCACGTGGCGGGCGGGCGCCACTCTGGTCCTGCTGCCGCGCTTCGACGCGGCCCGCGCGATCGAGCTGATGGTGAGGGAGAAGGTCAACACCTTCCACGGCGTGCCCACCATGTTCGTCGCCCTCGCCGCCGCGGCGGCCGGGGCGGACGCCCTGCCCGAGCTGCGCGTGTGCATCTCCGGCGGGGCCTCCCTGCCCGTCGCCGTGCTGGAGCGGTTCGAGGCGGCGTTCGGGGCGAAGATCTACGAGGGGTACGGACTGTCGGAGACCTCCCCGGCGGCGGCCGTCAACCAGCCGGTGTTCGGCGCGAAGCCCGGCACCATCGGCCACCCGCTGTGGGGCGTCGACGTGGAGATCGCCCGAGCCGAGGTCGAGGGACGCATCGAGCTGCTGCCGCCCGGCGAGCTGGGCGAGGTCGTCGTCCGCGGGCACAACGTCTTCTCCGGCTACCTCGGCCGTCCCGAGGCCACCGCCGAGGCGCTCGTCGACGGCTGGTTCCGCACCGGCGATCTCGGCACCAAGGACGACGAGGGGTTCCTGCGGATCGTCGACCGCAAGAAGGACATCATCATCCGCGGCGGCTACAACGTCTATCCGCGGGAGGTCGAGGAGGTGCTGATGCGCCACCCCGGCATCGCCCAGGTCGCGGTCATCGGCGTACCGGACGAGCTGCACGGCGAGGAAGTGTGCGCCGTGGTCGTGCCCGCCCCGGACGCGGCCCCGGAGGCCGCCGAGGTCACCGAGTGGTCCAAGCAGCACCTCGGCAGGCACAAGTACCCGCGCCGCGTCGAGTTCACGGACGCCCTGCCGCTCGGACCGAGCATGAAGGTGCTCAAGCGGGAGCTGCGGGTGAGGTACGCCGGGAGCCAGGGCAGGCCCTGAAACCGCCGACCGGCGAGACGGTCCTTACGCGTGACGGTTAGGTGCGCATAGCATCGGTCCCCGCAATGGACACGATGACGCTCTGGCACCTCACCGGCTGGGAATTCGCCGCGCTCGCCCTCGCGGCCCTGCTCGTCGGCTTCTCCAAGACCGCCGTGAGCGGGGCCAACACGGTCAGCCTCGCCGTCTTCGCGGCGGTGCTGCCCGCCCGCGCCTCGACCGGCGTCCTGCTGCCGGTCCTGATCGCGGGCGACGTGCTGGCCGTCCTCATCTACCGACGGCACGCGCACTGGCCCACGTTGTGGCGGCTCTTCCCCGCCGTCGGGGCCGGAGTGGTCGTCGGCACGGTGTTCCTGGTGTGGGCGGACGACACGATCGTCCGGACGTCGATCGGCGCGATCCTGCTGCTGATGGCCGGGGTGACGGTGTGGCGCCGGCGGCAGGCCGACGCGTCCGAGCAGCCGGACGAGGTCACCTCACGGCCCGGCCGGCTGAAAGCCCGCTCCTACGGTGTCCTCGGCGGCTTCACCACCATGGTCGCCAACGCGGGCGGCCCGGTGATGTCGATGTACCTGCTCTCGGCGGGCTTCCGCAAGCTCGGCTTCCTCGGCACCTCGGCCTTCTTCTTCCTGATCGTCAACGTCTCCAAGGTGCCCTTCAGCGCGGGACTCGGCCTGATCGACGGCCGCTCGCTGCTCCTCGACGCCGCACTCGTGGTGTTCGTGGTGCCCGGCGCGCTGATCGGGAAGTGGGCGGTGAACAGGATCAACCAGCGGCTCTTCGAGCGCCTGGTCATCGCGGCGACGGTGCTCGGCGGCCTCCAGCTGCTGCTGCGCTGACGGCCGCCGCTGCCCTGACTGACGTACGCTCCTCGCCATGTCCCCGCACGTGCTGATCCTCGGCGGCACCGCCGAGGCCCGCCGCCTGGCCGCCGCACTGGCGGCGCGGCCCGGTGTCCGCGTCACCACCTCGCTCGCGGGTCGCGTCACCCGGCCCGGACCCCTCGAAGGGGACGTCCGGACCGGTGGCTTCGGCGGGGCCGAGGGACTGGCCGCCTGGCTGCGCGAGCACCGCGTGGACGCCCTCGTCGACGCCACCCACCCCTTCGCCGGCCGGATCACGGCGAACGCGGCCCGGGCCGCCGCGGCGACCGGTGTGCCGGCGGTGGTCCTGCGCCGCCCGGGCTGGCGGCCCGCTCCCGGCGACCGCTGGCACCCGGTGGCGTCCCTGTCCGCGGCCGCCGGCCTGCTGCCGGGCCTCGGCCGCCGGGCGTTCCTGACCACCGGGCGGCTGGGGCTGGCCGCCTTCGCCCACCTGACGGAACTCCACTTCGTCGTCCGGTCGGTGGAGGCACCGGAGCCGCCCCTGCCGCCGGACACGCGGGTGCTGCTGGCACGCGGTCCGTTCACCGTGCCCGACGAGACGGCCCTGCTGCGCGAGCACCGCATCGACGTGCTGGTGACCAAGGACAGCGGGGGAGAGGCCACGTCGGCCAAGCTCACGGCGGCCCGGGAGCTCGCCCTGCCCGTGGTGGTCGTGCGCAGGCCGCCGCTTCCGCCGGGAGTGAGCACGGTGCCCGACGTGCCCGGTGTCCTTCAGCGGCTGGGACTCAGCGGCCCGTGACCGAGGCGCGCATGCGGTCCACGGCGCGCAGCACCTCGTCGCGGTTCTTGGCGCTCTTGACCCATGCGGGCAGACGGGCCACGTATGTCATCTTCCGGCCGTGCTCGTGCCACGGACGCCGCTCGCGCAGCGAGGCTGCTGCGAACTGCCGCAGCAGTGTCAGCTGGGGGAGGTCGTAGGCCCACAGCCGACCGTGCCGGGTGTCCGTCTGCAGCCACAGCGGGAGACGGAAGTACGGATCGCGCGCGACGGCCAGGGAACTGCCGGAGAACATGACCGACCTGCCCCGCCAGGTCCGTGCGTGACCGCAGGCGCGGCAGACGAGACGGCGTGGCGCGAACAGCGCGTGGCCGGCGCCCGCGTCGGTGTCCGCGACTGCCTGGACCCGCGCGATGCGGTCGCAGCGCGGACAGCGGACGAGAACCGAGCCGGTGAAGTCGTCCAGGGTGCTGAGCGGGTCACGGAAGCGGACCGGGGCGGGGGACATGCCCCCACTGTCCCGCTCCGCCGGGCGGTCCGCATCCGGATTTCAGGTCGCCGCGCTCGCCGCCGGCTGCCGCGTCCGCTCGGGCAGGCCGCTCACGAAGACGACGTTCCGGCGGTAGCTGTCCAGTACGGGAGGAGGGGCGGCGGTCCGCCCGGGTGCGCCTACCGGTCCCCGGGGTTGCGCCGCAGCAGATACGTGTCCATGATCCAGCCCTTGCGCTCCCGGGCCTCGGCGCGCAGCCGCTCGATGCGCGGTGCCGCCTCGGCGATCGGGCCGGAGGCGAGGATCTCGTCCGGGGTGCCTATGTAGGCGCCCCAGTAGATGTCGATGTCCTCCTGCGCGTACTGCCGGAAGGTCTGGTGGGCGTCGAGCATCACGACGACGTCGTCCACGCCCTCGGGGAAGCCCTCGGCGAGCCGCCGCCCGGTGGTGATCTGCACCGGCCGCGCGACGCGGTTCAGCCCGGTCCGGTGCCGGGCGACGAGCGCCGAGACACTGCTGATGCCGGGCACCACGTCGTACTCGAACTCCACCGTGCCCCGGTCGAGGATCTCCTCCAGGATGCCCAGCGTGCTGTCGTACAGCGCCGGGTCGCCCCACACCAGGAACGCGCCGCTCTCGTCCTCACCCAGCTCGTCGGCGATCAGCCGCTCGTAGATCCCGGCGCGGGCGCTGCGCCAGTCCCCCACGGCCGGTGAGTACGCCGTGCCGCCGGCGGTCCGGTCCCGCTCGGGGTCACGCGCCTCGACGACGCGGTACGTCCCCTCCGGGACGTGCGCGTCCAGCATGTCGCGCCTCAGCCGCACGAGGTCCGCCTTCACCTCGCCCTTGTCCAGGACGAAGAACACGTCCGTGCTCCGCAGCGCCCTGACCGCCTGCAGGGTCAGCTGGTCGGGGTCGCCCGCGCCGATACCGATGACATGAATCTTCCGCACGCCCAGAGTCTGCCGTACGCCACCGACCGCGCCCCGGGCGGGCCGCCCTCAGCCCCGCAGCCGCGGCGCCCGCGCGCCCGCGTCCACCGGCTCACCGCGCTCCACGTCCCGCGCCAGCTCCCGGGCCCACCCCGCGAGCCGGACGGGATCCAGCCCGTACGGCCGCCCCCGCCCCGGCGCCGACTGCGCCCACTGCGCCACCGCCCCGGCGCCCCGCAGCAGCAGCCGGGCGCCGCCCGTGGCGTTCCCCCGGGCCGCGTGGGTGAGCCCCACGGCGAGCTGGGCGAGGCCCCGCCACAGCTCCCGCTCCTCCTCGGGGCCCGACTTCCAGGCGTCCTCGAAGACCTCGTGCGCGTGGAACGGCTTGCCCTCGTCCAGCAGCCGCTGCGCCTCGGCGACCGTCTCGTCGGGTGCGCGCACGACACCCTCGGGCTGGCGGGGGACGCCGTCCGCGCCGTACGGCAGGGGGCGGCCGAGGCCGTCCCGCGGCCGGGCGTTGCGGGCCCGCCCCTCCTCGTCGCGGTCCCGTGCGTCCACCGGTCGGTTCGGGGGTGTGCTGTCCATGGGGCGATTGTCCCTCTCCCGCCGCCCCTCCCGCCCCGCCCCTTTCGGCGTGGCCCGCGGTGTGGGGTAGAGTGCTGTCCGCGTGATCGCGCGGCTCGCCGTGTGGCGAGCGCACCGGGACGTGGCGCAGCTTGGTAGCGCACTTGACTGGGGGTCAAGGGGTCGCAGGTTCAAATCCTGTCGTCCCGACTCGTGAGAGTCGCAGGTCAAGGGCCGGTTTCGGAGGTTTCCGAAACCGGCCCTTGATTTTCTGGGGGCCAGTTGGCAGGGACCTGCGCAGCGGCAGATGCGGATCAGTTCCCGCGTCCTGAGAGCAGCCTTGATGGGCCATCGGTGCTGGTGGACACGGGCTCGGAGGACAGAGAACGAGACCATGCACCGAAGGCCCTTGGCCCAGTCCGCCAGTTTCTGTCAGCGGCCTCAGGCGGCGAACCCGGCGTCTCCCGGACAGGGCAGGCGATCAGCCACCCGCAACAGTGCGGCGCGTGAGGCGCTCACGACAGCCTCCGTGACGAAGAGGCCGGGAGCCGCCCCCGTTGGGCCGGCTCTCGAATACCCCTCCCTGATCAACGGGGCCGGACCGATGCGGACGGTCGACGGGGATACGCCGAACTCCTCACCCAGCTCGGCGTACGACGGCAACTGCGCCAGCGGTGGTCACTTCCCCTCGGCGAGACGCTGACGCATGGTCTTCTCGACGCGTCGCCGATGCCGGCCGGGCGGCAGCCTTCGCGGTCTCGCGCCGCAGGCGCATGCGGACGGGGCGGGTGCCGAGGCCGCATGGACAGACCTGGCACGCACTGTCCTCCCAGTGCGGGGCTGCGGCGCGTCGCGTCGCGCAGGAGGCCGTGCAGCCGGGCGCATGCCTGTTCGGACAGCGAGGACGTTCGCCTGGGCAAGGATGCTGACCTGCCGCTTTCTGTCGCCGTTCGCCTCGTGTTCATTAGTTGAAGTAAGGCCCGACAGCGACATCAGCCGTCCGTGCCCCGTTGTACCCATAGGCCGCCAGGCCGGAAGACGCCAGAGGAGCGAGCTGGGTGTCCACGCTGTTCGACGAGCAGATCGTCTGCGCCTTGGCCGTCGCGATGCCGGACACCTCGCATGAAGGACTGAAGACGGTGGTCGCCCTCTTCGACGCCGCCGAGCAGGGCGCGACGCACACGACGTCACGTCGGGACGCCCACCTGGAGGAAGGCGGCGGAAAGGGCGGCGGGGGTCGTCGGTAGTGGCTCACGTTCCCGAGCCGCTCCGCTGGGCGGCCTATCTCACCGGCACGGAACTGCCGAAGGCGGACCCGGACGGGCTCCGCCGGCAGGGGCAGATCTGGGCCGACCTGGGCCGGCAGGTCCAGAGCATGGTGAGCGAGGTCAACGCCGTCAACGCCGTAGTGCAGGGGCACATCAACGGTGACCCCGCTGAGGCGTTCAGCGACTACATACGGCAGTTGAACAGCACGCTGCCGGCGCTGGCCCGGGCCGCGGACAACCTGCAGATCATGAGCGACGACTTCGCCCTGCAGGTCGAGCACGCGACCAACCTGGTGATCGCGATGCTTTCGTGGATGCTGGTGGAGTTGGCGTTCCTGGCCAACTCGCTGTTCGGCCTGGCGGCGGTGCCGGCGCTGATCACGGGCGTGCGCGCGGTGATCATGGCGATCCTGCGGCGGCTGCTGATGTCGACGGCGGTCGGCGCGGGCGTGATGACCGGTCTGGAGACCCTGCTCCAGACGATCGAGATCCTCCAGGGCCACCGCAAGCACCTCGACCCGAAAGCCATCAAGGACATGGCGGTCGGGGGCGCGATCGGCGGCGCGGCGTTCGGCGCGCTGTCCGGACTGGGCCGGGTGGTGGCGCCGCGCGCCTCCAACTCCCTCATCGGCCGTGGTGCGATCGGCGGTGTGGCCGGTGTGACCGGCGGCATCGGGGCCGCCGCGGCCACCGGCGGTGAGATCGACCCGGGGCTGGCGTTCCTCGGGGGTGCGGCGGGCGCCGTACTCGGGATGCCGGGCGGTGGCGGGGGACGGCGGCAGGACGAGAACATCGCGATCTCCAACCTGGCGAAGACGGTCCAGTCGGTATCCGACGGCCACTCGCTCACGGACCCGGCCACGGGTATCGGCCCCGGTGGGCCGAAGGGTTCCCCGACCGCCGGCCCGGTGACCCCGGTGGCGCCGCCCTCGGGCGGAACGGCCGACGGGGGCACGGGTATGTCCGGTGCGTCCGGAAGGGGCTCGGCGGGCACCGCCGAGCCCGTCCCCGGCGCACCTGGCGAGGCCGACGGCACATCCGGTGTGATGCCCGGCGGTGCGGCCGGTACGACGCCCGGCGGTTCGTCAGGTGTGATGCCCGCTGGTGGCACGGGCGGCGGCCCGGGGGCCGGGCTCTCCGGTGAGGTGAGTGCGCCTGTTCCCGCAGGTGCGGGCGCGGGTACTCGTGGTCCGGATGCGGCCGCCGGGGGTGTGGGGGGCGCTCGGGAAGGGCTGCCGGGCTTCGAGGAGCCCCCGCTCGCCGCGGCCGGGGGCCCCGATGGTGTGCCGGGTCGGGCCGAGACCGGCGCTGGTGCTCCGGGGGGCGCGGGCACCGTGCCACCGGGCACGGCTGCGGCCCCGAACGGCAGCGGTGCCGGCGCTGGTGCCGGTGTGCGTACGGAGCCGGCGGCGCCGGGACCGGTGAGGCAGGGCGCGGACGGCGGAGGGGCAGGACCCGGTACGGGCGTGCCGGAGGGGGCCTCGACGGTACGGTCCGGCACGCACGCGGAGAACACGCCTGCCGCGACGACCACGGTGACCGGCGACCTCGGCCCCGGGACGACCGTGCCGGCCAGGGGCCCGGAAACGGGTAGCGAGGTGGGACCCACCGGCGCGAGCGGCCCCGGGGCGGGTGTCACGGGCGGCACCTCCGGGACCAGGGGACCTGAGACCGGGGTCGTGGGTGGGTCTTCCGGGGGTTCCGGAGCCGGAGTCGCGGGTGGGTCTTCTGGAGTCAGGGGTCCTGAGGCCATGGTCACGGCCGGGTCTTCCGCGGCGAGGGGTGCCGAGGCGAACGGCACGAGTGGGCCCTCCGGGAGCGGGAGGGTTCAGGCCGGGATCACTCCGGCCGGGTTCCCGGAGTCCGGGAGCCCCGGGGGGCGTGCCGGGGAGACGGCGCCGCCCGTCACCACCGCGCACCCGGCCGGTGCCGACGGCGGACCGGCCCGCGTGGCCGGACCGTACGCGGCGACGGCGGGCGACGGTGTCTCGGTCGCGCCGCCCGCGCGAACCACCGAGCAGGGTCCGGTCACCGCCGGTGCCGCCGACGCACCGTCGGCCCGCGGCGTCGCCGCCGGGCCCGCGGAGGCCCGGGGGGACGCCGGGACGACGACCGCACCGGCGACGGTCGCGCCCGCCGGCCGCGCCGACGCGCCGGCCGCCGCCGCACGGCAGGACGGTCCGGCCGCCGGTACGGCCGACACCGGAGCCGGCCCGGCCGGAAACAGCGCGCCGACGAGGCAGCCCGGCACCGCCCAGCCCGGCTCCTCCACCGGTACGCCCAGCGCGTCGGGCGAGCCGTCGCCCGTACGTACGACGACGTCGGCCCCGGCCGACGGGCGCACCGCACCCGGTGCCCCGCGAGCCGGGACCGCGGAGGGCGGCGCGGCACCCGCCGCCCGCACACAGGCTTCCCCGGCTCCGCCCACGGCGGCGGGGGGCGGGAGCGGTCCCGGAAGTGGCTCGCCCACGGGGCGCGTCGACGCGGGCACCGTCACGCCGGGCGGGTCGCGTCAGGCCGGGAGTGCCGGGGTGTCCGGTGGACGCACCGAGGGTTCCGGCGGCGTCCCGGACCCGTCGGCCCGGCCGGCCGCACCGGGCGGCGGAGCCGGCAGCGGCACACGGGTCGGCGGCGATCCCGCGCCGGTGCGTGACACGGCGACGGCACAGCCGGGCGCGACGAGCCGCACGGGCGCGGACCCGCGACCCGCGACGGCGGGCGGCCCGGTGCCGGACGGATCCCGTACGGCGGACGCGGCGGCCGGCGGCGAGGCACGCCCCGGCGCCGCGACGAGCCGCACCGGCGCGGATCCGCGACCCGCGACGGCGGGCGGCCCGGTGCCGGACGGATCCCGTACGGCGGCCGGTGGCGAGGCACGCCCCGGCACCCCCACCGGCACCCGGACCGAGCCGCAGGCCCCGCGCACCACGCCCACGGGCCGGTCGGCCGAACCGGCCGGCGCCGGCGCCCGGGAGGACCGGGGCGGAGCCCCGGACACCAGGCCCCGGACACAGACCCCGGCACCGGAGGACACGCCGCAGCGCCCGGCCCAGACCGGAGCGCCGGACAGTTCGGCCCCGCGCGCCACGGACACCTCGCCCACGCGCACCACAGGAACCCCGCCCGCCCGCGTCCCGGAGGCCAAGGCGCCGGGCCCGCGTACGCAGGACAGTTCCACCACGCGCGTCCCGGAGACATCGTCCGCACGCACCACGGACAGTCCGTCCCCGCGCACCACCGCGACTCCGTCCGCGCACCCCGCTGAAGCCCCGGCCCCCCGCCCCGCGGACAGTGCGGCACCTGGTACCGCCGGGACCCCGTCCCCGCGTGTCACCGAGACACCAGCTCCCCGCCCCGCCGAGACTGCGTCGGCGCACCGGAGCGACGACGCCGAAGCTCCGCGCAGCGATGAAGGCCGTGACGGGAGTGACGGTGGGGAGCGGCCACCGGGCGAGGTGGCGCCCGTGGTGCGGCTGCGTCCGGAACTGGCGGAGCCGTACGTCTTCCGGGGCGACGACCCCGTGCTCGCCGGGAGGTGGCACACCGAGCGGGAGACGGTGATCAGCGACCACCGGAGCCGGTTCGAGGTCGAACAGGAGGCGAACCAGCGGGTCCGGGCGGCCTTCGCCGACCACCTGAACAACCCCGCTCCCGTGCACCGCCGTCCGGACACCGACGCCCTGGCGGAGAGTTCCTCCGGCGAGGGTGACGGACAGCCTCGCCCGGCACTGCCACACGTGGAGCGGTCCGACGACGGCGGGTTCCAGCTGCTCGAGGGCCACGAGGGCCCGTCCGCCGGGGCGAGAGCGCGCATGGAGCAGTCCGACGGCGACTACCTGCTGCTCACCGAGGGCGGCGAACCACCGCCCCGGGCGCGGGCGGTGGCGGAGGCCTGGCGCCAGGAGGTCAAGGACTGGTTCGACGAGCGCTGGCACGCCGACTACGAGGAGTACCGGCGCGGCGACCTCACCCGGGCGGAGTTCACGTCCCGCTTCGAGCAATTGACCGCCGGGCTGCGGGACGACTTCGAGATCACGGCCGCCGCGCGCCTGGTGCGCAGGTCGGCGCTGGAGTCGTTCGACCGGCTGACCGGCGCCGACCGCCCCGAGCTGCGGCGCGGTGATCACCAGGTCATGGAGGAGGGCCTGCGCGAACGCCTGGAGGCGGGCCGTGACCGTGCGCCGCTGGACGAGCAGGGGTCCTCCCTGCCGGAGCCGGTGCTGACCCGCGCCCGTGAACGCTTCGCCGCCGAGGCGGTGGCCGAGGTGTACCTGCTCGCCCAGAGGCACCGCGAGGACGGGGACCTGGGCTCCGAGGGGATCGACTGGCCGCGGCTGCACGACGAGTTCGACGCGGGGATGCGGGAGCTGACGCAGGGCCTGCGGAACCGTCTCGAACTGGAGGCGGTCGCTCACGACTTCTTCGTACGGGCCACGGACGCGGCGGGCGTCGAACGGCCCGTGCCCCGCGGCGCCGACGACCCGGAGGGGCAGGCAGTCCGCGGCGCCGACGACGCGAAGGACGAGCCGCCTGTCTCGTGGGTGGACCGGGCCCGCGAGGACCTGCTCGCCGAGTTCGACGACCTCACCCGCGCCCTCCCCGGCGACGACCGTCTCCTCGCCCGCCGCGCGTCCTACGACGAGTGGCTGGAGCGGCGGCCGGCCATGGAGTCGCTCCTCGCCGACCTGCCCGGACGCTGGGAGGCCCGGCTGCGGGCCATGGACGCCGAGGAGGGACTGCGGGGCCGGGCCGAGGAGCACGTCGGGGCGGCGCGCGCCCAGTGGCTGGCCGCGAACGGGCGTGACCCCGTGGAGATGGCCGCGGTCGACACCGAGGCGGTCGTCGCCGGTCACCGTGCGGACCTGACCGCCGAGGGCGAGCGCATCCTGGCCGGGCGGGAGCCGCGGGAGCTGACCGCGGAGGAGTGGAACGCCTACATGGACCGGATGCGACAGGCCCACGACACGCTCGTGGAACAGCTGCCGACCCGTCTGGACTTCCAGGCCGGCCTGGAGCGCGCGCTCGTCGAGGCGGACCTGATGATCGAGCGGCTGGACGCGGAGGGACCCGGTGTCCAGCGCGCCCGCGAGGGACTGCGCGAGGACGTCACCCGGGTCTTCGGTGAACTGGCCGGCCGCGCAGAGAACGGCGGCTGGGGACCGGACCGGGTGGCGGCCGGTGAGGCAGTCTTCCTGCGCGAGTACCTGCCGGTGGCGCAGCGCTCACTGCCGCACCGGGTCGAGCTGGAGTACGGCATGGCGCGCGCCCTCGGCGAGGGCGGAGAGAGCTTCCACCGGCTGACTGCCGAACGCAGCAAGCTGACCGAGCGCGAGCACCGCCGCTACGACGTGGAGGAAAAGACCCACGACCGGCTCGCCGAGGAGTTCCGGGGCGACTGGATGCGCCGCTACCACGACGTCTACGGCCCCTCCGAACGCGATGTGCGGGCCTGGCTGCAGCGTGAGCGGGAGAACGGCGACACCTTCGGCAGCACGGTCCGTTCCGAGTGGGAGGCCCTGCGGGACGAGACCGCGAAGCCGTACGACGCCGCCGGGCGGACCCGTGCGGAGGCGGACGCCCTCGCCGCGGGTCAGCGGACCAGGCGGGAGAATCATGCCTGGCGGCAGCAGATGGCCGCCAACTTCCAGAGCTTCCTCGGCAAGGGAGCAGTGCTGGAGGAGCTGGCCGGCGCGTCCGGGATCCGGCCCGAGGACATCCGCTCCGCCCAGGTGCGGACCGAGTACCGGCAGGGCCTCGCGGAGCTGCGGAGCTGGTTCTCCCATGAGTGGGACGCCGCCGCCCGAACCGCCTCGCCGGAGGGCGAGAGCGCGGTCCGCGCGGCGCTGGCCGACGAGGCACGGCAGCGCCGGCAGGCGCTCGGCGAGCAGACCCGCGGGCGGGACGAGGCGTACGCGGCCTGGGCGGACAGCCCGGCCTGGAACCTCGACCTCGCCCGCCTGGAGATCACCCGCGCCCCCTTCGAGGAGAGCCCGCGCCCCGGCGACGGCCCGGGCCCCGCGGGCGCCCGGGACGCCGAGGGGGACACGCAGCTCCAGGCACAGATCGAGGCCCGGCAACTGCCGGCCCGCCAGGAATCGGCACCCGCGCCCGCGAGCACCACGGCCCGCCCCACCGGCACCGGCGAGACCGCCGTCCAGCTCCGGCAGGAGCTGCCGCGCGTGGACGCCCCGACGTCCGAGGCGCTCGCAGGGTTGGGGCGTACCGTCGAGGTCCGGGACCGGGCCCACGGGGAGTTCGAGACCCGGCTCGCCGACTTCCCCGAGCTGCGCACCGCCGGGGCGGCCGACCGGCTGGCCGCCGTCCGCGAGACGTTCGCCGACGCATGGGCCCGGGACCGTACCGCCGCCCTGGCGGACCTGGACACCCAGCTCGCGGCCACCCGCGACGAACTCGCCGCGCGCGAGCGGGCACGGCAGCTCTTCGACCGCGAGGTCGCCACCGTCCTGTCCGGCAACGGCATCCCCGCGACGTCCTTCGCCGTGGCCTCCTCCGCCACGGCCTTCACCGCCTCGTCGCAGGCCGAGGCGCTGGCCGGGGAGTTCCAGGACGTCATGGCCGGCCGGCCGGCCACCGACAGGGCCCCCGCGCCGGTGGAGGAGTTCCGTCAGCGGTACGCCGAGGCGCACACGGCGTGGGCGGCCGACCGGCAGGCCCGCGCTGCCTTCGACGCCGCGCTGCGCACCACCGGCCCGAACGGCGAGCGCGTCGACCTTGCCGATGGCCGGGCCCAGTGGAACACCTCTGTGCGGCGCTGGTACGAGGGCCGGCTCACGGTCCTGCGGACCCAGTTCGCCGCGGAGTGGACCGAGGCGTCCGCCGTGCCGGACGCCGAGGAGCGCCGGCAGCGCCTCGACCGGCTGGCCGACGAGTTCCGCCGGGCCGCCGTGCACCAGCAGGACCGGGCGCCCGCCGTGGCCGGCCAGCACCGTCTGCTCATGGAGCAGACCGCCCGGTTCACCGCCGACCCGGCCTGGAACAGCGACCTGACCGCCTGGTACGAGCAGCAGCGCCGCACGCTCGCCGAGCCCCTGGCCGCCCACCTCGACCTGTACGGACCGCAGGTCCGCACCGACGCCGTCGCCCGCTTCGACGCCCAGGCCGAGGCCCTGCACGCGGTGGCCGAGGCCCGGCACAAGGCCCACCAGGACTTCGCCCGGCTCCTGCAGGACCGCCCCCGGGGCACTGTGCGGATGAGTCACGCGGCCACCGCCGACTGGGCCCGGCACCACATCGACTCGCTCCGCGCGGCCTACGTCCAGGCCGCCACCACCGCCATCACCACCGCGTCGCTCCGGCCCGCCGAGGACACCCGGGCCCAGGGCACCGCTTCCGCCCAGGTCACCACCCCGGCTGTGGAGTTCGTCCCGCCCCCGGCCCATGCCGACGCCCGCGACTGGCGTACCACCGCCTGGCACACGGCCCAGCAAAACCTGCACCTGCGCTACGCGGACCTGCTGGCGCGGGCCCGCACCGGCCAGGAGCCGCCGGCGGACGCCTCCCGCACCGAGGCCGGCGCGCTCGACGAGGAGTTCTGGCGCTGGTCGCGCGAGGAGGCGCCCGGGCTGACCGAGGACCAGCTCACCGCCGTCCGGGAACGGGTCCGAGCGGACCACGGCCGCATCACCGAGGCCGTCACCGCCGGCCCGCCGCCGGCCGGGACGGAACTGCGGGACGCCTTCACTGTGGCGGCGGCCCGGGAGATCGGCCTGGGCCGCGGCGAGGAGGTGTTCACGCGCGCCTTCCGAGCGTGGGGGGAGCGGGTCGCCGCCACCTGGCGCGGCCGGCTGGACGACGGCACACCGGCCCCGTTCGCACTGACCGAGGACCTTGCCACCGCCGTCCGTGAGCGGGCCGCCGCAGGCTTCCGCGAGCGGTGGGACGAGGCACTGCGCGACGCCCTCGCCGGCACCGACCCCCGCACCGCCATGAACGACGCGATACGGCGGGCGAGCAGGCGGCTGCGCGCCCTGGGCGACGACCTGCCCGCCGAGTTCGACCGGCACGCGCTGCTCCACGGCCAGCTCGACCGGCTCCGCGACCGGGCCGAGGAGGTGGCGGCGTCCCTCCACGACCACCTCGACCAGGAGGGCCGTGAGCTGCTGGCCGCGTTCGACGCCGAGGACACCGTCGTCTCCGGGCCGGGCCGGAGACGGGTCCTGGACGACGCCGGCCGCGCGCTGCGCGAGGCGTTCGACCGCACCTTCCCCACCGGCCGGAGCGCGGCCGGAACCGTCTCCGAGGCCCGCCCGCTGCCCTCGGCGTGGCAGGAGCGGCTCGGCGCGACGCTGACCGAACTGCCCGGACGCCTCGCGCGGCAGGCGGTCCGCGAGGCGGAGATCGTCCGCGCGCGCGAGGCCGTGACCGAGGCCGCCGCCTCCTGGGCCGAGTCCGGTCCCGAGGTGGGCGCCGCGTTCCTGGACCGCTTCCCGGTGGACTTCGGCCAGTTGCGGCCGATGCTCCGCCAGGAACTGGACGTGACGGTCGCCGCGACCGTCAACCACCGCTTCGACCAGGTCGTCGCCGTCGACACCTCCGGGGCGACGGGGACCTGGCGGGAGCAGTGGCGCACCGCGTACGAGGAACTGACCGACCCCGCCCGGCTGCACATCTGGCTCACCGTGCGGCACGCCCGAGACCAGGTGAACGCCGTCTCCCGCCGCCTCTTCGACGAACAGCTCCGGCGCCGGGCCGAGACCGGGAGGACGCTGAGCGACGCCGACGCCGCCCGCGTCCGGGCCGGCCTGGACGAGCGGCTGCTCGCCACCTTCGACGCCCTGTTCACGGCCCGTCCCGTCACCCAGGAAGAACTGCCGGGCCTGCTGCGGCGCTGGGACACCGTCCTGGCCGACCAGGCCCGCGCCCTCCCCGCCCACCTCGACTTCGAGTCCACCGTCGGCCCGGCGCTGCACGCGGCGGCCCACTCCTTCGAGTCGCTGCGCGGAGAGACGGAGACCACCGGGGAACGGCCGGCCGAACTCGCCGACGACTTCCGCGAGGACTTCCTGGCCGCCTACGGGCTGCTGTGGGCGCCACAGGCCCTCTCCACCTCCTGGTCCGCCCACGAGGCGGCGTACGCGGACTCCTTCACCGCCGGCCTCACCGCCGCCCGCCTGCGCGCACTCGACACCGCCCCCGGCCGCACTACCTCCGAGACGTCCGAGGCGGCGGAGGCACGGCTGCGACGGGAGTACGGGGAGACCGCGTTCCGGGAGCTGTGGGACGAGGCGGACGCCCTGCTGCGGCCCGCCCTGCTCATCGGGCGTGACCCGGAAACGGTCGCCCTGCGGGAGACACAGCACCGGGCGATGCTCCGGATCATTGAGGTCCTCGGCCGGGCCGAGGACGAGCCGCGGACCTGGGCACGGGCCAGAGCACTGGCGGACACGCTGGCGGCGGGCCGACCCGGCATCCGCTCGGCACGGCGAGGACTGCGGGGCGGTGTGCCGCCGGCCTCGTGGACCACGGCGCCGACTGCGGCGGGGCAGGCTCCGGCGGAGACGGAAGCCTCGAGGCAGCGCCGGGAGCAGCTGTGGCGTTCCAGGCCATGGAGCACCGCACCGAACCCGATGCCGGGGCGATCCGCGCCCGTCGACGACGTGCTGACGCCAGGCCAGAAGAAGTCGCTCTTCGCCGAGCTGAGAGGACTGGGACCTGACGCGCAGCATGGCATCACGACGTTCGGGACGGTCGCCGACCTGGTGGACCGCGCAGTCGGCCTCCGGCTCGACCGGGCGCAGGTGGAACGACTGCACGCGGAGTACCTCCGGGTCGCCCCGCCTCCGGTGCGTGATGGGGTCTTCCCGCCGGCGACGGACCCGACGCACGTGTCCCTGGCGTGGGACCACTTCGTGCTCCACGGGCACTTGGAGCCGACCACCCTGGGGCCGCGGATCGCTTTCGTCGAGCGGCTGCGCGACCAGGTGGAGTACGGCACTCTTCCTCCGGCGGTGGTGGGCTGGTGGAACTCGATCGGTATGCGGTGGGGGACCCGGACCGCGCTGCAGGCCGCGCAGGTGTTCCTGGGGACGGGCCCGAAGCCGACCCGGGTGCCGCCGGACGAGGCGGTCCGCGAGGTCAGGGTGCCCGGCTGGCGTGCCGCTTTCGACCTGGCGCAGTGGAAGCGGACGTTCGCCCACATCGGCGGCGCGACGCTGACCCACGATGAGCAGGCGGCGATGCGATGGTTGCTCGGCGACGTTTGGGCTGCCGAGCTCCTGTCGGCGCGCTTCGACGGTCCTGCCCCGGAAGCGTGGCGGACGCGGTTGTGGGGCATGGCGGCGGCGCCGGGGTCCGACCGCCGTCCTCCTGCGTCGACGCTGTCGGATGTACAGATGGACAGCCTGATGAGGGCCTTGCGGGTACGCGAGAGCAGCCGCGCAACGCCGCTGAAGTTCGGCGATGTCACCAATGCGGTCACGAATACATGGAAGCGGCAGCCGACTCTCGAACATCTGGAGTGGCTGAACGAGGAGTACGTCCTGCGCTACCCGCAACGTCCGGAGAGGTTGTTGGCCGCCTTCGCCCAGGCTGAGTCCGACCGGGCCCGGGACCAGGCCAACGCAGAGGCATGGCTACGCCGCCGGGTCCAGACTCCTCAGGAGAAGGCCGCCCAAGGCGCAGCCCTGCCCCGCGAAGTCGTGGCCGGGGCTCGGACACAGGTCGAGGCGTGGCTGCAGAGCAGGGCTGAGGCGCGGGCGGCGGCCGAGGCTCGGGCGCAGGCGCAGGCGCAGGCGCAGGCGCAAGTGCGGGCAGCGGCTGAGGCTGAGGATGAGGCGCGGGCTCAGGCGGTGGCTGAGGATGAGGGGCGGGCGCGGGCTCAGGCGCTGGTCGAGAAGCAACAGCGAAAGCGGGCGCGTGCTGATGCTGGGAAACGGGCACGGGTCCGGCAGCACGCCGAACGACTTGTCAGCCAACGGGAAGGCGCGGCAGAGGACCAGACCCGGAACCAGGGAAGTCACACGTTCTTCGCCAGCGAGAGGTCGGCCCCGCAGGCTGGCCCGTCGCGGCCGGATTCGGCACCGCGGGCGACGGGCACCGGCGGAGAACCGATGGACGCGCACGCCTCCGCAGAGGCCGGGAGAATGTGGGAGGAGCGGTTGTGGCGGTCCCGGCCATGGTTCTCCGAGCCTGCCCCACGACCCGCCGAAGAGCGGTCCGAGGGTGAGCAGCTGACGCAGGAGGAACGACAGCTCCTGTTCCTGGAACTGACATCACGAGAGAAGAACGCCGCGGCGGAGCAGGTGCTGACCTTCGGGGCCATCGCCGACTGGGCGGACCGCTCAATGGGGTTGCGCCTCGATCAGGCACAGTGGGCACAACTGCACGAGGAATACCGCCGGTACGCGCTGGCGCCGGCGGGCCGCGTCCGTGCCGGGTGGTCACTGAGCCAGTTCGTCGCGGCCTGGGAGTACTTCCGGGAGCACCGTCATCTGGAGGTCCCCAGGAAATACGAGAAGCAGGTTTGGGGTAATCGCACACAGTTGGGGCAGTATGTCGCCGACCTGCGCCGCAAGGGGACGTTCGCCAAGCTCCCCCAGGGTGTCGTCGACTGGTGGAACTCGGTCGGCATGAGGTGGTCGACCGATGACATGCTGGACGCCGCGAAGGCATATCTCAACGGCCGGACGCTGACCGCACCGCCGCCGGAGGAGGAGATCCGCGCTATCACGGTACCCAACTGGCGGGCCAGCGTTGACCTGGTGCACTGGGGCGAAACACTGCGTGGCCACTCCTGGAGCGCGCTCAGGACACGGGTCCGTGAAACGCTGGGTGACGCGTGGGCCGACGCGCTCCTCACGGCAGTGACCGATCAGACCCCTGCGCATATCGACGCGTCCCAGGCCGGACCGAGCAGCGGGCGTGCCATCCAACGCCTCCGGGCGAGCGAGGATCCGCGGGCGAGCCGCGAGGTGCCGGAAGGCTGGCATTACGAGGCCGCGAAGGAGTTCGCCGAGGCCAACGGGCACCTTGAGGTTTCCGGCAACACCGTGGTCCACGGTGCGGACCAGCCGTACGACCTCAAGAAGGTGCTCGACCTACTGCGCGCTCGGCGCCGGCTTCTCTCGCAGCAGGTGGTCGATGCGTGGGACGAGCTGGGCATGCGGTGGTCTACCTCGGACGCTGCGGCGGCGGCACGTGCGTACCTCGCGGGCCGCAACGGTGACGTCGCCGTGCCACCGCCGGATGCGGACATCAAGGCCGTGGTCATCGGGGGTCATCGGGCCACCTTTGACCTCGCCCGGTGGACCAGAGTGTTCAGGGCCAACCCGCATCTCGGGCAGACGGAACGCGAGCAGCTCCTGACCGGCTTCGGTCAGGAGTGGAGCGACTGGCTCACCAGCACGCGCGAAGCGGTACCCGAAGCCGCCGGGCGTGAGGGGCGCCCGGTGCTGGGGAGTCCAGCCGGTTCCGCGCCGGCTGCCGACGAGGGGATGGAGGACCTGTTCGACCCGAGCCCGGAGCCGGACGACGTGGCGGTCACGCCGGGAGGCCCGGGGGCGCCGCTCGACGTGGACGCCTTGGAAGAGCCCGCTGAAGCATGGAGGGCCCGGTCCTGGGTGTCCCCGCCGCGACCGCAGCCCTTCATACGTCCCGCCTGGCCGGAGTATCCGGCACGGGAGGAGCGGAACGAGCTCTTTGTGTATGTGCGTGATCAGGTTCGCCAGGCGGAGCAGGTGACCTTCGGGGCCGTCGCCGACCGGGTTCTCGACACATTGGGTGTGCCGCTGGACGAGGCGCAGGTGGAAAGGCTTCATTGGGAGTATCAGTCGGAGGTGGTGCGCCCGGCGGAACCTGTCGAAAGCGGAAGGGAGGGGCGTACCCCGACGCAAAGGGCGGAACTCCAGCACGAGGCCGCCCAACGGCACTACGATGTCCACCGCCATCTGGAAGTGAACAGACAGGCGTACCCGTCGCTGGGCGGTTACGTGGAGACGTTGCGCCGGAGGCCGGGTGTGATAGGCCTGCCCCAGAACGTCGTGGAGCGGTGGGAATCGGTCGGCATGCGCTGGTCCACCCGCCATGTACTCGATGCCGTCAGAACCCACCTGGACGGCCAGGTGCCGAGTGCGCCGCTGCCCGACGCCCAGATCAGGGCGATCCCGGTGCCCGGCGGACAGGCCACCCTGGACCTCGCTCACTGGATCAGCACGCTGGCGCACGTCGAGACCAACGTTCTGACGCTGCGCCAGCGGCAGGAGATACGCGAAGTGTTCGGCGACGCATGGGCCGACAGCATCCTGCGCACGGTTCCCGGCAAACGGGGCCCGTACAGGCGGGGCGCAGGCAGGGGCGCGGCCGCCGACGCGTCCGGTTCTTCGGGCACGGCCGGTCCCTCAAGCCGGGGTGGGCGGGCGGCGGAGGCCGGTCCGTCGACGGAGGCCGGTGCGCCGGCGACTGCTGAAACCACGCAGACGGCTCCGCCGACCACCGACTCGGGCGAGGCCGACGGAGTGTCCCGCGAGGGCGAGTCGGCGTCGCACGGGCAGGGGCCGGTCCGGGATCAGGCGGCGCGGAGCGACCAGGAACAGCCGGAACAGGGACCGCGCCTGACCGGTACGGACCTGACCGGTACGGACCTGGGGCCGAGCAGGGGCATTCCTCCCGCAGGTCTGGATCCGGACAATCCGGACCTCTACGGCGTGAACCAGCCCCAGGACGGCATGGAGCTGGACGACGGCATGTGGGTCCTGCCCGATCTTTCGCAGGTCTGGCCGCCACAGGAGGAGTGGGACCCGGGCGGTTCCGACGAGTGGCTCGCGGGGCTGCCCATGTTGGGGCAGGAAACACCGGACCTCGGCGTGGCCGCGGGTACGCATCTGAACCTTGGCATGGGCACAGAGCCGGGCATGGACCTGGAACCGGATGTGGACCTGGGGCTGGATGGCTTGCGGGAGACGGCCTCGGAGATGGAAGGCCGTCTTCTGCGGATGCTGGGTCCGGAGCGGTTCCAGACCCTCTGGCAGCGAGCGGTGGAGGTACTGCGGCCCGCTGTCGTGCTCGGACTCGAGCCGGACGAGGTGGCGTTGCGGGCGGCGCAGGAGCAGGCGCTGTTCCAGATCATGCAAGTGTTCGCCCGGGCCCGGGATGACGCACAGGCACGGGAACAGGCCCAGGCACTGGCGGTCGGGGCGGAGATGGAGACTCCCGGCATCCGCTCCCCGCAACAGGGATTGCCGGCCGGCGCCCCGCCGCGCACCGCCCAGTCACGCGCCGTCCAGCCGCCCGTCCAGCCCCCCGCCCGGATCCTGAACGACGTGGCGCGGCGGGTGCTGCGGGACGCCGGCCGGAGCGGGCTGCGGCCGGACGCCGTGTCCGACTTCCTGGCCCGGGCGGCCGCCCGCACCTGGCACGAGGACTGGCCGGCTTTGGACCTCGCCCGCATGGTGGTCGCCGACACGGACTGGACGGCGCCCGAGCACGACGGACTGATCGACGCGCTGATGCAGCCGCCTCATCTGCACGTGGTCAAGGCTGTCGTCGGACAGCCGGCGCTGGGGCCGCTGATTCGTGTGCGCCCGCAGTACCTGGAGCTGTTGTCCGAGTCCGGCGTGCTGCTCGACGGGCTGAGCAAGCTCACCCCTGGTGAGCTCGGCACATACGCGAGAAACCCGCGGTACCTGGACGACCTGCTGGCGCCCTCCGCCGACGGGCGGCGTGAGCTGGTGGAGGCGATCGAGAACAAGTCGCCGGACGCCGCCCACCTGCTCAAGACGGTCGGACTGGCCACCGTCCTCCAAGGCCGCGCACCGCACGTCCTCGCCGTGGCCGGTGACTGGCTCGCCGCCAACGTGATCAAGGCGGTGCCCGAGCTGGTCCCGGCCGTACTGGCCGGAACGCCGGACAGCGCACGGGCCTTCACCCGCGAGTGGACCTTGACCTCGGCCATTCTCCACACCGGCCAGGATGACGCCGTGGTCGACTACGCCGCCCTGTACGGAAACCGGAACCTGCGGGCCGTCCTCCAGGTGTACGCCGACCAGACGCAGCTCCTTCTCAGGGCTCCGCGGCTCCTGGCGGCCGTTACCCGTGACCTCGGTCTGCTGGACGTTCTGGACCGCAATCCTGGGTTGACCGACGTCCTGACCGACGTCCCCGGCTTCGCCGACCGGCTCGCGGCCGACGGCCGCCTGCTGCACGCGGCGGTGGACAATCCGGCCGTCGCGGCCCTGCTCTCTCGTGACCCGGGCCATTTCGACGCGGTGCCGGAGGCCGGCCTGCTGCACGCGCTGCAGAAGGCGAGGCACCCCGCACCGGGCGCATCGACGAAGTCGTCACGCACCGCGAACGGCAGAATGCTGTCGCGCGTCCGGGAGGTGCTCCCCGGCCTGCACGCCGTAGTGACCGCCGAGCCGGCCCTGTCCGCGGTCCTGGAGGAGGACGCCGCCTTCACAGAGACGCTACTGGCCCACCCGGACCTGTTGTCGGAGCCCCACGAGTACCGGCGCCTGCTGCGCGTCGAGGCAGCACCCTTGCGGGCGCTGGTGCGCGAGAACTCACCGCTGCTGGCTCCCTACGTGCTCAGGGCGGCCCTGCGCCACGAGGTGCTGCGCAACTGGCTCCTCGCCCGCCCGCATCTTCTCGACGCCGGCCCGTTCGACCGGCGCGTGGCGTTCACGGAGGCGGTCGAAAAGGACTCCCGGGTCGGGGAGATGGCCTTCGACAACCCCGCACTGGGCATCCTCCTCTGGCTGGGGTCGACGTACCCGCCCGACTACCGGAACCTGAGGAAGTTCTGGGAGCACCGGCCCACCGACGAGCGGCTGTTCAGCCACTACCGCCTTCCGGGCTTCCACGACCTGCTGTTCGTCGGGGACCGTGCGCGCCTGCTGGACGTGATGTTCCGCAACGACAGCGCGCTGCTGCGGCTGGCCGCGTCCGACCGGCGGGTCCTGGATGCCGTCGACACCCCGACGGTGCCCGCTCTGCACGCCAACCCGGCGGTGCTGGCGGAGCTGGCCTCCCGGCCGCGCCTCCGGCTGACCATCGCCCACTGGCACGCGCTCTTCCGCTCATCCGGCCTCCTGGAGGGGCTCAGCCGCAACGAGAACCTGCTGAGCCTGCTCGCCTCGGCACCCGAGGTGCTCCGTGAGGCGATCGCGCGCCCCGGGCTCGTCGCCGCGCTGGAAGACCCCCTGTTCCAGGCCGAGGTGTCCGCCGTCGTCGCGGCGCGCAAGGCGGAGAACGCGAAGAAGAACAAGAAGAAGACCAAGGCGTGGACGAAGGACCTGGAACGGATCGTCACGGCGTACGGCGGCGACGCCGTGCTGTCACCCGAAGGCGTTCGGCTGCGCCCCGGTGACGCCTTCTGGGCAGGCTTGTGGCACCTGCCGCAGGACGAGGCCAGGGCGGAGATCGAAAGGGCGGTCCCGGCCGCGGAACACGAGGAGAGGCTCCCAGGGCTGCTGGCCGTCGATGACAGAATCCGCCGCGACGACATCCTCTTCGCGGCCGCCCGGCGCGGCCTCGCCATGGGCGCCATGCTCTTCCACAATCCGGAGCTGGCCAGGACACTCCAGGCAAGGCCCGGGCTCCTCGGACTGGCCGCGGACACCGACACATCGATCCTCGTACTGCTTCAGGACAACGCGCCGCTGACCGCCGCGTTGCGCACCGACGACTACCTCTACTGGTACGTGCGCTTCCCGGCTGCCCTCAGTCAGCTCATCAGCTTTCCGGAGCGAGTACGAGAACTGGTCGAGGTCCCGGACCTGGCCCGGTTCATGACCACGGCGCCGCAGAGTTACGACCGCGCCTACAGGGACCCCAGCCTGGAGCGGTTGATGGTGGAGCGGCAGGACGTGACCAGCGTCCTGGCGGACGGCGGACCGGTCGTCGATCTGCTCCTGACGACCCCGGGTCTGACGGCCGAACTGCTCCGGTTCCACACGGGCCACGACGAGGACACCACGGTCGTACGGGCCGTGCTCAGCGGCCTCCCGGTGGCCCGGGCGGTCGCGGACGCTCCTGAGCTGTCCGATGAGCTACGGCGGTTCCCGTTGGTCGGTGCGGCCCTCGCCGATCACCCCGGGGCGTTCACCGACGCGGCGCACTTCCGGAGGTTCCTGGCCCGCACGGAGCTGCTGACCGCCTTGCAGCGGCACCCGGAGCAGGCCGGCAAGGTGCTCCGCTCCGCCGAAGTGTTGGAGACGGCCCTGCGCACCCCCGAGGTGGTGACGGCGCTGGCGGCTGACGGGGCGCTGACACAGCTGCTGGAACGCAGGCCGCAGAGCGATGCGGTGCACCGGTTGCTGCGCGAACAGCCGGACCTGACGGCCGCTCTGTCCGTGACCACCGAGGACGGGAGCCGTACATTGCGCACGGCGCTCGGCGCGGTGCGCGGCCTGGCCGACGCGATGGTCGCCGACCCGCGGATCGGACGGGATCTGCGCGGGGCCCCCTGGCTGGCCGGAACGCTGCTGCGCAATCACGGTCTGGTGGACCATGCGGTCCACGACACCCCGCTGTGGCAGGCGGCGCGGGCCGAGCGGATGCTCGCCGATGCTCTGACGCCGCAGGTGGTGCGCCGACTGACCAACCGCGAGGCGCTGCTGCGCCGGATCGCCGAGCGGCCCGGCTCGCTGGCCGGCGTCGCCTCGCCCGACGTCCGGCGGCTGCTGTCCGACGCCGACCTCACACGGTTCCTCGCCGACGACCCGGCGTTCGCGCAGCGGTTCTTCGCCACCCCCGCGTGGCGGGACCGTGCCCTGCGGACACCGGGCTTCGCCGGCGAGCTACGGCGACTGGCGCGCGACCCCCACGGTTTCCGGCAGCTCGCCGAGAACGCGGACGGACAACAGCTGCTGGCCGCTCTGCCCCGCGTCACCGCCACCGCCCCGGCCGGGCATCAGGCCGCGGCGAGGGCCCAGGCCCGGGCGGGAGACACCGCCACGGCGGCGCGTTCCGGCAAGGGCCGGGGCGACAGTGCCACGAAGCCGGCGGCCGGACGGCAGCGGAATCAGCCCGAGACGCGCTCGGTGTGGGCCGAGGCCCTGGTCTCGGTGCCCGAGGCCGCCGATCTGCTGCTCGTCCCGGCGGGCGCCGCACTGGCCGCCGAACTCGGCCGGCACCCGGAGCTGCTGCCCCTGCTACTGGGCGCACCCGCGATCCTGGAAGACCTGGCACGGGAACCCGCAGCCTGGCGGAACTACGCGTTCGGCGAGTTCCTGACCTCCGGCGAGGCCGGCCTCGAAAGCTTCGACACCGACTTCCACGCCTGGCTGGAGCGGCTGGGCGCGATCGTGGAAGGGGACTTCCACAACCGGGTCCGCGACATGGCGCACGGGGTGTGGGACCGGGAACTGGCACTGCGGGAGATCCGCCGGGCGGAAGAGGCCGCGCAGGCGGCGGAGCGGCTGGCGGCCTTCCAGCCGCACCTCCCCGAGACCTGGGAATACAGCGGGCGGCTCCTCCACGCCCGGCACGTACGGGAGGAGGATCTCGCACCGGAGCGGCTGCGGGTACTCCAGGAGGTCGCCCGCGGCGAGCGGCGGCCGCGCGAGCTCCAGGACCGGCAGCGCCCGATAGCGGTCAATCAGGCGCTCCACGTCCACCTGGACGGTGGCAGCGGCGGTGCCTCGTTCGGTTACGTCCTCGCCGACGACGGCCGGGTCGACACCCTGGTGTACGCCCTCAGCAGGACCCGGCAGGGCAACAAGTACCAGTGGGACGGGCACGGCGGGCAGTACGTGAACGGTCCACTGGAGATCGGGGCGGTCAGCAACGAGCCGGCGTTGCGAGCCTCCGTGGAACGAGTGGGCCGGCAGGCGGCGCGGGCCGCGGCGCGAGCGGCGGAGGACCGCAAGGGCAAGGGCAAGGGCACGGCCGGGGGGACGGTGCGTCCGTCGGCTGTCGGGGCGCCTGTCCAGGTGGTGGACCCCGAACTGGCGCGACTGGCGGAGGCGCTGTCGGCGTATCACGCGGCCGTGGCCGAACAGGACGCCGCGTCGCAGGCACGGGACAGGAAGGCCCAAGCCCGCCGGCAGGCGGCCGGGAACGCCCTGGACGCGGCCGTGCGGGCGCTGCGCGCGCTGGGCTTGGACCCCGGGACGCGGGTCGGCCGGTTCCCGGCGGACGTGGTGGCGGACCTCGTTGCACGGCTCGATGTGCCCGCGGGCAACGCCGAGGCGCTGCTGACCAGGGCGAGCGGCTTCCTGCGCGCGCCTATGACGCTGGACCGGGGCCCGGTGGCCGAGGCGCTGCGGCAGACCTTCCGCGAGAGGCTGAGCGACGTCGCCCACGCCCTGCACACGCGAGGCGCGGAGGCCGCTCGCCGACTGGCCGGGGAACTGGCCGGGCCGGACACGCGCCCGTTCCCGGTCGGCGCGGGACCCTCCACGTCGAAGGCGGGCGCGGCGGACCAGGACGTGCCGGCAGGTCCGAGCAACCAGGCGGGAACGCTCGTCCGCGCCGAGGAACTGGAGCAGTGGCTCATGGAGCCACGCCCGGCGGAGCCCAGAAGCCTGCTCGTCGCCCTGGACGGGCTTCGTTCCGACGACGCGCAGACCGAGCGGCAGCCGCGAACAGGACCCGAGACGGTGACCGGGGCCGACGTCCAGGACCACGTGCGCGCCCGGACCGAGGACCTGCACCAGCAGGCTCTGGAGCCTCAGCCGGCGGACCAGGAAGCGCCGCTCGCCGAGGACCCCCGGGAGCGGCTGCCGGAACAGCAGCAGATACGGCGCAGCGCGGCCCCCGAGGTCCGGACGGCCGTCGGTACGGCCGGCGTCCCCCACGAACTCAGCGACCCGGTGGGTACGTACGGGGCCGTGTTCGACGGCTCCCAGGGCACCGTCAACCTCGGACCTGTCCCCGAGGCGACGGTCGACTGGCTGCACCGGACGGTGAGCGAGCAGCTGGAGGGGAGCACCGGGCGGGACGAGAGCCTGCGCGGGCAGATCCGTGCCAGGCTGACCGCCGCGTACCTCACCAACGAGTGGACCGATGTGCGCAGCGAGAGCGGGCTGTCCCTGCACGTGGTCCACCGCGGAAGTCCGCGCACGGTCCAAGTGCGGCTGCGGCTGACCGACCCCCGGCCCGCGCCGGCGTTGCTCAACGGACTGGCCGAGGGCGTGCCGAACCGGGTGCAGCGCTGGGGAGCGGGGTACTCGGAGGCCGGGAACACCGCCAGTACGGCCGATCTGCGAACGTTCCAGTTGAACCACAGCCACGTGTGGCAGCCGACGGCCGGCGCGCTGCGCCAGGTGGCGGTACAGCCCCAGGTGAACCTGGTGCGCAACCAGCTCTCGACGCAAGTGAGCGCCGTGGGCGGGGCGCAGACGCTGTCGATCGTCACCGTCCTCGGTGGGGCAGTGCCCTACGAGTACCGCATGCGCTGGCAGCTCAGGACCGACGCCGGGACACAGCGTGCCGACTGGACGCCCGAGCGGGAGAGCTCGGACCGGGACAGGATCGCCGTCTGGTTCCCGGCACACCTGACCCGCATCGGGTCCACCGACAGCGTCCAGGACACCACAGCGACACCTGGTGGCGAGGCGGCGGTGGCTGGGCGAGCGGCCGCCGAACCGCAACACGCCCCACTGCGGGCGGCGGTGCACGACACGCCGCTGTTCGCCGTGGAGTCGGTGCTGCACCCGGAGCGGGTCCTGCACGATGTGGAACGGTCTTTCGCCCCCCATCTGGACAGGGTGTCGGGGTCCTCCCGACAGGATCTCCGGCGGTTCTTCGGTTCCCGCAACCTGCGCGACGCCCTTCCGCGGATGCTGGACGGATGGCACAGCTCGCCGATGCTCCTGGCCGACGACGGCTCGGCGCTGGGCTACCTGCGGGTCCACGCTGTCCTCACCGACGACGGTGAGCAGGCGGGACCGACGGCTCCCGAGGCGGACCTGATGCACATGGTGGTGCGTGCCGTCCGGGTCACTGGGCAGTCGACCGTCACCAACGCCGCGGGCGCCGACCTGAGTGTCATGCTCGGGTTCTCGGGCCCGCAGGACGAGTCCGCCGCCTCTCTGGCCGGCGGCGCGGTGACACTGAATGCCGGTGTGCGCAGACAGGTTTCGTACGGGTTCGGGTCCGGGGGCGAGGTCACCAGGTCGCAGGCGCTGCAGTGGGGCGGGCCGCTGTTTCAGGTGCTGGGCCGGGTCGCACTGGAGATGGAACTGGTCCGGTCGAACGACGGTGTCGTCCTCCCCGCCGAGGGTTCGTCGGACGGCGCCGGAGAACGCAGCCGGGTGACCTACCCGGTGATGTTCCAGGTACCGTCCCGGGCCGCGCTGGAGGGCACACGGGCAGCCGCGCCGCGCCGACTGCCGTCCGAGATGGAGCGACTGCGTTCCTTGGGCGTGTCGACGACGACGCTGCGCGTGGATGGGGCCGAGCGACTGTTCGCGATGGCCGAGCGGTGGCTCCGCGAGCACGGGTTCCTGCCGCCCAGGACGGGCGGTGGCGGCTGGACCGGCCAGGCCACCCGGGCCCGGTGGCTGTCCAACGCCCGCGCCCTGGACGACGCACGTTCCGCCCACGTGCTGCGGGCCGCGGCGGACGAGATGGTCGACGGCGGCCACTCGGTGTGGTTCGAGCTGCCCGGCACGGCGGACGTCCAGCGGGTCGAAGTGCGCCTGTCGGCCGAACGCCGCGGCACCGGGCCTGTCACTGCCGTCCGGGCGCTGCCCGGCATGCGGGTCAACAACTGGTCCGGATTCACCCGTTCAGGCGAGGAACAGCGCACGGCGACCCCCCTGGGCTGGTCGGTGAACGGGCTGGCGCAGATGAGCAGTCCCCTGGAGCGCCACGGCGACCTGCCGTTGCAGGGCGTCGCAGGGGAGTACACCCACAACGGGGCGACCACCACCACCACCGGCAGCGGTTCGCTGGTCGGCCAGGAGAAGTACACGGCCACCTCAGCGGACGACGGGCTGCAGGTCTTCGACGTTCCGGTCCGCCTGCGTCTCGACGTGTTGTGGAGCCACGGCCCGGCGCCCCGTCCCGTCCTCACCGATGGCACTCTCACCCTGGCGGTGCCGACCTACCGCACCGAGGCCGTGCTCGGTCCGGACGGCTCGGACGTGGCCCGTTCGGACGCGGACGCCGCGGCTGCGAAGGCTTTGGGCGCGGACCCATCGGACCCGGGCACGACCGGCTCGGACGTGGCCGACGGCCGGACCGTCGTGGAGATGACCGAGGAGGAACTGACGCGGCTGCTGGACGCCGTGACCACCGACACGCTGCCGCGGCTGCCCGAGACCGCATTCGTGGAGCGGGTCGAGGGCGGCGACGCCCTGGTCCGGGCGGTGGGCCGGCTGCTGGGTGCGGCCCCCTCCGGGACGAGCGCCGAGGAGGTGCTCGACCTGTCCGCGCCGCACGCCGGGCAGAACGTGGCACAGCGGGCCGGGACCGACGAGGACCCCGTCGCGCCCTGGGCGTCGGCCGACAAGCCGGATCCGCTGCAGCGGGCCTACCGCGCGGCCACCGGCGCATGGCGATGGACGACGCGCTCGGCGGTGGGCGGTTCCCTCACCGACCCGGACAGCATGGCGCAGCAGGTCCTGCGCGCCGCGCTCTCCTCGAACCAGCTCACCGCCAACGCCCTGGCCGTCTTCGGTGACGGATTCGTGCTGGAGGGCGCCGGCAGCTTCGGGCTGCTCTCGGGCACGGACGTGTCGGTGGAGGTCAGCGGCCAGTTGATCGAGGTGCGCCGGCTTGACGCCCCTGGCCCCATGACTCTGCAGACCTGGCTCTACACTGCGGACACCTCGTCCGTCACCCGGACGGTGAGCAACGGACAGCAGGGCGGCCTGACTGTCGCCGGCGCCTACGAGCCGCGGATCTCCCTCTTCCCGAGCGGACGCTACGCGTACGGCACGGGCACCTCGGCCAGCACGACCGTGGCGGACAACGCCGCAGACGTACGGGTCACCACCTACGACGACACCCGGCTCCAGCGATTCGCCGCTACCGTCGCCTTCCGGGTGACGGTCCGCCAGGGGCGGCGAAACGCGGTGTCCGCAACCGTGGCCGCAGGCCCCCACTCGGTGCGAACCGCCGGCATCCGTGTACCGGACGGCGTGGAATTCCTGATCCCGGAGAGTGAGCTGTCGAAGCACCCGGTGCTGGCGGCCGTCGCCCGAGTCGACCGGCCCGCCCCGGCCAGGACGCTGCCGCTGCCCCAGTGGTACCGGGCGACCGGCCAGCTCGGGCACGCCGCCGTCACCGAGGTGACATCGGCCGGTCCGCGCGGTGATTTCCGCCGACGCGTCCTCGATGCCGTCGAGGGCGCGGCCCCCGGGGCGACCGTGCCGGGACACGCCACATACCTGCCCGGAGTCGCGGCCTGGATCGCCGACCGCACGTCCTCGGCGGGGCTGCGCACGCTGGTCGGCTCGGGCCCCGGCGGGCGGATGGCGACCCACTTCGTGCACCGGAGCTGGCTGGGCCCGCAATTGGTGGAGGTGATGCTGACGGCGCGTCCGGCCCCGGGCACAGACCTGGACGCCCTGCGCGGCGTCGTCGTCGAGGACACCGGGCGGCTGTCCCACTCCGCCGCCCACGGCGGCGGGCGGGAGGGGAATCTTCCGGTACCGGGCGCGGCGGCGCACAGCATCTCGCACACCCGCGGCCACGAACTGGACGCCATGCCCGTGCTGCAATACCGCGGCCAGCGCCTGCAGAACACCTTCGCACTGACCACCGAGCGAGCGGTGGGCGCCACCGTGACGTCGGTGCGCGAGAACCGGTCCTGGCAGCATTCCGGTGATCTGGTCGAGTTCGAGGTTCCGTACCGGTACACCGCCACGGTACGCACCACCCTGCTGACCGGCACCGCTGCGGGACGGCTGATGGAGGCCGTCGGCAGCACTCTGGGCGGGACCCGTGTGCGGGATCCGGAGGCGTCCGCCGACGCGACGGTGACCATACGGTTCGACCGCGCCGACCTGTCCGCCGAGCCCGGTGACGTGGTGCCGCTGGTGGCACCCGCTGTCTTCGAGAGTGACCCCGCCGAGCGGACCACGCCGCCCCAGGGCGCGGTCGGGATCGGCATGGACGGCCTGACACCCGCCCTGCGCGCCGCCCTGGCCGGTGAGGACTGGATACCTGCCCGGCCCTTCGCGCTGTACGCCTTCGACGCCGCCGAGCAGCTCGCGCAGGCTCTGCGCGATGTCGACCCGGCGCTCGCCGGACCGGGCCGGATGCACACCTCGCTGTCGTATGAGGCCCTGTTGATCCGGCTCGCCCGGCTGGTGCGGCCGGGACACGGTGACGCCGGTCGGCTTCTCGACTCCCACGGGGTGGGCCGCCTCCTGGGGCGGACCGGTGCCCACGCCACCACCTCCGTACGGTTGAGGCTGCTGCCGCGGGAGATCCTCGCCGGTGGCCCCACTGCCCTGGACGACGTCCGGGTGGCCAACGACGCGTCCGGCGCGAGCGCCACGACCACGGTCACCCCCGCGGTCAGCAGCCGCTACACCGCGTCCCTGAGGCGCGACGAGGCCGACCGCGTACGCCTCACGGTGCCGCATGCTCAGAACCGTTCGGGTCAGGGGCAGTCCGGCACCACCGAGAACTACCGGCGTGACTACCTGAAGTACGGCGTGCCGGCCCCGGCCGGCCAGGTCGGCCCGACCCCCGGTCACCTGGTCCGTGCGCTGGCCGTGCTGCGGGTCGAGGGACCGGACGGCACGCGCTGGGTCCTCGGCTCCATGGTCCTGCGCACCCTCGGTGATCCGCCCGTCCCGGCCGGCCCGGTCAGGGAGAAGGCTCCGCGGCAGGACCTGGAAGAGGCCCTGGAACCGGATGCGGAGGAGATGCGACGGCTGGGCGAACGGCTCGGGGTCACCTCGGACGACCTGCGAGCCGTGCTCACCACCGCCGGCGGGTATCTGTCCGCCCCGCTGGAGATCGGGTCGGAGCCGGAGCTGGAGGCGCGACGCGCGGCCCGGCGCGACGCACTCGCCCGGATCGCCGAGGCTCTCCACCACCAGGGACCCGGTGCCGCCAGGGAACTCGCCGACCGGCTGGCCGCCGGCAATCCCGCCCTGCGGGCGGCGGGTCCGAAGCTGCCCGGCGGCGCGCCCAAGAAGCGGGCGGCGGACCGGTCCGCCGCCGGCCAGGTCCAGGACGGACCGAGTACCCAGGCCGTCGAGCCTGCCGCGCCGGCACAGCTCACCCCTGCAGTCCGGTCCCAGATCGAAGCGGTGGCGCGTGCCGCCGGGCGGACCGCCCAGGAGAAGACCTGGCTGCGCGGCCAACTGCTCGACGCGGCCAGGCACTCGGGCTGGCACGACCAGTGGCCGGTCCGGCCGCTGAGCGAGCTGCTGCTCACCGACAGCCGCTGGAGCGAGGACACGCACCGCGCCGCGGTGTCCAGGATGCTTCAGCCCGACGCCTTTCACCTGGTCGAGCGGGCGGTAGGCAACGCATGGCTGGCCCAGTACCTCTTCTCCCACGAGGACATGCCGGAGGTGCTCGCCACCTCGCCGGTCGTGCTGAACCACCTGGAGGAACTGCCGGACCGGGCGAACCCCCAGGCCCTGGCCTTCTCACGGCACCCCGAGTTCCTGGCCGCCCTGGTGGCGCGGTCCTCGTCGGGCCGGCGGGAACTGGTCGAGGCGGTCGAGAGCGGGGTGAAGTGGGCCAAACAGCTCTTCCTGCTCCCCGCGCTGCCGTTCCGGACCAGGTCGCAGACCGACCTGATCCGTGCCCTCATGCTGCTGACGATCAAGTCCCTCCCCGTGCTCGCCGAACGCGTACCGGAGATCGCCGACGCGCTGCGCAGGGCCGACAGCCCGATACCTCGCGCCCTGGCCATTTCGTCCGAGGGTGCCCTGATGGCGGGGCTCTTGAGAGCCACCAGAGGTGGCTCCTTCGTCACACCGATCGACGTCCGCGGGCTCTTCGCCCACCAGGAACTGCGCGCCGCCCTGCGTACCCACGCCGATCAGGCGTACGCGCTCCTTGAAGTGCCCGGTCTGCTGGACCTGGCGATGAAAGACGTTTCGGTACTGGATGTGCTGGCAGGCAGTCCGGACCTCATCGACCTCCTGCCGGACGTTCCCGGCTTCGGCGCCCGGATCGCCGTGTCCAGGGACCTGCTCGGCGCGGCCGCAGGCAATCCGGCGGTGGCCGCTGTGCTCTCCCACGACCCGCACGCCTTCGACAGCGTGCCCGACGACCGTCTTGCCCAGGCCCTGGCACAGGCCGTTCCCCCGCCACGGCGGACGGTGGGACAGGCGCGGGGCGACTCGCTGCTGGACAGGCTGCGCGCGGGCGACGCCGCCCTGGACCAGGCCCTCACCGACCCGGAACTCGTGGCCGTACTGGAAGGGCAGGAAGGGCTGACGGCGGTCCTCGGAAACACCGCACGGCTGCTGCGCCGACCTCATGAGTACCGCCGTCTGCTGCAGCCGCAGAACGCGCCCCTGCGGGCCCGGCTGGCCAGCGGAGAGGTCCCGGCCCTGGTGGCGCCCGGTGTGCTGCGGACGGTGCTGCGCCATCCCTCGCTGGAGACGGAGATCCTCGGTCCGGGCGCCGCCCCGGCCGCCTCACGCGTGGCGGAGATCATCCGCCGAAGCCCCGCGCTCGAAGAGGCGCTGTACCGCAACCCGGCCGTGGCGCACGCCGTCGCGACGATTCCGGCGGTCCTGCTCCTGGTCGACGCCCTGGACGATCTGGCGTCACGGCTGGTGACCGACGACCGTCTGATCGGCTTCTTGCGTGTGAGCGGCGCCGAGGTGATGCTGCAGCGTCTCAAGGACGCGAAGCACGAGGTCGCGGACGCGATCGTGGAAAACGGCAACGCGCTGCTGGCGCTGTTCACCAAAAACCCCAAGGCACTGACGGCTCTGACGCACCGCGATCAACTGACCAACCTGCGCACCCACCCCGGCCTGGTGCGGGAACTGGCAGCCCGGCCCGGCCTGCCGTTCGCCGTCAGTCACTGGGAGCGCCTCTACGACGACACCGCTCTGCTCGACGCGCTCGAACCCGCCAGTCCGGAGCGAGAGCTGTTGCTGGCCGCGCCCGAGGCTCTCGCGGAGGCCGTGGCCCGTGCCGGCTTCGCCAGGGCACTGACCGACGGGAGTCTTCACGACGTCCTCGCCCAGGTCGCCGGGACGAGGAGAAACGCGAGCAGGGCGAAGAAGGGCCGTGGGTGGATCAACGACCTGCTGAAGGCCGTGCAGAGCAGCGGCCCGCCGGTGCTGTCGCCGGAGGGCATCGAGCTCCGGGAGAACGACGACTGGCTGGCAGGTCTGTTCGCCCTCCCCGAGCGGGAGGCCGAACAGCAGATCCGGGCCCGGTTCGAGACCGAGGGGGGCTCCGAATCACCGGCGGCCCTCGAACGGCTGCTGACCGTCAACCGGGAAACGCGCAGCGTGCCGAGGCTGCTGGAACTGGCGCGCTCCCGGCAGGCGCTGGGTGCCGCCCTCCACCACAATGCCGAACTGCTGGAGACGCTGCGGACCCGGCGTGCCCTGCTGGAACTGGTCGCCGACCCGAGCGATGTCAGCCTGTCGCTGATCCACGACGATCCCGAGCTGACCCGCGCGCTGCGCACCAACGACTACTTCCATCGGCTCTTCGTCACCAACCCCGACACCCGGCTGTGGCTCGTCAACGCTCCTGACGCGATCGCCGGTTACATAGCCAACCCGCAGCTCAGCCGGCTCATCATGTACCGCGAGGAGGTCGCGGGACGGATGAGCCGCCCCAGTGACCGCGTTCTCATGAGGGACAGCGAGGACGTCGCCCGTGTCCTCGCCGACGGAGGTCGGGTCGCCGACGTGCTGCTGGCGGAGCCGGGACTGCGTCACATCATGTCCCAGGTCATGACGCAGCCCCGGGGTAAGGAGACGGTGCTCGCCGCGGTGAGCAGCCTGCCCCTGCTGCAGGCCCTGGCGAAGCGGCCCCAGCGGCTGGGACTGATCGCCTCCCTGCCGGGGATGGCCGAGGCCCTGGCCGCCAGGCCGGATCTGCTGGCCACGGAAGCCGCCTACCTGAAGCTGCTCGAACACCGTCCTCTGCTCGGTCTGCTCGCCTCGAGACCCGCGCAGGTGCCGGTGGTGCTCGCAGACACCGCCCTGGTGGAGACCGCGATGGCCGCCCCTGTGCTGGTGGCGGCCCTCGAGGCGGACGAGGGCACCGCACGGCTGCTGGCGCGGCGCCCCGCGGTGCACCGCCTGCTGCGCGAGTACCCCGAGGTGGCAGAGAGATTGGGCAACAGCGGGCGTTCGCTGCGCACCGCCCTTGAGTCGGTACGCGGGCTGCCCGAGGCGATGACGGACCAGCCGCGGATCTGGCGGGAGCTGCGCCAGGCACCGTGGCTGGTGGACGCGCTGCTGCGCAGCCACCACCTGCTGAAGGAGGCGCGTGCGGACAGCGTGCTGTGGCGTGCGGCGCGGGCCGACCGGGTGCTGGCCGCAGCACTGACAGCTCAGCTCGTACGACGGCTGGCCGACCGCGAGGCCCTGCTGACGCTGCTGGCTCGCCGGGCGGGACAGGCTTCCGGACCCGGGGCCGCGGACCTCCGGCGGTTGCTGTCGAACACCGCACTGACCAGCTTCCTGGACGACGAACCCTGGTTCGCCGAGCGTTTCCTGGCCACCCCGGCCTGGTGGGCGTACGCACTGCGCGACACCGACTTCACCGGCGCGTTGCGAGAGCTGGCCCGCTCCGGCCGCCTGCGGGACCTGGCCGAGGCCGCCCCGGAGGAGCCGTTGCTGGACGCTTTGTCCCGGAGCGGCGGGCCCGCGCGCGGCGCGGCGACAGCGACTGCGGCATCGAACCGGGCGCCGCAGGACACCGGCCGGGAGGCGCGCTTTGACACGTCCGCACGCAGGGCGGCGCCCCGACCCACGCAGGGCTCCGTCTGGGCGCAGGCGCTCGCCTCGGTGCCGGAGACGGGCGAACTGCTGCTGAGCCCCGCGGGCGCGGCGCTGGCCGGTGCGCTGGGCGCCAACCCCGAACTGCTGCCGCTGCTGCTCGGCGCGCCGACGGTGGTGGAGGACGTCAGGCAGGACCCCGCCCTGTGGCGCGACTACACCTTCGGCCCCTTCCTGGGAACTCCCGAGGCCACACTGGAAGACTTCGAGGGTGACTTCCACCGCTGGCTCGACACCATGGGCGTGGCCCTGGAGGGGGACTACCACGGCCGGGTCACCGACGCGGCACGCGCGGTATGGACACGGGCGCGCGCGGAACGCGAGGCCCACCGGGCGGAGGAGGCCGTACGGGTCGCGGAGCGGCTGACGGCCTTCGCCCCGCACCTGACCGAGACCTGGGAGTTCAGCGGTCGCCTGGTCTACGCCGGCCATGTACGGCCGGAGTGGCTGCCGGATGAACAGCTCCGGGTACTGCGGGAGGTGGCGACGGGGGACCGCCGGCCGCGCGAGAGTGAGGTGCGGGCCAACCGGGCACTGCATGTACACCTGGACGGTGGCAGCGGTGGCGCCTCGCTGGCGTACGTCCTGGCCCCGGACGGCCTGGTGGACACGCTCGTCTACGCGCTCAGCACGTCCCGGCAGGGCAACAAGTACCAGTGGGACGGCCACGGCGGACGGTACGTGGACGGCCCGCTGGATCTCGACGCGGTGCACAACCACCCGGCCCTGGTGGCCTCCACGGAGCTGGCCCGGGACGCGGCGCGGCAGGCCGGTGCGCAGCCGGCGCGCGTCCCGGGTGCCAAGGGCAAGGGGAAAGGCAGGAAGGGAACCGCCCCGCTTGCTCCCGCCCTGTCGGTAGCCTCGGTGCCGCCACTGGTGGTGGACCCGGAACTGACGCGCCTCGCTGACGCGCTGACGAATTACCACATGGCCCTGAGCGAGCTGTACGCCGCACGGCAGGCACGCAACGCCACACGCGTCCTGGGCAACACGCGCGGCCGACTGCAACAGGCACAACGGGCACTGCGCGACATGGGCCTCGACCCCGGCGCGCGGCCCTCCACGGACGGGCTGCAGGAGGGCCTGGCGACGCTGAACATGAGCGCGTCCGAAGACCCGCGGGACAATGGGCTCCCTGCCGCGGACCAGGCGGCCCCCACCGCCGTCCGCGACGCCGATGAGACGCGGTTCCGGAGCCGGCCGTCTCCCGGGCCCGCGAGCACCGTGTCGCTGCACGACCTCGACGGCCGGGTACTGCTCGACGGCGCGGGATGGCCGGTAGGCATCGACCTCGTACCGACCAGGGAGCGCAGGCCGCGGCAGGTACGCGAGAGTGAGAGGCGCTCCATCTGGCGCCTCGACTTCGATCCCGGCGTCCCACCGACGTCCGCACCAGCGATCGTCCTGTACCAGCGGGGTGAACCGGTCCGGGTGTCACTCCGCGCATTCGCGGACCTGGTCGCCCATAACCTGACGGGCCAACAGTCGGTGTGGCTGGTCGCCAACCACGGCGCCAGGTACGGCCTCGACCTCGCCCGGGCCGTGGCCGACCGGACGGGCGTCCGGGTGTACTCCAACAGCGGCCAGGTAGACCTGGTCGAGACCGCGTACGGGGATCTGAGGATCATGCCGGTCGGCTACCCGCAGGACGGTCTGCCGCACGGGCACTGGGTGTACGTCGACCCGTCCGGGGAGCGCGCCCCGGACGGCACGGAGCAGGACACGGACGCGGACGAGACCGGGCGGGAGAACTACGTCAGATCCGTCAGCGGCGAGGAGTTCCACTTCCGTTCTCTGCTGTTGACGCCGCTCGCCGACCCCGGGGGCCGACTGATCGGCCACATGTCGATGCCCGACTATCAGGTCATGGAGTTCGAGGCGGCCTTCATGGCACTGCCGCGGCAGACCGGATTCCAGGTGTGGTCGGCCGACGAGGTGGACTACGGCCTCAGCGGGCCGACCCCCTGGGCGGGAGGCCGGGGAGAGCGGCACTTCCTGGCCTTCCACGGCCACGAGAACACACCCCACGCCATCCTGCGTACCCGTGACGGCCGGAACGTGACATTCGACGGCGAGCAGACGGCGGCCCTGCTGCGCCGCAGGGCCAGCTTTCGGGCGTTCCGGCAGAAGGCGGCGGGCCGCGCGGACAGCTCCGTGATCACCGCGGTCTGTTACGCCGGGCGTTCCGCCGGCATCGCCCCGACGCCGTACATCAGGCATCTGGCGGAGGGCCTGGGCCTGCCGGTCACGGGCCCTACCGGCAAACTCCTGATCGGCTCCGACCTGTTGGCCATCGTGCCGTCCGACGGCCTGTCCGGCTGGCGCACCGTGCGGCCGGGTGAACCGGACATGACGTTCGAGGGGTACGAAGGGCTCGGCGTGCCCCCTGTGGCGCCGCGGTCCCCTGGAGGGGGCACGCTGCTGGGGCTGAGCAATTCCACGCCGCAGCAGAACGCGCCCGTCACCGGATCGCCGGGAGCCGTCGACGCCAGGGCGCTGCTCGACGGCACGGGACGGATCGTCGGCATCGATCTCGCGCCGCCGGCCGACCTCAGGCCGCGGCAGGTCAGGGTGGAGGGCCTGGGCGTTTGGCGGCTGGTCTTCGACCCCGGTGCCGCACCGGAGTTCGTCCCCTCGGTCATCGTGTACCGGGAGGGTCGGCCGCTCCGGGTGACGCTCGGCGCGTTCGCGGAACTGGTCGCGGAGAGCGGCTTCGTCGCCAACCCGGTGGCCCTGGTCACAGCCCACGGCGCCAGGTACGGCCTCGACCTCGCCAGGGCCGTGGCAGACCGGACGGGCGTCCGGGTATACACGCACAGCGGCCGGGCCGACCTGGCCGAGACCGGGTTCGGCGACCTGAGGATCGACCTGGCCGACGAGCAGGACGGCATGCCACGCGGCCACTGGATGTACGTGGACCCGGCCGGGGAGCAAGCGCCCGACGAGCCGGAATCCGCCGCGGCCGAGAGCGGTCCCGAGAACTACGTGGCAACGACCACCGGTGAGAGGCTTCACGTCCGTTCCCTGCTGCTGACGCCGTTCGCCGACGCCGAAGGCCGACTGATCGGCCACATGTCTCTGCCCGACACCGTCGTCAGGGAGGCCGAGGGCGCCTTCCAGTCCCTGCCGCAGAGCCAGCGGTTCGAGGTGCAGTCGGAGGAGGGTGACAGCTACGGCCTCGACGACAGGAACCCATGGGGCGAGGGCCGGGGCCCGCGGCACTTCGTGGTCGTCCACGGCGCGCAGGAGTCACCTCAGGCGCAGATGTGGACCCGGGACGGCCGCTCCGTGTGGCTCGACGGCGAGCAAGTGGCAAAGGTGCTGCGCCGCAGGGCCAGCTTCCGGGCGTTCCGGCGGCGAACAGCGGACCACACGGACGCCGCCGTGATCGCCGCCACCTGCTTCGCGGCTCGCTCTCGGGCCGCCCACCCGACGATGTACATCCGGCGCATGGCGGACCGTCTGGGCCTGCCGGTCGCGGGACCGACAGGGGAGTTCAGGGTTGGTTTCTCCCAGACGTTCATGGTCCCGTCCGACGGTCTGGCCGGCTGGCGGACCGCGCGGCCGGGTGACCCGGACACCGCGTTCGACGGCCATGAGGGGCTCGGTGCGCCTCCCACCACCTCGTTGACCGGCGAACGCCCCGATGAGGCGGCGTCCGGGAGGCCTGTGGTCGCCCTCTCCGCGGCGGAGCGTGATGCCCGGCTGGACGGCGAGATGCTGGAGCCGCGCCCGCCCGCGACGGCGCCGGACCTGGACGGTCTCCTCGCCGCGCCCAGCCCCCGGAGCCGGACGGACGATGCGACCGAGGCGGACACCGCCCCCGCACCCGCCCAGACGGCGGTGCCCCACGGCCGAGTCGATTCCGGCGGGACGGACACTGCCGCTCCCGGCCGAGTCGAGCCCGCCACTACCGACACCACCGCTCCGGCCCGGTCGGCCCCCGCCGCCCCGCAGGCCCCATCGGCGACTGCCGCGGCCGACCCGACCACAGCGGTGTTCGAGCAGGCCGTGGGGGCGTACCACCACCGCGCCCCGGAGGCACTGGCCGCCGCCCGCGCGGCCGTGACCAGGCTGCACGAGGTGCTGCGTACGGCTTACCCGGAATACGGCGAGGAAGCACTGGCCGCGTCCTTCTTCACCACCGACCCGACGAGCGCGGGCCAGACCGGCCTGGCGGACGCCGGCGCCTCCAACCGAAACCGGCTGGAGGAGCTGCTCGCCGACGGCACCGTGCGCGAGCTGATGACCGCGTTCTTCAACGCGGTGGCAGGCAAGGCCCTGTTCGAGGCGGACGAAACGGTCCCGAGCCTGACCGGCGTACTGAAGGCGGTGCTCACCCCGGCGGACGGCGGCCCGGTGTCCGAGGCCGGCATGGCCCTGGCCGACCGGCTCGGCCTCGACCGGCCGGCGCTGGAGGCGTACGCGGCGTTCGTGCGCGGCGGGGCGAGGGCCTCCCTCCAGGAACGTACGGCCGCCGACCCGCGGACACGTGCGCAGGTGTACCTGTTCTCGCCGGACGACCCGTTCGCGCTGGGCAGCCTGGCCGCCCACCGGGCCACGGGCGACTACCCGAAGGACGCCATGGAGATCGTGCACAGCCAGGCATCCCGGATCCCCCGCCCCGCAGCACACCGGGCCACCGGAGCGCACAAGAAGACGCCCCGCGACTACACCTACCTGGACGCGTCGCTGAGCGGCCGGGAGCGAACCTTCCTGGCCCGCCACGAAAGGCCGCTGTCTCTGGTGGGCTTCGCCGTGCAGGAGATACCGCTCGACACGCTGGAGTTCGACCCCGCCACCGGAGAACCGGTACTCGCCGACGTCCTGGCCCGCGACGAAGTGCTCACGGTGGAGGTGCAGCGGAGCAGGCCCGTCGCACCGGCCGGGCAGAAACACGACGCCTCGGGCACGGCCACCGGTCCTGTCGAGCGTGTCTTCGCCGTCGTGCGGTCCCCTCGGACCGTCTCCGACCTGCGGGCCGGTGACCTCACTCCGGACGGTGAACAGGGACCGGAACTTCCGCTGAGCTGGGTGGAGGGCATCGCCTATTTCGACCTGGACGACCAGTCGCCCTGGTACCGGCGGTGGCACGACGAACACGGCATGCCCCTCGTCGCCGGCATCTCGGCCACCACCCTGCGTCTGCTGCGTGCCTTCCAGTGGCTGAACGTGCCGGACGCCACCGCCACCGACTTCCGCCGGGCACTCCTCGGCTGGATGCTGCCCGGCCAGGACCACTCGCTGTTCGAAATCATGCGTGCCTCCCGACTGGCCGACGTGGCCACACCCGAAGAGGCGTGGGCGGTTGACGGCGACGTCCACGAGCTGTACGCCCTGCCCGGCCTCGTACCGCCACACCTCGTACCGCCCGGCGGTCGGCACCAGGTCCAGGACCGGGAAGACGACGCGGACGTGGCGCCGGCGGTGGACTACCGCACGGTCGACCCCGAAGACCGCGACTACGTGGTGGAGAGCCGGCCCGGCGAACTCCTGTGGCGTTTCTCGGGCAGGGAACCGGAGGAGGTGTTCCGGCACGGGTTCCAGGCGGACGACCCGTCGGCGCTGGTGACCCTGGACACCACCCGCGAGCGCGGCAACCGCTACATGGGCGCTCGGTTCCGTTACGAGATCGCGGCGGCTGTCGACCCCGAACCGGCCGGAGTGGATGTCAACGCCACGCTCGTTCGGGCGGAGGGCACCCCTGGATTCCGAGAGGACGAGCGGGAGACCACGTTCACCGGACGGATCGCCCCGGAGGCGATCGTCCAGGTCTACGACCATTCCTACGGCCGGACCGGTACCTGGGACGCCCAGGCGCGGCAGATCGTTTGGACCCGGGATGACACCGCCGCGACGGCTACCGCCCGGGGGGCGGCGGATGTGGGCCCCGGCCTGCCCGAGCACGAGGAGACACTGGCTGCGGAGCCGGGGACGGACGGGGCCACCGTCGCCGGTGACGAGGCCGTCGTCGGCGACGGCGACCCGCACGTCCGAGACGCCCCTGGAGCATTCGGGCTCACCTCGGTGGAGGACGGGGCGACATCCCCTGTGCGCGAGCTCCGGTCCTCGCCGCGGTACTCCGCCGTTCCGGCTACCGGGACACGCAGCCGGATCCACACCCGCGCTTAGCCGGCGTGCGGCGGACACCGACCGACGTCCGTCGAAGCTGCCCTGCACCCTGTGGCTCTGGTACATCGCCGCAGGCGAGTCGGGGGCGCACGCAGGCCGTGCGGTCAAGGAGAGTCGAGGTTGTGCCGGTACGTCGCGTCGACCAACTCCGGACCGATGATCCTCATCAGCATGAGGTGACTGCGCGCAGCAGGCGGCTGACCGTGTGGTGTTCATGGACGGCGGGGACATACCGCGGATCGCCCCGCCCGCGAGCGTCTGCACGGAGTACAACCCGTCTTCCGTCGTCATCGACCGCCGTGGCGCCCACCGATTGGTCCCAGTCCGAGCAGCAGTGGGAGGCGCCACCGCAGCTCCGCGTCCTGGAGATGACCCCAGGCAGCCTCACCCGACCGTGCACGGTGGGTGGCGGACCGCGCGGCCCGCAGACCTCGAGGCCGTTCGTCTTCCAGGCCGAGGGCAACCGGCTGCTCCTCGCGCACCGACGGTCACGGCGGCGTCCGCCGAGGCGTACCGGGGCCACACCGCGCTCGGGGCCTCCGGGGCAGATGAAGTGTCACAGGGGGCAGGAGAAAGGCGCTGACCTGTTGGCCCACCGTGCCGGAAAGGCAGGATGACGATCCTGACAGAAATCCCACAGGCACGGGGGCGACGGTTCAGGACGAGACCGACCTCCTCGACCAGACGTCTGCCTCGGACGATACCTCCTCCCTCACCGAAGGGAAGAAGGCCGCCAAGGAGCTGGTCGTCGCGGTGCCGGCGAGTGAGTCGGGAGTCGGGCGAGCCCCGCGGAGCGAGGATGCCGAGCGCGTGTCGGAGTGAGGACCTGGCCGTCCTCGGTCACACCCCATGCTGTGCCCGCCGGCCGGCCTGTGCCCGGGCGGACCGCCCGCCGTGAGTAAGAGAAAGCACTCCGCCGTACGCCGGACCCCACCGGGCCGATCGACCGAGTACGGAGTGACTCCATGAGCGACAGTACGACCGCCGGCGGCGTTTCCCCGGCCGCGGCGGGCGGCGCCACCACCGCCGACAAGCCCGTCGTGCCCGAGCCGCCGGAGGACATCGAGCAGGCCGCCCGGCAGGCTCCCGACCACTGGGTCGGCATGGTCGACCCCGCCTGGAACAGTGATGCGGCCCCGCCCGCCTGGGCGGTCGTCGGCCAGTGGCGCTCCGACGGGACAGGGGAGATCGTCGAGTGGCAGAGCAATGAACAGTACCGTCCCTCGCCCGCGGCGCTCGGCTGGAACCCGCCCACGGACCCCGTCGACGAAGCTGTCCAGCGGGCCGCCACCGGTTACGGCCCGGCCGACGAGGTGACGCGTACGCTCGCCGGGGCCGAGCTGGCCGTGCTGACCCGGCCGGACGGCGGTGTGGTCACCGGGGCGACCCCCGACGGGACCGCAGTGGTCCCCGTCTTCACCGCGCAGCCTCATCTGGACACGGCCGGAGCGCTGGCCTCGGAGATCATCTCGTGCCGGGACCTCTTGGTCCGGCTCCCCGCCGGGCATGCGCTGTATCCGAATCCGGCCGGACCGGCGCCCACGACCGTGCGGACCGAGACCCTGCTTGCCGCCCTGGACCGCGCCCAGGGGCCGTCGATCGCTGAGAGAAGCTGAACCTCGACGGACAGCGACGGAGGCCATATACTTAACATGTAGGTAGGAGAGCGGGCGGGATCCACAGGTGCCGCCGCCTGTTTGCAACGCATGGATACCCGAACCGTCGCTTATCCGCGTGTGGGGTATCTACGCGCGTCGATGCCGCCTGCATGCCGGTATGAGGTGCCTTTTTGCAGTCGTAATGCCTCGTCGGCCCACGGCTTGCCGGTTACGCCTGAATGCTCGACAGTGCGCCAGGAGTGTATGGCGTCCAAGTGTTCCGCACGCTCACGTTCCTGTACCGCATACATAACGGTTATCTAGGAGAGGTGGTTACCACCCCGTGTCCACTCCATTACCGAACAGCTCCGTCATGTACTGCCTCTTCTCCGGCCGTGCGGCAGCACATCCCGACAACGTGGCGGTGCGCGACGACCGTACGTCCCTGACCTACCGCGAGCTGGCGTGCCGGGTGGACGTACTCGCCGCCGCGCTTCGTGAGCACTGTGTCGAGCCGGGCGCACGCATAGGCCTCTTCCTGGGCCGTACCGTGGACGTCGTCACGGCCGTGCTGGCGGTGACCGCGGCCGGTCACACCTATGTGCCGCTCGATCCGGCATACCCGCCGGAACGAGTACGTTTCATGGCGGCTGACAGCCGGGTGGAGGCGGTGCTGTCCGACAGGGACGTGCCCGAAGAGGTGGCCTTTGCGGCCCCCCTGCGCCTGGACGAGGTCGACTGGTCGCGGCAGGTGCCCCGGCAGCCGGCCGCCGATGTCGATCCTGAGGCGGTTGCGTACGTCATCTACACGTCGGGGTCGACGGGGCGGCCCAAGGGCGTGGAGATCAGCCGGCGCAGCGTAGTGGCGATGGTGCAAGCGATGAGCCGTCGGTACGACTTCACGGACCGGGATGTGTGGACCCTGGTCCACTCCTCCTCCTTCGACTTCTCGGTGTGGGAGATGTGGGGCGCCCTCGCCACCGGCGGCACCCTCGTGGTGGTGCCCTCGGACACGGTGCTCTCACCGCGCGCCAGTGCCGAACTGCTGGCACGTGAGCGGGTGACCGTGATGAACATCGTGCCGTCGGTGTTCCGTTACCTGGCCGCTGCCGCCCGGGAGCTGCCCGATCCGCCGGTCACCGTGCGGCGGATCGTCTTCGGGGGCGAGGCCGTCGATGTGGGGGACATCCGTTCCTGGCGACGGTCGGTGAGCACGGACTGCGCGTTCACCAATACCTACGGCATCACGGAGACCACGGTGTTCGTGAGTACCCGGGACCTGACCGACGACGAACTGGACACCGAGACGGACGACCGTGAGTTCGCCACCGCTCTCGGCGAGCCTCTGGACGGCTGGGAGATCCACGTCCTCGACGAGGACGGCCGACCGGTGGCGACTGGGGGAACGGGGGAGATCTGGGTCGCCGGCGAGGGCGTCGCGATCGGCTACACCGGCCGGCCCGAACTGACCGCGGAGCGCTTCCGGGGCCTGAGCCTGCGGGACGGCGCCCCCGTCCGCTGCTACCGCAGCGGCGACCTGGCGGTCAAAAACGGCGACGGCACCCTCTGCTACGCGGGCCGGGCCGACGACCAGGTCAAGATCAACGGTTTCCGTATCGAGCCGGGAGAGATCGAGTCGGTGCTACGGCAGATACCCGGCGTCCGCGACCTGGCGGTGGTCCGTGTCCGCAGCAGGATCGGCAGCGACGTCCTCATCGCCTACTACGCCACGCACACCGGTTCCGCCCCGCACGAGCTGGCCGAACAGGCCAGAGCCCTGCTGCCCCGGCACATGACGCCCAGCCGCTTCGTCCAGCTGGAGGCCCTGCCCCTCACCGTGTCGGGCAAGACCGACCGACAAGCCCTCGCGGCGCGATCATGACAACCGGACGAAGGGACGCCATCACCATGGGGACGACCACCCACAACGCCCTGAGCGATCCGAACCGCGAAAGCTTCCTGGAGGAGTTGTACCGGGGCCGGTTCCGATGGGATCTGATACGCGATTTCCCCACGCAGGGGAAGGAAGACGCGGACCTCGGCAGGGCCTTCATCGACGAGATGACGGATCTGCTCCGCAAGAGAGTGGACCCCGACGCCGTCGACCTCCAGAAAAGCCTGCCCGAGGGCTTCATCGAGGAACTGGCCGGACGCGGGTACTTCAAACTGCAACTGAACTCCGGGCTCGGCGGCCACGAGCTGTCCCACTACAACACGTTCAGGGTGCTGGAGTCGGCCGCGAACTGGTGCATGCCCGTGGCCATGTCCCTGGGGATCGAGAGCACGCTCGGGGCCGGTGCCTTCCTGCCGCTCGTCCCCGAAGGCCCGTTGCGTGACCTCCTGCGGCAACACGTGCTGCGGGACGGCTTGTCGGCCAGCGCGGACTCGGAGCCCACCGGCGCGGCCAACCGCGACAGGACCACCACAGCCACAGCCGTGCCCGCAGCGGACGCCTACCTGATCAATGGGGAGAAGATCTTCGTCGGTCACGCTCCTGTCGCCGGCCTGGTGGGGGTGACCGCCATGGTGCACGACGGCGAGGGCAGCCGCATACGGGAATTCTTCCTGCACACCGACAGCCCCGGTGTCACGGCGGGGCAGTGGCACGAGTACATGGGCCTGAAGGGCTTCCCCAACGGCTGGCTGCGGTTCGACGACGTACTCGTACCCGCTGACCAGATGCTCGTGGAGCCCGACACGGAACACCGGGTGAGGATGACGGCGACGTCCTCGGCGTTGGTCATCAGGGGGCGGTTGTACCACATCGTGGCGCCCTCCCTGGCGGCCGCGCGACTCTGCAACCGGTGGGCCCGGGAGTTCGTGGCGCGACGGACGGTCGACGGACGGCCGCTGGGGGAGTACGAGGAAATCAGGCGGCAACTGGCGGAATCACTGGCGGAGACGTTCGCCATCGAGACGGTCGCCCAATGGTGCCTGCTTCCTGAAGACCAGGACAGAGGACTCAATGTCCGCTTCGAACAGAACGCCGCCAAGAACATCGGCACCGACCTCGGCTGGGGCATCCTGGACCGGACGCTGTCCCTCATGGGAGGCGAGGGTTACGAAACCTCCGGCAGCAAGGCGCGCCGAGGCGCGCCGGCAGTGCCTATGGAGCGACTGCTGAGGGACGTACGAGGCCTGCGGATCTCCGGCGGGGTGGACTTCCAGATCGACAACTGGATCGCGCGGTTCTACATCCTCTCCTACTACTACCCCCGGCCGGAGTCGGCGACCGAGCCGGCCCCCTCGGACCCGGCCGCTGCCTGTATCGACGACGCCCACTTGAGCAGCCGCAACCTCGACCACCTCGGGGCAGTCGCCGCCGGGGTCCACGAGTTCGGGCGCATCTGCTCGGACCTGGTCCGCGCGCACCCGGACCGCTCCGAACTCCTGCAGAAGGAACGCACGCTCATCCTGCTCACCAGACTCGCGAGGGAACTGCTCACAATGTCCCTCGTCCTGGCCCGCGCCTCGGCCATGGCCGGAGGAGGGGACGACAGCGGACAGGGCCTGGCCGACGTCTACTGCACCTCGGCCGGACACCGGGTGGCCGACCTGGAACGGCGGCTGTCCACCTCGGACCCGGCACCGGACCTCGCCGCGCTCGGCGACGCCTGGCTGGAGAACCCGGCCCCGGCTCATCCGGTACCGGACACGCCCGGCGCCGCGACCCGTGACGACATCGCGGAAGGAATACAGGCGTGAACGACAGCCCGGAGCAGATCCCCCTTTCCGTCGGTCAGGAAGCAATGTGGGTCGTCTGGCAGCGCGACCCCGAGCAGTGGATACACATCATGCCGGCGCCCTTCTCGGTGCGCGGCGTGATCGACCCCGCGCGTCTCGGCCGGGCCGTGGCCGCCGTCGGCCGGGCGTACCCGCAGCTCCGTGGACGAGTGGTCGTCGGCGCCCGGGGGCCAGTGCTCGACTGGTCCGACGCCCCCGGTATCCCGGTGCGCGAGTCGACCACGTCCCTGCCCCGTGAGAAAGCCGTCCGCCGTGCCTGGCAGGTGCCCTTCGACCTGCGCCGCGGGCCGCTGGCCCGGGTGGACCTGCTCCACGGGCCGGACTACATGGTGCTGTTGCTCGCCGTCCACCACCTGGTGTACGACGGGGCGTCCGTCCTGATCCTGGCCGACGCGCTGCGGCGTGCCTACACGGGGGAGGCGCTGCCGGCCGACGACCCCGTACCGGCGCTGCGGGCGTTTGCCGACCGCTCCCGCGAACTGGCCGACACACAGGCGGGTGACGCGCACCGCGCCTACTGGCGCCGGGCTCTCGGAACGGACACGCCGAGGCCGTTGCTGCCACGGCGCGTGGACGGGTCCGTGGGCGAGCCCGCGTACACCACGCTCGGCGAGCGGCTGCCGTCCGGCCTCGTCACCCGGCTCCGCTCTCGGGCGGCCGAACTGGGCGTCTCCTATGTCACCGTACTGCTGGGCGCCTATTACGCCCTGCTGCATCGTTGCAGCGGGGCGAGCGACCTCCTGGTGTTCCTGCCCTTCCACGGCCGGACCGACGAGGCCGTGCGGGAACGGGTCGGCTGTTTCGTCAACACCCTTCCGATCCGGGTCGAGGTGGACGAGCGCGACACCCACGCGGACCTGCTGGCCCGGGTACGGGGCCGGGTGAAGGACGGCATGCGCCACGGCGACCTGCCGCTGCCCGCCGTGATGCGCGCCGCCGGACTGACGGGTCCCGAGGCGCACGCCCGCACGCATCAGACGGTGTTCCAGTACTGGAACACCGGGTCGCGCCAGGGCGTGGATCTCCAGGCGCTGCGCCTGGAGGCCGTCGGCTCGTCCGCCCTCCTGAGTCTGCTGGAGGTGGAGAGCAGCGCGGGCTTCCCGCTCGCACTGATGGTGCGTGAGGACAGCACCGGAACCCATGTCCTGTGGAAGGACCCGGCTGGAGTCGTGGGGCCCGCACAGGTGTCCGCGATGGCGGCCGGCTACCGCGAGGTGCTGGAAACAATCGCCGCCGACCCGCACACCCAGCTGTCGGCACCGAGCACGGATCCCGGAGTGCCGGAGCCATCCCCCGAGCCGGGAGAGCGGTCAGGTCCCCCACGTACCGAACCCGCACGGCCCGCGCAGGCGGACCGGCCCGCGGTGCATCCGCGGGAACTGGCCGAGATGCGGCAGGTCTGGGAAGACACGCTGGGGATCGACGACATCGATGAGCAGGACTCGTTCTTCGAACTCGGCGGGCACTCGCTGCTGGCCGAACGGCTCACCCTCGCGGTCTCGAAGCGGTTCGGCCGCGAGGTTCCGATCCGCGTCCTGTTCGATCACCCCCGTCTGTCGGACTTCGCCGCCGCTGTCTGCGCAGCCGCGCCGGAACGGTCGGCCGCGCCCGTGCCGCAGACGTTCCCGGCCTCCGCCTTCCAGCAACGCGTCTGGCTGGCCGAACAACTGGAGCCCGGGCGGGGCGCGTACAACGTGCCGATGGCTTGGCGGGTCGCGGGCGGCGGCCTGGATCCCGCGGCACTGGAAGGGGCGCTGGCCCGGCTGGTGGAACGCCACGAGATTTTCCGTACCGCGTTCCACGAGCGCGACGGAGAACCGTTGCAGGTGGTGCTCCCGCCGTGGACGCCCGAGGTCGATCGCGTCGACCTCGGGGACGAAGCCGACCCCGAGCGCGCGTTGGACGACTGGCTGCACGAGGCATCCCAGCACGAGTTCGATCTCGTCTCGGGGCGGTTGCTGATCGCCGCGCTCGTCGAGACGGGAAGCGGCCAGGTGCTCTTCCTGTGCGTCCACCACCTGCTGTGGGACGGCGAGTCGACGGCCATCCTGCTCAAGGAACTGGCTGCCCACTACACCCTCCTCGCTCCGGCGGACGGCACCGGTCAGGGGGGTGCCTCCAGCACAGCGTTGAAGGCACGCGCGGCGTGGCTGCGCCCGGCCGCCGAACCGCTGGAGCTGCCCGGGCTGCGGCCCCGGGGGAGGGGCCTCCCTGTGCAGGGGTACGAGGAAGAGACCGTGGCGTTCGCCGTTCCTCAGGAGCGGGCGGTGTGCGAGGCGGCCGAACGCCTCGGCATCGGGCCCCGGGACGTGCTGCTTGCTGCCTTCGCTGCCCTCGTCGGCTGGTACACCGGCCGACAGGACCTGCTCGTCGGCGTCGCGCACGGCGCACGACCCTCTTCGAACCGGCACATGGTGGGTCCGCGCACCGATGTCCTGCCCGTGCGGCTGCGGCCTGAGGTGGCCGAGGACTTCGCGACGCTCGCAGCCCGTACGGCGGCCGAGCTGACGGAGGCGGCTGCCCACGCCCAGGCACCGGCTGACGAGTTGATGCGGCTCGTGGACCCGTCGAGAGCTGACCGGACGGCCCCATTGAGCCAGGTGCTCTTCGCCTACGACGACGGGGGGTACGAGGGTCACGACCACGGGCCGGGATCAGAGGCGCCCGGAAGCCATGCCATCTGCGCCAACCACGACGTGGCCCTGCTGCTGCGACGGCGTGCCGGAGAGTTCGAGGGCCGGCTCGTCTTCGACGGGCGGTGCTTCGATCACGACCGGATGCGGACCATGGCCGAGCACTACCGTCGGCTGCTCGGACAGCTCATCGAGACACCCCGGCGAGCCGTCGGCGCGGCCGATCCGCTGACCGAGACCGAGCGGTACACGCAACTGGCCGTCTGGAACGGCACGGAGACCGACTACCCGCGGATTCCTGTCCACGAGGTCATCCGGCAGCGTGCTCTCGCGCGGCCGCACGCCGTCGCGGTGACCGCGAACCGGACCGCACTGACCTACCGTGAGCTGCTGGCGGACGCCGAGGCCACCGCTCGCGGACTGCGGGCCGCAGGCGTGCGAAGCGGTGAACTGGTGGCGCTGGTGCTGCCCAGAGGACCCGAGCAGGTCCGGACGATCCTCGCAGTCCTGCTGACGGGCGCCGCCTACGTGCCGGTCGACCCGGCCGTCCCGGCCCAGCGACTGGAGTTCGTCCTCGCCGACTCGGGCGCTCGGTGGGCCGTGGTGCCCGACGAGCCGGCCGTACCCCATCCCGGCCTCGCCGGCTTCGGCGGCCAGGTGCTTCGGGGGAGCCGGCTGCCCGAGTCGGGCGAGGACGACACCCCGTTGCCGGACGTTCCGCTCGATTCTCCCGCCTACTGCATCTACACCTCCGGCACCACCGGCCGTCCCAAGGGCGTGGTGATCAGCCACCGCAACCTGATCCGGCTGCTGCACAACGACCGGTTCCCCTTCTCCTTCGGACCGTCCGACGTGTGGACGGTGTTCCACTCCGCCACCTTCGACGTCTCCGTGTGGGAGTTGCTCGGTGCACTGTCGCACGGCGGTCGTGCGGTGCTCGTTTCGGAGGAGCAGGCGAAGGACCCCGCGTTGCTGTGGGAACTGGTCCAGCGGGAACGGGTCACGGTGCTGTGCCAGACGCCATCCGCCTTCCGGGGGCTGCTCCAGGCGGAGCAGAGAGCAGCAGCCGCCCCCCATGCCCTGCGGTGCGTCATCTTCGCGGGCGAGGCACTGCGCCCCGCCATGTTGAAGACGTGGGCGGACCGCTATCCGCAGGTACAGCTGGTGAACATGTACGGCCCCACCGAGACCACCGTGTACGCCAGCATCCACACGGTGACCAGGGCCGACATGGACGCGGACGCCAGCGTGATCGGCTCTCCACTGCCGACGACCACGCTGCTGCTCCTTGACCGGCACACCGGCCGGAGGCTACTGCCGGCGGGTGCCGTGGGCGAGATCTACATCGGCGGCGCCGGAGTCGCGGAAGGCTATCTGAACCGTCCGGAGCTCACGAGGGAACGCTTCGTGGTCTCCCCGGTCGGTCCCGGCCGGCTCTTCCGCAGCGGCGACCTCGCCAGCTACGGTCCTGACGGCGCGCTGCGGTTCCACGGCCGGGCCGACGCCCAGCTGAAACTGCGTGGATACCGGATCGAACCCGCGGAGGTCGAAACCTGTCTGCGCCGGCACCCGGCCGTCGCCGATGCGGTGGTCTTCGCCCAGGACGACCGGCTGGCCGCCGTCGTGCAGAGCACCGACCCGCCGCCCGTCGAGGCGCTGCGCGCGCACCTCGCCGCGACCCTGCCCGACTACATGCTTCCGTCGCTGTTCAAGACGGTCACGCACATGCCGCTGACGCCCCAGGGCAAGCTGGACCTGAAAGCGCTGAAGAACCTGAAAGCGCTGAGGGAGCCGGAGGCGTCCGACACCAGAACCGCCGCCCACGAGGACGGCTCGGACCGGGCGCGGCCCCTGACCCCGACAGCCGCCGCCCTGGCCGAGATCTGGAAGGCCCTGCTGGGCGTGTCCCCGATCGGCTCCGACGACTCCTTCTTCCTGCTCGGCGGGCACTCCATGCTGGCGTTCCAACTGGTCGACCGGATCGGTGAACGATTCGCCCTCACACTGACGGTGCGAGCCGTGTTCGAACACCCACGGCTGCGGGACCTCGCCGGCCTGCTTGACCGTGAACTGGCCACACGAGCCGATGCAATCCCGGACGGAACGCAAGACGTCCCCGTGCCCGTCCCGGCTGTCCCCGCCGGCGCCGGGTGGCCGGCCGCCGGCGGGTTCCAGCGGAGCATCTGGCTCGCGGAACAGTTGAAGGGCCGAGGACGACACAACGTGTCCATGGCGTGGAAGACGTCCGGCCGACTGGACGCGGAGCAGCTGGAGGAGGCGTTCGCCCTCCTCGTCGAGGGACACGAACTCCTGCGCACGGCATTCGTAGCGGAGGCCGATGTCCTGCGGCAGGTGGTGAACGAGCCCTGGCGGCCGGAGATCGAGAAACTCGACCTGAGAACGTCACAGGACCCCGACGGGGAGTTGACACGTCGGCTGCACGAGATGGCCGCCCACCCCTTCGATCCGGCGACGGGCCGGCTGCTGCGGGTCGCACTGGCCGATCTGGCGGCAGATCGGCAGGCGCTGCTGGTGTGTGTGCACCATCTGGCGATCGACGGCGAGTCCGTGCCCGTTCTCCTCGACGAGCTGGAGCGCTGCCACCGGGCGGTGCACCGGGGGGAGCGCCCGGAGCCCCCGGCGCTGCAGTACCGGGACTTCACGGCGGCGCAGGAGGCGCTGCGCGACACCCCGCGGTACCGGGCCGACCTGGCGTACTGGCGGGAGAGATTGGTCGGCGCCCCGGCCCGCACCGACCTCCCCGCCCCCACGCGGACCGAACCCGACGGAGTGGTCCGGGTACCCCTGCCCGCCGGAATGGCGCGCACACTGAGACCGCTGCTGACCGAGCACCAGGCCACCCCGTTCATGGCGTTCGGCGCCGCGCTGGCCCTGGCGCTGCACCGCTGGACCGGGCAACGGTCACTCACCTTCGGCGTGCCGATGACGATCAGGGACCGGGCCCGCTTCCGGAACCTGCTGGGCCCGTGCCTCGACACGGTGGTGCTGCGCTTGGACATCGGCCCGGAGGGTGAGGCGCCGGACGCGTTCTCCACCGCCCTGCGCGCGGTCCGCCGCCAACTGCTGGCCGCGAGGGAGCACTCCGCGGCGCCTTTCGGAGACGTCCTGGACCTGCTCCGACCCGAACGTGCCGCGGGGCGCACGCCGTACGTCGACGTCATGCTGAACATGGACCCGCGCCCCGGCACACCTCCAGTGCTCGGCGGTGCGGACCTGGAGCCGTACGTGCCGGATTCCCTCCTCGCGCACGCACCCAAGTTCAGCCTCGTGCTGACGGTGACGGAACGAGAGGGCGAGCACGCCGCGCTGCTGTCCTACCGGGGCGATCAGGTGTCCCGGGCAGAGGCCCGTGAACTGGCCCACGATGTGGCGCGGCTGCTGACCCGGCCGGCCGGTGAACGGCCGTCGCTCACCACAGCCGCAGTGCCTTCTCCGGGCCGGGCGGAGCTACCCCCGCAGCCTGTGGCGCAGTACCGCGAGTTCACGGCGGCGCAGGAGGCTCTCCGCGGTACTCCGCGCCACCGGGCCGACCTGGCGTACTGGCAGCAGCAGCTGGCCGGCGCCCCGGTCCACACCGACTTCCCCGCCCCCGCGCGGCCGGAGCCCAATGGACTGGTGGAGATTCCGCTGCCGGCCCGGCTGTTGGAGACGCTTCGTCCGTTGCTGGCCCGGCACAGTGTCACCCCTTACATGGCCGCCCTGACCGCCTTGACGGCGGTGCTCCACCGCTGGAGTGCGGCAAACGACGTGGTGATCTGCACCGAGATGAGCAACCGCGACGCGCCGGGCTTTGCGAACGTGCTGGGCCCGTGCCAGAACACCGTGGTGCTGCGCTCCCTGATCGAAGAGGGCACCACTTTCCTGGATGCCCTGTGCGCCTCGCGATCGCAGGTGCTGGCGGCTTTCGAACACGCCTGGACCCCTTTCGACGAAGTGGTGCACCTTCTCAATCCGCCGCGGCAGCCGGGACGGACCCCCTACAGCGATGTGTCGCTGGAGTTCGCGCCCGCCGGTGGTCGACGGTCGGCAGTCGGCGGGCGGTCCCTGCACGCGATCGACATCGGCCGGGCCGGCGCGGGATTCCTCGGCAAGACCGGCATCACGGTGTCACTCGCCCTGGACGGCGAGCAGATGTCGGGCCGCATCGCCTATCGAGGCGACCGCCACCGACGGCGAGACATGGAGCAGCTCGCCACCGCCTTCGGCCGAACACTGGGAAGCCTCACGGACCAACTGACCAATCCGGTGGCCGGCCCCGACCTCAGCATCCCGCATGCCATGGAGCCGGACTTCACCGGTCCGGACGCCATCCGCCCAGACGTCCGGGTGACGATCTTCCCCGCCCCGGACCCGCATGGGCAACGGAGCACGTTCGCGGCCGAACCGTCCCGCACCCCGTCGCCCGACCGGCAGAGGCGAGGCTGAGGTGGCCCCCACGCGTCCGGACGGCGTCCGGTGTGGAAGCCACCCGGTCCTGCGGGTGGTGCTCCTGGCGGAGACGGTGTCGATCCTGGGCACGCAACTCGGTGCGGTGGCGACACCGTGGCTGGTGCTCACGCTCACCGGCTCCCCAGGAGCGGTGGGAGTGGTGACGGCGTGCCAGTTCGCCGCCGTCACCGTGTTCGGGCTGTTCGGCGCCCCGTGGGTGGCCCGCCTCGGCCCCTGCCGAGTGATGCTGTACGGCGACGTCCTGTGCGCCGCGCTCGTCGCCCTGCTCCCCCTTCTCCACGCCGTCGACCGACTGTCCATCGGGGTGTTCGCCGCGGTGATGTTCGCAGTCGGGGCCACCTTCGCTCCGTACATGGCAAGTCAGCAGAGCATTCTGCTGGACCTGGTCGGTACCGACGAGCAACTACTGAGCAGGGCCAACGCGGCCTTCCAGACCGCGTCGCGGCTGAGCATGCTCCTCGGGCCGCTTCTCGCCGGATTCCTCATCGCCACACTGACGGCGCCCCAGGTACTGCTTCTGGACGCCCTGAGCTTCGCCGTCTCCGCACTGCTGCTGCGCCGGCGACTGCCTCGGACAGTGGGCAAGAGCGGGCCCACCGCCCGCCCGTCGCTCGGCGAGGGGCTGCGCGCCCTGCGTTCGGACCGACTGGTGACGAGCTGGACCCTTGGCCTGACGCTGAACGAAGCGGCCTGGCAGGCGATGTTCGCACTGTTCCCTGTCATCGCCTTGATCCGGGCGGACGCCTCCCCGGTGGTCGCGGGGACGCTGCTGGGGTCGTACGGCGGCGGAACCCTGCTGGGCACCCTGGCCGTGGGACGGCTGCTGCGTCTCGTCTCGCCCCGCGTCCTGGCCGTGGCCGGACGCGTGGCCCTGGCCGCGGTGTTCCTGACTCTGCTGCTGCCTCTGAGCGTGGGCGGGACGGCGGGCTGCCTGGCGGTGGTGGGCCTGCTCAACGGGGTGTCCCTGGCACCTGCCACCGCAGTACGGGCCCTGCGCATCCCGGAACGCCGCCGGGCCGAGGGCCTGACCACCGCCACGGGCCTCGTCATGGCCGGGGGGACGGCAGGGTGGGCCCTGGCGGGCTTCGCCGCGCAGGCGGCAGGCCTGAACCCGACGTTCCTGGGCCTCGCGGTCCTCCAGGCCGGCGCCGCGGCCCTGTTCGTCTCCGGCGCGCTGGGAACGCGGGCCGACACCGTGCAGGACGGCGTCGGCCCGCACCCCACGGCACCTGTCCGACTCGAGAATTCCGCCTCCGCGGCACCGGCGCGCGACGCGTCGGCCACCGGACACGGGCGGAACAGGAAGGAACGGCATGACAGCCACCGATCCCACTGACGTCGCCGGTCGCATCGAATGCACCGATTCCGCCGCGGACGAGGCCGGGTGGGTCGCCGTCATCGGCATGGCGGGCAGATTCCCGGGTGCCTCCACGGTGGAGCGATTCTGGCAGAACCTCCTCGACGGCGTGGAGTCCGTCTCCGTACTGCACGACAGGATCTCACCGCAACAACCGGAGTACACACCGGCCTACGGACTGCTGGCCGACGCGGCGTCGTTCGACGCGGAACACTTCGGCTACTCCCCGCAGGACGCACTGATCATGGACCCCCAGCAGCGCCTGCTTCTCGAGTGCGCGCACGAGGCACTTGAACGGGCCGGACACGGCAACCCGAACCGGCCGTCGACCGGTGTGTTCGCCGGTGGATCGAACACCCGGTACGGCGAACGCGTACGGGCGCGAATCGACGAGCTGCCGTTCGTCGACGAGTGGCAGATCGCCCACGGCAACGATGCCGACTTCCTCAGCTCACGCATCGCCTACAAACTCGGCCTGACCGGGCCCGCGGTGTCGGTCCTGACGGCGTGCTCCACCTCCCTGGTCGCCGTGCACATGGCGGTCAGGTCGCTGCTGGACAAGGAGTGCGACATGGCACTCGCGGGCGGGGCCAGCGTGCTCCCCGAGGCCCCCGCCACGCGTTATGTGCCTGGCGGCATCGTGTCTCCCGACGGCCACTGCCGGACGTTCGACGCCGCCGCGGCGGGCACCGTGGGAGCCAGCGCCGTAGGACTGGTGGTGTTGCGTCCGCTCGCCGATGCGCTTGCGGACGGCGACCACGTGCACGCCGTGATCCGCGGCTCGGCCGTGAACAACGACGGCCGCGACAAGATCGGGTTCACCGCGCCCAGCGTGTCCGGTCAGGCGAGGGCGGTCCGCGCCGCCCAGCTCGTCGCCGGGGTGGGCGCGGAGGAGATCGGCTACGTGGAGGCGCACGGCACCGCGACCCCACTCGGCGACCCCATCGAGGTCGCCGCGCTCACCAGGGCCTTCCGTGAGAGCACCGATCGGCGCGGCTACTGTCGCATCGGTTCGGTGAAGACCAACATCGGCCACGCCGACGCCGCCGCCGGCGTGGCCGGACTGATCAAGGCTGTGCTCTGTGTGGAGCGGGGCATGCTCCCCGCCAGCCTCCACTTCGAGAACCCCAACCCGGACATCGACTTCGCCGACTCGCCCTTCGAGGTCAACGACGAAACCCGCCCGTGGGACACCACGGACGGAAGGCCACGCATCGCCGGCGTCAACTCGCTCGGTCTCGGCGGGACCAATGCCCATGTGGTGGTGGCCCAACCGCCGCCCCCCGCCCCGACGACGGGAGCACGGTCGCACCAACTGCTGCTGGTGTCCGGCAGGACGCCGGCCGCGGCCGACCGGGCCGCCGACCGACTGGCGGCGCACTTCGACGACCACCCAGCGACCGACCTGGCGGACGCGGCCTGGACACTTCGCACGGGGCGCGACCACCACGCGTACCGGCGGTTCGTGGTAGCGGGAGACACAGCGGAGGCTGCGGCGGCACTGCGCGCAGATCGACCGGCGGGTGCGGCCGCCACGCGGACAGAACGGCCACTCGTCTTCATGTTCGCCGGCCAGGGCGGCCAGGAAGTCGGCATGGCCCGCGAACTGTACGACCAGGAGCCGGTGTTCCGCCGACACCTGGACGAGATCACCGAGCTGGCCGCGGGCCCCCTGGGCCTGGACCTGCGCGGAGTGCTGTTCCCCGACGGCGAGCACGACCGCGCCATGGCGGCCGGACGCCTGGGATCCATCGCGGTCGGCCAGCCGGCGGTCTTCGCCGTGCAGTACGCCCTGGCGCGTCTGCTCATGTCCTGGGGCGTGCGGCCGGGTGCCGTGGTCGGGCACAGCCTCGGCGCGTACGCCGCCGCCTGTCTGGCCGAGGTCTTCTCCCTGCCGGACGCCGTGCGGCTGGTGACGGAGCGCGGCCGACTGCTCGGTTCGCTGCCGACCGGCGCCATGGCCGCGATACGGCTTCCCGAGTCGGAAGTGACGCCGCTGCTGCCCGCGGGCCTCGCCGTGGGCGCGGTGAACGGACCCGGTCAGTGCACGGTCACGGGGCCGGCCGACCTGGTGGTCCGCTTCGCGCGGCAGCAGGCGGACAGGGCGGTCGAGACCCGGGTCCTGCGCATCGCCACCGCAGGACACTCGGCACTGGTCGAGCCGATCATGGCGCGGTTCGCCGAGACGCTGGCGGGCCTGACGCTTGAGGAACCGCGACTGCCGATGGTGTCGGACACCACGGGCGAGTGGACCCAGCCAGGCGCCCTGCGGTCGGTGGACTACTGGGTGAACCACCTGCGCCGCCCGGTCCGCTTCGGCCAGGCTCTCACGACGCTGTTCGGCTCCGCGGACCTGGCCCTGGTCGACATCGGCCCGGGCCGGACTCTCTCCACCCTGGCTCGTCAGCACCCTGGGCACAGCGACGGGCGGCTGGTCGTGCACGCCTCGCCGCACCCCGCAGAACCCGTCTCCGCGCTGGCCACCCTCCTTGGTGCCGTGGGCCGCCTCTGGTCCGCCGGGACGTACGTCGACCTCGGTGCCCTGCACGGTGACGAACGGCGCCGCCGGACACCGCTGCCCACCTACCCGTTCGAACGGCGCCGCTTTCTCGTACCCCCGGTCGTGTCCGGGCACTGGGAGGCCGGGGCGGCCGGTGACATAAGCGTTTCCCGGACCGGCACGCCGGCCACGACGACACAGGCCGGGGCGGCCCGGGACGGCACGGCGCACGGGGACCGTCAGGACGGGTGCGAGGTGCTGGGTGCGGTGCTCGACGCCTACGGGAAGGCCCTGGGGACGCCGGACGTCGAGGCACATGACGGTTTCCTCGATCTCGGGGGCGACTCTCTGCTGGCCACCAAACTGGCGGCCTGGGCGGCAACGGAGTTCCAGGTGCCCGTCTCGGCCGTTGACGTACTGCGCGCCGCAAACGCGGCGTCGCTGGCCCGCCTGATCCGGGAGCGCGCAGAACAGGGCGCCGCCCCGGTGCCGCGACAGGGCCCGGACATGCCGGAGTCGAGCGCAGGATGAGCACCGAACACATCAGCGGACGCAGCGCCGAAGACACCTCCGGGCGCCGCTTCGCCCGCAGCCCGTGGACCTTGGGGAAGACCATGCCCGGTGATCCCGGCGTCGTCCTGTACTGCTTCCCTCACTCGGGCGGCCTGGCGGGCGAGTACATCCGTCTGGGCCGGCAGCTTCCCGGCGTGCAGGTCTACGGCATCTGTCCGCCGGGCAGGGGCGGGCGCGCCGCGGAGCCACCCGTCACGGAAATGGACGCACTGGTGGCCGCACTCCTGGACAGCACCCGGTTCAGCGGGCCGTTCGCGTTCTTCGGGCACAGCCTCGGCGCGCTCGTCGCGTTCGAGGTGGCCCGGGAACTGTGCGCACGAGGCCGGGAACTGCCCGCCCGGCTGATCCTGTCGGCTTACCCCGCCCCGCATCTGCCCCGCACGGCCCGGGACCTTGCAACACTGCCCGACGACGAGCTGACCGAGGCCGTCTGCGACCGCTACGGGGGGATACCTGCGGAGGTGGCCGAGGATGCCGACCTCATGGAACTGCTTCTGCCGGCGTTCCGGACGGACTTCACGATCCTGGAGAACTACCGGCACCGCCCCGGCGCCCCGCTGCCCGTCCCGCTGGACATCCTCGGCGGGGACCAGGACTCGGTGACGGCCGGACAACTGTCGCAGTGGTCCCGGCACACCAGCGCCGGCTTCCGGACGCACAGGTTCACCGGCGGCCACTTCTACTTCCGCGACGACCCGGCCGCACTGATCACAACCCTGCGCGCTGTCTTGGCCCCCCACCAGCCGACCGCCGGAAGGGGCGGCGGAACGTGAAGGAGAAAACGAACACAATGGACGCCACGAGCCGATCTTCCGCCCAGGCCACAGGGCACACCGGTGCGCCCGTCACGGGCGCGGCCGTACTGCCGGAAACCGCGCCTCCGCCCCCGCGGACGCTGCTCGACATCCTTCGGGCCACGGTCGCCGCTCACCCCGCACACGAAGCGATCGACGACGGAACGACAGTGCTGAGCTATCGCTCCCTGGCCGCGGAGGTCGACGCGGGCGCCGAACGGCTCCGCGGGTTCGGTATCGGCGTCGGGGACCGGGTGGGCGTGCGCATGCCCTCCGGGACCACCCAGCTCTATGTCGCGATCCTCTCCGTCCTCGCTTCCGGCGCGGCGTACGTTCCGGTGGACGCCGACGACCCGGAGGCCCGTGCCGAGTGGGTGTGGTCGGAGGCCGGGGTGTGCGCGGTCGTCGAGGCCGGGGGGACCCTCCGCCTGCGCGACGGGGTTTCGCCCGGTTCCGGTGCCGGCGCCCCGGCACCGGAGGACGATGCCTGGGTGATGTTCACCTCCGGCACCAGCGGCCACCCCAAGGGGGTCGCCGTCACGCATCGCGCCGCCGCGGCGTTCGTCGACGCCGAGGTGCTGTTGTTCTCGCCGGACGGCTCCTTGGGACCCGGCGACCGCGTGCTCGCCGGACTGTCCGTCGCCTTCGACGCCTCCTGCGAGGAGATGTGGCTTGCCTGGAGCCAGGGGGCGTGTCTCGTTCCCGCTCCGCGTGTCCTGGTGCGTGCGGGGGCCGACATCTGCCCCTGGCTGGTGGAGCGACGCGTCACGGCTGTGTCCACGGTCCCCAGTGTGGTTGCGCTGTGGCCGGCGGAGGCGCTCGCCGGGATCCGTCTGCTGATCCTGGGCGGCGAGGCGTGCCCACCGGAACTCGGCCACCGTCTCACCACCAGTGTCGGCGTGGTGTGGAACGTCTACGGCCCCACCGAAGCGACGGTGGGTTCCTGCGCCGCCAGACTGTTCCCCGGGGAGATCGTACGCATCGGCCTGCCGCTGGCCGGCTGGAGGCTCGCGGTCGTCGACACCGATGGCCGGCCCGTGCGCTGGGGCGAGACGGGTGAACTCGTCATCGGGGGAGTCGGCCTGGGACGGTATCTCGACGCCACCCTGGATGCCGAGAAGTTCGCTTCTCTCCCAGGGATCGGCTGGTCGCGGGGGTATCGGACCGACGACCTGGTGCGGGCGGAGCGCTCCGGTCTCGTGTTCGTCGGCAGGATGGACGAGCAGGTGAAGATCCGTGGGCACCGGGTCGAACCTGAGGAGACGAGAGCACTGCTCGCTGCTCATCCGGCGGTGACGCAGGCGCACGTGCGAGCCGTCGACGACGGCAGCGGGCCGTACCTGGTCGCCTATGCGGTGACCGCCGAAGAGAACCTTCGGGAGCTGCGTACCTATCTCGCCGAGCGCCTGCCCGTCGCGATGCGGCCCGCGGTCATCGTTCCGATGGACAGCATGCCGCTCTCGAGCAACGGCAAACTCGACCGGAACGCGCTTCCGTCCCCCGTTTCCCAGGCGCCGGACGTCTCGCCGCCGGACTGCACGCAGACCATGCGACAGATCGTGGCGCACGCGTGGTGCAGCGTGCTGAAAGTCGACCAGGTGGAACCGGACGACAACTTCTTCGACTTGGGCGGTCATTCGATGCTGCTGATCAAAGTGCAACGCCGACTCGCGGATTGCCTCCGCCGCCCCATTCCGGTCGTCGAGTTGTTCGCCCACCCGACGGTCCGCACAATGGCCGCCTATCTCGACGGCCTCGGGGACTGATGCCCGCCGCGGCACGCGGGCACGCGTACCGAAGCCCTCACGTACGCCGGTCTGTCCGAGGCGGTCGACGTCCGGCCGGCACCGCTGGCCAACTGGCAATGGAGTCTCGCCATGCCCTGTGAACCTCGACATGGACGCCCGGCTGAATCTCACCCCAGGTACGGTGCCCGGCCCCTGTGCCACGGCCGCCATCTTGGCGGAACCAGGGACAGCGGCGGTGCATGTCTGATGGAGTGACGTGGTGAAGGCACCGGTGTAGGTGCGTGCCCCGGTTCGGACTGATCTCCCAGGGGGAAGGGCGAGGATGCTGTCGGAGGCGATGACTGCGCTGGCTGCGGCGGGAGGCACTGCGGTGGTGCAGGCCGCAGGCACAGATGCATGGACAGGGGTGCGCCGGCAGGTGGCCCGTTGGTTCGGCCGGGGAAATCCGGAGCGGGAACACGCCGAGCTGGAGCGCCTCGATCAGACCGCGGGCGAGCTGGAGGCGGCGCGGCCGGCCGAGGTGGAGCGGGTGCGTATCCGTCAGGAGGCCGCATGGCAGGGCCGGATCGAGGCCCTGCTGGAAAGTCTGGAGGACGTCGAGCGGGCCCGGGTCGCCGATGAGCTGCGCCCCCTGCTGGCCCAACAGACCTCCCACCGCAGCGTGTCGGCCGGCCAGAGCGGTCTGGCCGTGGGCGGGAACGTGGACGTCCGGGCCGACCACGGGTCCGCTGCCGCTGTGACCATGGGGAATGTGACACTGGGAAACCGTTCCCAGCCGGGTCCGCACCAGGACTGAGCGCACCCGGTACCGCCTCGGCCGCGCCGGCTCCCCACATCGGCGGCATCTTCGCCGACCACGGCAGTATCGCCGTCGGCTACGCCGGGCAAGTCCACCACCACGCCCCGCCGCGCACACCAGCCGCCTGGCCGCACCAGGTCGGCGTGATCCCGCCCCGCGCCCTGTCCTTCCAGCACCGGGCCGAGGTCGATCAGTTGGGGTCGGCGGTCGGCAGCGGGGGTACTGCGGTGCTCGGCCAGGTACTGACCGGGACCGGCGGGGTGGGCAAGACGCAGTTGGCTGCCGATTACGCCCGCACCGCCTGGGACAGCGGTGAGGTCGACGTACTGGTGTGGATCAGCGCGAGCAGCCGCTCAGCGATCCTGGCCGGCTACGCGCAGGCTGGTGTGGAGATCCTTGCCGCCGACCCCAGCGACCCCGAGCAGGCCGCGCGGGCGTTCCTGGCCTGGCTGGAGCCGAAGGCCGGCCAGAAGCCGTGCCGGTGGCTGGTCGTACTGGACGACGTCGCGGACCCGGCCGATATGCGCGGCTGGTGGCCGCCCGCCAGCCCGCGCGGCCGTGTCCTGGTCACCACGCGCCGCCGCGAGGCCGCTCTGACCGGAGCGGGCCGACGCCTGGTGACCGTGGGCTTGTTCACCCCTCAGGACGCCGCCGCCTATTTCACCGCCGTACTCACCGCGCACGACCGCCACGAGCCCGCCGACCAGATCGACAGCCTGGCCGCCGACCTGGGACACCTGCCCCTCGCCTTGGCCCAGGCCGCCGCCTACATCATCGACACCCACGTCACCTGCGCCCGCTACCGCCGTCTGCTGGCCGACCGGCTCAGCAAACTGGCCGATCTGCTCCCCGACCCCAGCGCCCTGCCCGACGACCAAGCCGTCACGGTGGCGGCCACCTGGTCCCTCTCCATCGAACACGCCGACCGGCTCCGTCCCGCCGGCCTGGCCCGCCCCATGCTCCAACTCGCCGCGATGCTCGACCCCAACGGGATCCCCGCCGATGTCCTGACCAGCCGACCCGCCCTCACCCACCTCACCCGCCACCGCACACCCGACACCCAGCAACCGATCTCCGCGACAACCGAGGACGCCGCAGGCGCGCTGCACGCCCTGCACCGGCTCAGCCTGGTCACCTACGCGCCGGGCCGGCCTGTCCAGGTCCACGGACTGGTGCAGCGTAGTGTGCGCGAGCAGCTTCCGCCGGAACTGCTGGCCCGGGCCGTCCGGGCGGCGGCCGACGCCCTGCTCCAGGCGTGGCCACAGACGGAACGTGACTTCGCCACCGGGCAGCGGTTCCGCGCCAACACCGAGACGCTGCGGTCCCATGACGAGCACCTGCTGTGGTCGGACCACGATGTGCACGAGGTCCTACTCCGGTTGGGCCAGAGCCTCGGCCGTGCGGGGTTCTATCAGGCATCGATGGACCACTACCGGCAGCTCGCGGCCACCTCCGCCCAAAAGTACGGCGTCGGCTACCCCCGTACCCTCACCTGCCGCAGCAACTCCCTCCGTTTCCTGAGGTTCACCGCACGCCCCGCAGAGGCCGTGGCGGCGTACACGGAGCTGGCCGCGGACTGCGCCCGCCTGGTCGGGCCGGACGACCCCGCCACCCTCGACGCCCGCGGCGAGCTTGCCGGCGCCCGGGCCGAGGGGGGCGACCTGGCCGGTGCGCTGGTCGACTACCAGGGACTGCTTGTCGACCACCGGCGCGTGCGGGGCCCGCACCACCGCAACACTCTCTCGGTCCGCTCCAGGATCGCCTCCCTGCACGGCGATATGGGAGACGCGCCGCGCGCTGCCGCCCTGTACGAGGAGCTGCTCGGCGACTGCCGGACGTACCTTGGGCTCCTCGACGACATGACCCTGGACGTACGCATACAGCTCGCGCGCCTGCAGGGTCAGGCGGGCGACCCTGTCGGGGCCCGCGATCGGTTCGGAGAGCTGTTGGACGAGCACCTGGCGGCGTTCGGCCGTGACGACTACCGCACCCTGGTGGCGAGGCACGAGCTGGCCGAGTGGCGGGCCGCTGCCGGAGATCCAGCTGGAGCCGCCGCCGAGCTGGCGGACATGATCGACGACGCAGTGCGGGTCCTGGGCGCCCACCACATCGATGTCTCCCGGGCCCGCTACTCCCTGGGACTCCTGCGCGCCGAGGCGGGAGACACCACCGCGGCACCGGCTGGCATGGACGAGTCGGCCCGCGCGCTGGAGCAGATTTTCGGGCCTGACCACCCGCTCGTCGTCGGAAACCGTGCCGTGCTCCTGGGGTGGCAACACGCGCTGGTGGAGAGCGATCCGGTCGCCGCCGCCGAGGTCCTGAAGGAGAAGGGTGCCGCCCTGCGCGCGCTCTTGGGCCCCGACCACCCCCAGGTGCTGGAGTCCCGCCGTATCCTCCTCGGTATCGGGGGCCTGATCGGTGACCCGGGCCAGACAGCCGAGGAGTTCGCCGTGCTGCTCGCCGACTGTCGACGGGCCCTGGGCCCTGAACACCCCCTCACCCTGGCGATCCGCGCGGATTTGGCTGACTGGCGTGGCGAGGCGGGCGACTACTCCAGGGCGGTCGCCGACCTCCGCGACCTGCACGGAGACATGGCTCGGGTGCTGGGCCCGCACCATCCGGAGACCCTGCGCGCCCGTGGACTGCTCGCCGAGAAGCTGTACGCGGCGGGCGACACGGCGGCGGCCCTTGAGGCGTACGAGGATCTGATCGCCGTGCACCGCCGGGTGCTGGGCCCGGACCACCCGGACACCCTCCGGCTGCGCACAGCCCTCGCCGACTACCGCTCCGACGACGCGGAGGCGGACACGATGATCCCGGTCTACCAGGATCTGATCGCGGACTTCGCGCGGGTCCTGGGCCCCGACCACCCCCGTACGCTCGATATGCGCAGCCGCCTACTCGTCTGCCGGGCGGAGGCGGGCGACCCGGCCGGAGCGGCCGCGGAGTGCCGCGAGCTGCTCCGCGACTACCAGCGGCTCATGCCGCCCGACCATGTCGAGACCCTGCCCGTCCGCGCCACCTACGCCCAGCTGCTCGCGGAGAGTGAAGACTTCACCGGGTCGGCCACTGCGTACGAAGACCTGCTGCCGGCGGCCCTGCGGATCTGGGGCCCCGACCACCTCGGCTCGCTGATGATCCGCGGCTGCCTGGCCGAGGTGCGGGTCCGGCGCGACCGCGCCCCGGCCGACGGCCTCGTCGCCTTCGCCGCGCTCCTGGACGACTGCGTGCGCGTCCTGGGCCCCGGCCACCACGTCACCGAGGCCACCCGAGCTTTCCGGGACGCCTTGCGTCAAAGCGGCTCGGCCCTCCCGTCCGCTACGTACAACAAGCTGCTGGACCAGTACGCGAAAGCCGAGCGCTCCGGTCGCGCGATGCCCACCGCTGGGTGATCCCGCCTGCGGAGCTCCGCAACCGATCTCACTGCGGTTCGGCTCGAACGGGCCTGCGCTGTTCGCAAATGGCGTCGTCAAATGATCGTTTGCCGACAGATATGGCAGGCGTCCATTGGACGGAAGCCTGTGAGGGCCCTTTCGCGTGCCCGGGGAACTACGGCCGCCGACGGGCCCCGGCCGCGATGAGCAGTTCCATGGTTTCGGCGTGCCGGCCGTGCGCCGCCCATTCGAGGGGTGACCAGCCCGTGCCGTGATCCTCCCGGAGGTCCGGGTCGGCGCCGTGCTCGACGAGCGCGCGGACGGTGGACGATGCCGGCGGAGCCGTTCACGGATGCCTGGTACAGCGGCGTCGTGCCGGCCGCGTCGGCCGTCTCGGCCGGCGCTCCGGCGCGCAGCAGCGCCCTTACCTGCGTGATGTCGCCGACCAACGCGGCGTCGACGAGCCGTTTGGACAGTTTCTTCCGTCGTCGTCTGTTCACGTCGGCTCAGCCCAGGCGGACCCTCCCGCGGCCCCCGCCGGTCCGGCGAGGCCGCGGCGGGCATCAGTGGTTCGCGTCGGCGAGCATCTCGCCGTCCATGCCGCCGGTGAAGACCTCGGCCGAGTCCAGGTGTCGTTCCGCCTCGGAGTCGCCGGGGCCGCCGCCGAGCGTGACGGAGATCCCTTATGGGGCCTCCACCACCGGCGGCCCCCCGCGCGGCAGGGTCAGGGCGGTGCGCAGGGCCGCGGCCGCGTCGGCGCCGATGCGGTCGGCACCTCGCCCGGGCCGCCAGCCCGGTCGCCCGGGTCACGCCGGGGCACCCCCGTTCCGGATCCTGCACGGCGCCGAGGACACGGCCATCCCGCCCACCCAGGGACAAGCGCTGGCATCCGCACTGCGGGCGGCCGGTTCCGAAGCCGCCCTCCGGGCCGTCCCCCGGCGCCGACCACCTGTGGATCGGGGCGGCCGAGGAGGACGTGGAGGACTGCTTCACCGCCTCACCGGACTTCGTACGGAGCCGGACGGAGTGATAGAAGCGGGCCATGACCAACTTGCCCCGCCCCGTCCTCCCGGGCGGCCCCCGATGACCGCCGGCATCGACACCCCGGACCGCCGGGGCCGCACCGGACTGGACCGGACCGGCCGCGACCTCACCGGGAACCCCCGGGTCAAGGTCCGGGACGTGAAACTGCTGTCCAGCCACTGGTACGTCGAGCGCACCACCACCTTCGACCTCCAGCGCGCCGACGGCACCTGGAGCACCCAGGAGCGCGAGACGCACGACCGCGGCAACGGCGCCACCGTGCTGCTGTACGACACCGATCGCGGCACCGTGCTGCTCACCCGCCAGTTCCGGTTCCCCGTGTACGTCAACGGGCACCCCGACGGCATGCTGATCGAGACGCCCGGCGGGCTGCTCGACGACGAGGACGAGCATCCCGAGGCCGCCGTGCGGCGCGAGGTGGTCGAGGAGACCGGGCACACCGTCGGCGAGGTGCAGCACGTGTTCGACGTGTACATGAGTCCCGGCTCCGTCACCGAACGCGTCGGCTTCTACGCCGCCGCCTACGGCCCGTCGACCCGCACCCACGAGGGCGGCGGCCTCGACGAGGAGGGCGAGGACATCGAGATCCTCGAACTGCCCTTCCGCCGGGCCCTGGAGATGATCCGCACCGGGGAGATCGCCGACGCCAAGACCATCATGCTGCTGCAGTGGGCCGCGCTGGAGGGCCCGTTCGCGGGTGGTTCCAAGAGGGCTTGACCTGAAGTGCACTTCAAAATGAAGACTCCCCTTCGTGCCCGGACGACCGGGTACGAACGGGAGGACCATCATGAAGTACCGCACCATCGGCACCGATCCGGCCCGCCGCCGCGAGGTGAGCGTGCTCGCGCTCGGCGCCATGCTCTTCGGATCGCTGACGGACGAGAAGACCTCCTTCGCCGTGCTCGACCGCTATGTCGAGGCCGGCGGGAACTTCATCGACACGTCCGACAACTACGCCTTCTGGATCGACGGCGGGCAGGGCGGGCAGAGCGAGGAGCTGCTCGGCCGGTGGCGGCGCAGCCGCGGCATCGGCGACGAGGTCGTCATCGCCACCAAGCTCGGCGCCCGCCCCCTGGCCCCCGGCACGAGCTACACCGACAACGCGGAGGGCCTGTCGGCCAAGGTGATCCGCGAATCCGCCGAACGCAGCCGCGAGCGGCTCGGTTCGGAGAGGCTCGACCTGCTGTACGCGCACATCGACGACCACACCGTGCCGCAGCGCGAGACCGTCGAGGGCTTCGCCGAACTGGTCGCGGAGGGCACGGTCGGGCTGCTCGGCGTCAGCAACCAGGCGATGTGGCGCGTGGAGCGGGCCCGCGCGCTGGCCGCCGCGGCCGGGCTGCCCGGCTACGAGGTGCTGCAGTACCAGCACAGCCACCTGCGACCCCGCTACGACGTGCCCAGCGACCTCTTCCCCGACGGCAGCCTCGGCCACGCCGGACCCGAACTGCTCGGGTACCTGCGGGCCGAGCCCGCCCTCACCCTGGTCGCGTACTCGCCGCTGCTGGCCGGTGCCTACGTCCGCGACGACAAGCCGCTGCCGCCGGACTACGACCACCCGGGCACCCCGGCCCGCCTCGCGGTGCTCCGTGACGTCGCCCGGGAGACCGGCGCCACCGTGAACCAGGTGGTGCTCGCGTGGCAGATCGGCGGCGAACTGCCCATCGTCCCGCTGGCCGGCGCGTCGTCCGTGGCCCAGCTGGAGGAGAACCTGGCGGCGGTGGACCTGGAACTGACAGTGGAGCAGCGGGCCCGGCTGGACGCGGTCCACTGACGCAGGGACGCCCGGCCCCGGGTGGGTGACGGCGGTCAGAGGTGCCGGCGGCGGTCGGCGGCGGCGCGTTCGTACCGGGCGCGGGCGTCGGCGACGGCCTCGCGTTCGGAGACCTCGGCCACCGGCACGTCCCACCACGCCTCCGCCGGGGGAGCCCCCGGACCGTCGGTGTCCGTCTCGACGTACACGCACGTCGGACGGTCCGCGGCCCGCGCCGTCCGCAGGGCCTCGCGCAGTTCGCGCACGGTCTTGGCGCGCAGCACCGCCATGCCGAGACTGGCCGCGTTGGCGGCGAGGTCGACGGGCAGCGGTGTGCCGGTGAAGGTGCCGTCGGCGGCCCGGTGCCGGTAGGCGGTGCCGAAGCGTTCGGCGCCCACCGACTCGGACAGGCCGCCGATGGAGGCGTAGCCGTGGTTCTGGATCAGGACCAGTCTGACGGGCAGGTTCTCCTGGACGGCGGTGACGATCTCCGTCGGGTTCATCAGGTAGGTGCCGTCGCCGACCAGGGCCCACACGGGTGTGCCGGGCGCGGCCTGCAGGACGCCGAGCGCGGCCGGGATCTCGTAGCCCATGCAGGAGTACCCGTACTCCAGGTGGTACTGGTGCGGGGACCGGGCGCGCCACAGTTTGTGCAGGTCGCCGGGGAGCGAACCGGCCGCGTTGATCACCACGTCCTCGTCGCCGACGACCTCGTCCAGCGCGCCCAGCACCTGCGTCTGGGTCGGTACCGCGCCGTCGTCGTCGGCGCGGCAGGCGGACTCGACGACCCGCTCCCAGCGTTCCTTGCCGCGGCGGTACTCCGCCTCGTACGCCGGGTCCACCCGGTGGCCGGAGAGCTGTTCCGTCAGTGCCGCGAGCCCGGTCCGCGCGTCGCAGACCAGCGTGCGGGCGGCGAGCTTGTGCGCGTCGAAGGCGGTGATGTTGAGGTTCAGGAAGCGGACGTCCGGGTGCTGGAAGAGGGTGCCGGAGGCCGTGGTGAAGTCCGTGTAGCGGGTGCCGACGCCGATCACCAGGTCGGCGGTGCGGGCGAGGTCGTCGCTGACGGCGGTGCCGGTGTGGCCGATGCCGCCGAGGTCGGCGGGGTGGTCGTGGCGCAGCGCGCCCTTGCCGGCCTGCGTGGAGGCGACCGGGATGCCGGTGGCGTCCACGAGCGCCTTGAGGGCCTCCTCGGCCGCGCTGTGGTGGACGCCGCCGCCCGCGACGATCAGCGGGCGCTCGGCGGCCCGGATCGCGTGCACGGCGTCGGCGAGTTCCGCCGGGTCCGGCGCGGGGCGGCGTACGCGCCAGACGCGGTCGGTGAAGAACTCCTCCGGCCAGTCGTACGCCTCGGCCTGCACGTCCTGGGGCAGGGCGAGGGTGACGGCCCCGGTCTCGGCCGGATCGGTGAGCACGCGCATCGCCTGGAGCGCCGACGGGATCAGTGCTTCGGGGCGGGTGATCCGGTCGATGTACCGGGACACCGGCCGCAGGGTGTCGTTGACGGACACGTCGGCCGCGAGCGGGTGCTCCAGCTGCTGGAGCAGCGGGTCGGCGGCGTGCGAGGCGAAGTAGTCGCCGGGGAGCAGCAGGACCGGCAGCCGGTTGATCGTGGCGAGGGCGGCGCCGGTGACCAGGTTGGTGGCGCCCGGGCCGATGGACGTCGTGACCGCCTGCGTGGACAGGCGGTTCAGCCGGCGGGCGTGGCCGACCGCGGCGTGCACCATGGCCTGTTCGTTGCGGCCCTGGTGGTACGGCATGACGTCGGAGTACTCGACGAGTGCCTGGCCGAGTCCGGCGACGTTGCCGTGGCCGAAGATGCCCCAGGTGCCGGTGATCAGCCGTTGCACGGAGCCGTCCCGCTCGGTGTACTGGGCGGACAGGAAGCGCACCAGGGCCTGGGCGGTCGTCAGACGGCGGGTGGTGGCGCTCATGCGGACCTCTCCGGTGCGGTGTAGAGGGGGAGACGGGGGTCGACGGGCCGTTCCGGCCAGGTGCCCCGGATCCAGGCGTGGTCGGGATGGTCGCGGATCAGCCAGGCGCGTTCGGCGTCCGGGCCCGCCATGACGTTGAGGTAGTACATGTGGTGACCGGGCACGGCCATCGACGGTCCGTGCCAGCCGTCCGGGATGAGGACGACGTCCCCGTCGCGCACCTCGGCCAGCACGTCCGTGCCCCGGCCCTGCCCGGACGGCGAGGCCCGCTGGTAGCCGAGGCCGGGGACGCCGTCGTGGCCGGCGAACTCGAAGTAGTAGATCTCCTCCAGCACCGACTCCTCGCCCGGCCGGTGCTCGTCGTGCTTGTGCGGCGGGAAGGATGACCAGTTGCCGCCCGGGGTGATCACCTCGACCGCGATCAGCCTGTCGCACTCGAAGACGCCGGCCGCACCGAAGTTGTTGACCTGGCGGGAGCAGTTCCCGGTGCCGCGCAGCTCCACGGGCACCGAGGACGCGGGACCGTACCGGGCGGGCAGGCGGCGGGTGCAGCGGGCGCCGGTGAGCGCGAACCGTCCGCCCGCCGCGGAGGTGACGGTCGTACGGGCGTCGCGCGGCACGTACGCGAAGTCGCTGACGCCGCCGAAGACGCTGTGGCGGCCGATGAGTTCGAAGGTGTCCCGGCCGGAGTCGCCGGCCGTGGCGACCGTGCAGCCGCCGCTCAGCGGCAGGACGATCCACTCGCTGTCGTCGCTGTCGAAGGTGTGCGTGCCGCCCGGTGGCAGGTTCAGTACGCGCAGGGCGGAGAAGCCCCAGCCGGCCGTCCGGGGTGTCACGTCCACGACGTACGGGCCGTGTGCCGTCCTGCCCGCGGGAAGGTGGTACGTCATCGGATCCTCTCCTCGTCACAACAGTCCGACGGCCGTGTCCACCGCCTCCTCCACACTGCCCCGGGACGGGTAGAGCAGCGAGCGGCCGACGACCATGCCCTGCACGGTGGGCAGCCTGAGTGCCTTGCGCCAGCGCTCGTAGGCGGCGGCCTGGTCCTCGGGGGAGCCGCCTATGTCGCCGCCGAGCAGGACCGCGGGCAGGGTGGAGGTCTCCAGGACCTCGCCCATGTCGTCCGGGTCGTGGGTGACGGGCAGCTTCAGCCATGTGTAGGCCGAGGTGCCGCCCAGGCCCGAGGCGATGGCGATGGAACGGGTGACGGCCTCGGCGGACAGGTCGTTGCGGACCCGGCCCCCGACCCGGCGGGCGATGAACGGCTCGACGAACACGGGCAGTTCCCGTGCCGCCATGTCGTCGACGGCGCGGGCGGTGGACTCCAGGGTGGCCAGCGAGCCGGGGTCGTCGTAGTCGATGCGCAGCAGCAGCTTGCCCGCGTCGTAGCGGAGCCGGGCGATGTCCTCGGCACGGTGGCCGGTGAAGCGGTCGTCCAGCTCGAAGGCCGAGCCCGCGAGGCCGCCGCGGTTCATCGAGCCCATGACGACCTTGTTCTCCAGCATCCCGAGCAGCAGCAGGTCCTCCAGCACGTCGGCGGTGGCGAGCACCCCGTCGACGCCGGGCCGCGACAGCGCGGTGCACAGGCGCTCGAGCAGGTCGGCCCGGTTGGCCATGGCCAGCGCGCGGTCGCCGACACCGAGCGCGCCGCGCGCCGGATGGTCGGCGGCCACGATCATCAGACGGCCGGTGTCGCCGATCAGCGGGCGGCGCGTGCGGCGGGCCGCCGCCTCGGCGATCGCCTCGGGGTGCCGGGCTCTGACCGCGGTGAGGTCGGGGATGCTGAGGGACAAGACGAAGCTCCGTTCAGGGAGTGGCTCGCGCGAGGAGGTCGTCGACCTCGGCCGCCGTGGGCATCGCGGAGGAGCAGGCCAGACGGGAGGCGACGAGCGCGCCGGCCGCGTTGGCGTACCGCATGGTCCGCGCCAGCTCCCAGCCGGCCAGCAGACCGTGGCAGAGCGAACCGCCGAACGCGTCACCCGCGCCCAGTCCGTTGACCACCTCGACCCGCACCGGCGCCACCTCGGCCGTCCGCCCGTCCCGGTGCACGGCGAGGACGCCCTTGGGGCCCTGCTTGACGACGGCCAGCTCCACGCCCGCCGCCAGCAGCGCCTCGGCGCAGGCCCGCGGCTCGCGCACGCCCGTGGCGATCTCGCACTCGTCGACGTTGCCGACCGCCACGGTCGCGTGCCGGAGCGCCTCGGCGTAGTACGGGCGGGCCTGGCCGGGATCGGTCCAGAACATCGGGCGCCAGTCCAGGTCGAAGACCGTGGTGCCGGACTTCGCGCGGTGGGCGAGGGCGGCCAGGGTCGCCGTACGGCTCGGCTCCTCGCTCAGGCCGGTCCCGGTGATCCAGAAGATGCGGGCCGCGCGGATCGCGGCGAGATCCAGCTCCTCCGGGTGGATCTCCAGGTCGGGGGCCTTGGGCCGGCGGTAGAAGTACAGCGGGAAGTCGTCCGGGGGGAAGATCTCGCAGAACGTGACGGGGGTCGGGTAGGCGGCGACCGGCGTGACCCAGCGGTCGTCGACGCCGAACTCCTTCAGGGCGCGGTGCAGGTAGCCGCCGAACGGGTCGTCGCCCGTGCGGGTGATCAATGCCGTGGTGCGGCCGAGGCGGGCGGCGGCGACGGCCACGTTGGCGGCCGAACCGCCGAGAAACTTGCCGAAGGTCTCCACCTGCGCCAGGGGTACGCCCGTCTGCAGGGGGTAGAGATCGACCCCGATGCGGCCCATCGTGATCAGGTCGAAGCGCTGAGCTGACTCGGTCATTCGGGACGCTCCTCGGGCTGGACGGGGGCCTGCCGCCTCCCAGGTGTAGGACGCGGAGGCGACTGTTGTCAACACTTTGTACTTACATTCGGACCTGCTTGTGAAATGATGTCTTGACAAAGTATTGACAGTGGGCGCGTCAAGGGCTTGTATCCGGTCCCAGCGCATCAGCCGTTCTTCACCCGGCACGGTTCCCGTCGCACAGTGAGGTGCAGGAAAGATGGACCGCTCTTCTCACGCCCGCTCCCGCAGATTCGCCCCCGCCGTGGCCCTGGCCGCCGCAGTGGCCCTGACCCTGGCCGGCTGCTCCAGCGGATCCGGGGGCAAGAAGTCCGACGAGGAGGGGTCCGGCGCCTCGGCCGGGAAGGCGGCCACTCCCCGGATGACGGTGGCCCTGGTCACCCACCAGGCGCCCGGCGACACCTTCTGGGACATCGTCCGCAAGGGCGCCGAGGCCGCCGCGGCCAAGGACAACGTCAAGCTCGTCTACTCCGCCGACCCCAACGCCGGCAACCAGGCCAACCTGGTGCAGAACGCGATCGACCAGAAGGTCGACGGCATCGCGGTCACCCTCGCCAAGCCGGACGCCCTCAAGAGCGTGGTGAGCAAGGCCCGGGAGGCCGGCATACCCGTCGTGGGACTCAACTCCGGCCTGAGCGACTGGAAGCAGATGGGGCTGCTGGAGTTCTTCGGGCAGGACGAGAGCGTCGCGGGCGAGGCGTTCGGCAAGAAGCTGAACGAGGTCGGCGCCAAGAGGGCCGTCTGCGTCGTCCACGAGCAGGGCAACGTCGGCCTCACCCAGCGCTGCGACGGCGTGAAGAAGACCTTCGAGGGCTCGGTCGAGAACCTCTACGTCAACGGCACCGACATGCCGTCCGTGAAGTCCACCGTCACCGCCAAGCTCAAGCAGGACACCGCCATCGACCACGTCGTGACCCTCGGGGCACCCTTCGCGATGACCGCCGTGCAGTCGGTGGACGAGACCGGCAGCAAGGCCGAGGTCGCCACCTTCGACCTCAACGAGCAACTGACCGGCGCCATCCAGAAGGGCGACATCGAGTTCGCCGTCGACCAGCAGCCCTACCTCCAGGGCTACCTGGCGGTCGACGGCCTGTGGCTCTACAAGAGCAACGGCAACTACAGCGGCGGCGGCGAGCAGCCCGTGCTGACCGGCCCGGCCTTCGTCGACAAGTCCAACGTCGAGACGGTCGCCGGCTTCGCCGCGAAGGGCACCCGGTGATGGGCATCACCCGGCATGCCGAGCCGGCGGTGACCACACCGCCGGCTCCCGGCCCGAAGGAGACCGGCGGACGGACCCGGGAACGCCCCCTGGCCCTCCGGCTGCTCGCCCGGCCCGAGGTCGGAGTGTTCCTCGGCGCCGCCGCCGTGCTCGTGTTCTTCCTGATCGCCGCGCCCACGGTCCGCCAGGGCGGATCGATGGCGACGGTCCTCTACCAGTCCTCCACCATCGGCATCATGGCGCTGCCGGTCGCCCTGCTGATGATCGGCGGCGAGTTCGACCTGTCGGCCGGTGTCGCCGTGGTCACCTCCGCGCTGACCGCGAGCATGCTCAGCTACCAGCTGACCCTGAACGTCTGGACAGGGGTGATCGTCGCACTCCTGGTCTCCCTGGCCGTCGGCGCGTTCAACGGCTGGATGCTGGTCAGGACCGGACTGCCGAGCTTCCTGGTGACCCTCGGCACCTTCCTGATCCTGCAGGGCGTGAACCTCGCGGTCACCAAGCTGGTCACCGGCAACGTCGCCACCGACGACATCAGCGACATGGAGGGCTTCGGCCGGGCCAGGGCGATCTTCGCGTCCTCCTTCGACGTCGGCGGCGTCCAGGTGAAGATCACGGTCGTGTGGTGGCTCGTCTTCGCGGCACTCGCCACCTGGGTGCTGCTGCGCACCAAGTACGGCAACTGGATCTTCGCCGTGGGCGGCAACCAGGAGTCGGCCCGCGCGGTCGGCGTGCCCGTGACCTTCACCAAGGTCACGCTGTTCATGCTGGTCGGCTTCGGCGCCTGGTTCGTCGGCATGCACCAGCTGTTCTCCTTCAACACCGTGCAGTCCGGCGAGGGCGTCGGCCAGGAGCTGATCTACATCGCCGCGGCGGTGATCGGCGGCTGCCTGCTGACCGGCGGCTACGGGTCCGCCATCGGCCCGGTCTTCGGCGCCTTCATGTTCGGCATGGTGAACCAGGGCATCGTCTACGCCGGCTGGAACCCCGACTGGTTCAAGGCGTTCCTCGGCGTGATGCTGCTCGGCGCCGTCCTCGTCAATCTGTGGGTCCGCCGCACGGCGACCCGGAGGTGATCGGAAATGACCAGCGAGACCACCGGCACCCACGGGGCCGTCCTGGAGGGCGGCGCGCCCGGCGGCGACCGGCCGATCGTCGAACTGCGCGGCGCCGGCAAGGCGTACGGCAACATCCGCGCCCTGCACGGCGTCGACCTCGCCGTCCGCCCCGGCCGGGTGACCTGCGTGCTCGGTGACAACGGCGCCGGCAAGTCCACCCTCATCAAGATCGTCTCCGGGCTGCACCAGCACACCGAGGGCGAGTTCCTGGTCGACGGCGAACCCGTGCGCTTCACCACCCCGCGCGAGGCCCTCGACCGCGGCATCGCCACCGTCTACCAGGACCTGGCGACCGTCCCCCTGATGCCGGTGTGGCGCAACTTCTTCCTCGGCCGCGAGCTGACCCGCGGCCCCTGGCCCGTCCGCCGCCTGGACATCGCCCGCATGAAGAGGACCGCCGACGCGCAGCTGCGCGACATGGGCATCGTCCTGGACGACCTGGAACAGCCCATCGGCACCCTCTCGGGCGGCCAGCGCCAGTGCGTCGCCATCGCCCGCGCCGTCCACTTCGGTGCCCGCGTGCTCATCCTCGACGAACCGACCGCCGCGCTCGGCGTCAAGCAGTCCGGGGTGGTGCTGAAGTACATCGCCGCCGCCCGCGAGCGCGGCCTCGGCGTCATCTTCATCACGCACAACCCCCACCACGCCTACATGGTCGGCGACCACTTCAGCGTGCTGCGCCTGGGTACCCTCGAACTGTCCGCCGCCCGCAGCGAGGTCACCCTGGAAACGCTGACCAACCACATGGCCGGCGGGGCCGAACTCGCCGCCCTCAAGCACGAACTGGCGCAGGTCGGCGGAGTGGACGTCGACGAACTCCCGGAGGAACGGGAGCTGTCCGCGGCACCGGAGCCCGCCGTCGCCGACCCCGCCGCCTCCGAGCCCGTCGAAGGGAAGTCCTGACATGCCCCCTGCCCTGGACCGCATCCGGGTCGGCTCGGCCCCCGACTCCTGGGGGGTCTGGTTCCCCGACGACCCGCGGCAGGTGCCCTGGGACCGCTTCCTGGACGAGGTCGCCGAGGCGGGCTACGAATGGATCGAGCTGGGTCCCTACGGCTACCTCCCCACCGACCCCGCCCGGCTGACCGACGAGGTAGGCAGGCGCGGCCTCAGGGTCTCCGCGGGCACGATCTTCTGCGGACTGCACCGCGGCCCCACCGAATGGGACGCCACCCGGGAGCAGGTCGGCCGGGTCGCCGCCCTCACCCGGGCCATGGGCGCGAAGCACCTCGTCGTCATCCCGTCCTTCTGGCGCGACGACAGGACCGCCGAGATCCTGGAACCCCCGGAGCTGACCGGCGAGCAGTGGTCCCACCTGACCACGGGCATGGAGCGGCTCGGGCGCGAGGTGAAGGAGGGCTACGGCCTGGACATCGTCGTCCACCCGCACGCCGACACCCACATCGACACCGAGGAGCACGTCGAGCGCTTCCTCGACGCCACCGACTCCGACCTGGTCAACCTCTGCCTCGACACCGGCCACTACGCCTACTGCGGCGGCGACAGCGTGAAGCTGATCGAGACCTACGGCGAGCGCATCGGATACCTGCACCTCAAGCAGGTCGACCCGGAGATCCTCGCCGACGTACGGGCGCAGGGCGTGCCCTTCGGGCCGGCCGTGCAGCGCGGCGTGATGTGCGAACCTCCGTCGGGCGTCCCGGAGTTGGGCCCGGTGCTCACCGCCGCCCAGGAACTGGGCGTCGAGTTGTTCGCCATCGTCGAGCAGGACATGTACCCCTGTGAACCGGACCGGCCGCTGCCCATCGCGGTGCGCACCCGCCGGTTCCTCAGGTCGTGCGGGGCGTGACCCTGCCGGGCGCCCCGCGGTCGACAGGCGGTGACGCGCGGGCGCTCCTATGCTGGGGGTGACGGGGCCGCTCCCGGCCTTCACCCGGTGACGGCTGTCGTCCGCGGCGCACGTCTCCTCGTGTGGGAGTAGGCCCATGGCACACCGCTGCACGCGACTGCGCAGGGGAACCGTCGTCGCCGCCGCGACGGGAGCGCTGGTGCTGCCGGGCACGGGCGGAGTGTCCGTGGACCCGCCCCCGTCGGCCGTTTCCGTCGAACCACCCTCCCCGTCGCCCTCCGGCGACGAGATCCGCGAACTCACCCCCGCGGTGCGACGGCAGCTCGACGACGCCGTGCGACGGGTCATGGAGCAGGCGAACGTACCCGGCGTCACCGTGGGCCTGTGGACCCCCGACCGGGGCGAGTACGTCAGGTCCTTCGGCGTCGCCGACAGGAGCACCGGCCGGAAGATGTCGCCCGACCTGTACCTGCGGATCGGCAGCGAGACCAAGACGTTCACCGTCACCGCGCTGCTGGCACTGGTCGACGAGGGCAGGATCGGCCTGGACGACACCATCGACAGGTTCGTCGACGGCGTCCCCAACGGCGACGAGATCACGCTGCGCCAGCTGGCCGGCATGCGCAGCGGCCTGTTCAACTACTCGGAGGACGACGGCTTCTTCAAGGCGCTGACGTCCGACCCGCGGCGACCGTTCACCCCGCGGGAACTGCTCGACTACTCCTTCAGGCATCCCGTGCTGTTCCCGCCCGGCGAGAAGTTCTTCTACAGCAACACCAACCTGATCCTGCTCGGTCTGGTGGTGGAGAAGGTCTCCGGGCAGCCCCTCGGGGACTACATCCACGAGACCGTCCTCGAACCGGCCGGCCTGGACCACACCGTCTTCCCGGAGGGCGCGGGGTTCCCCGACCCGCACGCGCAGGGCTACACGAACCAGACGGCGACCGGCGAGGTCGAGCAGACGGCCGACTGGAACCCGTCCTGGGCCTGGGCGGCCGGTGCCATGATCTCCCGGCTGCGGGACCTGCGCGTCTGGGCCCGCACGGTCGCCACCGGGGAACTGCCCGACGGCGACACCCTGGTCAGCCCCGTCGTCCAGAAGCAGCGCCTCACCACGCTCCCGACCACCGTCCCGGGCGCCGGGTACGGCCTCGGCATCTTCGACGTGCGGGGCTGGATCGGCCACAACGGCTCACTGCCGGGCTACGAGTCGCTGACGGTCTACCTCCCGTCGGCGCAGGCGACCCTGGTCGTGATGCTGAACACCGACATCGACCACGAGAACACCGAGCCCAGCACCCTGTTCGGCGAGGCGATCACGAAGATCGTCTCCCCGGACCACGTCTACGACCTGCCCGCGGCACCGGCGGCCAGGTGACGGCCGGTCAGACGAAACGGACCTCCTCGACCGTCACCGGCCGGTGCTCGCGCACGGACAGGGTGCACGCCTCCGCGATCCACCCGGCCTCCAGGGCGTCCTCGATCGTGCAGGGGGAGGGGCGGGTGCCGGCGACGACCTCGGCGAACGCGGCGAGTTCGGCACGGTAGGCGGCGGCGAAGCGGTCCATGAAGAAGTCGTGCGGCGTACCTGCCGGGAAGGTCGCGCCGGGCTCGACCGAGCGCAGCGGCAGCCTGTCCTCCAGGCCGACGGCGACGGAGTCCGCGAAGCCGTGGAGCTCCATGCGGACGTCGTGACCCCGGGCGTTGTGACGGCTGTTGGAGACCACGGCGATCGTGCCGTCGTCCAGGGTGAGGACCGCTCCGGTGGTGTCCGCGTCGCCGGCCTCCCGGATGAAGTCGGCGCCCCGGTTGCCGCCGACGGCGTACACCTCGGTCACCTCGCGGCCCGTCACCCAGCGGATGATGTCGAAGTCGTGCACCGAGCAGTCCCGGAAGATGCCGCCCGAGGCGGCGATGTACGCGGCGGGCGGCGGCGCCGGGTCCAGCGTGGTCGACCGCACGGTGTGCAGCTTGCCCAGCTCACCACTGCGCACGGCGGCACGTGCCACGGTGAACCCGGCGTCGAAGCGGCGGTTGTAGCCGATCTGGACGGGCACCTCCCGGCCCGTGACCGCCTTGAGCACCTCGACGCCCTCCGCCATGGTGCGGGCGACCGGCTTCTCGCAGAACACGGGCACGCCGGCCTCGACGGCGGCCACGATCAGGTCCGGGTGCGCGTCGGTCGCCGCGGCGACCACCACCCCGTCCACCCCGGCGGCCAGCACGGCCTCGGGGGAGTCGGCCACCTCGGCGCCGAACCGCTCGGCGGCGGCCTCGGCGGCCTGCGCGAACGGGTCGGCGACGACCAGAGATTCGACGGTGTCGAGGCCGGAGAGGGTCTCGGCGTGGAAGGCGCCGATGCGGCCGAGGCCGAGGATTCCGATACGCATCAGGTCGGTGCTCCTTGTACGGGGTTCTTGGTACGGCGTTCCAGGTGCTCACGGCTGACGAACCGCCCATGCCCCCGCGGCGACGGCGGGCGCGGCGGCGCGCACCGACCGTCAGGGCTTCGGGTCCACCGTGACCCACGTCCCGCTCCGCGCGGACCGGGCCATCGCGTCCAGCACGGCGGCGCTGCGCACCGCGTCCGCGAGCGTGGTCCCGTACGGTGTGCCCTCGGCGATCGAGCGCAGGAAGCGGTGGGCCTCGATGACCTTCAGGTCGTCGAACCCCATGGCGTTCGCGGCGCCGGGCTGGAAGGCGGCGAAGTCGCCGTCGCCTGGGCCGACGTAGACGGTGCTGACCGGCTGGTCCTGGTACGCCGTGCCGCGGCTGACGCCCAGCTCGTTCATGCGCCGGAAGTCCCAGAACACCGCGCCCGTGGTGCCGTGCACCTCGAAGCCGTAGTTGTTCTGCTCGCCGACCGAGACCCGGCTGGCCTCCAGGACACCGCGGGCACCCGAGGCGAAGCGGAGCAGGCAGCCGACGTAGTCCTCGTTCTCCACGGGGCCCGGTTCGCCGCCCGTGGCACGGGCGTGGCCCGCGGTCGCGGCGGTGGGGCGGGCCCGCCGGGGCAGGAAGATCGCCGATTCGGCGGTCAGGGACGTGATGTCGCCGAGCAGGAACCGGGCCAGGTCGGCGCCGTGCGAGGCCAGGTCGCCCAGCACCCCGCTGCCGCCGCGTTCCCGCTCGTACCGCCAGGTCAGGGCCGACTCGGGATGGGCCGCGTAGTCGCTGAGGAGACGGATGCGGACGTGGGTGACGGTGCCGATCCCGCCGGAGACGATCAGCTCGCGGGCGGCCTCGACGGCGGGCGCGTTGCGGTAGTTGAACCCGACCGCGCCCTGCACCCCCGCCCCGGCCACCGCGTCCGCCACGGCGCGGGCGTCGGCGGAGGTCAGGCCGACCGGCTTCTCGATCCAGATGTGCTTGCCCGCCTCGGCCATCGCGACGCCGATCTCGCGGTGCAGGAAGTTCGGCGCCGTGATGCTGACCGCCCGGACGCGCGGATCGGCGGCCACCTCGCGCCAGTCACGGGTGGCCGAGGCGAATCCGAACCGCGCGGCCGCCTCCTCCGCCCGGCCGGGCACCTCCTCGGCCACCGTCACCAGCTCCGGACGCAGCCCGAGCCGCGGGTAGTGGTGGCGGACACGGGCGTACGCCTGGGTGTGCACCCGGCCCATCCAGCCGAAACCGACGACGGCGACACCCAGCGCATCCACCATGCGAGCCCCTTGTTGGACCGGTCCGTGCTCTGTCCGGCCCAGCCTGGGCGGGGACCGCACATCCTGTCAACCTTTTGACAGGACAATAGCTCGCCGAGGGCTATCCCAGGTTGATCGCGTACACCTTCCGCAGCGTCTCGTGCACCGTCCACGTCGTGCGGTCGCCCTCGCGCAGGACGGCCATGTCCCCGGGCCCGACGGTCAGCGTCGGGCCGCCCTCCACCTCGATGGTGGCCGATCCGCTGAGCACCACGAACAACTCGTCCGCCTCGGTGTCGGTGACCACGCCGGGCGTGATCTGCCAGATCCCGCGCACCTGGCGTCCGTCCGCCGACTCCCACACCACCTTCCCGGTCACTTCGGGGGTGCCGGAGACGATCTGCGCGGGGGAGAGGGGCTCGGGCTCGAGCGCGGCGTCGGGGACGTGGACAACGAAGCTGTGGGTCATGCGGTGACGCTAACCGGGGCGCGTGCCGCCTCGGGGACGACAGAGTGTGGCGAATCCGGTGGGGTGTGCGGACACTTCGTCGCACCCTCGCTCCGCGGGAGGGACGAAACGCACCCGCAATAGAGCGAACAAAATTGTTGACAATCTTGTTTGGCTAGATTTACGTTCGACAGGCACTCACTCAGGGAGGGCAACCATGCCGAACCAAGCGCGTCCGAGCACCGGGGAGCAGGCGAAACAGCTTGCGCTCGGGCAGCTGCGGCAGGCGATTCTGCGCGGCGAGATGGCACCGGCACAGCGGCTGGTGGAGAACGAGCTCGCCGAGCAGTTCGGCGTGACCCGGGCCAGTATCCGGGCCGCGCTGATCGATCTGGAGTCCCAGGGACTCGTGGAGCGGATCCGCAACCGTGGTTCACGGGTGCGGGTGGTGACCGTGGAGGAAGCGGTCGCCATCACCGAGTGCCGCCTGGTCCTGGAAGGGCTGTGCGCGGCGAAGGCGGCCGTGGCCGTCAGCGACGAGCAGCTCGCCGAACTGAAGGAGCTGGGCACGGCGATGCGCAAGGCCGTGGCCGGCGGCGAGCCGCTGGTCTACTCGGACCTCAACCACGAACTCCACGCCAGGATCCGGGAGTTCTCCGGCCAGCTGACGGCCGTGGAACTGCTGGAGCGGCTCAACGCCCAACTGGTGCGCCATCGCTTCCAGCTGGCGCTGCGACCGGGGCGCCCGCAGCAATCCCTGAACGAGCATCTGGCCATGATCGAGGCGATCGAGGCCAGGGACCCGCAGGCGGCCGAGGCGGCCGTCCGCGCCCACCTCACCAGCGTGATCGAGGCGCTGCGCGACTGACCCACGCACCGAGGCGGGCGTCCACGAGCCTGAAGAAGGAGAGATTCGACCCATGACGCACGGCAACGCGCCCGCCGCCGGCCCACGCTCCACACTCGTCGTGACCGCGCACGCGGGGGACTTCGTGTGGCGGGCGGGCGGAGCCATCGCCCTGGCCGCCTCGCGCGGGGAGAAGGTCACCATCGCGTGCCTGACCTTCGGCGAGCGCGGCGAGTCCGCCAAGGCGTGGCGCGAGGGCAGGAATCTGGAGGAGATCAAGGCGATACGCCGGGAGGAGGCCGAGAAGGCCGCCGCCGTCCTCGGCGCCGAGGTCCGCTTCTTCGATGCCGGTGACTACCCGCTGATCGCCACCCCCGAGCTGACCGACAAGCTCGTCGAGGTCTACCGCGCCACCCAGCCCGACGTCGTGCTCACCCACCCGGTCGAGGACCCGTACAACGGCGACCACCCGGCCGCCAACCGCATGGCGCTGGAGGCGCGGGTCCTGGCCCAGGCGATCGGCTACCCGGGCGAGGGCGAGATCATCGGCGCCCCGCCCGTCTTCTACTTCGAGCCGCACCAGCCCGAGATGAGCGGCTTCAAGCCCGAAGTGCTCCTCGACATCACCGAGGTGTGGGAGACCAAGCGCAAGGCGATGGAGTGCCTCGGCGCCCAGCAGCACCTGTGGGACTACTACACCGACCTCGCCGTCCGCCGCGGTGTCCAGCTCAAGCGCAACGCCGGCCCCAACCTGGGCCTGGCCCACAAGACCATGGCCGAGGCGTACATGCGCCCGTACCCGCAGATCGCGCAGGAGCTGGCATGAGCGGCGTCGTCGTCACCAACCCGCCCAAGGCCGCGGCCGAGGACGTCGAGGCGCTCGCCGGGTACGGCGTGGCCACGGTCAGCGAGGCCATGGGGCGCACCGGACTGCTCGGGCCGGAGATCCGCCCCGTCCAGCAGGGCGTACGGAGCGCGGGCACCGCGGTCACCGTGCTCAGCTGGCCCGGCGACAACCTGATGATCCACGCCGCGGTGGAGCAGTGCGGCGAGGGCGACATCCTCGTCGTCACCACCACCTCCCCGTCCACCGACGGCATGTTCGGCGAACTGTTCGCCACCGCGCTGCGGCAGCGCGGCGTCCGCGGCCTGGTGATCAACGCGGGCATCCGCGACACCCAGGAGCTGCGGGAGATGGGCTTCGCCGCCTGGTCCCGCGCCGTCAGCGCACAGGGCACGGTGAAGGCCACCGGCGGCTCGGTCAACGTGCCGGTCGCCGTGGACGGCCAGGTGATCCGCCCCGGCGACGTGATCCTCGCCGACGACGACGGCGTGGTGGTCGTCCCGCGCGAGCGGGCCCGCCGGGTCGCCGAGGCGTCCGAGGCCCGCGAGGCGAAGGAGGCCGCCACCCGCGCCGCCTTCGTCGAGGGCCAACTCGGCCTGGACCGCTACGGGCTGCGCGAGAAGCTGACCCGGCTGGGCGTGACCTACCGGTCCTACGACGAGTACGTCGGGGACGGGGACCCGTCGTGACCGGACCCCGGGAGGTGCGCTGCACGCTGATGCGCGGCGGCACCTCCAAGGGCGCCTACTTCCTCGCCGAGGACCTGCCCGCCGACCCCGCCGCCCGCGACGGCCTGCTGCTGCGGATCATGGGCAGCCCCGACCCGCGCCAGATCGACGGCCTGGGCGGCGCCCACCCGCTGACCAGCAAGGTCGCCGTGGTCTCCCGCTCGGCCGACCCCGACGCGGACGTCGACTACCTGTTCCTCCAGGTCGCCGTCGACCGGCCCGAGGTCACCGACCGGCAGAACTGCGGCAACATCCTCGCCGGAGTGGGGCCGTTCGCGGTCGAGCGCGGGCTCGTGCCCGCCGGGGACGAGGACACCTCCGTCCGCATCCGCATGCTCAACACCGGGGAACTCGCCGTCGCCACCTTCCGCACGCCCGGTGGGCGCGTCGACTACACCGGGGACGCCGAGATCTCCGGCGTGCCGGGGACCGCCGCCGCGGTGGTCATCGAGTTCCCGCGGAGCGGCAGGCCCCTGCTGCCCACCGGCAACGTCCGCGACACCGTCGCCGGCACCCGGGTGACCTGCGTGGACAACGGCATGCCGGTCGTGCTGATCCCGGCCGCCGCCCTCGGCGTCACCGGCTACGAGACGCCCAAGGACCTGGAAGAGGACCGGTCCCTCGCCGACCGCCTGAAGGAGATCCGGCCGGCCGCCGGGGAGCTGATGGGCCTCGGCGACGTCGAGGGCACCACAGTGCCCAAGCTGACGCTGCTCGCCCCGCCCCGGCACGGCGGTGCGGTCATGACCCGCACCTTCATCCCCGTGCGCTGCCACACCTCGATCGGCGTCCTGGGCGCCGCGAGCGTGGCGGCGGGACTGCGCGTCCCCGGAGGGGTGGGGGAGCGGATCGCGGAGCCCGCAGCGCCGGGCGACAGGGTCCGTGTCGAACACCCCACCGGATTCCTGGACATCGACCTGAGCGTCGCGTCCGGATCCGGCGACACCCCCTTGGTGGTCCGCCGCACCGCCGTCGTGCGCACCGCACGGAAGATCTTCGACGGCACCGTCTTCCCCCGTTCCGCCGCGACGGCGCCCGTACCCGCACAACCCTCTGGAGACCACCATGACTCCGCCGCTCGGTGACATCGCCCATGTCGGCCACGCCCAGCTGTTCACCCCCGACCTGGACGCGAGCGTCGGCTTCTTCACCGACTACCTGGGCCTCACGGTCAACGGCCAGGACGGCGACAACGTCTACCTGCGCACCTACGACGACTACGAGCACCACAGCCTGGTGCTCACCGCCCGCGAGCAGCCCGGCCTCGGCCGGCTCGCCCTGCGCACCTCCGGTGAGGAGGCCCTCCAGCGCCGGGTGGCGGCCCTGGAGGCGGCCGGCCGCGCCGGCACGTGGGTCGAGGACGAGCCGGGCATCGGCAAGCTGTACCTCACCACCGACCCCGACGGGCACGAGCACGCCCTGTACTGGGAGAGCGAGCACTACCGGGCGCCCGACGAGCTGAAGCCAGCCCTGAAGAACCAGCCGCAGGCCAAACCCAACCGGGGCGTGGGCGTGCGCCGCCTGGACCACGTCAACTTCCTCGCCTCCGACGTGCTCGCCAACGCCGAGTTCCAGGAACAGGTCCTCGGCGCCCGGCCCACCGAGCAGATCCGGCTGAACACGGGGAAGATCGCGGCCCGCTGGCTGACCTTCACCAACAAGTCCTACGACGTCGTCTACACCGAGGACTGGACCGGTTCCTCCGGCCGCCTGCACCACATCGCCTTCGCGGCCGACACCCGCGAGGACATCCTGCGCGCCGCCGACCTCGCCATCGACACGGGTGTGTTCATCGAGACCGGCCCGCACAAGCACGCCATCCAGCAGACGTTCTTCCTGTACGTCTACGAGCCGGGCGGCAACCGCATCGAGCTGTGCAACCCGCTCACGCGCCTGGTGCTGGCGCCCGACTGGCCGCTGGTCACCTGGACCGAGGCCGAGCGGGCCAAGGGGCAGGCGTGGGGCCTGAGGACCATCGAGTCCTTCCATACCCACGGGACTCCGCCGGTCGCCTGAGGCGACCGCACCACAGGGGGGTGGGCCGCGCACGCCCGTGCGTGGTCCGCCCCTTCGTCGTACGCGCGCGGCGACCGGACCGGCCACCACCTGATTGTTGCTGAGATTGTTAACAAAAGCGTTGACACTGATCCGCCGGGTCCTTAGCGTCGTGCGCACCAACGGGTCAAGCCGCACGAGCCGCGCCGGCCCGGTTCACTGATCCCCTCCAGGGACTCCTCCTGGACGAGAGGAAAACAACGATGTCCTCCTCCCCCGCCCTGTCCGCCCGCGGCGGCAGACTGGCTCTCCTGGTCGTCGTCCTGTGCTGGGTCGCCGTGCTCTTCGACGGCCTCGACATGTTCATCTACGGCTCGGTGCTGCCCCACATGCTGGAGCAGAAGGCACTCGGGATCACCTCGGGCCAGGCAGGCGACCTCGGCAGCTACGCCACCTTCGGCATGCTGGTCGGCGCGCTGACCGCGGGGACGGTCGCCGACCGGATCGGCCGCAAGAAGCTGATGATCTCCTGCGTCGCGCTCTTCTCGCTGGCCTCCGGCCTGTGCGCCGTCGCGAACGGCGTCGCCGTGTTCGGCCTCGGCCGGACGCTGGCCGGCGTCGGCCTCGGCGGCCTGCTGCCCACCGCGATCAGCATGGTCTCGGACTACGCGCCGCGCGGCCGCGCCGCCCTCACCATCGGGCTGCTGATGACCGCCCACCACGCCGGCGGCATCCTCTCCGCCTACGTGGCCCTGTGGATCGTCGAGCCGCTCGGCTGGCGCGCCGCCTTCTCGGTCTGCGTGGTCCCCGTGCTCTTCGTCCCGGTGCTCGCCAAGTTCCTGCCCGAGTCCCTGAGTTTCCTCGTCGCCCAGGGCCGCGGCGAGGAGGCCCGCGAGCTGGCCGGCCGCTACGACGTCGAACTGCCCGCCGCCGCGGGCCGGCCGTCCGGCGCCCGATGGGCCAACCTGGCCAACCTCTTCCGCGGCCGGGAGTGGATCCAGACCCTGCTGTACTGGCTGGCCTCCTTCGGCGGACTGCTGCTCGTCTACGGCGTCGCCACCTGGCTGCCCACCCTGATGCGCAGCGAGGGCTACGAGCTCGGTTCCGCGCTGACCTTCGTCGTCCTGTTCAACCTCGGCGGCATCGTGGGCATGCTGGTCGCCGGCCGCGCCTCCGACCGCTTCGGCGCCCCGCGCATCTCGGCGATCTGGTTCGCGCTGACCGCCGCCGGCGTCTTCCTGCTCAGCGTCCACATGCCGCTGACGCTGACCTTCGTGGTCGTCTTCCTCACCGGCGTGTTCCTCAACAGCGCCCAGACCATGATCTACGCGACGGTGTCCATCGGCTCGGTGCCGGCCAACCGCGCCACCGCTGTCGGCTGGACCTCCGGCATGGGCCGCTTCGGAGCCGTCTTCGGCCCGTGGCTCGGCGGTCAGCTGCTCGCCGCGAACAAGGGCGACTGGGGCTTCACCGCCTTCGCGCTCGCCGGCGTGGCATCGATGGTCTGCATCGGCATCGCCGCCCTGCGCACCACCAGGCGGCCCGCCGCCGACAGCCCGGAGCAGAAGCTGCTCAGTGCCCACTGAGACCTTCAGCCGTGAACGGACACCGGTCACCGCGGGGACGCGGCGGCCGGCGTCCGCGTACACGGGCCGCCGGCCGGGCTCAGGGGGACGTCAGGCCACGGGCCCGGAGTTCGTCCGCGCACCCTTCGGGCACGGCCACCGCCCTGAAGGTCGCCACCGGCGGAGAGGGGAACGCGGACGGGGCAGCCGTCAGCACCCGCTGCCGCTCGGCTGCGGCCTCGGCGCGCTCCCGCGCGAGCTCGCCGGCGATCTCCTCGCAGTCGACGGCGTGGCTCTCCGCCGGCGTCGGATCGTCGCCGGGGAACTCGGGCCCGCCGGCGTACGGATCGGCGTCGAGGGCGGAGGTGGCGGCGATGCCGCCCAGGCACAGCCCCGCCCAGACGGCGACGATCCGCCGGCGGGCGCTCACGAGCCGGCCGTTCCGTCGGCACCACCGGCGACGGTGAGCACGGGTAACGCGGGCCTCGCAACAGGCCTGATCTGCACAGGAGTTCCTTCCTCGACGGGTCGGTGTGGTCTCGCGTCCCGGACCAGGCCAATCTAGAGGAGCGCGGCAGCGCACCGACGACCGGTCGGCGCGAGACGACACCGGGATGGTGCCGAGGCCCCGGGACGCGGCACCGCCCCGGCCCTCACCTGCGGCGGACCGGGGCGGCGTCGTACGGACGGGCGACCGGGACGGGTCAGTGCGGGTCCGGCGTCCCGGGACACGTCCGTGTCACCGTCCGCGCGCGAGGGCAACTCACGGCGACGGCTGCTCGGCACCGCCGGTGCCACCGGGCTCGTGCTCGGCGCGGCGGGAGGCGCCCCGCCGACGGGACAGCCAGGCGGCGGCCAGGGCGCCGGAGATGTTGTGCCAGACGGAGAAGACCGCGGCCGGCAGCGCCGCCAGGGGACTGAAGTGGGCGGTGGCCAGCGATGCGGCCAGCCCGGAGTTCTGCATGCCGACCTCGAAGGCCATGGCGCGGCTCGCGGGCTCACCGAGCCGGGCGACCTGCCCCGCGCCGTATCCCAGCGCGAGGCCGAGGCCGTTGTGCAGCACGACGGCCACGAACACCAGCCCGGCGGCCGACCTGATGGCGTCGGCGCTGCCCGCCACGACCACGGCCACGATCACGGAGACCGTCAGCGCGGACAGCCACGGCAGCACCGGCAGCGCCCGCTGCACGTACCGGCCCGCGAGGAGCCTCACGACGAGAACCGCGAGGACGGGCAGCAGCACCGTCTTGAGGATGTCGGTGACCATGGACGCGGCGTCGACCGGGAGGTACTCACCGGCCAGGAGCAGCGTCAGTGGCGGGGTCACCAGCGGGGCGACGAGCGTGGAGACGGTGGCGACGGAGACGGACAGGGCGACGTCACCGCGCGCCAGATAGGTCACCACGTTGGAGGCCGTGCCGCTCGGGGCGCAGCCGACGAGGATCACGCCCGCGGCGAGCTGCGGCGGGAGCTGGAGCAGGTGGGCGACGGCCCATCCGAGCCCCGGCATGATGACGTAGTGCGCGACCAGTCCCAGCGCCACCGCCCAGGGACGCTTGCCAACGCCCCGGAAGTCCTCCGGGGTCATGGTGACGCCCATGCAGAACATCACCACACCCAGCAGGTACGGCACCGATTCGCCCCAGCCGGTGAAACTCCCAGGCAGGAGCAGGCCGAGGGCGCCGGCCGCGAGGACGAGGAGCGGGAAGACGGTGACGGCGCGCCGCGCGGAGCGGTCGCCTGTCACGTCGGGGGTGAGGTGTCCGGGTTGCTCGGTTCGCACTGTGCGAGGAAACGCCTGATGGGAGCCGTGACGCAAAGCCGTCTCGCGATGTGATCATCGGGACGGCCCGCACCGGCGGCCTGCTCAGTCGCGGCCCATCTGGTCCTCGTCCGACAGGTGCTCCACCGTCTTGCCGGTCTCCGTGAACGTCCGTGTCACATGGCCCGAGGCTACCCCGGCGAGCGCAGCGCCGCCGTGGCGCGGGAGCGGGGCGAGAAGGGGATTCCGGTGGCCCCGAAGGTGTGGCGCGAACTCAACGACCGGGCGGCGGAGTTGGGGGTCACCCCGCCCGACCCGGCGTAGTCCGCGTGCCGACCGCCGCCGGCCGCTCCAGGAGGGGACGGCCGGCGGCTCTTCTCCCCTGCGGCGATGAGGTAGGGTTGACCTGCGCGATCACACGGATCACCCCGTGCCGCGCACCGGGACGTGGCGCAGCTTGGTAGCGCACTTGACTGGGGGTCAAGGGGTCGCAGGTTCAAATCCTGTCGTCCCGACGGTTGCGAAGGGTCTTCGCGAGCAGTGGCTCGCGGGGGCCCTTTCCTCATGCGATGAAGCGCTCGCCCCCGTCGGCCGAACGCGGATCACCGCGACGGACCACTGCGTGGACACCCTCTTGACGCACTCCGGGTGCCGGTCGACACTGCGATGAGAATCCTAGTGAACAGGTAGGGAAACATGGTGCGCCTTGAGCCGGTCACCAGCCGAGCGAGCCGCCGGCCCGGATCTTCGCCCCTGCTCACCTCCCGCCGTCACATCGACCTCCTCCGTGTCTGCAGCGCGATCAGCTCCCTGCGCTGAGTCCCCGGTGCCGACCGGTGGCGGTCCCTGAACGGACGCCGCCCGGTCCGGCGCCCGCTCACGGCCCGACGCCGCTTCCGCCGCGCGTACGTCCACGCGCCCGCCCCCGGGGAGAACCATGTCCGTCGCACCGCTCGCGCCCGCCCCCGCCTTCCGGGGACGCATCGGCCGCGACCCGCGCAGCGGCCACTACGCCGTACCGCGCCGCTACCGGCTCCACCTGTCGCCCGCCCGCCCCGACTGTCTCCGCATCGCCGTCGTGCACAGCCTGCTCGAACTGGACGAGGTCTGTCCGGTCACCCTCCTCGACCCGGCCCCGGACTGTCCCGACGGCGGCCACTCCGCGCTGCGCCCGCTGTACGAGGCGAGCGCGCACCACTACCGGGGCCCGGCCGTCGCACCGGTGCTCAGCGACGCCTGGTCGGGCCGGATCGTGAGCACGCACGCGCCGGACATCATGCGCGACCTCGCCCGCCACTTCACCTCCGCCGGCCCGGTGCTGTACCCGGGCGGCGCGGAGGCGGAGATCGAGGCCGTCGAGCTGCTGTGCGCGCGGGCGACCGACCCGGCGGCGCTGCCCGAGGTGCTGGACCGGCTGGACCGGCGGCTGACCGCCCAGCCCTACGTCCTGGGTGACCGGCTCACCGCGGCCGACGTCGAGGTGTGGGTGGCCCTGGCCGGCCTCGACACCGCACACCGCGGCGCCGGCCACCCCGCCCTGTGGTCCCACGTGCGGCGACTGACCGCGCACCCGGCCTTCGGTCGCCGGCTCCAGGACCGTCCCACCTGACGGAACGGCGTTGACACATGGGGGGTCAACTGCCTTAACTACGCACCAAGAACGGTCATGAGCGTCAGCGACAAGCCCTGGCTTGCTGACCGGCAACCCTCGCTCCGCGGTGGGGTGCCCCAGGTGACGACCGGACCGGATGACGTTTCGGTAAGCGCGAGGGCCCACAGGGCCGGAACAGAGACGGTGACGGACATGTACGCAGCTCCCAGGACGGCCGCCCGCCGCCCCCAGGGCCGCGTACTGCCGTGCCCGAGCCCGCTCGTCGCAGACCGCGCCGTCGATCTGCTCCGCGTCAGCAGCGCACTGTGTACCGACCCGGGCGGCGCCGCCCGCTGCCAGGGCTGACCTCTCCACCCAGACCCCGCGCCGGCCGCCCCACCCGACGAACACCGCCCCTGCGGTGTGCCGTTGTCCGCCCCACCCCGGTCCCGTGCGTCCCCGTGCGCCGCCCCGCGCCGCAGAGCGGTTCCCGCCCTGTCGTCCCGCCGTAGCGGCTCACCACCACCCTCACGGCCGCCCCGGGGTGTCCGACTCCGCCGGAGCCCTCCCATGACTGAACCCCCAGGCGCCGCCGTGTCCCTCGCCGAGGCACCGCCCGCCGACGACACCTCCCGGCCACCCGCGGCCCAGCGGGTCCTGCCGCTGCGCAGGCCCGGCCGCTGGATCGCCACCGCCGCCGTCCTGGTCGTGGTCGCCCAGATCGTCCACGGCCTGGCCACCAACCCCTTCTACCAGTGGGACCGCTTCCGCTACTGGTTCCTGCGCCCCACCATCCTCGACGGACTGCTCATCACCCTCGAAGTGGCCGCGCTCAGCGCCGTACTCGGGCTGCTGGGCGGCGTCCTGCTCGCCCTCGCCCGGCTCTCCGGCAGCCCGGTGCTGCGCGCCGTGAGCTGGACCTACACGTGGCTGTTCCGGTCCGTCCCGCTGATCGTCGTACTGATCTTCCTCTACAACTTCAGCGCCCTGTACAAGACGCTGAGCCTGGGCGTGCCGTTCGGCCCTGCCTTCGTCACCTTCGACGAGTCGCGGCTCGCCACCGACATGGCGGTCGCCGTCGTGGGCCTCAGCCTCAACGAGGCGGCTTACGCCTCCGAAGTGGTGCGCGGCGGCATCCTCTCCGTCGACCAGGGCCAGCACGAGGCGGCAGCGGCGCTCGGCCTGCCGAAGGGCTACCAGTTCCGCCGGATCGTCCTGCCGCAGGCGCTCAGGTCCATCACCCCGAACTACGTCAACCAGCTCATCGGCCTGATCAAGGGCACGTCGCTGGTGTTCTACGTGTCGCTGCTCGACCTGTTCGGCTCCGTGCAGACGATGGGCAGCACCTATCCCGGCGACATCGTGCCGCTGCTGCTGGTCGCCACCGTCTGGTACCTGATCCTGACCAGCGCCGTGTCCGTCGTCCAGTTCTACGTCGAGCGGTACTTCGCCCGGGGCGCGACCCGCTCCCTGCCGCCGACGCCCCTGCAGAAGGCACGCGCCGGCCTCGCCGAGGCACGGGCCCGGCTGCGCCGGGAGGCCGCCGTATGACCACGACCGAGAAGACCCCCACGGCCCCGGCCGCCCTGGAGGTGCACGGCGTGCACAAGTGGTACGGGACCCACCACGTGCTCGACGGCATCGACCTGACCGTACGGCCCGGCGAGGTCACCGTCGTCCTAGGCCCGTCCGGCTCCGGCAAGTCCACCCTGCTGCGGGTCATCAACCACTTGGAGAAGCCGGAGCTGGGACACGTCAGCGTCGGCGGCGAACCGATCGGCGTGCGGCGTCACGGCGCCCGGCTGAGGGAGCTGAGCGAGCGGGCCATCCTGCGCCAGCGCGGCCGGATCGGCTTCGTCTTCCAGAACTTCAACCTCTTCCCGCACCTGACCGTCCTCGACAACGTCGCCGCCGCACCCGTCGCCACCGGCAGGCTCACCCGCGAGGAGGCGCGCGAACTCGCCCGCGAACTGCTCAGCCGCGTCGGCCTCGGCGACCGCACCGGCGCCTACCCCCGCCAGCTCTCCGGCGGTCAGCAGCAGCGCGTCGCCATCGCCCGCGCCCTCGCCCTGCGCCCCGGCATCATCCTCTTCGACGAGCCGACCTCGGCCCTCGACCCCGAACTGGTCGGCGAGGTCCTCGCGGTCATCAAGGACCTGGCGACCAGCGGCACCACCCTCGTCATCGTCACCCACGAGATCGGCTTCGCCCGCGAGGTCGCCGACCGCGTCGTCTTCATCGACGGCGGCCGGATCGTCGAACAGGGCCCGCCCGCCCAGGTGCTGGACCATCCACGGCACGAACGCACCCGGGACTTCCTCGCCAAGGTGCTCTGAAACCCACACCGCTCCGCCCGCCCACCCCACCCGTCTCAGACAAGGACAGACATGCCCCACCACCTCTCCCGACGCGGCCTCCTGCGCGGCATCACGGCGGCGACCGCCGTCGCCGCCCTCGCCTCCTCCCTCGCCGCCTGCGGTGGCGACAGCGACGCCGCCACCACGACCGACGCCGCCGGCACGGTGACGGTGGGCCGGCTGTCCAACGGCGCCGCGAAGGAGACGGCGCTGAAGGTCTCGGAGGTGAAGTCCATCAGCGCCGGCCTCCCCGAGTCCGTCCGCGGCAGCGGCAAGCTCGTCATCGGCGTCGGGGCCCTCCCCGACGGCTTCCCGCCGCTGGCCTACGTCGGCAACGACCAGAAGACCCTCACCGGCGCCGAACCCGACCTGGCCCGGCTGGTCGCCGCCGTGCTCGGGCTGGAGCCCGAACTGAAGAACTCCACCTGGGAGAACATGTTCGTCGGGATCGACAGCGGCAAGGTCGACGTCGCCTTCGCCAACATCACCGACACCGAGGAACGCAAGCGGAAGTACGACTTCGCCTCCTACCGCAAGGACGACGTCGGCTTCGAGGTGCTGAAGAAGAGCACCTGGAACTTCGACGGCGACTACCGCAGCCTCGCCGGCAAGACCGTCGCCGTCGACAACGGCACCAACCAGGAGAAGATCCTCCTGGAATGGCAGGCGAAGCTGAAGAAGGAGGGAAAGCCGCTCACCGTCAAGCACTACGCCAGCAAGAACAGCACCTATCTCGCGCTGACCGGCGGCAAGATCGACGCCTACTTCGCCGCCAACCCGGGCGTCGCCTACCACGTCACGCAGACCGCGAAGTCCCCCGACCCCACCCGCAGCGCGGGCACCTACTCCGGGGCCGGCGCCTCGCTCCAGGGACTGATAGCGGCGACGACCAAGAAGGACAGCGGACTCGCCCAGCCGATCGCGGACGCCGTCAACCACCTGATCGAGAACGGGCAGTACGCCAAGTGGCTGGCCGCCTGGAACCTCACCGACGAGGCCGTCGGGAAGTCCGAGGTCAACCCGCCCGGACTGCCCGTCGACAACTCCTGACGCACCGTCTGCAGACCCGCCGACCAGCACTTCTCCCCGTACGAGAGGAACCAGAGCCCGTGGCCCGACCGACCGACGTCCGCGTGGACGGAGCCTCGGCACCCGCCGTCCCGCATCCCTTGGACAACGCCGCGTGGTCCGCCCTGACCGGCCCGCACGCCTCCTTCGCCGAACGCCTGGGCCGGGCCGCCCGCTACCCCTCGGACGTCGCCGTCTTCGCCGCACTCGCCGACCCCGCGGACCCGGCCGCCTGGGCCGACCTGCACCGGCTCGTCGGACCGGCGACCGCCGTGGCCGTACCCGGCGTGGACGTGGTCCCCGAGGGCTGGCAGACATCCGGTGGCGTGCCCGGTGTTCAACTCGTCGACACCGCGCTGCGGGCAGAGCCCGACCCCGAGGCCGTGCCGCTCGGGCCCGCCGACGTCCCCGAGATCCTGGAACTGGTCGCCAGGACCAGGCCCGGCCCGTTCCTGCCCAGGACCGTCCTCCTCGGCACCTACCTCGGCATCCGGCACCGGGGCAGGCTGATCGCCCTGGCCGGCGAGCGGCTCCGGCTGCCGGGCTGGACGGAGATCAGCGCCGTGTGCACCGACCCGGACCACCGGGGCCGGGGCCTGGCCACCCGCCTCGTCCGGGCGGTCGCCGCGGGCATCCGCGAACGCGGCGACACCCCGTTCCTGCACGCCGCCGCGAGCAACACCCACGCCATCGGGCTCTACGAGTCCCTCGGCTTCACCCTGCGCCGCCGCACCACTTTCCTCGAAGTCCGCACGCCGGGAACAGCGGACGCCGCGGAGGCGTTGTGAGCGCAGACACGAGGTATGCGGCGCCGCACACGCGGGCCGCCCTGTCGACGGAGGTGACGGACGTGGCACGTGCCCCGCACGCCGTCCGCCTCCACTCCCGGCCGCACATCGACCTCCTGCGCGTGGCCGGCGCGCTCTGTCGCCCCTGACCTGTTGCTCCCAGCCGCCGAGCCCTCGCCTCGGTGACGGCCGGCGTTCCCGTACGGACGATCAGGAAGGCACCCACTCGTGTCCACGACTCCCTCCTCCCCACTGCACCTCGCCGTCGCCCTGGACGGCACCGGCTGGCATCCCGCCTCCTGGCGCGAGCCGTCGGCCCGGCCCCGGGACCTGTTCACCGCCGGGTACTGGGCCGATCTGGTCACCGAGGCCGAGCGCGGTCTGCTCGACTTCGTGACCATCGAGGACGGGCTCGGCCCGCAGTCCTCGCACCTCCTCCTCCCGGACGAGCGCACCGACCAGGTCCGCGGCCGGCTGGACGCCGTCCTGATCGCCTCCCGCGTCGCGCCCCTGACCCGGCACATCGGACTGGTGCCGACCGTGGTGGCCACCCACACCGAGCCGTTCCACATCTCCAAGGCGATCGCCACGCTCGACTACGTCAGCACCGGCCGCGCCGGAGTGCGCGTGAAGATCTCGGCCCGCCCCGACGAGGCCGCCCACTTCGGCCGCCGCGCCCTCCCGCGCATCGACGGCTACGAGAGCCCGGCCGCGCGCGAGCTGGTCTCCGAACTGTTCGACGAGGCCGCGGACTACGTGGAGGTGGTCCGGCGCCTGTGGGACAGCTGGGAGGACGACGCCGAGATACGGGACGTGGCCACCGGCCGCTTCGTCGACCGCGACAAGCTGCACTACATCGACTTCCGCGGCCCGCACTTCAGCGTCAAGGGCCCCTCCATCACCCCCCGTCCGCCACAGGGCCAGCCACTCGTCACCGCCCTCGCCCACTGGACCGTGCCGTACCGGCTCGTGGCCCGCCAGGCCGACGTCGGGTACATCACCCCGCACGACACCGACCAGGCCCGGGCGACCGTCGCCGAGATCCGCGCCGAGCAGGAGGCCGCCGGGCGCGCCGCGGAACCGCTGCACGTCTTCGCCGACCTGGTGGTCTTCCTGGACGACGACCCGGCCGAGGCCGCCGCCCGCAGGGACCGCCTGGACGCGGCCGCCGGACACCCGTACACCGGCGACGCCCGGATCTTCACCGGCAGCCCGGATCAACTGGCCGATCTGCTGGAGGAGTTCAGGGATGCCGGCCTGACCGGATTCCGGCTCCGGCCCGCCGTCCTCGGCCACGACCTCCCGGCGATCACCCGGGGACTGGTCCCGGAGCTGCAGCGCCGAGGAGCCTTCCGCCGCACCTACGAGGCGGACACCCTGCGCGGACTGCTCGGCCTGTCCCGCCCCGCCAACCGCTACGCCGCCACCGCCTGAGCCGGAGGACGCCACCACCATGACCAAGCCGCTGAAGCAGATCCACCTGGCCGCGCACTTCCCCGGCGTCAACAACACCACCGTCTGGAGCGACCCGAGGGCCGGCAGCCACATCGAGTTCGCCTCGTTCGCACACTTCGCGCGTACCGCCGAACGCGCCAAGTTCGACTTCCTGTTCCTCGCCGAGGGGCTGCGCCTGAGGGAACAGGGCGGGCAGATCTACGACCTGGACGTCGTCGGCCGCCCCGACACCTTCACGGTCCTCGCGGCGCTCGCCGCCGTCACCGACCGGCTCGGCCTGACCGGCACCATCAACTCCACGTTCAACGAGCCCTACGAGGTGGCCCGCCAGTTCGCGAGCCTCGACCACCTCTCCGGCGGACGCTCCGCCTGGAACGTCGTCACCTCCTGGGACGCCTTCACCGGCGAGAACTTCCGCCGCGGCGGCTTCCTGCCGCAGGAGGAGCGCTACTCCCGCGCCCGGGAGTTCCTGGCCACGGCCGGTGAACTCTTCGACTCCTGGCGCGGCGACGAGATCGTCGCCGACCCGGTCACCGGCACCTTCCTCGCCGACGCCAAGGCCGGTGCCTTCGTCCACCGGGGACAGCACTTCGACATCCACGGCCGGTTCGACGTCCCCCGTTCCCCGCAGGGCCGTCCGGTGATCTTCCAGGCGGGGGACTCGGAGGAGGGCCGCGAGTTCGCCGCCGCCGACGCGGACGCGATCTTCAGCCGGTACGCCACCCTCGAAGAGGGCCAGGCCTTCCACCGTGACGTCAAGAAGCGGCTCGCCAAGTACGGCCGCCGGCCCGACCAGCTGCTGATCCTGCCCGCCGCGACCTTCGTGCTCGGCGACACCGACGCCGAAGCCGAGGAGAAGGCGCGCGAGGTCCGCCGGCAGCAGGTCAGCGGTGCCACCGCCCTCAAGCACCTGGAGTTCGTCTGGAACCGGGACCTGTCCTCCTACGACCCGGACGGCCCCCTGCCCGACGTCGACCCGGACGTCGGCGACCAGCACATCGCGCGCGGACGGGCCCAGGTGCGGATGTACCGCGACCCGTTGGCCACCGCACGCGAGTGGCGCGAGCTGGCCGAGGCCAACAACTGGTCCATCCGCGACCTGGTCATCAACACCGGCAACCGTCAGACCTTCGTCGGCTCCCCGGCCACCGTAGCCCGGACCATCGACGACTTCGTGCAGGCCGACGCCGCCGACGGCTTCATCCTCGTCCCGCACATCACGCCCTCCGGCCTGGACGAGTTCGCCGACAAGGTCGTCCCGCTGCTCCAGGAACAGGGCGTCTTCCGTGCCGACTACGAGGGCACGACCCTGCGCGACCACCTCGGCCTCGCCCACCCGGACGCGGTCGGTGGCGACGAGCGGGCGGCCTCGTGAAGTTCCTCGCCATCACGCTGATCGTGCACCGCCCGGACCCGGTCACGGGAGTGCACAAGAGCACCCACGAGCGCTTCCGCGAGGTCCTCGACAACGCCGTCCTCGCGGAGGAACTCGGCTTCGACGGCTTCGGCGTGGGGGAGCGGCACGAACGCCCCTTCATCTCGTCCTCACCCCCGGTCGTCCTCAGCCACGTCGCCGCGCTCACTCGCCGCATCCGGCTGTTCACCGCCGTGACGACCCTGAGCCTCCTCGACCCGGTCCGCGCTTACGAGGACTACGCCACCCTCGACCACCTCTCCGGCGGACGCCTCGAACTGATCATCGGCAAGGGCAACGGCGCCGCCCAGCGCGAGCTGTTCCACGTCACGCCCGAGGACCAGTGGGAGCGCAACGCCGAGAGCTACGAGGTCTTCCGGCGGATCTGGCGGCAGGACAAGGTCACCGCGCGGACCCGCTTCCGGCCGGAGCTGACCGACGCGGAGGTGTGGCCGCGGCCCTACCAGCAGCCGGTCCGCGTCTGGCACGGCAGCGCCACCAGCAAGGAGTCGGTCGACCTCGCCGCCCGTCACGGCGAGCCGCTCTTCTCGGCCAACGTCACCAACCCGATCGAGCCGTATGCCGAGCTGATACGTCACTACCGGGAGCGCTGGGAGCACTACGGGCACGATCCGGCGGACATCGCGATCGGCGCCGGTACGGCGGGCGTGTACGTGGCCCGGACGTCGCAGCAGGCCCTGGAGACGTACCGCCCGATCTTCGAGAGTCACCTCGCCTTCCAGCGCCGAACCGGCCTTCCCGTGGTCTTCGAGACCCTGGAGGACTTCGTGGAGGCAGCTCGGCGCTGATCGGCAGCCCGCAGCAGGTGGTCGAGAAGGTGCACCGCTACCACGAGCAGTTCGGGCACACGGTGCTGCACCTGCACGCCGACGCGAGCGGACTCACCGACACCGAGCACCGGCGGTCGCTGGAGCTGTTCCAGGCGGAGGCCGCCCCGGTGCTGCGGCGTGACATCCCGGACCCGCCGTTCGACTGGGGCCCGGTGTTGCCGGCCTCACCGGTCGCCGGGCTTCCCGCCCGTGCCTGACGGCCCGTCGGAGTGGCCGGGACCCGTCTCCCTCCCCCGAAGGCGACGGACCCCGGCCATTTCCCCCGGCGCCGGACTGGTCTGCGTACGGGCGGCCGCCCGCTGCCGTCACCAACACATGACGGCGGTCTCGCCCGACCCCCAGGAGGAGTACAGGCGGACCCGGACGACATAGCAGCGTCCCTTGACGAACCGGGCCTTGAGGGTGGCGTTGCGGGGTGTTCCGCCGTCGTCCCGCCCGGCGAGGTAGCGGGGTTCCCCGTCCCGCTCCTCGAAGACCACGAGGACGGCGTCGCTGTCGCCGAACGTGCTCACGGTGTACTCGCGGGTCTCCGGCGGGTCGACGCGGAAGTCGGCCTGCTCGCCCGGGCCGAGACCGAGCGGGACCGAGCGGAACGGCAGCAGCGGCCCCGGCCGTTCGGCCGGCGGGTACCAGCGCAGGACGAACTCCTTGTCGGCGGCGGAGAGGGTGCCGGGCGGGTGCAGGCCCGCACGGAAGTGCTCCGGCTCCAGTATCAGCCCCGACGGGAACGGGTACTCCATGATCGAATGTGGGTCCCACACCGAGCCGTTGACCTCGTCGGCGTCCAGTTTGCGCAGGACGTTGTGGAACGTCCGCTCGCGGCTCCAGTGGTTCGGCCGGCCCGCCAGTTCGGCATAGACGGCCTCGTCGTCCCAGTGGATGCCGGCGAACGGACTCTGGTGCTCGTGGAGCATGCCGAGCGCGTGCCCGATCTGGTGCAGGGCCGTCGCGCGCTCCCCGGGCGCGGTCAGGTCCCAGCCGAAGTTCATGGTGCGGTCGTTCACACCGACCCGGAGCGCGTCCTTGCCGACCGTGGACCAGGAGCCGTCCCCGGCCTGGAACCCGATGCGCAGCTCGGCCTCCGACCGGTCGCCGACCTCGGTGAAGACGATGCCCATACCGAGGTCGCGCCACTCCCGGAAGCAGTCGCGCACGACGTCCCGCTGCTCCTCGGCACCGACCCACGACACCCGCCGCAGCTGGCCGGTGCCCGGGACCGGGATGACCGACGCGTCACCGTCGCCGTCGAAGAAGCAGTAGTGCAGCACCGTGCCGTTGACCCACATCCGCTGCCCGCCGGCGAGTGCGGCGATCCGCTCGGCGGCCAGCCCCGGCGGACGCGCGGGGACAGGCTGCTGCGCGAGCGAGCAGTAGCGTGCGGTCATGGCCCCCAGACTGCCCTCGGACCGGCCCCGGGCACCTGAGTCGGGGGCTACTCAAGTCGCCCTGTATCAGGGATGAGTATCCGGACTCTTGTTGCCGTGACGATTTACGAACGGGACGCGAGGACGCCGGCACCGCCCTGGCCGTTCACCGGGCGGGAGGACGAACTGGAGCTGGTGCGCCGGTCGGTGACCGCCGGACGGAACGGCATCGTGGTGACGGGCCCGGCGGGCTGCGGCAAGACCCGGCTGGTGACGGAGGCCGTCCGCGGTGCGGACTGCGCCCGGGCCGCGGGGACGCCCGAGACGCGGGGAATCCCGTTCGCCGCGTTCGCCCATCTGCTGCCCGAGTCGGTCACCCTGCACCGCGCGGTCCACCTGCTCTCCGGTGCCCGGCTGCTGCTGGTGGACGACGCGCACCTGCTCGACGACGCCTCAGCCGCTCTCGTCCACCAGCTCGCCGTGCACGGCCGCACCCGGCTCCTGGTCGTCGCCACGGAGGGCGCCCGGGTGCCCGGCGCGGTCTCGCGGCTGTGGACCGGAGAACTGCTGCCCCGACTGACCCTCGAGGCGCTGCCCCGCGAGGAGACCGCCCAACTGCTCACCGCGGGTGCCGGCGACCGACCGGAGCCGCTCACCGTCGACCGGCTGCACCGCCTGTGCCGAGGGGACCTGCGGCTGCTGCGCGAACTGCTCACCGCCGTGCGCGGGCAGGGGCTGCTCGCCCCCGTTCCGGGCACGGACGAGCAGGCGTGGCGGGGCCCGGTGCCCATGACGTCGCCCGTACGGGAACGCACCGCCGATGTCCTCGACCGCGCGCGTCCCGAGGAGCGCGAGACACTGGAACGCCTGGCCTTCGCCGAGCCCCTGCCGCTGGACGTGGACGAACTCGACGTACGGCCCCTGGAGCAGTTGGAGACCGAGGGCCTGGTCCGCGTCGACGACCACGGCGCCGCCCGCCTCGCCCACCCTCTGCACGGCCCCGTGCTGCGGGCGGCGGCCGGCCGGCTTCGGGCCCGGCGGCTGGCCGGTCCGCCCGACCGGTGCGCCTCCGCCCTGGCGGCGGAGACGGCGACGCTCGTCCGGCGTGTCGAGCGGGCCGACGTACGGGCGCCCGAGACCCCGGTGGGGGACTGGCTCGTGGCGGAGGGAGCGCCGTTGCCGGCCGAGTACGCGGCCCTGCGCGCGCGGTTCGCCCGGCTCGGCGGACGGCTCCGAGAGGCCGCGGCATGGGCCCGCGAGGGCCTGCGCCGGAACGCCGGCGACCGGGACTGCCTGACGGAACTCGCCCTCGCTCGAGCACAGTCGGGCGAGACACCGCCGACGGCCACGAGCGCCGGGGGCGGGCTCGGCGACGTGCCCGGCGCACACGGCGTCGCCCGCGGTGCCGTGGCCGCGTGGGCCGCCGCCGTGCGGGGCGACCTCGACGCAGCGGCCCTGGCGGCCGCCGCCGGTGACCCCTACGACAGCGTGCGGCTCGGCGCCCCCGAGCGGGCCGCCGGCAGGCTGACCGGCGTCTTCGCCGCCCACGCCGAGGCCCTGGCCCGCGGCGACGGGCCGGAGCTGGACCGGGTGGCCGAGGAGCTGGAGCGGCGCGGCTTCCTGCTGTTCGCGGCCGAGGCGCACGCCCAGGCCGTGCCCGCGCACCGCGATCCGCGCGCCGCCCGTACCTCCCGCACCCGTGCCGTCGCCCTCGCCCGGCGCTGCGAGGGCGCCCGTACCCCGGCCCTGGCCGGTCTGGTGCTCGGCGAACTCACCGCCCGCCAGCGGCAGATCGTCACCCTCGCCGCGGCGGGCCTGAGCAACCGGCAGATCGCCGAACGCCTGACCCTGTCGGTGCGCACCGTCGGCAACCACCTCTACAGCGCCTACACCCGGCTCGGCACCGGCGACCGCGGTGCCCTGCCCTGGCTGGTGGAGCTGCCCGAGGCACAACCGGCCTGACGGTCGGTCAGGCCGCTCCGAACGCCGAGAACGCCCACCCCGTCGCCCGGTGCATCGCGTCGCCCGGCAACGCGGCCCGGGCGTCGCGCAGGGCTTCCGCCAGGGACAGGCCGGCATTCAGCCCCTTGTGCAGCGCGAGCATCAGCGGCACCACCGCCGCGTCGTTGACGGGCGCGCTGCACGCCACCACCCCGGCCGTGCCCAGCGGCAGCAACGCGGTGACCAGGCCGAGCAGCTCGTCGGCACCGACGGACGCGAAACGGGCGGTGTCGCAGCAGGAGAGGATGATGCGGTAGGGGCTGCGGTCCAGGCGTTCGAAGTCGTGCACGATCAGCGGCCCGTCGGCCATGCGCAGCGACGAGAACAGCGGGCTGTCCGCACGGAAGGTGCCGTGTGCGGCGATGTGCGCCAGCGCGGCCCCGTCCAGCTCCTCCAGCACTCGCGGCACCCGCGCCTCGTCGCCCTCCAGCACGGTCGGAACCCCCGCGCGCACCACATCCCCGCCCCGCACGTCGGACGCCCCGGACCGGCCACCGGACACCACCTCCCGTGTCCCTGCGTCTCGTGGTCTGTCGGTCTCCCCGGCCGGGTGTCCGTCCGGTGGGGTCGGCGCTGCGGGGCGCCCGTTGGACGTCGAGGCCGGTGTCCCCGCGTCTGTCGGTCCGTCGGTTTCCCCGGACCGGTCGTCGCCGGACATTCCCTCCCGTGCCCCTGCGTCTCGTGGCCTGTCGGTTTCCCCGGCCGGGTGTCCGTCCGGTGGGGTCGGCGCTGCGGGGCGGCCGTTGGACGTCGAGGCCGGTGTCCCCGCGGCCGTCCGTCCCTCGGCCTCTCCGGGCCGGTGTCCGTCCAGCCCGGTCGGTGCTCCGGGCCGGGCGATGGACGTCGGGGTCCGCAGCCGTGCGCCGGGGCGGGCGTCCTGCGACCGCGGCGGACCCCCGTACAGGCCGGCGAGTTCCGGGACCTCCGCGCCGCCGCTCGCCAGTCCCGGGCCGCGCACCAGCACGTGGCGGCCGCCGGGCGGCGGGGCGGTCTCCCGGGCCCGCAGCCAACTGCTCGCCGACGGCGACACGCTCAGCACCCGCTCCCGCAGCGCGGGCAGCAGCGCCCACGGCACCCGGTGCAGCCGGCCGGGCGGGACGACCACCACCGGGCCGGAGCCGAGCTGCGCCGCCGCGGGGCCGAGCAACAGCTCCTGCAGCCGTGCGCCCGCCGCCTCCACCATCGGCAGCCGGGCCTCCGCGCCGGGGTGGGCCAGCCGTCGCAGCCCGGCCTGTACGTGCTCGGCCTCCCGCTCGGCCTCGGCCAGCAGCCCCGCCTCGAACCGCCGTACCCGTCCCTGCCCGCACAGCAGCACGTGCACCCGCCCGTCGAGCACGGCCAGCTCCACCAGCCGTATGTCGTCGCCCAGCCGCTCCAGCAGCCGCCCGACGTCGAACCGGTTTCCGTCGCCGGGCGCCTCGCCCCGCATGTGCAGGGTCCGGGAGCGGATCTCCCGCTCCAGGCGCCGCTGTTCCCGTTCCAGGGCCGGCACGGGCCGGCCGCCGTCCGTCCGGGCCTCCTCCGCGCGGGCGGCGATCTCCCGGAACGCCGTCATGGCGCTCAGCAGCACCGGATCGGCCGGCGGCCGGGTCGGCGGCGCCGACAGCACGGTCGCCCGCCAGCGCTCGCTCCACACCAGCAGCCGCCGCGGCCCGCCCGAGACCAGACTCGCCCGCTGGGCCAGCGCCGCCAGCTCGGCGCCCTGCTCGGTGGCCCGCGCCCGCAGCTCCGAGGCCCCCAGCGTCATCCGGTGGTCGTCCAGCACGTCCAGACCCCGCCGGCACGCCTCCAGCACGCCCCGCGTCGACCCGGCCGCCCGCGCCCGCAGCGCCTGCGCCGCCCAGCCCGTCAGCCGCGCCAGCGGTGGTCCGCCGTGCCGGCTGCGCGCGGCGACCGCCAGATGCCGCTCCGCGTCCGCCGTCCAGCCCAGGCCCAGCGCGATCCGGCCCGCCAGCAGCGACGCCTCCGGCGCGGCCGGCGCACCGAACGCGGCCAGCCGCTCCGCCACCGCCGCCGCGTCCGCGACCAGCCGTCCCGACCCGCGCCCGGCCGCGACCCGCGCCTCGATCAGCACCAGCCGGGCGTGCGTCTCGTACCAGGTGCGCCGCTGTGCCGCGAACAGCCGCACCGCGACGGCCGCGCGCGCGATCGCGGTCTGCGCGTCGCCCGCCAGCCGGGCCGCCCGCGCGGCGACCAGCAGCAGCTCCGCCTTGCGGGTGGACTGCCCGCCGATGCCGTCCAGCGCGACGATCGCCGCGTCCGCCTCCGCCAGCGCCTCCGGCGCCAGCCCTGCCGCCATCAGGACCTCGCAGCGCCGGATGGTCAGCATGAACGTCGGGGTGCCCAGCTTCGCGTACCGCTCCTCCGCCTCGTCCAGCAGCCGCAGCGCCGCCGGGACGTCACCGGACCGGAACGCGGCCAGCCCCCGGCTCTCCACCGCGTCGGCCTTGTCGTGCTCCTGGCCCGTGGTGTCCCACAGTGCCTCCGCCGCGCCGAAGTCGGCCTCCGCCCGCTCCACCGCGCCGAGCGCCAGATGCACCGTGGCCCGCAGGGTCAGCGCCCGCGCCGTCCAGATCACGTCGTTCGCCTGCCGCAGCACCGGGACCGCCCGCCGCACGTCCTCCAGCGCCTCACCGTGCCGGCCCAGCACCCACCAGACGTACGCCCGCCGGTACAGCACCCGCGCCCGGGTGTGCCCGGTGCCCCGCGCCACCCCCCGTTCGAACGCCGCGAGACCGTCCCGGGTGCGGCCGCTGTGCACCAGCGCCACCCCGAGCGTGGCGAGCACGTCCGCCTCCCGCTCCGCCGAGTCCGCACGGGCCGCGAGGCCGCGGGCGCGCCGCAGATGGGCCAGGGCCCGCCGCATGTCGCCGAAGTCCCGCTGCCAGATGCCGATCACCTGGTGGGCGACGGAGGCGTGCAGCGGCGGGGGATCGGCGTCGAGCACCTCTTCCGCCCTCGCCAGAGCCTCGTTGGGGGCGGCGAACACCATCGGCAGCAGTTGGAGAACCGAGTCGCTTCCCGCTGTCACCCCACGGATGGTAGTGGCCCGGAACCACGTCACACAGGTTCGAGTCTGTATCAATCAGCCACCCCGGGACTCTGATTGACGACCGTCGCCGCGGCCGTCGCCACGACGGACGCTCCAGTGGAGGACACGCCATGGCACCACAGCGATTCCGCGAACAGTTCGACCAGATCCAGCGCTCGATGCCCGACGTCCCTCTGGCGATGGGTCCGGACGACTCCGCCGAGTTCTTCTACGAGAAGGGCGTCGTCCTCGCCCGCGACGGCGAGGAGGCCCGTCTCGTCGAGGACACCGTGCGGGAGCACTTCACCACGTTCGCCGGTCTGACCCCGGACCACGTGCGCCGGGCGAGCCCCGAGACCAACCGCACGGGCATCACCCGGATCCAGGTCGGCGACCCCGGCCAGGGAGACCGCAGCGGCGACCCCACCGTCGCGAACGCCCTGCGCTCCCTGCGCACGGCGGAGGGACGGGCCGGCCGCCGGCTGATCAGCCGCAACCACGTGGTGTCCATCGCCGTCAACGCCTGCCCCGGCGACGAGCCCGTGCCGGTACCGCTGAGCGAGCCGCCGAACCCGGCCGCCGCCGAGACGGCGTACGACGCGGGCACCGCCGTCGGCGTCCTCGTCATCGACACCGGCCTCATGCGCGACTACCGCTCCTACCCGCTGCTGGCCCACACCGAGGGCGACGCCCAGGTCCAGGAGTGCGACGACGACGGGATCCTCCAGCAGTACGTCGGTCACGGCACCTTCATCGCCGGGCTCCTGGCCGCCGTCGCCCCCAACACCGACCTCGTCGTGCGCAACACGCTCAACGACGCCGGCGCCGTCCTGGAGTCGGAGTTCGGCGAGAAGCTCTTCGAGGCCGTCGACCGGCACGGCTGGCCCGACGTCATCAGCCTCTCCGCCGGCACGTCCAACGGCCGCACCGACGGCCTGCTCGGCGTGCAGGCCTTCATGGAGGAACTGCGCGAGCAGCGCACGCTGCTCGTCGCCGCCGCCGGCAACAACGCCAGCGCGACGCCCTTCTGGCCCGCCGCCTACGCCGACCTGCCCGGCTGGGAGGACGCCGTGCTGTCGGTCGGCGCGCTGCGCGCCGACGGCGAGTTCGGCGCCTGCTTCAGCAACCACGGCGGCTGGGTCAAGGTCTACGCCCCCGGCGAGCGCCTCACCAGCGCCCTCACCGGTTTCGGCACGCCCGTGCCGTACGTGTACCAGCACTCCACGTACGACGCCTGCCGGTACGGCTTCGGCTACGCCTGCACCTGCCAGTACCCCCGGCACACCGGTGTGCTGAGCGAGCCGGGCGAGGCGCCCGCGAAGCCGGACCAGGTGATGTTCGAGGGGCACGCGCAGTGGAGCGGCACCTCGTTCGCCACCCCGGTGGTCGCCGGACTGGTGGCCTCCCACATGACGGCGAAGGGGGAGACCGACCCGCGCGCGGCCCGGGTCCGACTGCTCGCGGCGAACACCGAGTACGCGGAGGTCCGCGGTGCGCACGTACCGGCGCTGCTCCCGCCCACCTGGCGCCCGGTCTCCGTCGACCCGCCGGCCGACGGGGCGTGAGCGGAGGCACGCGGGGCGGAGCCGCCCCCTCCACGGCGTACGATGACGTGTCGTACACGAGGGGTGGGACCGTGGACCGTGGAGATGTCGGGGAGCTCGTCCTGTCCGCCGCCGACGGGGACGCGGCGGCCTGGAAGGCGCTGGTGGACGGGCTGGGGCCGCTGGTGTGGTCCGTCGTACGGGCGCACGGGCTGTCGGACGCAGACGCGCACGAGGTGTACCAGACCGCATGGTTCCGGTTCGCCCAGCACCTGGGGCGGATCCGCGAACCGGAGAAGGCCGGCTCCTGGCTGGCGAGCACGGCACGGCACGAGTGCCTGAAGCTGCTCAGGGCGGCGAGGCGGTGGACGCCGACGGACGACCCGCAACTGCTCGACCGGGTCAGTGAGGACCGTACGCCGGAGGAGTCGGTGCTCGACTCCGAGGAGGCCGCCGCGCAGACCGAGCGCGTGAGGCGGCTGTGGCAGGAGTTCGAAGAACTGGGGGAGCGGTGCCGGCAGTTGCTGCGGGTGCTGATCGCGTCACCGCCGCCCAGCTATCAGGAGGTGTCCGCCGCGCTGGGAATCGCGGTGGGCAGCATCGGGCCGACGCGCCAGCGCTGCCTGCGCAGGCTGCGGGCCCGTCTGGAGGCACGGGGGACGACATGAGCGGTACACACGACGGTTTCGACGACGACGCCTTCGTCGAGGGGGAGTTCACGGAAGGGGAGTGGGACACCGCGCTGCTGGAGGAGGAACTGCGGCAGGCCGCCGCGATCCTGGATCCGGTACCGGCCGGGCTGCGGCAGATCGCCGTCGAGGCGTATGCCCTGCACGATCTGGACGCCCGGGTCGCGGAGCTGACCTTCGACTCGCTGGTCGACGCCATCCCGGTCAGGGGGGAGACGGATCCGCCGCGGATGCTGACGTTCCGCGCGGGTGAGGTGACGGTCGACGTGGAGGTGAGCGCCGAGGGCCTGATGGGGCAGGTGCTGCCGCCGGGTCCGGCCCGGATCGATGTGCTGAGCGGCCCGCGGGCCCATGCCCGGATCCAGGCGGACGACATGGGCCGGTTCACCGGCGACGCACCGCCCGCCGGTCCGTTCGCACTGCGGCTGCGGACCGGCGAGGACCTGGTCGTCACGGAGTGGCTGCGCGCCTGAGGCACCGCCCCGCCGGGGCCCGTCGGGCGGACGGCAGGGTCCGGGGCCGCGGCCCATGGTCTTGCGCGCCGGGCCGCTGTCCGGCGGGCAGGGCGCGCCCGCGGTTCGTCGATGAGGGATCCGGTCCGCGTCCGCTGAGCGCGGCAACTATGCCATGGCGATGTCCATCGTCGAGGGGCTGATGCGGGCCGGGCCTGCGTTCCGGGCGGACGGCAGGGTTCGGGGGCCGCGGCCCATGGTCTTGGACGCCGGGCCGCTGTCCGGCGGGCAGGGCGCGCCCGCGGTTCGTCGATGAGGGATCCGGCCCGCGTCCGCTGAGCGCGGCAACGGTGCCATGGCGATGTGCCTTGCCGACGGACCGAGGCGGGCCGGGCTCCCGCTCCGGGCGGACCCGGGCGAGGGCGGGGGCGCGTCCGGGTGGTGCCGGGCGGGACGTCCCCCAGGTCGCCGGCGTGATGCGCGTGTCGTGCAGGCCGACGTCCTCCGGGGCGACGCGCGCGCGGGCCCACCGGCCGAGGCGTCGTACCCCTGGCGCGCGGGAGCGCTGCGGCCGGTGGTCAGCCCGAGACGGCGTCGACGAGCGCCGCCAGGGACGCGGCGAGGCGGGACAGGCCGGGCCCGGCCGGACCGCCCGGCTCCGTCATGTACGTGTCCCGGCGGATCTCCACCATCAGCGCGCCGACCTCGCTCCGCTTCCCGTAGAACTCCAGCGGTACGTACGTCCCGCTGAACGGACTGTCGAGCCCCGTCTCCCCGCACGGGGCGAACGCCTCGCGGGCCGCGGCGAGCAGCGCCGGCGGCGTGTGGAAGGCGTCGGTGCCCAGGCAGACCGGCGGGCGCGGACCCTCGCCGTGCAGCTCGTAGGGCAGCCGCTCGGTGGGGTAGGAGTGCACGTCGACGATCACGGCCCGGCCGGTGGCGGCGAGCCGGTCGGCGACGGCCTCGGTCATCGCTCGGGCGTACGGACGGAAGTACCGCTCGATCAGCGGCTCCGGGTCGGTGCCGTCGGGGCGCAGGACGGCACGGTGCGTGGTCCGCGTGTACACGACGCCCATCCCGACGGCCGTCATCTCCTCCCGCTCGTCCGGGAACCGCTCCGGATCGACGACCAGCCGCGACATCCGGTTCACGAACCGCCAGGGCGTGACGCCGGCCAGCCCGGCCGCCTCCTCGGCGATCTCGGCCGTGTGCGAGTCGGTGATGTGATCGAGCTCCCGCCGCAGCTGGTCGTCGTCCAGGACGATGCCCGCGCGCACGGCGGGCGGTATCTCCCGCGCGGAGTGCGGCACGTGGAGGATCACGGGGGAGTGCGCGGCGCCGGGAAGGATGTCGAAGGACTGCGGGCCGTCGGTCACGGGGCTGCTCCAGGGGCGTTGTCAGTGGCGTGCGGCAGGATCACGTGCGGATGCCGGGGGACCAGGACGACGAGGGCGGGAGACATCGTGCCGATCACCAACCAGCAGGCAGCCGCACATCCGTTCCTGCGGGGGATGTACGAGGACGGGTACTACCCGGACCACGTCGTGGACCGGGGCAAGGACATCCTGCTGCGGCTGTGCGAGCGCATCGAGGCGGACCGTCCCGCCGATGTGACGGCGCTGTACGCGCTGACCCACGCCGCGACCGAGGAGTTCAACGCGCTGGAGGACGAGTTCGACGCGGCCGGCAGCGAGATCGAGACCGTGGCCCGGGAGGTGATCGGTGAGGACTTCTGGTTCGTCGCCCGGACCTACGGCTTTCCGGACGCGGACCCGGAGGAGCTGATCGCCACCCGGGACTGGTGAGAGACGGGCACCCCCGCCTCCGCCGGGACGGAGACGGGGGTGCCCGGGAAGGCTCCGAGGATCAGGCGAGGGACGCCAGCGCCTCGTTCCAGGTGGCCGACGGGCGCATGACCTCGGCGGCCTTGGCCGGGTCGGGCTGGTAGTAGCCGCCGATCTCGGCCGGCTTGCCCTGGACGGCGATCAGCTCGTCCACGATCTTCTGCTCGTTGGCGGCGAGCGTCTCGGCGAGCGGGGCGAAGGCCTTGGCCAGGTCCGCGTCGTCGGTCTGCTTCGCCAGCTCCTGCGCCCAGTAGAGGGACAGGTAGAAGTGGCTGCCGCGGTTGTCGATGCCGCCGACACGCCGGGTCGGGGACTTGTCCTCGTTGAGGAAGGTCGCCGTGGCACGGTCGAGGGTGTCGGCGAGGACCTTGGCACGGGTGTTGCCGGTGGCCTCGGCGTACTGCTCCAGGGACGGCACCAGGGCGAAGAACTCACCGAGGGAGTCCCAGCGCAGGTAGTTCTCCTTGACCAGCTGCTGGACGTGCTTCGGCGCGGAACCGCCGGCGCCCGTCTCGAACAGGCCGCCGCCGGCCATCAGCGGGACGACCGACAGCATCTTGGCGCTGGTGCCCAGCTCCAGGATGGGGAAGAGGTCGGTGAGGTAGTCGCGCAGCACGTTGCCGGTCACCGAGATGGTGTTCTCGCCGCGGCGGATGCGCTCGACCGACAGCTTGGTCGCCTCGACCGGGGACAGGATCCTGATGTCCAGGCCCTCGGTGTCGTGCTCCGACAGGTACTGCTCGACCTTGGCGATCAGGTTGGCGTCGTGGGCGCGGCCCTCGTCCAGCCAGAAGACCGCCGGGTCGCCGGTGGCGCGGGCGCGGGTGACGGCCAGCTTCACCCAGTCGCGGATCGGGGCGTCCTTGGTCTGGCAGGCACGGAAGATGTCACCGGCGGAGACGGTCTGCTCGATGACGGCGTTGCCGGCCTCGTCGACCAGGCGGACCGTGCCCGTGGTGGGGATCTCGAAGGTCTTGTCGTGGCTGCCGTACTCCTCGGCCTTCTGCGCCATGAGGCCGACGTTCGGCACCGAGCCCATGGTCGACGGGTCGTAGGCGCCGTTGGCGCGGCAGTCGTCGATGACGGCCTGGTAGACGCCCGCGTAGGAGGAGTCCGGGATGACGGCGAGGGTGTCGTGCTCCTGGCCGTCCGGGCCCCACATGTGGCCGGAGGTGCGGATCATGGCCGGCATGGAGGCGTCGATGATGACGTCCGAGGGGACGTGCAGGTTGGTGATGCCCTTGTCGGAGTCGACCATCGCCAGCTCCGGGCCCTCGGCGAGCTCGGCGTCGAAGGAGGCCTTGATCTCGGCACCCTCGGGCAGGCCCTCCAGGCCCTTGTAGATGCCACCCAGACCGTCGTTCGGGGTCAGGCCGGCCTTGGCGAGGGTCTCGCCGTACTTCGCGAAGGTCTTCGGGAAGAAGGCGCGTACCACGTGGCCGAAGATGATCGGGTCGGAGACCTTCATCATCGTGGCCTTCAGGTGCACCGAGTACAGGACGCCCTCGGCCTTGGCGCGGGCGACCTGCGCGGTGAGGAACTCGCGCAGCGCAGCGACGCGCATCACGGAGGCGTCGACGACCTCGCCCTTCTTCACCGGCACCGACTCGCGCAGGACGGTGGTGGAGCCGTCGTCGCCCTTCAGTTCGATGCGCAGCGCGCCGTCCTCGGCGATCACCACGGACTTCTCGGTGGAACGGAAGTCGTCGACGCCCATGGTCGCCACGTTGGTCTTGGACTCGGCGGTCCAGGCGCCCATGCGGTGCGGGTGCGTCTTCGCGTAGTTCTTCACCGAGGCCGGGGCCCGGCGGTCGGAGTTGCCCTCACGCAGGACCGGGTTGACCGCGGAGCCCTTGACCTTGTCGTAGCGGGCGCGGATCTCGCGCTCCTCGTCGGTCTTGGGGTCGTCCGGGTAGTCCGGCAGCGCGTAGCCCTGGCCCTGCAGCTCGGCGATCGCGGCCTTGAGCTGCGGGATCGACGCCGAGATGTTCGGCAGCTTGATGATGTTGGCGGCGGGCGTCTTGGCCAGCTCACCGAGCTCGGCGAGGGCGTCCGGGATGCGCTGGTCCTCGGTCAGGTACTCCGGGAACACGGCGATGATGCGCCCGGCCAGCGAGATGTCCCGGGTCTCCACGGAGACACCCGCCTGCGAGGCGTACGCCCGGATGACCGGCAGGAAGGAATACGTCGCCAGGGCCGGGGCCTCGTCAGTGTGCGTATAGATGATGGTCGAGTCAGTCACCGGGTGCTCCGCTCCACGTCTGCAACATTGCTCGACATCAAGATATCTCGTGATCGACCTCGGCTCGACAGGGGTCGCGCGGAGATTCCGGACACCCGGCCGCGCGCCCCTGTCGAACAAGCGGTCGATCAGGTGAAGGGGACGGCGTCCTCGCCCGCCCGCTGCTGCGGGATGACCACGGTCCCCTGCTGCAGCGCCACCGTCCGGGCGGGCGCCGGAATACGGATGCCCTCCTCGCGGTACCGCTTGTGCAGGCGCTTGATGAACTCGTGCTTGATCCGGTACTGGTCGCTGAACTCGCCGACACCCAGGATCACCGTGAACCCGATCCTGGAGTCGCCGAAGGTGTGGAAGCGCACGGCCGGCTCGTGCTCCGGCACCGCCCCGGTGATCTCGGTCATCACCTCGGCGACCACCTCGGTGGTCACCCGCTCCACGTGGTCCAGGTCACTGTCGTAGGCGACGCCGACCTGGACCATGATGGTCAGCTGCTGCTCGGGGCGCATGAAGTTGGTCATGTTCGACTTCGCGAGCTGCCCGTTCGGGATCACCACCAGGTTGTTGGACAGCTCGCGGACGGTGGTCTGCCGCCAGTTGATGTCCTCCACATAGCCCTCCTCGCCGCTGCTGAGCTGGATGTAGTCACCGGGCTGCACGGTCTTCGAGGCCAGGATGTGGATGCCGGCGAAGAGGTTGGCGAGCGTGTCCTGCAAGGCCAGGGCGACCGCCAGACCGCCGACGCCGAGGGCGGTGAGCAGCGGCGCTATGGAGATGCCCAGCGTCTGCAGGACCACCAGGAAGCCGATCGCCAGCACCAGGATGCGGGTGATGTTGACGAAGATCGTGGCGGACGCCGCGACCCCGGAGCGGGACGTCGTCACCGTGCGCACCAGTCCGGCGATCACCCGCGCCGCCGACACCGTCGCCACGAAGATCAGCAGCACGGTCAGGACCTGGTTGACGTTGTGCTGCACCGTTCTCGTCAGCGGCAGCGCCGCCGCCGCGCTCGCCGTGCCGCCCACGACCGCGGCCCACGGCACGATCGAGCGCAGGGCGTCGACGATCACGTCGTCACCGCTCCAGCGCGTCCGCTTGGCGTGCCCCGCCAGCCAGCGCAGCAGCATGCGCAGCAGGAACGCCCCCACCAGGCCCGCGGCCAGCGCGATGCCGGCCAGCACCAGGTCGTCCACCGTGAGGTCGCGCGTCACCGGTCACCTCCGGGGAGTGCGGCGGCGAAAGCCCTCGCCGACGGGCGGATGTGAAGTCTCGTCACGTCGTCACCTGCTCGATTCCGGGATGTGCGATCGCGCCGGTCCGAAGGACAGTTCGACCGGCGCGATCGCTCATCCTGCCGCATCCGGCACGGCAGTCCGTACCGACCGGTGTCTCAGACGATGCCCTCGGCCAGTTCGGCCTGCTCCCGGTCGTCGCCGTACGCGGCGGTCGTGGGCGTCCCGTACGAACGACGGGCGACGAACCACCACACCGTGGCCAGCACCAGTACGACGACGAGGGCGACGGCTGCGTAGTTCATCGTGTCGACCGTCACCGGCGACGACTGCGGCAGACAGAACAGCACGGTGACGAACGCCACCCACACCACCGCCGTCCAGCCGATCGGCCTGCTCCACCGGCCCAGGTTCCACGGCCCCGGCGTGAACCGGTCGCCCGCCCGCAGCCGCAGCAGCACCGGGATGGCGTACGCGGGCGTGATGCCGATGACGTTGATGGCGGTGACCGCGCCGTACGCCGTCGCCGAGTACAGCGACGGCAGGGCCAGCACGCAGGCGACGGCCACCGACAGCCACACCGCGGCGACCGGCGTCTGGGTCCGGGCCGACACCTTGCGCCACAGGGCGGAGCCGGGCAGCGCCCCGTCCCGGCTGAAGGCGAACACCATGCGGCTGGCGGCGGCGACCTCGGCGTTGCCGCAGAACAACTGGGCGACGATCACCACGAGCAGCAGCGCGCTCGCGCCGTCCGTGCCCAGACCGTCCAGCAGGATCTGTGCGGGCGGCACCCCGGTCGCGGTGTTCCGCGTGGCGTCGTAGTCCTGGATGGCGAAGGTCAGCCCGGCCAGCAGCACGAACCCCGCGAGCCACGACACCCAGATGGCCCGCACGATGCCGCGCGCGGCCGACACCGAGGCGTTCGAGGTCTCCTCGGACAGATGGGCCGAGGCGTCGTACCCGGAGAACGTGTACTGCGCGAGCAGCAGGCCGATCGCGGCCACGTACAGCGGGCTCTCCCAGCCGGTGTCGTTGACGAACTCCGTGAACACGAACGACGGCGACCGGTGGTGGTCGGGGACGATCACCAGCGCGCCGACGATGAGGGCCACACCGGCCAGGTGCCACCACACGCTGACGGAGTTCAGCACACTGACCAGCCGCACCCCGAAGAGGTTGAGCACGGCGTGCAGCAGCAGGATCACGACGAATATCAGCATCGTCTTCCCCGGCGTCGGCTCGAAGCCCCACTGGAGGTTCAGGAACGCGCCCGTGAACAGGGCGGCCCCGTAGTCGATACCGGCGATGGCGCCGAGCAGGCCCAGCAGGTTCAGCCAGCCCGTGTACCAGCCCCAGCGGCGGCCCCCGAGCCGGTCGGCCATGTAGTACAGCGCGCCGGAGGTCGGGTACGCGCTGGTGACCTCCGCCAGCGCGAGCCCCACGCACAGCACGAACAGGCCGACGCCCGCCCAGCCCCACAGCATCACCGCGGGGCCGCCGGTGCCCAGCCCGAAGCCGTACAGGGTCATGCAGCCGGACAGGATGGAGATCACCGAGAAGCTGATGGCGAAGTTGCCGAATCCGCCCATGCGGCGGGCCAGCACCGGCCGGTAGCCGAGTTCGCGCAGGCGCTGCTCCTCGTCGGTCGCACCGGACGGGTCAGGGTTCGATGACATGCGGGGGCCTCCGGAGGCAGTGGGGGGTCAGGGACGCCGGCCGCCGTCGCGGGCGGCCGACCGGCTACGGGCCCGGGCCTGGAGGAAGACCTCCACCGCCCGGTCGGGATCGCCCGCGCCCGGCGCGCGGTGCGCCCAGGGCACCGGGGTGCAGTACGGGCCGAGCGCGTCGAACACCTGGGCCGCCTCGGGGAACTGCAGCGCGCCCCACAGGGCGTGGGCCAGGTGATTGAGGTCCAGCAGGGAGCGTTCGGCGCGGTGGGTGAGCACGAACCAGGAGTGGTACGCCTGACGCGCCTCACGGGTGGCGTCCTCCGACACCCAGTGCAGATCGAGAGCGGCGTCCCGGCCGCCCGAGCGGCGATAGCGCTCCACCCGCACGTACAGGGGGAGCACGTGCAGCGCCGAACCCGGCGGAGCCGATCCGGCGGCCCACTGCGCGAACCCCGCCGCCCGAGCGAGCCGCCCCGAGTCACCCCGCGGGTACAGGAACTGCAGCATGCGATGGTGCGCCTCCCGGTTGTACGGGTCCCGCTCCGCCGCCCGGGCCAGCAGCCCCCACGGCCCCGGCGGCAGCATCGGCTCCGGCGGCGCCACTCGGTGCTCCGCCCAGCGCTGCTCCTCGTCCAGCCGGGCCAGCGCCAGCAGGCACACCCACGGCACCGGGTCGAAGGGCGCGGCACGCGTCGCCGCGTCGCTCGCGTGCCAGCCCTGGAGCCACAGCTCGCGCGTGCGACGGTGCTCCTCGCGGTGCGCCCGCAGCGCGCGCTCCACCGCGACCCGGGCGTGCATCACCGCGGCCGCCACGCTGTGCGGCTCCTCCGCGCGCCACGCCCGCACCACGTCGGTACCGGCGGCCGAGGCGGCCAGCACCTGGGTGCGCTGCGTCCACTGCCACCAGGTCGTGGTCTGTTCGAGCAGGCTGCGCATCGACATCCAGCGTCCCGCGCGCAGTTCCTGCAGGGCGGCGCGCAACGCGGTGTCGTGACCGGCGGGATCGTAGGCGGGGCGCGCTCCGTCTCTGGCCCTCACCCGCCCGCTCCCGGGGGCGGAACGGACGGGACGGCAGGGTGGAGTAACAAACAGCCTCCCCTGGGCGGCGGTCGAGGAGTCGCGAGTGGTCGGCGGCCACTATAGAGGCGGAGGTTCCGCCTCTGTCCGGATTTCCCCCAGCCGCGCAACGTCACTGCCGCCAGCTGGACCTGACTGTGGGTCAGACGTCCTTGACGGGATGTGCTCGCGGCGGCAGGCTGGCGCGCAGTGATCGCCGAAGCCTTCGGCGCGGACGGCCGGGAGGGGTGCGATGACCAGTGCGGTGCTCGCCGTCGACCAGGGCACGTCCGGCACCAAGGCCCTGGTGATCTGCCCCGAACGCGGCGTCATCGGCACCGGCTTCGCCGAGGTCCGCCCCCGGTACCCGGCCGCCGGCCGGGTGGAGGTCGACCCCGAGGACCTGTACGGCTCGGTGGTCGACGCCGGCCGCCGCGCGCTGGCCGAGGCGGGCGAGCCCGTCGCAGCGCTCGGCCTGGCCAACCAGGGCGAGACCGTACTGGCCTGGGACCCGGAAACCGGCCGCCCGCTGACCGACGCGCTGGTCTGGCAGGACCGCCGCGCCGAGAGCGTCTGCGCGGACCTCGCCCCGCACGCGGACGAGCTGCGGCACCTGACCGGCCTGCCCCTCGACCCGTACTTCGCCGCGCCGAAAATGGCCTGGATACGACGGCACCTCACCCCCGAGGGCCGCGTCACCACCTCCGACGCCTGGCTGGTCCACCGGCTCACCGGCGCCTGCGTCACCGACGCCGCCACCGCCTCCCGCACCCAGCTCCTCGACCTCGACCGCGCCACCTGGTCGCCACGCGCCCTGGAGCTGTACGGCCTGTCCGCCGAAGGGCTCCCCGACGTCGTCGACAACGCCGGTGCCATCGGGACGACCGACGCCTTCGGCACCAAGACGCCGATCCCGCTCACCGGCCTCGCCGTCGACCAGCAGGCCGCCCTGCTCGCCCAGCGGATCACCGCGCCCGGTGCCGCCAAGTGCACCTACGGGACCGGCGCGTTCCTCCTCGCGCACACCGGCGACACCCCCCGGCGCGGCACCTCCGGCCTGGTGAGCTGCATCGCCTGGCGGCTCGCCGGAAGCGCCGGCTACTGCCTCGACGGCCAGGTCTACACAGCCGCGTCCGCCGTGCGCTGGCTCACCGACCTCGGCGTCATCACCGGAGCCGCCGACCTCGACACCGTGGGCAGCACCGTCGCGGACAGCGGCGGCGTCACCTTCGTCCCCGCGCTGGCCGGGCTCGCCGCCCCCTGGTGGCGCGGCGACCTGCGCGGCTCCCTCACCGGGCTCGGCCTCGACACCACGCCCGGACACCTGGTGCGCGCCCTGTGCGAGGGCCTGGCCGCCCAGGTCGTCGCACTCGCCGAGGCCACGGCGGCCGACCTCGGCGCCCCCCTCGCGTCCCTGCGCGTCGACGGCGGACTGACCCGCTCCGCCCTGCTCATGCAGACCCAGGCCGACCTGCTGCAGTGCCCCGTGGAGGTGTCCGCGCTGCCGGACGCCACCGCGCTCGGCGTCGGTGCGCTGGCCCGGCTCGGCGCCCGGCCGGGCCTGACGGTGACCGAGGCGCTGCCCGAGGGCCCACCGGCCGCCGTGTACGAACCGCGCATCACCGCCACCGAGGCCACCGAACGCCTCGCCCGCTTCCGCGCAGCGGTCGCCGCACTGCTCGCCGGGGGCCCGGCATGAGGGCGACGGCGCCGGTGTCCGTCGTGCGGGCCCCAGGCGTGGCGGTGACCGCGTCCGTGCTCTTCGTGCGGGCCCCAGGCGTGGCGGTGACCGCGTCCATGCTCTTCGTGCGGGCCCCAGGCGTGGCGGTGACCGTGCCGGTGTCCGTCGTGCGGGCCCCAGGCGTGGCGGTGACCGTGCCGGTGTCCGTCGTGCGGGCCCCAGGCGTGACCGCCACCGCGCCCGCGCCCTTCGTGCGGACCCGCGGCATGACGGCCACCGCACCCGTGCCGCTCGAACGGACCCCCGCATGACGGTCACGACCTCCGGACCCCTGCCCACCGGCCCGTACGACGTGGCGATCGTCGGCGCCGGTGTGGTCGGCTCCGCCATCGCGCGCCGGCTCGCGCACCACCCCCGGCTGCGCATCGCGCTGGTCGAGGCGCAGGACGACGTCGGCCAGGGCACCTCCAAGGCCAACACCGCCATCCTGCACACCGGGTTCGACGCCGTTCCCGGCACCCTGGAGGCACGGCTCGTCCGTGAGGGCGCCCGCGAACTCGCCGCCTATGCCGCCGAGTCCGGCATCCCCGTCGAACCGGTCGGCGCGCTCCTCGTCGCCTGGGACGAGGAACAGCTCGCCGCCCTGCCCCGCCTCGCCGAGAAGGCCGAGCGCAACGAGTACCACGCCACCCGCCTCCTCGGCCCCGCCGAGCTGTACGACCGGGAACCCCACCTCGGTCCCGGCGCGCTCGGCGCCCTGCACGTGCCCGGCGAGAGCATCATCTGCCCGTGGACGACGACCCTGGCGTACGCCACCCAGGCCGTCCGCAACGGAGTGGACCTGCACCTCGACTCACCGGTCGAAGGGGCGGCACGCCACGACGGCGTCCACCACCTGACGACGCCGCGCGGCCCCCTCCGCGCCCGCTGGCTGGTCAACGCGGCCGGACTGCACGCCGACACCCTCGACCGGCTGCTCGGGCACGACGACTTCACCGTCACCCCTCGCCGCGGCCAGCTCATCGTCCACGACAAGTTCGCCCGCGCCCTGGTCCGGCACATCCTCCTGCCCGTGCCCACGGCCCTCGGCAAGGGCGTCCTGGTCGCCCCCACGGTCCACGGCAACGTCCTGCTCGGCCCCACCGCCGAGGACCTGGACGACAGAACCGCCACCAACTCCACCGCCGAGGGCCTCGACCGGCTGCGCGAGCAGGGCCGCCGTATCCTGCCCGCACTGCTGGACGAGGAGGTCACCGCCGTCTACGCGGGGCTGCGCGCCGCCACCGGAGTCGACGACTACCGGATCGCCGCCCACCCCGACCAGGCCTACGTCACCGTCGGCGGCATCCGGTCCACCGGCCTCACCGCCTCCCTCGCCATCGCGGCGCACGTCACCGCCCTGCTCACCGACGCCGGCCTCGACCCCGGCCCCGAGCGCGCGCCGGCCCCGGTGCGCATGCCCAACCTCGGCGAGGCGTTCCCGCGCCCGTACCAGCGGCCCGACCTCGTCGCCGCCGACCCGGACCACGGTCGCCTGGTCTGCCACTGCGAGCGGGTCTCCCGTGGCGAGATCCGCGACGCCCTCGCCAGTACGATCCCGCCCCGCAGCCTCGACGGCCTGCGCCGCCGGACCCGGGCCGGGGCGGGACGCTGCCAGGGCTTCTACTGCGGGGCCGCGGTGCGGGCGCTGTTCGAGGAGGCCCAGGGATGACCCGGCACGTCGACGTCCTCGTGATCGGCGCCGGCCCCGCCGGACTCGCGGCCGCGTCCCGGCTGGCGGCCGGCGGGGCCCGCGTCGAGGTCCTGGACCGGGAGCAGCGGGCCGGGGGAGTGCCCCGGCACTGCGCCCACGGCGGTTTCGGCACCCCGCTGCACCCGCTGACCGGACCCGCCTGCGCCCGGCTGCTCGCCGACGCCGCGACCCGCGCCGGAGCCGTCGTAAGGACCGGGGTGACCGCCCTCGACTGGGCGGGCCCGCGCACGCTCACCACCGTCGGACCCGAGGGCCCGGAGAACGTCGCCGCGGGCGCGGTCGTGCTGGCCACCGGCGCCCGCGAACGCCCCCGCGCCGCCCGCCTGGTGCCCGGCACCCGCCCCGCCGGCGTCTACACCACCGGCGAACTCCAGCAGGCCGTCCACCTGTACGGGCAGCCGATCGGCAGCCGCGCGGTGATCGTCGGCGCGGAGGACGTGTCCTACGCCGCCGCCGGCACCGTACGGGCCGCCGGGGCCGAGGTCGTCGCCCTGGTCACGCACCTGCCCCGGGCCCAGACCACGCCGGCCCGAGCCCTGGACGCCCGTCTCCGCCACCGCATCCCCCTCCTCACCGACACCACGATCACAGAACTCCTCGGCCACGGACGCCCGACGGGCGTACGCGTCCGCCACCGCGACGGCCGCGCCGCGACCCTGCCCTGCGACACCGTCGTGTTCACCGGCGACTTCGTCCCCGATCACGAACTGGCCCGGCGCGGCGGAATCGCCCTGGACCCCGGCACGCGCGGCCCCGCCGTGGACGGAGCCCTGCGCACCTCGCACCCCGGGGTCTTCGCCGTCGGCAGCGTGCTGCACGCCGTCCAGAGCGCGGCCACGGCGGCCCGCGAGGGGACGCACGCGGCGACCGCCGTACGCGACTGGCTCACGGGCGCCGCATGGCCCGGCGGCGTCCCCCTGCTCGCCGACCCGCCGCTGCGCTGGATCGCGCCGAACCGCGTCACCCCGGCCGACCGCCTCCCCTACGTCCTGCGCACGACCGCCCTGCTGCCCCGCCCGGTCCTGCACGTCACCCAGGACGGCCGCCCGCTGCACCGCGAACGCCCGCGGCTGCGCACGGCCGTCCCGAACCGCACCCTGACGCTGACGGCACGCTGGGCCCACCGGATCGACCCGGAGGGCGGCCCGGTGCGCGTCACGGCGGGCTGAGACCGGTTCCGGCACCGCGACGCGGGTCCGCCGTCAGATCACCTTCAGCCGCACCAGCGCCGCCAGCGTCAGCGCCCCGGGCGCCAGCGGGAGCCACACGGTGATGATCCGGTAGGCGAGGACCACCGCCGTGGCCACGGCCGCGGGGCCGCCGACCGCCACCAGGGCCACGACCAGCGCCGCCTCGACGGAGCCGAGGCCGCCGGGTGTGGGCACCAGCGCGACGGCGACCGTCGCCGCCAGGTACGCCACCGCCATGTGCCCGGCCGGCACCGCCAGCCCCAGCGCCCGCCCGACCAGGACCAGTCCGGCGGCCTGCAGCGCGGGGAAGGCGAGAGCCCCGCCCCACAATGCCAGTGCCCGGGACGGCCGGGTGTGCACCGCGCGGGCCTCGCCGAGCGCCGTCCGCAGGAAGGAGACCACGGCCGTCCGCAGCCGCCGCACCAGGAACAGGACGCAGGCCGCCACGACCGGCACCGTGGCCACGACGAGCAGCAGCGGTCCGACGGCCGCCTCCGGCAGCAGCGTGCCGAGCCGCAGCGCCCCGGGGAAGGCGATCAGCAGCGCCCCCAGCAGGGCGAGCCGGCCGACGCTCTCCGCCAGCAGATACAGCGCGAGGGCGGCCGAGGAACGGGCGAGCGGCAGCCCGCACACCGTCATGAACCGCAGGTTCACCGCGCTCGCGCCCAGGCCCGTGGGCAGCAGGTGGTTGGCCGCGCCCGCCGCGAACTGGGTGGCGAGGAGCCGCCGCTGGGGCAGCCGTTCCACGACGGCGCCCTGCCGGGTGCAGGCGGCGGCGACCCAGGTCAGACAGGTCGCGCCGGCCGCGACCAGCAGCCAGGGCCACTCGGCGGTGGTGAGATGGCCGAAGCCCTCGACGAGCACCGACCGGTGCTGCACGGCGACCACGGTGACCAGCAGCAGCGGAAGGACACACAGGAGCCGGCGGACCGGGAGGCGGCGGGCGAGGGGCTTCTCGGGGAGTCGTACCGCTGTCACATCAGGGGAGACTCCCCCGGCCGCGCCAACCACAGATGTCCGAGGGGCGGACGACGGCTTACGGCCGGCCGGCGGTCGCTGCTTGACCTCAAGGTTGATTGAGGTTCTACCGTCATTCGCATGAGCATGGAGACCACAGCCTGGACCCAGCTGCACAGCGTGATGAACGCCGAGCAGGAGCGCCGTCCCTTCGCCCGCGCGACCCTGCGCCGCATCGGCGCGTTCGCCCGCCCGCACCGCCGCCGCATCGCCTGCTTCGTGCTGCTCGGGATCGTGACCGCGCTGCTCGCCGTCGCCACCCCCGTACTGGCCGGGAACGTCGTGGACGCGATCGTGTCGGGCGGCGACGAAGGCACCGTCGTGCGCCTCGCCCTGCTCATCGCGCTCATCGCGGTCGCGGAGGCCGTGCTCGGCATCCTCTCCCGGAGGCTGTCGGCGAGGCTCGGGGAGGGCCTCATCCTCGATCTGCGGACGGCCGTGTTCGATCATGTGCAGCGCATGCCGGTCGCGTTCTTCACACGTACGCGTACGGGAGCGCTGGTCTCCCGACTCAACAACGACGTCATCGGCGCCCAGCGGGCGTTCAGCAACACCCTGTCCGGCGTGGTCAGCAACCTGGTGACGCTGCTGCTCACCCTCGCCGTCATGCTCACCCTGTCCTGGCAGATCACCCTGCTCGCCCTGGTGCTGCTGCCGGTGTTCGTGATTCCCGCGCGCCGGATGGGCAGCCGCATGGCCCGTATGCAACGCGAGGCCGCCACGCTGAACGCGGCGATGGGCACCCGCATGACCGAGCGCTTCTCGGCGCCCGGTGCCACGCTGATCAAGCTGTTCGGCCGCCCCGAGGAGGAGTCGAAGGAGTTCGCGGACCGCGCCCGGCGCGTCGCGGACATCGGCGTCCGCACCGCCACCGCCCAGGCGGCCTTCATCACCGCGCTGACCCTGGTCTCCGCCCTGGCCCTGGCCCTCGTCTACGGACTCGGCGGCTTCTTCGCCCTGCGCGGCACCCTGGACCCGGGCGCCGTCGTGGCCCTGGCCCTGCTCCTGACCCGCCTCTACGCGCCGCTCACCGCGCTGGCGGGCGCCCGGGTGGAGGTCATGAGCGCCCTGGTCAGCTTCGAGCGGGTCTTCGAGGTGCTGGACCTCGAGCCCCTCATCGACGAGAAGCCGGAGGCCCGCGAGGTCCCCGACGGCCCGGTCGCCGTCGAGTTCGACGACGTCCGCTTCGGCTACCCGTCCGCCGACAAGGTCTCCCTGGCCTCCCTCGAAGAGGTCGCCACCCTGGACACCCGGGGCGGGGCCGAAGTCCTGCGCGGCGTGTCCTTCCGCGCGGAACCCGGCCAGACCATCGCGCTCGTCGGGTCCTCCGGCGCCGGCAAGTCGACGATCGCCCAGTTGCTCCCCCGCCTGTACGACACCGACGCGGGTGCCGTACGCATCGGCGGCGTCGACGTCCGCGACCTCACCGCCCGCTCACTGCGCGACACCCTCGGCATGGTCACCCAGGACGGCCACCTCTTCCACGACACGGTCCGGGCCAACCTGCTGCTCGCCCGCCCCGAGGCCACCGAGACCGAGCTGTGGGACGCGCTGCGCCGCGCCCGCCTCGACGACCTCGTACGGTCCCTGCCCGACGGCCTCGACACCGTGGTCGGCGAGCGCGGCTACCGGCTCTCCGGCGGCGAACGCCAGCGCATGACCATCGCCCGGCTGCTGCTGGCCCGCCAGCGCGTCGTCATCCTCGACGAGGCCACCGCCCACCTGGACAACACCTCCGAGGCCGCCGTCCAGGAGGCCCTCACCGAGGCGCTGGAGGGCAGGACGGCCGTCGTGATCGCGCACCGGCTGTCGACGGTCCGCGCGGCCGACCAGATCCTGGTGGTCGAGGCCGGCCGGATCGTGGAGCGCGGCACGCACGAGGAACTCCTCGCGGCCGGCGGCCGCTACGCCCAGCTGCACCGCACGCAGTTCGCCCGGCGGACGGTGGAGAAGGCGGCGTAGGGCGCACGACGTGAACCGGCACGGGCTCCCCGCGAGGCCGCCGCACGGCGGTCCTCGCCGTCGCCCGGCCGGACACCGATGCCGGACTGAGGCCATGTACCTGGACGAAGAGCGGCTGGTGGTCCCTCGTTCGTGGTGGGCCATGGCCCTGTGCGCCGGCCTCGGTCTCGCCCTGGTGGCCCTGCGGGTCCATCCGCTGGGTGCCTTGGCCGCACTGATCGTGGGAACGGCCGTGGTGGCGTCCGCGATCGCCCGTCACGGGGCCCGGCGCGTCCGGCTCACCCACCACTCGCTGACGGTCGGGGACACGGAGATCCCGCTGGACGCCCTCGGCAGCGTGGAGATCCTCGACGAGCACGAGGCGTTCCTGTGGCGTACGCGCCGCACCGATCCCCACGCCCTGTTGGCGCTGCGCTCCTGCATTCCGACAGCGGTGCGCCTGCAGATCACCGACCCCGCCTGCGGGGCGCCGTACTTGTACCTGCCGACGCGCCAGCCCGATGACCCTCGCCGCGGTCCTGGCCTTCGTCCGCCGCTGAGCGGCGCGGGCGGCCGGGGCCCGTCACAGGCGGACGACGACGAGGACGATGTCGTCGCTCCCGCCCGCGGTCAGACCCAGGCGGTCGAGCAGGGTGTCGGCGATCTCCTTGGGCCCGAGGTGCCCGCACCGGGCGAGGATCCCGGTGAGCCGGGCCAGACCGGTGTCGATGTCCTCGTCGCGGCGTTCGATGAGGCCGTCGCTGTACAGGACGAGGGTGTCCTCCGTGGTGTAGGAGGCCACGGCCTGCGGCCGGGGGACGTGTTCGGGGCGGGCTCCGAGGGGCGGGTCGGTGGCCTGGTCGAGGAGGTCGCACCTGCCGTCACGGCGAAGGAGGACCGGTGGCGGATGCCCGGCGCTGCTGTAGATCACGAGACGGCTGCGGGCGTCGACGAGGCAGGAGACGGCCGTGGTGGCCAGCGCCCCCTCGACGGAGCGGGCGTAGAGTCCGAGGACCTCCAGTGCCTGGGCGGGACCGGGTACCGCGCGGCTGGCGGCGGACAGGGCGCTGCGGAGCATGCCCATGACGGTGGCGGCCCGGAGGCCGTGCCCTACGACGTCGCCGACGGCGACGGAGAACCGCCCGTCGGCCAGGTCCACCGCGTCGTACCAGTCGCCGCAGATGTTCAGCGAGCCGATGGCGGGCAGATAGCGGACCACGATGTCGGGATGGTGGGCGAGATCGGGTGAGTGCAGCATCGCCTCCTGCAGGGTCACCGCCACCTGCCGTTCCCGGGTGTGTGCCCTGCGGAGCTCCTCGTTGAGCCGCTGCAGTTCCCTGGCGCGGGCGTAGAGCTCGGTCTCCATCCCCTCCTCACGGGTGCTGAGCCGGCCGTCCCGGGCGTCGGCGGAGCCGAAGCGGCGGGTACGGACGAAGGCGGTGACGTCCTCGACCCGGTGGATGATCCAGGCGACGGTGCCGTCCGGGCCGGGGACCGGCGTGTTGATGGGCGACCACCAGTGTTCCTCGAAGACTCCGGGGCGGTCCCGCACCGGGATGTCGTAACGCTGGAGCGCCATGGTGTCCGGGCGGCCGCTTTCCAGGACCCGGGCGAACGAGGCCGACAGGTTCGGTACCCCGTCCGCACCGGGGTCGTCGGGGTTGGCGGGGAACACGTCGAACATACGGCGCCCGATCAGGTCATCGCGGTGGTGGCGCACCACGTCGAGGTAGGCGTCGTTGACATCGGCGATGACCAGGTGCGGATCGAGGATCAGACAGGGCGTCGGCGTCACGGCGAACAGGGCCTCGTAGTCGATGTTCGGCATCACGTGCTCCGTAATCCCCGGTCCGGCGTCACCGTCCCAAGCTACGGCCGCGACGACGGGCGCGCCCGCCGAAGGCACCCTGACGTTCGTTCGGCGCAGAGGGAGGCATTCCGGGGGAAGGGCCGTGGTTCCGGGTGGGCCGGTCGGATCCGGTCCCGCCCGAGGGCCGCGACGAACGTTCGGCTGACCTGCACCAGCACCCGTTCAGTCGGCACGCACCGAGCTGGAAGATCATGGTGGTACGGCCTCCCGGCGAGGCGCCCCCAGCAGTCGCTGCGCTGCACGCTGTGCGGTGCTGCCGACATTGGCGGCGAGCCCTCGGTCACCACCATGGCCGACGGCAACACACCTCGCTATGTTAATCGAAAATCACATCTGTGCGACGAGGTCCAGCTCCCATCGGTCGTGCAACCGGCACAAGCGATCCGTTCTGATCGACCTCAAGTCGCCCGAAGGGCCGGGGACGGTGAGGGCGTTGGCGGCGCGCTCCGAGATCCTGCTGGAGGTGTACCGACCCGGTGTCGCGGAGCGGCTCGGGGTCGGTCCCGAGGAGTGCCTGGCCGTCAACCCTGCGCTGGTGTACGGCCGGATGACCGGCTGGGGTCAGCGAGGACCCCTCGCGTCCCTGGCAGGACACGACATCGGCTACATCGCCACCGCCGGCGCCCTGTCCATGATCGGCGCGCCGGACGGGCAACCCGTCTTCCCCGTCAACCTGCTCGGCGACTACGCGGGCGGCTCCCTCTACCTGACCACCGGTGTCCTCGCCGCGCTGCTCACCGCCCGCGCCACCGGCCGCGGTCAGGTGCTGGATGCCGCGATCGTGGACGGCACCGCGCACCTGACCGCCATGTTTTGGGGGATGCTCGCCGAGGGCACCTGGCAGGACGCCCGCGGCCGCAACCTGCTCGACGGCGGCTGCCCCCACTACGGCGTCTACGAGACGGCCGACGGCGGCTGGATGGCGGTCGGCGCCACGTGGTTCAGGCCGGCCATCAACTGCCCCCAGCCGTCGTCCACCTGGCCGACGACGGCGTCCGCGGGCAGCCGCACGCCGGTGAGGAAGACGTCGTTGACCTCCCGGCCGCGCATGGTCTCGATGCCCCGCACCGCCACGCCCGGGGTGCCGACGGGCAGATGGAACATGGTCAGACCGCCGTGCTTGTCCTCGCCGGTCCGGGCCACCAGCAGAATGCTCCTCGCGAAGTGCGCGTTGACATCCAGGTCTTCTGACCGTCGATCACCCACGTGCCGTCCCGTTCCTGCCGGGCCCGGCAGCGCAGCGCGCCGACGACCGTGCAGGGCAGTTCCTCGCTCTCCGCCACCGTCGAGTACCTGACGGCCCATCTGCGCCGCGCGCAGCAGGCCGAGGGCCGCGCCGACGAGGACCCCCGTCCGGTCGCCGAGCTGATGGTGCGGGTCGCCGTGTCCTTCCTGCTCAACCCCGCCAGCTGCATCGAGATGGAGGACGAGGACCAGGCCCGGGCCTTCGCCCGCCGTTACCTGGCGCCGCTGCTGGACGCCTGACCGGCCGGACGGTCCGGCCGTCGGGGCGCCGCCCGGCCGCTCAGCGGCGCCGGTGGAGTGCCCGGGCCAGCCGCACCGCGCGCTCCCTCGTGGCGGCCGGAACCGCGAAGGAGGTCAGCGCGATCGGCGGGGTGAACCGCTGCACCGTCGTCGACTGCACGGAGGTGAAGGCAACGCAGCCCCTACTCGCCGTGGATCCGTCCGAAGCCGGAGTCCTGTGAACCGCCGAACGGCAGCGCCGGATGACCGAATATTCAACGGGCGAGCACGTCAACAGCTCCATCAACGTCCATATCGTTCCGCGTCCGGGTTCACGGAAGCTGATATCCGTCACGCCGATCGTGGTTGAGCGTTTCCTGCACGAGTTGGAGGCTGACGGCGTCGGCCGAGGAAATCAGTCAGCGGCCAGCGCGGCGGTGTCGGCGGCCTCCGCGGTGCCAGTGCCTCCGCCCTGCGCGCCGCCGACAACCGCGATCCAGGCCGGCGCGCCGCCGGCGGCGGCGAGTACCCGCACCGTGAGCCGCATTCTCCGCGGCTTTCCGACGTTGGTGCTGATTTCCTTCACTGCGTCCCCGATTTCGTGGTCACCGCCCGGACTTGAAAACCACCGGTCGCGAAACGGGTCGCGAACAGGGGGAAGCCGCAGACGCGGAATGAAAGCCCCCTTGCGTGCCATCGGCACGCCTCCGCGACGCACTGTTCGAACCCCGTTGATCGTCATCGGCTCTGGCATCCCAGCACGGCGACGCACCCACGTCCAGCGCCGTGAACTGCTCATACCTGGACATTGGAAGCAAGTTTTCCGTGACCTGCGTCACGCCGAGAGAAGGTCGTATGGGCTGGCGTCGTGATTCCGCCAAAAAAATGTGCCGAGCCGTCAAATCCCCATGTATCGACGCACCGTTGGGGAACCGGCGGATCCAACGTCCGCAGAATCTCTACAACGTTGATACTGTTCCCGAATTGTGGCGGGCGTCGATCCATGGATCCGCGGTCCGTCCCGGCGAGATATCCGACACGTCACCGCATTACTCGTAGAAGGGCAAGTCCCGTATGCAGACGGCTTTCTGGAGCAGACGCCGCGTCCTCGGCGCACTCGCGGCCGCAACCGCTGTCGCCGCCACCCCCTCGGTCCTGCGGCCGGGCACGGCCGCGGCCGCCGAGACAGCAGGCGCCGACCCGGTGCCGCTGCCGGACACCGAGCGCGCCAAGGTCGTCCGCGCGTGGCTGACCGGCGGCAAGGGCGTCAAGGCCGCCGCCACCACGGCCCTCTACGGGACCGACACCGAGGTCCGGACCTTCCTCGCCGAGACGCTGCCGCAGCAGACCGTGCAGGACAACCGGGTCGCGATCGCCCGCAGCCTGGACCGCGCGGGCAAGGGCCTGCGCCGCGAGGCCGTCGCCGCCCTGGACAACGGCGACGCAGCGATAGCCTCCTTCCTCTCGGGGGGCTTCGCCGCCGCCATCCGGGAGGACCTCCAGGTCGCCACCAGCATCGTCGCGTCCACCGGCGGCAAGGCCGTGGTGCGCGAGGCCAACGCCGCCCTCGACGCCGGCACCGAGCAGGCCCTCATCACCTTCCTCGGCGACGAGCAGTACGACGCGCGGCTGGAGGACACCCGGGTCCAGGTCACCACCATGCTGTTGACCGGCGGCCCGGAGGTGCAGAAGTACGCGGACCGCGCGCTCAGCGGCACCGCGAAGGACGTCGAGTGGTTCATCGAGACCGGCCAGCACATCGCGCGCGCCCGCGACCAGGAGTCGGCGACCATCGAGGAACTGGTGGCCGTCGTCGAGCGCGAGGGCAGGCGCGCCGAGCGCGAGACGAACCTGGCCGTCGAGGCCGGGGCCCGCGCCGAGACTGCCGCCGCCAAGGCCAAGGAGGCCGCCGAGAAGGCCGCCGCCGAGGCCGCCGCCGCCCAGAGCGACGTGCAGAAGTCGGGGGCCGCGGCCCGCAAGGCGGCGAGCGCGGCGAAGGGCGCGGCCGACGCCGCCCGCAACGCCATCAACGCCTCCAACGCCGCCGTGCAGGCCTCCCGCCGCGCCTCCTGGGCCGCCACAGGCGCCGCCCAGGCCGCCGCGAAGGCCGGCAACGCCGCCGCCCGCGCCTACAACGCCGCGATCGCCGCGTCCAAGGACGCCGGCAAGGCCGAGGCCGCCAAGAACGCCGCGGTCGCCGCCCGCAACGCCGCCTCCAAGGCCCGCAGTGCCGCCGCCGCTGCCGACAAGGCGGCCCTCGCCGGCGACGCGGCCTCGAGCGCCGGCCTGGCCGCCGCCTCCGCCGCCCGCAACTCGGCCGCCGCCGCGACCGCCGCCGCCCAGGCCGCCGTCTCCGCCGGTGCCGCCCAGGCGGAGGCCGCCGAGGCCAAGCGCCAGGCCGCCATCGCCACCAGCGCCGCCAACCGCGCCACCAACGCCGCATCCGCCGCCCAGGCACTGGCGACCGCCGCCGCCAAGGCGGCCCGCACCGCCCGCGACGCCGCCAACTCCGCCGCCGCCCACGCCGACAAGGCCGCGGCCGCCGCCGAGGAGGCCGTGAAGTACGCGGGTCAGGCCGTCGACTACGCCAACAAGTCGACCGCCCACGCCGCGGAGGCCGTGAAGGCCGCCAACACCGCCACCCAGGCCGTCAGCGACGCCATCGAGGTGGAGAAGAACGCCCGCGCAGCCGAGGCGCAGACCCTGGAGCAGGACAAGCAGCAGGCCATCGAGGAGGCCCGGCAGCTCGCCGCCATCGAACAGGCCGAGCTCTCCGACGTCCGCGAGAAGCGGCTGATGGCGGAGCGCACCGCCCAAGCGACCAAGGACCTCATCGCCAAGGCGGAACAGGCCCTGTACTCCGGCGACATGGCGGTCGCCGCGACCCTGGGCCGGCAGGCCGCGGTCGCCCTGATCGACGCCCGCGGGGCCCACACCCGGCAGGCCGCCCAGCACGCCCTCGCCGGCTCCGACGACGACGTCTACGCCTGGATCGACCTCGACCGGGCCCTCGCCCAGGAGCAGGACGACCGCGAGACCACCCTCCACGTGGCGACGATCGCCGGACCGAAGGTCGCCGCGGCCGCCGCTGCCGCGCTGGAGAGCACCGACTCCAAGGCCGTCGGCGACTTCCTCACCGGCGGCATGAAGCGCGCCTCGGACGAGGACCTGCGCGTCGCCATCAGCAAGATCATCGCTGAGGGTGCCGGCAAGGCCGTCACCGAGGCCGCCAACGATGCGCTCGACCAGAACACCACCGAGTCCCTCAACTACTTCTTCGACCATGCCTACCCGCTGGCCATCCAGGAGGACGACCGGGTCCGGGCCGGCGAGCTGATCAGCACCGCGGGCGCCTTCACCAAGGCCTACGCGGAGGTCGCGCTCGAGGGACCGCAGTGGATGCTGCGCAACTTCATCTCCGTGATCCAGTACCGCACGGCCCAGCTCGACTTCGACACCGCCACCCACGTCGCCGCCGTCCGCGGGGCCATCGCCGCCGCCGCGAAGATCGCGGAGAAGGCGCAGGAGGACGCGGCCCTCGCCTCGAAGGCCGCCGCCGACGCCCGCAAGGCCGCTGCCGAGGCCCAGCAGTGGGCGCAGAAGGCGCTCGACTCCGCCGCCAAGGCCGACGACTACGCCCAGCAGGCGCGGGACAACGCCGACGCCGCCGACAAGTCGGCCGCCGCCGCCCAGGCCTCCGCCACCAAGGCGAAGAACGCCGCCGCCACCGCCCGCAGCGCCGCCCGCTCCGCCAACTACTCGGCCAACAGGGCCGTCGACTCGGCGCGCCAGGCCATCGCCTCCTCGGCCTCGGCTCAGCGCTCCGCCGCTGCGGCCCGCGCCTCCGAGCTCGCCGCCTCCGCCGACGCGAAGGCCGCCGCCGCCGCGTACGCCCAGGCCAAGCAGATCGCCGCCGACAAGAAGCGGGCCGAGGAGATCGCGAAGGCCAAGGAGGCCGCGCTCAAGGCACAGGAGGAGCGCGAGGCCAATCGGGACCCGGCCAACAGCGACAAGAACAACCAGGTCAACCCGAACGGCACCGCGGACGGCGACGCCGACGAGTGGTGGAACGACGCCCAGTTCTACGCGGACGCCGCCAACGTGGTCAGCATCGGCGCCGGGTTCCTGGCGGCCGGTTGCGCACTCGCCGCCATCGTCTTCCCGCCGGCCCTCGCCGCGGCCGGCTTCTTCGCCGGCGTCTCCGCGGGCGCGGGCGCCCTCAGCAGCCTGTTCACGGGCATCGAACACGGCTTCACCAGCGGCGCGTTCTGGGAGTCCGCCGTCGGCACCGGCCTGAGCCTGGTCTCCTTCGGCGCCTACAAGTGGGTCGGCGCCGCCGACAAGGCGCTCGGCGGCGGCATCGTCAAGCCCGTCGTCAGCAAGATCACAGACACCGGCGAGGACCTGGTCTCCAGCGTCACGAAGGGCCTCAGCGACCTCTACGACTGGGCGGCCTGATCCCGCCCGTTCGCTCTCCCGGGGGCGCCGCGACCAGGCGGCGCCCCCCTGTCCCCCCTCTTCTCACGGAAAGTTCCTGCCCCCATGCACGGAATACGCGGCGGGCGCGCCACAAGGAGACGCGCCCGCTCGACGGTCCTGACCGCCTTCACCGCCCTGACCCTCGTCCTCACGACAGCCGCGACGAGCCAGGCGGCCGAGCCGCCCGCGACGGCGAAGGGCTCGTCCACCACCAAGTCCGCAGCGCCCAGCGCGGAGACCACCGAAACCAGCAAGTTCGCGGCCGGCTCCGGTGAGGAATGCACCGCCACCGCGCCGGGCTCCAAGGAGCGCCGCGCGGGTGCCGTCGAGTCCTGTGTGACGGTCACCCCCGCCCCTGCCAAGGCGGAGACCCGCACCGCTTTCGCCGCCACCGCCGCCTCCGCCTCCACCACCGCGGCCGCCGGCAGCTGCGACATCACCAGCCCCGGCAACTACAGCTACGAACGCTTCTCGTACTGCGTGAGCGGCATCAACGTCATCTACATCCTCCGCGACAGCAGGGGTCTGGAGATCGGACGCGGCACGCTGGCGGTCTCGACCGGCGCCGACCTGTCCCCGACGGCCACGACCTGGAGCGAGCAGGTGACCGTCACGATGACGGGCGCCTCCGGGGATGTCACCTCCCTGAACGCCAAGTTCCGCGCGTCCTGCGACGCCGGCTGCACGGCCACCAAGACCGCCCCCTGGTACGGTGGCGCGATCACCCTCGGCCAGACCCTCACCGGCAACGTCACCTACTCCTCGCCCCAGACGACGGGCTCCTCCGCCTCCTTCTACACGTCCTACGCGATGTACGTGACGTCCCCGGGCGCGACTGCGACCGACCCGAACGCATCGTGGAAGAACTCGCGTCAGATCAGGTGTGACGACGCGGTCGGCGGCACTTCGGTGGCGGGCTGTGCCGTCCCCTCCGTCATGGCCGTCGTGCCGATGAAGGCTACGAGCGCGGACGCGGGCGGCGCCGTGGCCGCCTACGGCTGGGCCCAGAACAACCTCGACGGCGCCTGGGGGAAGAACGGCAGCCCGCTGACCCGGTCGACGAACGGCGTGGCCAACCGCACCGCCGCCACCTGCGGCGGCTTCACGGCCGAGCCGGAGCTCGTCGACCCCGACACCTGCGCAGACTTCCCCTTCGGGGAGGCGAAGGAGGGTGGTGCCCCCGGCGCGCAGTGCGTCACGGTGATCCCCAACCTCGGCAACGGCGAATGGGACACCTACGTCCTGAACGACGCCCACGTCCTGGACCGTACCTCACCCTGCGTGCAGGCCCATGTCACGCCCGCCGAGAAGCAGTTCGCCGACACCGAGCTCGCCGACGGCTTCAAGGACCAGCGGGTGATCGACGCCGACCAGTTCGAGCTGACGTTCTCGTTGCCGGACACCGGTCCGCAGGCCAGCTGCCTGAACGACCCCGCACCGATCAACTCGCTTCCCAACGGCGACGGCTGGTTCTACAACACCACCGAGGCGGTTCCTCTCGTCAACCAGAGCGACCCGGCGGGCGGGGGCGGATTCAGGCCGGCCCGGGCGCAGGCGTGCGTGGGGCTGAACGTCAAGGAGGGGACCGATACCAGCAATCCCGTCACCGGCATGAAGGACGCGGTGGAGTACGCGAAGGCGAACAACCTCCCCTACGACCAGTCCCGGTGTCATCTCATCCCGAAGGTCCTCGGTGGAAAGGGCACGAGCAAGAGGACTCGGTTCAACCTCGTCCCTTGCTGGCAGGTCGGGATGAACACGGGCTCGCCCAGCATGCGGACGTACGAGAAGATCGCGGAGGACCTGGTCAAGGGCAACGATCCCACTCGGGTTCTCGGAACGAACGACGCGATCTTCTACCAGGTGACACCCGTCTACAAGGACGCGAACAGCACCATTCCGGTGGGCGTCACGATGAACGCTAATATCCAACGGGCGAACGGGACGACCGAGGAACTGTTCCCCAACGTCTACGTCACCAACACCTACGCGAACACTGGGTTGTACAACCTCGGTAACTGATCCCACTCAGTTCGCACCAACGGGAGCCGGCATGAGTTTCACCACCCCGCCGCGGCCGTTCGGCGTGACCGCGCTCTTCCCTCAGCTGGCCCCGCTGGCGCGCACGGCGACCCGGCTGCATCCGCGGCCGGGGTCGCCGACGGTGCACGACAGTTCCGTCGGCGGGCCGCTGCTGTGGCCCGCCGACGAGCCGTGGCCGTACTGCGACGAGCCGCACGACAGCCGGGCGGCGCCGGTGGTCCACACCCCGGACGACGTCCGGATCCTCCGCCGCGACCGCGCCGCAGCGGCCGAGCGGCGGCGCCTCGACCCCGAGGCACCCCAGTGGACTCCCGAGGAACGGGCGACCTGGGAGCGGCTCGCGGACCGTCCGTGGTTCGACGGCCCGATCCCCCTCCTGCCCGTCGCCCAGCTCTACGCTCGCGACGTCTCCTTCCCGCGCCCGTCCGGCGCGGATCTCCTCCAGGTCCTGTGGTGCCCCTTCGACCACGAGATGGCCCACCCCCGGACAGCCCTCTTCTGGCGCTCCTCCGCCACCGTCACCGACGTCCTCGACGCACCGCCCGAGCCGCCCATCGTTCAGCGCGACTGCTACCTCCCGGAGCCGTGCCTGTTCTCACCGGAGCAGGTCACCGAATACCCCCACCCCTCGGAGCTGGACAAGGAACTTCAGGACCAGCTGGACGACATGAGCCGCTGGGAGTCGATCGACCCCGCGCGGTACAACACGTACGCGGACGACCCGGGCGAGCTCTATCTGAACAACCTCTCCACCGCCCCCGGCTGGAAGACCGGCGGCTGGACCCGCTGGGGCCTCACCGACCCCAAGCCCCGCCCCTGCCCCGAGTGCGGCACCGAGGAGGTCCCGCTCCTCACCATCGCCTCCTTGGAATGGGACGGCGGCAGCGGGACCTGGATCGCCGAGGAGGACCGGACGGACCCGTCCCCGCCTCCTCTGGGCGCCCGGAACGGCAACTTCACCTTGATCGACATCGTCGGTGGCTACAACCTCCAGCTCCACGCCTGCCCGGCCGACCCGTCCCACCCCCACATCGAGCTGGTCCAGTGACCGGCACGCCGGGAGCCGGCATGAGCTCCACGCCGCCGCCGCGGCCACTCGACGTGAAGGTGCCGGACCGCACAGCGAGCAGGCCCCGCTCGGCGGCGCGGCACCGTGGGTCCTCCTCCGAGGCGGAACGGAGGTGCCTGGGCCGGCGGGCCCATGGCGGTGCGCGACCCAGCTCCCGGTCGAGCGCCCTCGCTCCTGACCGCCGCCCAGACCGCCAGAGTGACGGTGCTCACGGACGCCCTTCGGCGGCTGCCGCGTAGGCTTGTGCCTCGTCGCGGTGGGGTCCAGCAGGGCGGGCGAAGCTCTCCTGCAATCGCCTGGCGATGCATCAGAGAAGTCGGCCGGCGGTCAGCATGAGTCCTGAAGAACCCTGAAGCTACGTGGCTCGCGGCAGGGTCTCCGCAACGGACGGCGCCGCCGTCGAACGTTCCGCCGTCGATGGGTCCCTTCGGCAGGCCGCGCAGGAGCGGGTGTGGGGGCCGGCGCCGTTCCAGGGCCGACCCGCTGCCCGCACCCGTACAGAGCTGTCGCGGGATTGTTCAGCGGGCCAGCTCGCGCTTGAGGATCTTTCCGGTGGCGGTCATCGGCAGGCTGGGCACGAACTCGACGATGCGCGGGTACTTGTAGGACGCCATCTCCCCCTTGGCCCAGGTGACGAGCTCATCGGTGGCGAGGGAGGAGCCGGGCTCGAGGATGACGTAGGCCTTGATCTCCTCGCCGTGGCTGTCGTGAGGTACGCCGATGACGGCGGCCAGGCTGACCTGCGGGTGGGTCATCAGGACCTCTTCGATCTCACGCGGATAGACGTTGAAGCCGCCTCTGATGATGAGGTCCTTCGATCGGTCGACGATGTAGTAGAAGCCGTCCTTGTCGCGCCGTGCGAGGTCGCCGGTGCGGAGCCACCCGTCGCGGATGACCTCTGCGGTGGCTTCCGGCCGGCCGTAGTAGCCCTTCATCACGTTGTGGCCCTTGACTGCGATCTCGCCGACCTGTCCGCTTTCGGTCACACGGTTCACGCCGAGAGACCAGTGGAGCAGGGCGTCATCTGAGGACGCCGTCCGCCTCGCTGGGCAGGGCCTGTTCCGCCCAGATCACCTTGCCCTCGCGGCTGTGCCGTGTGCCCCAGCGCTCGGCGAGCTGGGCGACCAGCAGCAGCCCGCGCCCGCCCTCGTCGAAGGTGCGGGCGCGGCGCAGGTGCGGGGAGGTGCTGTTCGTGTCGGAGACCTCGCAGGTGAGCGTGGACTGCAGGATCAGCCGGAGCTGGATCGGGCCCTTGCCGTAGCGGATCGCGTTGGTGACCAGTTCGCTGGCGATCAGTTCCGTGGGGAAGGACAGCTCCTCCAGCCCCCAGGTGGCGAGCGTCTCGGACGTGTGGCCGCGCGCGCCTGCGACGGCCGCAGGGTCCGAGGGCAGGTCCAGCGTGGTGACATGGCCGGGATCGAGGGCCCGGGTCCGCGCCACCAGCAGGGCGACATCGTCGGAGCGGTCGCCGGGCAGTACGGCGGTCAGCAGTCGGTCGCAGATCTCCTCCGGCGCGTCCGGTCCGTCGGTGAGGGCGTCGCACAGTGCGGCGCGCGCGGAGTCGACGTCACGGCCACGGCTCCGGATGAGGCCGTCGGTGTACAGGGCCAGCAGGCTGCCCTCCGCCAGCTCGAACTGCACCGTCTCGAAGGGGAGTCCGCCCAGGCCCAGGGGCGGTCCGATCGGCATCTCGGGGAATTCGACCGCCCGGGTGGCGTCGACGCCACGGCCGGGACGAGGAGTTGCCACGGCCGGCGCGACATGGCCGGCGCTGGCCAGCGTGCACAGGCGGGACACCGGATCGTAGACCGCGTACAGGCAGGTGGCGCTCAACTCGCCCTCGTCCCGCGCCTCCTCGTGCTGGAGGCGGATCACCACGTCGTCCAGGTGCGTGAGGAGTTCGTCGGGCATCAGGTCGATGTCGGCGAACGACCGCACGGCCGTGCGCAGGCGGCCCATGGTGGCGGCGGCGTGCAGACCGCGGCCGACGACGTCGCCGACGACGAGGGCGACCCGCGCTCCGGACAGCGGGATCACGTCGTACCAGTCGCCGCCCACGCCGGTCCGCGCACCGCTGGGCAGATAGCGGGACGCCGTGTCGACGGCGGACTGCTCCACCGCGCGCTGCGGCAGCAGGCTGCGCTGGAGGGTGAGTGCGGTGGTGCGCTCCTGGCTGTACCGGCGGGCGTTGTCGATGGACACCGCCGCCAGCGCCGCGATCTCCTGGGCCAGCAGAATGTCGTCGTCGTCGAAGGGAGCCGCGGTGGCGCGGCGGAGGAAGTGGGCGAGGCCCAGGATGTCGCCGCGGGCCCGCAGGGGCAGCAGCAGCGCGGAGTGGTGGTCGGACGCGGGCGCCGTGACGCGGTGCAGGCGCGGCTGACCCGAGGCCAGAGCGCGCGCCGGTTCCGACTCCGCCGGGTAGGTGTGCGTCCGGCCGGTGGCGACCGGCAGGTCCACGTCGTCGTCCAGCGCCGAACGCTGGGCGATACGACGCAGCACCGGCGTGCGCGTGGCCGGCGCGGGCGGATGGGCGTCGCCGTCGTGGAGAAGGGACTCGAGGAGGTCGACGGTGACGAGGTCGGCGAAGTCCTCGGTGCCGAACTCGGCCAGCTCCTCGGCGGTACGGGCGGTGTCGAGACTCGTACCGATCCGCCGGCTCGCCTCGTTGGCCCGCAGCAGCCGTCGCTGCACCCGCCGGTCGCGCTCCTCCTGATAGGCCGCGACGACCTGCTCCGAGCCGCGGTCGACGTACGCGAAAGCCGCGCCGACCAGCCGCGAGGCCGCGGCGTTCCTCAGCTCCCAGTCGTCGCTGAGCCGGGCGGCCTCGCCCTGGATCAGCTGGACCATGACCATGTGACCGAGGCGGTAGGAGCGCAGCAGCCGGCTGATCGGCATCCCGCGCCGGGCGGCCTGGCGGGCGAGCTCCAGCGCCTCGGGCGGCGCCTCGACCTCCGTGGCGTCGATGCGTCCTTCGAGCACGTCCAGGAACCTGGTGATGTGCCCGGCCGTCTCCTCCAGCGCGAGCTCGGCGATCTCTTCGTAATCCCACAGCTCGGGCATGTCCACGCGCAGGCGTCGCAGGAGCAGGTCGGCCGACTCCTCCGCCCGGGGTCTGAGCTCATCAGCCAGACGACGGAGGAACGCGTCGACATCGATGCCCATACCGGAAACGTACCTAAGCTCCCGAACCGGCGCCCCTCTGGGGTGGCCGGGCAGGCCGGGGGTGGCGTCCACAGGGGCACCGGCGACGAGGCGCCGGCGGCAGCAGACGCGGGTTTTTCGTGCCGTCCGCCGGAACGCTCCGAAGGTCGCTACTGCCGATCTTGCGTTCGTGGGCAGGGTGTGGGCGCCGGTGCGGTTGCCCAGGCGGGCGGCCTGTTCGTTCGCCGGGCCGCTCGGCGAGCGGCGCCTGGCGCAGGGTGCGCAGGTCGAGGACGTACTCGTGCCTGAGCCCCTCCCGACGCGATGACATGCCTTGTGTTAACGTCATGCTTTTGCGTGGTCGTCGCGGTGGGCGATTTTGCTGTTCGGCTCCGCTTGTGCGCGGGCTGTTCAATCCTGCCGGGCCTTCCTCGGTACGTCTCCCTGCGGAAGGCTGTTCATGAAGCATCCCCACGACTCCGGCACCGCTCACGGCGGTCCCGCCAAGCCCGGGTCCACGAAGCCGGTACTGCCCCCGGCCGCCTCCTTCGCCGGTCTGGAACTGCCGGTGGAGGTGCTGCGGACACTGAGCGGACTCGGGGTGCGCGACCCCTTTCCGATCCAGGCCGCCACACTGCCCGACGCCCTTCAGGGGCGTGACGTCCTGGGGCGTGGGCGCACCGGATCGGGCAAGACGCTCGCCTACGGCCTGCCGCTGCTGACACGTACCGCAGGGCGGCGTGCCGAATCCAACCGGCCCCTCGCTCTGATCCTCGTGCCCACCCGGGAGCTGGCCGAACAGGTCACCCAGGCGCTGGCGCCGTACGCCGAGGCACTGCGGCTGCGGATGGTCACGGTCGTCGGCGGCATGTCGATCGGCCGGCAGGTCGCCGCTCTGCGCCAGGGAGCCGAGGTGGTCGTCGCCACCCCCGGACGCCTGCACGACCTGGTCGAGCGCAACGCCTGCCGCCTGGGACGGGTAAGGATCACCGTGCTGGACGAGGCCGACCAGATGTGCGACCTGGGATTCCTGCCGCAGGTTGCCGGCGTGCTCGACCAGGTGCACCCCGACGGTCAGCGGATGCTCTTCTCGGCCACTCTTGATCGCGACGTCGATCAGCTGGTCCGCCGCTACCTCCACGACCCCGTCGTCCACTCGGTCGACCCGTCCGCGGGCACGGTCTCGACGATGGAGCACCACGTTCTCGTCGTCCACGGCCCTGACCGCTACGCCGTCACCACGGAGATCGCCGCCCGCGACGGCCGCGTACTGCTGTTCCTCGACACCAAGCACGCCGTCGACCAGTTCACCCGGCATCTGCGGGCCAGCGGGGTGCACGCCGGGGCCCTGCACAGCGGCAAGTCCCAGCCACAGCGCACACGGACCCTGGCGCAGTTCAGGAACGGCCAGATCACCGTCCTGGTGGCGACCAACGTCGCGGCCCGTGGCCTGCACGTCGACGGCCTCGATCTCGTGGTCAACGTCGACCCGCCCACCGACCCCAAGGACTATGTGCACCGTGCCGGCCGCACCGCCCGCGCCGGTGAGTCCGGCAGCGTGGTCACGCTCGTGTCGGCGGGCCGGCGCCGCGAGACCAGCCGCATGATGGCCGAGGCCGGCATCGAGCCGACCGTCACCAAGGTGCGCTCGGGCGAGGCGGAGCTGAGCCGGATCACCGGCGCCAAGGCTCCCTCCGGTATCCCCCTCGACGGCGGGCCCGCCGTCCCCCGACCCAAGAACAGCAACGCTCCCTTCCGCGGCCTCGGCACCAGCAAGGACCCCTCCCGCGGCGCCGGCGGCAAGTCCCGAAAGGCCGGCGAGGCCCGCAAACTCGCCGAGGCCCGCAAGGCCGCCCTCGTGCGTCGAAACGGCTGAGAGCCGATGCCCTGGCAGTATGCCCGGGCCAAGGGCTGACAACCCGCGGCCCGGCCCGAAACCCGTCCTGTGCCCCGCGCCCACGAAGCGAGCGCGCTCGACCGCGCTCGACCGCGGCAGGGAAGCCCGCCGAAACGGAGCAGGATGATGTTGTCGGCGCCCCGCACGGCGCCCGGCATGACAAGCTGTGCTTGCCCACCCCCGAACCCAGGAGGTCACCATGACCGCAGAGCCCGTAACGACGGAAGGTTCGGAGCCGGCTGCCCCGGAGACGTCCCCTCTGGCGCCCGACAGCGACGGCAACGACGACCTCAAGCGCAAGTTCCGCGAGGCCCTGGCGCGCAAGCGCGGTGCGCAGGCGGATGCGGATGATGCTGCCGCCAAGCCGGACGCGTCGAAGGTGCGTGCGGCGCACGGCCCGGCCAAGAGCCAGCGGTCGTTCAGGCGCAAGAGCGGCGGCTGAGTCGATCAGTTCCGGGAACTGGCCGCTGCAGCAGCAGCCTGAGCGCTACCCGCTCGCGCGCCCCGTGCAGTCGCCCGCAACGTGCGCATACCCCTGTGCGCGTTACGGGCGAGGCGTAGCCGGGAGCGGCGTCCACTCCTTTGCCTGTTGCGCGGGGGCGCGTCCCCGTCCCACGGATCGTCGGCTTCGACGAACGCGCCGAGGACATGCCCCGGTTGACCACCCCGGCATAGCGCCACCCTCTGGCCCGTCTCCCGCGCCATGCAGCAGCAAGTGCCCTGCAGCTATGGCTACTTGGCCTTGCTGCCGACCGTCTGGTCGTGGAGGAGCTGCTGAGGACGCCCGTCGGTGACGCCCCGCTGGGACGCGAGCCCGTCGGTGTGGTCGGGGCCATCACCACGTCGCAGGCGGCGCCGTTCCGACGAGCGACAGTGACGGATCGATGACCAGTGTCCCGGCGGCGCCGCGCACGAGTACGGAGTTGGCGTAGGGGTGGGCGCCCAGTTGGCGCCCACCAGCAGGTGACTCCGCCGAGTGTGCCCCGGCCGACGTGGCCGTCCGGGGCGGTTGCGGAGTCAGCCGCGCAGCGCGGAGGCGAAGATCCTCGGCAGCGCGGACCAGCGGGGAGCCGCGGCGAAGTCGGCGAGGAGGCGGCCCGTGGTGGCGGCGGTGCGGTTGGTGACGAACCACGGCGGCTTGGGGGACAGGGTCGTCTTCCCATGGAGGAGCGCTCGGGGCGCGGGGTGGAACGGGCCCCGGACCACCGTGCGCTCGGGCCCGTCCAGGAGGAGCGCGTTGTGCACGACGCCGATGCCGCTCTGCACGTCGTCGAGGCTGTGGCCCGGGAAGGCGCCCCACGGCGCGGTCGCGGTGAGATAGCCGACTCCGGTCCAGGCGTTCAACGCGACGGTTCCGTAACGGAGTTCGGCGATCGCCTCCTCCAGCGCACGGCCGAGCACGGCCATGGTGCCCGGATGCGCGATCAGGTTCGCGCCGAGAGTACCGGCGAACTTCTCGTTCGCGGTGCGGACCGCCTCGGCGAGGAACTGACGTGTGTCGCCGGGAAGTTCCAGGACGGCGAGGACGGGGGCGAAGTGCTCCGTGGTCAGAGCCGGCCCAGGTTCCGCCGGGTCGAGTCCTGTGATCAGCACGCGGCCCGTACCGATCCGTTCGGCGTCGCCGCCGTACGTGTCGAGGGCGCGGGCGACCCGGTCGTCGCTGCCGGGGTAGTACGCGGGGCGGGCGGGGGCGTCGGCCAGCGCGGCGCGCAGGTGGGCCAGGAAGCGGTCCTTCTGCGCCCAGTCGGAGCTGACGACGACCACCTGGCTCGCCACGCAGTTGTAGCCGTTGTTGTGCAGCTTCTGGGTGGCGATGTGCTCGGCCTGGTAGCGCAGGTCCGCCTCGGACCAGCCGCCCGGCAGGACGATCGTGGGGGACACACCGCCGAGTTCGCTGGTGACCGGCTTGTCGAGCAGCGACGTGCCTGCCTCCTTGCGGGCGGCGCCCTCGGTGCCCGTACCGAAGACGATCGCGTCATGGGTCGCGGCACTGCCGGTCATGTGGACATGGCGGACTTTCGGGTGATGCACCAGGTACCCGCCGACGTCGGCGCCCCCGGTGAGGATCCGGACCGCCCCGAGGTCGATCAGCGGCGCCAGCACCCGGTTGAAGACGTCGAGGAGCCCGTCGGTGACCGGGTTCAGTTTGAGGGCCACCACGCGGTTGTGCGCGTACAGCTCGTAGAGCACGTCCAGGATCGGGATCGAGGTGATGTTCCCGGCGCCGAGCACGACGCCCACGCCCCCGGAGTCGGCCGGGCGGAGAAGAGCGAGGCCCGCGCGCTCCCGCACCTCATCTTTCGTGACGCCGGGCGGCATCCACACCTCGGCGCTGAAACCGTTCAGCAGGAGGTGGTCCCAGATGCTGTGCGGCAGGACGCGGACCGTGACCCGTCCGCCGGGTGCTTGGCCGAAGGAGAACCCGTCGACGGGACTGCGGCTCTTCTCCAGGGCGGTGATGCTTGCGGCGAGCGCGCCGAGGGAGGTCAGCACCGGGTAGGGGCCGGTGATCCATTCTTCGCCGATCAGCGGGCTGTCGTCGGGCAGCCGTTTGTAGGCGACGGCCGCGCGGACCCACGCCTCGGCCGCCTCGGCGGTGGCTGCTTGCATCTGTTCGAGCAGTTTCCGTCGCTTCGCCCGGTCACAGGCGGCCCAAGCGGCCTCGCCGCGGACCAGGTCGTTGACGGCCAGGTCGAGGGCCCACCTCTGTTCGGTGGGCGGCAGGGCGGCGGTCATCACGCGGCTCCCTTGATGAGGTCGGCCGCCTTCTCCGCAGCCATGATCGTGGGCGCGTTGGTGTTGCCGCGCGGCACCGTCGGGAAGACGGAGGCGTCGACCACCCGCAGGCCCGGCACGTCGTACACCCGCAGCTCCGGGTCGACCACCGCGCCGATCGCACACGTCGACGTCGGGTGGTACAGCGTCTGCCCGGACCGCTGCGCCCAGGCGAGGAGGTCCGTGTCGGCGTCGGAGGCCGGTACGTCGAAGGGACCCGTGACCAGGTCGGCCACCGCCGACTGCGCGGCGATGTCCAGGGCGATCCGGATGCCCGCGACGATGCTCGCCCGGTCCTCGGGGGACGTCAGATAGTTGTGCACGATCCGGGGTGCCGCGTCCGGGCGCGGGGAGCGCAGGGTCACCGCGCCGCGGCTCGTGGGAGCGACCACGCACGGGCCGAAGGAGAAGCCGTGGCCGATCGGCGCGCCGAGCCCCTCCTGGTGGAAGAGCACAGGAGCGGCGTGGAACTGCACGTCCGGGGCGTCCAGTTCGGGACGGCTGCGGAAGAAGCCGCCGGCCTCACCCACGTTGGAAGTGAGCGGGCCGTGCCCCTCGTTCTGCAGCAGGGCCGCGTTCTCGGGGCTCGCCGCGCCGATGAGCGACTCGGCGTCGGTACGGAAGTTGAGCAGCGTCATGTAGTGGTCCTGGAGGCCCTGCCCGACCGGGAGGTCGCGTACGACCTCGATGCCGAAGGCGGACAGGGCGGGGGAGGGACCGATGCCGGACAGCATCAGGAGCTTCGGGGACTCGTAGGCCCCCGCGGAGAGGATCACCTCGCGCTCGGCCCGCACGACCTCGACACCGCCGCCCCGCTCGACCTCGACACCCGCTGCCCGGCCGCCCTCGATCACCACGCGGTGAGCGCGGGCCGAGGGGAGGACGGTGAGGTTCGGCCGGTCGAGGGCGGGGTGCAGGTAGGCGACGGCGGCGCTGCAGCGAAGACCGCCGCGCTGCGTCAACTGGTAGCGGCCGACACCGAACTGCGTCTCACCGTTGAAGTCGTCGTTGGCCTTGTGCCCCGCCTGTTCGGCGGCCCGCACGAAGGCCGAGGCGAGGGGATGTCCGGACCTGCCGTCGCTGACCGTCAGCGGTCCGCCGACCCCGTGGTAGATGTCCTCGCCGCGCTCGTTGTCCTCCGAGCGCCTGAAGTACGGGAGTACGTCGGTGTAACCCCAGCCGGTCGCCCCGGCCGCCGCCCATCCGTCGTAGTCGGCGTGATTGCCCCGGATGTAGATCATCGCGTTGATCGAGCTGGAGCCGCCGAACACCTTGCCCCTGGGCAGATAGGTCCGCCGCCCGCCGATGCCCGGTTCCGGGTCGGAATCGAGGTCCCAGTCCAGCTCGGACTTGAACAGCTGCGGGAAGGCGGCCGGGACGTGGATCTCCTGCGCGGTGTCGGGGCCGCCGGCCTCGATCAGCGCGACCCGCACGTCGGGGTCCTCCGAGAGTCGCGCCGCGAGAACACAGCCCGCGGACCCGGCGCCGACGATGACGTAGTCGTACATGCTCATCCCGTCCCTTGAACGAATACAGCGTGATGGCGAACGAAGAGGGGTCACCGGGACCCGGGGAGCCCGGCGCCGTCCCGGCTACCGGGGCGAACGCGCCGGATCGAGGACGTGTGCGAGGAAGTCGAGCTGGTCGGCCAGCACTCGCCGCTGTCCCGGCCCCGCATAGACGTCCAGGTGGTCCACGGGGTACTCGCGCAGGTCCCCTCGCCGGTCGGCCTTCCGGGCGGTCCGCCGGGCCGCCCCGGCAGGTGCGATGCGGTCCTTCGTGCCGATCTGCACGAGGATCGGGCAGGCCAGGCGTCCGACGAAGGTGGTGGGCCGGTTCAGGCCGACCTTCAGCGCCGCGCGTGCGCACACCTCGTTGCGAAAGGTGGGACCGGCGAACGAGGCACAGATCTCCTGCGCGTGGGGGACACCCATCATGGCGAGCGACCCGGGCTCCGCGACGACCGGTACGTGGTGCGGCGGCCGGGCGGTCAGGGCGCGAGCGGCGTCACGCAGCCCGTGCCCGGCCAGGCGCAGCAGCCGGCCGACCCCGGCGTGGCGCACGACATGGGCCAGCGAGGCGAGACCGTCGGTCACGGGCGTCAGCGAGACGACCGCCGCGACGCGGGCGTCCTGGGCGGCGACGACGAGGGCGTGCCCGCCCGCGTACGACACCCCCCACAGCACCACCCGGTCCGGGTCGACGCCGGGCAGCCGCCGGGCGGCCGCGAGGGCCGCGTGGTAGTCCTGTCGCTGGCGGCGGACCGAGACGTCCTGGCGGGGGATGCCGTCGGAGTCGCCGAAGCCGCGGTAGTCGAAGACGAATGCGTCGATGCCGGCCTCGGCGAAGCCTTCGGCGTAGTTCAGCAGGCCGCTGTCCCGGGTGCCGCCGAAGCCGTGGGCCATGACCACGCAGGGCCGTCCGCCCGGGCCGGCCAGGGCGTCGCTGCCGGCCGGCACGTGCCAGGCGGCGCAGCGGGCGCCATGGCTGACGAAGGTGAGGTCGCGCTTCACCGTGCCGCCTCCGGCCGGGCCGACGGCACCGGGCCGCCGACGGTGAACCGGAGGGCGCTGTCCTCGACCGGCCCCTCACGCAGCCGCTCGACGTCCCTCTCGTACGCCATCTCCACCGTCCACGGGCCGCTCGTCCCCGCCCGGGGGAACTCCCTGATGCCTCGTAGGACGTAGTTCGACCTCAGGTCCATGTACGGCACCCGTTCGACGGTCGGGTCGTCGAGGACGGGTGCGACGGTGGTGTAGCCGTGGGCGTCCATGTGGTCGAGCAGGCGGCAGAAGTGCTCGCAGACCAGATCGACCTTGAGTGTCCAGGAGAGGTTGGTGTAGCCGAGCGCGAAGACGAGGTTCGGCACGCCGGACAGCATCATCGCCTTGTACGCCATGGTGTCCGAGGGTTTCGTCTCGCGGCCGTCGACGCTCAGCCGGATTCCGCCGAAGGGCGACATGGTGAGCCCGGTCGCGGTGACGACGATGTCGGCCGTCAGTTCCTGGCCGGACTTCAGCAGGATGCCGGTCTTGGTGAACCGGTCGATGTGGTCGGTGACGACCGAGGCCCGCCCGGCCGAGATCGCCTTGAACAGATCGCCGTCGGGCACCACGCACAGCCGCTGGTCCCAGGGGTCGTAGCGCGGGGTGAAGTGGGTGTCGACGTCGAAGTGCCGGGGGAGTTGCCGGCGCACGTTGGCGATGAGCAGTCTGCGCATGAGCTTCGGCATGCGCCGGCTGGCCTTGTAGATCCCACGCGTGAACAAGATGTTCTTGCGCCGGACCATCCGGTGCGCCCGTTTGTGACCGACCAGTTTCCGCAGCGCGTGGGCCAGGGAGTCGTGGGCCGGCAACGAGAACACATAGCTCGGTGAGCGCTGCAGCATGGTGACGTGGCCGGCCGTGCGGGCCATCGAGGGGATGAGGGTGACGGCCGTGGCGCCGCTGCCGATCACGACGACGCGCTTGCCGGTGTGGTCGAGGTCCGCCGGCCAGTGCTGCGGATGGATCACCGTGCCGGCGAAGTCCTCGATGCCCGTGAACTTGGGTGTGAATCCGGCGTCGTGGTCGTACATGCCCGTGCCGAGGAACAGGAAGCGCGCGGTGAACCTCGCCTTCTTCCGGCTGCCGTGCTGCTGCGCGGTGACGGTCCACCGCCCCTGCGCGGACGAGAACTCCGCGCTGACGACCCGGTGGCCGAACCGGATGTGCCGGGCCAGCTCGTACTCGTCGACGGTCTGCCGCAGGTAGTCGAGGATGAGGTGTCCGTCGGCGATCGACTTGCGGTGGGCCCACGGCTTGAAGCCGTAACCGAAGGTGGGCATGTCGGAGTCGGACCGGATGCCGGGGTACCGGAACAGGTCCCACGTCCCGCCGATGGCGTCGCGGTCCTCCAGGATCGCGAAGGACGTGCCCGGGCGGAGGGCCTTGAGGTGGGAGGCCGCGCCGATGCCGGAGATCCCGGCGCCGATGATCAGCACGTCGACGTCCGTGGACGGTCCGGACGACGGCGCGGTCCGGCTGGTGGTCGTGTTCGTCACGGGTGGCTCCTGGCCGTGGTGGGGAGGGGCTGCGAGGGGTCGGCTCCCGCCGGTCGGCAGTCGCCTGCGGCCGCGCGGCGGCTCAGCTCGGCGCGGGCGAGGGCGTTCTTGTGCACCTCGTCGGGGCCGTCGGCGAAGCGCAGCGAGCGGATGCCGGCGTAGGCGCGGGCGAGCGGGAAGTCCTGCGAGAGGCCGCCGGCTCCGTGGATCTGGATGGCCTTGTCGAGGATCCACTGGACCGTCCGGGGTGTGGCGATCTTGATGGCCTGGATCTCGGCGTGGGCGCCCTTGTTGCCGACGGTGTCCATCAGCCAGGCGGTCTTGAGGACGAGGAGGCGCAGTTGCTCGATCCGCACCCGGGATTCGGCGATCCAGTCGCGGATCACGCCTTGGCGGGCGAGCGGCCTGCCGAAGGCGACCCGCTGCTCGGCGCGGGCACACATCATCTCGATGGCCCGTTCGGCGACTCCGATGGCACGCATGCAGTGGTGGACCCGTCCCGGGCCCAGCCGCGCCTGGGCGATGGCGAATCCGTCGCCTTCCCGGCCGATGAGGTTGGCGGCCGGGACCCGTACGTCGTCGAAGACCAGCTCGGCGTGGCCGCCGTGGTCGTGGTCGTCGTACCCGAAGACCTCCATGGCGCGTCTGATCTCGAGGCCGGGAGTGTCGCGCGGGACGAGGATCATCGACTGCCGTCGGTGCCGGTCGGCCTCGGGGTCGGTCCGGCCCATCACGATGAACACCTGGGCGTTGGGGTTCATCGCTCCGGTGATCCACCACTTGCGGCCGTTGATCACGTATTCGTCGCCGTCACGCACGATCGACGTGGCGATGTTGGTGGCGTCGGAGGAGGCCACGTCGGGCTCCGTCATCGCGAACGCGGAGCGGATCTCGCCCGCGAGGAGCGGCTCCAGCCACTCCTTGCGCTGGGCCTCGGTGCCGAACATGGACAGCACTTCCATGTTGCCGGTGTCCGGTGCCGCGCAGTTGAGGGCGGCAGGCGCGAGTTCGGGAGATCGGCCGGTGATCTCGGCGAGGGGCGCGTACTGCAGATTGGTCAGGCCGGCGCCCTCCTCGCCGGGGAGGAAAAGATTCCACAGACCGCGTCGGCGGGACTCGGCCCGGAGCTCGCCGAGCACCGGGACCGAGTCCCAGGCCCAACGGTCGTCGAGAGCCCCGAGCTGCTGCGCGAACACCGGCTCCGCCGGGTGGATATGACTCCACATCAGGTCGAGCAGGTTCTCGCGCAGCAGTTCCGTGCGCGGGTCGAAGGCGAAGTGCATGATCAGTGTTCCTTGAGTGCGGCGAGTCCGGCGTCGAGCAGGGGATGGATCGCCTCGCCGATACGGTCGAAGCCGGGTCCGACCGTCTGCCCGCCCAGATGGCGGAAGTGGATGCCTTCGAGGATCGCGGCGAGCTTGAAGGCGGCGAGGCCGAGGTGGAAGCCGAGGCCGCCGAGGTCGCGCCCGCTGCGGGCGGCGTAACGGGCGACGATCTCCGGCTCGCCCAGGAAGCCGGGTGCGTCTCCGGCGTCGGGGGCGATCTCGGGGCCGACGAGCCGGGCCAGCCGGGTGTAGAGCAGCATCAGCGCCAGGTCGGTGACCGGGTCGCCGACGGTGGCCAGCTCCCAGTCGATGACGGCGCGCGGCCGGTCGTCTCCGTCGACCAGTACGTTGTCGAGCCGGAAGTCGCCGTGGACGATGCCGGGGAGGGTGGCCGCGTCCATCGCGGGTGCCCGTGCCTCCAGTTCGGCGCGGAGGGTGACGGCGGCCGGCAGGTCGCGGGAGTACGAGGCTGCCAGCTGTTTGCGCCAGCGCGTCACCTGGCGGGTGAGGAAGCCCTCGGGGCGGCCGAAGCCGCCGAGCCCGACCGCTTCCGCGTCGACCGTGTGGAGGTCGGCGAGGGTGTCCACGAGGGCACCGGAGATCCGCCGCACCCGCGCGGGACCGAGGGGTGCCAATTCCGCGGCCCTGCGGTACGGCCGGCCCTCGACCGCCTCCATGACGTAGAACTCGGCGCCGATGACGCCGGTGTCGAGGCAGAGGCCGTGCAGCCGTGGCACCGGGACCGGGGTGTCGGCGAGCGCCGCCATCACCGCGTACTCGCGCCCCATGTCGTGGGCGGTGGCGAGCACGTGGCCCAGGGGCGGCCGGCGCAGAATCCAGTGTGACCGGCCGTCGGTGAGGCGGTAGGTCAGATTGGACTTGCCGCCGGTGATCAGGGTGGCCGACAGCGTGCCGATCCGGGCTGCCGGCACGGCCTCGGCGAACCAGGGGCGAAGTCGGGCGAGGTCGAGCCCTGGGGTCGCGCCTGCCTCCTGCGCTGCCATCAAGCACCGCCTGCCGCGGCGAGCCCGCCGTCGACGACCAGGGTCCGCCCGGTCATCCACTCGGCGTCCCCGGAGAGCAGGTACGCCACGACGCCGGCGATGTCATCGGGGGCGCCGAGCCGCGCCAGCGGGTACTCCGCCGCGACGGCGTCCTCGCGCCCCTCGTGGAGCGCGGCGGCGAACCTCGTCTTCACCACGGCGGGGGCGACCGCGTTGACCCGGACGCGAGGGCTGACCTCGATGGCGAGCTCCTTGGTGAGGTGCATCAGCATTGCCTTGCCGGCTCCGTACATCCCGATGCCGGGCTCCTCGTCCTGGTGGGCCGTGTCGGCGGCGTGGCCGGCGACCGCGAGCGCGTGGTCGGCGCCGCCGAGCGCGGCGACGGCCGAGGCCGGGGCATCGGGCTTGCGTCCGGTGATCACCACCTTCGCGCCGTCGGCGACCAGCCGCTCGGCGATCGCGAGCCCGATGCCGCGGCCGGCGCCCGTGATGATCGCGGTCCGTCCCGCGAATCTCTCGGCCATGGTTTCTCCTCGACGGATAGGGGGTCAGTGGCGGCCGGCGGCCGACGCCGCCGCGACGTTCCGGGCGGCGTTCGCGCCGGTTTCCACGGCGCCCTCGGCCCCTCCGATGCCCATCGGTGCGCTGTCGCCTCCGGCGAGGTGGATGCGTCCGTGGGGCCTGCGCGGCTCGGGAACGGCCCGGACCGGATGCATGGGCTTCTCCCTGTGCTCGCCGCGTAGACTAGATCTCGATTCGACTTCGAGTTTATGGGCTGTTCAAGGCCTGTCAATACGCACCGAGCAGGAAGCTCGGGGCCGAGGCTGATACGATCTCGAATCGTGTTCGATAAAAATGCGACAACCCGGACCCCGGCCCGCCCAGGGGCGCAGCGTCGCGGGATGGAGCGCAGAAAGGCCATCCTCGACGCCGCCGAGGCCCTGCTCGCCGAGCAGGGCTACGAGGCCGCCACGCTGAAGGCGACCGGCGAGCGGGCGGGCATCCCGATCGCCTCGATGTACCACTACTTCGCCGATCGGTACCAGGTCGACGCCGAGCTGCTCCAGCGGCACCTGAGCGAACTCGACAGGCTCATCGGCGCCGCGCTGGCCGAACCGAGGGCGCAGACGCTGCGCGAGGCCGTAGACGTCATGATCGACCTGCTCCTCGACTACCTCCGCCGACACCGGAGCTGCACGGAGCTCTGGTTCGCCGGCCGTCACACCACGCTCGACGAACTGGTGCGTGCCTTCGACGAGGCGCAGGCGGAGCGGCTCTGGCGGTACCTCGTCGAGCGGGGCCTCCTCTCCGACGACACGCCCCTGCTCGCCCTCCTCCTCGCCTTCGAGGTCGGCACCCGGCTCTTCGACAGTGCGTTCCGGCGCTCGCCCGCTGGTGACGGCGCCACGATCGACGAGGCGCGCCGCCTCGTCACCGCGTACCTGGAGACGTATGCCTCTGATGGGGCGGGTTGACACCGGCGCGCCCCGTCGCGCTCGGACGGCTATCGCAGCGGGTCGCCCCACCGCACCTGTTCGCGCAGCCGGTTCTTCAGGAGCTTCCCTCCCGCGTTGCGCGGCAGCGCCTCGGTGACGACCGTGGCGTACTGCGGAACCTTGAAGTCGGCGAGCCGGTCCCGGCAGTGCGCGATCACCTCGGCGACGTCGATCTCCGTCCGGTCCCCGAAGAGGACGGCCCCGACCTTTTCCCCCATGACCTCGTCGGGTACGGCGAGGACCGCGGCGTCGGCGACACCGGGGGCGGAGAGCAGCACCGCCTCGACCTCCACGCTGGAGATGTTCTCGCCGCCGCGGTTGATGATGTCCTTGATCCGGTCGACGATGTGGACGCGCCCGGCCTCGTCGATCCGGACGATGTCCCCGGTGTGCAGCCATCCGTCCGCGATCGTCTCGGCCGTGGCCTCCGGCCTGCGCCAGTACCCGGTGGTCACCGTGACACCACGGACCACCAGCTCGCCCGTGTACGGGTCGTCACCGATCGGGGCGACGCCGAGCTCCACCGACGGCACCGCGTAGCCGACGGAGTCCGCGTGCTCGGCGGCGTCCCGGTCCGGCAGGACGGTGATCAGCGACGCCGTCTCGGTCATGCCGTAACCGTTGATCACCGTGGCCTCCGGGAAGGCCGCCTTCAGCGAGCGCACGAGTGACGGCGCGATCGGGGCACCGCCGTACGCCAGCCAGCGCACCCCCGAGACGTCGGCACCGACGAAGGCCGGATGCCGGAGCAGCAGGGAGTACACCGCGGGCACGGTCACGACGAACGAGATCCGTTGCTCCGTCAACGCCGCCGTCAGCCGCGGCAGATCGAGGGTGGGCATGATCACCGATGTGCCGCCGAGACAGGCGGCGACGACGAACTGCGCGTTGCAGCCGGTGACATGGAACAGCGGTACCGAGATCAGGGTCCGCAGCTCAGGGCCGGCGTCCCGCGGGATGCCGAGACAGCGGATCAGATTCTCGGCGTTGGTCACGAACGCCTCGTGCGTGGTCGGCACCCCCTTGGGGCGCCCGGTCGTGCCCGAGGTGTAGAAGAGCGCGGCCACGTCGGTGGTGCCGAGGTCCGTGGCGACGTAGGGATCGCCGTCCGGCAGCGGGGCATCGGGCGGCAGGTCGACCTTCACGTCGGCGTCGGCGAGGACGAACTCCACCTCCGGTCTGGCCGACCGGGTGTTGACCGCCACAGAGATGCCGCCGGCCATCAAAGTGCCCCAGAAGGCGAGGGCCCAGTCCGTGCCCGCCGCGTACCGCACGGCCACCCGGTCCCCGGGTGTCACACCGCGGGCCCGCAGCCCCCCGGCCACCCGCGTGGCACGCCGCCACAGCTGCGCGTACGTGAGCCGGTCCCCGCCGAGTTCGACGACCGCTTCCGCGTCGGGGCGGATCTCGACGTGCGTACGGAGTGCGTCGAGCAGCGTCGCGGGCGCATCCGGGTACCTGGGGACCCCGTTCGCGTCCCTCACCAGGTCAACCTGAGGGAAGGGGTTGCGCGTTCGCGGGACGGGGGTGATGGGGCGGGGCATCTCGGCGGCTCCAGGGAAGGGCGTGGCGGACGGCACACGAAGGGGTGGTGGACGACCAGGGCATCGCCGCTCGCGGACCTCCCGAGTGCGCGGTCGCGGCGATGCCCTGGTCAGGGTCGAGTCGGGAGCGTCCCTAGTGCACCGACTCGACGATCTCGTAGCGCGGTGTCCCCACGCGCTCCAGGGCGTTGTAGAAGGCCTCCGGCTCGGCCCAGTCCTCCGGGGCGAACGAGCCGGCGCGCTTCCCGGCCTCGTCGAGCGCCAGCACCATGAACGCGGCGCAGGCCGTCCCCGTCACCGTGGCCATGCTGGCGACGAGATACGAGCCCGGCCCGCTGACCGGCGTACGACGGACGGCCACGGCCGGGCGCCCGTTGCGGGTCCCGCTGACGCGGGCCAGCAGGCCGCCCCGCCAGGTGTACCGCCGGCGGACGGCCGAGGCCCCGAGGAACTTGAGCAGCTCGCCCGATCCGCTCTCGCCGCGGCGGACCTGGGCGATCATGCCGCCCAGGGCGTGGCGCCAGCCCAGGGGAGTGCCGAAGCGGCTCTTGACGATCGCCATCATGAAGTCGACCGCCTCTTCGGAGGTCATCCGGCCCGACTCGATCGCCTGGCCGAGCCCCTTGACGAGGCCGTTGACCGGCGCCGGGTCCATACCGCCGAGGCAGCGGATGCGCTGCGCCCCGGGAAAGCGACGGGGCATGGTGACGGGCTCCGGGTGGGCGGTCTCGTACAGCAGGGTCTCGCCCAGGCCACCGCCCATCGGCGCCGATCCGGTCTCGACGTACGACTCGTGGTTGACCGGCCCGCCGTTCTCCCATGTCAGGCAGTCGCCGGCGGCGATGTGCATGAGGTGCTGGATCACGGCCCGGCCCACGTGCGGCCGCTCGTCGCCGACCGTCCAGAACATCTCGATGTCCTCGACGGTGTCCAGCTCGCTCGCGGCGTCCACGGCCAGCACGTTGCTCATGCCCGGCGAGGCGCCGCACCCGATGTAGAGCGGAATGCCCGCCTCCTGGGCCTGCTCGGCGAGGCTCAGCGCGTGCTGGGTGCTCTCGACGTCGTCGTCGAAGTCGAGATACGGCACCTTCGCCTCGACGCAGGCCGAGATCACCGGCTCGGAGGTGCGGATGTAGGGCCCCGCACCCAGGACGACGAGAGCAGCGCCGTCGACCACCTCGAGGAGGGCGTCACGGTCGTAGAGGTCGAGCCGCCGGACCCTGGCCCGGCCGGCGGGCAGCCGCTTCACCAGCGGCTGCAGGAGTTCGGGCCGGATGTCGCAGAGGGTGAGCTCCCAGCCGCCTCCCGCCCGGGCGAAGCGCTCGATGGCCACCTTGCACATCTCGCCCGCGGCGCCGATGAACACGACCCGCCGCGCCGTCATGCGACGACCCCGGCTTCGAACACCACAACGTCATCACAGTGGGCCATGACCCGCTCCGTTCTGTTTCCGTCGCCGTACACGCGCGGCGACTCCCGTGTCGCGGCCGGCCCGGCAGGCCGAGGGCGCGTGACTCGATTCCGAATCGAATTCGAGTTTAGCTTCCGGTGAAGTGCCGTCAAGGTCTGGTTGTCGATGAGACCGGCTCGATACCGCAGGGGCCGGAGAGGAGGCCCTACGGGAGGGCCTGCTCCGCCCAGATGACCTTGCCCTCGCGGGTGTGCCGCGTGCCCCAGCGTTCGGCGAGCTGGGCCACCAGCAGCAGACCGCGGCCGCCCTCGTCGAAGGTCCGGGCACGGCGCATGTGGGGCGCGGTGCTGTTGGCGTCGAACACTTCGCAGGTCAAGGTGGATTCGAGGACGAGCCGCAGGTGGACGGGGGGCTTGCCGTAGCGGATCGCGTTGGTCACCAGCTCGCTGACCATGAGTTCCGTGGTGAAGGACAGCTCGTCGAGCCCCCAAGCGCCCAGCGTCTCGGCGGTGAAGCGACGCGCTCCGGAGACCGCGGCCGGGTCGGACGGCAGGTCCAGTGTGGCGACGTGGCCGGGATCGAGTGCCCGCGTGCGTGCGACCAGGAGGGCCACGTCGTCGGCGGGACGCCCCGGCAGCAGGGTCGCCAACAGCCGGTCGCAGACCTCGTCCGGCGACATCGAGGACCCTGACGTCTGTGCGAGGGCGTCGCCCAGCCGCGTCAGCGAGGTGTCCAGGTCGTGCGTACGGCTCTGGACGAGGCCGTCGGTGTACAGGGCGAGCAGACTGCCCTCCGGTAGTTCCCACTGCGCCGTTTCGAACGGGAGGCCGCCCAGTCCCAGCGGCGGACCGATCGGCAGGGCCGGGAAGGCGGCGGCCGAGGGCGTCGCCACGGCTGGTGGGACGTGCCCGGCGCTGGCCAGGGAGCAGAGACGGGTGGCGGGGTCGTAGACCGCGTACAGGCAGGTGGCGCTGAGCTCGCCGTCCTCGCGGGCCTCCTCCCGCTGGAGGCGGATGACCACGTCGTCGAGGTGGGTGAGCAGTTCGTCGGGTATCAGGTCGATGTCGGCGAAGGCGCGGACGGCGGTGCGCAGGCGGCCCATCGTGGCGGCGGCGTGCAGTCCGCGGCCGACGACGTCGCCCACGACGAGGGCGACGCGGGCGCCGGACAGCGGGATCACGTCGTACCAGTCGCCGCCCACGCCCGCCCGGGAGCCGCTGGGAAGGTAGCGGGCGGCGGTGTCGACGGCGGAATGGTCCACCGGGCGTTGCGGCAGCAGGCTGCGCTGGAGGGTGAGGGCGGTGGTGCGCTCGTGGGTGTACCGCCGGGCGTTGTCGATGTTCACCGCCGCCCTCGTGGCGATCTCCTGCGCCAGGAGAAGGTCCTCGTCGTCGAACGGGGTGGTCCTGCGGTGGCGGGCGAACTGGGCGAGGCCCAGGGTGGTTCCCCGCGCGTACAGGGGCAGCAGCAGGACCGAGTGGAAGCCGAAGACGGGCGGGCCGGGCGGCGCCAGCCACGTGGGCACGTCCGATGCCGTGACGCGGAGCAGGAGGGGACGCCCGGTGGCCAGTACCTCCGCCGGCGCCGACTCGGCCGGGTAGACGTGCGATCGCCCCGTGCCGACCGGGGAGTCCGGGCAGCCGTCCAGGACGGACCTCTGGGCGACGCGTCGCAGCACCGGCGCATCCGTCGGCGGCTGCGACTCACCGTCGTGGAGGACGGAGTCGAGGAGGTCGACGGTGACGAGGTCGGCGAAGTCGTCGACGCCGACCTCCGCCAGCTCCTGAGCGGTGCGGGCGGTGTCGAGGGTGGTCCCGATCCGCCTGCTCGCCTCGTTGGTCAGCATGAGCCTGCGCTGCACCCGCCGGTCGCGCACCTCCTGGTAGGCGGCGACCACCTGCTCCGAACTGCGGTCTACGTACGCGAATCCCGCCGCGATCAGCTGGAGGGTCGCGGCGTGGGTGAGCTGCTGGTCGTCGGTGAGCCGGGTGGCCTCTTCCTGGAGCAGCTGGAGCAGGCTGACGTGCCCGAGGCGGTAGGTGCGGAGCAGGGCGCTGAGCGGTACGCCGTCTTCGGCGAACCCGCGGGCGAGTTCGAGGGCGGTGGGAGGTGCCTGCGCCTCGGTCAGGTCGCGGCCGTGCTCCAGGGCATCCAGGAAGGCGGTGACGTGGTCGGCCGTCTCCCTCAATGCGAGCCGAGCGAGGTCCTCGTGCTGCCACAGTTCGGGAAGCTCGCCGCGCATGCGCTCCATCAGGAGGCCGGCCCACTGATCCGAACGTGGTCTCAGCTCGTGCGCAAGGCGGCTGAGGAAGGCGGAGACGTCCTTCTCCATGAAGGGAACGTATCCAAGGAATCGGTCGCCCGCCTGTCCGGACCGCGGTCGTCGGTCGGGCCGGCCTGCGGTCTCGTCGGGGCCTTGACAGTTGCTCACTGGGCGACTCTAAACTCGAACCCGATTCGGGATCGAATCTCGCTCTCGGCCCGCCACGCCGACGGCGACACGGAGGTCGCCGTGGGACTCGCGTACGGCGACGGCTGGAGAACGGAGAGGGCCCTGGCCGGCCTCACCCATGATTTCGACTACCTTCACCGAGTTGTTCGGAGTGGACCATCCGATCGTCTGCGGCGGCATGACCGGCGTGGGCACCGCGGAACTCATCTCCGCGGTGGCCGACGCGGGTGCGCTCGGCTTCCTGACCGCGCTGACCCAGCCCACCCCGGAGGCGCTGGCGCGGGAGATCGCGCGGTGCCGTGAGATGACCGACCGGCCGTTCGGCGTCAACCTGACCATCCTGCCGACCCTCAAGCCCGTCCCCTACGCGGAATACCGGGCGGCGATCATCGAGAGCGGCATACGGGTCGTGGAGACGGCCGGCAGCAACCCGGCCGAGCACGTGGCCGCCTTCAAGGCCGCGGGCGTCAAGGTGATCCACAAGGCGGTGGCCGTGCGGCACGCGGTCAAGGCGCAGACCCTCGGCGTCGACGCGGTCAGCATCGACGGCTTCGAGTGCGCGGGGCACCCCGGTGAGGAGGACATCCCCGGCCTGGTGCTCATTCCCGCCGCCGTACGCCGGCTGGACATCCCGGTCGTCGCAAGCGGCGGCTTCGCCACCGGCAGCGGACTGGCCGCCGCACTCGCGCTCGGGGCATGCGCGGTGAACATGGGCACCCGGTTCGTCGCCAGTGCGGAGGCGCCGGTGCACCAGAACGTGAAGGACCAGATCGTCGCCAACGACGAACGGGCCACCCAGCTGGTCTTCCGCGAGTTCGGGAACACCGGCCGCGTCGCGCGCAACGCGATCTCCGAGGAGATCGTCGCCCGGTCGAGGCGTCCCGGAGCGGTCTTCGAGGACGTCGCCGAGCTGGCCTCCGGCGTCCGGGGCCGTACCCGCGTCCTTGAGCAGGGGCACATGGACGACGGCCTGTGGTGGGCCGGCCAGGCGCAGGGGCTCATCGAGTCGGTGGCCACCTGCGACGAGATCGTCAGCGGCATCGTGGCCGACGCCGAGAAGATCATCGGCCGGCTCGCCGACCTCCGCGGATGACCCCGGCCACGCAGCCCGCCGTACGAAGCAGGAGCACCTTGAAGATGACCTGGACCACCCTCCATCACCGCATCGAGGACGGCGTCCTCACCGTCACCCTGGACCGGCCGGACCGCCTGAACGCCTTCACGCCGACGATGGCCGGGGAACTGGAGCGGACGTTCACCGAGGTGAACGAGAACGACGACGTACGGGCAGTCGTCGTCACCGGCGCGGGCAAGGCGTTCTGCGCCGGCATGGACCTCGGCTCGGACGGCAACGTGTTCGGGCTCGACGAGTCCCGCACGCCCACGTACGCCGACATGGGCGATCTGAACAGCCCGGACATCCGCCGGGTCAGGGACACCGGCGGCAGGGTAACGCTCGCGATCCATGCCTGCCGGAAGCCCGTGATCGCGGCGATCAACGGTCCCGCCGTCGGGATCGGGGCGACCATGACGCTGGCCATGGACGCCCGGCTGATGTCGACGAACGCGCGGTTCGGCCTCGTCTTCGGCCGTCTGGGCATCACGCCCGAGGCCGCCTCGACCTGGTTCCTGCCCCGCCTGGTCGGCATGCCCAAGGCGCTGGACCTGCTGTACTCCGCCGAGATCCTCGACGCGGAGGCCGCCGAGGGCGTCGGACTCGCGAACGCGGTCCACGACCCCGACCGCCTCGCCAAGGAGGCCCGCGCGCTGGCGGACCGCTGGACGCTGGGCCGCTCACCCGTGGCGACCGCGCTGACCCGGCAGATGACGGTCCGCAACGCGAACCTCGAACGGCCGCAGGACGCACACCGGGTGGAGTCCCTGGCGATGTTCTACGCCAGCATCGGCGATGGAGCCGAGGGAGTGTCGGCCTTCCGTGAGAAGCGCTCCCCGCGCTTCACGCAGCGTGCCTCCACCATGCCGCCGTTCTACGACGAGTGGATCGCCGTCACCGAGAGCGACTGACGGCGAGCAGCCATCGCGTTGGCCCGCAGCGGCTCGGACCATCGCAATCCCGAACCAGCGGACCGCACGGTCCATGGACGAGTGGGGCGCGCTGACGCCGTCGTGCGCTTCCGGTCGCCGGTGAGGCCGCCAAGAACGTCTGCCATGCGATCGGCTGCGACGGCCACGGCCACGGCCTCGCCCAGGCGCCCTGCCTCGGCACTCTGCTCGCCGACCGGCTCGCCGGTGACGCGTTCCACGAGGACCTCGCCGCCCTGTGGCGCAAGCGGCCGACCTTCGCGCCTCGACGCTCCGCCGTCCTCGACCGGGGCGGGATCGCGTACGTCCCACGGGCCCGGACGGCGGTCGTGGAGCGGTGGCCGGCCAGGCCGCTGCGCATCCGTCCCCCTTCCTGCCCGCATCACCCGCACTGCCCGGAGGCTTTAGTGCCCTTCTCCCCCGTCTCGGGTCCACCCGGCCGACCGCCGACGCGGCGCCCTGGCGACGACCCTGGCCGCGCCGCCCAGCACGTCCGGCGGAGGTTCCTGGTCGTCAACGCGGTGCCCCTCGCCATCGGCGTCGTGCTGTCCTGCTCCACCGCGCTCTGCGGGGCCACCGTGTACGGGCGACTCACCCTCGGCGTCGTATGGGGCGTCCTGCAACTCGGTGTCCTCCTCGGCAGCGTGTGGTGGTACGAGGCCCGGTCCGCGCGACTGTGCGATCCCGTCGAACGGCCCCCGGCCGGAACAGCCGGCGGCCCTGCCGCGCGAGAGCCCGGGTGGTGAGCCGGTGAAGACTCCGCTCCTCCTGAGCTCGGGCGCACTCGACCCGGTCGGCTCGGCGGCCCGATCCCCTGTGATCATCGCCTTTCTGGTCTTCATCGGCCTGTGTCTGCTGTGGGTCCTCGCCGTCGCGAGCCAGGACGAACACCCGGAACGCCTCTGCACCGCCGACCGGTCACTCTCGCCTGTCTTCAACGGCTTCGCCCTGGCGGGCGAGTATGTCACGGTCGTCACACTGTTCACGGCGTCGGGGGCGATCGCCCTGTTCGGCTACGACGGCATCGCCTCCGCGGTCGACAGCGTCATCGCACTCGGTGTCCTGCTCCTCCTGGCCCGCAGAATCCGCGACAGCGGTTGTCACACGCCCGGTGGTCTCTTCTCCCTGCGCGTGTCGGGTCAGGGACCGCGAACGGCGGCGGCGGTGGTGACGCTCGTCATCACGATCCCCCTGCTCATCGTCCAGCTGCGGGCCGCCGGCATCAGCGCGGCGCTGCTGATCGGCATGTCGAGCGACGCGGCCCAGGTGACCTGCACGGTACTGATGGGCTGTCTCGTCGCCTGCTTCGCGGCCGTGGCGGACTTGAGGGGAACCAGCTTTCTGCAGGTCGTCAAGGTGCCCATCACGTTGCTGACCCTCGCGGTGATCAGCCTGCTCGCCCTGCGCAGGTTCTCATGGAGTCCCGGCGACCTGCTCTCGGCCGCGGTGGACAGGAGCGCGGCGCCGGACGGATACCTGAGCCGGGGGCTCTGGGCGCATACGGCGGGCCTGGGACCGCTGAACACCCTCGGCGATCACATGGTCGTGATCCTCGGCATGGCGATGATGCCGCATCTCATCCTCCGCGTAGCCGCGTCACGGAGCGGGCGGGCGGCCCGACGGGCCACGAGCATCGCCGTGGGACTGACGGGCGCCTTCTACGTCCTTCTGATCACGGTCGGATTCGCGGCGGCGGCCGTGGTCGGAGGGGAGGCGATCGGGGCTGTCGACGCGAACGGTCAGGCGGCCCCGATTCTGCTTGCCTCCGGCGTCCTCGACCACGGGGCCACGGCACGCGTGGTCCTCATCACCGCCGTGGCCTGCGTCGCCTTCCTCACCGTGCTGACGGCCGTGACCAGCGTGACCTTCGCCGCCGCCGTCTCCCTCACGCACGACGTCCTCACCCGGACCGGGCGACCCCTCACCGACACAGGAGAGGTGCGGGTACTTCGTGTCGGCGTAGCCGTCCTGTGCCTCGCAGGGGTGTCGCTGTCGGTCTCCGTCCACCGCTACCCCGTCGAGTTCCTGGTCACGTTCTCGCTGAGCGTCGCGGCGACATGCGTCTTCCCCGTGCTGATCTACTCCTTCTTCTGGCCGGCCTTCGATCGCCGAGGGCTGTTGTGGTCCGTGTACGGGGGACTGCTGCTCTGCGTCGTCCTCACCTTCTTCTCGCCCACGGTCTCCGGGACCGAGTACGCGCTGTGGCCGGACGTGGCCTTCGACTGGTATCCGTTCCACACCCCGGGCCTGGTCTCCGTCCCGGCCGCCTTCCTGCTCGGGTGGCTCGGCAGCAGGCGGTCGTCGGCAGAGGCCGGGCGCAGTACGCGACGGTTGCACACGACGGTCTGAAGGGCCGGGCGCGGCGCGAACGGCCGTCCGCTCGGCGCCGCTGGGATGCCCGCCGGTCCGGGAAGGTGCACGCTGGTGCCCCGGACCGGCTCGCGGTCACGCCCGGGCAGGAGAGGCAGCCATGGGAGGGATGCGCACCACCGGCTCCAGCCGGAACGGCGCCGCGCGAGTGCTGGCGCGTCTGGCCGTGCTCGCGGCGATCGGCGCGGTCGTCGTGCTTCTGCTCGCGCTGGGGGAGGGCGGACTCGTCGTCATCGGAGCCGGACTCCTCGGCCTGGTGGTCTGTGCCGCCTCTGGTGGTTCGTGGCGCACCGCGGCCCGGTGCGGCTGCTCGGTGCGGTCCTCGCGGTCGCGGCACCCGTCGCCGTCGGCGTGCTCCTGGCCTATGACGGGCTGTGGGTGACGGCTCTGGTCCTGAGCGTGTGCTGGAGTGCGGCGCCGGCCTGCGGCCGGGCGGCGCTGCGCAGAGCGCGCCCGGAGAGTCCGGCGCGGGCGATCGCCGCGCTCCCTCCGAAGCGGCCGCTCCTGATCATGAACCCGAAGTCCGGGGGCGGGAAGGTCCGCCGTTTCCGGCTGGCCGAGCGGGCGGAAGAGCTCGGCGCCCGGGTGATCGTGCTCGATCCGTCCGCCCCGGCCGACGTCGCCGAGCTGGCCCGGCGGGCCGTCGCCGAGGGCGCGGACCTGCTCGGCGTCGCGGGCGGCGACGGCACCCAGGCCCTGGTCGCGGCTGTCGCCGCCGAGCACGACCTGCCGTTCCTCGTGGTCTGTGCCGGCACCCGCAACCACTTCGCCATGGACTTGGGGCTCGACCGCTCCGACCCCTCCCGCTGCCTCGACGCGCTGACCGAGGGCGAGGAGCTCAGGGTCGACCTGGGCGACGTCGCCGGCCGGGCCTTCGTCAACACCATGTCGTTCGGGGTGTACGCCGATGTCGTGCAGCATCGCGAGTACCGCGACGACAAGGCGGGCACGGCGCTGACCCTCATGCCGGACCTGCTGCTCGGCGAGCACGTGCGACGGCTCGACGCGCGGGCCGACGGCACGGAGCTCTCGTCCCAGCAGGCGCTGCTGGTCAGCAACAACCCCTACGTCTCACCCGACGAGCTCGGCGGAGGAGGCCGCCGGCCGCGGCTCGACGGCGGCGTACTGGGGGTGCTGGGCATTCGGGTGGAGGACGCGGCGCAGGCGGCCGACGTCGCCGTGCGGGGCTCGCAGTCCGAGGGGCTGACCGTCATGACCGCGCAGCGCGTCGAAGTGACCACCGACACGGACGAGATACCCGTGGCGGTCGACGGCGAGGCGTTGCGGATGCCCACCCCGGTCGTGTGCACGCTGCGCCCGGGGGCGCTGCGGGTCCTGGTACCGCGCGACCGCCCGGACACCGTCGTACCCGCACCGCCCGTCGACTGGCGACGGATCATCGACCTCGCCTTCGGCCGCACCGGGCGGACCACGCACGCGCAGACCATCGCTGAGCGTTCCCGCGGCTGAAAGGCCTTCAGGAGCTCGCCCTGCAATAGCCACACCGGCCACGCTGTCGGAACCAGTGGCTCTCCGAGCGCCGCCGATCCATGGTGAGAGCCTTGTCGGTTCTGCGCACCTGGGCCCGCCGTTCGGCGCGGGGCACGGTGCTGCAGCGGTACGTGAGGGGGACGGCGCCCGGGCCGGGGGCCCTCGATCGAGATGGGGGCGCGATCATGATGTAAACTCAAACTCGATTCGAGATCGGGATCTTGGCCGTGTCACCGGTCCGTCGAGCCCTGCCGCAACAGCCGTTCTGGATGTCGAAGTGAGGAACGAAGAAGGATGACGAACGCGGAGTCCGAGCCGAGTGCAACGAGCACAGCGCAGCCTGTGCGCGAGGAGACCTGTGACGTCGTCGTCATCGGTGCGGGGATGGCGGGGCTGATGGCGGCGACGACGCTCGTCGGCGAGACCGACGTCGTCGTGCTCGAGGCCGCGGAGCGGGCGGGCGGACGTGTCGAAACGGTGCGGAAGGGCGACTACTGGATCAACGTCGGAACGCAGTTCACCGAGGGGACCGGGCCGTTGATCGATGCTCTCCACCACCACGGCATCGAGATGGGGTCGCTGGCCGGCAAGGGCGTGGCGCTGGCTCTCAACGGGGAGTTGGTCGACACGTCCAACCTGTTCGCGCTCATGTTCCGCACGCGGATGAGTTTCATGGATCAGGTCGGCATGGTGATGGTCGGCGCCCGAATCCTTTCCGCCGTTCCGTTCCTCGGGTCGGACAGCCGCATTGCGCAAAGGGTGCGCGCCAAGCTCGACAGGCGTCTCGCATCGGACCTTCTGCGCGGCGTTCGCTCCGACGTGGCTCGTGACATGGTCCGCTCGTGGTCGGGCCAGTGGATGGGATGCGAGCCCGGGGAAACGGCAGCGACGCAGCTTGTGACGTCCATAGGGATTGCCCTGACGGACCCGGCGAAGGTGCCGAATTTCGCCCTGCCGGTAGGGGGTAATCAGACGCTGACCGACATTCTCGCCGCCGATCTCGGCGAACGCCTCCGACTCCGGTCGACGGTCCGGTCCGTGGAGCCGGACGAAGACGGCGTTGTCGTGAACTATGTCGACGGGGACCGCCCGGTGCGGGTGCGCGCCAAGCGGGCCGTCGTGGCGGTTCCCGGCGACGTCGCGGTGCAGATACTTCCGGAACTTCCGCAGACGTACCGCAACGCGTTCGATGACATTCGCTACGGCCGGTACGTGATCGTCGGCTTCTTCACCGAGGAGGAGGGGCCTCAGCCCTGGGACGAGCTCCTCGGCGTGTCCACGCCGCAGCTCTCCTTCCAGGCGATGTTCAACCACGCCGCCGCCACTCGGAAGGGCGCCACACGGAAGCCCGGAGGTGCGCTGGCGTGTTTCGCCGGCGGCGCCGTGGCCGACGACTTGTTCGAGCTTTCCGACGAAGAGATCGTCGCTCGGTTCGCCAAGGACCTGATTTCGGTCTACCCCCAGCTCGAAGGGAAGCTCGGGGAGGGGATCGTGCGGCGGCACCGTCGTGTGGTGCCTTTCTGGGCTCCCGGAAGGCGCGCCTCGCTGCCGACGCTGCGCAATCCCCTCGGGCCGATCCACCTGGCCGGCGATTACCAGCTCGACATGCCTTCACTCGCTGACGCGGCGACCTCGGGCGAGAGCGCCGCAAAGGCGGTTCTCGCGAGCTTGAGGCACTAGGCACCGACCTCGATTCCCACCCGAACCCCTCAACGGGCCCGGCGGACCAGCCGCATCCGGCCTCCAGAACCTCCAGAAAGAGAGCCCGCTTTGAGCAGCCGGCGATACGACACGGCCAGGGTCGGAGAGCGGCGGAAGGCGAAGGGCGTCGCATTGCGGGTGTTCTTCTACGTCTTCTTCGCCTATGGCTTCCTCTACATGGTCGGCATGCTGGGTGAGCAGGCCCAGAAGTAGACGTCGATTTGTCCATTCACGCCCATGTGAGTCCCTGTGGTCGCTGTCCTCGTGCTTCTGTCGCTCCTGTTCGTGTGGTCCCTTGTGGCGGAGCGGATGGCCCGCTGGAGCATCACGGCGCCCATCGCGTTCGCGGCCGCCGGCGTTCTGCTGACCGGCGGCGACCGTCCGGCCGTCTCACTCGACATGGAGACGCACACCTTCCAGACGTGCGTCGAACTCGTGCTGGCCGTGATGCTGTTCACGGACGCCACCGAGACCAGGGACTACGAACAGCTGGGCAGATCGGTGGGCGAGGGCCGCTTGCTGGGCCTGGCCCTGCCGGGCTCCGTCGTCCTCGCCGCTCTCTTCGGTGCCCTGCTCTTTCCCGGCACGAACTGGTGGCTCCTGGCCGTGGCCGCGCTCGTCGTGATGCCCATGGACCTCGCTCCGGCCCTGAAGTTCCTGAGAGATGAGCGGGTCCCGCTGCGGGTGCGCGCCGCCCTGAACATCGAAGGCGGATTCAACGACGGGCTCATCTCGCCCCTCTTCGTGTTCTGCGTCGCCAACCTCGTCACAGCCGAGGGCGACTCCTTCGCCGACCTGGTCCTGAACGCCGTCATGGGCGCCGGGTACGCGGTGCTGGCAGGCGCGGCCATGGGCTGCCTGGCCGGTCGGGCGATGCGGCGGTGCCTCGGTGCCGGCTGGGCGACGCCCGACGGTCTGCGCCTGGCCAATCTCGCGCTGCCGTTCCTCGCCTACGCGGCCTCCGTGCTCGTCGGCGGCAACGGATTCGTGGCGGCCTTCGTGGCAGGGCTGTGCTACGCCCGCACCGCACACGGCCTCGGCAACGAGCATCTCCGACTCGTGTACGACGCGGGTCACCTGATGGCTCTGGCGGTCTGGTTCACCTTCGGCGCCTTGATTGCGGAGGAGTTCGCCCACGGAGTCGGACTTCCTGTCCTCGCCTACGCGCTGCTTGCCCTTACCGCCGCCCGGATGCTGCCAGTGGTCGTCGCGCTCGCCGGCACGGCCTTCAGCGGGGCCGAGCGTGCAGCGATCGGATGGTTCGGCTCGCGCGGCGTGACGTCCATCGTCTTCGCGGTCCTGGCGTACACCCAACTCGACGGTGACGACGCGGCGTTCGTCGTCAACGTCACCTGCGCGACCGTCCTCCTCAGCGTCGTCCTGCACGGCGTCACGACGGAACCCGCCGCCCGATGGTTCGAACGCCATTCCCGGAAGCCAACCGTTCCAGCGGATCCCGCCAGGTGACAGGTGGACGCCCCGGCTGATCGTGTCGGCCGGGGCGGGGTGTGGAGCCGGCGCGGAGCGCGGAGGTGCGGTCCGTCCGTGAGAAGCGCGTTGTGCGAAATGGCCGGAGGACCTGTGATGACCGGTGTCATCACAGGTCCTCCGGCACCGGAGCCGATCAGTCGAGCGCGCCGCTCCCCGTCGGGCCGGTCGGGGCGCGAACTCAGGGGGTGAGCACCAGCCGGATCGGGTCGCCGGTCTTGTTCTCCAGACGTGAGACGGCGTCGGCCGCCTCAGCCAGTGGAACGCGGGCGGAGACGGACGGGGCCAGGTCGATCCGTCCGGCGGAGACCAGGCGGACGAGCTCTTCCACGTGCTCGGGACCGGAACCGTAGTGGCCGCGGATCTGGTTGAGCTGGAAGCAGAAGCCCAGGCTGTCGTCGACAGTGATCGGCTCCGGCGTGAGCCCGGCCAGGACCAGGACCCCCTCGGGACCGAGTACGGAGATGGCCTGTGCACGAACCGCCGGCACGCCGGCGAAGTCGAAAGCGACCTGGATGCCACGTCCGCCCGTGGCCAGGCCCACTGCCTGGGCGAAGTCCGGCGAGGCCGGGTCCAGCGCGATGTCCGCCCCGAAGGCGAGGGCGCGCTCGCGAGCGGTGGGCAGCGGGTCGACGACGATGATCGGGGCCGCGCCGACCATGCGGGCGATCCGGACGGCATGCACGCCGAGGCCGCCCGCACCCCAGATACCGACCGCGTGCGCGGGCCGCACCACGCCTGTCTCCAGGATGGCGGCGTAGGGGGTGGAGACGGCGTCGGGGATGATCGCGGCCTGGTCGAACGGCAGGTCGTCCGGGATCAGGACCAGGTTTTCCTGGCGGGCGATGACGTACTCGGCCCAGCCTCCGTCGTAGTCCACGCCGAGCGTCAGCGGCTGCCGGCACGTCGAGCGGCGCAGGCAGCCTTCGCACGTGTCGCACGCCTGCCCCGACTGGAGCACCACCCGCTGACCGGGTGTCCATGTGCCCCGCGTGTCCGGGCCGAGGGTGTGGACGACGCCCGCGACCTCGTGGCCGAGCGTGATCGCGCGGCTGCTCCTGACGGCGTCGACAGGGAAGAGGGGGCTGAGGCTGCCGTCGATCAGGTGGACGTCCGACAGGCACACCCCGGCCGCCCGCACCTCGACCAGGACCTCTCCTGGGCCGGGCACGGGCACGGGGACCTCTTCGACGGCGAACGTACGCGTATCCAGGTGAAGCCGTCCGGCGAGCATGGTGCTCATGGCGGAACCTCTATTCCTTCGATGAGAAAGTGCACGGTCGTCGCTGTACTTTGTCGACTGACCATGTCACCCAACCGTGTCGCCCGACTGAGCCGCCTGTCAAGTTCTCGCCGGGCAACGTTCTGCATGCCGTTTTCGTTCTGTCGCTCGAACGTGTCGCTCGGCACAGTCGATCGACTTGGTCAACTGACAATGTCGTCTGTATGTTGGTTGACGAACGACTGGTCATGCTGAGGAAAGGCACGCTCATGACTCACGCGTCCGTCTACAGGGCCGAGGCGATCCCCGAGCGCCCGGCGCTGCCCCTGGTCGGCCACGGCCTCGGTACCCCGAGCGGGGCCGACCTCGTCTTCCACCTCATGAAGGAGTTCAAGAAGATGGGGCCCGTGTTCCGGCTCCGCGTCTTCGGGACCAATTACATCTACGTCGGCGGCCTGGATCTGGTGACGGAGCTGTCGGACGAGACCCGGTTCCGCAAGAACACGCCGCCGGACCAGGTCGCGGCACGCGCGATAGCCGAGGACGGCCTGTTCACCGCCTTCAACGACGAGCCGAACTGGCGTAAGGCGCACGACATCCTGATGCCGGCGTTCTCACTCGGCGCGATGCGCGGCTACCACGCGACCATGCTCCGGGTGTGCCGCTCCCTGATCGCCAAGTGGGACCGTGCCGCAGGCGAGCACGCCGTGGACATCCCTGAGGACATGACCCGGCTGACCTTCGACACCATCGGGCAGTGCGGCTTCGGCTACGACTTCGAGTCGCTCCGCCGGGACCAGCCGCACCCCTTCGTCGCCGCGATGATACGGGCACTGGGCTACACCCAGGACAAGGTCGAGTCCATGCCGGGCATGGAGGTGTTCAAGCGGAAGCAGACCGAGCAGTTCCACCAGGACGTCAAGCTGATGAGGGACGTGGTCGACCAGGTCATCCGGCAGCGCAGGGCGTCCGGCGACACGAGCACGGACGACCTGCTGGGCCGGATGCTGCACACCCCGGACCCGGTGACAGGCCGGCTGCTGGACGACGAGAACATCCGCAACCAGGTGATCACGTTCCTCGTCGCCGGGCACGAGACCACCAGCGGCGCCCTGACCTTCGCCCTGTACTACCTGACCAAGTACCCCGCGGTGCTCGCGCGGGCCCAGGCCGAGGTGGACGCCCTGTGGGGAGACACCGACACCCCGGAGCCCGAGTACGGGGACATCGGCAAGCTCACGTACATCCGCCAGGTGCTCAACGAGAGCTTGAGGTTGTGGCCGACCGCGCCCGGCTTCGCCGTGGAGCCCATCGAGGACACCGTCATCGGCGGCAAGTACGCCGTGCGCAAGGGCGAGACGCTGCAGGTGGTCACCCCGACCCTGCACCGCGACCCGGCCTGGGGCGAGAACGTCGAGCTGTTCGACCCCGAGCGCTTCTCGCCCGAGCGGGAGGCGTCCCGCCCGGTGCACCTGTTCAAGCCGTTCGGCAACGGTGAACGTGCTTGCATCGGCCGTCAGTTCGCCCTCCACGAGGCCACCCTCCTCCTGGGTCTCCTGGTGCACCGCTACCGGCTGATCGACCACGCCGACTACCAGATGAAGATGAAATTCGCGCTCACGCTCAAGCCGGTGGACTTCACCCTCGAGCTGGCCCGGCGCACCAGCGATGAGCGCCGTATGCCCGCCGTCGCCGCGAGCAGCGCCCCCGCCGGCCAGGAGGGGCGCTCGCTCCGACGCGCCACCGGTACCGCACTGACGCTGCTGCACGGCTCCAACCTGGGCACCTGCGCAGGCATAGCCCGCGATCTGGCGGCGGACGGCGACGACCACGGGTTCGCCGCGTCCGTGGCACCCCTCGACGACTACACCGGCAAGCTGGGGGCCGCCGAGGGCCCGGTGGTGATCGTGGCCGCCTCCTACAACGGCCGGCCCACCGACGACGCCGCGGAGTTCGTGGCGTGGCTGGAGGGGCTCGAGCCCGGCTCGCTCGACGGTGTCACCTACGCCGTACTCGGTGTCGGCGACCGCAACTGGGCAGCCACCTATCAGCGCGTCCCCACCCTCATCGACGAGCGCCTGGCGGCAGCCGGTGCCACGTCACTGATGGAGCGCGGCGCGGCCGACGCCTCCGGTGACTTCGCGACCGCGGTGGACCGGTGGACGGGCGACCTGTGGAACGCCCTGCTGGAGCGCTACGGCGCCGCAACCGGCGAGGCGGTCGTGGCCGCCGAACCGGCGGACGACGACGAGGGCCTCTACGAACTCCAGGACGCCACCGACTCGGTCATCGGCGAGCTCGCCGCACGGCACGGCGTGGTGCCGATGGAGGTGCTGGAGGCGTACGAACTCGTCGACATGGAGCACGAGCTCGGCCGCTCCAAGCGCTTCGTGAGGCTGCGGCTGCCCGAGGGCGTCACCTACCGCACCGCCGACCACCTGGCCGTACTCCCGGCCAACCCGGCCGGCCTGGTTCAGCGGGTCGCCGACCGCTTCGGTCTCGACCTCGACCGCACCGTCAAGCTGCGCGCCCGCCGTCGCAGCCGCAACGCCCTGCCGGTCGACCGCCCGCTGACCCTGCGCCGGCTGCTGACCGAGTTCGTGGAACTCCAGGACGCCGCCACCCAGGAGCAGGTCGCCGCGCTCGCCGAGCACACCGAATGCCCGCCGGAGAAGCGCCCCCTGGCCGAACTCGCCGCGGCGGATGCCGAGACCTTCCGCGAGCAGGTGACCGCCACCGGATCCAGTGTTCTGGACCTGCTGGAGCGCTACCGCGCCTGCGAGCTGCCCTTCGAACGCTTCCTGGAATTGCTGCCCGTCCTGCGCCCGCGCCACTACTCGATCTCCTCGTCCGCCGAGGCATCCCCCGGTGAGGTCGACCTGATGGTGTCGCTGCTCGCCGCACCCCACCGGAGCGGCGAGGGCACCTTCCACGGCATCGCGTCGCACTACATCCAGACCGTCGAGGCCGGTGACACCGTCCAGGCCCGGGTACTGCCGTGCAGCGAGGCCTTCCGTCTGCCCGAGGACCCGTCCGTACCGGTCATCCTGGTCAGCGCGGGCACCGGGCTGGCGCCCTTCCGCGGGGCGGTCCTCGACCGGCTGCACACCGGGTCGACCGGAACGCTGCTGTGCTACTTCGGCTGCGACCACCCCGACGTCGACTACCTGCACCGGGAGGACTTCGAAGCCGCCGAGGCGGCCGGAGCGGTCAGCATGCGCCCCACCTTCATGCACGCACCCGAGGACGGCGCCCGCTTCGTCCAGGACCGCATCGCCCGCGAGAGCGACGAGGTCTGGGCCGTACTGGAGGCCGGCGGCCGGGTCTACATCTGCGGCGACGGCCGGCGCATGGCCCCCGCGGTGCGGGAGGCGTTCATGGCGGTCTACCGCAAGAACACCGGCGCCAGTGACGAGGAGGCCACCGCCTATCTGGAAGCCCTGATCGAGTCCGGCCGTTACGTCGAGGACGTCTGGGCCGGCTGACCACCGCCATCCGGCTCCGCCGAACACCCCCACGGCCACGGGCGCCCAGCGCGCCCGTGGCCGTGCCGTCGTGTCCTGAAACGCTCCCTGGTCCGTCCACTTGAGCCGGCCACCACATGCCGGGCTGCTCGAGAACGCGGCACATGGGGGATGGCCGGGGGCGGCCCACTCCGACCGCCGTCACCGGCGGCGCCGGTCAAGCCGCCCTCACGAGCCGATAGGTCACCGCCGTCGCGTCAGCTGGTCGGCACGTCCACGAGATGCAGCTGCCCTCCGGCCAGAGCCGTGGTCGCGGCCACCAGAGCCTGAAGCCCGGCGCGTTCCGAGTCGACGTCCGGTGCCGAGAGGCGCTGCAGGGTCAGGCCGTCGAAGCCGGCGAGGAAGAACCTGGCGATCGTCTCCGCCGGCTGGGCGAGACGGTACCCAGCACGTGCCGCTGCCTCGTCCATCAGCCTCGCAGTCACCTCGATCACGCCACGGAGGTGGGCCTGGCGGGTCTCACTCAGGCGGGGAGTGCGCAGGGCCAACATGGTCAGCTCCGTCAGCAGGTGGTAGGAGCTGGCCTCCTCGCGAACGGTGCGCCACAGTGCACCCGCCAGCGCGGCGATCGTCTCCTCGAAACCGGCGTCCGTGGGAGCCGCTTGCTCGACCTGCGCGATCAGCTCCTCGGTGAGGTGATCCATGACCGCTCGGTAGAGGTCCTCCTTCGTGCCGAAGGTGTAGTGGACCGTGGCCTGAGCGACGCCCAGCTCGGCGGCGATGGCACGCGTGCTGCCGGCGGCGACGCCCTCCCGGGTCATCAGGTCGATGGCCGCCTTGATCAGCTGAGGGCGGCGTTCAGCCGCGGAAACGTGAGCCATAACCTCAGTATAAGGACTTAGTCCGGCGACTAGGTCTACTGACCTAGTCGGCCTTCGAGTGAGAAGTTGCCGGGCGCAGGCTCCCTCGGCGCGATTCCGCCGTACATCAAGCAGGGGTGGACCCACCGGCGCTCGCACAACAGCGGCCAGGACCCGGTATCGGCCTTGCGGTGGCCCGTCGGCCGGCAGCCGGGGGCGCCGCCCTTGCCGTCGCCGACATCAACGACAAAGGCGCCCAGAGGGCCGTCGGCGCTCGTGCCCGGTTTCATGGTCACCCCCCTCCTGGCCGGCGTGACCGACGAGGAGCCGCCCAGCTGATCGACCTGCACCCCGCCGAGCGCCTCGGAACGGCGGAGGACGTCGCGGAGCTGGCGGCGTTCCTGCTCTCGGAGTGTGCCTCGTTCGTCAACGGCAGCTCCCATCACGTCGACGGCGGCCACTTGTCCAAGTGAGCCCGTCCGGCTGGGTATTCGGGTTGTCCGGGCCCGGACCGTGGGGCTTCGCTTCGGCAGTCCAATTCTCGTAACATATGTTGTGTGAATTCGTCAAAGCCCTTACCGTTACCCACACCCGACACGAAGAAGGGATCCACCGATGCACGAGACAGTGCGTGAACGTTCCGGAACGACGGAGCAGTCCTCGTGAAGGACTGCGATGTTCGACGGCACTGAGCCGCGCTTGGTCGTCGAGGGCGCCCGCAGCTCCTGGCACCAGGACACCACATACCTGCCCTGAGCCGGCGAGCACCGGGGTAACGCCTGGATCTGCTTCCAGCCGATCCCGGAGCAGAACTCGCTGGAAATCATCCGTGGCTCCCACAGAGGTGTCCAGTACGACGGGACCACGTTCAACCTCGACGATCCGACCGAACCCCTCCACGGTGGCGGCGTGCTGCCCCGGCTGCCCGACATCGACGCTGACCTCGCGCCCGCAACGGCGTCCTCTTCGTCGACGAGATCGCGAAGCTGAACCTGGGAGACCCGTTCCGCTCGCCCGTCTTCCGCCAGGTCGGTCACCCGGCGAGGAACGCCAGTCGATCAACGACCTCGACTCAAGGAATCCACGACCGGCTGTACTTCTCGCAGGCGACCCGAGTCGGAGATCTGGTCTGGGTGTCCGGGCAGGCCGGCATCGACCTGGCCGGCTTCGTGCGCGCCAAGGACGAGTACATCCGTGACCGTCACCCGTCCTGGACGGCGGTCGGTGTGTCCCAGCTGGCGCGCCCCGAATGGCTCGTCGATACCCGTGTCGTGGCCGTCGCAGGCAGCGGCGACCGCTGATCCGACTGAAAGTACGGAGGCAGGAGATGACGTCCACAGAGGTTGTCTACTCGGAGTTCGGCTGGGCCGATCCCCCCGATGACGTGACAGCGGCGCTCGAAGGCGAGGTCACCTGTGACATCGCGGTCGTCGGCGGCGGGTATGCGGGAATGGCTGCCGCGCTGCGCCTTGCGGAGCGGGGCGCGGACGTCGTGCTGCTGGAGGCGGGGTTCTGCGGGTGCGGGGCGAGCTCGCGCAACGCCGGCCAGCTGGGCAGTGTGCCGGGCGGTGACCCACAGCTCCTGAGCGCCCTGCATCCCCGCCGCTTCCAGGGCCTCGTCCGCCTCGCCGAGGAAGCCGTCGATTTCACCGAGAAGCTGATCGACCGGCACGGCATCGACTGTGAGTACGAGCAGACGGGCAACGTCGCGGCGGCGGTCTCCCCGGGACAGCTCCGGATCGCGAAGAAGAAGGCGGAGATCTTTCAGAAGGCGGGGGTGAACGTCGAGTTCGGTGATGGCCGGGACCTCGGCCTGCCGGACGCGTTCCTCGGCGGAATGCTGGAGCCCGTCGGGGGTGTCATGGACCCCGGGAAGTTCGCCCTCGGTCTCCGCAAGGCCCTCCTCGCGTCGGATGTGAAGGTGTACGAGCAGACCCCCGCCAAGGCGGTGGAGCCCACCAGCGTGGGGGTGATCGTCGCCGCGCCGCGAGGCCACGTCCGGGCTGAGAAGGTCGTGCTCGCCACCAACGCCTACTCCCGCGAGCTCTCCATCGCGCCGAAGCGGCTCGCGGCTCCCATCTGGGTCAGCATGATCGAGACCGAACCGGTCGACCGGTTGGAGGCGACCGGCTGGACGAGCCGCTCCGGTCTCGCCACGCAGCACAGCATCATGGAGAGCTACCGCCCGACCCGGCGCAACACGATCGTCACCGGCGTTCGCCAACTGCAGGTGGCGCGGGGCACCGTGGGGGCGCGCAAGCCGGATCCCGCGGTCGTGTCGGACATCACCGACGGCTTCCGCAGCAGGTTCCCCGCCCTGCGCGACATCGCGATCCAGCGGGCGTGGGGCGGGTGGATCGCGATGACGCCGTCGTGGCTTCCGGTCGCCGGAGACGTCGCGAGGAACGTCTCGTACCTGATCGCCTGCAACGGTCACGGCCTCGCCCAGGCGCCGTACCTCGGCACCCTCCTCGCCGACCGACTGGTCGACGGCAAGGGCCACGACGACCTCGACACCGTCTGGCGGCAGCGGCCACGGTTCGCACCCGCCCTCGTCTTCAACGCACCGGTGATGCGCACGATGTGGGCATGCGACCGAAGGGCGGACCGAAAGATCAGCTAGCAGCAAGGCAGCGCTCACTCACCTGCAAGTGCCTTCTCATGAGCTTCAACCTCGCCACCATGCTGCAGGAATCGCGTCGTGCGAACCCCGACAAGCCGCTGTGCTACTTCGCGAACACAGGTCACCGCACGCACGCCGCGTGAGTCGCAACAAGGACGCCGAGTCCCCGGTCTTCGACCTGGTCGACCACGGCGTGGTCGGCGACCTCGCCGCCGTCGATGCCTTGGCGATCGCGCCTGGCAGAGGGTGCCCGGCCCCCGTGGCAGATGGAGGCCCTGACCCGGTCGGGCGGGAGACGGGCACTAGGCCGCGGCCATCTTCGCCCGATCGGCGTCGACCTGTGCGTTGTGGTTGTGCAGTGCCCGGTAGGCGAAGAAGTAAGCGGTCATCTGGAGAGCCCAGATGGTGATCGCGATGGTGTAGAAGATCGTATGGTTCTCGTCGTCCCCCGGGATATGTATGAAGTCATACGTGCCGGCGACCGCGGCCGCGCCGACCGTCGCGATGACGACCCATGCCGCGTGCCGGCGTTCGTCGACGGCCCAGAGGCGGAAGGCGACATAAAACATGAACAGCGAGGCCAGGGCATTCACCACGATGTAGAAAATTGCCCAGGGTGTGGTGATCGGTTGGCCGAACACCGCCAGGTACAGGCCGGTCGCGATCGCGAGTCCGAACGCTCCGATATCGACTGTCAGTGACGGCTTGTACCGGTGCGTGACCTTCAGCATGCCCAGCACCAGGACCAAGGTGATGCCGAACGATCTGGAGAACGCGTCGAAGAAGAGCATCAGGTGATAAGACGGGCTGTCGTGGTCGCCGCCGATCAATCCGAGCAGCACGACATTGGTGCCGGAGAGCGCGATGACGATCCACTCGATGCCGAGGAGGTAGTTCGAGTACTGTCGGATGAACCTCGCGCCGTAGGCATAGCCTGCGTAGATCATCCAGACATCGGCAATCAAGAGCAGTACTACTTTGAACTCCATGGTTACCTTCTGTGACTACTGGGGGGAACTTCGCGGAACGCGAGAAGGAGACGTCTCTAGGGCCGAGCGGCGCTCGGCTTCCCGGAGGTCAACACCGTGCTCGGGCGGACCACCGCCTCGATGACATCGGTGAGCGGTGAGTTGCCGGTGCGTGCCAGCGCCTCGTAGAACTCCTCCGGATCGGCCCAGTCCTCCGGCGCGAGAACGCCTGCCGTGCGGCCCAGGTCCGTGACGGCCAGCACCATGAATGCGGCGGTCGCTGATCCGGTTCCTGCCGCCATGTCCGACCACGCGGTGCCGGGCCCGCTGACCGGAATTCGGCGGATCGACACCACCTTCACGCCATCGCGTTCGCCGGTCACCCGCACGTAGTTGATGCCGCGGAAGTCGGGGTGCTTTTTCCTGGCGGCGGACCAGAGGTACTTCAGTACCTCACTCGCTTTGACCTCGCGACGGCGAATCGTGCCCCACACGCCCTTCAGGGCGTAGGGCCAGACCTTGAGCGAACCGGTCTTGTCGCAGATGACGTCGTTGACGAAGTCGATGGCGTCGTCCATGGGCAGCTTGCCGCTCTCCACCGCTACGGCGATGCCCCTCATGATGCCGTTGATCGGTGCCGGATCGAGCGCGCCGAGAACACGAATCCGGTCGGCGTCCGGCCACCGCCGCGGCATCGTCACCGATTCCGGGTGGGCGCACTCGTAGAGCCGGTAGTGGCCGAAGGAGTTGCCCAGATCGAAGACATCCGATTCCAGGAAGGTCTGATGGACGACCGAGCGGCTGTTCTCCCAGGTGTGACATGGTCCGGCGAAACCGCGGATCGCGTGATCGAGCACCGCGCGCCCGAACGGGACCGGGCCCTCGTCGCCGGTCGCCCAGCACACTTCGATGCGTTCGACGGTGTCCATGTCGCGGGCGGCGTCGGCCGCCATCACATTGGTCAGCCCGGGTGATGCGCCGCAGCAGACGAAGATCGGTACGCCGGCTGCCTTCGCCTGCGCGTCGAGTTCCAATGCCGCGCGGGTGCTCGCTTCGTCGTCGTCGAGGTCCAGGTAGGGCACCTTCTTCTCGATACACGCCTCCATCACCGGCTCTGCGGTGCGGATGTACGGCCCCGCTGCGAGCACCACGAGCGCGGCACCGTCGATCGCGGCACGCAGCGCGGCTCCGTCGAAGAGGTCGAACGATCCAGCGGTCGCCATCCCCGGGGGCAGCTTTCGCACCAGGTCGTCGAGCTTTTCGGGCCGGATGTCGTACAGCTCCAGCTTCCAGTTCCCGTTCGGGACCGCACCGGCGAAGCGTTCGATCGCGACCCGGCACATTTCACCGGCGGCACCGATGAAAACGATTCTCTTCTCTGTCCTCATGGTCATGGCCACAAGCTAGAGCGCTCAATGACACAGAGTCAATGACGCGATGTAACTATCGTCTCCGGCTCTGTCCACCCTTGGTCAGTGTTCAGTTACGTGCTGTCAATGACGGTCGGTAAGTCACGGCTCGCCCCTACTATGGGCTCATGGCCCGACGACCGAAGCATGATCCTCGCGAGTCCGAACGCGAGATTCTCGACGCCGCCGAGCAGCTGCTGCGCGAGCGACCCTTTCGTGAGATCAGCGTCGACGCGGTCATGAGCCGAACCGGGCTCAAGCGCCCCGCGTTCTACGCGCACTTCCGTGACCGGCACGATCTGGCCCTGCGCGTCGTCGAGAACGCCGGCCGCACCCTGTTCGAGATGACCGACCGCTGGCTGCGGGGCGAGGACCCGGCTGCCGACGCCCGGCGTGCCTTCGAGGGCCTGGTCGAGGTCTACGTCGAGCACGGCCCTGTCCTGCGCGCGCTGTCCGACGCCGCCGCGAGCGACGAGAAAGTCGAGCGCGCCTATAAAGCGCTCGTCCAGCGTTTCATCGAGGCGACCGTCCGGCACATCCGAGACGAGCAGGTTCGCGGTCGGATCGGCGAACTCGGGGACGTCGAGCAGACGGCCAGTGCCCTGATCTGGATGGACGAGCGCTACCTCTCCGAAGCCCTCGGCCGCGTACCGCACGCCGATCCGCAGGTGGTCGTCGACGTCCTCTACAACATCTGGATGTCGACGCTCTACAGCGCCGACCCCGCAGTGGCCGCGCATCGGCGCATCCCGTCACTGCACACCGCCGGGCAGTAGCGGCGCTGCGTTCAGATAGCCACTTGCCTCGGTCCGAGGCATCTCGACTCTGAAGGTGGCTTGCAGCGGGGCGTGTCAACGGTCCGCGGCAGGTAACCCCGCGCCCGAGCGGCTGGTCCCCGTGGGCGGACCCAGGCGGTCACCCGGCTGAGAGCTGTCCGGCGGATGACACGGTGCAGGTCGGCTCGTCTCGGGATCGCCCGAATCCTTCGCCGGTTGAGCACTGCCCTTGATGCCGACGGCCCGCCGGCGCACGTCGTGTCCGCGCGCTATGCAGCTGCGCGAGCGACTGGTTCTCTCATTCCCTGATCCGGTGGATCACTTGGCGCCGCCATTGGGCGGCGCACCGTTCTCGGAACCGGCGGAGGCACCGACCGGATGACGATTTTCTTGACAGGTGCGACGGTCCGGGACGGCGTGGCCGATGCTCCGGGCGGGCAGTGTGACGTGCTGGTCGACGGCGACCGGATCGTATCCATCGAGGTAACGGTCCGCCCGCCGGACGGAGCCGAGGTGGTGGATCTGTCGGGCACGCACTGACGCCGGGCTTCGTGGACTGCCACACGCACGTCACCTGATGACCGCGGACGGCGGGTACAGCACCATCGACCTGCGGGACGCCATCGCCAGCGGCCTGATCATCGGCCCCCGGATGCTAGCGGCATCGCACATGATCTCGGCACGTGGCGGCCACGGCGACTTCAGCGCATCGATCGCTCCAGACGTCGGCGGCGGTGTGCATGAGGTGTTGGGGCACCGCCCGGCCGACGTTCGGCCGCTCGTCGCCGACCGTCCAGAACATCTCGATGTCCTCGACGGTGTCGAGCTCCCTCGCCGCGTCGACCGCCATCACGTTGCTCATGCCGGGCTGGGCGCCGCAGCCGGCAGAGAGTGGAACGCCGCGTCCTGCGCCTTGTCGGCGAGCCTCAGCGCGTGCTGGGTGCTCTCGACGTCGGCGTCGAAGTTCGGGTGCGGCACCTTGGCTTCGAGGCATGCCGAGATCACCGGCTCGGAGGTGCGGATGTACCGGTCCCGCGCCGAGGACGACGAGGGCTGCGCCGCCGGCCACCTCCTCCAGGGCCGCACGGTCGTAGAGGTCAAGGCGCCGCACCTCGGCCCGCCCGGGCGACGTCGTCCGTTCGTTGGTCGTCAAGGCATCGGCCTTTCATGGGTGACGACGAAGTGGTGGGTGCGGGTGAGGCGTTGACGGTGTATGGGTGACTCGTTAGAGTGAAACTCGAATCGAAGTCGAGTTTGGGGGGCGCATGACAGGAGCCAGTGGCTGCACACACGTCCACGACGTGCCCGTCATCGGATGTGGGCTCATCGGCTCTGCCCTCGCCCGCACGTTCGCGAAGGGTGACCCCGCGGTGGAGGTCTGGAACCGCACCCCGGAACGAGCGGGGGCGCTCGGAGGCGACGGCATCACGCCGCTGCGGTCCGTCGTCGAAGCGGTCGGCTCGTCGCACCTGGTCGTGACCTGTACGTCGAGGTACGAGATCGCCGTCGCGGCCCTCGCCCCCGTCACCGACTGGCGTGGTGTCACGCTCGTCGATCCAGCGGGCGGTGCGCCGGAAGAGGCCGAAGGGATGAACCGCTGGGCGGCCGCGACCATCGCCACGAATGCCGAGGGCGCGGCCGCCGCACTGGCCGTCATGCGGCAATCCGGCCGGCAGGCACGGCTGCTGGGGGCCGCGAAACAGAACCCGGCCGCCGCGAAAACGGCCGGCCTGGGCACGCTCGGCTTCTCGGCCCGGACCAAGGTGGCCGGCGTCGAGCCGGCCAAGGAAGAGTGAGATGAGCAACTCCGGCATCACGTACTCGGCGCACAGCGGCTGGGCCGACACCCCGACGGATGTGGCACCCGGTCTCGACGGAGACACCACCTGCGACGTCGCGGTCGTCGGCGGCGGGCTCGCCGGCATGGCGGCCGCGCTGCGGCTGGCCGAGCGCGGCCTCGACGTCGTTCTGCTCGAAGCCGGGTTCTGCGGCACGGGCGCGAGCTCGCGCAACGCAGGTCAGCTGACCGGCGCCCCGGCGGGCGACCCCGAGTTGCTGAGCGCGCTCCACCCGCGCCGCTTCCCGCCTCTGGTGCGCTTCGCAGAGCGCGCCGTCCACTTCACCGAGGGCCTCCTCGAACGCCTCGACACCGACTGCGAGTACGAGCCCACGGGCAACATTGGCGCCGCCGTCTCCCTGGGGCAGCTGCGCAGGGCGAGGCGGAAGGCGCGGATCCTGCAGAAGGGGGGAGGCGAAGCCGAGTTCGGCGACGCCCGCGAACTCGGACTGCCGGACTCGTTCCTCGGCGGGATCCTCGAGCCCGTCGGGGGACTGCTCAATCCGGGGAAGTTCACGCTCGGTCTGCGCGCCGAGCTCCTGCGGTCGAGGGCGAGGGTGTTCGAGGATACGGCTGTGGAAGCGGTGGAGCGCCAGGGCTCGCGGGTCATCGTGCGCGCGAACCGAGGGCGCGTGCGCGCGGAGCGGGTGCTGCTCGCCACCAACGCCTACTCCCGATCCCTGGTGGGACCGCCCGCGCGGTTGGCCACGCCGGTCTGGGTCAGCATGGTCGAGACCGAGCCGGTCGAGCCCGGACGGCTCGAGGAGATCGGCTGGACGAGCCGCGCGGGCATCGCCACCCAGCACAACCTCATGCAGAGCTTCCGTCCCACGCCGCGCGGCACGATCACGTTCGGTGTCCGCAGGCTCCAGTTGGGACGCGGCGCGGTCGTGGACCACGAGCCGCCGCGACCGGTCGTGCAGGACCTCGTCCGCGGCTTCCACGAGCGGTTCCCGTCCCTGCGCGACGTCGCGCCCCGGCGAGCCTGGGGCGGCTGGGTCGCCCTGACTCCGTCGTGGCTGCCGGTCGCCGGTGAGGCCGAGAGCAACGTCTTCTACGGCATCGGCTGCAACGGCCACGGTCTCGCTCAGGCGCCGTACCTTGGCACTCTGCTCGCCGACCGGATCGCCGGCGACGAACTCCACGACGACCTCCGCGCCGTATGGCGTCAGCGGTCGTGGTTCGCCCCGTCGCCCGTCTTCAATTCTCCGGCGCTGTACGCGGTTTGGGCGGTCGACCGGCTGTCGGATCGCCTCAGCAGGAGGACAGGTCCATGAATCCCAAGGCACACATCGAGGCGGTCTACGCGTAGGTGCGCCGACGCAACCCGGGGGAGGCCGAGTTCCACCAGGCGGCGGCCGAGGTGCTCGACACCCTCGCACCCGCGCTCGACCGCCTTTCCGGGTACGTCGACTCCGCGATCCTGGAGAGACTCGTCGTGCCGGAGCGGCAGGTGGGAGCTGCCGGGCCCCGGTCCCGCTCCGCCCTGGCCCGGAGGCGTGCGGGCCGGGCCAGGGCGGGGCGACCCCTGCCCCTACGCCGCCCGGAATCGCCCTTGCTCCTCCGCCGCGACCACCCCCCGCCCCACCAGCCTTTCCAAGTGCTGCAGCGCGGTCCGCCGCTCCACCGGCTCTATGTGCGGACCTTCGACATGGGCCCGGTAGACGAGCCGGTGCTCGACGATCTGCTCCAGCGTGCGCGGCTCGCTCAGGAACCCGAGGAGCGCCGCGTCCCGCCGCTCGACCACGCCCCGGTACGTGTCGAGCTGGCTGCGGAACTCCGCGGCGCCCTCGATCACGCCCTTCTGGTGGGACGTGCCGTACCAGCGCGCGTCGATCTCGCCGCACCGCCGCATCGACGCCTCGAAGTCGGCGAGGCTGCTGCCGACGTCCCCGTAGTACGGCCCGAACGACGTCAGGTCGATGTCCGCGACGAAGAGGAACCCGTCGGGCTCGACCAGGAAGCCGCTGTGGCCCTCGGTGTGTCCGGGCAGGTGGACGACGGTGACGGTGCGGCCGCCGAGGTCGTACACGGTCCCGTCCTTGAAGCCCCCGGCGTCCGGGCGGCCGTGCACGTGGAACTGTTCGCGCATCAACGCGTCCGTGGCCTCGGCGGCCTCGGGCGGAAGGCCGTACCCGGCCACCATCGTCGCGCGGGAGCGCAACGCGTCGAGGTCGCCGTCGTGGACGTGGACCGGTACGTCGTCGTAGCTGCCGAGGCCTGCGACGTGGTCCTCGTGCGCGTGACTGATCAGGACCAGGTCCGCGGGCGGTGCGTTCTGGACGAGGGACAGCGAGGGGTCGACGACCAGGGTCGAGGTGCTCCCGCGTACGAGCAGTGAATTGCCGTACGGATAGGCGCCGTTGGCGCCGCCGACGAGTACGCCGACCCCACCGTAGGTGGCTTCGCTGTACCCCGTGGTGGTCGGGTGGGCGGTCACGTTCTCACTCCTTCTGTTGTGCTCGGCTCCTCGGCGGCGACGCCTTCGAGGGGGCGGTTCGTGGTGCGCGGCCCGAAGAACAGGACCGGCAGGGCGAACACGATGTACGAGGCCGCCGCCACGGCCATCAGGCCGGTGTTGCCCCAGCCTCCGTACAGCGCCGCGCCGAGCACGCCCGCCGCCGCGCCGCCGCAGTGTCCGACGCTCTTGATGACCCCGCTGCCCAGGCCGCGGGCGGCCGTGGGCAGCGCCTCCGGAATGTACGCGTAGTACACGGTGACGACCAGGCCGGTCACGATTCCGCAGAGCCCGCCCGTGGCCGTCACCAGCCGGCTCTCGGTGGCCAGGCCGAAGGCGACGAGCGGCACGGCCGCGACGACGGAGAGGACGAAGACGGCCGTCTTCCGTTCGGCCCTGTCGATGAACAGCAGGGCGAGGAACGGAGTGACCGCGTACACGAGGTTCCAGATGAGCTGGATCTCGTAGGCGTGGCCCTTGGTGTACGCGAGGCCGTCGACGAGCACGTAGAGCGCCCAGTTCTGGAAAAGGTACAGGCCGAGCGTCGAGCCGAAGAAGCCGACGGACAGGACGGCCGTGGTGCGGATCGTCCGCTTGTTGCGCAGGATCCGGCGTACGGGCGGGGACTCGGTACCCGCGGGCGCGGCGCGCGGTTCGGCAAGGGGCCCACGGCGCAGGGCGCGGGCCTCCAGCTTCCCCACGGTGTCGGCGGCTTCGGGCATCCGGCCGCGCGAGGCGCACCAGCGCACCGACTCCGGCATGCAGAACCGCACCACGGGGGCGATCAGCAGGCCGATGGCGCCGCCGACGCCGAACAGATGGCGCCAGGTGTCGGGGCCACCGTCCGGGATCACCACCAGGGCGAGCAGCGCCACCACCGGCGCGATGATCACGAAGGCCGACGTGACGACCGACATGAACCGGCCGCGGGTGGCGCTCGGGAACATCTCGGCGATGTAGACGAGCAGCGCCGCGCCGGCCGCCTGCACGCCGATGCCCGTGATCACGCGGGAGACGAGCAGGAGTTCGTAGTTCGGCGCGAACATCGTCAGGACGGCGCCCGACGAATAGAGGGCCGTGCCCCAGACGAGGACCCAGCGCCGGCCGAACCGGTCCGAGAGGCGCCCGCCGACGAGCCCGCCGAGCACCATCCCGATGAAGAAGGCAGTGCTGACCATGCCGATCCGGCCGAGCCCGAGACCGGTGCTCTCCTTGATCGCCGGGATGATGTACGCGAACAGCGCGTTGTCGTAGTACTCGAGCATCAGGTTGACCGTCAGGATCGAGATCCAGACGACGTGCGGCAGCATCACCGGCAGGCGGTCGAGCCGTGCGGCGAGGTCTGCGGATTCCCCCGTGGGCGTTTCTCCGGTCGAGCCGGCCGGGTGCTTCATCGCTCTCCCTCCTGTGCGGCACCTCCGCCGCACAGCCCAGGGGCCGTCAGCCGTACGTCGGCTGCTTGTGCTGCACGTCAGCCGATCCCGCTGCCGGCCACGGCGACGGCCCGGATCTCGACGAGCAGCTCGGGCAGGGCCAGCTGGGTCACGCCGACCGCGGTCCACGCCGGATAGCGGTCGGGGATGCAGGCGTCCTTGACCTGCGTGAACTCCTTCATGTCGCCGCGGAGGTCGGTGTGGAAGGTGGTCAGCTCCACGACGTCGGCGAGGCTCGCCCCCGCGGCCTCCAGGACGCTCCGCACGCCGTCGAACGCAAGGCGGGCCTGCGCCTCCATGCCCTCGGCCGGCTTCAGGGTGGCCGGGTCGACGCCGACCTGCCCCGACACCCAGATGTGGTCGCCGACCCGGCAGGCCTGCGAGAAGTGCAGTCGCTCGTACAGCTCGGGTGACGGGTTGATCAGCCGTCGCCCACGGTCCGGTGAACTCATCGCGGCCCCCTCAGACGACCTGGCGGAAGACGGGCGACCGGAACGGGTCGCCCGGTTCGAGCTTCGCCATCTCCTCCCGGAACAGGACGCCGTTGCGCGCGTAGCGCTTGTTGACGTCCGGCAAGGGACGGAAGGTCGCGTCGTCGCCGAAGAAGCGCAGCACGAGGGTGTGGCGGTCCGGGCAGCCCGCGTCGACGCCCGCCCCGCCGTGCAGGGAGCGGGGGTGGAGCAGGACGACGTCACCGGGGTCGATCGCCCAGGACAATACGTCGTGGGAGTCGGGGTCGGCCGCGAGGTCGGCGTCGATGTCGGGCAGCCGGGGCAGCACGCCACCGCCGTAGAGGGGCTCCGTCGGGTCGTCCGGGTTGGCGAAGGTGGTCCCGTCGTACTGCGGGCCGTGACAGGAACCCCGGATGATCTCGAGGGAGTTGGACTTCGGGATCCGCTGGAAGGTGATCCAGGCGTTGCCCCAGTGCGCACCGGCCCACGGCAGGTACGACGTGTCCTGGTGCCAGGAGCTGCGGGCGCCCTTGCCGCCGGCCTTGAGGAAGACCTCCTCGGCGAAGTACCAGACGTGCTCCGAGCCCCACAGCTCGGCGAAGAGCCGGCCGAACGGCAGTGTGGTCACCAGCTCGTCGAGCCGTTCCTTCGCGAGCGGGTTGGCGTTGTCGACGAGCGAGCGCTGCTCGGTGCCGTCGAACATCGACGACGCGTTGGGCCCGGGGTTGGCGACGGCCCAGTCGAAGGCCTCGCGGCAGCTCGCCAGCTGTGCCTCGTCGAGGCAGTCCTTCACGAGGAAGGCGCCTTCGTCCCGGAACGCCTTCCGCAGGGTCTCGTCCATGGCGGTCTCCTCCGTCAAATCGGCTGTGGTGGGAGTTGGGGGGGGTGCTGGAAACGTAGGGCGCTGCCGCATTTAGCGCAACAGTCGTTACGAAAAACCTGTGACAGAATCGCTGCGGCGCCGAACAGGGGAGGTCGACACGTGAGCGACGGCAGTGACGGCAAGGCTGAGCGGGTTGTGCGGCGAGGCCGCCCCACCGGTGACCGGGCGGCGAAGCGGGCGGAACTCCTGAAGGCCGCGGCGTCGGTGATCGCGCAGGAGGGCTACGCCAACGCGTCGCTGCGCCGGGTGGCCCAGCGCGCGGGCTGCACGACCGGAGCGGTGACGTACTACTTCGCGAACAAGGAGGAGCTGGTCACGGCGCTGGCCGAGAGCCGGTTCGACGCCTACGAGGCGATGCTCGAGGCGGGCCGGGCCACGGCCGACATCAGGGCGGTCTTCGAGGAGTGGCTGACGCTGATCACGGGTGACCCCGAGTTCCTGCCCGTGATGTTCCAACTCCTCGCCCACGCACGGCACGAACCCGCCTTCGCCGCCCTCATCGAGCGCCGCTACGCCCGCTACCGCCAGGCGAACACGGACATCCTCGCGTGCGGCCAGGAGCAGGGTGTGATCCGCGACGACATCCCCGCCGACCTGCTCTCCGACCAGCTCAGCGCGATGGGCGACGGCTGGATGATGATGTACCCCTTCGAACCCGAGCGGTTCACGCCGGAGCGCCTGCGGTCCCTCGTCGACGCCGCCGTCACCCTGATCTCGCCCGTCTCACCGCCCGCCGGAAGCAAGCCGAAGTAGTCGACCTCGGCGCAGCTCAGCGGCTGTTGAGCGTTCGTGCGACGTCCCGGGCAGCGGCGGCGCCGCTCTCGATGGCTCCGTCGATGCCGCCGACGCCGGCCGCCGCGATGTCGCCGCCCGCGAACCGGATGCGGCCGTGCGGTTCGCGCATCCGAGGCGCTGCCCGGGTCAGGCTCCCCGGCCGGTGGTGCATCCACGTGCCTTGCGCGTAGGGGTCCTGTGCCCAGTCGTGGCAGGCGGTGTCGGTCACCTCGATGCCGGGGACAAAGGTGCGCAGGGCCTGCTCCACGGCCTTGGGGTCGTGTCCGTCGATGGCCGTTGCGTCCGAGCAGAAGCACACCACGAGCGTGTCGCCCTCGTGGCGGTACTCGGTCCGGGCGGTGCTGATCGCGTGCTTGCCGGCCGGTGCACTCGCGGTGAACGGCTCGACCTCCCCTTTCACCCGCGCCCAGATCTTGCTCGTCCGTATCGGCTGCCCCTGCTCGACCATGTCGCGTACGACGGGTCCGAGCTCGGGTGAAATGCGCACGTCGTGAAGGGTGTTGAGGGGTACGGCGACGACGGCGTGCCGCGCCCGCAGCACTTCCCCCCGCTGCGTCGTCACGGCGACGCAGTCACCCTGGTCCTCGATCGCCCGCACCGGCGTGGACAGTCGCAGCTCGGCCTTCGACTCGCCCGCGATGGCGTCGAGGAGCCGCTTCGTGCCGCCCTGGATCGGCCAGTGCCCGGCCGCTTCGATGAACGTGTCCCAGTGGCCGCAGTGGACCGCTGTCCAGAAGAGGAACTGGGCGATGCCCTGGTCGTGTTCGGAATGCACCAGCGAGGAGAGAGCCCCCGCGAGAACGTCCCGGTCGTGGGTGGAGAGGTTCAGCGAGTCGAGCCGGTCGGCCACCGTCTCCTTCTCGACGGCGTCGAGCACACCCGTGCCGGCGGAGTCGAGGTCGAAGGGGCGCGGAAAGCTCGTCCGCGCGTCGGCCATGCAGCGGGCGACGAGCGGAGCGGTGAGGGCCGCGTACTCGGCCGGGGTGCCGGAGTGCACGGTGCCGTCGGCCAGCCAGTACGCCCGCTCGGTGGCCATCGGGCTGACGAGGCCGATCCCGTACCGCCTCAGTTCGTGCCATACGTGCGGCTGACTCCAGTGCGCGTACGTCCCTCCGAACTCAACCTGACGGCCGAACGCCTCGCCCAGGAAGGTCCGCCCGCCGATCCTGTTCCGCGCCTCCAACTGGACGACGGAGCAGCCTTGTTCGCTCAGATCCCGTGCGGCGGTCACACCGGCGAAGCCGGCTCCTACCACTGCGACGTCATGCATACGAGTCACCTGTCCCGCTGTGAGAACCAGTGGATGAGCTGCACCGTACCGAGGCACCACAATTGACACAACGATTGTTACGGAAATTGCGGGCGGGGGGCGCTGGAATGAGACGGGATGCCTCACATGGCCGAGTAGGCGCCGTCCACCTGGTGGGCGCTGCCGTGGACGAAGGACGCGCGGTCGGACAGGAGGAACGCGACCAGCTCCGCGACCTCCTCCGCCGTACCGAGCCGGCCGGCGGGATGCAGCTCGACCAGCTGCGCGCGCTCGTCGTCGGTGACGTCCGAGAGGAGTGGGGTGTCGATGAAGCCTGGCACGACCGCGTTGACCCGCACCCCGCGCGCCGCGTACTCCACCGCCGCGGTCTTGGTCAGGCCGATGACGCCGTGCTTGGCGGCCGTGTACCCGGCGATGCCCGGGAAGCCGTTGATGGAGCAGCTGGATCCCATGTTCACGACGGCGCCGCCGCCCGCGGCGAGCATCGCCGGGATCTCGTACTGGAGCGAGTGGAAGACACCGCTCAAGTTGGTGGCGATCAATCGGGCCCACGCGTCCTGCGGATACTCGGCGATCGGCGCGACCGGGCCGACGACGCCGGCGTTGTTGACGGCCAGGTGCAGGGCGCCCAGCTCGTCCACCGTGGTGCGTACGGCCGCGGCCACCGACGCCGGGTCGGTCACGTCGACGTGGACGGCGATGGCTTTGACGCCTTCGGCCCGGAGGCCGTCGACGACACCCTGGGCGCGCTGGTCGTCGATGTCGGCGAGCGCCAGGGTGACCCCGCCGGCGGCCAGGCGACGGGACACGGCCAGGCCGATGCCGGAGGCGCCGCCGGTGACCAGGGCGATGCGCCCGCTGAACTCGGTGGCGTAGCCGGTTGTGGCTGTCACGTCGTCGTCTCTCCCTGACGGCTGGGAACGATCAGGACCTTGGCGTCCTGCGGCGAGCTCGACAGGCTGTCGAACGTCTCGGGTACGTCGGCGAGGCCGATGGTGCGGGTGACGAGCGGCGCGACCGTGCAGGCGCCGTCCGCGAGATAGGTGAGGGCCTGGGCGAACTCCTCGGCCGTGTACAGGTAGGCGAAGCGCAGGTCGATCTCCTTGACCAGCGCCTGCGCGGGCTCGAAGGTGTCGGGCCGCATGCACAGTCCGGCCCCGACCACCCTGCCGCCGGGCGGACAGCCGAGCACCAGTTCCTGGATCATGCCGGGCGCCCCGACGCACTCGAAGGCCACGGCAGGCGCCGAAGGCGGGACCTCGGCCCCGGCTCCGGCTCCGGCCAGGGCCTTCGACCACGCCTCGTACGGAGAGCTCTGCACCGGATCGACGACGACGTCCGCGCCCAACGAGCGGGCGAGGAGGCGGCGCTCGGGGGAGAGGTCCGCCGCCACGATCGGGCCGTCGCAGCGCATCCGCAGCACCGCGATGATCGCCAGGCCGATGGGCCCGCACCCCACGACGAGCGGCACGTCGCCGGGCCGAAGGCCCGCCCGGTTGACGGCGTGCTCCGCGACGGCGAGCGGCTCGGTGAGGGCGGCGTGCTCGGTGGGGACGTGCTCGGGCACCTGCAGCAGCAGCGACTCGGAGAGCACCATGCGCTCGGCGAAGCCGCCGGGGGTCTCCGGCCCGGCGAAGCCGAGGAAGGGACGGCCGGGGCGGGTCAGCGACGGCACGGAGACGACGCGCGCGCCGATCGGCACGTGCCCGGTGGTTCCTGGCCCGTGGTCGAGGACCCGGCCGACGAACTCGTGACCGAACACGATCGGCCGGTCCAGGTCCAGCACGTCGACCCCGTACGCGGTCCGCAGCGACGCGTTGAACTCCGCTCCGTGCTGCGCGCAGTGCAGGTCCGAACCGCAGATGCCGCAGGCCAGGACCTCGACAAGGACCTCGCCCTCGCCGGGCACCGGCTCCGGAAGCTCGGCGAGGCGCACCTCCCGGTCCTGCATGACGACGGCACGCACGGCTACTCCGTCTCCGTGTAGCCGGCCGCGCCGGTGGTGATGTAACGGGCCTTGACGCCCTGCTCGTCGGCGAAGTGCTGGAACCAGTGCTTGATGGCGACCGCGTCGAGAATCGAGTGGAACCGGCCGTCCTCGGTGAAGTTCACATTGGCCCCGTCGACCGACACGAGCATCACCGTGTTCCCGGTGTTGTCCTCGGGCGCGTGCAGGGTGTGCACCGAGCCGCCGGGCTCGAAGAGATAGGAGCCGGGGGTCTGCGCCTGGTCCGGGTACTCGCGGTAGACCCACCGGCCCTTGAGCGTGAACACCTCGGCCGTACCTGTGTGGTAGTGGATGGGCACGGAGGTGCCGGGCTCCAGGTGCACGAGGACCACCCACCGGCCGGCCTCCAGGTCGAGCCGGAGCAGTTGCAGGTGGAGGCCCGGCTCGGTCTCGACGACCGGGAGCTCGTCGGTCTGGAGGGTCAGCAGCTCCGTCTGCGGCAGGGAGAGCAACGGCAGGTCGCCACCGCTGCTGGTCTTCGCGAATGTCGGTGTCAGGGCATCGGACACGTCGGGATCTCCCTCGTCGGCTCGGGTGAGCGCCGTGCAGCGCGTAGTCCGATGCTGCTGCCGATGTCCCGCCGACGACTTGACGCGAGACGACACATCTCTTGACCCTGTACGCCGTGTCCCTCATCCGTGGCACCTCCCTCAAGGGCTATCCCGAGCTGGTCACCGCCCTCGGCGCCGACCCGGGCCCGCTGCTGCGCGCGGCCGGAATTCCACGCAGTGCCGTGGGAGACCCGGGCGCGTTCATCCCGTACCGCGGCCTGATCGCGGCGGTGGAGTCGGCGGCAGAGACGTCGGGCGCGCGGGACTTCGGGCGTCGGCTCGCCCTCCACCAGGGAATCGAGATCCTGGGCCCGGTCGCCCTCGCCGCGCTGACCGCGCCGACCGCCATCGAGGCCCTGCAGACCATCGACCAGTACTTCGCGACGTACAGTCCCGCGATCAGAGCGACGGTCGACATCAGCCCCGGCTCCCCGTACGCCCGCTACGAGTTCCAGATCGTCCTGCCCAGGCTCCCGCCCCATCAACAGCTGCTCGAGCTGTCCCTCTCGGTCGCGCTGCGCATCTACGGGCTGATCCTCGGGCCGGGGTTTCAGCCGGTCTCCGTGCACCTGCCCCACGAAGCGCTGGTGGCCGTGAGGTCGTACCGGGAGTACTTCGACTGCCCCGTCCGCTTCGCGGAACCCTTCTGCGGATTCCGCTTCCGCCGGGCCGAGCTGAACAGACACCTGCCCTCGCACACCGCCGTCCACGACGTCGTCCGCGCATACCTGCGGTCGATCACCCCACCCGCCGACGCCCCACTCCCGACGGCGGTCCGCACCCTCATCCGCCGCCTGCTGCCCACGGGCGGCCTCACCCTCGAACTCGTCGCGGGACAGCTGTCGATCCACCCGCGGACGCTGCAACGCCAACTGGCAGCGACAGGGACGTCGTTCGAGTCACTGGTCGACGACTACCGCCGCGAGGAAACCGAACGCTGCCTCCGTGACACCGACATCCCCCTCGGCCAACTCGCGGGCCTCCTCGGCTACAGCGAGCAGAGCGTCCTCACCAGAGCCTGCCGCCGCTGGTTCGGGGCGAGTCCCTCAGCCTGTCGACGGAACACGCGCGGCCGGACGTAGCCGCTTGGCGGCCACACCGACGGTTGCCCTAGGGGCTGTTTTACGGATCTCCGGACTTGGGCGGGGGGTTGGGGCCAGGCTGACCGGGCTGCCGTCTCGCGCACTGTATCCGGTCGACTTCGGGCCGGACTGACCGGCGTTCCAGGCTCCTGATATGCCGTCAGGTAAGTCAGCGTTGCGTCAGCATCGGCCCTGACACGTTCCGCGAAGCGTGTTCGAGGAGGTGTACGTTCGGCGAGCCACAACAGCCTGGTTCGCACGGAAGCCCAGGCAGGGAGCCTGCTCACCGGAGCGAAGCGATGTTCCTCACAATCTTCGAGTCAGGCGCGTGCCAGTTGTAGAGTGATACCGCCCTTGACCTGCAGAAAGCAGGCAGGGAGCCGTCTTCCAGGAGTCCAAAGTGCTGCGCACCATGTTCAAGTCCAAGATCCACCGCGCCACCGTCACCCAGGCCGACCTGCACTACGTCGGCTCCGTGACCATCGACGCCGATCTGCTGGACGCCGCCGACCTGCTGCCCGGCGAGCTCGTGCACATCGTCGACATCACCAACGGTGCCCGGCTGGAGACCTACGTCATCGAGGGCGAGCGTGGCTCCGGTGTGATCGGGATCAACGGGGCCGCCGCCCATCTCGTCCACCCCGGTGACCTGGTGATCATCATCAGCTACGCTCAGGTCACCGACGCCGAGGCGCGGGCGCTGCGGCCCCGGGTCGTGCACGTGGACGCCGACAACCGCATCGTCGCCCTGGGTGCCGACCCGTCCGAGCCGGTGCCGGGCTCGGACCAGGAACGCAGCCCGCAGGCCGTGTCGGCCTGACCCCTTTCAGCACGAGGAGCACGCCCGTGAGCGACATCGAGATCCGCGACGACCGGGCGGCCGGCCGCCTGGAGGCGGTCGACGGCGGCGAGGTCACCGGCCACATCGAGTACTTCGTGCTGGAAGCCCCCGCGCGTGCCCTCGTCCCCGTGCACACGATCGTCGAGCCGGCCCACGAGGGCAAGGGCATCGCGAGCTCCCTGGCGCGCGAGCTGTACGACGTCGCCGAGCGCGAGGGCATCCCCGTCGCTCCGCTGTGCCCCTACGTCGTCAAGTGGGCCGAGCGCCACCCCGACGAGGCCCCCGCCGCCGACCCCGAGCTGCTGCGCGCGGCGAAGGAGTGGCTCCGGGCGCATCCCGAGCGGTTCTGACGCGGGCGACGCGCACGTGCTGGCCCTGCTGCACACCTCGCCCGTCCACGTCCCGGTCTTCGACGCCCTGCGCGACGAGGCGCACCCGGAACTGGAGCTGAGGCACCTCGTCGACGCCGGGCTGCTGGACGGGGCTCGGCGTGAGGGGCCCGAGGCGGTGACGGACGCCGTACTGGCCGCGCTGCGGCGTGCCGTCGACGACGGTGCGCGGGCCGTGCTGTGCACCTGCTCGACGATCGGCGGCGTCGCGGAGGCGGCCGCCGAGAGGGCCGGGGTGCCGGTGCTGCGCGTCGACCGGCCGATGGCCGCCGCCGCGGTCGCCGCCGGCCCGCACGTCGTCGTGCTCGCCGCGCTGGAGAGCACGCTCACGCCGACGGCGGCACTGATCGAGGAGGAGGCCGAGCGCGCCGGACGTCCCGTCGAGGTGCGGACGCACCTGGTCGACGGCGCCTGGAGCCGGTTCGAGGCCGGGGACACCGAGGGCTATCTGCGTCTGGTGACGGCAGCGGCCGACTCGGTCACCGCCGCGGACGCGATCGTCCTGGCCCAGGCGTCCATGGCTCCGGCACGGGAGCTCACGCGGGCGACCACGGTCCCGGTGCTGTCCAGCCCCGGGCCGGGACTGGCGGCCGCGGCGGAGGCGGCGCGGGTCCCGTAGTCCGCTGGCCCGAGCCGCCACGCAAAGCTCCCCGCGCCGGCGTGTCGAGCGCCCTGGGTCGGTCGGTGCCCGTGCACGCGTGCTGGCTGTGCCGTGCCCTGCGCCGGCGTGTCGAGCGCCCTGGGTCGGTCGGTGCCCGTGCACGCGTGCTGGCTGTGCCGTGCCCTGCGCCGGCGT
>NZ_BMWA01000007.1:237478-357733 GCF_014650995.1 Streptomyces viridiviolaceus
CTGGGTCGGTCGGTGCCCGTGCACGCGTGCTGGCTGTGCCGTGCCCTGCGCCGGCGTGTCGCGCGCCCTGGGTCGGTCGGTGCCCGTGCACGCGTGCTGGCTGTGCCGTGCCCTGCGCCGGCGTGTCGCGCGCCCTGGGTCGGTCCGTGCCCGGCCCTCGCCCCGGCCCGTGCCGCCCCGCGCCGGCGCGTGCCGCGCGCCCCGGGTCGGTCCGTGGCCGGCCCTCGCCCCGGCCCATGCCGCGCCCTGCGTCGGCGGACCGCAGGCCCCCCTGGGCCGGGCCCGTACCCGGGCCTCGCGTCCGCCCGCATCCGCGTGCCCGCGTCGCCCCGTACCCCCGCACGCCTCGCGGGTCGGTCCACTCCGCACGCCTCGCGGGTCGGCCCACCCCGGATACCTCGCGTCGGCCCACCCCCGCTCGTGCCCCGCCCCGGTCCCGTACCGCACCCTCCGCCGGCACTCACCCGCCCAGCCCGCACGCCGCCTCCCCGGCCCAGGCGTCCCCCGGCGCCACAGGTTCACCTGAGCCACCTGGCCCCCGCCGTTTCATGCGGCGGAGTGAGTGCGGTGGCGGCCGTCGGGTAGGCGGGGGACAAGTCCAGAGCCGACGTCGACCGACTGGCCGGAGGACACCGCCATGACCAACCCGTATCCGGACCCCGTTCCGCCGGGCCCCACCCCGGGTCCGGATCCCCAGCATCCGCAGCCGTACCCGGATCCGGTCCAGCCCCCCGAGCCGCCTCCGGGCCCGGCCCCGACACCTCCGCCGCCTCCCGGCCCGGGCCCCGAGCCGACCCCACAGCCGCCGGGCCCGGGTCCGGAGCCCACGCCGCCGCCTCCCCACCCGGGTCCCCCCGAGCCCCCACCGTCCCCGATCCCCCCGGGACCGGAGCCGGTGCCGAATCCGGAACCCGGGCCGCCGCTGACCTGAAACAGGGCGGTGGACGCCCGCACCGGCCGCCCACCGCCCGTACCGCCGCCGTCCCCTCGTTGCGAGGACGGCTAGGCGGAGACCTCCGACCGGTCCCCGCCCCACAGCGTGTGGAACGACCCGTCCCGGTCCGTGCGCCGGTAGGTGTGCGCACCGAAGAAGTCCCGCTGCCCCTGCGTCAGCGCGGCCGGCAGCCGCTCGGCGCGCAGGGCGTCGTAGTAGGCGAGCGCCGCCGCGAAGCCCGGTGTCGGCACGCCCTGGCGGGTCGCCGCGACCAGCACCTCGCGCCAGTCGTCCTGCGCGTCGGCGATCTCCTGCGCGAACGTCTCGTCCGACAGCAGGCTCGGCAGGTCGGGCCGGGCGTCGTAGGCGGCGCGGATACGGTCCAGGAACGCCGCGCGGATGATGCAGCCGCCGCGCCAGATCGAGGCGACCGCACCCAGGTCGATGTCCCAGCCGTACTCCTCGCTGCCCGCCGCGATCTCGTGGAAGCCCTGCGTGTAGGACACGATCTTCGACGCGTAGAGGGCCTGCTCCACCCGGTCGGCGAAGGCCGCCGCCTCCGACTCGCCCAGGGGAGCCGCCTTCGGGCCCGCCAGCCCGCGTGAGGCGTCGCGCAGCGCCGCGTGACCGGAGAGGGAGCGGGCGAAGACCGCCTCCGCGATGCCCGACACCGGCACGCCCAGGTCGAGGGCGATCTGCACGGTCCAGCGGCCCGTGCCCTTCTGCTCCGCCTGGTCGACCACCACGTCCACGAACGGCTTGCCCGTCGCCGCGTCCACGTGCGACAGCACCTCCGCCGTGATCTCGATCAGGTACGAGTCGAGGCGGCCGGTGTTCCAGGTGCGGAAGATCTCGGCGATCTGTGCGGGGGAGTACCCGGCGACGTCGCGCAGCAGCTGGTACGCCTCGCCGATCAGCTGCATGTCGGCGTACTCGATGCCGTTGTGCACCATCTTCACGAAGTGCCCGGCGCCGTCCGGCCCCACGTGGGTGACGCAGGGCGCCCCGTCCGCCGCCTTCGCGGAGATCTTCTCCAGCATCGGGCCCAGGGAGTCGTACGACTCCGGGGAGCCGCCCGGCATGATGCTGGGCCCGTGCAGGGCGCCCTCCTCACCGCCGGAGATCCCGGTGCCCACGAAGTGGATGCCCTGCTCGCGCAGTTCGCGCTCCCGGCGCCGGGTGTCCGCGAAATGCGCGTTGCCCCCGTCGATGATCATGTCGCCGGGCTCCAGCAGCGGGGCGAACTCCTGGATCACCGCGTCGGTCGGGTCACCGGCCTTCACCATCACGACCAGGCGCCGCGGGCGCTCCAGCGCCGCCACGAAGTCCTTGGCGGTCTCGGCCGCGACGAAGTCGCCCTCGCCGCCGAACTCCTCCACCAGCGCGTGCGTGCGTGACACGGTCCGGTTGTGCACCGCGACCGTGTAGCCGTTGCGGGCGAAATTGCGGGCCAGATTGCGGCCCATGACGGCGAGACCCGTGACGCCGATCTGCGCTGTAGTGCTCATTGGGTTGGCTCCCTGCTGACCTTGGTGTCTGTGGTGCCGGTGATGCCCGCCAGTATGCCGCTCGACCATCCTGACGTGCCGGTACGCCGCCCGCACTTCCGGGCGTGGCGGACTCCAGTACGCACCGGAGGCCCCCGGCGCCTCAGCGGCCGGCCGTCCCATCCGGCCAACGGGGACCGGTTCTTCGCCACTTGACGGGGGCAACCGGCCGATTGCTGTCTTGTCCCGGCCTGTTCGCACCGCATACTTTTGCCACTCCTGACGCAGTGTCGAGGGGGATGTTCATGGCCGTACGCGGCCGGCACCGCCGGTATCAGCCGAACAGGATCAACCGCGCCTCACTGACCGTCACCGCGAGCGGTGCCGGAATGGCGCTCCCGCTCATCGGCACCGCCCAGGCGGCCGACGTGGACACCTGGGACAAGGTCGCCGCGTGCGAGGCCGGCAACGACTGGGACATCAACACCGGCAACGGCTACTACGGCGGACTCCAGTTCACCCAGTCCACCTGGGAGGCGTTCGGCGGCACGCGGTACGCGCCGCGCGCGGACCTGGCCACCAAGGACCAGCAGATCGCGATCGCGGAGAAGGTGCTCGACGGGCAGGGACCCGGCGCCTGGCCGGTCTGCTCGGGGCGGGCGGGACTGACCCGGGGCGGCGACACGCCCGACATCCGTCCGGCCGGCGACGCGGGACCGCGGGAGAGTCCGGAGAAGAGCCCGGCGAAGGGCCCGGCAAGGCCCGCGGAGAAGTCCGCCGGAAAGCCGGACCCGGCGCAGGACGTGCAGCCCCAGACCACGCCGCAGTCCCGGGCCGGCAAGGCCCGCATGTACACCGTGGTCACCGGCGACACACTCTCCGGCATCGCCGACGCGCAGCGGGTGCAGGGCGGCTGGCAGCGGCTGTACGCCGCGAACCGGGCCGCCGTCGGAGCCGACCCCGACCTGATCGTGCCGGGCCAGCGCCTGGCGCTGCGCGGCGAGGGAGCGGCCACCGCTCCCCGCACCGGGACGAAGCCGCCCGAGCCGGAACCGGCGAAGCGGAAGCAGGCCGAGCAGCCGAAGAAGTCGTCGTCGAAGAGGGCGAAGAGCAGCGCCGAGAACACATCCGAGGACACCGCCGTGCCCCGGCGCTCCCTCGTGTCCCCCGTCGACGCCGCCACGGGCACGCCCTACCACCAGGCGGGTTCCTCCTGGTCGAAGGGCTACCACACGGGCGTCGACTTCCCCGTCCCCACCGGTACGTCCGTCAAGTCCGTCGCCGCGGGCCGGGTCGTCAGCGCGGGCTGGGCGGACTCGTACGGGTACGAGGTGGTGATCCGGCACACCGACGGCCGCTACTCCCAGTACGCGCACCTGTCGGCGATCTCCGTGAAGGACGGACAGTCAGTGGGCGCCGGCCAGCGGATCGGCCGCTCGGGGTCCACCGGCAACAGCACGGGCCCGCATCTGCACTTCGAGGTGCGGACGGGGCCCGGTTTCGGCTCGGACGTCGACCCGGTGGCCTACCTGCGGGCCGGCGGCGTCAGGATCTGATCCGCACCCGGCGCCCGTCCAGGACGGGCAACGGGACGAAGGGACCGCCGTAGAACGGGCCGTAGGTGAGCGGGGGCTCGTCCGGCGTCGGTGCCTCCAGGCCCTCGTACGGCTCCCCGGCGGGGGAATCCGGAGCCGGTGAAGACACCAGGACCTTGTCGGAGAGCGCGGCGACCGGCTGCCGGGGCACGGTGCCGAGCGCCGCGGCCACGCCGTCGGCCGGGGCCGGTTCGGGCAGCAGCGCGAGCGCGGCCACCGCCGGTACCGACCCGCCCGGGGCGAGCACTGCCGGGGACCCGGACGCCGCGGACTCCGCAGCCGTCACCGCCCCCTCCCGCGCACCGGACTCCCGCTCCGTGCGGGCGATGCGCTCCGTCGTCAGCAGGATCAGCCCGCCCGCGGCCACCACACCGCAGCTCAGGGCGAGCGCGGTGCCGGTCGTGCCGTAGCGGAAGGTCTCGCCGAACATCGTGATGCCGACCACGGCCGCCACCACCGGGTTCACGACCGTCAGCGTGGCCAGCGGCGCGGCCAGGCCGGCGCCACGGTAGGAGGCCTGCGACAGCAGCATGCCGGCCGTGGCCAGGACGCCGATCACGGCCAGGGACGGCAGGTCGGCGCCCGACACCCCGCCGGTCCAGTCCACCGCGACGGTCTTGGTGAACACCGAGGACATGCCGAAGGCGATGCCGGAAGCGGTCGCGAGCAGCATGCTGCGCACCGCAGGGTGCCGGTGCGCGGCCCGGCCCGCGATCATCAGCGCCACGACCGCGCCGGCGGTGGCGAGGGCCACAGCCACCCGCTGCGCCGTGTCCAGCGACTGCGCGTCGGACGCGCCGACCAGGGACAGCAGGCCCGCGAGACCGACCGTCGCCATGATCGCGCCCCGCCAAGCCGTCGCACCGGCCCTGCGGCCGACGAACAGCGCCGCCATGGGCAGCGCGAACACTATGGTCAGCGCGCCCAGCGGCTGCACCAGGCTCAGCGGGCCGTAGGCGAGTGCCACGACGTGCAGCAGGCCGCCGAGGCCGTTCAGCGCCACCGCCGCCCACCAGTCCGGGCGGCGCAGCGGGGCGTACTCGGAGCGGGCGGAGGACACCGCGACCTGCTCCTGGACGATCGCCCCGCCCGCGTACGCGACGGCGGAGACGAGCGACAGCAGCACGGACAACGCGAGGGCGCTCATCGGCAGCTCCTCTGCGTGAGGCGGGGGCCCCGGGCCCGGCGCGGCGAACGGTCGTCTTCCATGGACAACACGATGCCGTCCCGGGGCCTTCCCGTCGTCGTCCCTGAGCACGCATTGGGTCCTACTGCCGATGGAGTACGGGAGGGGCCCCGTCATCCCCAAGGTGGGCCGCACGGGGTGGGGACCCTCTGGTGGCGGCCCCTAGGGGCCTTGGTACTACTGCTCTTCGTGCACCTCGACCCGGCCTTCGACGACGGTCTCGCCGCGCTCCGCCCGCTCGGCGGCTTCTTCGTCCTCCCGCCGCCCGGACCGCCGCCCCGGCGGCTCCCCACGCTCTCACGGGTGTACGGGGACCGGGCCCCGGATGTTCACGACGATCCCCTGGGCTTCCTCGTCCGCAAGGTCGAAGCCGCCCTGCGCGCACCCGAGCCGCGGATCGCCGCCTCCGTCGCCCACCAGGGTCTCGCGGCCCGCCTGTGGTCGGTGACGCTCGGCTGCGCCGCCGTGTACGGCGCCGTCCCGGACCTCGACCCGCGCCTGCTGCACTGGGACCCCGACGGCTCCGCCCCCGGCGACCTGTGGCTCGCCGAGGCCCGCGCACGGCCGGCGGACGCCGGGACGGTCGCGGACACCGTCCTGCACGCGCACCTCGTGCCGCTGACCGCGTCCCTGCGCGCACGGTACCGCGTCGCGGCCGGGCTGCTGTGGGGGAACGCGGCCTCCGCGCTGGCGGGTGCCGCCCGGGAACTGGACCGCCGGCCGGACCGCCACGGCGGTACGGAAGCCGCCGCCCGCGTCCGCGCCCTGACCGCGGACCTGCTCGCCCACCCGATGCTCGCCCGGGCCGGCACCCTCACCGGCACCGCCTTCCGGCGCCGCAGTTGCTGCCTCTACTACCGCGTGCCCGGCGGGGGTGTCTGCGGGGACTGCTGCTTCCGGCGCCCTCCGCGGTTTCCCACGCCCCCGCGCTCTTCCCCGCGCGCCCCGTCTGGGTGACCATGAGGGAACCAGCCGCCGAGACGGGGAGGTTCCGGGTGCGTGTGGGACTGCTGACCCGGGAGTTCCCGCCGGACGTGTACGGCGGCGCGGGCGTCCACGTGGAGTTCCTCGCCCGGGAACTCGCCCGGCTCGTCGACCTGGACGTGCACTGCTGGGGCGAGGGCCGCACCGACGGCGTGCTGCGCCACCGCTCCTGGCCGGCGCTCGACGGCACCAACGACGCCCTGCGCACCTTCTCCGTGGACCTGGCCATGGCCGCGGCCCTCCAGGGCCGCGAACTGGTCCACTCCCACACCTGGTACGCCAACCTCGGCGGTCACCTCGCCAAACTCCTCCACGGCGTCCCGCACGTGATGACCGCCCACTCCCTGGAGCCGCTGCGCCCCTGGAAGGCCGAGCAGCTCGGCGGCGGTTACGCCCTGTCGAGCTGGGCCGAGCGCACCGCGATCGAGGCGGCCGACGCCGTGATCGCCGTCTCCGGCGCCATGCGCGAGGACATCCTCGGCTGCTACCCGGCGCTGGATCCGAGCCGGGTGCACGTCGTGCACAACGGCATCGACACCGCGCTCTACCGGCCCGACCACGGCACCGACGCCCTGGACCGCATCGGCCTGGACCGCTCCCGCCCGTACGTCCTGTTCGTCGGCCGCATCACCCGCCAGAAGGGCGTGCCCCATCTGCTGCGCGCGGTGCGGGACATCGACCCGGCCGCGCAGGTCGTGCTGTGCGCGGGCGCGCCCGACACCCCCGAGGTCGACCGGGAGTTCCGCGACCTCTTCCAGGAGCTGAGCCGGGCTCGGGAGGGCGTGCACTGGATCCCGCGCATGCTGCCGCGCCCGGAGGTGATCCAGTTGCTGACCCACGCCGCCGTCTTCGTCTGCCCCTCGGTCTACGAGCCCCTCGGCATCGTCAACCTGGAGGCGATGGCCTGCGGCACGCCCGTCGTGGCCTCGCGGGTCGGCGGCATCCCGGAGGTCGTCGAGGACGGCCGGACCGGGCTGCTCGTGCCCGTGGACGACGATTTCGAGGCAGGTCTCGCGCGGGCGCTGGACACCGTCCTCGGCGATCCGGAAGCCGCCCGGCGGATGGGGGAGGCGGGGCGGGAGCGGGCGGTGGGCGAGTTCGGCTGGGACGCGGTCGCCCGCCGCACGGTCCGGCTCTACGAAGAGGTCCTCAAGCAGGCGTAGGCCGTCCCGTCCGGGACGGCCGAGGGTGAACGAGGGTGAGGGGAGCGGCCATGCGTCGTGGTGGTCCTTCGGTGCTCGGGATCGTGCTGGCGGGCGGGGAGGGAAAGCGTCTGATGCCCCTGACCGCGGACCGCGCCAAACCCGCGGTCACCTTCGGCGGCACCTACCGGCTCGTCGACTTCGTACTGTCCAACCTGGTCAACGCCGACATCCTGCGGATCTGCGTGCTGACCCAGTACAAGTCGCACTCGCTGGACCGGCACATCACCACCACGTGGCGGATGTCCAGCCTGCTCGGCAACTACGTCACGCCCGTCCCGGCCCAGCAGCGTCTGGGCCCGCGCTGGTACCTGGGCAGCGCCGACGCGATCCTGCAGTCCCTGAACCTGGTGTACGACGAGCAGCCCGAGTACGTGGCGGTGTTCGGCGCCGACCACGTCTACCGGATGGACCCGCGCCAGATGCTCGCCCAGCACATCGAGTCCGGTGCCGGTGTGACCGTGGCCGGAATCCGCGTCCCCCGCGCCGAGTCGGCGTCGTTCGGCGTGATCAGCCCGGGGTCCGACGGCCAGACCGTCACGAGCTTCCTGGAGAAGCCGGCCGACCCGCCCGGACTGGCCGACGACCCCGAGTGCGTCTTCGCCTCGATGGGCAACTACGTCTTCAGCACCAAGGCCCTCGTCGAGGCCCTGCACCGCGACGCCGAGGACCCGAACTCCGTGCACGACATGGGGGGTTCCATCCTTCCGCAGCTCACCGACCGGCGCGAGGCCCACCTGTACGACTTCAGCGCCAACCACGTCCCCGGCGAGACCACCCGGGACCAGGGCTACTGGCGGGACGTCGGCACCCTCGACGCCTACTACGAGGCCCACATGGACCTCATCGCCGAGCGCCCCGCCTTCAACCTCTACAACCGCGACTGGCCGATCTACACCCACTCCAACCAGCTCTCGCCCGCCCGTTTCAACGCCGGCGGCATGGCGAGCGAGTCGATCATCAGCGCGGGGTGCCTCATCCGCGGTCAGGTCACCCGGTCCGTGCTGTCGCCGGGCGTGGTGGTCGACCCGGGGGCGGTCGTGCAGGGCTCGGTCCTGCACGACAACGTGCACGTCGGCCGGGGCGCGGTGGTGCGCGGGGCGGTGCTGGACAAGAACGTCGAGGTGCCGCCGGGGGCGACCATCGGCGTCAACCCGGACCGGGACGCCGAGTTGTACACGGTGTCGAAGGGCGGCGTGATCGCGCTGGGCAAGGGGCAGCGGGTCCCGTAGCGCGGGTCCCGCGGCGCGGCACCCGCGCGGCGGCCCCGGGCAGGAGAGGCGCCCGGGGTCGTTGTCATGTACCTGGACGGGAAGCGGAATTCGTGTTGTCATGCCAACTGCCGTTGTTTGACAACGTTGTACAGACCTGAGCACGAGCCGCCACCCGTCCTCGAAGGAGAGGATCCGTGCGCACCAGAAGACTCAGAGACCGCCTCACACTGCTGCTCGCCGCCGCACTCGGCATCGCGGGCCTCACCGCCGTGCCCACCGCGAACGCGGCCGACGACGCCGTGGAGGTCCACGGCCTGAAGGGCGAGTACTACACCCACTCCGCCCCCGGCGCCTTCGACTTCCACGACCTCAAGGCCACCGGCTTCGACCCGCAGCTCGACTTCGACAACCTGGAGCCGCGCCTGGCCTTCGCCACCGGACAGCCGGACGACGTCAGCGTCCGCTGGACCGGCAAGCTGGTGCCGGAGAAGTCCGGCGCCCACACCTTCTCGGTCACCGCTGACAACGGGTTCCGCCTCTGGATCGGCGGAGAGCTCGCCATCGACCACTGGGTCGACGACTGGGACCGCGAACAGACGGCCGAACCGATCGACCTGACGGCCGGTCAGCCGTACGACATCAAGCTGGAGTACTTCGAGCACTACGGGGGGTCCAACCTCCACCTGCGCTGGACCGAGCCCGGCGGGGCCAAGGAGCCCGTCCCGCAGTCGGCGTTCCGCCTGCCCGACGGCTTCGACTACGACGGGGCGACGGCGACCACCGTGCTCGCCACCGGCCGCACCCTCAGGCTCGACTTCGCCCAGCCCCTCGGCGCGGCCCCGGCCGGCCTCACCGACCACCTCGAAGCGGTGATCGGCGGCGCCAGGTGGCCCCTGGGAACGGCGAAGGTCGACCCCGCCGACCCCACGGCCCTCCTCGTCGCCCTCGACGAACCGGTCGTCGGCAACAGCACCGGCACCGCCCGGGGCGGCGCCGACGTGCGCTACGACGGCGAGGGTGGCCTCACCGACGCCGACGGCAACGTTGTCAAGCCGTTCTGGAGCAGCGGACCGAACCGCTCCACGTACGAGCTGCGCACCCAGTGGGCGGACGAGGTCGGGCCCGGCAACGCCCTCCCGGAGTACCCGCGCCCCCAGTTGACCCGTGAGGCCTGGCGGAACCTCAACGGCCGCTGGCAGTTCGCCGCCGCCGAGGCCGGCGAGCAGCCGCCGGTGGGCAGGACGCTCGAGGAGCGCATCCTCGTCCCGTACCCGGTCGAGTCCCAGCTCTCCGGCATCCAGCGGCACGAGGACCGCATGTGGTACCGCCGCACCTTCACCGTCCCCGCCGACTGGCGCATCGGCTCCGGCAAGCGGCTGCAGCTGAACTTCGGCGCCGTCGACTGGCAGAGCGAGGTGTACGTCAACGGCACCAAGGTCGCCGAGCACAAGGGCGGCTACGACAGGTTCGGCGCCGACATCACCGACGCGCTGAAGCCCGGCCGCACCCAGGAGCTGATCGTCGGCGTCTACGACCCGACCGACGCGGCGAACGGCGAGAACCCGCCGCTGGGCAAGCAGCGCCTGGACCCGAGCGGCATCTGGTACACGCCCAGCTCCGGCATCTGGCAGACGGTCTGGATGGAGCCGGTCGCCCGCGACCACGTCGACTCCCTCAAGCTCACGCCGGACGTCGACGCCGGCACGCTGACCGTCGAGCCCAAGGGGGTGCGCGACGGCGAGCCCGTCACGGCGACGGCGTACGCGGGACACCGCAAGGTGGCCACGGCGAGCGGCCGCACCGGCGAGCCGCTGACCCTGCGGATCCGCGACCCGCGCCTGTGGTCGCCCGACGACCCGTTCCTGTACGACCTGAAGGTGAGCGTCGGCGACGACCGCGTCGAGAGCTACTTCGGCATGCGCTCCGTCACGGTCGGGAAGGTGAACGGCGTGCCGCGCACGCTCCTCAACGGGGAGCCCGTCTTCCTGATGGCCACCCTCGACCAGGGCTTCTGGCCCGACGGCCTGCACACCGCGCCCACCGACGAGGCCCTGGCACACGATCTGAAGCTGCACAAGAAGCTCGGCTTCAACTCCGTGCGCAAGCACATCAAGGTCGAACCGGACCGCTGGTTCTACTGGGCCGACCGACTGGGCCTGCTGGTGTGGCAGGACATGCCCGCGATGACCGCGGGGGTGAACCCGAGCGCCGCCGCCCGGGCGGAGTACGAGCGCGAGATGAAGGAGATGATCGACGAGCACATCAGCAGCCCGTCGGTCGTCATGTGGGTCACCTTCAACGAGGGCTGGGGCCAGTACGACATCGGCCGGATCGCCGAGCAGGCCAAGGCCTGGGACCCGACCCGCCTGGTCAACAACCAGTCGGGCCTGAACCTCGGCGCCGACGGAGGCGCGGGCGACATCATGGACGAGCACGGCTACCCGAGCCCCGCCCTGCCGCCCCACCCGGACGGCGAACGCGCCCTGGTCAGCGGCGAGTACGGCGGCCTCGGCCTCGCGGTGCCCGGACACGCCTGGTCGGTGCAGCAGAGTTACGTCGACGTCGACCCGGCGACGTACACCGACGACTACCTCACCAAGCTGGACGAGGTCCGCGCGCTCGTCTGCCGGGGCGGCAACGGTGCCGTCTACACCCAGATATCCGATGTCGAGGGCGAGCTGAACGGGCTGACGACCTACGACCGCAAGGTCCTCAAACCGGACGTCGCGCGGGTGAAGGCCGCCCACGAGGCCCTGATCCGCGACGCGTCCCGGCCCGCTCCGGCAGGCTGCCCGGCCGCCTGAGCGTCCGGTCGCCACACCGGACCTGCTCCATCCGGTCGCCCGGGTTCACGGTCGGCCCGCACCCGTCCGGGTGGGGCACCCCGGCGCAGACGGCGCCGAAAGCCTTGACGTCACCACAGATGTCCCATGAGTCCCGCCCCTTTCAGAGGGGCGGGACTTTAATCTGCTGTTAACTGTGCGTAGCTTGATCGTACTTGACCGTAATCGGCGGAGGGCGATTGACTGCTTGTCCACCCGTCGTCCTTGCGAGGCACCCCCTTGACTTCCGATCTGCTCGCTCCTCTCGACCTGGCGTTCTGGAACATCGAGTCCGCCGAGCACCCCATGCACCTCGGCGCGCTCGGCATCTTCGCGGCCCACTCGCCCACCGCGGGCGCCCACGCGGCCGACCTCCTCGCGGCCCGCGCGCCCGCCGTGCCCGGACTGCGGATGCGGATCCGGGACGTGTGGCAGCCGCCGCTCGCCCTGCGGCAGCCGTTCTCCTTCGGCGGCGCGACCCGCGAGCCGGACCCCGGCTTCGACCCGCTCGACCACATCCGCCTGCACGCCCCGACGACAGACTTCCACGCACGGGCGGGCCGCCTCATGCAGCGCCCGCTGCAGCGCGGCCGGCCGCCGTGGGAAGCCCACGTGCTGCCGGGGGCCGACGGCGTGTCCTTCGCCGTGCTCTTCAAGTTCCACCACGCCCTGGCCGACGGGCTGCGGGCGCTGACGCTCGCCGCGGGGATCCTCGACCCGCTGGACATGCCCGCGCCCCGGCCCCGCCCCGAGGAGCCCCGCCGTGGCCTCCTGCCGGACGTGCGCAGGCTGCCGGGGATGCTCCGCGGCGCCCTGTCCGACGCGGGCCGGGCCCTGGACATCGGCGCCTCGGTCGCCCTGTCCACCCTCGACGTGCGTTCCTCGCCCGCGCTCACCGCCGAGCCGTCCGGCACCCGCCGCACCGCCGGCGTGGTCGTCGATCTCGACGACGTCCACATCGTCCGCAAGACCGTCGGCGGCACCGTCAACGACGTGCTGATCGCGGTCGTCGCCGGTGCCCTGCGGCGCTGGCTGGACGAGCGCGGCGACGGCAGCGAGGGCGTGGCGCCCCGCGCCCTGATCCCCGTCTCCAAGCGCCGCCCGCGCACCGCCCAGCCACCGGGCAACCGGCTCTCCGGCTACCTGATACGGCTTCCGGTCGGTGACCCGGACCCGCTCTCCCGCCTCGGCTCGGTGCGCGCCGCCATGGACCGCAACAAGGACGCCGGGCCCGGCCGGGGCGCCGGAGCCGTCGCCCTGCTCGCCGACCACGTCCCGGCGCTGGGCCACCGGCTCGGCGGCCCGCTGGTCGGCCAGGCGGCCCGGCTCTGGTTCGACATCCTGGTCACCAGCGTGCCCCTGCCCAGCCTCGGCCTGCGGCTCGGCGGGCATCCGCTGACCGAGGTCTACCCGCTGGCGCCGCTGGCCCGCGGCCACTCCCTGGCGGTGGCGGTCTCGACGTACCGCGGACGGGTCCACTACGGCCTGGTCGCCGACGCGAAGGCGGTGCCGGATCTCGACCTGCTGGCCCGGGCCGTGTCCGAGGAGGTGGAGACGCTCATCACTGCCTGCGGTCCCTGACCGTCGCGGGTTTGGCGGCACGGCCCGGCGCTCCGTAAAATCCCCCGTTCGAAAGCGGACGCGTCTCGGAGCGCCGCGACGGTGACCGAAGGAACGGCTGCGGCGATGACGGTGACACAGGACGGCTCGGCGACCACGGACGAGGTGGTGTACGGCCCGGGCATCGACCCGGAGCGGCTCGCCGTCTGCCTCGGCGTGCTCGAGGAACTCGACAAGCTGGAGGTCGACCACCCCGACGCGATCCTGGTCCGCCGGGCCACCTCGCACATCTACCGGACGGTCAAGCAGCGCCGCCGGCAGGAGCGCCGGGCCGCCAAGACCGCCCACGACAAGGCCGTCACCGAGGCCACCGCCACCGGGTCCGCCCAGCGCATCGACGACGAGACGGAAGGCATCCTGCCCTCGTCCCGTACGGAGGAGGGGACGATCGCCGGGATACTCCAGCGTCCCCGCTCCTGCTACGTCTGCAAGCAGCGCTACGTCGAGGTCGACTACTTCTACCACCAGCTCTGCCAGAACTGCGCCGCCGAGAACCGGGCCCGCCGGGACGCCCGCGCCGACCTCACCGGCAAGCGCGCGCTGCTCACCGGCGGCCGGGCCAAGATCGGCATGTACATCGCGCTGCGGCTGCTCCGCGACGGTGCCCACACCACGATCACGACCCGTTTCCCCAAGGACGCCATCCGGCGCTTCAAGGCCATGGACGACTCCGCGGACTGGCTGCACCGCCTGGAGGTCGTCGGCATCGACCTGCGCGACCCCGCCCAGGCCGTCGCCCTGGCCGACCAGGTCGCCGAGCAGGGCCCGCTCGACATCCTGATCAACAACGCCACCCAGACCGTGCGCCGCCTGCCCTCCGCGTACGCCGCGCTCGTCGAGGGCGAGAGCGCCCCGCTGCCGGCCGGTGAGCTGCCCGCCCACCACGTCATCGGCGCCTACGGCTCCGGCGCGGTCGACGGACTGGCCGCGCTGCCCGTCGGTGTCAGCGGGCTCGACGCGCAGGCCGTGGCCGATCTCGCCCTGGTCGCCGGCAACGCCAGCGTGGTCCGGCACCGGGAGGGCACCGCCATCGACGCGGGCGGCCTGGTCCCCGACGTCGTCGACACCAACACCTGGGTGCAGACCATCGAGCAGATCTCCCCGGTGGAGCTGCTGGAGACCCAGCTGTGCAACTACACGGCGCCGTTCATCCTCATCAGCAAGCTCCGCCCGGTGATGGCCGAGGCCGCGCGCCGGGCGTCCGCGGGACGCGCGTACGTCGTCAACGTCTCGGCGATGGAGGGCGTGTTCGCCCGCGGTTACAAGGGCGCGGGCCACCCGAACACCAACGCGGCCAAGGCGGCCATGAACATGGTGACGCGGACCAGCGCGCAGGAGATGTTCGACACCGACCGCATCCTGATGACGTCGGTCGACACCGGCTGGATCACCGACGAGCGCCCCCACTACGACAAGCTGCGACTGGCCGACGAGGGCTTCCACGCCCCGCTCGACCTGGTCGACGGCGCGGCCCGCGTCTACGACCCGATCGTGCGCGGCGAGGCGGGCGAGGACCTGTACGGCGTCTTCCTCAAGGACTACGCGCCCGGCAAGTGGTGACGGCCGCGACGGGCCGACGCCGCTAATCCGTTGGCCCGTTCACCGGGCACCGTCCTACGGTGGGTCCGAGCGCCGGTGTGCCCGGTGCGCCGGTCACGCGTACTTCGTGGTTCGACCCCATGCAGGCCCACCCACGGGCCTGTCGCCCCGTCGGGGGGCACCGCGCGGCCACCTCGATCTCGGGCACACCGGGCGTCTCAGTCGACGGCGCCCAGCCGCGCGTTCCGCGCCGCCACCAGCTCCAGCACCGTGCGCCAGTCCTCCAGGACGCCGGCGTCGAACACGGCGGTGCGGGCCTCCTCGTCCGCCTGACGCAGCCTGAGCAGGTCGTCGTCGTGGAGGGCCGCTCCCGCCTGGGCGTGGCGGCGCAGCAGGCGGGCGACCCGAGCGCCGAGCAGGGGCCGCACCGCGTCGGCCGTGCGGTCCGCCGGGCCGCCGGGCCACAGCAGCCGGCCCACCGGACAGACCAGTCCCGCCACCTGGAGCTCCTTGTCGGCGGGCCGGCCCCGGCGCAGCAGCGCCGCGGTCCGCAGCGCGTGGCCGTGCAGGTCGACGGCTCCGCCGGAGGGGCCGGCGGGCCGTGCGCCCCGGCAGGCGTACAGCAGGTCCATGAGCTCCTCGACGCTGCGCAGTTCCATGCCTCGGTCCTCCCGTGAGACGGCCGTTGCCGACCGGCAGCAGACCATGACGAGCTTGCGACGCAGCCAACGCCAATTGAACTGCGCAACCATTCGTTTCCCGGATTCGGGGGTGTGGCCGACCGGATCCCCCTGACGGGTGAGTCACGCACGGTGCACAAACCCACGAACAAGGGCAGAAAGGGGCCAACTGTGCACGGAGCGGAAGGCAATGGTTACCCCATGTTTTCAGCCCCATAGAGCGCACCCCCGCTCATTTGGTTAATCTGGACCGGACGGACAGCAGTACGGGGCCCAACCCACACCCACGGTCCGTCCTGGGACATGCCGATCCACCACGGCCTGCTCTCGCACGAGTTGCCGGCGCCACCGCGTCCGAACTGCATTCGAACCAGACCCGAGCGGACGCCGGGTGCCGGACAGCAGACCGGCCGGCGGGCCCGAGGGTGACCCGACACATAAGGAGTGCGCGGTGACACCGGAGAAGACGAATCGCGATCAGCGCCCCAAGGAACGCACGGAGCGTGCGACCCGCCGGCCCGGAGAGATCGGCAGCCTCGACGTGTGGGCCCGGTCCGCCCCCATCCGCCTCGCGGGCTACGAGGACGACCTCGCCGAGCCCCACATCCTGCCCAGCGTCGACTGAGACGCCGAGCGGCCCCGCGGACGCGCCGACCGCATGGGCGTGCGAGACTCACGCCCATGCTGATCAGGGAAGCGACGGCCGACGACTGGCCGCACATCTGGCCCTTCTGGCACCGCATCGTCGCGGCCGGCGAGACCTACGCCTGGGACCCGGCCACCACCGAGGACGAGGCGCGCGCCCTGTGGATGAGCCCCGCGAAACGCGTCTACGTCGTCCAGGACGACACCGCTGCCGTCGTCGCCTCCGCCTACGTCACCCCCAACTACGGCGGCCCCGCCGCCCGCATCGCCAACGCGGGCTTCATGGTCGACCCCGACCAGGCCGGCCGCGGCATCGGCCGCGCCCTCGGCGAACACCTCCTGGCCGCGGCCAAGGCCGACGGATACCGCGGCATGGTCTTCAACGCCGTCGTCGAGACCAACCCCGCGGTGAAGCTCTGGACCTCCCTCGGATTCACGATCCTGGGCACCGTGCCGGACGCCTTCGAGCATCCCCGGCACGGGCTGGTCGGCCTGCACATCATGTACCGCGCCCTCTAGGGGACCGTTCAGGCCGGATCGTCCAGGGGCGCTGTCCGCCGCCAAGGACGCAGCGCCTCGATCCGCTCCGCCAGCTCCAGCAGCGTCGCCTCCGCCCCCGGCCGCCCCACCAGCTGCACGGCGCACGGTGCGCCCGAGGGCAGGGTGCCGAAGGGGACCGCCATCGCGGGCCAGCCCGTCAGGTTCCACGGTGGTGTGAACGGCGAGCAGGCCGAGTTGGCCAGCAGATTGCGCAGCCAGCCCCGTTCGTGCCAGGGCCCCGCCTCGGGGGAGCGGCGGGCGAGCGCCGGGGTGAGCAGGACGTCGTACTCGGCGAAGAACGGCTCCAGGTGCGCGCGCAGCCGCTCCCGGCCCGCGCCACCGGCCACCCCGCGCACGAAGCGCCGCCCGACGGCCGCGTGCACCCGGGTGCGACGCGCCAGCCGCCGCGGGTCCAGGCCGCGCGCGTCCACGGACGTACCGGCCGTCCAGTGGGCCACGGCGGTGAGGCTCAGGGACGCCGGATACGGCGGGTCCGCCCGGCGCACCTGGTGCCCCGTCCTCATCAGCACCGCGGCCGCCTCGCGGACGGCCGTCCGGTACGGCCCCGCCACGGTGACGCCGGCGATCGGGCTGCGCAGGGAGGCGGCGACCCGGAGTGCGCCGGAGTCCGCGCGGCGGGGCGGCTCGCCGTCCGCGAGGACCGCGAGCATCAGGCGTGCGTCCTCGACCGTGGTGGCCAGCGGTCCGTTCTCGGACATGCCGAACCAGTCGCCCTGGCCGACCCCGGCCGGGACCACGCCGTGGCCCGGCTTGATGGTGACCACACCGCAGGTGGCCGCCGGTATGCGCAGCGAGCCCATGCCGTCGTTGCCCAGCGCGATCGGCACCATGCCGGCCGCGACCGCGGCGGCGCTGCCGCCCGACGAACCGCCCGCCGTGCGCGCCGGGTCCCACGGGTTGCGGGAGGTGCCGTACACGCCCTCCGTGGTGCCGAACACACACAGCTCGGGCACGTTCGTCAGCCCGACGACCACGGCGCCCGCCGCCCGCAGGCGGGCCACCGTGACGTGGTCGGCCTCGGCCGGGGTGTCCGGCGTCGCCGCGGAGCCGTTGCGGGTGGACTCGCCCCGCACCGCGAGGTTGTCCTTGACCGCCACCGGCACCCCGGCCAGCGGCAGCCGGCCCAGATCGCCGCGCGCGCCCACCTCCTCGGCCTCGGCGAGCGCCGCCTCGGCCCGCACCGTGCGGAAGGCGCCGACGCGGCCGTCGAGCTGCGCTATCCGGGCCAGATGCTCGGCCACGACCTCACGGGGCGTGGCCCGCTTCTCGCGTACGGCGGCGGCTGTCTCGGCGGCGGTCCGGCCGGCCCAGCTGGTCACGGAGGGCTCCTCGGGGTGCGGTGGGGCGGGGTCACTGCGGGATTACTGACGAGTACGCACGGAGAACTGTGCCCGCTGGAGGGCCCCCGCGTCGAGATGCCGGCCGAGGCCGATTCCGGCCCCATGCCGTTCGCGGCCGGCGCCGTCCGCCGGACGTGGCGGCCCCGGGCCGTGGGCGCGGCACCGCCACCAGCCGTTCGAGCGCCCGTGAACCTCGACCCCTGGGGTGGAATCCCCCTCTTCCCGGAGGGGGAGGATGTCACCGCCGGCTCGCCCTCGCCCTCGACTCCGCCCCGCCCTCGGCGTCGACCACTCCCGGGTCTTCCCGCCGTGGCCCGGCTTCCGTCACCATGACCCGCATCCCGGCAACCGTCACATCGGCAACCACCCGCCCCCGACCACGGAGCGCCCCGGCGGGGGACACCTCCTGGACAACGGCCTGCTGCGGGTCGAGATCGACGCCCGGGGTCTGGTCGTGTCGGCGTACGACGTCGAAGCCGACCGCGAGACCGTCGCACCCGGCGCGGCGGCCAACCTCCTCCAGCTGCACCCCGACCTCCCGAACATGTGGGACGCCTGGGACGTCGACGAGTTCCACCGCAACTCGGTCACCGACCTGACCGATGCCGACGAGGTCGCGCCCGGCGACGACGGCGCCTCGGTGCGGATCGTCAGGTGCTTCGGCTCCTCCCGCGTCACTCAGGTCCTCGCGCTGCCGCCCGGGGAGCGCCGGCTCGTGGTGGACACCGAGGTGGACTGGCAGGAGACGGAGAAGTTCCTCAAGCTCGCCTTCCCCCTGGACGTGCGCGCCGAGCGGTACGCGTCGCAGACCCAGTTCGGTCACTTCCACCGGCCCACGCACACCAACACCTCGTGGGAGGCCGCCAAGTTCGAGGCCTGCAACCACCGCTTCGTCCACCTGGAGGAACCCGGCTGGGGCGTGGCGATCGTCAACGACTCGACGTACGGCCACGACGTGACCCGTACCGTCCGCGCCGACGCCGGTACGACCACCACCGTCACCACTGTTCGCGTATCCCTGCTGCGCGCCCCGCGCTTCCCCGACCCCGAGACCGACCAGGGCGTGCACCGCTTCCGGCACGCGCTGGTGCCCGGCGCGAGCATGGGCGACGCGGTGCGCGAGGGCTGGCGGATCAACGTGCCGGAGCGCAGGGTCACCGGCGCCGGGGAGGTCGCGGCGCTGGTGACGGTCGACCAGGACGCGGTCGTGATCACCGCCGTCAAACTGGCGGACGACGGCAGCGGCGACGTGGTCGTCCGCTTCCACGAGGCGCACGGCGGCCGGGTCCTGGCCACGCTCACCGCGGGCTTCGCGGTCGCCGGCGTGACGGTGACGGACCTGCTGGAACGCCCGCCGGCCGAGGAGGGGTCCGCGACCCGGACCGAGGGCGACCGGATCACCGTACGGCTGCGGCCGTTCCAGCTGATGACCCTGCGGCTGAAGCGCGCCTAGCCCCGGGCCGGGGCCCGGTTCACTCCGCGAGCCGGGCCCGCAGCCATTCCTCCACCTCGCCCACGTGCGCTGCCGCCGCCCGGGCCGCCTCCGGATCCCGGGCGCCGCCGCGATCGCCGGGCTGTACACCGGGGTCGGCGAGAGCAGGCGCACGACGCCGTGCGGGCCGCGTGGCAGCGGGGCGTCCGCTGCTTCGACACCGCACCGCACTACGGGCCTCGGCGTGTCGGAACGCCGCCTCGGCGCGGCCCTGCGCGCGTGCCCCCGCGCCGCGTACACGGTCTCCACCAAAGTCGGCCGCCGTCTGTCCCCCCGTCTACGACCTCTGCGCCACCCCGGCCAGCCGTGTCGGCGGCAGGTACTCCCGTACATACGTCCGCTCCCAGCACGCGCCCGTCTCCCGCAGCTCGCTCCAGGTCGTGTACCGGTAGCGGAACAGGCGGGCACGGACGAAGCGGGGCGGCGCGTCCGGCGGGAACGGCGAACGGCGCAGCAGCCGGAGCGTGTCGCGGTCGTTCTCCAGCAGCCGCTCCACGAGGGTGCCGAACCACGAACCGGCGTACGCCGGCGAGAGCGCGGCGAACCACATCAGCCAGTCCAGCCGCAGATGGTACGGCGCGAACTGGCGCGGCCAGCGCCGAGGATCACCGGGCTTGCCCTTGAACTCGTACTCCCGCCAGTCGGAGTCCTCGCGCGGCACGTCGTCGGCGGTGCCCTCGATCACCACCTCGTAGCGGACCCGGCTGACGGTCCCGAAGGCGCCGTAGGTGTTGACCAGGTGCAGCGGATCGAAGGAGCGGTTCATCACCTGACGCCGGGAGATCATGTTGCGGGCCGGCCGGTAGCTCAGCAGGACCAGCAGCGCCGCCACCGCCAGGACCACGACCTCGTACCACAGCGGGGCGGGGGCCGCGGACGGCGGCTCCACCGGGAACCGCACCGCCGACAGGGCCAGCACGATGGTGACCCAGTTCAGCCAGGAGAAGTTGCCCGACAGCACCAGCCACAGCTGGGTGACGATCATCAGGGCCGCGGCGGCCGTCGCCACGGGCTGCGGGGTGAACAGCAGGAAGGGCACCACGAGCTGGGTGACATGGTTGGCGGCCACCTCGACGCGGTGCAGCGGCCGGGGCAGACGGTGGAAGAACCAGCTCAGCGGGCCGGGCATCGGCTGGGTCTCGTGGTGGTGGTCCAGGCAGGTCAGCTTCCGCCAGCACTCGTCACCGCGCAGCTTGATCAGCCCCGCCCCGAACTCGACCCGGAACAGCAGCCAGCGCAGCAGGAACAGGACGACGATCGGCGGGGCCACCTCGTCGTTGCCGAGGAGGACGGCGAGGAAGCCGGTCTCCAGCAGCAGCGACTCCCAGCCGAACGAGTACCAGGTCTGCCCGACGTTGACGATCGACAGGTACAGCGCCCACGGCACCAGCCACAGCAGCATGGCGCCCCACAGCGGCAGGAGTGAGTCCAGTCCCGCCACCAGTGCCGCCGACACGGCGCAGCCCGCCCAGGCACAGCCCGCGAACAGGCGGTCCGAGTAGCGCAGCTGGAACAGGCTCGGCGCCCGTTTGAACGGCACCCGCTCCACGAAGCGGGGCACGGGCAGCATGCCGCGCTCGCCGATCAGCGCGCGGAACTGCAGGGCCGCCGTCAGGAACGCGACCAGGTACAGCGCGGCCAGGGCCCGCTGGAAGACCAGCCGGGTCAGCCAGTAGTCGGGTGCGGTGAACCACTCCACGGACGCGCTCCTCTCGTGTCACGCTTCGTGTACCCGGTCGGACGGTGGCCGTCCCGGCGGCCCAGGTCGTCAACCAGGAGTCGAAGAATCGGACATTTCCTGGCAAGGTGGGGCTCATGGCTGATCGGGGAGCGAGCGCCCTGTCACTCCCGGACGACTGGCCCGCCCACCCGGAGCCGATCCTGGCGCTCAACCGCATGGGCAGTTTCGACTGGGACCTGGACTCCGGTCTGTTCCACATGGACGCCCAGGCGCACGAGGTCTTCGACCTGCGCCCCGAGGAGTACGACGGCCGCCCCGAGTCCCTGGCAACGCGCGTCCCGCGTGCGGAGAGCAGCCGCCTGGACGCCCTGGTCGCCCAGGCCATGAAGGACGGCAGCGAGAACTACGGCACGTACTTCCGCCTGCGACGCCGCGACGGCACCCTGCGCTGGACCCACACCCAGGGCTACATCCGGCGCGACGAGACCGGACGCCCCCGCCGGATCATCGGCATCCTCCGCGACGCCACCGACGAGATCGCCGAGATCGAGGCGCGCCGCGAGCAGGCCGCGCAGAACGAGGTGCGACGCCGGCAGACCAACGTGGTGCAGGTGGCCACGGCCGCCCTCGCCCACGCCCGTACCGTGGACGACGTCATCCACGTCCTGAAGGACACCCACGGCATCACCCGCCTGGGCGCCACCAGCCTCGTCATGGGCCTCGTCGAGGCCGGCCGCATCCGGCTGGTCTCCGACGGCCCCGACAACAGCTTCGTCCCCGGCACCCGCATCACCCGGATCGACGAGCCCTACCCGATGAGCGAGGCCGTCCGGACCCTCAGTCCGCGCTTCATCGAGTCACCGGAGGAGTTCGCGGAGCGCTACCCCGTCCTGTGGCCGGACATCACCCATCTGCAGGTCACGTCGGCCGCCTATCTGCCGCTCATCGCCCAGGCCCGGCCGATCGGCGCGATGGGGCTGCTCTACAGCGACCGGCGCGGATTCTCGCCCGAGGACCGCGACCTCATCGTGGCGCTCGGCAGCAGCATCGCGCAGAGCCTGCAGCGGGCCATGCTGTACGAGCAGGAGATGGACCTCGCCGAGGGCCTGCAGCAGGCCATGCTGCCGCGCACCATCCCCAGCGTGCCCGGCAGCGACGTCGCCGTCCGCTACCGGGCCGCCACCATCGGCGGCTCCCTCGGCCGTGACATCGGCGGTGACTGGTACGACCTGATCCCGCTGCCCGGCGGACGCGTCGGAGCCGTCATCGGCGACGTCCAGGGCCACGACACGCACGCCGCCGCCGTCATGGGCCAGCTCCGCATCGTGCTGCGCGCCTACGCGGCCGAGGGCCACACCCCGGCCACCGTGATGGCGCGGGCCTCCGTCTTCCTGCACGAACTGGACACCGACCGCTTCGCCACCTGCCTGTACGCGGAGGCCGACATGGCGACCGGGGTCGTCCAGGTGGTCCGGGCCGGGCACATCGACCCGCTGGTGCGGCACGGCGACGGCACGTGCCGCCGCATCCCGGTCGAGGGCGGGCTGCCGCTCGGCCTGTCCGCCGAGTTCGGTCGCCTCGACTATCCGGTCGGCACCATCGAGCTCGACCCCGGCAACACCCTGCTGCTGTGCACCGACGGCCTGGTCGAGCAGCCCGGTGCCGACCTCGACGACGGCATGCAGGCCCTCGCCGCGCATGTCGCCACCGGCCCCGAAGACGTACGGGAGCTGGCCGACCGGCTGATCCACGAGGCGGAGGAGCGCGGCGGTGACGACGACGTGGCGTTGCTGCTGCTGCGCCGGCGGGGCCTGGACACCCCGCAGTCCGGTGGCCGGCTCCAGCAGCACGTGGCACCGGGCGACCCCGAGGCGCTGACCGAGGCCCGGCGCATGATCCGCGCCGCCGTCCGCGCCTGGGGCGCCGCGGACCACGCCGACGAGATCGAGCTGGTCGCCGACGAGCTGATCACCAACGCCCTGATGCACACCGAGGGCTCCGCGGTCGTCACCCTGCGGGTCCTCACCGGCACCGACCGCCGGTTGCGCGTGGAGGTCGAGGACTCCTCCAGCGCCCTGCCGCGCCGCCGCGAGGCGGGCGCGTCCGGGGTCTCCGGACGGGGGCTGCTGCTGGTCGAGGTGCTCGGTGACGTGTGGGGCGTGGAGGCGCGCGGCGGCGGCAAGTGCGTGTGGTCCGAGTTCGTCGTCCCGCACCGCGAGCCGTAGCCCCGTCGTGCCGGTCCCGGATGGCGGCCCCGGTGCCGGGTGGCACCCTTGACCTATGCCCGAACTGCCCGAGGTCGAGGCGCTCAGGGACTTCCTGACCGAGCACCTCGTCGGCCACGAGATCGTACGGGTGCTGCCCGTGGCGATCAGCGTGCTGAAGACGTACGACCCGCCGCTCGCGGCCCTGGAGGGCCATCAGGTCGCCGCCGTGCACCGGTACGGCAAGTTCCTCGACGTCGAGACCGCGGACGGCCCGCATCTGGTGACCCATCTGGCGCGCGCGGGCTGGCTGCAGTGGAGGGACAGCCTGCCCGACGGCGCGCCCCGCCCCGGCAAGGGCCCGCTGGCCCTACGCGTCGCGCTGGAGACCGGCGCCGGCTTCGACCTCACGGAGGCGGGCACGCAGAAGCGGCTCGCGGTGTACGTGGTGCGCGACCCGCTGGAGGTGCCGGGCGTCGCCCGGCTCGGCCCGGACCCGCTCGCCGACGACTTCGACGAGGCGTGCTTCACCGCGCTCCTGGCCGGCGAGCGGCGGCAGCTCAAGGGAGCCCTGCGGGACCAGTCCCTGATCGCTGGGGTGGGGAACGCCTACAGCGACGAGATCCTGCACGCGGCGAAGATGTCCCCGTTCAAACTGGCCTCGTCGCTCACCCCGGAGGAGACCGCTCGGCTGTACGCGGCCCTGCGCGTCACGCTCACCGAGGCGGTCGAGCGGTCCCGGGGCCTGGCCGCGGGCCGGCTGAAGGCGGAGAAGAAGAGCGGGCTGCGCGTGCACGGCCGCACCGGCGAGCCGTGCCCGGTGTGCGGTGACACCATCCGCGAGGTCTCCTTCAGCGACTCCTCGCTCCAGTACTGCCCGACCTGCCAGACGGGCGGCAAGCCGCTGGCGGACCGGAGGATGTCGCGGTTGCTCAAGTAGGAATCCCGCACGAACCACTCAAGTGGCCACCCTGCGAATAAAAGGGACAAAGGTCCCGAATGGTCGCGGGGGTCGGATGGGCACAGAAGGTCGGAGAAGCTACGTGACCGAGCCCACAGCGAGGATCCAGCAGTATGCCGACCGATGTCGTCGCCCGCCCGTGCCCCTCCGCCGACCAGGCGCCCCACCCGGCCGCGCCGGTTGCCGTCACCGCGGCCTTCCACCGCTTCGCCGCCCTGGACGACGGGCCCGTGAAGGAACGGCTGCAGGAGGAGCTGATGCGGGCCTGGCTGCCGATGGCCCACCGGCTCGCCGCGCGCTTCCGCGACCGGGGCGAGAGCCCCGAGGACCTGCGCCAGGTCGCCGCCCTGGGGCTGCTCAAGGCGATCCGCCGGTTCGATCCCGACCGGGGGCCGTTCGAACCCTTCGCGATACCCACCATCAGGGGCGAGATACGACGGCACTTCCGCGACCGCACCTGGGGCGTGCGGGTGCCGCGCCGGGTCCAGGAACTGCGCAACCGGGTCCGAGCGGCCTACGTGGAACTGACCCTCGTCCCCGGCAGCCCCCGTCCCACCGCCGCCGACCTGGCCCGGCACACCGGACTCTCCGAGGAGGAGGTCCGCGACGGCATGGAGGCCCTGGAAAGCTACCGCGCCCTGTCCCTCGACGCGGCGGGAGGGGACGGCGGCGCGGAGGCCGAGGGGCCGCCTCTGGCGGACGTACTGGGGGAGACGGACCACTCCTTCGAGCTCGTGGTCGACCGGGAGAGCGTCAAGGAGTCGGTGCGCCGGCTGCCCTCCCGCGAACGGGCCATCCTCTACCTGCGCTTCTTCGAGGACTGGTCGCAGAGCCGCATCGCGGAACGCATGGGCATCTCCCAGATGCACGTGTCCCGGCTGCTCAGCCAGACCTGCGCCCGGATCCGCCGGGAGACGCTCGACCCGCGGTGACCGCTCAGCCGGCGGGGAGCGTCACCAGGCGCTCCCCGTCCGTCGTGCGCACCTCGTAGCGGGCGATCTCCTCCGGGTGCAGGGCGGCGCCGCCGCGCATGGTGTTCGGCCGCGCGTCGCGCCGGGGCACGCTCCAGCTGGTGACCGTCTGCTCCGTCCCGTCGTGGCCGACGGCGATCAGCCGGCAGGGGCGCGGACCCGCCCCGTCCTTGACCCTGAGCTCGACCTCGCTTCCCCAGGCCTCGTCCTCGGCCGTGACCTGCGCCCACACCCCCGACCGCTCGTCGGTCGCGGTGATCGGCGCCGTCGGGTCGCCCTGCACGGCGAGGAGCGCGGCACCGGGCCCGGCCACGGCGAGGACGACCGCGGCGGCCACGGCGTACAGCAGGCGCCTGCGCCCGGCCCGGTGCCGGGACGCGACCTCGGACAGCAGGCGGTCCAGCAGCCTCGGTCCGGGCGCGGCCAGGGGATGCACCGGACGCGGGGTCGCCCGCCGGTACAGCATCAGCTGCCGGGTGGTGGGGCCGAACTCGGTCACCTGTGCCGCACAGCGGGGGCACTCCATGAGGTGGTCCTCGAAGCGGAAGGCATCCGCCTCGTCCAGCACGCCGAGCGCGTAGGCGCCGACGTCGCGATGCCTCTCCAGGGACCTCATGCCGAATCCTCGTGCCGTTGGGTGGGTGCGGGGTCACTCCTTGCTCCCACCCGTACGCACCGGAGAGTCGAATCACTCAAGTCACGCGCAGAATCGCAACCAAGGGATTCGGAGCGGCCCGGCCCGCGGATTGGTCCGTGCGGAAGAAAGTTCTCCCGCCCCGGTCGAACCCCCGGTGTCCCGCCGAAGGCCGTGGCTAGAAGAGGTGGATGGCGAGGTGGCCCAGTGGCAGGCCGAGCTGCCAGGCCGGCGTCCACACCTTCGGCCCCTCGTCCTCGTCGGCCCCGGACGTGCCGCCCGGCACCGCGTCGAGGTCGGGGGCGAGCAGTTCGGTCTCCTGGAGCCACCGCCAGGCCGCCCGGGCCAGCTCCAGGTCGGGCGATCGCAGGGCGTCGGCAGGATCAGCGGCGGCCAGGGCGTCGATCTCGGCGAAGCGCTCGCGCACCCACTCGTGCCACGGCTGGTCGTAGGCCGTCAGGGACAGCCAGGTCTCCAGCCGGGTGACGACCCGGATGCCGCAGAGCTCGCCCTCGGTGTCGGACAGGAACACGGTCAGCGCCAGCGCGTCCCGTCCGGCGCGGAACTCGAACGACGTCGGCGGCATCAGATCGCCGGTGCGCAGCAGTTCGTCGGCGATGTACTCGGCGTAGAACCACGCCATGGGGACGGTCAGTTCACCGCCACCGGTGCCGTCCGTGCTCTCTTGACCTCTGTGCAGCATCCCTTCCTGCCTTCCTCCGGTGCGTGCGCGTCGCCCGACCCGGGTTCGTGGGCCCCCGTCCGGAACACGGATGAGGACAGCCGATTACTCAACCGGGGTCCACGGCAAGGCGCTTTACGGAGGTTTGACTCGGCCGTCGGTTTCACCGCAGGTCGGCGGCGTAACCCGGCAGAACCCGGCGCAGGGCGCGCAGCGCGTAGTACGCGCGGGACTTCACCGTACCGGGCGGGATTCCCAGGGTCGCCGCCGCTTCCGCCACACTCGCCCCCTGGAAGTACACGAGCACCAGTACTTCACGGTGTTCCGGAGTGAGTGTCTTCACAGCCTCGCGCACGTCGAGGGTCGCGGCCGCCCGTTCGGCGTGGTCCGCGCAGACGCGCGCGTTCTCCAGCACCGCGTCGCCGACCTCCGCGGGCCGTGCCTGCCGGGCCCGGCGCGCGTCGATCGCGAGCCGTCTGCCGACCGTGAGCAGCCAGGGCCGTACGGAGTCGAAGTCGTCGGCGCGCAGGGCCTCGGGGTGCTGCCAGGCGCGCACCAGGGTCTCCTGCACCAGGTCCTCGGCGCGCTGCCGGTCGCCGTCGCTCAGCCGCAGCAGCAGCGCGAAGAGCGGCCGGCCGTGCTCGCGCTGCAGGGCGGCGAGCTCGTGCTCGGCGGTCGTCCCGTGGGGAAGGGTGGTTCCGGCCGTCATGGCCGTATGGCATCGCAGGGCGCCGCTCGCGGACAGGGCGCGCGCACGGATGTGCGACGGACGGTCGATCGCGTCGACGAACGGTTCGACGAACGGTCGCCGCGGCCGTTGCGGGACGCCGGACGGGCTAATGGGCGTGTCGGAGTCGGCCTTGGCCGGGTGCAACTCCTTTCCTGTTCATGTGTAAATGCGACTTTCCCGTGTGTGCGACCACAGCGGAGTGAACGGATGATCACACGCAGTCGGCAAGTGGCCCTGGCCCTGACCGTCCTTCTCACCGCGGGCGCGGCCTGCCAGGCCCGCGACCACGAGCCGTCGGCGCGCCCGGCCCCGGCCCCGGCGGGCACCGGCGCCTTCACGCTGGTCGCCTCCGGGGGCGTGCTGCCGCACGCCTCGGTCCTCGACCGGGCGCTCTTCGACGGGGGAGGCACGGGCTACGACTTCCGCCCCATGCTCGCCGGGGCCGAGCCCGTCGTCTCGCGCGCCGACCTCGCCCTGTGCCACCTGGAGACGGTGATCGGCGCGGACGGGGACTACGCCGGCGACCCCCTCTTCAAGTCCCCGCCGGAGGTGGCCCACGGGCTGGCCGTCACCGGCTACGACGGCTGCTCCACCGCCTCCGACCACAGCCTCGACGACGGCGTCGACGGTATCCACCGCACCCTGGACACCCTCGACCGGTCCGGGATGCGGCACGCCGGAACGGCGCGGGTCGCGGCCGAGGGGCGCACGGCCGCCATCCTGAACGCGGCCCCCGCCGTCCAGGTCGCCCACCTCTCCTACACCCACGGCACCAACGGCAACCCCCTGCCGCTGGGGCAGCCCTGGGCGGTGGACCTCATCGACGAGAAGAAGATCCTCGCGGACGCCCGGGCCGCCCGGAAGGCCGGTGCGGAGGTCGTCGTCGTGTCGCTGCACTGGGGCACGGAAGGGCAGGAGAAGCCCGACAAGATGCAACTGGCGCTGGCCGGCCGGCTCACCGCCGCGGCCACCGGCGACCGGCCGGACATCGATCTGATCCTCGGCACCCACGCCCATGTGCCGCAGGCGTACGAGAAGGTCAACGGCACCTGGGTGGTCTACGGGCTGGGCGACCAGATCGCGGGCGAGAGGACCGACGCCCGGGGCGCCCGCGATCCGCGCGGCAACCAGTCGACGATCGGCCGCTTCACCTTCGCCCCGCCCGAGCGGTCCGGCGGACGCTGGCGCGTGACGAGGGCCGAATTCGTCCCCCAGCTGTACGACCTGGACGCGGGCCGGGTGGTGAACCTCGGCCGGGCGCTCGACCAGGGTGCCGATGTGCTCGGTGTGCGCGACCGCATCCGGGCCGTGGTGCTGAGTCGGGGCGCGGCTCAGGACGGCCTGGTGATGGGGAAGTAGGTCAGGCGACGTCCACGTGGTCGAGGGCCGTCAGCATGGCCCCGAGCACCCGCAGGCACGTCGTCACGTCGGCGTCCGTGAGATCCCCGGCGACCTCTCGGAGCAGCAGGTGCTCCCGCTCCAGGACGGCGCTGATCGTCGCCCGGCCCGCTGCGGTGAGCCGGATCAGCGACGAGCGCCGGTGCGCGGGGTTCGCCGTGCTCTCGACCAGGCCGTCGGCCGCGGCGTCGTTGACCATGCGCTGCACGAACTGGCGGCTGATGGCCTGTGCGCGGCCCATCTGCGGCACGGTCATCGGCCCGTTGCGGTGCAGCAGGGTCAGCACGGCGCGCACGCCGACGGACAGGCTGTCGCCGGTCAGGCCCTGCTCCACGCTGCGCTGGGCGCGCCGGTAGAGGGGGCCGACCAGGTCGTAGACCTCGGTGAGGCGCCGGCCGAGCTCGTCCGGCGAGAGGGGTGCGTCGGTAGTGGTCACCCACCCATCATGACACCTGGGTTGCCAAGCCTGGGAACAAGATGACACCTTGGTTGTCATGACTGCTTCTCCGGATCTGCGTTTCTTCGCCTCGTCCGACGGGGACCTCGCCTATCGCGACACCGGGGCCGGTGACCTCGTGGTGCTGCTCCACTCCGGGTTCGTCGACCACCGCCTGTACGACGCCCAGATCCCGGCCCTGGCCGCCCACCACCGCGTGATCGCCCCGGACGTGCGCGGCCACGGCTTCTCTGCCAACGCCACCGAGCCGTTCCGCTGGGCGGACGACCTCGCCGGGCTGCTGCGGCACCTCGACGCCGGCCCCGCCGTGCTCGTCGGTCTGTCGATGGGCGGCGCGATCGCCACCGACACGGCCCTGGAGTACCCGGAACTGGTCCGGGCGGTGGTCGCCTGCGGCGCGGCGGCCAGCGACTTCGAGTACACCGATCCCTGGTACCGGGACATCCGGGCCGAGTACGCCCGCACCCTGGCGGCCGGCGACCTCGACGGCTGGCTCGCCGCGTTCCTCCGCGTGGTGCCCGGCCCCGGCCGCACGGAGGCCGACATCGACCCCCGCATCCTGCGCCGCCTGCGCGAGATGGCCCTCCACACCATGTCCAAGCACAGCCCCGGCGAGCCCCAGCTGCACGTGCCGATGACCGACACGTGGTCCCGGGTCCCGGAGATCGACGTGCCGGTCCTCGCCGTCAACGGATCGCTCGAACCGGACGACCTGACCGGCGCGGCCGAACTGCTCGTCCGCACCGTGCGCGACGGCCGGTCCGTGACCGTCGACGGCGTCGGTCACTACACGAACCTGGAGAGGCCGGAGGAGTTCAACAAGATCGTGCTCGACTTCCTCCGTACCCTGTGACGGCCCCTACCGGCCCCGGGCCAGCGCCGAACGCCGGTAGGAGTAGCCGAAGTAGACGACCAGGCCGACCGCGAACCACACGGCGAACCGCGCCCACGTCTGCCACTGCAGGAACGTGATCAGCCAGATCGAGAAGACGATCCCCAGCGCCGGCACGAACGGCATCCACGGCGTGCGGAAGGTGCGCGGCAGGTCCGGCTGCCGGTAGCGCAGCACGATCACCGCCGCGCACACCACCACGAACGCGAGCAGGATGCCGATGTTGGTCAGTTCGGCCGCCTCGCCGATCGGCAGGAACCCGGCGATGGCGGCCGACGCGAACCCGACGATCCAGGTGACCCGGGTCGGCACGTGCCGCGTCGGGTGCGTCTTGGCGAACCACCTGGGCAGCAGCCCGTCCCGGCTCATGCTGAACCACACCCGCGTGACACCCAGCATGAACGTGAACATCACGGTGAGGATGCCGATGATGGCGCCCACCGCGATGACGTCGGCCAGGCCGCTGAGCCCCACCGACTTGAACGCCGTCGAGAAGCCGCTCTCCGGGTCGATGTCCTTGTAGTTCTGCATGCCGGTCAGGACCAGGCAGGCCAGCACGTACAGCACCATCGAGATCGCCAGCGAGTAGATGATCGCCTTCGGCATGTGCCGCTGGGCGTCCTTGGACTCCTCGGCCGCCGTCGACATGGCGTCGTAGCCGAAGACCGCGAAGAACACCGTGGCCGCGCCGGTGAACGCCCCGCCGATCCCGTACGGGAAGAACGGGTTGTAGTTCGCGGTGTCGATGTGGAAGAAACCGACGGCGATCACCAACAGCACCACCAGCACCTTCAGTACGACGACCACCATCTCGAAGCGGGCCGCGTTCTTGATGCCGAGGTTCAGCAGGTACGCGATGAGCAGGCACAGCACCGCCGCGAACAGGTCGACCCGGTGCCCGTCGCCGGTGCCGGGCGCGCCCAGCATCCAGGCCGGCAGTTCGGCACCCGTCTCGCCGAGCAGGAAGCTGAAGTAGCCCGAGATGCCGATGGCGACCACCGCCACGATCGCCGTGTACTCCAGCAGCAGGTCCCAGCCGATGAACCAGCCCGCCAGCTCGCCGAGCACCGCGTAGCCGTAGGTGTACGCGGAGCCCGCCTTGGGGATCAGCCCGGCGAACTCGGCGTACGACAGCGCCGCCGCCGCGCTCGCCAAACCGGCGATCAGGAAGGACACCAGGACCGCGGGACCGGCCGTGCCGTTGGCGACCGTGCCCGCCAGGGTGAAGATGCCCGCCCCGATGATGCCGCCCACGCCGATCGCGGTCAGCTGCCACAGGCCCAGCGACCGTTCCAGCCGGGGGCCCTCACCGACCTCCGTCTCCTCGATGTGCTCGATGGGTTTGCGACGGAGAATGCCCTCGCCCATGCGGAGCCCGGCCATGCGCCTCACCTCTTTGTGATCGGCAAACGGCTGACGGTGGATCATGATGGCTCACGCGCGTCCCCGACGGAAGGCACGACGCACACACCGCGCCGACGGGCGTTACGGCACCACCGTCACAGGCCAGCGCCCCGCCTTCACCAGCCGGACCGCGACGGAACCCACGATCCGGTGCCCGGCCTGCTCGGAGGCGCCCACGACCACCGCGTCCGCCTTCAGCTGGTCGGCCGCCGTCACCAGGCCGTTGTAGGGATCGCCGCGGAACGTGTGGAACTCCCAGCGCACCTCGAATATCCCCTTCGCCCGCTCGGCCGCGGCACGGATCTGCGCCACCAGGTCCTCGGCGATCTCGTCGGTCGTCTCCACCACCGGCGCGCCGAGAGCAGCCCCCGCCGCCATCACGGGCTGCACGTACACCACGGCGAGCAGGGCCCGCTGCCGCCTGGCCAGCCCACCGGCGTAGGCCGCCGCGCGGAGCGAGGAGTCGGAGCCGTCCACCCCGACCACGATGACCTTCGGCCCGTCCGTGCCCCGCTCGAACCGATGGGGGTGCGAGTGCTGCTGTTCCGTCACGCCGGTGAGGCTATCGGAACCCGCGCGTCCGGCCCTCCCGCGTCCCTCCGGTCACACCCCCGGCGAAGTGATCACTGGGCCGCGCGAGTGGATTCGTACCGCCGCCCCGGTGTTGCTCAGGAGCGCCGGTCCCACGCCGGGCGACTGATGAGTCATGAAGACGGATCAGTTGCTCACGCGGCGCCGCGCCCTGATCGCCGGTGCCGTCGCTGTGGGGGCGGCGGGCACCGCCGGAGTGCTCGCGGCGGGCCAGGGGGAGGGGCCGGTCCGTCCAGCCGCCCCCGGCCCGGGCGCCCAGGCGCACCGCCCGCTCAAGCCCTCCGCCTACCGCCTCCAGCCCCTGACCGGCCACGGCGCGCCGCGTACCGGGCCCGGCCGGACCCCGGTACGCCGCGAGCCGCTGCTGCGCCTGACGGGACGAGGCCGCGTCATGGTGCTGACCTTCGACGACGGACCCGACCCCCGCTACACCCCGGACATCCTGGACACGCTGGCGAAGTACGAGGTCCGCGCGATGTTCTTCGTGTGCGGGGAGATGACCGTCGGCAACCAGGACCTGCTGGCCCGGATGGCCGACGAGGGCCACGAGGTCGGCAACCACACCTGGTCCCACCCCCTGCTGACCCGGCTCACCCGGCGCCGGATCCGCTCCGAGATGGAACGCACCAGCGATGTCATCGAGGAGGGCTGGGGAGAGCGGCCCAGGTGGTTCCGCGCGCCGTACGGAGCGTGGAACCGCGCGGCCTTCCAGGTGGGCGCGGAACTCGGCATGGAGCCGCTCGCCTGGACCGTCGACACCCTCGACTGGACCACGCCCGGCACCGGCACCATCGTCGAGCGGGTCGACGACGGAGCCGGTCCCGGCGTCGTGGTGCTCTCCCACGACGCCGGGGGCAACCGCTCCCAGAGCGTCCGCGCCCTGCGCTCCTACCTGCCGCAGCTGCTGGACGCCGGCTACCACATCACCGTCCCCCGGCGGTGGCACGCCTGACCGACGCCCGCCCGGCCCGGGCCCGCCAGGCTCGGAACGCTCAGCGGGTTCCGGCCAGGCGGGCGAACGCGACGACGTTGCCCTCGTAGCCGTTCTCCTCGGTGAAGCCGCCGCCGCAGGTGATGACCCGCAGTTCGGGGCTGCCCTTGGAGGCGTAGACCCGGTCGCCGGGGAAGCCGTCCTTCTCGAACACCTCGACGCCGTAGATCTCGAACACCGCGGTCCTCCCGTCCTGGCGGGTGATCTCGACCTTGTCGCCCTTCTTCAGGGCTCCGAGTCCGTAGAACACGGCGGGGCCCTGGTCGTTGTCGACGTGACCGACCACGACCGCGGTGCCCTTCTCGCCCGGCGTGACGCCGCCGGTGAACCAGCCCGCCAGATTCGCGTCCTCGGGCGGCGGCGCGTCGACCCAGCCGTCGGCGTCCAGACCGACCGCCGTGACCGGCGCGTCGACCTGGATCGCGGGGATCCTGACCCGGTCGGGGACCGAGTAGGGCAGAGGCGCGAGACCCCCGGCGGGAGGCGTGGCGCCGGGCGCACGAGTGTCGGAGGCGGCGGCCGCCGACGCGGGCTGCGGCGGGCCCACGTCGAACTCCCCCGAACCGTTGCGGATCAGCGCGAGGCCGGTCAGCAGGACCAGCGCTATCACGCCCCAGGGCGCGCGCCTCCTCCGCGGCTCCTCCTCTTCCGCCAGCCCGGACGCAGACATCCACCATCCCCTCTCGGCACGGCCGTCGCCGTGTCACTCGCGCATACGGGCACGCTAAGCGCCGCGCGACCGCACCGCGACGGGAGAGAGGCGAACGGGTGGTCCCCCGGACCTTCGGTACGCCATTCGGGAATCCCTGTGCGGGAACCTTATCGACAGTGTGTGACCTGCGGTGATCCGTGCTCGCGCGGTCCGGCCGGGCAGGTGCGCTCACCAGGACGGACCATTCCCGACATGCGGCCCCGGGCAAGGCGACTGAGGGTCTTGTATGGAAGACGCTTTCTCGCCGATCGACCGGGCATTGGGTCCCGGGGCGTCTTCAGCGGAGGATCACATGCGTAACTCTCGTGCCCTGGCGGCCGCATGCGCTGCGGTCGCCGTTCTCGGGCTCGCCGCCCCCACGGCCTTCGCGGGGGATGTGCCGAGCGGCACCGTCGCCCTGCCGGGGACCGACGGCGGTGCCGGGGGCGGAGTCGGCGGAGTCGGTGCCAACGACGGCTTCGGGGGCAACGACAACGACGGCTTCGGCGGCGACGACGGTGGCTTCGGAGGAGACGGGAACGACGACGGTTTCGGAGGCGACGGCGGCGACAACGGCTTCGGAGGGAACGGCGACGGCGGCGACAACGGCTTCGGAGGCGACGACGGCGGCAACGGCATCGGAGGCAACGGCGGTCACGGGATCCCGAGCAACATCGTCGCCCTGCCCAGCGTGATCGCCGCCGGCGGTCGGCTGACCGTCACGGTCGACGGTTGCCCGGAGGGCGGCACGATGACCTCGCGGGCCTTCGGGACCGCCCGCCTGACCCCGGTCAGCAGCGCCAACCAGACATCGAGGGGCACCGCCACCGTCAACAGCACCGCCCGGCCGGGTTCGTACGACATCACGGTCGGCTGCTCGGGCAGAAGGCTGACCCGCCCGGCTGCCTTCACCGTCCTCGGCGGTGTCCGCGGCGGTGTCGGCGGAAGCAGAACCGGCGGTGCGACCGCGGCCGACATCGCCATCGGCGGCGGACTCGTCGCCTCGGCCGTCGGCGGCGGCGGGCTGTTCTGGATGCGCCGCCGGGCCGAACGGCGGACGTGACCTCCGTCCCAACGACCCCGCAGCACATGCCGAAGGGGCTCCCCCGGACCTTCGAAGGTCCGGGGGAACCCCGTCGAGCAACTCCGGTGCCGGGCGCCGCGGTGGGCGACCGAGGACGCGTGTCAGCCCTGGACGCCCGGGAAGAGGCTCAGGAACGGCCCCGTCGACGCCGCGACGCCGCGGCTGTAGGGCGCGTCGAAGTCCCAGATCAGGAAGAGCAGGAAGGCGATCAGCGCGGAGAACATCCCGGCGAGCACCAGTTCACGCGCCGTGCGGCGGATCTGCAGCGCGAAGACCATGCCGACGGTGACGACGCCTCCGGCGATGAGCCCGAACCACACCACCCCCGGCATCGTCGCCCCGGTCGACTCCGCCCGGGCACTGCGGGCCTGGTCCGCCGCCGTCACCTGGTCGACGAGCGGCTGGTAGGCCTGCGCCTCGAAGTCCGTCCTCGGTTCGTAGTCGGTGACGTCGGCACGGACGCGGTCGAGCAGCTCGGTGCCGCGTTCGGTGACCCGGCCGTGGTCGGCCATGGCCTTCCATTCGGTGGTCACGACGTGTCCGACATAGGCGTTGACATCGTCCCGGATCCGGTCACGCACCTCGGGCGGATAGACCCGGACGCGTTCCGAGATCTCGTGCAGGGCCACCGCCTCCGCCTGCACGTGGTCCTGGGCGGCGCTGCGCGCCTCCCAGACTCCCGCGATGGCCAGACCCAGGACGATGGCGTACACCACGCCGATCCACATCGTCATGTACTCGATGACGTCCGGGGTCTCGGTGATGTCCTCGTCGTCGGACGCCGTCCGGTGCCGTACGACGGTGACGACGACCACCACGGCGCAGGCGGCGAGCATCGCGAGGGTGAGAACAAGCCATTCCGGCAAGAGGAGCCTCCAGGAATCAGCGCGGGCGGAGCGCGGCGACGGCGACCACCGCGGGTGCCGTGATGAGCAGGACGAAGACGAGCGGCGACGGGGCGCCGCGGGTGGGCCGCCGGTGCGGCCGGTCGGCGCGGTACCGGGGGTAGTGCACCGGGGTCAGCGACGGACGGGGCGTGGGGGTGGCCGACGGCGCGGGCGCGGGAGCCGGGGGCCGGACCGATGCCGGCGTGGGCCTCGGCGTGGGTGTCGGTGTGGGTGTCGGCGTCGGCGTCGGTGTCGGTGTGGGCCGGGCCGGTGCGGGCCGCGAGGGCGGGGGAGGCGGCGGCTCGGGTTTCGGGGTGGGCGTGGGCTCGGGCGGTGGAGGCGTGGGCTCGGGCGGAGGGGGCGTCGGAGTCGGTGTCGGCGTGGGCGTGGGCTTCGGGCACGGCGGGAAGGTCGGCCAGGAGTCACTCCCGGCGACCGCCACGGCCTCGGTCCCGCCCGGGCCGGTCGAGGCGTACGCACAGGCGTCGGCCCGTGCCGCGCCGGCCGGTGCGCCGACGAGCGTCAACGCCAGCGTCACCAGGGCCAACACCCGCCCGGCGAAGGCGGATCGGGTCGGTTCGGGTGCATGCACGACGGAGATCATGAAGCCTGGCACGCCGGGCCACACCCGAGTGCCGGGGGATTGCCCCGAAGGAGGGACAGTCGTCGACCGGCGGTTTGATCGGCCGGCACGTTCCTCTCCGCGATCCCGCACTCGCGTACGAGGAGCAGGCGTACGAGGACATGGCGCGCCGGATCCCGCGCCGCGCCGCGACGGCCCCCGCCGCGCCCGACCGGCTCCGGAAAGAAATCCGGTCCCCGGTTGAACACAACCCGCGCCCCGCTGCGTACCCAGTGTCGTGCGGCGGCGCAGCAGGGCGCCGCAACACCTTGTGACGATCGGGGAATCGACGATGAAGACCTCCTGGCGGAGCGCCTCACTCGTGGCGAGCGCTGCGGCGGTGCTGGCGCTGACGACGGCGTGCGGTCAGGACGGCGGCAGCGCCGCGAACAGCCAGAACGTGGGTGCGACGGCCGCGCCCGGCGACGTCGGCAGCATCGGTGCCGGGGCCGGTGACGGGCTCGGTACCGGCACGAACGACGGGCAGCAGGCGGCGAGTCCGCCCGCCTCCGCGGGCAAGCTGTCCGTCTCCGAGGACGCCGAACTCGGCGAGCTGGTGACCGACGGCTCGGGCCGCACCCTGTACCGCTTCGACCAGGACACGGCCCAGCCGCCCAAGACGACGTGCGACGGGGACTGCGCCACCGCCTGGCCGCCCGTGGCCGCGGACGACGCCATCGCCGGCGAGGGCATCGACAAGGCCCTGCTCGGAGAGGTCACCCGGGCCGACGGCACCAAGCAGCTGACCATCGGCGGCTGGCCGGCGTACCGCTACGCCAAGGACACCGCCGCCGGGGACGTCAAGGGCCAGGGTGTGGGCGGCAAGTGGTATGCGCTCGCCCCGGACGGCAAGAAGGCGAAGGCCGCCGACCTGCCCGGTCTGTCCACGCGCGACGACCCGGAGCTCGGCGAGATCGTCGTCGACAAGAACGGCATGACCGTCTACCGCTTCATGAAGGACGAGGCGTGGCCCGAGCCGGTGTCGGCGTGCAACGGCGCCTGCCTGGAGAAGTGGCCGGCCGTGGCCCCCGTCGCCGCGGCCGACACCAAGGGCGTGGAGAAGAAGGGCCTGATGAGCTTCACCCGCTCCGACGGCGCCAAGCAGCAGACGGTCGACTGCTGGCCCATCTACACCTTCGCCGGTGACAAGAAGCCCGGCGACACCAACGGTCAGGGCGTCGGCGGCACCTGGTACGCCGTCGCACCCGACGGAAAGCCGGTCGGCGCGCCGGAGAAGTAGAAACCCCCTCCCCAGGGTTTCGCCTCGCCCGGACGGGCACCACCGCACGCGAAGGGAGGGACGAGGGCGAGCGAGAGTGCCGTACGAACCCCGCGGCGCGCGACCACGGGTCCGTCCCCTCCGCACCCAGGCGGAGGGGACGGACCCGTTTCGGGTGCTTCGTCGCCGCCTGGGCGAGCGGCACGTGCCGCAGGCAGTGACCGGGAACGGATGGTCAATTTCCGTTTGGGCTCGCTCCATTGGCGGGCGATCAGTAGCCTCGGCTCGAACACCGGATCGCCTATGCCATGGAGAGATAGATGGAGCGTCCCGCCTGGGCTCCACGGAGCATCGACATCTCGGTGCCGAGCGTGTCCCGGATCTACGACTTCTACCTGGGCGGTTCGCACAACTTCGAGGTCGACCGGGAAGCGGCCCGCAAGGCCCTGGAGTTCATGCCGGGGCTGCCGAAGATCATGCAGGCGAACCGGGCCTTCATGCGCCGCGCGGTGCGCTTCGCGGCCGGTGAGGGCATCACCCAGTTCCTGGACATCGGCTCCGGCATCCCCACCTTCGGCAACGTCCACGAGGTGGCCCAGGCGGTCCGGCCCGGCGCACGCGTGGTGTACGTCGACCACGACCCGGTGGCGGTCGCGCACAGCCAGGCGGTCCTGGAGGACAACGCCGACGCGGACGTCGTGAACGCGGACCTCCTCAAGCCCCGGGAGATCCTCTCCAGCCCCCAGGTGGAGCGGCTGATCGACGTGAATCGGCCGGTTGCCCTCCTTCTCGTTGCCATACTGCACTTCGTGGAAGACGCGGACGACCCGTACGGGGCGGTGGCCGAACTGCGCGACGCGCTCGCGCCCGGCAGCCTGATCGTCCTCACGCATGCCTCGTACGAGGGAATCCCGCTGCCCGCCGAACGGGCCGGGGGTGCGGTGGACGTGTACAAGGACATTCGCAATCCGCTGATCATGCGCTCGCGCGACGAGATCGCGCGGTTCTTCGAGGGGTACGACATGGTGGAACCCGGCTTGGTGCCGATGCCGCGCTGGCGGCCCGAGACGGCGCCGGAGGACGAGGACCCCTACGCGTTCTCCGGTTTCGCGGGCGTGGGGCGTACCGCGTGATGGCTGAGCCGGACGGGCCGGAGGACAGACTGCGTCGGTTCGCCACGATCTGGAGCCGGGCGGTGTTCCCGGTGACCTCGACGTCGTCGACCCGGCCCGAGTTCGAGGGGCAACTGCTGCCGCTGGCCCGGCGGCTGAGCGAGGCGCTGCGGGCCCGGGCCTTCGACCAGGAGGAGGCCAAGGCGGTCGGCGCCGCGCTCGTCGGCGCCCACTGCACCGACCCCGAGGCGCTCAGCCGGACGCTGGACTGCGTCGACGCCTACCTGGTGCTCTACTGCGGCCACGACGGCGACCCGGAGCACCTGCGGGCGCGCTCGGCACGGCTGCAGCACGCCATGGCGGCCGGGTTCGCGCAGGCGCTGCGGGAGCGCACCCTGGCCGAGCAGGAGGCCATCGCCCAGGCCGCCCTGAAGGCGCAGGGCGTGGTCGCCCAGGCGCTGCACGCCAGCGAGGCGCGCTTCCGCGCGGTCTTCGAAGGCGCCGCCATAGGCATCGGCATCGCCGACCTGGACGGCAACGTGCTGCAGGTCAACGGGGCACTGACACGCATGTTCGGCCTGACCGACCAGAAACTGCGCAGCCGCAACGCCAAGGAGTGGACCCACCCCGACGACGCGCCGCAGACCTGGCGGCTCTACGAGGAGCTGGTGCGCGGCCAGCGCGAGCACTACCACGTGGAGAAGGCCTTCTACCGGCCCGACGGCACGGTCCTGTGGACCAATCTGACGGTCTCTCTGCTGCGCGACGCCGACGGCGCCCCGCGCTACCAGCTGGCCCTCATGGAGGACACCACCGAGCGCCGCCTGCTCAATCTGCGGCTGCGCTACGAGGCCACGCACGACGCCCTGACCGGCCTGCCCAACCGCAGCTTCTTCTTCGAACGCCTGGAGAAGGCACTGAGCGCGGGTCCGGGCCAGCGCTTCGGCCTGTGCTACCTCGACCTCGACGGTTTCAAGACCGTCAACGACAGCCTCGGTCACGCGGCCGGCGACCGGCTGCTCGTCGAGGTCGCCGACAGGCTGCAGGCGTGCGCCACCGCGCCCGGCGAGATGGTCGCCCGGCTCGGCGGCGACGAGTTCGTGGCGCTCACCACCGGCCCGGACACCGCGCACGAGGTCGACGAGCTGGCCGGGCGCATCATGAACGCCCTGCTCGCCCCGATCAGCATCGACGGCCGGGAGCTGACCGTCCGGGGCAGCATCGGGATCGTGGAGGGCCCGGCGGGGGAGCGCAGCCCGGCGGAGGTGCTGCGCAGCGCCGACATCACCATGTACCGGGCCAAGTCGGCGGGCGGCAACCGGTTCGAGCTGGCCGACCCGGAGGCCGACGCCCGCGTCATCACCCGGCACGGGCTGACGACCGCGCTGCCGGCCGCCCTGGAGAGGGGCGAGTTCTTCATCGAGTACCAGCCGCTGGTCCGGCTCGGCGACGGCACCGTGCGCGGAGCCGAGGCACTGGTGCGGTGGCTGCACCCGCAGCACGGGGTGCTCGGACCGGACCGGTTCATCCCGCTCGCCGAGCACACGGGGCTCATCGTGCCGCTGGGCCGCTGGGTGCTGGAGCAGTCGGTGCGCCAGGCCCGCGAGTGGCGGGAGCGCCACGGCGGCGCGGACGCCGCGGGGCCGCTGCGCATCAACGTCAATCTCTCGCCCTGCCAGCTCAACCACCCCGGCCTGGTGCAGGACACCGTCGACATCCTGGAGCGGGCGGGTGTCGCCCCCGACGCGCTGTGCCTGGAGGTGACGGAGTCGGCGCTGATCGGCGCCGACGACGATCTGCTGAAGCCGTTGCGCCGCCTGGCCGAGATGGGTGTCGACATCGCCCTGGACGATTTCGGCACCGGCTACTCCAACCTGGCAAACCTGCGCCGGCTGCCGGTGAGCGTCCTGAAGCTGGACCGCTCCTTCACCCAGAGCATGCAGCAGTTCCCGGCCGACCCTGTGGACCTCAAGATCGTCGAGGGCATCGTCTCCCTGGCCCACAGCCTGGATCTCGCGGTCACGGTGGAGGGCGTGGAGACCGGAGCCCAGGCCGAGCAGCTGCGCATACTGGGCTGCGACACCGCCCAGGGCTGGTACTACGCCCGTCCCGGCCCGCCGGACCGGCTGCACGAGCTGGCGCTGGTGGACGCCTCGGGCTGACCCGGCCGGCCCGGCGGCGACCGGCGGACTACTCCGCGGCGCGCACGGCGGCACCGGCGGAGGCGACATCGAGGTCGACCACGACCTCCTCGCCCTCCCGGCGGCCGCGCTCCGTGATCGCCAGTCCGATGAGCGCCAGTTCCGCGGCAGCGTCACGCAGCGCGTACCGCCCGGGGCTCTCCGGGCCGGGCTCGACGTTCTCGTCGCGCTGCCACGCGGCCACGGCGGCCTCCGCCAGGGCCCCGGGCAGACGGACGGTGACCCGGTCGGTCTGTGCCGCGACCCGGGCGCCGATCGCCGCCAGCACCTTCACGTCGTCCTCGTACCGCAGATACTGCTCGTCGCTCACAGCGCGAGGGTACGCGGGAAGAGCCCGCCGAACGCGGTGCATTTCCGGGTCGTGTCGCGGCGCCGGCGGTTCGTTCCCGTCCCCTCGGCCCTGCCGGCACATTCCCGCCCGCCCCGCGACGCCTGGCACGCACTTCCCCCGCTGCCTCGACGGCGCGGGGACCCCCAGCCGCGTTCGCCGGATCGCTTCGCGTTCGCCGGATCGCTTACGGAGCCACCCCACTCCCGAACGGCTTCGCGCGGGGGACCCGATCACGCTGCAGGACGCCGCAGGGGCGCGCTCCTCCGGCGGACGACGGGGATGCGCGGGCAGCCCCGGCACGGCGGCCGCTCACCGCTCCAGCAGCATCCGCTGCAGCTCCCGGGCCGCCCGCGGCGGAGCCACGTCGCTGCGGTGGGCGAGCGCGATGGTGCGGTGCAGTCCGGGCCGGGCCAGCGGTGTCACCCGCAGGCCGCGGCCCGACCGCGCGGCCACCATGCGGGGCACGACCGCCATGCCCAGCCCCGCCCGCACGAACCCCAGCACCGCGTCCATCTCCCCGCCCTCCACGGCGAGATCCGGTTCGAAGCCCTCCGCGCGGCACGCCGCCACGGTCAGCTCACGCAGGTCGTAGCCGTGCCGGAACATCACCAGCCGCTCGCCCTCCAGGTCGGCGATGCGTACCGCCCGCCGCCCGCCGCCCGGCCGGGGCGCCTCCGGGGACGACACCACCACCAGGTCCTCGCGCAGCAGCTCCACGGTGGTCAGCGCCGGAGACGCGGTCGGCAGAGGGAGCACGACCAGGGCGAGGTCGAGCGCACCGCGCGCGAGTCCCCGCACGAGGTCGTGGGAGCCGCCCTCCTCGATCAGCAGCTGGATGCCGGGGTAGCGGTCGTGGAAGGCGCGCAGCACGTCGGGCAGCAGGCCGGTGCACAGACTCGGGGTGGCGCCCAGCCGGACCCGGCCGCGCCGCAGCTGCACCAGCTCCAGCACCTCGTGCCGCGCGGTGTCCGCGTCGGCCAGGATGCGCCGGGCCAGCGGCAGCAGGGCCTCCCCGGCGTCCGTCAGCGTGATGTTGCCGCGGGCCCGCAGGAACAGGTCCGCGCCGAGCTCCCGCTCCAGAGCCTTGATCTGCTGGGACAGGGACGGCTGCGCCACGTGGACGGCCTCCGCGGCCCGGGTGAAGTGCCTGGTCTCGGCGACCGCCACGAAGTACTGGAGCTGCTGGAACTGCATCCTGCAAGCATACGCCGTCGATAGTCAGCTCCTATGGAAACAAGGCAGACCATGTCTTGGACCGATGGGCTCTTCCCCCCGTAACGTCCTGTGACATGGCTCTGGCAACGCGGACGGACCGACGGCCGTCCATGGCGCGCACCGTGTGGGACTCGACCGTCGGCAAGAAGACAGTGATGGCGGTCAGCGGTCTCGTCATGCTGCTCTACCTGGTCGCCCACATGATCGGGAACCTGAAGATCTTCTTCGGCGCGGGCGAGTTCAACCACTACGCCCATTGGCTGCGCACCGTCGGCGAACCCTTCATGCACTACGAGTGGACGCTCTGGGTGATCCGCGTCGTGCTGGTCGTCGCCGTCGTCGCGCACGCCACGTCCGCGTACCAGCTCAGCCGCCGCGACATCAAGGCCCGGCCCAGCAAGTACGTCCACAAGAAGCCCCGGGCGAGCTACGCGACGCGCACCATGCGGTGGGGCGGGATCATCCTCGGTCTCTTCATCGTCTGGCACATCCTGGACCTGACCACCGGCACCGTGCACCCGGGCGGCTTCGAGACGGGCAAGCCCTACCAGAACATCCTGGACACCTTCTCCACCTGGTACGGCAACGTCATCTACATCGTCGCGATGCTCGCCCTCGGCCTGCACATCCGGCACGGCTTCTGGAGCGCCGCCCAGACCCTCGGCGCCGGCAGCCGCACCCGCGACCGCGCCCTGAAGACCGTCGCCAACGTCCTCGCGCTGCTGCTCACGGTGGGCTTCATCGCCGTACCCGTGGGCGTCATGACCGGAGTGGTGAGCTGACATGACTACCTACGCCGACTACACGACCGGTGAGCCGGTCGTCGACACCAAGGCCCCCGCCGGCCCGATCAACGAGCGCTGGGACAAGCGCCGCTTCGAGGCCAAGCTGGTCAACCCCGCCAACCGGCGCAAGCACACGGTGATCGTCGTGGGCACCGGTCTCGCGGGCGGCTCCGCCGGTGCCACGCTCGCCGAACAGGGCTACCACGTCGTGCAGTTCTGCTACCAGGACTCACCCCGCCGCGCCCACTCGATCGCCGCGCAGGGCGGCATCAACGCGGCCAAGAACTACCGCAACGACGGCGACTCCGTCCACCGCCTGTTCTACGACACCGTCAAGGGCGGCGACTTCCGGGCCCGCGAGTCCAACGTGCACCGCCTGGCGCAGATCTCCGTGGAGATCATCGACCAGTGCGTGGCGCAGGGCGTCCCCTTCGCCCGCGAGTACGGCGGCCTGCTCGACACCCGCTCCTTCGGTGGCGTCCAGGTCTCCCGCACCTTCTACGCCCGCGGCCAGACGGGTCAGCAGCTCCTGCTCGGCGCCTACCAGGCGCTGTCCCGGCAGATCGCGGCCGGCAACATCGAGATGCACCCGCGCACCGAGATGCTCGACGTGATCGTCGTCGACGGGCGGGCGCGCGGCATCGTCGCCCGCGACCTGATCACCGGGAAGATCTCCACCTACTTCGCGGACGCCGTCGTCCTGGCGAGCGGCGGTTACGGCAACGTCTTCTACCTGTCGACGAACGCCATGAACTCCAACGCGACCGCGATCTGGCGGGCGCACCGGCGCGGCGCCTACTTCGCCAACCCCTGCTTCACCCAGATCCACCCCACCTGCATCCCGCGCACCGGCGACCACCAGTCCAAGCTGACGCTGATGAGCGAGTCGCTGCGCAACGACGGCCGGATCTGGGTGCCCAAGGCCAAGGGCGACGACCGGCCGCCGAACAGGATCCCCGAGGACGAGCGCGACTACTACCTGGAGCGCATCTACCCGTCCTTCGGCAACCTCGTCCCCCGTGACATCGCCTCCCGGGCGGCGAAGAACGTCTGCGACGAGGGCCGCGGCGTCGGGCCCGGCGGCCAGGGCGTCTACCTGGACTTCGCCGACGCCATCAAGCGCATGGGCCGCAAGGCGGTCGAGGCCAAGTACGGCAACCTCTTCGACATGTACCAGCGGATCACCGACGAGGATCCGTACGAGGTGCCGATGCGCATCTACCCCGCCGTGCACTACACGATGGGCGGCCTGTGGGTCGACTACGACCTGCAGACCACCGTCCCCGGCCTGTTCGCCATCGGCGAGGCCAACTTCTCCGACCACGGCGCCAACCGGCTCGGCGCCTCCGCGCTGATGCAGGGCCTGGCCGACGGCTACTTCGTCCTGCCGGCCACGATCAACGACTACCTCGCCCGCAACCCGCACAAGGACGAGGTGGGTGACGACCACCCGGTGGTCCAGGAGGTGCTGGCCGAGACCGAGGACCGGCTGAACCTGCTGCTGTCCGTGGACGGCGACCGCACCCCGGACTCCTTCCACCGCGAGCTCGGCGAGCTGATGTGGGAGTTCTGCGGCATGGCCCGCACCGACTCCGGCCTGCGCAAGGCGCTGGAGCGGATCCCGCAGATCCGCGAGGAGTTCTGGCGGCGGATCAAGGTCCCCGGCACCGGCGAGGAGTTCAACCAGTCCCTGGAGAAGGCCAACCGCATCGTCGACTACCTGGAGCTCGCCGAGCTGATGTGCCTCGACGCGCTGCACCGGTCCGAGTCCTGCGGCGGCCACTTCCGCGAGGAGTCCCAGACCCCCGACGGCGAGGCGGCCCGCAAGGACGACGAGTTCGGCTACGCCGCCGCCTGGGAGTTCACGGGCACGGGCGAGGCCCCCACCCTGCACAAGGAAGACCTGGTCTTCGAGTACGTCCACCCCACTCAGCGGAGCTACGCATGAAGCTCACCCTGCGCGTCTGGCGGCAGAAGAACGCCGACGCCGACGGCGCCATGTCCACGTACGAGGTGGACGGCATCTCGCCCGACATGTCCTTCCTGGAAATGCTCGACACCCTCAACGAGGGGCTCATCCTCAAGGGCGAGGACCCGGTCGCCTTCGACCACGACTGCCGCGAGGGCATCTGCGGCGCCTGCTCGCTGGTCATCAACGGCGACGCCCACGGCCCCGAGCGCACCACCACCTGCCAGCTCCACATGCGGTCCTTCAAGGACGGCGACACGATCGACATCGAGCCGTGGCGGGCCTCCGCCTTCCCGGTCGTGAAGGACCTGGTCGTCGACCGCTCCGCCTTCGACCGGATCATCCAGGCCGGCGGTTACATCACCGCGCCCACGGGTGCCGCGCCGGAGGCGCACGCCACCCCGGTGCCGAAGCCGGACGCCGACTTCGCCTTCGAGCACGCCGAGTGCATCGGCTGCGGCGCCTGCGTGGCGGCCTGCCCGAACGGTGCGGCGATGCTGTTCACCTCCGCCAAGGTCAACCACCTCAACGTCCTGCCGCAGGGCGCGCCCGAGCGCGAGTCGCGGGTGCTGGACATGGTGGCGCAGATGGACGAGGAGGGCTTCGGCGGCTGCACCCTCACCGGCGAGTGCGCGACGGCGTGCCCCAAGGGCATTCCGCTCATGTCCATCACCAGCATGAACAAGGAGTGGCTGCGGGCCACCCGCAAGGTGTCCAAGCGGTAGCGCCGTCTCGCGCAGGGCGCTGCACTGAACGTTCGCCGACAGGTGCGGACGGACGGGGCCGGGAGAGGTGCTCCTCCCGGCCCCGTCTCGCCTTCGCCCCCTGGCATTCAACCGGCCCACATCCGCTCTCCCGGCCCAGGTCACACGCCGGCCAACCGGCGGCGGAAGAACAGGGACGGCGGACCGCACACCGTCGGTCCGCCGTCGCCGCCCCGGCCCGTGACCAGGAGAGTGCCATGACCGGCGTACTGACCGCAGACCGTCCCCCGCAGCCGACCGCACCCGCCCGCTACACCGTCACCCTCGCCCGCGACGAGGAGGACGTGCGTGCCGCGCAGCGACTGCGGCACGACGTCTTCGCCGGCGAGATGGGTGCCCTGCTGTCGAGCCCGCAGCCCGGGTACGACATCGACCCCTTCGACGCCTACTGCGACCACCTGCTCGTGCGCGAGGAGACGACCGGGCAGGTCGTCGGCACCTACCGGCTGCTGCCGCCGGAGCGCGCGGCGATCGCCGGCCGCCTCTACGCGGAGGGCGAGTTCGACCTCGCGGCGCTGGACGGGATCCGGCCCGGGCTGGTCGAGGTCGGCCGCTCCTGCGTGCACCCCGACCACCGCGACGGCGCCGTCATCGGGCTCGTCTGGGCCGGCATAGCCCGCTACATGACCGAACGCGGTCACGAGTGGCTGGCGGGCTGCTGCTCGATCCCGCTCGCCGACGGCGGGGCCCTCGCGACCGCCACCTGGGACCGGGTGCGGGCCAAGCACCTGGCGCCCGAGGAGTACCGCGTACGGCCCCTGCTGCCGTGGGCCCCGAACGCCGAACCGCCGGCCGGCCGCACCGAACTGCCGGCCCTGCTGCGCGGCTACCTCCGCCTCGGGGCCTGGGTCTGCGGGGAACCCGCGCACGACGTGGACTTCGGGGTCGCCGACCTGTACGTGCTGCTGCCGATGAGCCGGGTCGACCCGCGCTATCTGCGGCACTTCCTCTCGCTCCTCCCGACCCGATGAGCGTCTGGCTGCCCGCCGCGCCCTGCACTCCCGGGGCCTGCGTGGAGCCGACGCGGACCCCGCGGGCCGTACCGCGCGCCGTACTGCGGCTCACGGCCGTCGCCGTGCTGCTCCTCGCCGGGATCGCGCTGTCGCCGCTCGGCTGGGGGTCCCCCCGCTTGCGGGGGAGCATCCCCGCGGGTGCGGTGCGGTGGTGGTGCCGGTGGATCGTGCGGGCCGCCGGCGTGCGGGTCCGCATCACGGGCGCCGCCGCGCCCACCGGCGGGCTGCTGCTCGTCGCCAACCACGTCTCCTGGCTGGACGTCCCGCTGCTCGCCGCCGTGCGCCCGGCGCGGATGCTGGCGAAGAGCGACATCCGGCGGTGGCCGGTGGCGGGCGCCCTGGCCGCGCGCGGGGGCGCCCTGTTCATCGAGCGGGACCGGCTGCGGGCCCTGCCGGACACGGTGGCCGCCATCGCGGCTGTGCTGCGCGAGGGCGCCGCGGTCGCGGCCTTCCCCGAGGGCAGCACCTGGTGCGGACGCGCCCAGGGCCGCTTCCACCGGGCCGTCTTCCAGGCGGCGCTCGACGCCGGGGTGCCGGTCCAGCCGGTCCGCATCCGCTACCGGACCGGTGGTCGGTCGCTGAGCACGGCGCCCGCGTTCGTCGGCGACGACACCCTGCTGGCCTCCCTGTGGCGGGTCGCCTCGGCCCGTGGGCTGACGGCCGAGCTGGACGTGCGCCCGGTCATCGCGCCGGGCGGCCACGCCGACCGGCGCTCCCTGGCCGAGGCGGCGCAGACGGTGAGCCCCGCGCTGCGGCACGGCGCCGGGCAGGCCCGGCTGCCCGGACAGAACCGACCGGGCCGACCCGCACCCGCGGCGGCGACGACACCCTGACCGCTCCGGGGCGGAACGCGCCGGGGCTTGCCGGCGCGGGTGCGGCCGGGCTGGCCCGGAGGGACGAGGCGGTCCGTTGGTGATGTACCGGGCGCGGTGGTGTGCTGGGGCCGCGCGGCGGAGAGCGGCGGGGCCGGTGCGCGGGCAGGGGGCGGTGGGTGCCGTGGGTCCTTGCCGGTGGGGGTGGTGGGTGCTGTGGGTCGTTGCTGGTGGGGGTGGTGGGCGAGCGGGGGCCGCAACCGGTGTGGGGGCGGAGGCGCCGCAAGCCACAGCCGGTGCGGATGGTGGGCGTCGAGGACCACACCCGGTGGGGTCCTGGGCGACCGCACAGCCGAAGCACCGCTCAGTGCGGTGAGCCGCCGGTGAGGGCCTCCGCCAGATACGGTGCCGTGGCGCTGCCCGTCGCCCGTGCCACCTGGGCCGGCGTACCCGTGGCGACGATCCGTCCGCCCGCGTCACCGCCGCCCGGCCCCAGGTCGATCACCCGGTCGGCGCCCGCCACCACGGTCATGTCGTGCTCGACCACGACCACCGTGTGCCCGGCGTCGACCAGCCCGTGCAACTGCCGCATCAGCACCTCGACATCGGCCGGGTGCAGACCGGTCGTCGGTTCGTCGAGCAGGTACAGCGTGTGACCGCGTCGGCCGCGCTGCAGCTCGCTCGCCAGCTTGATGCGCTGCGCCTCCCCACCCGACAGCTCCGTCGCGGGCTGGCCGAGGCGCAGATAGCCCAGGCCGACGTCGAGCAGCGTGCCGAGGCTCCGGGCGGCCGCAGGGACGTCGGCGAAGAAGTCCGCCGCGTCCTCCACGGTCAGGTCCAGCACCTGGGCGATGTCCCGCCCGCGGTACGCCACTTCCCGCGTCTCGGGGTTGTAGCGGGCCCCGCCGCAGTCCGGGCACGGCGCGTACGTGCTGGGCAGGAACAGCAGCTCGACGCTGACGAAGCCCTCGCCCTGGCAGGTCTCGCACCGCCCCCCGGGCACGTTGAAGGAGAAGCGGCCCACGCCGTACCCGCGCTCCCGAGCCTCGTCGGTGGCCGCGAAGACCTTCCGTACGACGTCGAAGAGGCCCGTGTAGGTGGCCAGATTGGAGCGCGGGGTGCGCCCGATCGGCTTCTGGTCGACGGACACCAGCCGGCCCACGCCCGGCAGTTCCTCGGTGATCTCACCGATGAGCGTGGACTTGCCGGACCCGGAGACGCCGGTCACCGCGGTGAAGGCGCCGAGCGGGAACTCGGCGGTCACCCCGCGCAGGTTGTGCCGGGTGACCGGGCCGACCGTCAGCGTGCCGCGGGGTGAGCGGACGACACGGGCGGGGGCGGGGGAGCGGTCGAAGAGGTGGCGGGCCGTCGCCGACTCCTCGACCCCGGCCAGTTCCGCCACCGGACCGCTGTGCAGCACCCGCCCGCCGTGCTCGCCCGCCCCGGGCCCCACGTCCACGATCCAGTCCGCGTCACGCACCACACCGAGGTGGTGTTCGACCACGAACACCGAGTTGCCCGCGGCCTTCAGCCGCTCCAGCACCGTCAGCAGGGCCTCGGTGTCCGCCGGGTGCAGTCCCGCGGACGGTTCGTCGAGCACGTACACGACCCCGAACAGCCCGGACCGCAGCTGGGTCGCCAGCCGCAGCCGCTGCAGTTCCCCCGCCGACAGGGTGGGCGTCGCCCGGTCGAGGCTCAGGTAGCCGAGGCCCAGCTCGACGACGGGCGCGATGCGGGAGGTGAGGTCTGCGGAGAGCACCCGGGCCGTCTCGTCGCCCGTCGGCAGCGATCCGGCGAGTTCCGAGAGCGGCAGCGCGGCCAGTTCGGCGATGGTCCGGCCGCCGACGGTCACCGCCAGCGCCTCGGGCCGCAGCCGGCTGCCGTGGCACACGGGGCAGGGCTCGCTGGTGAGGAAGCGTTCCGCCTTCGCGCGCAGCGTCGGGCTCTTGGAATCGGAGAACGTCTTCATCACGTACCGCCGGGCGCTCATGTACGTGCCCTGATACGGCCGCTGGATGCGGCCGGCCTCCCGCACCGGGTGCACGGTGACCACCGGCTGCTCGTCCGTGAACAGGATCCACTCCCGCTGCTCGGCGGGCAGCTCGCGCCAGGGCCGGTCCACGTCGTACCCGAGCGCGTCCAGGACGTCCCGCAGGTTCTTGCCCTGCCAGGCTCCCGGCCACGCGGCGATCGCGCCGTCGCGGACGGACAGCGACGGGTCGGGGACCAGCAACTCCTCGGTCGTACGGTGCACCCGTCCGAGCCCGTGGCACTGCGGGCAGGCCCCGGCCGCCGTGTTGGGCGAGAACGCGTCGGAGTCCAGCCGTGCGGCGCCCGGCGGGTAGTCGCCGGCACGGGAGAACAGCATCCGCAGGGAGTTGGAGAGGTTGGTGACGGTGCCCACGGAGGAGCGGGACGTCGGCGTCGCGCGGCGCTGCTGGAGCGACACCGCCGGCGGCAGGCCGGAGATCTCGCCGACCTTCGGGGCGCCGACCTGGTGGATCAGCCGCCGGGCGTACGGCGCGACCGACTCGAAGTAGCGCCGCTGGGCCTCCGCGTAGATCGTGCCGAAGGCGAGCGAGGACTTCCCCGAGCCGGACACGCCGGTGAACACCGCGACCACGTCCCGCGGGATGTCGACGTCCACGCCCCTGAGGTTGTGCTCACGGGCGCCGCGGACCCGGACGTACGGGTCGTGGGGGCTGTGCATGACGGGGAACTCCGTACGGTCTGCGGCCGGGGCCAGGCTGGACAAACCCCGCGATTCTACGCCGGAGGAGCGGGGCGCACCGATGGAGCCGGCCGCAGGACGGCGCGTTCGCGCATGGGAGGCGTGGCGCTGCCTAGCGGGTGAGTCCTGCGGTCTCCCGTTCGGGGGACGAGCCGGCACCGACGACGTGGGCGAGCCGCCGGTAGGAGTCGAGCAGGGCGTCACGGTCGTAGGTGCTCGTGGTCACGAGGACCTCCTGCGCACCGGTGTCCTTCAGCAGCGACTCCAGCTCGTCGGCGACCTGTTCCTCGGTGCCGGCGATGTGACCGGCGAGACCGGCCTCGTACAGGTCGCGTTCCTTCACGGTCATCGCCCGGGCCTCGACGTCCTCCGCCGGGGGCAGCGGAGGGAAGGAGCCGCGGGTGCGTGCCTGCGCCATGGACCACGCCTCCGGGACCAGCAGCCTCCGGGCCGCCTCGGGCGTGCCGGCCACGGCGACGGTGCCGGAGACGACGACGTACGGCTCCGCCGCCCAGGCGGAGGGCCGGAAGCCGGCGCGGTACCGGTCGACGGCGCGCCGCAGCCGCTCCCGGTCGCGCAGGTCCCCGACGACCATCGGCAGACCCGCGCGGGCGGCGACGGCCGCGCCCTCGCCCATGGCCAGCACGAACGGCGGGACGCTCAGCCCCTCGGCGGGCCGGGCGTGCACTCCCGTGGGGGAGGTGCCCCGGAACCAGCCGAGCAGCTCCGCCAGTTGCGCCTCGAAGTCCTCGGCGTCCTCCTTGTCGCGGCCCAGCGCCCGGCGTACGCCGTCGGTGAATCCCACCGAGCGGCCGAGCCCCATGTCGATCCGCCCGGGGAAGAGCGACTCCAGCACACCGAACTGCTCGGCCACGACCAGGGGCCGGTGGTTGGGCAGCATCACGCCTCCCGTGCCGACCCGGATGGTCCGTGTGGCACCGGCGACGGCCGCGGCCAGCACGGTCGGCGCCGAGCCGGCCACCCCGGGCACACCGTGGTGCTCGGCGACCCAGAAGCGGTGGTAGCCGAGCCGTTCCGCCTCCCGCGCCAGCCGCACGGTGTCGCGCAGCGCCTGCGCATCGGTGCCGCCCTCGCGGATGCGGGAGCGGTCGAGGACGGAGAAGCGGGTCGCCGCGATCACAGAGCTCACATGGAGTTCAACGCAGGGGCGCCGCGGGGATTCCCGGAGACCGCGGGCGGCGGACGCCGTCGTTCTAGGGTGAGGGGGTGACCGACAGCAGCAGGCCCCCGCTGGCCGTGTTCGACCTGGACAACACGCTCGCCGACACCGCGCACCGGCAGCGGTTCCTGGAGCGCCGGCCGCGCGACTGGGACGCCTTCTTCGCCGCCGCGCCGCAGGACCCGCCCCTTCCCGAGGGGATCGCGCTGGTGCGCGACAGCTCCGACGAGTGCGAGATCGTCTATCTGACCGGGCGGCCCGAGCGCTGCCGGCGCGACACGCTCGACTGGCTGGCCGCCCAGGGGCTGCCCGACGGGCGCGTCTACATGCGGCGGAACAGCGACCGCCGGCCCGCCCGGCGCACCAAGCTGGAGATCCTGCGCCGGCTCGCCACGACCCGGGAGATCCGCGTCCTGGTGGACGACGACGAGCTGGTGTGCGAGGACGCCGAACGGGCGGGGTTCACCGTCGTCCGCGCGGGGTGGGCGGCCCGGTCGGCGGAGCTGAGGATCGCGCAGGAGCGGGAGGGCCGGACCTGACGTCAGGCGGCGGCGGGCCCGGTGGCCGGGTCCGTGTGCCGGAGGGTCACTCCGTGTCCTCCAGGCGGAAGCCGACCTTCAGACAGACCTGCCAGTGCGCGATCTGCCCCTCCTCGATCTGGCCGCGCACCTGTGTCACCTCGAACCAGTCCAGGTGGCGCAGGGTCTGCGAGGCCCGGGCGATGCCGTTGCGGACGGCCTGGTCGACGCCTTCGTGCGAGCTGCCGACGATCTCGGTGACCCGGTAGGTGTGGTGCGACATGCGGGTGCTCCCTTCCGCGGCGCGGCGTTGCCGCGTGTGTCACGCGTCACTCCACCGTGCCCCAAGTCGCGGTGGAGCGCGAGGCAGCGCGGTGCCGGCCGGGCCGGGCCCTTGACCTTCGCATTGGTCCATACCAAAATCCCAGACACCCGTACGAGCCCCCCGCTCGTCCCCCCACGTCGGGTCTTCCTTCGCGTGCGCCGGACACCTGTCCGCCACCCCCTCGTCCGAGTCAGAAGGACCCCTCGTGAGACATCGCCTCCTTGCCCTTGTCTGTGTGTCCGCCTCCCTGCTCAGCGGCTGCGGTCTGGTGTCGCAGGACGGCGGGACCGAGCGGCGCACCCTCACGGTCTGGCTGATGAAGGACAGCGCCTCGCAGGAGTTCCTGCGCAGGTTCACCGAGGACTTCGAGCGCGCCCATCCCGGCCTCGACCTCGACATCCGCATCCAGCAGTGGACCGGCATCGGCGAGAAGGTGCAGACCGCGCTGGAGGCCGACGGCGGGGACGGGCCCGACGTCATCGAGGTGGGCAACACGCAGGTCCCGCAGTACGCGGAAGGCGGCCGGCTGCTCGACCTCACGCTGGAGTCCATGCGGGACTGGGGGATCCGCGACTGGCTGCCCGGCCTCGCCGAACCGGGGCAGTGGATGTCCCAGCAGTTCGGCATCCCCTGGTACGCCGCCAACCGCGTGGTCATCTACCGCAAGGACCTGTTCCGACAGGCGGGCATCACCGAGCCGCCCCGCACCCGTGACGAGTGGCTCGACGCCACCGAGCGGCTCGACTCGGGCGGCGACCAGGGCATCTACCTGGCCGGACAGGACTGGTACACGCTCTCCGGCTTCATCTGGGACGAGGGCGGGGACCTGGCCAAGCAGAGCGGTGGCGTCTGGGCGGGCGCCCTGCACTCCGAGGCGGCCCTGCGCGGCATGGACTTCTACCGCCGGCTGCAGGCCCTGGGCGACGGTCCGGTCGACGCCGACGAGGAACACCCGCCGCAGGCCGGCGTGTTCGCGCAGGAGGACGTCGCACAGATCGTGGCGGTGCCAGGACTCGCGCAGGCCATCGTGCGGCAGAACCCCGAACTCAAGGGCAAGCTGGGCTTCTTCCCCGTGCCGGGCAAGAGCGCCGACAAGCCCGGGGCGGTCTTCACCGGCGGCTCCGACCTCGTCGTCCCGAAGAACACCGACGACCGGGAGGGCGCCCTCGCCGTGGTCGAGGCGCTCACGGGCGCCGAGTGGAACACCGAACTGGCCAGGACCATGAACTACGTCCCGAACAAGAAGTCGCTCGCCAAGGCCGTCGCGGACGAGGAGGGCGTCGCGGCCATGGCGGCCGGCGCCGCCCAGGGCAGGGCGACCCCCGGTACGCCGCGGTGGGGCGCGGTCGAGGCGGACAACCCGATCAAGGAGTACATGACGAGGGTGCTCAGCGGCGCGGACGCGCGGTCGGAGGCCCGCCGGGCCTCCGACCGCATCACCGAACTCCTGGACCTCGACGCGCGGTGACGCCGACGCCTCGGCACCTCACGCCCGGCGCACCATGCTCAGCGACAGCGCGAAGCGTCCCTCGCCGTCCGTCCACCAGTGGGTCAGGTCCAGGCCGGCCGCGGACAACTCGGCGCGGACTCCGTCCTTCCGGAACTTCGCCGACACCTCGGTGCGCAGTTCCTCGCCCGCCGCGAAGTCGACGGCCAGGTCGAGGCCCTGGACCTTCACGGTCTGCGCCGCGCGGGCGCGCAGCCGCATCTCGATCCACTCCCGCTCGGCGTTCCACAGGGCCACGTGGTCGAAGGCCGCGGGATCGAAGTCGGCGTCGAGCTCGCGGTTGATCACCGACAGGACGTTCTTGTTGAAGGCGGCCGTGACTCCGGCCGCGTCGTCGTAGGCCCGGACCAGCACACGCTCGTCCTTGACCAGGTCCGTGCCCAGCAGCAGGGCGTCCCCGGGCGAGAGCAGTTCGCGGACGGAGGACAGGAACGCGGCGCGTTCGGCGGGCAGCAGGTTGCCGACCGTGCCGCCGAGGAACGCCACCAGCCGGGGGCCGGCCGTGCGGGGCAGCGTGAGGCCCTCGGTGAAGTCGGCGATCAGCGCGTGCACGTCCAGCCCGGGCCGCTGGGCGACCAGCGCCCGCCCGGCCTGGGTGAGGGCGCTCTCGCTGACGTCGACCGGCACGTAGCAGCGCAGTTCCGTCAGGGCGTCGAGCAGGTACCGCGTCTTCTCCGACGAACCGGAGCCCAGTTCGACCAGGGTGCGGGCACCGGTCGCGGCGGCGATCTCACCGGCCCGGCCGACGAGGATCTCCCGCTCGGCGCGTGTGGGGTAGTACTCGTCCAGGTCGGTGATCCGCTCGAACAGCTCGCTGCCGCGCGCGTCGTAGAACCACTTCGGCGGCAGTGTCTTGGGCATGCCGGTCAGGCCCGCCAGGACGTCGGCGCGCAGGGCGGCGTCCGTGGCGTCCTCGGGCAGCGTGCGGGTCAGGTGGAACGGGCTCACGTGCGGGGCTCCTTCGCGGATGCGGGTGCGAGGGCGGTGTCGCCGGGTTCCTTCAGCGGGGTGAGCAGCACGTCCGTGCGGCTCGCCACGAGCAGGGTGCGGTCGGGCACCTCCTGCCAGTGCGGGTCGTCGTCGTACGGCTCCGAGGCGACGGCCGTGCCGCCGCCCGGCAGGGCCAGGTACCACAGGGTGTCGCCCCAGGCGTCGGCGGCGATCGTCTCGCCGTCGGTGAGCAGCAGGTTGAGCCGGGAGCCGGGAGCCGCCTCGGCCACCTCCAGCACCGTGTCGGCCAGCGCCTGCCCTGCCTCGTCCCCCGCGCGCAGCCGGTTCAGGACCAGCGCCCACACGAGCGCCGAGTCGTTGCGGGCCTCCAGCGACAGCACGTCCTCGGGCGGCAGCGTCCGGGCCGCCGGCGCCAGCGATCCCGGCCAGCCCGTCACGGCACCGTTGTGACTGAACAGCCAGGTCCCGGCGGCGAACGGTGCCGCGGCGGCCTCCGCGTCGGCGCCCGCCAGGGTCGCGTCCCGTACGGCGGCGAGCAGCGCGCCGCTGGACACCACCCGGGCCAGGTCGGCGAAGGACTGGTCCGCCCAGATCGGCCCGGCCCGCCGGTACCGCGCCGGCACCGGGTCGCCCTCGGCGTACCAGCCGACCCCGAACCCGTCGGCGTTGACCGTCCCGTACCGCTGCCGCCTGGGCGCCCAGGACTGGCGGTACAGCCCGTGCGGGGGCTCCACGAGGAGCCGGCCGAGCGGCTCCGCGGGGCCCACGTAGGCGAGGTGGCGGCACATCAGACGGTCTCCGAGCGAGCCGTGCGGAACCCGGAGAAGATCTGCCGCCGGATCGGAAGGTCCCAGTTGCGGAACGTGCCCCGGCAGGCCACCGCGTCCACGGCGAACGAACCTCCGCGCAGCACCTTGTACCCGGGGCCGAAGAACACCTCCGAGTACTCCTTGTACGGGAACGCCGCGAACCCCGGGTACGGCGCGAAGTCGCTCGACGTCCACTCCCACACGTCGCCGATCAACTGCCGTACCCCGAGCGGCGACTCACCGGCCGGGTAGCTGCCCGCGGGCGCCGGCCGCAGATGCCGCTGGCCGAGGTTGGCGTGCTCCGGGCCCGGGTCGGCGTCGCCCCACGGGTAGCGCATCGAACGGTCACCGGCCGGGTCGTACCGGGCGGCCTTCTCCCACTCGGCCTCCGTGGGCAGCCGCCGCCCCGCCCAGCGGGCGTAGGCGTCGGCCTCGTACCAGCACACGTGCAGCACCGGCTCGTCCGGCGGCACCACCTCGGTGACGCCGAAGCGGCGCCGCAGCCACTGCCGGCCGTCCCGGCGCCAGAACAGCGGGGCGGTGACGGAGTGCCGGCGGATGTGGTCCCAGCCGTCCGGCGTCCACCAGCGCCGGTCGTCGTAGCCGCCGTCGTCGACGAACGCCTGGTACGCGGCGTTCGTCACCGGTGTGGTGTCGATGAAGAACGGCGCCACCTCGCGCCGGTGCGCGGGCCGCTCGTTGTCCAGCGCCCACGGCTCGGTGGAGGTGCCCATCGTGAACGGGCCGCCGGGCACCAGGACCTCCGCCGGTCCCGTGAACGGCGGTCCGGGGTCCGGGTCCGGGGCGGTCAGGACCTGGGGGCCCTTGCGCAGCTGATGGGTGATGAGCATCGTCTCGTCGTGCTGCTGTTCGTGCTGGGCGATCATGCCGAAGGCGAAGCCCGCCTCCGTCAGCCGCGTCCCGTGCAGCGCGGTGTTCTCCAGCACGTCCAGGGCCCGGCCGCGCACCTCGGCCGCGTACCGGCGGGCCTCGTCGGGCGGCAGCAGCGGCAGGCGGGGGCGTTCGGAGCGCGGGTGCTCGAAGGCGTCGTACAGGCTGTCGATCTCGGGCCGTATCGCCTCCTGCCCGGCGACGGCCCGCAGCAGCCACTGCTCCTCCTGGTTGCCGATGTGCGCCAGGTCCCACACCAGCGGGGACATCAGCGGCGAGTGCTGGGCGGTGAGATCGGGTTCCTCCACGCAGTCGGTCAGCAGCGTGGTGCGGTCGCGGGCGGTGACGAGCGTGGTCAGGGCCCGCTCACGCAGGGTCTCGGGGTCGACGAGGTGATCGGTGGCGGGGTCGGTCATGGGCGGATGTCCCTCCCGTGCGGGCCACGGCTCGCGCCGTCCGGCCGGTCCAGCAGATCGTCGGCGGGGCAGCGGCCCTGGACGACGTAGCGGTCCAGGTACGCCGAGACGGCGGTCGTCACCCCGGCGGTGGCGCCGAGCCGGGGCAGGGCGTCGAGCGCCGCGGTGAAGCACGTGACGGCCGCCTCGCGCAGCTCGGTGTCGGCGAGCCCGTGCCGGGCGGCGTCCCGCCACAGGGGGTTGTGCGGGGCGGGAAGGCCGAGGGTGCGCTCGGCGAGCGGCTTCACGGCCCGGTAGGCGGTCTCGGCGGCCTCCGGGTCGTCGAACAGCGCCGCCGTCACGGCGAGCGGCACGATCCAGCCGTCGTCACCGGGCTGCGCGTCGATCATGCGCAGCTCCAGGTGACCGCGCGGTCTGACCGGCGGGAACAGCGTGGTGAGGTGGTAGTCGAGATCCTCCCAGGTCGGCGGCCTCGGCGCCCGCGACCTGGTCCACTCCCGGAAGGTCAGCCCCTCGGGCACGGCCCAGGGCCCGCCGTCGCGCCGCACGCACATCACCTGGGCATCCAGGACGTGCCGCGCCCAGGTGCCGCGCGGGTCGCTGTCCAGCGGGGGGCCACCCGCGCGTCCGGGGCCGATCTGCGTCCAACGCAGCTGGCGGGTGGACAGCCAGCCGGTGGGCCGGCCACCGGCCAGCGGGGAGTTGGCGAAGGCGGCCACCAGCACCGGGCCGACTTGGTGGGCCAGCCACCAGCGCCGCACATGGCCGAGGGGGCCGGGCTCCTCGTGCCCGGCGTCCAGGCAGACCTGCACGGAGGCCGAGGTGCACATCATGGCGCGGCCCGCCGGGCCGGTGCGGTCGAGGCATGCCTCCATCGCGTCGTAGCGCGGCTGGCGCAGGAAGCGGCGGGGGGAGTGCCAGGGGTCGTGGCCGAGGCCGACGAGGGTCAGCCCCTGCTCGCGCAGGACCGCGCGAACGGCGTCGAGGTCGGCGGAGACGGTTCCGACGCACTCCATCAGCGAGGTCGCCGGCGGTGAGCTGAGTTCCAGCTGACCGCCGGGCTCGACGGTGAGCGCCGACGAGAGGGGAACGGTGCGCAGGGCGGCGTAGGCCGCGTCGAGTCGTCGGGTGGTCACGGGGAGCCGCGGGGAGCGCAGCTCGTGGACGAGCCATTCCACTTCGACGCCGAGGCGCCGGGGTGGGCCGGTCTTGAAGCAGATGCCGCGGACCAGGGCCTCGACCTCGGCTTCGGTGACCGCGGTGCGTGGCCGGGTACAGCCACTTACCGAATCGGACATGTCGGGATCCTCCTGAGATTCCACCATGCCGCCGGCCCGCTCGTTGGGGGGCCGGCTCGGCACACTCGTCCCACCCAAGTCCCTCGTGCCGCTCCGCACAAGGGTGCATACCTGGGCGTTCCGGCCCCGCAATCTCCATGTCCCAAGGGTTCCCGGGGCCTTTCCCGGGCGTTTCCGGGACCGGGAAACTCCGTTGCGCGGCATCACCAGCATCGCTCAGGATCTCTGTATGAGCACGACGGGGGAGGCCGCGCGGCGCGCGGTCGTGGCGCGCACGGGGGTGGCGCCATGAGCGCGCGCCTGCGCGGAATCGCACAGCAGACCGAGCAGATCGTGACGGCGGGCGCCTACCGCACGCCCGGCGGGTGCGAGGTGTCGATCGCCGCGGCGGTCGAGGCCGCACGCGAGGGCACCCGGATGCGGGGACCCGGGCCCGTCGAGGTGCCGCCGTTCGCCCCGGCGCGGACGGTCCTCGAGGTCACGGGCGAGAGCAGCCTGGAGGCCGCCCGCCGACTCGGCGGCCGGGTCGCCGTGCTGAACTTCGCCTCCGCCCGCAACCCCGGCGGCGGCTACCTCAACGGCGCCCAGGCCCAGGAGGAGGCCCTGTGCCGGGCCTCCGCCCTGTACACGTGCCTGCTGCGGGCCCGCGAGTTCTACGACCACCACCGAGCCCACCGCGACCCGTTCTACACGGACCGCGTCATCCACTCGCCCGCCGTGCCCGTCTTCCGCGACGACCGGGGCCGTCTGCTGGAGGAGCCGTACACCGCCGGCTTCCTCACGGCCGCCGCGCCGAACGCGGGCGTGGTGCTGCGCACGGCTCCGGACCGCGCCCCCGAACTGCCCGACGCGCTCGCCGCGCGCGCCGAGCGGGTGCTGGAGACGGCCGCGGCCCACGGCTACCGGCGACTGGTGCTCGGCGCCTGGGGCTGCGGGGTGTTCCGCAACGACCCCGCCCAGGTCGCGGGCGCGTTCCGGGTACTGCTCGGGCCGGGCGGCCGGTTCGCGACGGCCTTCGAGCAGGTGGCGTTCGGCATTCTGGACCGTACGCCGGGCAGTACGGTCCGGGCGGCGTTCGCGCGGGTGTTCGAGGTGGGTCAGCTCCAGCCGTAACGCTCCCGCAGCCGTTGCCGTACGAGGTTGAACCGCATCCGGTCCAGGGCGCACGCCTCCCGGCGCATGCCGGCCTCGTGCAGCCGCAGCACCCGGTCCACGTCCACCCACGAGTCGCGCCCCGACCGGTCCCACGGCCCGCTCCCGATCGGCACCCACTCCCGGTCCCCGTCATGCCGCTTGCTGGACAACTGCACGGCGAGCAGCGTGCCGGCCGCCTCACGGGCGACGACGAGCACCGGGCGGTCCTTGCCCCGCCCGTCGTTCTCCTCGTAGGGCACCCAGGTCCACACGATCTCGCCCGGGTCGGGATCGCCGTCGTGCGCGGGGGAGTACTCGGTGCGCACCCGGCCCACGTCTCGCGGGTCGGCCTCCACGGTGGCGGAGGGGCCGTGACGGCCGGGGGCGTTCTCATCGGTAAACGCGGTCACGGCCGTACCGTACGGGACGCGACCGAGGCGGCCGTGCCCGGATCGGGGTCGTCGGCCGGGAGCCGACGTGGACACCCGCCGCCCGGCCTGCCCGCGCGCCGGGCCGAGTACGGGGCCGACCGCCACCGGTTTCCGTGCCGGGGGCCGGGGTTGCCGGGTCGCGTCCGACCGGACGTGCGCCGCTGCGCCGCGCTCGTCGACGGGGTTGCGTGTCTGCGCTTGGTGAGGCGGCCCGCGGGGTGGCGTCCGTGTCGGCGTGGTGGGTCTCTCGAGCGGGCCCACCACCGGGTCGGTCTGGTGCCGGGGCTGGCGGGCATGTCCGGCCAGTTGTCCGCTGCTGCGCCGTGCTCGTCGAGGAGGCCCGCGTGTCTGGGTCTGGTGAGGCGGGGCGCGGGGTGGCGTCCGTGTCGGCGCGGTGGGTCTCCCGGCCGGGCCTACCTCCGGGCGGGCTGCCGTGCCGGGGGCTGGGGGTGGCGGGGCGTGTCCGGCCAGTCGTCGGCTTTTGCGCCGCGCCCGTCGAGGAGGTCCGCGTGTCTGGGTCTGGTGAGGCGGGGCGCGGGGTGGTGGGTTTCTCGAGCGGGCCCGCCACCGGGTCGGTTTTCGGCGCTCCTGGTCTGGGGGCCGGCGGACATGGAGTTGTGGCGTCGGCGGGTCCGTCGTCGGCGCGGTCAGGCGCCGTCGGACGGGGCGGGGCTGCGGTGCGGGGTGTTCGGCCGGCGCGGCGGCCACGCCTCGTGCCAGCGGAGTTCTGCCTCCATCTGGGCGGCCAGCCCGATCAGCAGCGGCTCGCTGCCCGCCGGCCCCAGCAACTGGGCCCCGACGGGCAGTCCGCCGGTCACGAAGCCGGCCGGGACGTTGACGCCGGGCCAGCCCAGCACGTTCCACGGCCAGGCGTAGGGACAGGCGGCGATCATCGCCCGGTCGGTGGCCAGACCGCTCAGCTCCAGCATCGCGCCGATGCGCGGCGGGGGAGCGGCGGTGGTCGGCGCGAGGATCACGTCGTACGTCGTGAAGAACGCGCCGATACGACGGTGCAGCGCGGCCTCGGCCCGGCGTGCCGCCCGCAGCGGTGCCCCGGCGAGCAGCCGGCCCAGCCGGGCCGCCTCCCGGGTACGCCGGTCGAGCAGTTGGGGGAACGGCGCCTCGCGGACCTGCTCGGCGACACCGGCCGCCGCCCGCGGGACGAAGGCCAGCCCGATCTGCCCGTAGGGCGGATCGGCCTCCTCCACATCGTGCCCCAGCGTGGCGACGCGGTCGGCGAGTTCGACGACCCGGGCGCGCACCTCCGGTGACAGCCGGGCGGGCAGGGCGGTGAACGGCGGCTTCAGGGAGAGCGCCACGCGCAGCCGGCCCGGGTCCCGGCCCGCCGCGGCCAGCGCCTCGACGGCCGGCGGCCGGTGCGGGTCCCGCGCGTGATTGCCGGCCGCCGCGTCCAGCAGCAGTGCCGCGTCGGCGACCGTCCGGGCCAGGGTGCCGTTGACCGTGATGCCGTTGAAGGACTCGGCTCGCGGCCAGGTGGATATGCGGCCCCGCTGCGGCTTGATGCCGATCAGGTGCGTCCAGGCGGCCGGGATCCGCACCGACCCGGCACCGTCCGAGCCGAGCGCGGCGGGCACGAGACCGGCCGCGACGGCGGCGGCGGACCCGCCGGAGGAGCCGCCCGGCGTGTGCTCGGGGTTCCACGGATTGCGCGTCGCCCCGAACGCGGGTCCTTCGGTGAACGGCCACTGCCCGAACTCGCAGGTGTTGGTCTTGCCGACGATCACGGCCCCGGCCGCGCGCAGCCGCCGTACCGCCTCCCCGTCCTCGGCGACCGGCGGGTGCTCCCCGGCACAGCCGAAGGCGGTCGGCTCGCCGGCCACGTCCATGTCGTCCTTCACCGCCACGGGCACCCCGAGCAGCGGCTTCCGTACGCCCGCGGCCAGTTCGAGGTCCGCGGCCCCGGCCTCGGCGAGCGCGGCCTCGGCCCGCACGATCCGGAAGGCGTTGAGCGAGGACCCCGTCGCCCCCTGCGTCGCCTCGATCCGTGCCAGGGCCTCCTCCACCAGCGCCCGGGACGTCACCTCACCGGCGGCCAGCGCACGGGCGGACTCCGCCAGACCTGCGACACGGTCGAACGACATGCGGGCACCTCCGTCGAGCGCGATGTCTACCGCACAGTAACCCCGAGAGGGCGGCGGTGGAACCGGCGACGGGAAGCGGCAGTCACCAACCGCGAGCAGCGGTGCGGAGACAGTCACGGACGCGGACGACGTCGGGGTTGGTCTCGGCGCCCGGCCGCTGGGTGAGGAAGAGCGTGTTGAGCGGCGGCTCCTCGGGCTCCCACAGCAGGACGAGACGCCCGGAGCCGAGGTGCTCCTCGCACAGCGAGCGGGGCAGCACGCTGTAACCGGCGCCCGAGGCGACCGCCGCCAGCACGGCGTACAGGTTCGGCACGGTGACCGCGGCGCGCGCGGTGAGCTGCTTGCCGAAGACCGTGCGCCAGTAGCGGCGCACGATCGGCAGATCCTCCGCGTAGGTGACCAGCGGGACGTCCCGCAGCGTGGCGCAGGGATCGTCGGCCTCGGGGTGTTCGGCGACCTTCCGGGCCCAGGCGGGGGCGGCGACGAGCGCGTACTCCTCGTCGGCCAGCGGTACCGAGGCCAGCGCCCGGCCCCGGGGCCGCCGGGTGGCGATGACCAGATCGTGCCGGCCGGCCCGCATCTCCCCCAGCAGGGGCTCGGTCAGTCCCTGGGCGACGCGCAGCTGGACCCCGTCCGCGACGAGCGGGGCGAGCGCCGGCAGCACCCGGACGCACAGCAGCTCCGAGGGGCCGGCCAGATGCACCGGGGAGACGTGCCCGGCCAGGGCGCCACCGCGGCCCTCCAGGGCGGCGAGCGCATCCAGCGGGCCGGCGATCTCGGCCGCCCAGTTCGTGGGCGAGCGGGGTCGGCTCCACGCCCCGCGGCAGCCGGGTGAACAGCGCCCGGCCCGTCTGCTGCTCCAGCGCGCGGGTCCGCGCAGCCTGCGGCGAGGTGGCAGGCTGATCCCCGGTCACCCACCGTACGAGCGCAGAAAGCTGACGTCATGACCGACAAGCTCACCGTGAGCGTCCTGGGCACCGGCATCATGGGTGCCGCGATGGCCCGCAACCTCGCCCGCGCCGGACACACCGTCCGCGCCTGGAACCGCAGCCGGGACAAGGCCGAGCCGCTCGCCACCGACGGCGCGCACATCGCCGACACCCCTCAGGACGCGGTGCGGGGCGCCGACGTCGTCCTCACCATGCTGTACGACGGCCCGGCCGCCCTCGACGTCATGCGGCAGGCCGCCCCCGGCCTGCGCCCCGGCGCCTCCTGGGTGCAGTCGACCACCGCGGGCATCGACGCCGTCGGTGAGCTGGCCGCCTTCGCCCGCGAACACGACCTCGTCTTCTTCGACGCCCCCGTGCTCGGCACCCGCCAGCCCGCCGAGGCAGGTCAGCTCCTCGTCCTGGCCGCCGGTCCGGCGGACGCGCGCAACGCGGTGACGCCCGTGTTCGACGCCGTCGGCTCCCGCACGGTGTGGACCGGCGAGGACGGCGCGGCCGGCACCGCCACCCGGTTGAAGCTGGTGGCCAACAGCTGGGTCATCGCCGCCACCAACGCCGTCGGTGAGGTCCTGGCCCTGTCCGAGGCACTGGGCGTGGACCCGGACGGCTTCTTCGACGCCATCGCCGGCGGTCCGCTCGACATGGGCTACCTGCGGGTCAAGGCGGACCTGATCCGCGACGGCCGACTGACCCCGCCCCAGTTCGCGGTCACCACGGCCGCCAAGGACGCCCGGCTGATCGTCGAGGCCGGTGAACGGGGCGGCGTCCGCCTCGACGTCGCCGCCGCGGGCGCGGAGCGTCTGGCACGCGCCGCCGCGCAGGGGCACGGCGACGAGGACATGGCCGCGGCGTATTACGCCAGCTTCGACGGGCAGCCGTCCGACTGAGAACCAGAACGCCGAACCAGCCTCGGCACCCACCGAGAACAGAGGAGTCCGCATGTCCAAGCCGCCGCTGCCGACCGAGGCCGTCGGCCTGCTGCGCCGCCCCAACCCCTGTGTCATGGCCACCCTCCGCTCGGACGGGGCACCCGTGTCCACGCCCACCTGGTACCTGTGGGAGGACGACGGACGGGTCCTGATCAGCCTCGACGAGGGCCGCGTCCGCCTCAGGCACCTGCGCCGCGACCCGCGCGTCACCCTCACCGTCCTCGACGGCGACGACTGGTACACGCACGTGACCCTCATCGGCCGGGTCGTAAAGACCCGCGACGACGAGGGCCTGGCCGACATCGACCGCCTCTCCACGCACTACGCGGGCAAGCCCTACCCGGACCGGGTCCGGGCCCGGGTCAGTGCCTGGATCGAGGTGGAGCGCTGGCACGGCTGGGGCGCGCTGAAGGACAGCGACCAGGCGTCCACCTGAGGAACTTCCCGAGCGAGCGGCGGGAGAGGCACGGCACCGGCCCGGTGCCGGGCCCGGCGCGGGCGCCGCTAGTCCTTGCGCCCCGTCGTGGCCACCGTGACGCCGAGGCCGATCATGGCCAGGCCGCCCGCACCGCCGACCGCGGACAGCCGCCGCGGGGAACTCGCGAACCAGTCGCGCGCCGTGGCCGCGACCAGCCCCCACACGCTGTCGCAGGCCACCGCGATGACGTTGAAGACCAGACCGAGCAGCAACATCTGCACGGCGACACCGCCCTGCTCCCGGTCGACGAACTGCGGCAGCACGGCGGCGAAGAAGACGATGGTCTTGGGGTTGGTCACCCCGACCGCGAACCCCTCCCAGAAGGTGCGCCGACCGCCGTGCCCCTCCGTGGCTCCGGCGAACGCGGCTCGCAGGCAGCGGCGTTCACGCCACGCCCTGATCCCGAGGTACACCAGATAGGCGGCCCCCGCCAGTTTCAGCACGGTGAAGACGAGGACCGAGCGTTCCACGACCGACCCGACCCCCAGGGCCACGGCGACGACGAGGACGTACGCGCCGAGCGTGTTCCCCACGACCGTGGTGAGCGCGGCGCGGCGCCCCTGCGCCAGCGCCCGGCCGACCACGAACAGCACGCTCGGGCCGGGAATCACGATCAGCAGGAACGACAGCGCCGCGAAGGCGAGCAGACGGTCGGTGGACACCATGGCGCCATGCAAGCACGGGACGGGCACGGCGGACAGGGGGCGGAAAAACGATCGACACGCACCGGGGGGCGCGCCTACCATCCACGGCGCGGCATCGCGTGCCGGTCACCGACCGGGTGAGGCATGGAGGCGCCGCGGAGATGCCCGTGGAGGCATTGACCCGTGTCAGTCGAGTTCAACCACACCATCGTTCTCTCCCGTGACCGGGAGGAGTCCGCTCGCTTCCTCGCCGGGATCCTGGGGCTGGAGGTCGGCGAGCCGGCCGGGATGTTCCTGCCCGTGACGACCGCCAACGGCGTCACCCTGGATTTCGCCACCGTCGACATCGACATTCCCGTGCAGCACTACGCGTTCCTCGTCTCCGAGGACGACTTCGACGGCGTCCTCGCCCGGCTCGTCGAGGCCCGGATCCCCATCCAGGCCGACCCGCACGGGCGGCACCCGCGCCGGATCAACCGCAACGACGGGGGACGAGGCGTGTACTTCACCGATCCGTCCGGCCACGGCCTGGAGGCGTTCACCCGCCCTTACGGCAGCGACCCGTCCTCACCGCTGAACGGTGTGACCGAGGAGGTCCCCGGGGCCCACTGAGGCCATGAGGCGCACCGCGCGGAACCGCCGTTGTCAGTGCCCCTGCCCATACTGGGTGGCGCCAGGGGCCCAGGGGCGAGGAGGGGGCGGCCGTGCGGACGGTGTACAGCGGTGAACTGGCGGTGAGCTACGGGCAGTTCTACGTGGACAGTCGCAGCGACGGGTGTGACCCGGCCTGGTGGGACGTCCGCGCCGGGCAGACCAACGGTCTGTGCGGCGCGGCCGTCCCCGGCCACCTCTTCCTGACGACGGGCCTGCACACCGGCCGGGTCGGCCTGACCGTCGAGGTGCACCGGGCGGCGCCCCCGCTCGACGACGGCTGGGAGGACGTGGTGGAGGCATCCTTCCGGCCTGCTTCCCCCTCGACCGTCGTCCTGCCCTGGGGAGACGGCGCGCTGTGCACACTGGACCTGCCCACGACCGACCACCGGGTGCGCTACTGCGGACGCGGAATGGACCGTGGCCGGGACGAGGAACCCGCCGTCCTGGAGGGCCCGGACCCCGTCGACCACTACCTGCTGCAGTTCTGGCCGGCCCCGCCCGCCCCCGACCTGGTGGTCCGGCAGACCTCCCGGATCGCCGCGTACTGGCACCGGCACGCCCGCAGCCTGCCGCCGCCTCCCACGCCCGCGGAGCGGGCCGCGGCCGGGCGCCGCCGGCGCGCCGAGCGGCGGGCCGCCGAGCGTGCCGCGCAGGCCGCGCGGGAGCGCGCGGAGACCCTGGCCTGGGGCGGACGGCTGCCGAGCCGGCGCCTGCGCGAGGTCGGCGGCAACGCAAGGGGACTCGTACCGCTGGACCGCGACCTGCTCGACGCCGTCGACGCGGCGGACCCGGCGGCCCAGCGGAACATCGCCCGCTGGGCCGCCCGGCGGGCCTTCGACGCGGCGGGTCTGACCGACGTCGACTGGATCGCGCCCGCCCTGGCGGCGCTGGACCGCGGGGAGAGCCTGCCGGCACCGTTCGGCGACCCCCGGCGGACCTGGGACCGCTTCTTCGCCGACGACCGCATCACCCACACCGTGGTCGGCTCCCTCGACGGGCACCACGACAACCTTCTGCAACAGGCCATGGCCATGCCCGCCCTGCTCGCCGCGGCCGGACCGGACCCGCTGCGCGCCGCGCTCGACGCCCTCTTCGCCGCGGCGGTCACCCACGGCACCGACTACCCGGCCCTGTTCGCGCGGGCACGCCGGGAGTTCCCCGTGCTGCGCTGAGCGCGCCGCCGCCCACGGGCCTACCGGGCCAGCAGGTCGCGCAGCGCCCCGGCGACCTCGTCCGGGGCCTCCTCCGCCATGAAGTGCCCGCAGCCGACCGTGACATGACGCAGATCCGGCGCCCAGGCCCGCCACAGCGCGGCCGCGTCGTAGCCGAGGGCCGCTCCCCAGTCCTGCTGGAGCACGGTCACCGGCATCCGCAGCCGGTTGCCGCTCTCCCGGTCCGCCCGGTCGTGGACGACGTCGATGCCGGCCGAGGCCCGGTAGTCGGCGACGATCGACGGCACCGCCTCGCGCGACGCCTTCAGGTAGGCGGCCCGTACGTCGGCGGGCAGCGCGGCCGGGTCGCGGGTCCACACGTCGAGGAAGTGCCCGAAGAACGCGTCCGGCGCACCCCCGATCAACCGCTCCGGCAGCCCCGGCGGCTGGGCCATGAGGTACAGGTGGAAGCCCACGGCCGCCGAGGTGCCGTGCAGGACGTCCCACATGTCCAGCGTCGGCAGCACGTCCAGCGCGGCCAGGTGCGTCACCGCGTCCGGATGGTCGAGCCCGGCCCGGACGGCGACCAGGGCACCCCGGTCGTGTCCGGCCAGCGCGAACCGCTCGTGCCCCAGCGCCCGCGCCAGGGCCACCACGTCGGCGGCCATGGTCCGCTTGGCGTAGGCGGTGCCGTCCGGATCGGCGGGCTTGTCGCTGTCGCCGTAGCCCCGCAGGTCGGGGCAGATGACCGTGTGCCCGTCGGCGAGGTCGGCGGCGACGTGCCGCCACATCAGGTGCGTCTGGGGGAAGCCGTGCAGCAGGACGACGGGACTGCCCGAGCCGCCGACGGCCACGTCGAGGGCGACGCCGTCGGCGACGGTCACCCGGTCGCGGGCGAAGCCGGGAATGGTCGGTGTCATGACTGATCTGTTCCTTTCAGCAGGTCGCGAACGTCTTCGAGCCTGCCGCGGGCGAATCAGCATCCGATCAGCGCGCGTACCGTGGTGACGACCACGAGCCGGACAGGGCGGAAGGACACATGGAAGCGGTCACCTTCGGGGTGCTCGGGCCCGTCACGGCCGGGCGCGGCGGCGACCCGGTCGACCTGAGGGGACCCCGGCACCGGGCGCTGCTGGGCCGGCTGGTCCTGGCCCGGCGGCGGGTCGTCCCGGTGGCCCGGCTGGTGGAGGACCTGTGGGACGTACCGCCCGCCCGCGCCGTGGGCACGGTCCGCACCTTCGTCGCCGATCTGCGCCGCGCCCTGGAGCCCGACCGCCCGCGCCGCGCCCCGGCTCGGCTGCTGGTCACCGAGGGGCCCGGGTACGCGCTGCGCGCCGCGCCGGACGCGGTGGACGCGTGGCGGTTCGAGACGGCCGTCGCCGAGGCCGGCCGGCTCCCCGCCGACCGGGCGCCCGCCCGTCTCGAAGCGGCACTGGAGGAGTGGCGGGGACCCGCCTACGCCGACTTCGGCGGCGAGAAGTGGGCGCGCGGCGAGCGCTCCCGGCTCACCGAACTGCGGCTGCGCGTGGTCGAACGGCGGGCGGAACTGCTCGTGGACCTGGGCCGCGCGGCCGACGCCGTCCCCGACCTGGACGCGCACCTCGCCGACCACCCCTGGCGCGAGGAGGCGTGGCGGCTGCTCGCCCTCGCCCTGTACCGGACGGGACGCCAGGCGGACGCGCTCGCGGTACTGCGCCGGGCCCGCGCCCTGCTCGCCGGGGAACTCGGCGTCGACCCCGGCCCGCGCCTGCGCCGTCTGGAGGCGGACGTGCTCGCCCAGGACCCGTCCCTCGACCCGCCCGCCGAACCCGCGGACGCGGCGGCCCGCCTGTGGACCCGGGCCACCGAGGCGTACGACCGGACGGTCGCCGCCGGTTCCCGCGCCCGTCTCGAGTCGACGGTCGGCCTGCTGCGCAACCTCGCGGTCACCGGCGGCGGTGGCCTGGAGGCGGCCCGGGAGCACCGTACGGCGGCGGTGGTCGCGGCGGAGGAGACCGGCGACGCCGAACTGACGGCCCGGGTGATCGGCGCCTACGACGTCCCCGCCGTCTGGACCCGCAGCGACGACCCCGAGGCGGCCCGGCGGATCGTCGCGGCGGCCGAACGCACCCTCGCCGCCCTGCCGGACGACGCCGCCGGCGCTCCGGCGCGCTGCCGGCTGCTGGCCACCATAGCCGTGGAGTCCCGCGGCCTGCGTTCCCCGCGCGGCCCCGAAGCCGCGGCCGGGGCGGAGCGGATCGCGCGCCGCCTGGACGACCCCGCGCTGCTGGCGTTCGCCCTCAACGGCACCTTCATGCAGTCCTGCACCCGCGCCGGGCTGGCCCCGCGCCGCGACGCGATCGGCGCCGAGCTCGTCGCGCTCGCCCGCCGCCACGGCTTGGCCACCCATGAGGTGCTCGGCCACCTGATCCGCGTCCAGGCATGCGCGGCGCGCGGCGACTTCGCGACCGCCGACGAGCACGCCGCCGCCGTGGACCGGCTGGCCGAGCGGCACGAGCGGCCGCTGGTCGCCGTCTTCACCACCTGGTACCGGGCCCTGCGCGGGGCCGCCACCGACTTCTCGTACGACCGGGCGGAGGCCGCCTACCGGTCCGCCGCCGCGACCCTCGACGGCACCGGCATGCCGGGCCTGGCGCGCGGACTGCTCCCCCTCGCCCTGCTCGGCCTGCGCCTGGCCCACGACCGGCCGCCGGAGGTCGATCCGCGGGACGACTGGGGGCCCTACCGCCCCTGGGCCGAGCTGTTCGCCCTGCCGGCCGAGGGCCGTGCCGCCGAGGCCGGGCCGGCCCTGCGGACCCTGCCGGAACCGCCGCCCGACCTGCTGTACGAGGCCCTGTGCTGCGCCGAGGCCGCGTTCGCCCTCGCCGTCGGCGACCGGGCGGCGATGCGGCGGGCGTACGAACGCCTGCTGCCCGCGTCCGGCGAGATCGCGGGCGCGGGCAGCGGGCTGGTGACGTTCGGGCCGGTCGACGGCTGGCTCGCCGCCCTCGACCGGGCCCGGTGACCACGGGGCGGTTCGGGAGATGTACCTGGAGGCGTCGCGCGGCACCTTCGTCAGGTGCCGGACGGCGTGCCGTCCGAAGCGGCCGGCGGGTGCCCGGACGGCGTGCGGGCCGCCGCGTACGGACACGCCACGCTCACTGCCCGCCCGGCACCAGGGCGGCCGCGGCGTCCGGCTCCCCGATCCGGGCCGAGGCCAGCGGGATCGGGGTGAACATCGCCGGCTCCTCGTCCGGGCTCAGTGCGGTCGGCCCGTACACCCAGTCCGTGAAGGCGTAGCCGTACGGGTCCAGCTCCCGCATGACCGTGTTGCGCCGGAGCCGCTGCTCACCGTCGAGGTGCCACAGCTCGCCCCAGGCGCGGGCCGTGGTCTGCACCCTGCGGCAGTGCTCGACGCGGACCGCCTCGTACGCCGCCAGGGCGGCGTCCCAGTCGACGCCGTCGTCGGTGGTGTGCCGGGCGGCGTGCCGGGCCAGTACCCAGCCGTCCTCGATCGCCATGATCGCGCCCTGCGCCATGTACTGCAGCGGCGGGTGGGCGGCGTCGCCGAGCAGGGCGATCCGGCCGTGCACCCACGTCTCGATCGGGTCGCGGTCGAGCATCTGCCACCACCGGTCGCGCCACATCAGCGGGATGCCCTTGCGCACGGTGTCGCAGGTGGCGGCGAAGGCCGCGTCCAGCTCGTCCGGCGTGCCCCAGTCCTCCTTCCCGGCCAGCGCCTTCGGCGACTCGAACACGGCGACCTGGTTGAACATGTCGCCGCCGCGCAGCGCGTACTGGACGAAGTGGCAGCGCGGGCCGACGTAGACGGTGACGTCCTTCTCCGCGATGCCGTTGTCCCGCACCTGGTCGATCGGAACCGCCGCCCGGTAGGCGACGTAGTCGGAGCTGACCACGTCGTCGCCGACCAGCTGCCTGCGCGCCACCGAGTGCAGCCCGTCGGCGGCGATCACGAGCGGCGCCTCCTCGGCGCCGCCGTCCTGCAGCAGGATCCGGGCGCCGCCGTCGCCGTGCTCGTAGGCGACCACCGTGCGGTCGGTCAGCAGCTCGACCCCGGCGGCGCGGCAGGCACGCAGGAAGATGCCGTGCAGGTCGCTGCGGTGGATGACCATGTACGGGAAGCCGTAGTGCCTCTCCAGGTCCCGCAGGTCGAGCCGGGTCAGCTCCCGGGCGTCGAGCGCGTCGCGCATCACCATGTTCTCCGGCAGCACGCCCAGGCTCTTCGCCTCGTCCAGCAGGCCGTACTCGTCGAGGATGCGGGTGCAGTTGGGCGCGATCTGGATGCCGGCGCCGACCTCGCCGAACTCCTTGGCCCGCTCCAGAACGCGTACCCGCAGCCCCACCCGGGACAGGGCGAACGCGGTGCTGAGGCCACCGATGCCGCCTCCGACGACGATCACGTCGGGGTTGTGCGAGGTGGAGGGTTGTGCAGGTTTCATCGTCTCTTCCTCGAGTCGAGTCGAAGGGTGGCGGGTCGGCGCGTGCGGGCTCAGAGCCAGGGGCCGAGCACCGGCACCGGGCCGCCGTGGCGGGTGGTGGGCGAGGCCGGCCGTCCGGTGAGAAAGGCGGTCAGCTCGTGCAGCGGGCCGGTGACCTCCACGGGGTCGCCGGTGCCGGGCAGCTCCCAGCGGGCCTCGTAGTCCGTCGGGACCAGGACCAGTGCCGGGCCGGACCCGGCGGCCCGTTTGGCCACGACGTCGTCGCAGAGCGCGGCGAGGAAACGGGCCGGAAGGTCGGCGAAGGTGACGCCCTTCGCCAGGTCGACGGCGTGCACGCAGACCTCGCGGGAGCGCATCCAGGGAAGTTCCGTCGCGGGCACGGTCCGGCCCTGGGCGGTGACGACCTCCGCCCGCCACCGCTCGTCGCCGAGCGCGGCCATCGCGGTCTCCAGCTCCTGGGCCGACCGGCGCAGCCACGCGGTCAGCTCGGCGGCCGGCAGCGCCGCGCCCTTCTCGATCCCGGCGGCGCGCTCCTCGGGGGAGGCGTACATCGGGGTCTTGTCCCCGGTCGCGGCCCAGTGGACCAGGTTGCCCAGGGCCTCGGCGTTGGCCGCGACGTGCGCGACGACGTGCTTGCGGCTCCACCCGGGCAGCGTGCTGGGCGCGTCGAGCACCGCATCGTCGGGGTCGGCCGCCCCGACCAGCAGGGCGGTGCCGAGCCGCATCCAGTCGCGTGCCTCGTCGAACGTGCGGGCCATCAGACGGACTTCTCCTTGACGACCTTGTTCTCCAGGCGCCCGATGCCCTGGATCTCGGTGACGACGGTCTCCCCGCCCAGCAGGTAGCGCTCCGGCCTGCGGGCGTGGCCGACACCGCCGGGGGTGCCGGTGGCGATGACGTCGCCCGGGTTCAGGCGCACGATCGTGGAGACGTACTCCACCAGGTCCACCGGGTCGAACAGCAGGTCGCCCGTCGAGTCCGACTGCATGACCTCACCGTCGACGGTCAGGCGGACGTCGAGCACGGGACGGACACCGCCGGGCAGCTCGTCCGGGGTGACCAGACAGGGGCCGACCGGGGTGCTGGAGTCCCACATCTTGCCCTGGAGCCACTCCCGGGTGCGGAACTGCCAGTCCCGGCAGGTGATGTCGTTCAGCACGGTGAACCCGGCGATCGCCTTCTCCGCCTGCTCGCCGCGGGCGCGGCGCACCGGCGAGCCCACGACGACGGCGAGTTCGACCTCCCAGTCGAACTTCTCGGTCTCGTCGGGCCGCTGGATGTCGTCGTTCGCGCCGATCAGGCAGTCCGCGAACTTCGCGAACAGGGTGGGGTGCTCGGGCAGGTCCCGGCCCATCTCCTGGATGTGGTTGCGGTAGTTGAGACCGACGCACACCACCTTCGACGGCCGGGGCACGACCGGCGCGTAGTCCGCGCCCTCGACCGGGTACGTCGTCCCGGTCGCCGCGGCGGCCCGCTCGGCCCAGCCCTCCTCGGCCAGCAGGGCGCCCACGTCGGGCGCGCCGAGGTCGACCAGGACGTCGCCGTCCAGCTTCACGGCGCGGGTGCCGCCGTCGACACGGAGGGTGGCGAGCTTCATCGGGTGGTTCCTTCCACTTCGGTACGGTCCAGGCGCAGCGCCTCGAAGATCGGCGAGTCGCTGAATCGGAACAGGTCCAGGGCGCCGGAGTCGGAGTCGGTGGCGCCGGCCTCGGAGCGCACCGAGAACGGCTGCCAGGACGGGACGACGAACAGGTCGCCGCGGGTCACGGACCAGGTCTTCTCGCCGACGGTGACCGTGCCGGACCCGTCGAAGACCTGGTACACGGACGAACCGGTCTCCTTGACCGGCACGGTCTCCGCGCCGCGCGCGACGCGGTGCATCTCGGCGCGGACGGTGGGCAGCACGTCGGCGCCGGTCGCCGGGTCGCTGAACCGGACGGCGGCGTGACCGGGCCCGACGGTGCCCGCGAAACCCTCGGCCTCCAGCGCGAGCTGGTCGGCCAGCGCCCGGTCGGTGTGCTCCCAGCGGTAGGCCAGCAGCGGGGAGCCGGGCCCGGTCGAACCGGGGGCGGCGGAGACCGGACGCAGACCCGGGTGACCCCACAGCCGCTCGGCGCGCGAACGCTCCGGGGTGATCCGCTCGGCGTCGCTGATCTCGTCCCGGCCGAACTCGAAGAACTGCGCCTCCGAGGTGTACTGGAACGGGATGTCCAGGCCGTCGATCCAGGCCATCGGCTCGGCGGTGGCGTTGTGGTGGGCGTGCATGTTCCAGCCGGCCTGCGGGAGGAAGTCGCCGCGGCGCATGGCCACCGGGTCGCGGCCGACCACGGTCCACACGCCCTCGCCCTCGACGACGAAGCGGAACGCGTGCTGGGTGTGCCGGTGCTCCGGGGCGTCCTCGCCCGGCATCAGGTACTGGATCGCCGCCCACAGCGTCGGCGTCGCGAACGGCCTGCCGCCCAGGGACGGGTTGGCGAGCGCGATCGCGCGGCGCTCACCGCCGCGGCCGACCGGCACGATCTCACCGGCCTGCGCGGCCAGCGCGCGCAGCCGCTCCCAGCGCCAGAGATGGGGCACCGCGCGGGAGCGCGGATGGGCGGGCATGAGGTCGCCGATCTCGGTCCACAGCGGAACGAGCAGCTCCTGCTCGAAGCCCCGGTACAGCTCCTCGAGCGCCGGGGTGACCTCGGGCTGGTCCGCCGCCGATACGGCCTGGAGCCGGACGGGGGAGCCCGTGACGGTGTCTGAAGCGATGGAGGAAGTCACGCGCTCAGCGTGCTCCCGTGTCCACATGGAGGACATGTAGATTCTGGAGAGCAGAACCGAGTCGTGGGGATTTCCATGGACAAGCCGCTCAAGACGCCGCCGGCCTACGCCATCGCCAGTGTCGACCACGCCCTGCGGGCCGCGACGATCCTCCAGATGGAGGGGCCGCTGACCGTCTCGCAGATCGCCGAACGCCTCGGCGTGGCCCGGTCGACCGCGCACCGGCTGCTGGCCATGCTGGTCTACCGGGACTTCGCCGTGCAGGACGACGACCGCGTCTACCACGCGGGGCCCGTGCTGGAACTGGCCGCGCACTCCCGCTCCCAGGTCTCCCTGCTGCGGGCCGCCGCCCTGCCCCACCTGCAGCGGATCGTCGACCTGCTGAACGAGACGGCCAACCTGACCGTCCGCACCCGGGACACCGCCCGCTTCATCGCCAGCGTCGAGTGCACCCAGGCGCTGCGGGTCGGCTCCCGGGAGGGCATGGTCTTCCCGGCCCACCGCACGACGGCCGGCCTGCTCCTCCTCGCCGAACTCACCGACGAGGAGCTGGACGACGTGTACGCCCCCGAGCGCTACGGGGACCGCCCCGGCGAGCGTCCGGACCTCGCCGTGCTGCGCCCCGAGCTGGACCGCATCGGCCGCGGCGGCTTCGCCGTCAACCAGGAACGCTCCGAGCGGGGGCTGGTCGCCGTCGGCGTGCCCGTCCGTGACGAGGACGGCGGCGCGGTGGCGGGCCTGTCGGTGTCCATGCCGAGCGTGCGCTACGAGCCGCGCCGGCTCCGTTCCCTGGTCGCCACCCTCGACGCGGCGGCGCGGGCCCTGGAGGCGGACCTGGCGGCGGGCCGCTGACCGGACCGGTCACCCCGGACGCGCTCGCCGCCGACGCGTTCCGCCGGCGTCCTCACGACCCTCCCGGCCGTGCTCGCCGCCCCGCGGGGCGGCGCCCGGGGAGCGGCATCCGGCGCCGGGGTTGCCCCGGCCGGCGGCCGGGTACCCGGCCGCCCATGAGGTGGCGAGAGGTGCAGCAGGGGCCGTCGGCGGTGTACGTGGTGGTGCTCGACCCGGGCGAGGACCCGGTCGCCGCACTCACCGCCTTCGCCCGCGACCGCTCCCTCGGGGCCTCCCAGGTGACCGCCGTGGGCGCCTTCTCGGAGGCGGTCGTCGGCTGGTTCGACCGCGCCGCCAAGGACTACCGGCACATCCCCGTCGAGGAGCAGTGCGAGGTGCTCTCGCTGCTCGGGGACATCGCCGTCGCGGACGACGGCCCGACCCCGCACCTGCACGCCGTACTGGGCCTCGCGGACGGCTCCACCCGCGGCGGCCACCTGCTGTCGGGCAGGGTGTGGCCGACGCTCGAGGTCGTCGTCCGGGACAGCCCGGCGGAACTGGCCAAGACCCACCGCCCCGAGCTCGGCCTCGCGCTGATCGACCTGGACCGGCCCACAGCCGGGTGACGAGTGCCGCCCGGCGGTTTACCCGCCGGGGTGCGGGCTACGCGGGCGTCACGGAACCCTGTCCCACGCAGCGTCGGGAGGCGCCATGACCCAACGGATCCGAGACGTGATGTCGCCCGCCGCGGTGTCCGTCGAGCCCATGACCACGGTGACGCGGGCGGCTCGGCTGATGCGCGAGCAGGACATCGGCGACGTCCTCGTGGCCTACGACTGCGACCTGTTCGGTGTGCTCACCGACCGCGACATCGTGCTGCGGACCGTCGCCGACGGCCGCGACCCCGACGACACCACGGTCGGTTCGGTGTGCACGCCGCCGCCCGTGGTCACCCTGGCACCGGAGGACACCACCGACCGGGCGGTCGAGCTGATGCGGCGGCACGCCGTGCGGCGGCTCCCGGTCGTCGAGCGCGGCGGCTGCCCGGTCGGCGTCGTCAGCCTCGGCGACCTCGCCGCCCTGGAGGGCTCCCGGTCGGCCCTGGCCGACATCAGCGCCGCCGCCCCCGACCACTGAGAGGGGAGCGCATGAACGACCGACGTCCTCGCGGGGCGACGGACCCGGTTCCCCGGGAGCGGTCCGGCGCGATCGGCCGCCGCTTCCCGCGCACCGGCACGGAACCGGTCACCGCCCGCAGCCCCCTGCGGCTGCGCCGGCTGCTGTCGGCCGTCTTCCTGCCGCTCTTCGCCGCGGGGGCGGCCTTGTTCGGCGTGTGGGCCGCGGACACCGGCCCGGGCGAGAGCCCCGGCCGCGACACCCTGGTCGCCCTCGCCGCCGTGTGCGCGGCGCTCGCCCTGCTGGCGGCGGCGGACCTGCTGGCCGTGTCACGCCGGCTCCGGCGGGAACGGGGCACCGGACCGTCCCGCCGCTGACCCGTCGACGGCGGCGCACGTCCGAGCGATCCGGGCGGTTCGACCCCCGGCACCTCGGGTACCCGCAGGTGTTCGGTAGTCGTCCGGCACGAGCAGGGGACGGAGGGACGCGAGATGGCTCCCCTGGCAGAAAGCCCCGCGGCAGACACCCGGCGCGAGGACCGCCGGGCCTCCGCCCGCACCGCGCGGCTGCGCACCCGCATCCCCGAACCCGACGAGGAACCGGACCTGCTGGGCCAGTACCTGGCGCAGATCGGCGCCACCCCGCTGCTGACCGCCGAGGACGAGGTGCGGCTGGCCCAGCGCATGGAGGCCGGCATACGGGCGATGGAGGAGCTGGAGGCGGCCGACACCGGCGAGCCCGGACCGACGCCGGGGCGGCGCAGGGAACTCGACGAGACGGTCCGCGACGGACAGGCGGCCAAGGACCACATGGTGCGGGCCAACCTGCGGCTCGTGGTGTCGATGGCCAAGCGGCACGCCCACCGGGGGCTGCCCCTGCTGGACGTCATCCAGGAGGGCAACCTCGGGCTGATCCGCGCCGTGGAGAAGTTCGACCACACCAAGGGCTTCAAGTTCTCCACCTACGCCACCTGGTGGATCCGCCAGGCCATCGAACGGGGCCTGGCCACCCACGCCCGCACGGTGCGGCTGCCGATGCACGTCGTCGAGCAGCTGCACAAGCTCGCCAAGATCGAGCGCAAGCTCAGGGTGAGCCTCGACCGCGAGCCGACCGTCGAGGAGGTGGCCGCCGAGAGCGGCCTCGCCGCGGACAAGGTCGTCTGGCTGCGCCGCGTCGGACGGGACGCCGTCAGCCTGGACACACCCGTGGACGACACCGGCGAGACCGTGGTCGGCGACCTCATCGCCGACACCGAGGTGCTGCAGGCCCCGGAGGTCGCCGAGTACCAGGCGCTCGCGGAGGAACTGCGGGAGGCCGTCGGCACGCTCGCACCCCGCGAGGCGCTGATCCTGAGCCTGCGCTACGGCCTGCACGACGGCCACACCCGCACCCTGCAGGAGGTGGCGAAGCACGTGGGCCTGACCCGCGAGCGCGTCCGCCAGCTGGAGAAGGCGTCCCTCGCGCACCTGAGGGCGCCCGAGACCCGGGAGCGCCTGCTGGAGTGGGCGAGCTGACCCCAGCGGCCGCTCACCTCAGTCGCCCCGGACCGCCGCCTCACCGGCCGTCCCCACCCGCAGCCGCGCGCCCTGCCGCAGCAGCTCGCGCTGGACCAGCCGGTAGGGCAGGCCGCGCGGCCCCCGCCCGTGCCGGACGGTCAGAGCCGCGCACACACCGGCCGCCTGGCCGGTCGCCATGGCGATGGGCATCACCCGGTACGACGAGTGCGCCACGTGCGTCCCGGAGATGCAGCGCCCGGCCACCAGCAGCCGGTCGGTCCCCCGGGGGACGAGGCAGCGCAGCGGGATGTCGTAGAAGCTGCCCTGCGGCACCCGCTTCAGGATGGTGCCGGAGCCGCGCGGGTTGTGGATGTCGACCGGATAGGCGCCGTGCGCGACGACGTCCGCGAAGGTGCGCGCCGCCAGGATGTCGTGGCCGGTCAGCTGGTAGTCGCCGAGGACGCGCCGGGACTCCCGTACGCCGATGTGCGTACCGCTCTGCACCACGTACGACTCCTCGAAACCGGGCACACGGGTGCGCAGGAAACGGTCGATCTGGGCGAGCTGGCGCCGGGCGGTGTACTCGGCGCGGGTGAGGTCCCACACGCTGGTGCCGAGGACACGGTTGACCCGGGTGCTGTTGACGGCGACCTCACGCGGATGCGGCGTCCCGAAGAACAGGATGTCCTCGCGGGGAAGCCTCAGTTCGCCGTTCGCCCTGGCCTCCTCGATCAGGTCCCACAGGCCGTGCACACCGCGCCACTGGTCGGGATGCTCCCGCACGTATTCGGCGAAGTCGGGCCGGGAGAAGTCCGCGACGCGGAACATCAGCGTCATCGGCTGCACCAGCCCGTCCTCGGGACGGCCGATCTCGTAGGGAGCCCCGCACGCCGTCGCGACGTCACCGTCGCCCGTGGCGTCCACGACCACGCCGGCGTCGATCACCACCGGCCCCGACTTCGTCTCGAACACCACCCGCCAGCCGGAGCCGTCGTCGAGGGGCAGCGCGCCCGAGGCGAAGGCGTGGAACAGCATCCGCACCCCTGACGCGTCCATCATCTCGAGCAGGACCAGCTTGAACAGCTCCGGGTCGAAGGGGACCGTGTACCCGGTCCTGGGCGACGGCGCCAGGCAGCCGCCGCGCCCCATGAGCTGGTCGAGCAGCTCCCACAGCACGCCCGCGACCACCGGTTCGCCTTCGCCGTGGTCGGTGGGCAGCAGCCGGGAGGCGTCCCCGGACTCGGTGAACGTGGCCTGCTTGTGCTCGTTGTGGAACGACATCAGCGGCATCACCAGCGCCACGGTCGCGTTGCCCCCGAGGAACCCGTAGCGCTCGGCCAGCACGACGTCGGCGCCGGTGTCGGCCGCGCCGACCGCGGCGGCGAACCCGGCGGGGCCGCCGCCCACCACCAGGACGTCACAGCGCCCACCGTGCTGGGCGGGCCGGGGCGGCAGGGTGACCGTGCGGGGCTCCGGGGGCTCTTTCAGGATCGGCATCGGACTCCTCGGGCGGCGGGGTCGGAGGTGGGGGCGGGGTCAGGCGTGCAGCGGGCGCGGTTCCGAGGCGGGGGGCGCGTGCCGCTCCGCCTCCGACCGCGGCCCGCACCCGATCTCGTCCAGCAGAGAGCCGCAGCGCACGCAGGTCTGCCGCGCCACCACGGACAGCTCCCGGATACGGAATCGCAGGTCCTCGCGGCGCTGCGGGTGCTCGTCCCAGAGCCGGTCCACCTCCGCCAGCAGCAGCCCGGCCTGCTCCCGGGCCACGCCCACCAGGGCCGGGGCCCCGAGCCGGCGGGCGAAGTCGAAGACCTTGCCCGAGTACGGCAGCGGCAGCACCGGCACGCCCGTGAGCGCCGCGAAGATCACGAAGTGCAGGCGCATGCCGACGGCCAGGTCCAGATGGCGCATGAAGCCGAGAACCTGCCCCGGGCTGTAGGTGCCGTGCAGGATCCGGCCTTTGTCCGGCGCGGTCATGTGGGACAGCACCGCGTGCGCGTGCCGTACGTCGTGCCGCTCCATCGGCAGGAACACCACGTGCGCGTCCAGGCGCTGCACGAGGAAGTCCGCGACGTCGGCGAGCAGCGCGTGGTAGTCGCCCTCGTCGAGTTTCTCGGCGGCCCGGCCCGGCTCCCGTACGGACATCCCCACCAGCCGGGCGTCGGTGGGCAGGCCCTCGTCGCGCAGCATGGCCTCGGTGAAGGGCTCCGGCCGCAGCAGCAGGGCGGGGTCGGCCGTGACGGTGACCTCGCGTTCCAGGCCGACCTCCTCCAGGACGAGCCGGGACTCCTCGTCCCGCACCACGACGTCGTCCATGTCCGCGAGGACGGTGCGCACCACCTCCCGGTCCTCGGCGTCCCGCAGCGGGCCGGCGCCGACCGCGTACGCGAAGGTGGGCACGTCCCGGTCCTGCGCGGCCCGCACCAGCCGCAGGTAGCGCCGTGCCTCCCCGTCGTAGAGCACGCCCCCGCCGCCCAGCACCAGCAGATCGAGGCCGGGCAGCACGTCCAGCACGTTGTTCCGGCTCACGCCCTCCCAGGCCACCACGTCGTCGGCCTCGGGGTGGTGGGCGCGCGTGTGCGCCTCGTCCCGGCTGAACACGACGAGGTGCGCTCCCGGCCGCTGGGCGCGCAGGCAGCCCAGGACACAGGTCAGGATCGCCTCGTCACCGATGTTGAAGCCGCCGTACGAACCGAGCACGCCGATGCGCGGGCCCGACCGGGCGGGGTGCGGATGCGAGGGGGCAGTGGTCATCCGGGGCTCCCGTCATGTCGGAGTCGGCCGGCCCGCCGGCCCTGGTACGCGGGCGGTGACGCCTCGCGTACGGTCCCGGGTTGCCTCGGCCGCCCGCCCGGAAACACCCCACCTCTTCTCCGGCCGGCCGGAGGGGATCCGGGCGAGGCGCTCCGCAGCGCCTACCCCACGAGCGCCTGGGTGCCGAGCACGGTCAGCAGCGCGAGGCGTTCGGCGTCGGGGGTGTTCGGCTCGGCCGTGTAGACCATGATCCGCAGGTCGCTGCCCGCCACACCGAGCACGTCGCAGTCCAGCGTCACGGGGCCCACCTGAGGATGGTCGACGGTCTTGCGCGCGGCGGTGTGCCGGCCCACTGCGCCCGCGTCCCACAGCTCGGCGAACCGCTCACTGCGGGTCCGCAGCTCCGCGACCAGGGCGCGCAGCCCCCGGTCGTCCGGGTAGCGGCCGACGGTCGCCCGCAGATCGGCGACGAGCCCCTCCTCGAACGCCCGGCGTTCCTCCGGGGTGTGCCGGACCCGGCCGCCCGGACCGACGAAGTTGCGCCACACGCCGTTGCGCTCCGGGCCGCGCCAATCGGACGGGTCGCCCATCAGCGCCCCGTACGGCGGATTGGCCAGCAGCAGCGTCCAGGCGGCGTCGTACACCGCGACGGGGCTGTCCGCCAGCCGGTCCAGCAGCCGGTGGACGCTCGGCGGGATGTACGCCGGGACCGTCTCCGGCCCCGGCGGCACCAGCCCGGCGAGCCGGAACAGATGCGCCCGCTCCTGGGGCGCCAGCCGCAGCGCCCGGACGAGCGCCTCGACGACCTGCGCCGACGGATTGCTCGCCCGGCCCTGTTCGAGGCGGGTGACGTAGTCGACCGAGATCCCCGCCAGCAGGGCCAGCTCCTCGCGGCGCAGCCCGGCCGCGCGCCGCCGGCCACCGGCGGGCAGCCCCGCGGACCCGGGGGAGGCCCGGTCCCGCCAGCGCCGCACGGTCCGTCCGAACTCCGTTGCCGTCATGTCCCCCAGTGAACACCGCCGGCGTCCGGCCGACCTGGTACCCGCAGTCCCAGGCACAGGGACGCCCGTCCGCGGGTCCGGAAGACCGCGGGCCGCCGGGGAGACGTGGGGGGCGGGGAGACGTGGGGGCGGGGAGCAGCCGGGCGCTTCAGAGGGCCGCGGGGCCGGAACGGGCCGGTGAGGGTCCGCTGCGGGAGACGACGCGCGAGCCGCGGTCGTCGACGACGCGGACCTGGAGCGATCCGCAGGCGCACCGGGTCCACACCGTGCCGCCCGCCGCGGTGGTGTGCGTGGACACCACCTGGAAGGGCTCGGCACCGTCCGGCCACCCGCAGTGCGGGCAGACGGTACCGGTCGTGCTGGTCATGGCGACTCCTCGTGCGTCGGGTGTACGTCGGGTCGGCGCCGGGTCGATCGACCGTCGCGACACAGACAGGGTGCGTCCAAGGATCCGTACACGTCCAGGTTGACTTTGTGGACCTCACCGTGAAGCGTGGGCTTCATGATTGACCTGCGTCGGCTGCACGTCCTCAGGGCGGTCGCCCACTACGGCACGGTCACCGCGGCGGCCCGCGCCCTGCACTTCACCCCGTCCGCCGCCTCGCAGCAGATCCGGCAGCTCGCCCGGGACCTGGGCGTGGATCTGCTGGAGCCGCAGGGCCGCGGGGTACGGCTCACCCCGGCCGCCGAGAGTCTGCTCGCGCACGCCGACGCGATCCAGGCCCGCTGGGAGCAGGCGGAGCTGGATCTGCGGGCGGGGGAGGGCAGGCCGGCCGGCCCGCTGCGGGTGACCGGGTTCCCGGTGGCCGTTTCGGTGTTGCTGGCCCCGATGGCGGCGCGCCTGCGCGAGCGGCATCCGCAGCTTTCCGTCCGGATCCGGGAGACCGGCGTGGCGGAGAGCTTCGACCTGCTCTTCGAGGGCGAGTCCGATCTGGGGGTGGTGGAGGCGACTCCGCTCAATCCGCCGCCGTCCGACGCCCGCTTCGACCAGAGGCCGCTCCTCGACGATCCGTTCGACCTGGTCGTCCCGGACGGCCACCCGCTCGCCGGACGGGACCGGGCCGACCTCGCGGAGGCGGCGCGGGAACCGTGGATCGCCCCCGTGCCCGACAGCCCCTGCCGTCCGCACGTGATGTCGGCGTGCGGGGCGGCCGGGTTCACCCCCGACGTGGTCCACCACGCGCTGGACTGGAACGTCACCGGCCACCTCGTGGCCCACGGGCTCGGCGTCGCGCTGATCCCGCGGCTCGCCCGGCTGACCCCGCAGCTGCCGATCACCCGGGTGCGTCTGACGGGCCGGCCGCACCGCAAGCTGCTGACGTGCACCCGCCGCGGCGGCCACCGGCGCGCGGCGGTCGCCGCGGCGCTGGAGGAGCTGCGGGCCCTGGCGCCGACCACGGTCGCCTGACACGCCCAGGGGCCGGAACCCGAACGGGCTCCGGCCCCTGGGACCACAGGTCAGCCCTGTGGCGCGGGCGCGTGGCGGCGTCAGGCGGCAGCGGCCTCGCCGGCGTGGCCGTGCAGCCGCGCGACGACCTCGGTCAGCTGGGCGGCGACCTCGGAGTCGTCCACCGGGTGGGTCTCCGCGAAGCGGGTCACGGAGCCGGGGATGGACAGCTTGAGGTCCTCGATCACCTTGCCGCCGGCGATGCCCACGGCCTTGCGGGTGTCGTCCTGCGCCCACACGCCGCCGTACTGGCCGAAGGCGGTGCCGACCACGGCGACGGGCTTGCCGCCGAAGGCGCCGGCGCCGAACGGACGGGACAGCCAGTCGATGGCGTTCTTCAGGACGGCGGGGATGGTGCCGTTGTACTCCGGAGAGAACAGCAGGAAGGCGTCGGCGCCCTGGGCGGCCTCGCGCAGCCGGGTCGCGGCGGCCGGGACGCTGCCCTCGACGTCGATGTCCTCGTTGTAGAACGGGATCTCGGCGAGCCCCTCGAACAGCACCACCTCGGCGCCCTGCGGCGCGAGCTTGACGGCCGCCTCGGCGAGCTGGCGGTTGTGCGAACCGGCGCGAAGGCTGCCGACGAGCGCAAGGATGCGGACAGACATGAGAACTCCCAGATGATGCTGAACAGACGGTGCTGGAGCAGCCGTGCCGAAACACTGCCGAAACGATCCGGACCGAGGTCCGCTTATCGTTGTAGCACCTTAAACGGACCACGGTCCAGTTTTCTTCCCCATGCTTTACGCTGGCTTCATGTCCGCCGCCCTGCCGCCCCTTTCGCGACCCCAGGAGCCCGTCGATCCGCCCGAGTTGCTCCAGCTCGGCGCGGAACCCGACGTGGACGAGCCCTGTCTGCGCGCCGACGCCGCCCGCAACCGGGCCAGGCTGCTGGAGGCCGCCGCGCGGCTGGTGGCCGAGCACGGCGCGGCCGGCCTCACGATGGAGGCGGTGGCCGCGGCCGCCTCGGTCGGCAAGGGCACGGTCTTCCGCCGCTTCGGCGACCGCACCGGCCTGCTCACGGCGCTGCTGGACCACTCCGAGAGGAAGTTCCAGGCCGCGCTGCTCGCCGGTCCGGCACCGCTGGGACCCGGAGCGCCGCCCGTGGAGCGGCTGAGGGCCTTCGGCTGCGCGATGCTGCGGCGCTGCGTCGAGGAGATGGAACTCCAGCTGGCGGCCGAACCGAGCCCGGACCGCCGCTACACCATCCCGCCGCGCCGGTTCCTGCGCGGCCACGTCGCCCTGCTGCTGCGGCAGGCGCTCCCGGACGCCGACGGCGAACTCCTCGCCCACACGCTCATGGCGTACCTCGACCCCGCCCTGATCCACCACCTGACCGCACAGTGCGGGATGCCCCTGGAGCGGCTGGAGGCGGGCTGGCAGGACCTCGTCTCGCGTGTCACCCGTACCGATCCGCCCGGGTGAGTCTTTCGTCCGTTCCGGACGACGTTCCCCCGCCCGGTGCCCGGCCGCGGGCTTCTGCCAAGATGCCGTACGTCATGGTGCAGATACCGAAAACGCCCGCGTCCTCCGCACCGCGCTCCGTTCCCACGAGCGCCGATGTGGCCCGACTGGCCGGCGTCTCGCGCGCGACCGTCTCCTACGTCCTGAACAACTCCAGTGCCGTCCGGATCAGCGAACCCACCCGCCGCCGTGTCCACGAGGCCGCCAGGGAACTCGGGTACGTCCCGCACGCCGCGGCCCGCAGCCTGCGGGCCGGACACAGCCGTACGGTGCTGATGCCCGCGCCCGGCTTCCCGGTCGGCCCGCTCTACAGCCGCTTCATCGGCGAACTCCAGTGGGCGCTCGGCCGTCTGGACTACACCGTCGTGCAGTACGGCACCGCCGGGCCGCAGGGCGACGACGCCGCCCGCGCCTGGGCCGAACTGCGGCCCGTCGCCGTCCTGGTGCCCGGCTCCGGCCTCGGACCACAGGGAGTGGAGATACTCAAACGCTCCGGCGCCCGGGCGGTCGTCACCCTCGGCCCGGAACCCGTCGACGGCGCGCACGCCCTGCTCATGGACCACGAGGCCGTCGGCCACCGCGCGGGCCGCCACCTGTACGACCGCGGGCGCCGTCGCATCGGCGTGGTCCTGCCCGCCGAACCCGGGCTGGAGGTCTTCTCCGCGCCCCGCCTCGAAGGGGTCCGCCGCGCCGTGCGGGGCACCGACGCCACCGTCACCGAACTCCACCTCGCCTACGAAGAGCACTCCGCCGCGCGGCTCGCCGCCCGCTGGCGCTCACTCGGCCTGGACGCGGTCTTCGCCTACAACGACGAGTACGCCATGCTGCTGATGCGGGCCCTGCAGGACGAGGGCGTGGCCGTCCCCGCGGAGACGGCCGTGATCGGTGCCGACGACCTCATGCTGGGCCGGCTGCTGCGTCCGCGGCTGAGCACCGTCCACCTGGAGCTGCCGTCCGGCCGCGAGCTGGCCGCCCTCGTCGACCGCGCCGTCCACGACCCCGGTGCCAGGCCCGAACGGCACGAGGTGCTGGGCGCGACGGTGGTCCACCGCGAATCGAGCTGACCCGCGGCGACCCCCGTCCGCCCCTTCGCCTACTGCCCGTCCTGCCCGGCCTGGGCCTGCTGCTCGGCGATCGCCTTGCGGACCTCGTCCATGTCCAGCTTCCGGGCCTGCCCGATGACGTCCGTCAGGGCGGCCTCGGGGAGCGCACCCGGCTGCGCGAACACCGCGACCTGGTCCCGGACGATCATCAGCGTCGGAATCGACTGGATGTCGAAGGCCGCGGCCAGTTCCGGCTGCGCCTCGGTGTCCACCTTGCCGAACACCAGGTCGGGGTTCTCGGCGGCCGCCTTCTCGTAGACCGGGGCGAACTGCCGGCACGGCCCGCACCAGGACGCCCAGAAGTCGATCAGGACGAACTCGTTGTCCGTGACCGTCTGGTCGAAGTTCTCCTTGGTGAGCTCCACGGTGCTGCTCATGGCGTGATCCCTCTTCCTGGGTGTCGGCGTCAAGCCGTCGGCCACAACACGGCCGACCGGGCAGGTATTCCGCGCACGTACCCATGTGGCCACGCCGCACACCACCCACCAGACTGGCCCCATGACGGAAACGGAAACCAACGCGTACGACGTCGTGGTGATCGGCGCGGGCCCCGTGGGGGAGAACGTCGCCGACCGCACCCGCGCGGCCGGCCTGTCCACCGCGATCGTGGAGAGCGAGCTGGTCGGCGGCGAATGCTCCTACTGGGCGTGCATGCCCAGCAAGGCCCTGCTGCGCCCGGTCATCGCCCGTGCGGACGCGCTCCGCCTGCCCGGCGTGCGCGAGGCGGTACAGACACCCCTCGACGCACCGGCGGTCCTCGGCCGCCGGGACGAGTTCACCTCCCACTGGAAGGACGACGGCCAGGTCGGGTGGGTCGAGGGCATCGGGGCCGACCTGTACCGCGGCAAAGGACGGCTGGCCGGCCCGCGGACCGTGGAGGTGACCGGGCCGGACGGTGGCCGGCGCCTGCTGACCGCCCGGCACGCCGTCGCCGTCGCCACCGGCTCCCGCGCCGCCCTGCCCGACCTGCCCGGGCTCGCCGACGTGAACCCCTGGACCAGCCGCGAGGCCACCAGCGCCAAGGACGTGCCCGGCCGGCTGATCGTGGTCGGCGGCGGCGTGGTCGCCGTCGAGATGGCCACGGCCTGGCAGGCCTTCGGCGCGAGGGTCACGATGCTGGTCCGCGGCAAGGGACTGCTCGCCCGCATGGAGCCGTTCGCCGGTGAACTGGTCGCCGAGGCCCTCACCGAGGCCGGCGCCGACATCCGCACCGGCACCTCCGTCGAGTCCGTCACCCGGGAGAACGGCACCGTCGTCGCCGTCACCGACGCCGGCGACCGCATCGAGGCCGACGAGATCCTCTTCGCCACCGGCCGCGCACCGCGCACCGACGACATCGGCCTGGAGACCGTCGGCCTGGAGCCGGGCTCCTGGCTGCCGGTCGACGACAGCCTGCGCGTCACCGGCCACGACTGGCTGTACGCCGTCGGCGACGTCAACCATCGGGCCCTGCTCACCCACCAGGGCAAGTACCAGGCGCGGATCGCGGGCGCCGCCATCGCCGCCCGGGCCTCCGGCGTACCGATCCTGGAGTCCGACCCGTGGGGCGCGCACGCCGCGACCGCCGACCACGCCGCCGTCCCCCAAGTCGTGTTCGCCGACCCGGAGGCGGCGTCCGTGGGCCTGTCCCTGGCCGAGGCGGAACAGGCCGGCCACCGCGTCCGCGCCGTCGACGTCGACCTGTCGACGGTCGCCGGCGCGAGCCTGTACGGCGACGGGTACAAGGGCCGCGCCCGCATGGTCGTCGACCTGGAGGACGAGATCGTCCGCGGCGTGACGTTCGTCGGTCCCGGCGTCGGCGAGCTGATCCACTCCGCGACGATCGCCGTCGCCGGGCAGGTCCCGCTCAGCCGCCTGTGGCACGCGGTGCCGTCCTACCCGACGATCAGTGAGGCGTGGCTGCGGCTGCTGGAGGCGTACCGGGACAGCTGACCGGCCCGCCGCCCGGCCTGGTCACGCGGGGGACACCAGCTCCAGGTACTCCTCGCTCCACAGGTCCTCGTCCGCCTCCGGCAGCAGCAGCACCCGGTCCGGGCGCAGGGCCTCGACGGCGCCGGCGTCGTGGGTGACCATGACGATCGCGCCGGGGTAGGTGCCCACCGCGGCCAGCACCTCGGCGCGGGACGCGGGGTCCAGGTTGTTGGTGGGCTCGTCCAGCAGCAGGACGTTGGCGCCGCAGTGGACGAGCCCCGCCAGTGCCAGGCGGGTCTTCTCACCGCCGGACAGCACACCGACCCGTTTGCCGGCGTCGTCCCCGGTGAACAGGAACGAGCCCAGCACGTGCCGCACCTCACCGTCGGTCAGGTGCGGGGCGACCGACGCCAGGTGCTGACGTACCGTCAGATCGGTGTCCAGCGTGTCGTGTTCCTGCGCGAAGTAGCCGAGCCGCAGGCCGTGTCCGTGGACCACCCGGCCCCCGTCGGGCGTGTCGTGTCCGGCGAGGAGGCGCAGCAGGGTCGTCTTGCCGGCGCCGTTGGGTCCGAGCACCACCAGTCTGCTGCCCCGGTCGACGGCCAGGTCGATCCCGTGCAGCACGCGGTGACCGCCGTAGGACCGGCTCAGGGCGACCGCGCCCAGCGGGACCCGTCCGCAGGGCGCGGGCTCCGGCAGCCGGATCCGGGCGGCACGTTCGGCGCGCCGTGCCGGTTCCAGCCCCGCCAGCAGACGGTCGGCCCGGCGGGCCATGTTCCGTGCCGCGACCGCCGTCGACACCCGCGCCCGCATCCTGTCGGCCTGGGCGCGCAGCGTCGCCGCCTTGCGCTCGGCGTTCGCGCGTTCGCGTGCCCGGCGCCGGTCGTCGGCCTCCCGCCGGGCGAGAAAGGCGTCCCAGCCGGTGTTGTGGACGTCCAGCGCGGCCCGCCGGGGATCCAGGTGGAAGACCCGGTTCACGGTCTGCGCGACCAGTGAGACGTCGTGGCTGATCAGCACCAGTCCGCCCTGATGGCCCGTCAGGAAGGTGCGCAGCCAGGCGATCGAGTCCGCGTCCAGGTGGTTCGTCGGCTCGTCCAGCAGCAGGGTGTCATGGCCCGCGAACAGGATGCGGGCCAGCTCCACCCGCCTGCGCTGACCGCCCGACAGGGCGCCGAGCGGACGGTCCATGAGCCGGGCCGGCACGCCCAGGCCCGCGGCGACCCGGGCGGCCTCCGCCTCGGCGGCGTATCCGCCGCGTGCCTGGAACTCGGCCTCGGCGCGCACATAGGCGTTCATCGCCCGCTCCGACCCGTCGGCCATCGCCGCCTCGGCCCGGCGCAGAGCCCGTACGGCCCGGTCCAGGCCCCGGGCGGACAGGACGCGGTCGGCGACGGTCGCCGACTGGTCGGCGGCGCGCGAGTCCTGCGGGAGATGGCCGACGTCGCCGGTGCGGGTGACGGTGCCGGCGGCGGGTCGCAGCGTGCCCGCCAGGGTGTTGAGCAGGGTCGTCTTGCCGGCGCCGTTGCGGCCCACCAGGCCGATGCGGTCGCCGGGGGAGACGTGGAAGGAGATGCCGGACAGCAGCAGACGGGCGCCGGCACGCACGTCGACGTCACGCACGGTGATCATGAGAAAACGCTCCGAACAAGCAGAAGGACACACGGGTGGCGTGGAAGCGGGTCCTTCGGCTAAGAGATTCGGGGCGTAGACATGCGGTCAGGCTAGACGAGGCGGCGCGCCGGCCGCCTCCCGTTTTCCGTCAGAGGGAGCCCGGGAAGGGGCTGAGGGCGGGTCTCGAGACGGATCTCGGGACGGGTTTCGAGACGGATCTCAGGGTCTCAGGGCAGGTCGAAGCCCAGCTCCGCCGCGGCCTCGGCGGGGGTCGGCTGCGTCCAGCGCTCCGCCATCGCCCGGTTGGACGCCAGTGACCGCGGCTCGGCCCGGTCCACATACAGGGTGCCGTTCAGGTGATCCGTCTCGTGCTGAACGATCCGTGCGGGCCAGCCGGTGAACACCTCGTCCAGCGGGCCGCCGTGCTCGTCCCGGCCCGTCAGGCGTACCGTCGCGTGCCGCGCCACCACGGCCTGCCAGCCCGGCACGCTCAGGCACCCCTCGAAGAAGGCGGCCCGAACGGTGCCGACGGGCTCGTACGCCGGATTCACCAGCACCCGGAACGGCTGCGGCACCCGTCCGCGCGCCACCCGCACCTCCTCCGGCACCGGCGCCGGGTCCTCGATCACCGCGATCCTGAGTCCCACACCGACCTGCGGCGCGGCCAGGCCGACACCCGGCGCCGCGTGCATGGTGAGGCGCAGTGCCTCGACGAACCGCGCCAGCAGCGCGGGCTCCAGCTGACCGTCGAAGGGTTCCGCGGCGCGCCGCAGGACCGGATCGCCTGCCGCGACGATCGGCAGAGGCCCGCCGCCGGCGAGAAGTTCCTCGACCCGCTCGGCCAGCGGAGTGCGATCACTCGGAGTTCCCATCGCGCCAGCATGTCACGCGCCCCCGCACCCACCGGCCCGTCATGTGACGCACGCCACATGGATGCGGGGGAACTCCGCGCCCTCCGGCACCGACCACTGCACCGCCACACCCCACGACGCCCGGAGAAGCCCACCGATGACCACGACCTCCCCGGCCACCACGGACGAGGCCCCGCAACCGGCAACCCCACCACCCCCGTCCCGAGGATGGGCAACACTGCGCCCCCTGATCCTGCGCCTGCACTTCTACGCGGGGTTGTTCGTCGCCCCCTTCCTGCTCGTCGCCGCGGTCACCGGTCTGCTGTACGCCGCCTCGTTCCAGGCCGAGAAGATCGTGTACGCCCACGAGCTGACCGTCCCCGTCGGCGACCGCAAGCTGCCGGTCTCCGCGCAGGTGAGCGCCGCCCGGGAGGCCCACCCCGAGGGCACGGTGTCGGCCGTGCGTCCCTCGCCCGAGGCCGACGCCACCACCAGGGTGCTGCTGTCCGGCGTAGAGGGGGTCGACGCGGACCACACGCTGGCCGTGTTCGTCGACCCCTACACCGGCAAGGTGCGCGGCGCCCTCGAACAGTACGGCTCGACCGGTGCGCTGCCGCTGCGCACCTGGATCGACGAGTTCCACCGGGATCTGCACCTCGGTGAACCGGGCCGCCTCTACAGCGAGTTCGCCGCCAGCTGGCTGTGGGTCATCGCCGGCGGCGGCCTGGTGCTGTGGTTCTCCCGCCGCCGGGCCCGGCGGACGGTGCGGGGCACCGCCGGCCGGCGCCGCACGCTCGGCCTGCACGGCACGGTCGGCGCCTGGGCCGCGGCCGGGTTCGTCTTCCTGTCGGCCACCGGACTGACCTGGTCGACGTACGCCGGCGCGAACATCGACGAACTGCGGACCTCGCTCGGCCAGTCCACCCCGTCGGTGTCCGCCGACGCGGGCGGCGACCACGCGGGCCACGGCCCGGCCGCGTCCTCGGGCGGCGACGCCGGACACGGGGTCGGCCTCGACAAGGTCCTCGCCGCCGCGCGCGCCGAGGGGCTGGGCGACCCCGTCGAGATCGTGCCGCCCGCCGACGCGTCCTCCGCCTACGTCGTCAAGCAGGTGCAGCGCAGCTGGCCCGAGAAGCAGGACTCGGTCGCCGTCGACCCCGCCACGGGCGAGGTCACCGACGTGCTCCGGTTCGCCGACCACCCGTTGCTCGCCAAGCTCACCCGCTGGGGCATCGACCTGCACACCGGCACCCTGTTCGGCCTGGTCAACCAGATCGCCCTGATGCTGCTCGCGCTCTGTCTGATCCTGCTCATCGTCTGGGGCTACCGCATGTGGTGGCAGCGCGGCCGAGGCAACGCCTTCGGACGACCGATCCCACGCGGCGCCTGGCAGCAGGTGCCTCCCCAGATCCTTGTACCCCTGCTCGCCGCGATCGCCGTCCTCGGCTACTTCGTCCCGCTGCTCGGCATCCCGCTCGCCGCCTTCGTCGTGGTCGACGTCGTCCTCGGGGAGATCGCCCACCGACGGGGGCAGCGGACGTACGGAGCGGGGCGGACGTGAAACGGTGAGCGCGGCCGCGGCAGGACGGCGGGGCCGGGCAGCACAGTGCCCGGCCCCCGTCGGGGACCGGGCACTGACGGACGGCCGCTCAGACCTCCGCGAAGTCGCCGGCGAGCGCGGAGGCGATGCGCAGGTGCGACTCGGCCTCCTCGTTCCGCCCCTGCCGTTCCAGGGTGCGGCCCAGCATCAGCCGGGCGTAGTGCTCCACGGGGTCACGCTCCACGATGACGCGCAGTTCGGCCTCCGCGCGTTGCAGCTGGGCCGAGTGGTAGTAGGCGCGCGCCAGCAACAGCCGCGGCCCGGTCTGCTCGGGCACCTCCTCGACCAGGCCACCCAGGACGCGCGCCGCGGCGGCGTAGTCCTTGGCGTCGAAGAACATCCGGGCCCGCTCCCAGCGCTCCGCCGGACTTCCGTGGTCGTAGTACGTCGTCTCCACTTCCGACCTCCTTCGCCGCACTGCAACCAGCACACCTGGTTGAAAATTCCACGACCTGTGTCCCCGGGGGCTTGCCGTCCCCGGTCGGAGTGGACACCCGTCCGACGGACTGACGGAATGGTCCGTCCGGGTCTAGGTTGGGCGTCATGAGCAATCTTGATCGCGAGGCGGTTCCCGCCGTGTGCGGCGGCCGCGGCTTCGTGGTGACGGAGCCCGTGCGCGAGCTCCTCAGTCCTCGCCAGGTCAAGCTCGGCGAGTCCACCGAGGTGCGCCGGCTCCTGCCCAATCTGGGCCGGCGCATGGTGGGCGCCTGGTGCTTCGTCGATCACTACGGTCCCGACGACGTCGCCGACGAGCCAGGCATGCAGGTGCCCCCGCACCCGCACATGGGGCTGCAGACGGTGAGCTGGCTGCACGAGGGCGAGGTGCTCCACCGCGACTCGACCGGCAGCCTGCAGACCATCCGGCCACGTCAGCTGGGCCTGATGACCTCGGGCCGCGCGATCAGCCACTCCGAGGAGAGCCCGAGGCCGCACGCCCGCTTCCTGCACGGCGCCCAGCTGTGGGTCGCCCTCCCGGACACCCACCGCCACACCGACCCGCACTTCGAGTTCCACGCCGAACTGCCGGTCGTCACGGCCCCGGGCCTGACCGCCACGCTGCTCCTCGGCACCCTCGACGGCACGACCTCGCCCGGCACGACGTACACCCCCATCGTCGGCGCCGACCTGACTCTCGCCCGGGGCGCGGACGTACGCGTGCCGCTGGAGCCGGACTTCGAGTACGCCGTCCTGTCCATGTCCGGCGAGGCCCACGTGGACGGGGTACCGCTGCTGCCGGGCTCGATGCTCTACCTCGGCTGCGGCCGCGACGAACTCCCCCTGCGCGCCGAGTCCGACGCGGGCCTGATGCTCCTGGGCGGCGAGCCGTTCGAGGAGGAACTGATCATGTTCTGGAACTGGATCGGACGGTCGCAGGAGGAGATCGCACAGGCCCGCCGGGACTGGATGGAAGGGTCGAGGTTCGGGGAGGTCAAGGGGTACGACGGTGCTCCGCTGCCTGCCCCCGAGCTACCGGCAGTCCCGCTGAAGCCTCGTGGCAGAGTCCGTTGACCTGCAGAAATGCCTGAGCTCGGCAGCTGGTGAGCGGTATGTGCTCCGGTGTCGCCCTGGGGCGCCTCGGTGGATCGTAGGGCTGAATCCGCGTGGAGGGCGATTCCGGAGTGTGGCCATCCGTGGGCAGCTGTGGCAGGACACTTGCTGACCTCATGCTGACTTTGCTGACGCCTGGTCGGGTGCGGTCGATGTGCTCTGTCCGTCATTCTGGCGGGTGGTGTGGTCTGCAGTTCAGGGCCTCGGGTGGGCGAATGCCGCCCCGGGCACCTCCGGGCTTCGCCAGGGCGGAGCGTCAGGCTTTCGCCGCATGGCGTGGTAGAGAGGTGACAAGGCCGAATGACGCGGCGGGCGGCCCTGAAGCCGCCGAACCGGGCGTGGAAGGCCGCACCGTGCCGCCCACCGCACGGCGCCCCCTCTGCGCCGTATCGGCCAACGCGGCCCGCGTCTGTCCGGCGGCCGACGCGGCGGTTCCCACAGGCGCGGTGAACGCCGGCGGAACCGTCCGGAGAACCACGCCCAGCCAGGAAAGAGGAAGCCCGCTCCACTGCGGCACCGGCAACTCCTGCTCTCATTCGTCCTGCGACGGCACTGCACTCGCCGGAACACGGTCCACGCGTAGACGTCCAAGACCGTCATGGCGCCGCAGGCATGAGGAAGAAGCGCATCGCAAGATCAGGCGATAGCCGCAAAATGGACCCGTCTGTCTGGACGCGTCGGCACCCCGCCAGGAGATCGCGCGGGCCTGTCCGGTGTGGGCCAGGCGGAACAATGCGATCAAAAGCGGTTCATACTGGTATGGGGCGTGTGTCCTTCGGGTGCCGGCCCTGGACCCTGTCCGCCGATGGTGGAGGCCACGTGTTCTGGCCAGCGCTCTCCCTGTCCCCACCCTCCCGGTTCATGCCGTCCGGTCCCGCGCTGTTCGGACCGGTCCGCACTGCCTCCGCGTGGCTGATGGGCGTACCGGCGGCGCTGCCGGTGGTCGGGTCGCGGCTGCGATCCCGTGCGCCCCGGCTTTGGCGGACGCCCGGCGGTGTACAGATCGAGGTCCTTCGCCTGGGACGGCCTGGGACGGCCGGCGCGGCACGCGAAGTGGAGACCGCGCTGAAGGGGATACCGGGAGTGAGCCGCGCCGAGGTGAACGGCACCTTGGGCTGCGTATACGTCGGTTGCCGGCCGGAGGCCGATCTGGAGCGCGTCGTCGCGGTGGTCTCGGCGGCGGACCGCGTCGCGCCCGAGGCGGGAACCCACGGCGAGGATGAGCCCGGTGCCGGCGCACGGCGGGTACGGCGTCCGGTCGGCTTCCCCGGTGCGGCGGGGCAGGCGGTCGAGGCGGCCGTTCACCTCGGTGCGGGCCTGGTGGCGGTCGGAGTGGCGTCGGTCGGCAGCGCGCTGCGGTTGCGCGGCCTTCCCCCTGTGGTGATCTCAGCAGTGCAGCTCGCCGAGGCCACGCCGCGGCTGCGCGAGGGAATCGCCGGCCGGCTCGGCGAGAGGGCCGCGGAGCGGGCCTGGGCCGCGACGAACCTGATGTTGACGACGCTGACGTACCGGCCGGTCGGCGCCGCGGTGACCACCGTGCTGGCCGGTGCCCGGTACACGGAGGTGCGGGCCCGCCGCAGGGCCTGGGGGAACTGGTCGCGCAGGCTGGCCGTGCTCGAGGGAGCGTACCGACACGTCACGGTGCCGGCGCGGGAGCGGCCCGTCCCGCTGCCACCCGGGGCGAGCGAGCGGTACGCCAATGTGGCCGTGCCGGTGTCCCTCGCCGCCTACGGGCTCACCGGGGTCGGCACGCTGAGCCACGACCGGGCACTGGCACTACTGACCGCCGGGACACCGAGAGGCCCCCGGTTCGGTCGGGAGTCGTTCGCCTGCTCGGTGGCGCGGGCGGTCTCCGACGGGGGAGCGCTGGTGCTGCGGCCCGAAGCGGTCCGCCGCCTCGACCGGATCGACACCGTCGTCCTCGACGCCCGGGTGCTGGCGACCGGCGGGTGGACTGTCGAGAGCCTGGTGCGTCTGGCGCCGTCCGGCGGGCGGCCGGGCGGGGGGGAGCCCGAACCGACCGGCGGGCATCACCCCTACGACGCCGAGGCCGGCCCGGATGACGACGAGATCCACGCACGCATCCTTGAACTGATCGAGCCGGGAGGCCCTCCGGGGTGGCGGCCCCGGCACGGCGCCGGCCCCGCGGGGCCGGCTCAGCGGGCGGGCTGGGCGCTGCGGCCGTACACCGGTGCGGACACTGTCCCCGGTGGCGTCGTGGTGCCCGAGGAGACGGCCGCGCAGGCGGCGCGCTGGGCCGAGGAGGGGGCGCAGGTCCTGCTCGTCCTGCGGAACGGCACGCCGCTCGCCGTCGCCGGCCTGATCCCCCAACTGCACGGCCTGGCCCACTACTTGGTGAGCGCGGCGCGTGAGTGCGACCGCGTGCTGCTGGTGGGCGGCCCGCCTGGGCTGCACCGCCGGCTCGGGCTCCCCGAGGCGGCTCCCACCGGTCACCGCCGCACGGCCGCGCTGGTCCGCTCCCTGCAGGCGCAGGGCCACGGTGTGGCCGTGGTGTCGGCACGCACCCGGCGCGCCCTCATGTGCGCGGACCTGGGGATCGGAGTGCTCACCACCCCGCGGCATGTGCCGTGGGAGGCCCATGTCGCCGCCCCACCCGAAGTCGTCCATCTGCTGCTGACCGCCCTGCCCGAGGCCCGGCGGGTCATCGGGCTGTGCACCCGCATCGAGGGCGCCGGTGCTCTCGTGGGCTCGGCCCTCGCCCTTCTCGCCCCCCGCCCGGGGGCCTGGGCGCGGGCCCGCCTGGTGACCGACGCGACGACCGTCGCCGGGCTCGTGGCCGGCTTCTGGGCGGCCAGGCAGCTGAGCGGCCGCCCGGCCCCGGTGGCCATCGAGCGGACACCCTGGCATGCCATGACGGTACGTCAGGTCATGGCACGGCTCGGCACCTCCTCCCGAGGGCTGGACGAGGCCGAGGCCGCCCGGCGCCGGCAGTTCGAGGGCCGGGACCGGCCCGACCGCGCCGTCACGCTGATCGGCAGGTTCGCGGAGGAGATGGCCAACCCGCTCACCCCCGTCCTGGCGATCGGCGGCGGCATCTCGGCCGCGCTCGGCTCTGTTCTGGACGCCGTGCTCATCGGCGGGGTCCTGGGAGTGGACGCGCTGGTGGGCGGGGTGCAGCGGCAGAAGGCCGACCAGGCGGCCGGGCGGCTGGTCGAGGCGACCTCGGTGCGGGTGCGGGTGCGCCGCCCGGGCCGGGCCGAGGCCGTCGAGGCGGCCGCCGAGCATCTGGTGCGCGGTGATGTGATCGAGCTGAGGGCCGGTGACGCGGTCCCGGCCGACTGCCGGGTGGTGCGGGCGCAGGGCGTGGAGGCCGACGAGTCCAGCCTCACCGGAGAGTCTGTGCCGGTCGCGAAGGCCGCGGCACCGTCCGCGGCCCGGGCCGTTGCGGACCGGACGTCCATGCTCTACCAGGGCACGACGGTGGCGGCCGGTCAGGCGCTCGCCGTGGTGGTCGCGACGGGGACCGCCACCGAGGCGTGCGGGGCGGCGGAGGCGGCTGCGGCCCCTCTGGAAGGGCCGCCGGACAGCGGTGTGGAGCGGCGGCTGAAGGCCCTGGGCCGATGGTTCCTGCCGCTGTCCGTCGCGGCGGGGGTCGCCCTCTTCGCCGTAGACCTGCTGCGCAGGCGGCCCCTGGGTGCCGCACTGGGGTCCGCGATCAGCCTGTGCGTCGCCGCCGTGCCCGAGGGACTGCCCTTCGTCGCCACGGTCGCGGAGCTGGGAGCCGCCCGCCGGCTGTCCACCCGGAACACCCTCGTGCGTGGCGCTTCCACCATCGAGGCGCTCGGCCGTACCGACGTGCTGTGCTTCGACAAGACCGGCACGCTCACCGAGGGCAGGATCAGCCTCCAGCAGGTTTCCGACGGGCTGGAGCGCCGGCCGCCCGACAGGCTCACCCCGGCGCTGCGCCTGGTCCTCGCCACAGCGGCCCTGGCGGTTCCGCCGGGCGCCGCCGCGACGCTCGCCCACCCCACCGACCGTGCCATCGCGGCCGGGGCCGAGTCGCTCGGTGCACCCCCCGCCCGGGCGGCCGGGCTCCCCTCGGCCATGTGGGACCGCATCACCGAGCTGCCGTTCGAGCCCGGTCGCGGCTTCCACGCCGTGCTGGGGCGCTCCGGCGACCGGGCGAGGATCGTCGTCAAAGGCGCACCCGAGGTCGTCCTGGCCCGCTGCGACCGGATCCGCAGGGGCGCCGGCAGCGAGCCCTTCCACGACGGGCGGAAGGAGGAGATCGAGGCGGAGGTCGACCGGCTGGCCCGGCAAGGCCTGCGGGTCCTCGCGGTCGCCGAGCAGGTGCTGTCTCCGGACGCGCCGCAGGACGACACCGCGCTCGCCGGTCTCGCGGACGTCAGCGACGGGAACCGCGACGGTATGTGTCTGCTGGGCCTCCTGGGACTGGCCGACCCGGTACGGGCCGCCGCGGCCGAGAGCGTCAACCGGCTCGCCGCGGCCGGGGTGCGGATCGTCATGGTCACCGGCGACCATCCCAGCACCGCCGCCGCGATCGCCAGGGAACTGCGGCCCGAGGAGGAACCGCGGCTGATGACGGGAACGGAACTGGACTCTCTCGACGATGCCGCGCTCGTACGGACCCTGCCGCACATCACGGTGTTCGCCCGGGTGACCCCGGCGCACAAGGTCCGCATCGTCACCGCGCTGCGCTCGGCCGGCCGGATCGTCGCCGTCACCGGCGACGGCGCCAACGACGCGCCCGCCATCCGGATCGCCGACGTCGGTATCGCGCTGGGCACCCGGGCGACTCCGGCGGCCCGCTCCGCCGCCGACGTGGTCGTCACCGACGACCGTATCGAGACCATCGTCGACGCCATCGTCGAGGGCCGGGCCATGTGGGCCTCGGTGCGCAAGGCGCTGGGCATCCTGCTCGGCGGCAATCTCGGCGAGATCGCCTTCACCCTGGCGACCAGCCTGCTCACCGGGCGCAGTGCGCTGAACGCCCGCCAGCTCCTCCTGGTCAACCTGCTCACGGACATGCTGCCCGCCATGACCATCGCCGCCCGGCCGCCGGCCGACCACGCGGGGAAACTGCTCGCAGAGGGACCCGAGGCTTCGCTCGGCACGGCTCTCACGCGCCACATCCGGCTGCGTGCCGCCGCCACCACAGCGGCGGCCGCCGTGGCCTGGGTGGTCGCCCGGGCGACCGGCACCCGGGGGCGCGCCGACACCGTCGCCCTGGTCGCCCTGGTGACGTCCCAGTTGCTTCAGACGCTGCAGGACGCGGGCCGCGACCCGGTGGTCGCCGCGGCGGTGGCGGGATCTCTGGTGGCGCTGGGCATGGTGGTGACGGTGCCGGGGCTCAGCCACTTCTTCGGCAGTCGGCCCCTGGGCCCCGCGGGCTGGACGATCGCGCTGACGTCGGCGGCGGGATCCGTGGTGCTGCCTGCTGTGGTGACCGGCGTCACCCGTCGGCTGGGGCGGGACGGGGAGTGACCCATTCCGGTAAGGGAGAGTTCACCTGCAGGCCATGTCATTGCCGCCTCCCCGAAGTCGTGGGAGCGGACAAAGGAGGGGTCCACAGCACAATCCTCACGAAAGACGGCCGGTCATGCCGCACGTATTCACCACGATTCTGACCCAGGTGGCGGTCGCCCTGCTCGAGGCCGCCCTGCTCCGCCTGTCCGTCCAGATCTGGAAGGCGTTCACCGCCGGCGGGCAGCCGACGACGGCTTACGCCTGATCGGCGCGCGTCCGGCCCTTCTCATCGGTCTCTGTCGTTTATCGACCTCCAAGCATGGAACGTGACCGTAGGGAGACCAAGCTCCCTACGGCGGGAGGACGAGATGACTTCCCCAGAGATGCGGCCGGGATATCAGCAAGAATCAGCAGCCACTCCGGGTGAGACACCCCGGACGGAGGCGACCGGGCCCTCGATGGCACAGATGCCTCCCACGGCAGAACCGATGCCGCAGGCCCCCGAGGCGGCTACCGAGCGCCGCCAGGAGGAGGCGCAGGACCAGGCGAGCCCGATGGGAAAGGTGGTGCACTTGCACACTGCCCATCCCCGAGTCGCGATTCCCTACGTGACCCCGGGCGACATGTTCAAGGGAGCCCGCGGGGCCACCTCGCGGACCCCTTCGCTCCGCAAGCTGACCGGCTACGGGATCCTTGGCGGCATGGCGGTCGCCGGAGCGCTGGAGTGGCCGATCGCCGTGGCTGTCGGCGTCGCCACCGAAGTGATCACCCGCGAGCAGGCGGCACGGAAGCGAGCCGAGCAGGCGAAGGAGCAGGGCCGGCAGCCCGGCACCGAGCCGCCGGTCCGGACGCAGGCCGCCCAGCCCGGGCAAACGGCGATGGCGTGACCGGTGCATTCACACTGTGGACGCCGGTGGGTCCCGAGACTGTCCGGCACCGGGATCCTCCGGCGTCACAGCCGGACGGCGGACCGTGGCCCGTCGTTCGGACAGGGTGCTCAACGGCCGGACTCTTCCTGCGTCGTACTGTGCGCCCCACGGCGGTGACCCTGGCGGCCTTCGGCCGTCGTGCAGGTCCTCGTGCCCTTCGCGCTGCGGCCGTACTACGCGTCCCCGGCCACCGTGCACGTGCTCCGGTCACCGCCCGGACGATCCGTGACCTGTCGATGATCGGCCACTACGGGAAGATCGAAGGGCTGACCGCGCCCGGTGACCGGTCTCGCACTGGCCCGCTCAGGGATCGAGGTCACTCTGCTGGGGCGGGTAGGCGCCGCTCCCCGCAGCGGGGCCTCGCTCGGTGGGGTGGACGAGCGCCTCCACCTGAGCCTGTGCCCGGGGTGTGCCGTCCCAGCGCCATGTGGTCAGACGAGGGTGTCCGGGTAGTTCGGTGCGTCCGGTGGCCCACAAGAGGGTGGACCAGGGGTCCGTGGACGACGGTGCGTCCGGAAACAGCCGGGCGAGCACCCGCGAGCACAGATCGGCAGGCGGATTCCATGCGAGGTCGAGCCCTTGTGCGAGGTCGTGCGTGTGCACCAGCGTCTCCACGATCCCCATCGCGGCGAAACCCTCGGGGTCCGAGACGCCGAAGACGTGGTGAGCGCGGGACTGCGGAGGCGTCGTGCGCACCATGGCGACCAGCAGCGCGCCGCTCGCTTCCAGGACCTGCAGCAGGCCGACGGGTCCCGCCTCGCGGTTCGCGTGAATGGCATTCGCCGGGCCGCCGAGCCGCCGGCTCTCCCATACGAAGGGCACCTCACCATCCAAGGGCGGGATTTTCGGGCCCAGTTGCGCGGCGTAGGCGAAGAGGTCGTCGCTGAGGTGCTCGACGGTTTCCCAGCAGTCCCATTCCAGCGAACCGGCCTTGCCTTCCCAAGCAGCTGGGGGCGCCTCGCGAAGGACTGCCACAGCAAGCTGCACGGCGAGGTCGACGTCATCTGCGGTGACGGGGGGCTGGGAGAGGCCGACATCGGCTGATCGGGACATGGCAGGACCGTACCGTGACCGGAAGGAGCCACCCACATGACGACGGACACGGACGTTCGCCCGCGCAGCCCATGGGCGTTGGTGTCGCTGTCAGGGGCGCGGTCGCCGCCCTTGTCGGTGTCGTGGCCCGGGGCATTCGGCCGTGGGGGCGAGCCATGTCATCAGCCTTCGCCATCTACTACTGGCGCAGACGCCACCAGGCAACGGCCCGACGCAGCCGCCACCGACGTCGGACCGCCGACGGATCCACTTGATGGATCACGAAAGGGCACTGGACCTCTGAGTCGGGTCCAGTTCGGTGAGAAGCAGGTGGTGGTCCGAGTACGGGGTGGGCTGCACGCGGTGCTTGAGGGGGGCCATGCCTCTCAGGAATATGTAGTCGAACTTGCTCTGCCAGTCGGTCGTCGGCCGGCAGGTGCCGGCCGCGGTGCGACACCGGGGATCCGTATCCGCGGCCACTGCCCACATCGGGGCGAGTTCGGGAGCGTCTGGCAGCGCGTTGAAGTCGCCGAGAACGATGGCGCGGGCGTGCCGGCCGACCTCTGGGGCGAGTACACCGATCTGGTGTGCGCGGACTGCTTCTTGGCGTCGGTGGGCGAGGTGTGTGTTGAAAACCCGTACGGATTGGCCACCCACCACGGTGGTGACTGCCATGTACCCACGGTCTTCGGATCCGCCGTCGGGGTACTCCACGTGTGTGCGGTCTTTCATCGGTGCGGCCGAAAGGATCGCCTGGCCGAAGGCTCCCGGCTTCCACGGCGCTCCCCCGCACCGGCTCCGATTCCGGAGAACCATCCCGTACTCGACGTGGTAAGTGAGCCCGTGCAGATCCTTCAGATAGGCCCGGATCCTTTCGACGTCACGCACGCATGCTTCTTGCATGCCGATGACTTGGGGAGCATGCGTGGCGATCTCGGATGCCCGGTCGACGTTGCTCACCTCGCAAGGGTTGCAGAGGTTCCATGTCATGACCCGGTTCGGAACGACCTCCCTGACGGCACCGGCTGGCAGCGACCTGCCCGAGGGGGCACAGCGCGGTGCACTCGAGCCGACGAGCACCGTGCAGACCACGACCATGGCGCCCGCGAGCAACCGCGTTTTCCTTCTGAGCACCATCGCCTCCTCGACGTGTCCGAGCACCAGGTTACGGGTCGGAGCCGACAACAGCGCAGGTCCTTGGAGCTGTTCGGTCCGAGGCCCCCCGGCGGAGCGGACGAACCACTCCCGCTGCGGCCCCGCCCACTCAACCGTGATCTGCTCGGAGCGGGAGTCGATCTCGGCGACTTCCGCGGAGGACAGCGTGAGGTCGGCAGAGGCGAGGTGTCCTCCAAGCGGGGCAGGGGATGGGGAGCATCCAGGGCGCGGTCGGTTCGGTGCGCAGCCGCTCGAGAGAGCCGTCGGCTGTGGCGCGGATGCGTCGGGGGCGGCTGACCGCGAGGACGGCGAAGGGGGCGATGACGAAGAAGGTCCAGCGTCTGTCGGGCTCGTCGCCAATGCCGGTCCGTCACCTTCGCCGGCGATACCGTCCCCGGTGCCTGGCGCCGCCAGGTCCTGTCGTCGGACTCGCGCCCCGCCGCGCGACGCCAGGCACGCACCCGACGCCGCACGGGCCGCCCTCCGGGCGGACGACGGGAGCGTGGGGACAGGGCCTAGCCGGCCGCCGGACGGGTTTCGGGAGCCGGGCCGCGGCCGGCGGAGTCGGTGTGGGTGAGGCGCACCAGGTCGGTGCGGGAGCGGATCGACAGGGCCTGGAAGATCTTGCGCAGGTGGTAGTTGACCGTGTGCGGTGACAGGTAGAGGCGCTCGGCGATCTCCTTGTTCGTCAGTCCCTGCACCGTGAGGCCGGCGATGACGACCTGCTTCTCCGTCAGCCGGTCCCAGCCCGGGATGCCGTGCGCGACCGGTGCCGCGTGGCCCTCCGCGGAGGCGTTCCGGGCGGCGGCCGCGGGGTGGTCGTTCAGGACGGTCACGACCTTGGGGAGGCGACGGGGAGCGGGGGCGGCGGTGTTCCCGTTGAGCGGGGGCAGAGCCATCAGGTTCCTCGCCGGCCGGGCGGAGAAGTCGTACGCCACGTGCGGGGTGCGCCTGCCGGAGTGCTCGGCCGCCGTGCCCCTGGGCGCCGCACGGTAGTGGTGCGCCTGCTCCCGCACGGCCGCCTGCGCGGTGGCGGGGACGGCGCTCAGGATCACGTTGCGGAACAGTCCGTTCGCGAACCGCACGTCGTCGCCGTCCTGGCTCAGCAGGCCGGAGACGACGGCCTCCTGGAGGTCGGGCAGCAGACGCGACGGCTTCGTCCCGAGCACCTCGGCGAGTTCCCCGAAGGCCAGGTGGGTGCCGAGGACGGAGGCGACGAGGAGCATGTGATCGCAGGACGGCGAGCAGTCCTGCAGATACCGTCGCACCAGCCCGCGGAACTTCTCGGGGAGACCGCTGCTCGTCAGGCGTGCGTACGTGCCGACCTCCACCCGGCCCTCCTCCAGCAGCCCTTCGAGCAGCACCCGCAGGGCCTGTGGGTGGCCGGACACGCACGACACCATCCGGGCGAGCGCCCCTTCCGGCTCGGCGCCGAGCAGGTCGTGGGCCATCTCCCGGGCCGCCCGGTCGTCCAGTGGACGCAGCCGGAACAGCCGGTGGGGGTCCGGCAGGGAGCCCAGGGCCACGTCCAGCGGGCTGTTGGGCCTGCCCCAGCGTCGGGCGGTGCACCACACGACGGGTACGTCCGCGGCGTTCAGCCGCACCTGCGCCAGAGCCCGCACGTCCGCCGCGTCCGAGCAGTGGATGTCGTCCAGCAGCACGACGAGGGGGCGGTCGAAGACCTCCGGCGCCTCGTGCAGGCTGCGGATCACCGTCGCACCGGACGCCTCCGCCACGGCGCCCGCCTCGGCGAGCAGGCGGGACCGGCCCAGGCCGGGTGTCCCTTCGAAGGAGATCCGCAGGCCCCCCGTCCGGTGCGCGGACCGGATCGCATGACGAAGCGCGGAGACCTCCGGCGCTCGACCGTGCAGAGGGCGTGTTCCGGCCTCCAGCACTGTGTTCACGTGTCAGTCACCTTCTGTCGACAAGGAATGGAGAGAGGAGAACTGGGCCGTAGAGCCAGTGCTCTGGTCGGTCGAGGGTGCGCCAGGGCGGTCACCGCACAAGGAGGTGGTGGCGGTGCGAAAGGCCGTACGTCGGCGTCGTTGCCGAGTAAACGTTCACGCGGGGCGGACCGCGGCGCAAGGCCGGACGGTCAGCTCGTGCCTACTTGGTCAAGTCGAGGGTTCACGTGCCTGGTTGGGACACATGGCGCCGTACAGAAGCATGTCCCAGGCGCGTGCCGCGCGGCACACGGCCGTGGCGCCCCCCTTCGCGCCCGGCAGGGCACACCGCACGTACTCCTCGATGCCCGTGATGAGGAACTGCACCGATTCGGCGAACGCCTGCGGGGTGACCTCGCCGCGCAGCCGTCCCTCCTCGTGTGCCCTGCTCAGCAGCTCGGTCATGCACGTCAACCACGCGCCCGTCCAGGGACGCTCGACCGAACGCTCCCGGGTCAGCCGGGCAGCCGCCCGCACCACGGTGGACTCCTCCAGGAGCCGGGCGATCGCCAGGACGAGCGCTCGCGCCCGGGCCAGGGGGGAGACGGGCAGCTCTGCGACGTGGGCCATGACCTGCCGGGTCATCTCGATGCCCGCCGCCTGGACGGCGTCCGCGAGGTCCTGCTTGGCGGGGAAGTGGAAGGTCAGCGCGCCCATGGAGATGCCGGCGGTCTTCGTCACGCAGGTCAGCGGTGTGCCGGCGTACCCCTGGCGGTCGAACTCGTCGGCGGCGGCCTGCAGGATCAGGCGACGCGTCCGCACGGCTCGTACCTGCTTCACTCCGACCTTCTCCCCAATGGATGCCCTGATGCACGGCTCGGCGCGGCCCTTCGTGGCGCGGCAGGCGCGGGTGACGGGACCGTGACGGAAGTCCGAATGCTGAGACAAACATTTCATCTTTTCCTTGCTCGAAGCAAGTCCGAAGGGTCGGACCACCAGGTGGTCGACCGAAACGGGGCCCAAAAGAAAGAGAATGTTTGCTATGTTTCTCGCGGTCGAGGATCTCATCACCGCTTCGAGGGGGACGCGCACACCATGCTCACTCCCTGCATCGCAGGCCCGCTGCCGGATCGCGGCGGGCGGCCGTTGGCCGAGTTCACGCAGGACGTATTCGGCAGTCTGCCCCGCGCCGACCAACGGCGCTGGGCAGGCGTGTACTTGTCCGGATTGCTGAACACGCCGGGCCGCAAGACGATGAAGCGGATCGCGCTGCAGGTGTCCGGGGTGGAGGCCGCCGGGCAGGCGCTGCAGCAGTTCATCACGTCCAGTCCGTGGGACTGGCGCGAGCCCCGGGCCGCACTGGCACGGGCGGCGGCCCGGTGTCTGCCGGACCACGCCTGGGTCACCGGGACCTTCGTGTCCGAGAAAAGAGGAGGCCGGTCGGTCGGCGTCCACCGCCGCTTCGTACCCGAGCTGGGCGCGACGGTCAACTGCCAGGTGGGCGTGGGCCTGTTCCTCGCCTCCGACGAGGAGGCGATTCCCGTGGACTGGAGTCTCGTACTGGACGGGGGGTGGTGCGACGACGCGGCGCTGCGGCGGCGGGCGCGGATTCCCGACACGGTGGGCGCCGCATCGGCGTGGGAGCGGGCCGTGGGCATGGCGGACGCCGCCGACGCGCTGTCGGGCGCGGGGCGGGCGCCGCTCGTCGCCGACCTGACATCCACGGGGGACCTCGCCGACGTCACCGCCGCCACGGCGTACGGCAACCGGGAGATCCTCGCCCGGGTCCGTCCGGACCAGCCCGTGGCGCCCGCCCGCAGGGTGGGCTCGCCCGTCCCCGGCGCGGTCTCGACGGCCGAGCAGTTGCTCGGCCGGGGCGGCACCGGACGGCCCCGGGGCCTGCCGGGGCGGTACGCCGGCGGGGGCGGTCCGTTGCGGCTGCGCTCCGCGCCGGTGCACCTGCCCGGAGCCCGCCAGGCCGTCCCCGGCGCCGCCCCGCCCCTGTACCGGCTGTTCTCCCTCGGTCACCCGGGCGGAGCGGACGAGCCCCAGTACTGGCTCAGCACCCTGCGCCGGCGGGACACGGGATATGTGCTGTCCCTCATGCGCCGGGTGCGGGTGGTGCGGTCCACCGTCCGCGTCCTCGGTGAGGGCTTCGGACTGACGGACTTCGAGGGGCGGTCCTTCCCGGGCTGGCACCACCACATGACGATGGTGTCCGCCGCGTACACCTACAGCAGGCTGTCCCGTCCCGTGACGGACCGTCTGAGCGCATGACGGACCGTGGATCACGCGGCGGTCCAGCCCCCGTCCACCGCCATGGCGGCGCCGGTGACGAACGACGCCCGGTCGCTGCACAGCCAGGCCGCGGCCTCGGCGGCCTCACGCGGTGCCGCCATGCGCTTCTGGGTGGAGCGGTGCACGAAGGCGTGCTCCAACTCGGGTGCCTTGCCGAGGACTTCGTCCATCAGCTCGGTCCGGACGCTGCCCATCACCAGCGCGTTGACCCTGATGCCCCGCTCGCCGTACTCGCCCGCCGCCGCGCGCGTCAGCCCCAGGACCGCGTGCTTCGCGGCGACGTACGGCGCGCCCGAACCGGGTGCCTGGACCCCCGCCACGCTGGAGGTGTTCACGATCGATCCGCCGCGCCCGTCGGCGAGCATCGCGGGGATCTGGCGGCGCAGGCAGTTCCACACCCCCCGGACGTTCACGTCCATGACGCGGTCGAAGTCCGCCTCGTCGGTCTCGTGCAGCAGACGGCCGACCGACGCCCATCCGGCGTTGTTGAACGCCCCGTCGAGCCGGCCGAACCGCTCCACCGCGGTCGTCACGGCACGGTCGACGTCGTCCGCGCGCGCCACGTCGCCCGCCGCCACCAGTGCCGCCCCGCCCTCGTCCTCGATCTCCTTCGCCAGGGCGCGCAGTCGCTCCTCGCGCCGGGCCATCAGCACCACGTTGGCGCCCTCGGCCGCGAAGAGCCGGGCCGCGGCCGCTCCGATCCCGCTCGAGCAACCGGTGATCATGATGGTCTTGCCGTCCAGCAACATGTGCGTGTCCTTCCGCCCGCCGGAGTTCCTCCCCGGCGGGGTCGTCCGATGTCCTGTGCTCGCGCGCGGTTCGTGCCGTGCGGCGGTCGTTCGCGCCCGGTCCGTTCCCCGCCGGCCGCGCGCTCAGCGGAACGCGTCGAGGTGCCGACGGGCCCAGGCGTCGAAGGTGGCCGGCGTGCGGCCGGTCACCAGCTTCACGTCCGGCGCGACGGACGCCTTCGCGCCGGCGGCCTGGCGGCGGGCGCTCTCCAGCAGCGCGTGGGCGAGCGCCCGCGGATGCCGGGCGCACCACCTGTCGAGGGCCTGTCGCTCGGTCAGCTCCTCGTGGCGCACCGGACGGTCGAGCAGCCTCGCGAGGTGCGCCACCTGCTCGCGCGCCGAGACGGCCGCTGGTCCGGTCAGGGCGTACGCGCGGCCGGCGTGCCCGGGGCCGGTGAGCGCGCGGGCCGCGGTCTCGGCGAGGTCCGCCGGGTCGACACAGGCGTTGGGAGCGTCGCCGTAGAGGGTCGCCACCGGCGCACCGGAGCGCACGGCTCCCGACCAGGACAGGCAGTTGGACATGAAGGCGCGGGCCCGCAGGAACGTCCACGTCAGACCCGACGCCTGCCAGAGCTGCTCGCACTCCCGTTGCCAGCGGGTGACCAGGTCCTGTGCGTCCGGGTCGGTGACGGCGAGGGCGCTCAGCTTCACCACGTGCGCGACCCCGGCGGCCCTGGCCGCGGACGCCAGGTGCTCGTCGTGACGCGGGTCCGTCGGGTCGAAGGTCGCGACGAAGAGCGCGTCCGCCCCGTCCAGGGCGCGGTTCAGGCCGGCGCGGACCCCGAAGTCCGCGGGGACGAGGCGGCCCCGGACACCGAGCCGTGCCGCCCGTACCGGGGACCTGGTCAGGGCCAGGACGTTGTGGTCGGCGGCCAGGATCGCGGTGAGGCGGCGCCCGACGGTGCCACCTGCCCCGGCGACGGCGATGCGCAGGCTCACGTCCCCTCACCTCGGCGGACGTCCAGGTCGATGCGGGCGATCGTCTCGGAGGGGGCGATCCCGGGCAGGAGCATCCGCCACATGCGCACGGTCCGCTCCGGCAGGTCCCGGCGGGCACTCACCAGCTGGGAGTACAGCTGGATGCCCGTACACGCGCCGACCAGGAACTCCGCGATGTCCTCGGTGTGCGCCCCGGGCAGCAACTCGCCGTCGTCTTCGGCCACCTGAAGACATTCGGCCATTATTTCCCGCCAGCCCAGATACGAAGAGGCGTCGTGGACACCGAAGCTCCCCTGCTCCACCGAGAGGCGGACACCCGCGCGGAGAAGGGGATTCACCTGCAGTTCGTGTGCCCACACGAAGGTGATGTCGACCAGGCGCTGCAGACCGTGGGAGGTCAGCTTCGACTCTATCTGCTGGGGCTGTGCGCCCATGATGGCGACGGCCAGGCCCTCCTTGGACTTGAAGTGGAAGTACAGGGCTCCGGCGGTGACTCCCGCCCGCTCGAGAATGCGGTTGATGCCCGCTCCCGCGTAGCCGTACTCGTCGAACACCTCCGCCGCGGCGTGCATCAACGCCTCGCGGGTGCGCAGGGCTCTCTCCTGGGTCGGTCGCGTCATCGTTCCGCCTAGCCATCCTCGACAACAAATAGAACGTCCTTTATGTTTGCACCGACTGATCACGCAGTCCAGCGCAGCCACCGTTTCTGCCGTGTTCCGCTCGGTTGGGAGTGACGTTGTCCAGGCCGTTGACCCTCGTTCCTGTCGTTCAGAGCCTGCCCAGGGTGTCGCAGCAATCCGTACACAAGAGGAACGCCGCGGAGGTACTGCTCACCGGATGGCGGTGTACCGCGGAAGACCGGTTCGTCGTCACCGCCCGCTGGCCGGGGGACCACTTCTTCTACGCGGTGCGCGACGGCCACCGCGACCCGCTGCTGCTCAGCGAGACCATACGCCAGACGTTCCCGCTGCTCTGCCACGAGGCGTACGGTGTCCCCTTCGGTCACCACCTGGTCTGGGACACGTACTCCTGGTGCGCGAACCCCGAGGTGCTGCGCGCCGACGGCGCGTCCGCCGAACTCGAACTCCGGGTGGCGGCGGACGAGGTGGTGCGCCGCCGGGGGAGCGTCGTGGCGCTCTCGCTCACCTACGACGTCGTGCGCGACGGGATGCCCCTGGCGGCGGCCACGAGCCGTTTCACGGTCCAGACTCCGCAGGTCTACCTGCGGCTGCGCGGTGACCACGGCGACCCGGCAGCCGTGCGGCCCATACCGGTGCCGTCCGGCATCCCCGCCCACGAGACGGGCCGGACGGATCCCCGCCACGTCGTCCTGGCGCCCGGCGACGCCCCGCACCGCTGGCAGTTGAGGGTCGACACCGGGCATCCCGTGCTCTTCGACCACCCCGTCGATCACGCCCCGGGCATGCTCATGCTCGAAGCGGCCAGGCAGGCGGTCCATGCCCTGTCGGGTAGGCCGGCCGCGTGCGTGACGGCAATGGACACCCGGTTCCACCGGTACGCGGAACTGGACGCCCCGAGCTGGATCGAGGCGCGGCGGTCCGGGCAGGACGCCCTGGGGCGTTCGCGGTTCTCCGTGACCGGCAGCCAGGACGGCCACGGGCTGTTCTCCTGCACGGTCACCCTCGCCGAGGGGTTCACGGAGCAGGCGTAGGTCCCAGCGCCCGAACACCCGCCTTGAAGCGGTGAGGTGACAACGCATCGCACACCGCAGTGGGCGGCCGGCAGGGGCCGGCCGCCCACTGTGCGTTGCCTGGAGTCAGACCTGCTCGGTCTGCTTGGCGGGCGCACCGCCGTCCGGTGCGGCGGCCACGGGGGCGGGCTCCGGCGCCGCCGTCGAGCCGGCGGTGGCCGAGCGGCGGCCGAGGTCGGGCAGGACGGTGGCCAGGCCGATGATCGCCATGATCGCGCCGAGCCAGAGCGGTGCGCGCAGGCCCCAGGCGTCGATCACCACGGCGCCGATGGAGGAGCCGAGGATGATGCCGAGGGTGATGAAGGACGAGTGCACCGTGTTGACCAGCGGGCCGGCGTTGCCGGTGCGCTGGACGCGGGTGACCATGGCCGGGTTCATGGTGACGCCGACCAGGCCGATGCCCATCATGCAGATGACGGCCAGCGCGGGCAGGTCGGCCAGGAGGGCGAAGCCGGTCAGGAACACCGCGTTGAGGACGAGGCCGACGGTGAGCACCGGGACGGTGTGCCCGTCGGCGAAGCGGCCGACGACGTTGTTGCCGATGACCGTGGCGGCACCGTAGGCGATCAGCAGCAGCGGAACGGTGCCCGTGGAGAAGCCGGTGACGTCGGTGAGGATGGGGTTGAAGTAGCTGAAGGCCGAGAAGGTGGCGCCGATGATGAGCGTGCTGCTGGACAGCACCAGCCACATCTTGGGCTTCTTGAAGACGCCGACCTCCTGGCGGAAGCTGCCGCCGCCCTCCGCGCGGTCGATGCGGGGCACGCCGAACAGGGTGGCCACGGCGGCGATCACGGTGATCAGGGTGATGGTCCAGAACGCCGCGCGCCAGCCGAAGCGCTCGCCGACCAGGGTGGAGATGGGCAGGCCGAGCAGGGTGCCGAGCATGAGGCCGTTCATCGCCACGGCGATCGCGCGCCCGCGGATCTCGGGGCGGGTGATCTGGGCGCACATCGAGATGCCCACGCCGAAGAACGCCTGGGAGGCGATGCCGGTGATGATCCGCGCGGCCATCATCGTGCCGTAGCCGGTCGCGGTGGCGGCCAGCACGTTGCCGGCCAGGAAGATGACGAACAGCACCATCAGTGCCGTACGCGGCGGGAACTTCATGAGGGCCACGGTCAGGAACGGGCCGCCGGCCGCCATGGCCACCGCGAACGCGGTGATCAGGTAACCGATCTGAGGGATGGTCGCGTCCAGTCCTTCGGCCATCTGCGGCATCAGCCCGGCGACCACGAACTCACTGGTCACCATGGCGAAGATGCCGAGCGCCAGGACGTATACGGCACGAGGCACGGTTCGGTCTCCTTCGGGGGTCGCGCCGCCCGGCGGTGTCCGGCGGGACGGCGTCTCGTCAGGTTATGTATTGGTCAGTACAAAACTTGGGCATGCGTGGACCCGGCCCGGGGGCGGCGTACGCCGTCAGCCGGTGAGCGCGTCCATGGTGATCTCGGCGATCGACTCCAGCGTGGCCCGGTCGGCACCGCCCTGGCTGGAGATGCGCATACCGCCGATCGCCGCGTTGACGAAGCGGGCCAGCGCTCCGGGGTCGCGGGACGAGGTGATGCTGCCGTCCCGCCTGCCCTCCTCGAACACCGCCCGGAGCGCCGCCAGTCGGCGGGTGGTGTCGCGTTCCAGCATGCCAGCCGCCCGGGCGTCCCGGGCGACCAGCTCGACCGTGGTGTTCACGGTCAGGCAGCCGAGGCCGCGTCCGTCCGCCCGGTGTTCCGTCTCGCCGTCGATCACCATGGCGAACAGGGTGCGGATGCGGTCGGCGGCGCTGAGCCGCACGTCCTCCATGACGGCCAGCTGAGCGGTCGTCATCGAGTCGATGTAGCGGGCCAGCGCACGCTCGAAGAGGTCGTGCTTGCTCTTGAAGGTGTTGTAGATGCTGCTGCGCCCCAGTCCGGTGGCGTCGCACAGGTCCTGAGTGGAGGTGGCTTCGTAGCCCTTCTCCCAGAACGTGCGCATCGCCGCGTCCAGGGCCCGTTCCTCGTCGAAGGTCCTCGGTCGGGCCATGTCCCGAGCGTAGCATGTTTTGGATCGTGCTATCCAATAGTGGGGTGGGTCCGGCCGGCCTCCGCGTGGTCACGGGGCGCCGGCCTGGTAGCGCGGCCCCAGCACGGCGCGGGGCGACCACGGCCGGCGTCCGGTGCGGAACATCGCGTCCGCCCGGGCGAGGGCCCCGGGCCGCAGTTCCTCGGTGCCGCCGAGCACCGACAGGCGCGTGGCCGAGTCGTCCCCCAGGTACAGCGAACCGAGGTCCCGCACGTCGATGCGCAGCTGCGCGGCGCGCCTGGTGCGCGTGCAGGAGGCACCGTCCGGACCGCCCTCCAGCAGCCAGGTGCCCGCGGCGTACCCGGCCGCGTCGGTCACCTCCAGGACCAGCTCCGCCTCGACGCCGTAGGTACGGGCCGACAGGGCGCGGGGCGTGTCCAGGACGCGCAGCCACATGTAGTCGCTCAGGGCACTGACCCGCGCCGACCGTGGATCGCCCAGCCACAGCGGCAGCAGGCTGTCGGGTGCGCGGTAGGGCAGGTGGACCGTGGTCACCCAGTCGGTCGTCACGGCGAACCGGATCAGGGCCGCCTCGGCCTGCGGGGACACGGCGATCAGATCGCGTATCCACAGGGGCGACTGGGGCAGCATGGCCCCCCACCGCTCCTCGGCGCTGAAGCAGAGCAGTCCGTCTGCCTCGCCCGTCACCGGGTCCAGGTGCAGGGCGAAGAACGGCTCGGGCCGGCCGGACGGTGATCCCGCGCGCTGCCCGGTGGCCTCCTGCCACCACAGCTCGTCCCTGCGCAGCGTGCCGGGCTGGACGGCGCGCAGCCGCTCGTAGACCGCGGGGGCGGCCTTCGAGTACTCCCGGGCGTCGACGAGCAGGACCCCGGAGGTGTCGGCGGTCCGCCGCGGGTCCAGCCGGGCCCGGTTGACGTCGATCTCGAACCAGGCCATCGCCGTGGCGGGACCGAACCCGTAACGGCCGTAGAGGGGGTACTGCGCGGCATCGAGGACGGCGACGGGCTCACCGCGCTCGAAGGCACCGCGGAGATCCATCGCCACCATCCTGCTCAGCAGCCCGCGGCGGCGGTGCGTGCCGGCGACGCTCACCCTGGAGATCGCCGAAACGGGAACGAAGGCGCCACCGGGCACGGTCAGTTCCTGGGCGGTGCTGCGGTACGTACCGACGCACCTGTCCATGTCGAAGGCGCCGATGAGCCGGTCCCGGGCGGCCGTCGACCGGATGGCGTCGACGCCGCCGTCGGTGTACGGGCGCAGGTAACCGTTGCCCCACGTACGGGTCCAGCCGGGCAGGTCGTCCTCGGTGACGGAACGTATGTCGATCACCGCTGAATCGGTCATTGCTGCTCAACCTCCGGTCGCCGCCGGGGAGACGGCACGGCCGCCGTGGGCCGTGCGCCTCACCGGCGAAGGGTCAGCGCCCCGTTGTGACGGACAGCGAATGGCGGAAGTAGTTCGACGGGTCCCAGCGGTCCTTGACCGCCTGCAGCCTGCGGTAGTTGCCCTTGTAGAACAGGGTGTGCCAGGGCAGGTCGGAGCGGTTGTGGCGCGGATCGGCCATGTCCGTGTCGGGGTAGTTGATGTAGCAGCCGTCGGTCACGCCGTCGATCTCCGGAACGCCCCCGGTCTCCGCGAAGACGTCCTGGTACCAGTCCCGGATCCAGCGCATGTAGCGCGCGTCGTGCTTCGGGTCCGACCAGATGTTCTGGAAGATCACCTTGAAGACGGAGTCGCGCTGGGCGCTCGCCGTCGCCTGCGGCTCGACGCCGTTGATCCGGCCGCCGAAGGACAGCAGCACCAGGGTCGTGTCCGGGTTGTCCAGCTCGGGGTCGGACAGGAACCGGTACAGCGAGGCGACCTGGTGGTCGGTGAAGTTGCGCCGGAAGTAAGCCGACTTCAGCCCCACCCGCGCGATCGGGTTGGCGCCCACCGGGTCGGGGGCACCGAGCATCCGCGCCGCCGCCAGCCACGGCAGCTCGGTCGGCCGGAACTGGTTGGGCATCGCGGCCAGTTCGCCGCTGGGACACTCCATCGGCACCGGCTCGATGCCCGTGCCGTCGAGCAGCTCCTCCAGATAGGCGTCGAGCAGGGCGCGCGCGTCGGGGATCGTCGCGTCGATCTGGGTGTACAGGCTCAGCCGGCCGAACCCCTTGGCGTTGACGTTGAACAGGCTGCTCAGGTGGCGGTACCGGTCGTCCGGGCCGCTGTGCCGCTCGTGCCAGTCGCCGAAGTTCTTCAGCAGCCGGCCGAACGAGGCCTCGTCGAGCTGCTCCCAGGGGAAGTCGAGGGCGCTGGTCCACACCCGGGAGGGCGGGTTGACCAGTTGGTCGCCGGGCCGGCTTCCGGTGGCGTCCGGCGAGCGGAACCAGTACCGGACCGCCAGCCCGAAGTTGCCGCCGCCACCACCGGTGTGCGCCCACCACAGATCGCGGTTGGGATCGTCCTCCTCGCGGGTGGCGACGACCGTGCGCACCTTGCCGCGCGCGTCCACGACGACCACCTGCACCGCGTAGAGGTGGTCGACCACCAGGCCGTACGCCCGGGACAGCATGCCGTAGCCGCCGCCCGACACATGACCGCCGGCGCCCACGCTGTGGCAGACACCGCCGGGGATGGTGACGCCCCATCCCTTGTAGAGCGCCTCGTACACGTTGTAGAGGCGGGCGCCGGCGTCCACGTAGAACGCCCGGAACTTCGGGTCGTAGCCGACGCCGGTCATCTCGGAGAAGTCCAGGATGACCTCCACCTCGGGGTTGCAGGTGAAGTCGGCCACGCAGTGGCCGCCGCTGCGCACCGACAGCCGCTTGCCGGAGCGGTACGCCTCGCGCAGCGCTCTTTCGGCGTCCGCCGCGGAGCGGATCATCCTGATGTACTCGGGACGGGCCACGAAACGCTTGTTGATGCCGGTGGTCAGCAGTTCGTAGCGGGGGTCCCGAGGAGAGACGGTCGCGCCGGTGCCGGCACCGGGCGCCGCGGCAGCCGTCGGCGCGGTGGCCGCCAGTGCCGCGGTACCCGCCGCGGCGGCACCACCCGCCAGAACGGACCGACGGCCGAGACGTGCAGAAGACATGGTTTCCCCTCTTGGCTGGGGTGGGACGTGATCGTGCCGGGGCCTCGGCCACGGGCCGAGTGGGTGGCTGTGCCGCGGCCACGGTGCCGGGGCTTCTCCGCACCCGTCTCCCCGCGCTCCGCACGCTCGCCGGCTCGCCGTGGGGACACGACCGGTGGGTCCGGCGCGGACGGCGTACGTCCGCCGAGAGCGGGCCGCCGCGTACCCACCGCGGCCGGCCGGGGCACGGAACGACGCTAGAACGGCCGCGGCCGGCAAGCCACTGATGACGCGAGTAGTCGACGGCTACCCACCCCTACCGGCGCGGGTAGAAAACGCCGGGAGCTGCGGATTCGCCTTGAGGGCCGTTCCGAACCGACCCTATGGTCGTGCCGCACCGGGGCCCCGCGGCACTGCCGCCACCGGCCCGGTAAACGCCCCCGACACACCAAGGGAACGGGTCTGAGCGCATGGACATCGTCAGGAATCTCGAAGGCAGGACGGCTCTGGTCACCGGAGGCAACCGGGGGATCGGTGCGGCGATATCCCGCCGGCTCAGCGCGCACGGGGCCGACGTGGCGCTGACGTTCGCCCGGAACAAGGACCAGGCGGAGGAGGTCGCCGAGGAGATCCGCGCGGCGGGCAGTCGCGCCCTGGCCGTGGCCGCCGACGCCGCCGACCCGGAGGCCGTCCGCGCGGCGGTGGACGCCGTCGCCCGCGAGTTCGGGCGCATCGACATCCTGGTCAACAACGCCGGCTACATGGACATGTCGATGCCGGCCCTGGAGGAGACGTCGCTGGAGGTCCTGGACCGCACGCTCGACGTGAACACCCGCGGCGCCTTCCTCACCGCCCAGGCCGCCGCCCGGCACATGGGGGAGGGGGGCCGCATCGTCAACGTCGGCAGCTGCCTGGCCACGCACGTCCCCGGACCGGGCATGACGGCGTACGCCATGAGCAAGGCCGCCCTCTCCGGCCTCACCCTCGGACTGGCGCGCGACCTGGGGCCGCGCGGGATCACGGTGAACCAGGTCGCTCCCGGCTCCATCGACACGGACATGAACCCTGCGGACGGCCCCAGCGCCGAGTACCAGCGCTCGCAGAACGTCTTCGGCCGCTACGGAACGGCCGACGAGATCGCCCACACCGTGGCCTACCTCGTCTCGCCCGAGGCGTCCTTCGTCACCGGTGCCGCGATCGCGGTGGACGGCGGATCCAACCTCTGATGCGCGCGCTCGTCGTCGATCACACCGCACCCGGCGGGCTGCGGCTCACCGAGGTCCCCGACCCCGTTCCGGGGCCGGACGAGGTGCTGGTCCGGGTCGCCGCCGCCTCCCTCAACCACGGCGAACTGCCGCAGACCGGCAACGCCACCGCCCCGGACGGCTCGGTCCCCGGCTGGGACGCCGCCGGCACGGTCGAGAAACCCGCCGCCTCGGGCGCCGGTCCCGGCGCCGGTACCCGCGTCGTCACCTGGGGCTGGTCCGGCGGCTGGGCGGAGCTGCGCGCGGTGCACGTCGACGAACTCGCGGCGCTCCCGGACGAGGTCGACTTCGTGCGGGCCGCGGCGCTGCCCGTCGCGGGCCTCACCGCCCTGCGCGCGCTGCGCCGGGCCGGGGTGCGGCCCGGCCAACGGGTCGCCGTCACCGGCGCGTCGGGCGGGGTCGGCCACTTCGCCGTGCAACTCGCCCGGCTCCAGGGCGCCGAGGTGGTCGCCGTCGTAGGCGACGCGGCACGAGGAGCGGGCCTGGCGGAGCTGGGCGCGGACCAGGTGGTGACGAGCGCCGCCCGGATCGGCGGCCCGGTCGACGTCCTGCTCGACAACGTCGGCGGTCCGCTGCTCGGGGAACTCCTCGACGTCATGGCCGATGACGGGACGGTGGTCTCCATCGGGGCGACTTCGGGACGCGAGACACCACTGGCGCCCTACCGGCTGGTGGAGAAGCGGCTGACCCTCGTCGGTATCCAGGCCGGTGGCCGTACCGGCGCCGACCTCGCCCATCTGGCCCGGCTGCTGGGCGAGGGTCGCCTGCGGGTGACCGTGGGCCGGGAGGCCGACTGGCGGTCGGCCGGCCAGGCGGCGCAGGACGTCGTCGCCCGCCGTGTCCGCGGCAAGGCGGTGCTGACCCTTTCCTGAACCAGCCGCCCCGTCCCGCCGTCCACCGTTTTCCGAAGCGCGTCGCCGAATTTTCGGCGGCGCGCTTTCGCTGTGTTTCGCACCACAGGATACGAGCGGAAATCTACTCACCCGAGTAGTCAAGTAGTCGGACAACGGCCCGAGTTATCAGTGGCCATTCCCAGGACCGGCTGACTAGCTTATTTCCCAGAGCTTCGAGAACGAATCGTGAAACTGCCGACCGGGAGCCAGGCGTTTTTCCGGCCCGGCTGCCGAGTGAATCGAGGACCCGTGTCCACGACCGTCTACTCCAACGCACCCCGAATCGACATCCCGGAGCCGGCCGCCGACGCCGTCGACCTGCGCTCGGCCATGCGCCTGTTCCCGACCGGCGTCGCCCTGCTGTGCACCGGCAGCGGCGAGCGGGCCGTGGGAATGACCATCAACGCGCTGATGTCGGTCTCGCTGACACCGCCCCGCATCCTGGTCAGCGTCCTGAACACGGCCCGCGCCCACCCCGTCCTGTGCGACAGCCGGTCCTTCGCGGTCCACCTCCTGAGCGACCGGCAGGCGGCGACGGCCGGACTGTTCGCCTCCCGCGACAAGCCGCTCGGTACGGCCCTGGAGGCCGCCGTCGAGCGCGACGTACTGCCGGTCGCCCTGGCCACGCTGCGATGCTCCGTCGAACAAATAGTCCAGGCCGGGGACCACAGCCTTTTCCTCGCCCACGTGGACTCGATCGGACACGGCGCGGACGACGGCGAACCGCTGGTGTTCCACCGCGGAATTATCGGTACGAAAATCAAGTGAGGTGTGCCTTGTCCGTTCTTCCCGCAGGAATTCCCACCGCATCGATACGCGCGGTCGGCGAGACGTCGCAGCCCCTCCCGCCCGGGGCGAATGTCAGCATGTTCAGCCCGCGCGACATCTACGGCGTCGTGCGCCCCCGCACGGTCGAGGAAGTACGCGAGACCGTCCGTGCCTTCGCCCGGACCGAAGGCGGTCCCCGGCTCCAGGCCCTGAGCACCGGCCGCAACTGGGGCCTCGGCTCCCGTGAACCGGCCCGGGACTCCGTCGTCACCATGGAACTCCAGGGCCTCGACGCGATCCGTGACCTCGACGTCGAGGGCGGCTGGGCGATCGTGGAACCGGGCGTCACCCAACTGCGCCTGGCCGAGCTGCTCGACGGCACCGACCGGATGCTCAACGTCACCGCGTCCTCCGGGCACACCAGCGTGCTGGGCAACATCGTCGACCGGGGGGTCGGCCTGCGCCGGCAGCGCACCCTGGACCTGGCCGGGCTCGAAGTGGTCCTCCCCGACGGCGAGTTGCTGCGCGTCGGCTGGTGGCCGCACGGCGAACACCCGGGTGCGGTCAACCCGCAGGGCCTCGGCCCGTCGCCGCTGGCCCTGTTCACCCAGTCCGACCTCGGCATCGTCACGGCGGGCGTGGTACGGCTGCTGCCCCGCCCCGAAGCCCAGTGCGTCCTGCGCCTCGGGTTCGACAGCGGCCGGCTGGTTCAGGCCATCGACGAACTGCGCCGCTGGACGGCACAGGGACTCGTCTCCGGGGTGCTGAAGGTCTACGACACCGTCTCCACCCAGTCCTACGGCGGCCACGCGGACGAGTACCTGGCCCACCTGTGCGTCAGCGGCACCGAACGGTCCGTGGCGGCCGTCAGCCGGGTCCTCGGCGAAGAGGCCGGGGCGAGCGGACTGTTCACCCGGGTCCTGCGCTCGGACGAGCATCCCCCCGCAGACGACGACATGGTCGCGCAGGCGGTCGAGCGGCTCTACGCGGGCGACCCCTCGCGCAACGAGACGATGCTCCGCTCCGCCGTCGGCCAGGACGCGGACCGGGTCGACACCGAGGGCGGCGGATGGCTCTTCTTCCTGCCGCTGATCCCCTTCACCGGCCGCGCCGTCGCCCGCGCCCAGGAGCTCCTGGCCCAGGTCCACGCCGAGACCGGGGTCCGGGCCGGTTCCACCATCAACGCCCTGGACGCGGACGTGGTCGACCTCGTGGTCTCCTTCCGCTTCCCGCGCACCGCACCGGACGCCCGGCGTGCGCACCGCGCGCTCGACCGGACCTACGAACTGTTCGCCGAAGCCGGCTTCCACCCCTACCGCCTCGACTCCGACCACCACCAGTGGGTGGACCGGCTCTCCGGCGACCCCGCCGCACGGGCCTTCGTCCGCCGGCTGAAGCAGACCCTCGACCCCCGCCTGGTCATCGCACCCGGCCGGTACGCCTGAATCACCACCCCCCACTGGAGGACAACGTGACCATCACAGAGCAGCGCCACTTCGAGGAGTCCGAGGCCCCCGGCACCGCGGAGGCGATACTGCGGCAGGCCCGGGAGGCGGTGCCGTTCCTGCGGGAGCGGGCCGCGGACATCGAGGCGGGCCGCAGGCTGCCCGAGGACGTCGTCGCCCTGCTCCGCCGCAACGGCGTCTTCCGCGCCGCCGTGTCGAAGGACCGCGGCGGTCCGGAACTCACCTCCATGCAGCAGACCGAGCTCATCGAGACGCTGGCCACCGGCGACGTCTCGACCGCCTGGTGCGCCATGATCGGCATGGACTCGGGCATCTACGCGGGCTACCTGGAGGAAGCGGCCGTCCAGGAGTTCTACGGCGACCTGGACACCCCGAACTCCGGCTGGATCCACCCGCAGGGACGCGCCGAACGCGTGCCGGGCGGCTACCGGGTGTCGGGACACTGGCGGTTCGGCAGCGGCTCCACCCACTGCGAGGTGCTCGTGGCGGGCTGCCAGGTCTTCCGGGACGGCGCGCCGGAGACCGACCCCGTCACCGGTGACCCGGTGCACTGGCGTGTGATGGTGGCCCGTCCCCGGCAGTACGAGATCGTGGACACCTGGTACACCACGGGACTGGCCGGCAGCGGCAGCTGCGACTACAAGGTGACCGACCTGTTCGTCCCCGAGGAGCACTCCTTCTCCTTCCGGGTGCCGCGGCGCACCGGCCCGCTGCACGCCACCCCCGACGCGATCCTGCGCAAGATGTCCGGCGTACCCCTGGGGATGGCGCGGGCGGCCATCGACCACGTGCGGGACCTCGCGCACACCCGTGTCGACCGGGAGAGCGGAACGCCCTGGACCGCGAGCCCGCGGGTGCAGACGGCCCTCGCCACGGCGGAGATGGAGCTGGCCGCGGCACGCGCCGCCGTCTACACCAGCCTGGAGGAGCAGTGGGCCGCCCTCGAACGGGGCGACGAGACCACGGCACGGCAGCGCACCGCCACCGCCCTGGCCCGCTACCACGCCTTCCGCACCGCGCGGAGCATCGTGTCCTCCCTGTTCGACCTGGTCGGCGGCTCCTCCATCTACCGCGACAGGTCCCCGCTGGACCGCTGGCTGCGCGACGCCCACACCATGCGCCAGCACGCCGTGGCCCAGGACTCGATCCTGGAGCTGACCGGACAGGTACTGCTGGGAGGCGAGTCCCGCAGCCCGTTCTTCTGAGGGCCACCGGCATCGCAGGTCTGCCCAGGCGCCAAGAGATCCCTAAGGACGAAACCGTGTCGTACAGCACCACCTCCCCGACGAACAGCTCCGACCACCACCACGACCACGAACACCCCCGGCAGCCGGACCGTGACGTCCTCCACGTCCCGGCGGGCCAGGGCCGGTCCGTGTGGCTCAGCGGTGACGCCTACACCGTGAAGCTGACCCATGAGGAGTCCGGCGGTTCCCTGACCTTCCTCGAGGCGTCCGTTCCCCCCGGAGGAGGGCCTCCGCTGCACATCCACGCCGACGCGGACGAGGCGTTCTACCTGCTCTCCGGTGAGCTGGACATCACGGCCGGCGGGCGCACCTACGAGGTACGCCCCGGAGACTTCGTCTTCATCCCGAAGGGCACCGCCCACCGGTTCCGCAACAACGGCATCCACACCGCGCGCCAGCTGCTGCTGTTCAGCCCGTCGGGAGTCGACCGCTTCTTCCTGGAGGCGGGCGCGCCGCCGGTCCCGGGCACCCCGCCGCCGCCCCCCGAGGCCGAGGACCTGCCCCGGGTCGTCGCCATCGGCGAGCGCCACCATCTGTACCAGGCCGCGGAGGAACCCCGGTGAGCACCCGACTGCTTCCCCCGAAACCCGCTGTCGTCACCCCCGACCCGGCGGCCCCCGCCACCGGGCAGGCCGTCGAGGCCCGGTACTCCTGGCGGGACCTGCCCGCGGCGCAGCAGCCCGAGTACCCCGACCCCGAGGCTCTGCGCGCAGTGATCGCGGACCTCGAGTCGTA
>NZ_BMWA01000008.1 GCF_014650995.1 Streptomyces viridiviolaceus
GGCGCCGATCGGTGACGTCAAGTGGGTCGAGATCGACAACCACGACGACCTCGCCAAGGGCCGGGAGATCGCGTGCCGGTACTGACGAGGCTCATTCCGTCGCCGGTCGTCGTCGACATCCGCCCGGGTGCCCTCGACGACCTGGCGAGCGTCCTCGCGGATCAGCGGATCTCCCAGTCGGGCAGGCTCGCCGTCGCCGTCAGCGGCGGTTCGGGGGCCCGCCTGCGCGAGCGGCTGTCGGCGTCCCTGCCGGGCGCCGACTGGTTCGAGGTCGACGGCGGAACGATCGACGACGCCGTGCGGCTGGCCGACGCCGTCAAGGGCGGCCGGTACGACGCGATCGTCGGCCTCGGCGGCGGCAAGGTCATCGACTGCGCCAAGTTCGCGGCGGCACGCGTCGGACTGCCCATGGTCGCCGTGGCCACCAACCTCTCCCACGACGGCATCTGTTCGCCGGTGTCGATCCTGGACAACGACGCGGGCCGGGGATCGTACGGCGTGCCGACGCCCATCGCGCTCCTCGTCGACCTCGCGGTGATACGCGAGGCGCCGATCCGTTTCGTGCGCTCCGGGATCGGCGACGCCGTCTCCAACATCTCCGCGGTCGCGGACTGGGAGCTGGCCCACCGGGTCAACGGCGAGAAGGTCGACGGTCTCGCGGCCGCGATGGCCCGCCAGGCCGGCGAGGCCGTGCTGCGCCACCCGGGCGGCTGCGGCGACGACGCGTTCCTGACCGTGCTGGCCGAGGGACTGGTGCTGTCGGGCATAGCGATGTCGATCGCCGGGCACACGCGGCCCTCCTCCGGCGCCTGCCACGAGATCAGTCACGCGCTCGACCTGCTCTACCCGGGGCGCGCCGCCAGCCACGGCGAACAGGTGGGCATCGGGGCGGCCTTCGCGACGCATCTGAGGGGCGACCACGAGGGCTCCCGGCTGATGGCCGAGACACTGCGCCGGCACGGGCTGCCGGTGGTGGCGCAGGAGATCGGGTTCGGCGACGACGAATTCGTACGGGCCGTGGAGTTCGCCCCGCGGACCCGGCCCGGCCGGTACACGATCCTGGAGCACCTCGACCTGTCGCCGACGCGCATCGAGGAGGCGTACGCCGAGTACGCCGCGTCGGTCGGCGGCTGAGCCGGGGCTCCGGTGACCGCGGGCCCGGTTTGACCCTTGTGGGGCGGGCCCCGTAACCTTGACCGTCGGCGTGTCGACTGACCCGCCACATCCCCGTAAACCTCTTCCTTCCGGGCGCGCGAGTGACCGGGAGAGGCCGCTCGCGTCTGTCGCCGGGCGGCTGGACTGCGGGGGTGCCGTTCCCGAGCGAGAGAGTGAGTTCCGCGTGTACGCGATCGTGCGCAGCGGTGGTCGTCAGCACAAGGTTGCTGTCGGCGACATCGTCGAGGTTGACAAGATTTCCACCGCCAAGGTCGGCGACACGGTCGAGCTCTCGACCCTGCTCGTTGTCGACGGCGACTCCGTGACCAGCGACCCGTGGGTGCTGGCCGGCATCAAGGTCCAGGCCGAGGTCGTGGACCACCACAAGGGCCAGAAGATCGACATTCTGCGCTACAAGAACAAGACCGGCTACCGTCGTCGTCAGGGCCACCGCCAGCAGTACACGGCGATCAAGGTCACTGAGATCCCCACGGCTGCGAAGTAAGGGACTGAGAACAGATGGCACACAAGAAGGGCGCATCGTCCACTCGGAACGGTCGCGACTCCAACGCCCAGCGGCTCGGCGTGAAGCGCTTCGGCGGTCAGGTCGTGAACGCGGGTGAGATCCTGGTCCGCCAGCGCGGCACTCACTTCCACCCGGGCGCGGGCGTCGGCCGTGGCGGCGACGACACCCTGTTCGCGCTGCAGGCCGGTTCGGTGCAGTTCGGCACCAGCCGTGGCCGCAAGGTCGTGAACATCGTTCCGGTCGCCTGAGTCTCTTAGACCAGGGCTTCCGTAGAGCGATTCGTCGAGGCGGACCTCACTTCCCGTTCGGGGAAGAGGGTCCGCCTTTGACGTGTTACAGCTAAGACATTTTCGTACTTTCTGGAGGCACTGAACCATGACCACCTTCGTGGACCGCGTCGAACTGCATGTCGCCGCGGGTAACGGAGGCCACGGCTGTGCCTCCGTCCACCGTGAGAAGTTCAAGCCGCTGGGCGGCCCCGACGGCGGCAACGGCGGCCGTGGCGGCGACGTGATCCTCACCGTCGACCAGTCCGTGACCACCCTGCTGGACTACCACCACTCCCCGCACCGCAAGGCCACCAACGGCAAGCCCGGCGAGGGCGGCAACCGCTCCGGCAAGGACGGCCAGGACCTCATCCTGCCCGTCCCCGACGGCACCGTGGTCCTCGACAAGGCCGGCAACGTCCTCGCCGACCTGGTCGGGCACGGCACCTCCTACGTGGCCGCGCAGGGCGGCCGGGGCGGCCTCGGCAACGCGGCGCTGGCCTCCGCCCGCCGCAAGGCGCCCGGCTTCGCGCTGCTCGGCGAGCCCGGGGACCTCCAGGACATCGTCCTGGAGCTGAAGACCGTCGCCGACGTGGCGCTCGTCGGCTACCCGAGCGCCGGCAAGTCGTCGCTCATCTCCGTGCTGAGCGCGGCGAAGCCGAAGATCGCCGACTACCCCTTCACGACCCTCGTGCCGAACCTGGGCGTGGTGACGGCCGGTTCGACCGTCTACACCGTCGCGGACGTCCCCGGACTCATCCCCGGCGCCAGCCAGGGCAGGGGGCTCGGCCTGGAGTTCCTGCGGCACGTGGAGCGGTGCAGCGTGCTGGTGCACGTCCTCGACACGGCGACGCTGGAGTCCGACCGCGACCCGCTCTCCGACCTGGACGTCATCGAGGCGGAGCTGCGCGAGTACGGCGGCCTCGACAACCGGCCCCGCATCGTCGTCATGAACAAGATCGACGTGCCCGACGGCAAGGACCTCGCCGACATGGTCCGGCCGGACCTGGAGGCCCGCGGCTACCGGGTCTTCGAGGTGTCCGCGGTCGCCCATCTCGGGCTCAAGGAGCTGTCGTTCGCGCTGGCCGAGCTGGTGGCCAAGGCGCGCGCGGCCCGGCCGAAGGAAGAGGCCACGCGCATCGTCATCCGGCCCAAGGCCGTCGACGACGCCGGCTTCACCGTCACCCGCGAGGAGGACGGCCTGTTCCGGGTGCGCGGCGAGAAGCCCGAACGCTGGGTGCGTCAGACCGACTTCAACAACGACGAGGCCGTCGGCTACCTGGCCGACCGGCTGGGCCGCCTCGGTGTCGAGGAGGAACTGGTGAAGGCGGGCGCCCGCGGCGGCGACGGCGTCGCCATCGGCCCCGAGGAGAACGCGGTCGTCTTCGACTGGGAGCCGTCGATGACGGCCGGCGCCGAGATGCTCGGCCGCCGCGGCGAGGACCACCGCTTCGAGGCCCCGCGCCCCGCCGCCCAGCGACGCCGGGACCGGCAGGCCGAACGGGACGAGGTACAGCGCGAGTTCGACGACTTCGAACCCTTCTAGGTCTTTTCCCGTCTACCAGTACGACCGCACCCGCGGGCCGGCCGGCGAGGGCTGCCCGCAGGGTTGCGGAGGTGTGTCGAGTCCGTGACCTCCGGCCGAACGAGTGTGTGTACTTTGTGGGAAGGATGTGGCCGCGTACGGTCGGCCAGGGGTGGGGGCGGAACGACCAGCCGTTTCCCGTAGCAGAGAGAAGCCGCTGAGTTGAAGATTGCATTCCTCGTCCGCGACCTGTGCCACATGGGGGGCGTGGTCAGCGCGACGCAGAACCTGGCCGGGGCGCTGGCCGAGCGGCACGAGGTCGAGATCGTGGCGCTGCGCAAGGTGCGCGACGAGTCGTACTTCCCGCTGGACCCGCGGGTGTCGGTGCGGGTGCTGAGCGACATGCGGCCGCACTCCCCGGTCTCCGACGTGGACGACCCGCTGTCCGACAAGTTCCCGCTGATCTACCCGCTCAACGTCGGTGCCAAGACGCCGGTGGTGAGCCGGCTCGCGGAACTCCGGCTGCTGGAGTACCTCGACACCACCGACGCCGACGTGGTGGTCAGCTCCAGCCCGCGCAACACGATCATGCTGGCGCAGGCGCGCGGTGACTACCTGAAGGTCACCCAGGAGCACTCCATGCCGTCCATCTACGCCAAGGACATCAAGGAGCGCCTCTTCCCCGCCTACCGGTTCCTGGACGCCCTGACGGCGCTCACCCCGGAGGAGGTCGCCAGCATCGCGGGGCAGGTGCCGGCGGTGCGCAACCGCCTCGCGGTGATGCCCAACTGCGTTCCCGCGTCCCCGATCCGGTCCACCGGTACCAACAAGGTCGTGGTGTCCGCGGGCCACCTGACCGACAACAAGAACCACGCCCTCCTGATCGAGGCGTTCGCCAAGGTCCACGCCGTCGCCCCGGACTGGACCCTGCGCATCTACGGCCACGGCGCCGAGAAGAACAAGCTGCGGGCCCGCATCGAGGAACTGGGGCTGTCGAACAGCATCCTGCTGATGGGGCAGACCTCCCCGGTCACCCCGGAGTTCGGCAAGGGCTCGATCTTCGTCCTGCCCTCCAAGCGGGAGGCGTTCGGCAACGTCGTCGTCGAGGCGATGGCCGCCGGGCTGCCCGTCGTCGCCACCGACGCCGACCACGGGCCGCGCAACATCCTCACCGACGGCGAGGACGGCCTGATCGTCCCGCGCGGCGACGTCGACGCCATGGCCGACGCGATCCGGCGGCTCGTCCAGGACGACGAACTGCGCCTGAAGATGGCCGCCGCCGCCGTACGCAACGCCGAGCGGTTCCACGAGAGGGCGAGCCGCGAGCGCTTCGAGGCCATCCTCGAAGAGGCCTTCGCCCGCAAGGAACTGCCCCGGCACGCCACGGCCCGGGTGGACCGCGAGGGCTCGGTCCACGTCGCCGTGGGCCCGCTGCCGGCCGGTGCCGGACCGACCGACCTGGTGCTGCGCAAGGCGGGCTCCGGCGGCGACGAGTTCCGTTTCGCCTTCTCCCCGGCGGGCGACGCCCTGGTGCCCTGGGACGCCGGTGTGCCGCACGGCACCTGGGAGCTGTCCCTGGCGACCCACACGGGCATGGAGGTGGCGCTCGGCACCGACGGCTACGGCTGCGACACCCGGGACCTGCTCGCCGTCGAGCTGCCGCGTCCCCAGGGGCCGTCCCTGGCGCTGCTGCTGCCGCACCGGCACGAGGACGGCGGCCTGCGGCTGCGCAGTGCCCGGCGCGACGTCCACGCCGAGGTGGGGCCGGTCCGGGTGGACCAGCGGGTCATCGCCCTGCGGGCCGAACTGTGGGGGGCCGAGCCCGCCGACGGCGCGGTCGTGGAGGCCGTGCACCGCCGGAACAAGGAGCGGGTGCTGTCCTTCCCGCTGCGGGTCGCCGGCGACGGCTGGGTGGAGACGGACATCGACTGCCCGGCCCTGGTGCGGGAGCACGGCGACGCCGACGAGAAGGAAGTCATCTGGGACTTCTTCGTGCGTCCCGCGTCCGGTGCGCCCCGGGTGCCGCTGGCCAAACTGGCCACCGACGTGCTGGAGCCGATCAACGTCTTCACCTTCCCGCGCCCGGTCATCAGCGGTCCCGCGGGACCGTCGCCCACCGTGCTGACCCGGGTGGTGCGCAAGTCCCGCAAGGCGCTGGGCCAGACGCCCGCGCCCCGGCCGCCCGCGCGCGTCCGTACGGAACTGCGGCCCTACTTCACGGCGCTGAGCCAGTTCGCGGTGAAGACCGTGCGGCTCTGACCCGGATCCCACCACACGACGAGGGCGGGGCCCGGAGGAACATCTCCTCCGGGCCCCGCCCTCGTCGTGCCGGCGTCGGTCAGATCTCCCGCGCCTGCTCCAGCATCCGGTCGACGACCCGCTGGGAGGCGTGACCGTCGTCCAGGTCGCAGAACAGGTGGTGGAAGCGGTCGAAGCGCTCCTGGTACTCGCTCTGGACCCGGTCGATGTCCCGGAGGGCGTCGACCAGCTCCTTGGAGTTGTTGATCAGCGGGCCGGGGGAGTCCTGCTCGAAGTCGAAGTAGAACCCGCGCAGCGTGTCCCGGTAGTGCTCCAGGTCGTACGTGAAGAACAGCATCGGCCGCTTCAGGTGCGCGTAGTCGAACATCACCGACGAGTAGTCCGTGATCATGATGTCCGCCGCCAGGTACAGGTCCGCGATGTCCGGGTACTCCGAGACGTCCCACACGAACCCGTTGCCCGCGCCGGGCACCGCGTCCACCACGTTGGAGTGGCGGCGGATCAGCAGCACGTGGTCGTCGCCCAGGCGGCGCTGGGCGTCTTCCAGGTCGATGCGCAGGTCGAACAGGTACTGGCCGGCGCTGTGGGACTGGTCGTCCCGCCAGGTCGGCGCGTACAGGACGACCTTCTTGCCCTCGGGCAGGCCCAGCTGCTTCTTCACCCGCTCGGCGATCTTGTCCCGGTCGGGCGAGTACAGGTAGTCGTTGCGCGGGTAGCCCGCCTCCTGGATCTCACCGTCGTAGGAGAACGCCCGCTTCAGGATCGGCGTGCTGAAGCGGTTGGAGGACACCAACAGGCTCCACTGCTTGGCCTCCAGCGCCAGCTTCTCCTGGTAGCGCCGGTCGAAGTGGAGCGTGTCGATGTCGTGCCCGATCTTCTTCAGCATCGTGCCGTGCCAGGTCTGCACGATGACCTGGCCGGGGCGGCGCTCGATCCAGTCGGGGAGGTGGGCGTTGGTGACGATGTAGCGGCTGGAGGCCAGGGCCTCGTACCACTCACGGCCCCACATGCGGACCCGCTCGACGCCCTCGGGCAGCGCGACCTGGCCGTCGCGGACCGCCCACAGGTGCTTCAGGTCCGAGCCGCGGCGCACCAGCTCCTCGTACATCGCGCGCGGGCTGTCCGAGAACTGCTTGCCGTTGTAGCTCAGGTAGAAGACCTGGTCCTTCAGCGGCTGCTGGAAGAGCGGCTCGTACACCTCACGGCGCAGCTGCCGCTGACGGAACGGGCCGCGCTCCAGGTCGCTCAGCTCGGAACGGGCGTTGAGCTGCGGGAAGTCGCCCCAGCGGTTCTCCAGCCAGTAGCGGCGGCCGCCGAGTTCGGCCTGGACCGGGAAGGAGTCCGCGGCCAGCCGGTCGACGACGAAGGGCACGTCGGCTGCGTCCGCCTCCTCGGGCCGCAGGAAGAGGTTCCAGCGGCCGGCGCGCAGCGGCACGGTGCCGTTGCCACCGAGCTTCGAGGGGTCGAAGGAGACCTCGAAGCGGCCGCCGTCGAACCAGCGGGTCTCGACGAAGCGCTCCTCGTAGCGGTTGCGCGGCTTGAGCAGGAAGCGGGCGCCGGCCAGTCGCGGATCGGCGTGCGCGGTGAGCACGATCCGGCCGTCGCGCACGGTCGCACCGTCGATCACGGCACGACGGGTACGGCCGGAGAACTTCAGGAAGCCGGTGTGACCCGCCACCACGGCAAGCTGGCACCGGTGCGCCTGGTCACCCAGCGACGCGGGCAGCGGGAACTCGGCGTCGGCCAGTCCCTCCTGCATCACCGTGCCGAAGCGGCGCTCCTTGCCCTCGCGGTCGGTGGCGACCAGCACCGTGGACCAGGTCCGCTTCTCCGGCTGGGCCTCGGCGTCCACGCCCTCGCGGAGGACCAGCGCCACGTCGGCCACCGGCACCTCGACCGAGAACGCCTGGCCTGAGCCGTCGCGCGACACGGAGACGGGGTACTCCAGCGTCTCCGCGCCCTTCTGGTTCTTGGCCCGCAGCACCACCTGCTCGTCGGAGGCCAGGGGCTCGCGGATCTCGCCGGTGACCTTGATCCGGTCGCCCTCCAGGGCACGGCCGGTGATCAGGGCGCGGACCTTCTCGATGCGCAGCTTCAGGGCGCCGCGCTCGATGGAAGGCAGCAGCCGGAAGTCCGGGCTCAGCCAGTGGTAGGGCGGGAAGTTGCAGGCCGCGCCGCCGCTGGAGTGGACGGCGGTGCGCCGCACCAGACCGGAGGAGAAGATGCCGAGGCCCACGTGCCACAGCGCCTCCTGCCATTCGCCGCCCTTGCGGAACCGGGCGGGGTCGATGGTGACCTCCCAGCCGGCCCAGTCGTAGTTGTAGCGGTCCTGGCCGGAGTCGGTGGTGACCTCGGGGCGCAGCATGTTGCGGGCGGGGAGCAGAACGCGCCGGCGGGAGCGGTCCTTGCGCAGCTGCAGCACCTTGACCGACGCCTTGCGCGACGGCAGGTCGATCTTGTCGATCCAGGCGTTGCCGGACAGCACGAGCTTGCCGCCGACCCACTTCACCTCCTGCAGCGGCGCGCGCATGCGCAGGTGCTGGTCGATGCGCAGGGCCTCCTTGGGCAGGTGCAGATCGGCACCTTCCAGGGAGGGGAAGGAGGCGTACTTGCGGACCAGGCCGCTGACCTCGGGCGTCTCCCGGCGGCGCTGGCCGGCCAGCAGGGCGATCAGCTCCTCCATCTGGTGCTTGCGCACCAGCAGCCACTGCACGCGCAGTTCGGCCGGGAGGTCCATGACGAGCTTGGGGTCGATGCTGTCGAGGAAGCGGTTGGCCGAGCGCAGGAACTCCGCCCGGTACTCCTCGTCGCCGTCGGGCACCACGTTGAGGAACAGCCGCAGGTCGTCCCTGAGGACGCGGGTGTCGTACTCGCGCTTGAGCCGGGCGTAGGTCTCACCGGGCTGCTCGGCGAGGAAGGCGCTGATCTCCATCACGGAGGTGACGCGGTCGCGCACACCCGCCGGGTCGGTGCGGCGCTGGGTGATGGACGGGGCGGACTCGCCCTCGCGCAGCCGCCAGAAGTAGCAGGGCTCCGAGATGACGTCGACGCTGTCGGCGAGGTAGTGGGCCCGCATGGTGACCGGGGTGTCCTCGTACAGCCGGCCCTCGGGGAAGGCGAAGCCGTGCTTCTCCCAGAAGGTGCGGCGGAAGACCTTGTTGCACGCGATGCGGTCGGCGACGAGCTTGGCGTAGCGGGAGATGTGGGTTCCCACCCGGGCCTCGCCGGCCAGCATCCGCATCAGCGGCACCTGCCAGGTCTTCTCTCCCCTGAGGTGGAAGACGTTGCCGGTGGCGAAGTCGGAGCCGCTCTCGTCGAGGCTGCCGACCATCAGCCGGTAGGCGTCCGGGGGTATGAGGTCGTCGCTGTCGACGAAGGTCAGGAACTCGGACTCCGGCGCCAGGTGGGCCATGCCGGTGTTGCGGGCGGCACCCAGGCCGCCGTTCTCCTTGCGGATGAGCTTGAAACGCGGGTCGCGGGAGGCGTACTCCTCGGCGATGGCGGCGGAGCCGTCCGGCGAACCGTCGTCCACCATCAGTACCTCGAAGTCGCGGAACGTCTGCGCCGCCAGCGAGTCCAGACAGGCGGGGAGATAACGCTCCACGTCGTAGATGGGGACGATGACACTGAGCCGAGGGGCCATGGCTTGGTGATCTCCTATCAAGGTCAGGCCCGCTCGACCAGTTCGAGCGCCTGGGCGGGAGTCGGGGCGTGGGGCCGTTCGTCGAACGGGACGACGGGCAGCGGCGTCTGTTCACCCAGGAAGACGCGTCGCACGACGCGTTCGGCTGCGTGTCCGTCGTCGAATTCGCAGAAACGCCGGCGGAAGGCGTCCCGGCGCTCGGTCGTCTCCGGGCTGTCGTACTCGCCCGACACGAGGAGCCGGAGCAGCTCCGCCTGCGTGGTCGCCACCGCGCCGGGCGACTCCTGGAGCAGGTTGAAGTAGGTGCCCCGCACGGCGGAGTACACGTCCCAGTCGGGGGCGAAGCTGATGATCGGACGGTCCAGGACGGCGTAGTCGAACATCGCCGAGGAGTAGTCCGTGATCAGGGCGTCCGCGGCGAGGTACAGCTCCTCCACCCGGGGGTGTCCGGAGACGTCGACGATCCGGCCGGTGCGGCGCAGTTCCGCGACGTGCGGGGAGCTGCCGTAGAAGTAGTGGCCGCGCACCAGGACGGTCACGTCGGGTCCCAGTTCGCGGGCGAGCCGGGCGAGGTCCAGGGGCGGCGTGAAGCCCGGCTGGTACTCGCGGTGGGTCGGCATGTACAGGAACGCCTTGGTGCCGTCGGCCAGTCCCAGCGCGGCACGTGCCCGGCGGACGTCCTCGGCGCCCGCGCCGACGAGGACGTCGTTGCGCGGGTAGCCGGTCTCCAGCGTGGTGTAGGAGCAGGGGTAGACCCGCTCCCAGATCACGGTGGAGAAGCGGTTGGAGCTGATGCTGAAGTCCCAGCGGTCGCACCGCTCCAGCAGCTTGACGAAGTCCATGTCCGTGGAGGCCGGGTACTTCTGCTGGTCCAGGCCCATGGTCTTCAGCGGCGTGCCGTGGTGGGTCTGCACATGGATCTGGCCCTCGCGCTTCACCACGGCGTCCGCGAAGTTCACGTTGTTCACCAGGTACTTGGCGCGTGCCAGGGCCGCCCAGTACTCGCGCGAACCCACGCGGACGTAGTCCACGCCCTCGGGCACCTGGTCCACGGCGTCCGCCCGGATGGCCCACACCCGGCGCACGTGCGGGGCGAGACGGGCCAGTTCGGCGTCGATGGCGGCGGGGTTGCAGGAGACGCTGCGGCTCCAGTAGGCGGAGAACAGCGCCAGGTTCTCGTCCAGCGGCAGCCTCAGCTGGGACTGGTAGAAGACGCCCATCGCGCTGCGCTTGGAGCGGTTGATCGCGGTACGGGCGCGGCTCCTCGCCGTCTGGCGGAACTTCACCGCGGTCAGGGCGCTCATCATGGTCGCGTACGCGTCGCGCTCCAGCATCCCGTACTTGTGGCCGCGTCCGCCGGCCGGCCGCGTGAAGCCCTTGGGCAGGCGGGCGCGGTAGTCGGCCGAGGCGCGGTGGAAGAACTCCGCCCGGGCGTCCTGCGGCAGCCGGCCCGGACGCTCCAGGATGGTCAGGTAGTGGTCGACCATCTTGCGGAACAAGGGGCCGCGCCACTCGGCGAGTTCCTCGTGCGCGTCGAGGTAGTCGAAGACGCGCCGGTACTGGTCGAAGACGTCGAAGTGTTTGCGGCTGACCGTCTTGAGGATGTTGCCGCCCTCACGGCGCTGCCGGTAGTGCACGCAGACGCGGTCCAGCAGGGCGATCCGCTCGGCGCTGATCAGGGAGCAGAAGGTCCAGGGGGCGTCCTCGTAGTACCCGGGCGGGAAGGTGAGCCCGGTCCGGGCGACGAAGTCGCGCCGGTACGCCTTGTTCCAGACGATCTGAAGCAGGTCCAGCAGCTTCGGGCGGTCGGCGAGGGAGAAGGTCTCCGGGCCGCCGTCGCTCTTGAGCAGGTCCGCCCGCAGGTTGGGGCGGATCCTGCCGTCCCAGTAGGTGCGGGCGTAGTCGTAGATGAGTATCTCGGGATTACCGGTGGCTTCGATTCGGTCGGCTATCGCCGTGAGCGCGCCGTCGGACAACGTGTCGTCACTGTCCAGAAACAGGACGTAATCGCCCTCGGCCTTTTCCAGTCCGGCGTTCCGCGCGCGCCCCAGACCCACGTTTTCCGTGAGGTGAATCACACGAATCCGCGTGTCCCGTTCCGCGTACTCGTCGAGAATGGCCCCTGACCCGTCCGGCGAACAGTCGTCGACGGCGATGATCTCGAAGTCCGTGTAGTCCTGCCCGAGCACGGAGTCAAGGCATTCGGGCAGATAGCCCTGCACCTTGTACACGGGAACGACGAGAGAGAGTTTGGGCATCCTTACAACCTGTTCCGAGAACTGACCACGGGACCGCGGGCTGGGACCGGAACGCGCTCCGGGCGCCGGTGGGCCGGGAGCGCGCCGCCGGATCAGCGTAAAGGATTCACGTGAAGTTTCCGCGGGCACGGTAGTCGGACAGTCTGTGGCTCGCCACCACCGGAATTGGCCGGTACCGGGGGCCTGAATCTTTCGCTTCGCCGGAAACGGCGAACTTCCTCACATTCACTGCCCCCTGTCCCCTTTATCGGCTTGCGCCCCATCTGCCCGACTCGATTTTCGGCAGCCCACGAACGAGTCTGCACCCAGAGACGAAGTCCTGGGAGGCATGAGGATGAGCTGGCTGGTCACGGGCGGAGCCGGGTACATCGGTGCGCATGTGGTGCGCGCCCTGGTGGAGGGTGGTGAGCACGTGGTCGTGTACGACGACCTGTCCACCGGCAGCGCCGACCGGGTGCCCGCCGGTGTGCCGCTGGTCGTCGGCAGCGTCCTGGACCCGGTCGCCCTGGAGCGCGCCATTCGTGACCATGCTGTGACAGGTGTGGTGCACATCGCGGCCAAGAAACAGGTGGGGGAGTCGGTGGAGCAGCCCCTGCGCTACTACCGGGAGAACGTCACGGGCCTGCAGACCCTCCTGGAGGCCATGACGGCGGCCGGGGTGGACCGGCTCGTCTTCTCCTCGTCCGCCGCCGTCTACGGGATGCCGGACGTGGACCTCGTCACGGAGGAGACCCCCTGCGCGCCGATGAGCCCCTACGGCGAGAGCAAGCTGATCGGCGAATGGCTGATCAACGCCGCCGCCCGGGCCCACGGCCTCCGCGCCGCGTCCCTGCGCTACTTCAACGTCGCCGGTGCGACGGGACCCGAACTGGCCGATTCCGGTGTGTTCAACCTCATCCCCATGGTCTTCGAGCGGCTGGAGGCCGGGGACGCCCCGCGGATCTTCGGCGCCGACTACGACACGCCGGACGGCACCTGCGTACGCGACTACATCCACGTCATGGACATCGCCTCCGCCCACCTCGCGGCGGCCCGTCGGCTGACGGACGCCCCGGCCGGAACGGCGCTCACCCTCAACATCGGACGCGGCGAGGGCAGTTCCGTCCGGGAGATGGTGGACCGCATCCTCAAGACCACCGGCCAGGAGGACGTGGCCCCCCGGGTGACGGAGCGCAGGCCCGGCGACCCGGCCCGGGTCGTCGCCTCCGCCGACCGCGCCCGCGAGGAACTCGGCTGGTCGGCCCGCCACGGCCTGGACGACATGATCGAGTCCGCCTGGCAGGGCTGGTGCCACCGACGCGGCTGAGCCGACCGGCGGCTGCCGCCCCGGCGGTGACGTGCCCGTGGTGACGTGCCGGCGCCCCGTGCGCCCGAGCTGACGTACGGCACTCCCAGCGCCCCGGGCCCCGGTTGCCGCGCCGCGTGCCGCCGGCGTCGCTAACGGAGGCCGGGGCCCTCCGGAGGGGCGGCGGTGGTCAGCGGCGCGGGCTCGTGCCGCGGCGCGGGAAGCTCCGTCTGCCACGGTGCGGTGGGCTCGTCGGCGAGCCGCCGCGCCATCCGCACCCGGTGCTCCCCGGCCGCCGCGCACAGCGCCCGTACGGCCCCGGCGAAACGCTCCTGGGACGGCGGCTCGGCGGGACCCAGCAGCCGCAGCGCCAACGCGGCGCGCTCCCCGGCCAGTTCGTCCCGCTCGGGGTGCCGGACCGTCTCCAGCAGCCGTGGCACCCCGGTCGCGTCCGGCGTCAGCACGGTCGCCGCCGCCACCGTGGGGAAGGACCTGCGGAACACGTCCTCCGCGAGCCCGCTGGTGTTCGCCACCGCGTACGGCTTGCCGCTCGCCAGGAAGTCGCTGATCACGCTCGACACGTCGCTGATCAGCAGGTCGGACCGGTTGAAGCAGGAATAGAGCGTGGGCCGGGCGTCCGTGACGACCTGGTGCTCCCACGGGGGCAGCGAGGCCCAGTAGGCCTCCTCCCAGGCGGCCGTGGCCCGCGCCACCGCCGCGGCCCGACCCGGTTGGGGCTGCGACTGCCGCAGCATCCGCTCCATCTGGTCGGCGGCGGGCCGCGAGCCGCCGGCGGTGAGCCGCCCCAACTCCGCCGCCAGGCGTTCCCGTTCCGCCGCCGTCGCCGCCTCCGGCCGCGGGCCCGTCCGCTCCCGGTTCGCCGCCCGCAGCAGCTCACGGATGCGCAGATCGGCGGCGCGGGCCCGCGGATCCACCGATCCCGTCAGCGGATGCGGCTTGTACAGCAGCCGTACGCCCGGGTCGGCGAGCAGCGCCCGCACGAGGTTCTCGCCGGCCGCGGCCACCGAGGAGTTGCCGGGGTTGCCGTCCCAGCCCTCCCAGGTCGGCGCGTACAGGACCGTCGTGTACGGACCGGAGGGCGGCCCCGCGTACGGCCGCACCGCGTCCAGCTGGGGGCGGCCGATCTCCACGACGTCCTTGTCCTCGACGCCGACCTCGGCCAGCGCGTACCGCTCGCGCGCCGCGGGACCGGCCACCCACACCTCGTCGTACGCCTTCACGTACGGATTGCACGAGGACAGCTTGTCGCTCTCCCCGTGGTTGACGAACGTGTGCTTGATCGTGGGGATGCGCAGCACCTGGGAGGTCTTGCCGGAGTTCGAGGGATGGAGGAGGACCTGCAGCGTGGAGTGCTCCAGGCGCATCAGCGTGGACACCTTCGGCAGGCACACGACGGGGATGTCGGTCGCGGCGATCCGCTGCACCATGAGCCGCTCGCGCAGCACGATCAGCGGACGTCCGTCCAGCTTCGCGAGCGGCTCCAGCCACATGTTCGCCTGGTACGCCGAGGAGGCGCCGCCGGAGAAGTACAGGCCGACGGTGGGCCGGTACTCCGCCAGCCACGCCTCGAACCAGTCGAGCACCTCCTGCTCGCCCGCCGGCCGGCGCCCCGGCAGCAGCCTCACCAGCAGCGCCCCGAGGCCGGCCAGCGCCACCGCGAGGGACAGCGCGAGACCGGCCGCGCCGTACACGGGCGCGTCGGTGGCCGCCGTGGCCAGCAGCCCGGCCGTCGACGGCAGGCCGAAGACCGGCAGCCGGTGCCCGGGACGGCGCAGCAGCGCGGGCGGCGCCGGTGACAGCCGCAGCGCCGAGGCGTCGATGTTCCGGGTCACCACGGGCAGGGTCCGGGTGCGGTGGACCAGGACGGAGACCCCCTGGATGGCGCAGTGCAGCCCGTAGAAGGCGAGCAGACCGGCGACGAGCGGGGCGTAGACCGTCTCCCGGTCCTGCTCGCCGAGCCGCAGCAGACCCACCACGAGCAGCAGGTCCCGCAGCACGTGCCGCACCGTGACGTCCGCGTGCGACTTGGCGAACAGCGACAGCACGTCGCGCTGCCACCGGTACAGCACCCCCTCGGCGGCCAGCGAACCGGCGGTCGCGGCGAGCAGCAGCGGCAGGTGCGGCAGCAGCGCGCCCACGGCCTGCGCGAGGAAGGCGGCCGCCGGCACGCCCAGGACGAGCAGCTTCACGGCGGTCTGCCGGCGGGGGAGGCGGCGGGGCAGGGGTACGGGCACTGCGGTCGCTCCAGGCTCGTCGCGCATCGGACATCCGGGTCAACGCGCGCCGGCCTGCCGACGACACGCGGGTGTCGTGCGGACCGCCGCGGCGTCGACGTGCTATGGCCGGGTTGTCCGCAGCCTGGACCGTGGCGCGGCCCACGATCCCGTTCGCGTAGATTGCCTGACGAGGGTTCGGACCGGCGCGTGGCGACGCGAGAGGACAGGCGGCACAGTGGCAGGGGCAAGGCAGGCCGTGGGCGAGGCCCACAGGATCGTGGTCAAGGTCGGTTCCTCGTCGCTGACCACGGCGTCGGGGGGTCTGGACGCCGACCGTGTGGACGCGCTCGTGGACGTGCTGGCGAAGGAGCGGAACGAGGGGGCGGCCCGCAGGGCCTCGGTTGAGGGTGGTGGCGGGAGACGGGTGGGCGGCGGAGAGCGGGAGATCGTCCTCGTCTCCTCCGGTGCCATCGCCGCCGGACTCGCCCCGCTGGGTCTGCGCCGCCGCCCCAAGGACCTGGCGCGCCAGCAGGCCGCCGCCAGCGTCGGCCAGGGACTGCTGGTCGCCCGCTACACCGCCTCCTTCGCCCGCTACGGCGTCCGGGTCGGACAGGTGCTCCTGACGTCCGACGACATGAGCCGCCGCTCCCACCACCGCAACGCCTCCCGCACCCTCGACAAGCTGCTCGCGATGGGCGCCCTGCCGGTGGTCAACGAGAACGACACCGTCGCCACCGACGAGATCCGCTTCGGCGACAACGACCGGCTCGCCGCCCTCGTCGCCCACCTGGTCCGCGCCGACCTGCTGGTGCTGCTGTCCGACGTGGACGGCGTGTACGACGGCGACCCGAGCAAGCCGGGCACCTCGCGGATAGCGCAGGTGCGGGGCCCGTCGGACCTGGCGGGCATCGAGATCGGCAGCGCCGGCAAGGCGGGCGTCGGCACCGGTGGCATGGTCACCAAGGTCGAGGCGGCCCGGATCGCCGCCGCCGCCGGCATCCCCGTGGTGCTGACCAGCGCGGTCCACGCGGCCGACGCCCTGGCGGGCGGGGACACGGGCACCTACTTCCACCCCACCGGCAAGCGCTCGGCGGACCGGCTGCTGTGGCTCCAGCACGCGTCCACCCCGCAGGGGGCGATCACGCTCGACGACGGGGCGGTGCGCGCGGTCGTGGAGGGCCGCAAGTCGCTGCTGCCGGCCGGGATCGCCGGCGTCGAGGGCGAGTTCAGCGCGGGCGACCCCGTGGAGCTGCGGGACGGGCGGGGCCGCGCGGTGGCCCGGGGGCTCGTCAGCTTCGACGCCAAGGAGATCCCCCGGCTCATCGGCCGCTCCACCCGGGAACTGGCGCGCGACCTCGGACCGGCGTACGAACGCGAGGTCGTACACAGGGACGATCTGGTGATCCTGCACCCGTAATAGGTTGAATCGTCCCCGAATCGGTGGTGCACGTTCCGCAAAACCGCCCCGCGATCTTCCGAGGCCTGCTCAACTTTCCTGAGAGCCAAGCCCGGCCGACCACCGGGTCGATCCGCGTGCGTGAAGGAGGCCGTCGTGAGCGGAGTGCGCCCTGGGACGCCCGCGTCCCGCGGTGGTGCCGGCTCCCGCGGTACCGGATCGCGGGGCGGTGCCGGGCCGCGCGGTGGCACGGGCCCTCGGGCGGCCGGTGACGAGCGGACCCTGACGAGCGTCGCGGCCGGAGACCGGTTCCGCGGCGAGGAACCCGCGCACACCCCGCGCCTGTGGCACGTCACCCTCAGCGTCTCCGGCACCCGGGCCCCGCTCACCGAGGTGCGGCGCGCCCTGGAACAGCTCGCCCACGACCACCCCTTCCTGCTGACCAGCAGATACGCCGACGACCACGCGGAGATCCGGTACTGGGAGGAGGCCCGCGACCTGCACGACGCCGCCGCCGTCGCCCTGCGCCTGTGGGGCGAGCACCGGCAGACCGCGGGACTGCCGCCCTGGGAGATCGTCGGCCTGGAGGTCATCGACCGCGCGACCTACCACCAGCGCATCGCCGCGGGATACGGCCCGGCGCCCGCGACCCCTGTCGGAGTTCACCCGTTCTGAGCCGGTCTCGCGGCGTGTCTCGGCTCGTGGGACGACCGGTGAACGTCCCTCACCGGCGCACTACGCTTCCCCCATGACCACGCTCTCGCCGTACGACTCGATGTCCCCGGTCACCCGGGCCGCCTACCGGGCCAAGGCCGCCGCGGCCGACCTCGCGCCGCTGCCGCGGGCCGCGAAGGACGACGCGCTGCTCGCCGTCGCGGACGCCCTGGAGGTCCGTACCAGCGAGATCGTCGAGGCCAACGCCCAGGACGTGGCCAAGGCCCGCGCCGCCGGGACGTCCGAGGCCATCATCGACCGGCTGACCCTCACCCCCGAGCGGATCCGCGCCATCGCCTCCGACGTACGGGACGTCGTCGCGCTGCCCGACCCGGTCGGCGAGGTCGTCCGCGGCTCCACCCTCCCCAACGGCATCGACCTGCGCCAGGTCAGGGTGCCGCTCGGCGTGGTCGGCATCATCTACGAGGGCCGGCCCAACGTCACGGTCGACGCCGCCGCCCTGTGCCTGAAGTCCGGCAACGCGGTGCTGCTGCGCGGCTCGTCCTCGGCGTACCAGTCGAACACCGCCCTCGTCCGGGTGATCCGTGACGCCGTGGGCGGGGCCGGGCTGCCCGCCGACGCCGTACAGCTGGTGCCCGGCGAGAGCCGTGAGAGCGTGCGCGAGCTGATGCGGGCCCGCGACCTGGTCGACGTGCTCATCCCGCGCGGCGGCGCCTCCCTGATCAACACGGTCGTCCAGGAGTCCACCGTCCCGGTCATCGAGACCGGCACCGGCAACTGCCACGTCTACGTGGACGCGCAGGCCGACCTCGACATGGCGGTCGAGATCCTGGTCAACTCCAAGGCACAGCGCGTGAGCGTCTGCAACGCCGCCGAGACGCTCCTGGTCCACCAGGACATCGCCGCCGACTTCCTGCCCCGCGCCCTGGACGCCCTCGCCCGGGCCGGGGTCACCGTGCACGCAGACGAGCGCGTGATGGCGTACGCCAAGGACTCCGAGGCGACCGTCGTCGAGGCCACGCCGGAGGACTGGGAGACGGAGTACCTGTCGTACGACATCGCCGCCGCCGTCGTCGACTCCCTCGACAAGGCCGTCGAGCACATCCGGCTGTGGACCTCCGGCCACACCGAGGCCATCGTGACGACCTCGCAGCAGGCCGCCCGCCGCTTCACCCAGCTGGTCGACTCCACCACGGTTGCGGTGAACGCCTCCACCCGGTTCACCGACGGGGGCCAGTTCGGCTTCGGCGCCGAGATCGGCATCTCCACCCAGAAGCTGCACGCCCGGGGCCCGATGGGACTGCCGGAGCTGACCAGCACCAAGTACATCGTCACCGGCGACGGGCACGTACGGCACTGACCGCACGCGGGTGGCAGGCGCCTCCGGGTGCGTCCGTAACCCGGTCGGGGCATCTCGCCCACGGGATGAATTTCCATACCGTCTGCCCAAATTGACCCCCCAGGTCTACTCTGGATCCGTGCCGGAGGACGTGGGGGGTATGCCGTTCCCTGACGGCTGGGAGCCCGACGACGACCACGACCGCGGGGTGTCGGACGAAGAGTTCGCCTCCGTGGTCTTCGACGAGGCGTTCGTACAGGCGGCAGCGGTGCACGAACCGTCCGCCGTCGAACGCCTGCTGGCCGCGGCGCAGGCCAGGGCCGAGGCATCGGAGGCCGAGGCGGCCCGCCGCGCCCACGGCAGACGCGAGCGCTACGACGACGGGTACGGCGACTTCGGCCGAGACCCCGACGACGGGGACCTCGACGACTTGGACGACGACGTCGACCCCCTCGACCGCCCGTACGGCGCTCCCGCGAGCTACGGCAAGCAGGTCCGCTGGCACCGGCCCGTCGCCTGGATGCTCGCCCTCGTGATGGGCATCGGCATGGTCGCGCTGGCCTTCACGGCGGTCTACCGGGGAGCCTCCTCGGAGGGCAGTCCCGAGCAGGTCCCGCCGCCCGCCTCGACCGGCCCGGAGCAGGGCGGAGGGGTCACCCCCTCGGCCTCCGCCGACTACTCCCAACCGGCCGTCCCGGTGATACCGCGCAGTCCCTGACCTGCCCCGCGGCAGTGAGAACCTGTCCGAACTTGTCGTGTACCAGGGCGTTTACCGGGGTGCCCGCAGACCTACCCTGAAGGTATGGGAGGGCCTGGCGACCCGCCTGAGGGGACACCCGAGGGCGCCCCCGGAGGCGGAGAGGACGAGTACCGATCCGTCGTCTTCGACGAGTCGTTCGTTCGCGCTGCCCGCCTCCAGGAGTACTCCGCCCGGGAACGCATGGCCGACCACACGCCCGCCGTACGCCGCCGCCCGCCGCTGCGCGGAAGCCTGTCCCGGCAGGCGCTGATCCTGATCGTCCTGATCGTCGTCGCCTTCGGCACCGCGATCTACATGGGCGCCCGGAACCCGCAGCACAGCCCCGCCGCGCGGCAGCCGACCGAGCCCGTGCGGATGACCGTGATCCCGCTCGCCCCCCAGGGCGCGGTTCCGGGTGCCGCCGACGCCGAGCACCTGTACGCGCACAGCCCCGCCGCGCACTTCCGCTCCGGCGCCGAGGGCGTGCCGCTGCCGGCCGCCCGGCGCACCGCGCACTTCTCGGACGAGCAGGTGCTCAACGCCCTGACCACCGCCAAGAACTACATCGTGCGCTCGGCGCTCGACCCGGAGGTGCTGGCCGGCGGGGAGATCCGCTCCGTACGCGTGCTGCTGGACCCGGACCAGCTCGACCAGTTCGACGAGAGCTTCGAGCGCCCCGCCGCCGACGGCCGGCACGCACCCACCGGGTGGCTGGTGCGTTTCGACCCGTCCCGGGCCGAGCTGGCCGACGACGAGATCAAGGTCCAGGGCAGTCTGCGGGCCGCGGAGAGCGACGCGTCCACCCTCGAGGTCACCGCCGACCACACCCTCGTCTACCCCCTGCGGCCCACCGGCGACGACCGGGCCGAGGCGTCGCTCTTCACCGTCCGGCGCGAGCTGCACTTCCGCTTCGACCGGGACGACCTGCGCATGCACCAGGCCGAGCTGGTCGTCTCCTACGTCCAGGCCGGCCCGCTGTCCTGCGCCGAGGACTCGGCGAACCACCTGCGCCCGCTGCTCGCGGGCCAGACGGCCAAGGCGGGCGGCCCCGCGGGCACCGACCCCTACACCACGGACAGCGCCACGGCCCTGTGCGGCGCCCTGGCCCCGGGCGCCCAGCCGAAGGTCTGACGAACCCTCGCCGGACCGAAGCCACCCCGACCGCCGCCTGGCACCCACCGCCCCGCACACGGGCCACCACGACGGCTCCGACGCCCACCGCGCGGTCTTCGACTGCAGTCCGGCATCCGCCGGCCTGCGCACGATCAACGTCGCTGCTGCGACGCGTCCAGCGGCTGCCGCCCTGCGCACGGGTCACCGTCGCTGCGTCGACACCTGTCGAAGCCGGGCGCTCGGTCCGCGACTGGTGTCCGGCATCCGCCGGCCCGCGCACGATCAACGTCGCTGCTGCGACGCGTCCAGCGGCTGCCGCCCTGCGCACGGGCCACCGTCGCTGCGTCGACGCCTGTCGAAGCCGGGCGCTCGGTCCGCGACTGGTGTCCGGCATCCGCCGGCCCGCGCACGATCAACGTCGCTGCTGCGACGCGTCCAGCGGCTGCCGCCCTGCGCACGGGTCACCGTCGCTGCGTCGACGCCTGCCGAAGCCGGGCGCTCGGTCCGCGACTGCGGTCCAGCGGCTGCCGCCCGCATGGGCCACTGCCGCCGCTCCGACGCCCACCGCCGAAGCCCGGCGCTCGGCCGACGGCGGCGCGGCGGGACGCAGTCGCCCCCGCCGGCCAGCCGGCCACTGCAGCGGCCCCCAACCGGCCCGCGTGCGCTGCCACCGGTGCCGGTCCGGTCGGCCTGCGGGCCTTGCGGGCGGCGTTCGGTGGGCTCGGCGTGGGGGGTCGTGGCCATGGGCGACCGGGTGGGTATGCGGCCGGGGCGGAGTGCGGCGCACCGGGGGCGGGGCGCCCCCAACCGGCCTGCGGGTCTTGCGGGCGGCGTTCGGTGGGCTCGGCGTGGGGGGTCGTGATCACGGCCGACCGGGCGGGTACGCGGTCGGGGCGGCGTGCGGCTTGCCCGGGGACGCGGTGAGCCGGCCGGTGGTCTTGCGGACGCGTCCGGCCGGTCGGCCGTCAGGCCCCGTCGTGCGGCGGGCGGTCGTCCGGGCTGTCCGGGCCGGTCGGGCCCTCGGTCCTCTCCGGGCCGTCCGAGTCCTTGGGCGGCCTCGGCTGGGAGGCCGTGAAGCCGCCGAAGCCCCGCCGCATCCGCTCGCCCAGGTCCCCGGCCCCGCCCGCGATGTCGTTCACCAGCTTCATCAGCGGGTCCTTGGAGGTGCGCACCTGCGTGGCGTAGCTGGACGCGGACTCCCGGAAGGAGTCCCTGACCGAGGTGTCCCTGTCCTCGTCGCGCCGCGGGTAGTGGCCGTCCATGATCCGCTGGTGGTCGCGCGAGGCGGCCCACTTCTTCAGCTCGGCGGCCCGCACGGTCGTGAAGGGGTGGGAGCGGGGCAGCACGTTGAGGATCTTCAGCACGGAGTCGCGCAGGTCGCCCCCGGCCTCGTACTCGTCGGCCTGTTCCAGGAACGCGTCGACGTTCATCTCGTGCAGGTGGTTGCCGCCCGCGATCTTCATCAGCCCCCGCATGGACGCCTGGAGGTCCTGGCCGACCAGCAGTCCCGCGCGGTCGGCGGACAGCTCCGACTTGCGGAACCACTCCCGCAGCGCGGTCACGATCGCCATGATCGCCAAGTTGCCCAGCGGGATCCAGGCGACCCGGACGGCGAGGCTGGTCAGGAACAGCAGTATGGTCCGGTACACGGCGTGCCCGGACAGCGCGTGGCCGACCTCGTGCCCGATGACCGCCCGCATCTCCTCCTCGTCGAGCAGCTCGACGAGCCCCGTGGTGACGACGATGATCGGCTCGTCCAGGCCGATGCACATCGCGTTCGGCGTCGGGTCCTGGTTCACGTACATCGGCGGGACCTTCTCCAGGTCCAGGATGTAGCAGGCGTCCCGCAGCATGTCGTTGAGGTGGGCGAACTGCCGGTCCGAGACGCGCACCGAGTCGGACAGGAACAGCAGCCTCAGGCTCCGCTCGGGCAGCAGACCGCTGAGGGCCTTGAAGACCGTGTCGAAGCCGCTCAGCCTGCGCAGTGCCACGAGGGCGCTGCGGTCGGCCGGGTGCTCGTACGCGCGTGAGGAGATCCCGGGGAAGCGCCTGCGCTGCCTGCTCGGCACGCTCTCGTGCCCGTTGTGCTGGTGGCCGTCGGACATGTCTTCCCCCATGCGCGTGTGTGTGGCCCTCTGCGGACCGTGTGCGGTCCTTTGTGCCCCCGAAGCAGGGCCCAGCCTAGGCGGAGTTACCGTGGACGGGCAGTACAGCGAAGGAGACCACGCCATGGAGTACACCCCCCGCGCCGCCTGGCTCGCCGAGGCCGCGACTGCCGCCGAGCAGCAAGGCCCGGGGAATCTCTTCCGGGTCGTCCTGATCGTGATGCTGGTGGGCTGTGCTCTGACCGCGTGGTTCCTGCTCCGGGGCTACAAGCGGAAGGACGACTGAGACGATCCGAAGGTTCCCCGGCCCGTCCCCAACGGCGGAGTCGGCGTGATCGCCCGCGGGGCGCCCGCATACGATGAGCCGACGTCTTTATCCCGCCCACACCTGATAGGTCCTGCCGAAGATGAGCTTCCACAGCGCTGCTGCCCAGTTGGTCACCCTCGCCGCCGAGGGCGAGGAGCACGGCGGCAACCACGAGAGCCTGAGCCCCTACCTCACCGGTGGCGGAGCGTTCGTCGCCCTGATGCTTCTGCTGTGGATCACCACCCGCTTCAATCGCGACCGCTGAGCAGGGGCGGATCCGGGGCCGAAGGCCCTGGCGGCCGGGCCGCTCGGACCGGGCCGGTAGGGTCTGCACGCATGGGAGAGCAGGACATGCCTACCGGTCCGGCGCAGGACACGGCGAGCGGCGCGCGGCACCGCCCCGAGCCCCGTCGCGCCACGGGCCCCGGCAACGGCCCGTCGCGATCGGGCAAGCGCCGCCTCGGCGTCATGGGCGGCACCTTCGACCCGATCCACCACGGGCACCTCGTCGCGGCCAGTGAGGTCGCCGCGCAGTTCCACCTCGACGAGGTGGTGTTCGTCCCCACCGGACAGCCCTGGCAGAAGAGCCACCGCGCGGTCTCCGCGGCCGAGGACCGCTACCTGATGACCGTCGTCGCGACCGTCGAGAACCCGCAGTTCTCGGTGAGCCGCATCGACATCGACCGCGGCGGCCCCACCTACACCGTGGACACGCTGCGCGACCTGCGCGCCCTCAACCCGGACACGGACCTGTTCTTCATCACCGGAGCCGACGCCCTCGCCCAGATCCTCACCTGGCGCGACAGCGAGGAACTGTTCTCCCTCGCCCACTTCATCGGCGTCACCCGGCCGGGCCACCACCTGACCGACGCAGGGCTGCCCAAGGGCGGTGTCTCGCTCGTCGAGGTGCCCGCCCTGGCCATCTCCTCCACCGACTGCCGCGCGAGAGTCGCCAAGGGAGATCCCGTCTGGTATCTGGTGCCCGACGGAGTCGTGCGCTACATCGACAAGCGCCAGCTGTACCGCGGCGAGTGAGCCGAGAGGGGCACCGGTGAACGACCGATACGACGCGGGCTACGGCGGCGACCAGTACGAGCTCGTCGGCTACGACGAGTACGGCCGGCCGGTGTACCGCCAGGCCCCGGCCCAGCCCGGCGGGCAGCAGCAGTACGACCCGTACGCGCAGCAGGGCTACGGCTACGACCCCTACGCCGCCGGCGGACAGCAGGCCGCGCCGCAGTACGGCTCCTACGACGCCTACGGCACCCAGGGCGGCCACGACACCGGTCAGCAGCCGCCCACGCCCGCCCACGACCCGTACGACGGCTACGGCACCCCCCAGGGCGGCCGGGCCGGGCAGCCGGCGTACGACCCGTACGGGCAGGCCGCGACGAGCGGGCGGCAGTCCCGGGTCGCCGAGCAGACCGCCTACATCCCGCAGCAGGCCGGTCCGCCGGAGGAACCGGGCCCCGAGGCGTCCGCGGATCCCGGCGCCCCGGACTACCGGACCGAGCAGTTCGCCTTCGTCGAGGAGCCGACGGACGACTCCGAGGACGTCATCGACTGGCTCAAGTTCACCGAGAACCGCACCGAGCGCCGTGAGGAGGCCCGGCGGCGGGCCCGCAGCCGTGTCATCGCCCTGGTCGTCGTCCTGGCCCTGGTCGCGGTCGGCGGCGTCGGCTACCTCTGGTACGCGGGGAAGCTGCCCGGTCTGTCGTCCTCGGACTCCGGCGCGGGCGGTACGACGGCCGCTGCGGCCCAGAAGCGCGACGTGATCGCCGTCCACCTGCACGACACCAAGCAGGGCGGCACCTCCACGGTGCTGCTCGTCGACAACACCACCACCAAGCAGGGCACCGCCGTGCTGCTGCCCAACTCACTCGGCCTGACCGGCGACGACGGCACCACCACCACGCTCGCCAAGTCGGTCGACGACGCCGGCCCCGACGCGACCCGCACCGCGCTCGACTCCGTCCTCGGCACCGACATCGAGGGCACCTGGCGGCTGGACACCCCCTACCTCCAGATCCTCGTCGACCTCGTCGGCAACATCGAGGTCGACACCGACGCGGACGTCCCCGACCCGGCGGCCAAGAGCAAGGGAGCCGCGCCCCTCGTCCGCAAGGGCGAGAACCAGACCCTCAGCGGCAAGATGGCCGTCGCCTACGCCACCCACCAGGGCTCCGGCGAATCCGCCGACGCCCAGCTGGAGCGGTTCGGGCAGGTCATGCAGGGCGTGCTGCGCAAGCTGTCCTCGGACCCGCAGGCCGCGACGACCACGATCCAGACCCTGGGGCTGATCCTCGACCCGCCGCTGACCGACAAGGACCTCGGCTCCTTCCTCGCCGGGCTCGCCGACCGCGCCAAGGGCGGCGACTTCGAAACGGCCCTGCTGCCGGTCCAGGACGACGGCTCGCTGAGCGCCGAGACCAGCGACAGCGTGGTCAAGGACATCCTCGGCGGCACCGCGAAGAGCCCCGACAAGGACGCGGCCGTCAGTGTCTCCGTCCAGAACGCGACCGGCGTGAAGGACCGCGCCGCGAAGGCCCGCGTCGTCCTCCTCAACGGCGGCTTCACCTTCCTGGAGGGCGGCACCGCCTCCGCCGCCCAGCCCACGTCGAAGGTGTTCTACGCGGACGCCGCGGACAAGGAGCACGCCACCGAGGTCGCCAAGACCCTGGGCCTGCCGGACGGCTCCGTCGCCCAGGGCAAGGTCTCCGCGAACGCCGACGTCGCGGTGGTCCTCGGCCAGGACTACGAACCGGCGTCGTAGGAGGCGAGGTCGTTCAACACGTGAGGTGCCGTCGGCGGTCGTGAGACCCTTGAGGTCAATCGACCGCCGACCGAAAGCCACGCAGTGACCGCGACCGACCGCTCTCTGGAACTCATCAACACCGCCGCGCAGGCGGCCGCCGACAAGCTCGCGCACGACATCATCGCCTACGACGTCAGCGACGTGCTGTCGATCACGGACGCCTTCCTGCTGGCCTCCGCGCCCAACGACCGCCAGGTCAAGTCGATCGTCGACGAGATCGAGGAGCGGCTGAACAAGGAACTCGGCGCCAAGCCGGTGCGCCGCGAGGGCGACCGCGAGGCCCGCTGGGTCCTGCTCGACTACGTCGACATCGTCGTGCACGTCCAGCACAGCGAGGAGCGCGTCTTCTACGCCCTGGAGCGGCTGTGGAAGGACTGCCCCGAGCTGGAGCTGCCCGCCGACGCCAAGGCGACCCGCGGCAAGGCCGAGGAGCACGCCAGGCTGAAGGCCGCCGAGGAGGCGACGGAGCCCGACGGGGACTGGCGATGAGCGCCACGGGTGAGGTGACGGCACAGAAGGCCGGCCGCGGCCGCCGCATCATCCTCTGGCGGCACGGCCAGACCTCCTGGAACGTGGAGCGCCGCTTCCAGGGCTCCACGGACGTCGAACTCACCGAGACCGGCGTCGCCCAGGCCCGCCGGGCCGCCCGGCTGCTGGTCAACCTGAGGCCGGACGCCATCGTCGCCTCCGACCTCAAACGGGCCGCGCACACGGCCGCCGAGCTCGCCGAGCTCACCAACCTCGAGGTGACCCTGGAGGAGGGGCTGCGGGAGACCTACGCGGGCGTCTGGCAGGGGCTGACGCACGAGGAGATCATCGCCCGGCACGGCGCGGAGTACACGGCGTGGAAGCGCGGTGAGCCGGTCCGCCGCGGCGGCGGCGAGCTGGAGACCGAGGTCGCCGACCGCGCCGCTCCCGTGGTGCTCCGGCACGCCGAGAAGCTCCCCGAGGACGGCACGCTCGTCGTGGTCAGCCACGGCGGCACGATCCGCACCACCATCGGCCGCCTCCTCGGTCTCGACCCGCACAACTGGGAGAGCCTCGGCGGCCTGACCAACTGCTGCTGGTCGGTCCTCGGCGAGGGCGCCCGCGGCTGGCGGCTGCTGGAGCACAACGCCGGCACGCTGCCGGAGCCGGTGCTCGGCGACGACGACTGAGCGGCCCGGCCGGCCGTCACCCGGCGCGTGAACCCCGGATTTCACTTTCCGGCAGGTCACAGGCTAAAGTTCTTCTTGTTCGCCCCGCCGAGCGGGGCGAAACACCATGCGGCTCCGCCGCGTGGCACAAGGGGCTATAGCTCAGTTGGTAGAGCGCCTGCATGGCATGCAGGAGGTCAGGAGTTCAATTCTCCTTAGCTCCACAGGTTCACGAACGAATCCCGTCCCCACAGGGGGCGGGATTTTTTCGTCGTGCCCGCTTGAGCGGTCGGCGCCCGCCGGGCGTATACCTCTGTGAGGCTCCGTGTCCGGACTGGTACTGAGGCGTCGCTGACCGTATTGGTCCGTCCGTGGCAGAATCAAACGGCCGGAAGGGGGCGCGGCCCGACGGGAGGGAGTAGCGATGCCTGCGAGCAGGCTCGAGGAGGTCGACCACCTCCGCGGGGCGACGGTGACACGGGGCACGGTCACCCGCCTCAGCTGCCCTTCCTGCGGATCCGGGCACGTCGCCCAAGTCCTGGGCGACAACGGCGGAATCTCCTACGTGTGCACGGCCTGCGGCCACAGCTGGAGCTGATCGATGGGTGCACACAGGCGAAAGTGCGACTGGTGCGGCAGTGGCACTCCGATCGTCCGCGACATGGAGCCGGTCAACCCGGACTACCAGTACTGGTGCGAGGAGTGCGCGCGGGCGCTGATCATAAAGGGCGACCCGATCGAGACGTATCGGGAACTCGAGGGTGAGCCGATCTACGGCCGGCTGCTCGAGGAGCACTGCACGCTCAAGCGGTTCTACTCGTTCGTGACCGCCTAGTCGAAGTACATTTGCCGCCAAATCGGACAGAACGGAAACGATTTGGTGTTGGGCCGGGTCGACCGTGTAATGTTGGCGTCGCCGCCGGGGAAACCGGGCGGAGCAAGGCAAGGGGCTATAGCTCAGTTGGTAGAGCGCCTGCATGGCATGCAGGAGGTCAGGAGTTCAATTCTCCTTAGCTCCACAGGGAAACCCCCCGGATCGGTGATCCGGGGGGTTTGTTCGTACGCGGCGGATCTCAGCGGCCCAGTGCGCGCCGTCCGCGGCCCTGGGAGAGGACCGGCAGGTTCGTGCGCGAGGACGGGGCCTGCGCGCGTGTGTCCTCCTCGATGCGCAGGGCGAGCGCCGGACAGCGGCGCACCGCGCGCACGGCCTTGGCCTCCGCGAAGCGCGGTACGTCGGCCTGCGCCACGGTCGGGAAACCGTCCGCGCCGAGCTGGAAGACCTCCGGCAGGATGTCCGCGCACAGCCCGTGGCCGCGGCACAGCGTCCAGTCGACGTAGATCTTCTGGCGGCTGGGCCCGTTCTCCTCGGAGCCGCCGCCGGGGACGCCCGTAGGGGCCCTGCCCCCCTCGAAGAGCGGCAGCACGCCCTGCACGGGCCGCCCGCAGCCGTTGCCGAGGACATGGGCCGCGAGGTCGTCCGTGAACGCCTTGACGGTCGACTCCAGGAACATCGCCGAACCGTCCGGGTGGGAGCACGCGCCGCGCCGCTTGACGTTGCCCGCGACCTGCTTGAGCGCCTCCAGGGCGGCCGGCCCGCCGCCGTTCAGGATGTCCTCCAGGCCGCGCGCGGCGGCCGGCAGACCGAGGTAGCAGGGGCCGCACTGGCCCGCGCTCTCCTCCGCGAGCCACTGGGCCACGCGCAGCGACTCGCCCAGCGGGCAGGTGTCCTGACTGATCGGCAGGACCGCTCCCGCGCCGAGCGAACCGCCGACCTGCTGCAGGGAGTTGCGGGAGACGATCGCCTCGTCGACCGTCGCGGCGTCGATCCACTTGCCGTGGTACCCGCCCGTCAGCACGCCCTGGGGCACCGGCGGGGCGCCGGCGAGCTGGAGGACGTAGCGCAGCGGGACGCCCGTGGGGACCTCGATCACCATCGGGCGGGCCACGGCGCCGGAGACGGTCAGCATGACGGTGCCCGGTTCGTCGTACAGGCCGGTGTTGCCGTAGCGCTCGGGACCGATGCGGGCGGCGATGGCCAGTTGGGCGAACGTCTCGGCGTTGGACAGCAGCGTCGGCGCGCCGCCCACGCCGCTCTTCGACGCGCTGATCTTGCGGCCGGGCGGGATCGCCGGGCCGCCGTCGATGGAGCGGATCAGCGAGGCCGCGGCGCCGGTGACCATCCGCACCGGATTGCGCTGCACGCGCGCGCGGAGGGCCGATCGGCGCCCGTTGCTCAGGCCCCGCTCGGCGAGGGCGGCCTCCATGGAGCGCTGCGTGGACTCACGGGTGACGCCGACCACGAGGGTGCGGGCGCCCAGCGCCTCGGCACACAGCAGCGCGCCGTCCAGGATGAGGTGCGGAGCACGGTTGATCAGCACCGTGTCCTTGCGGCAGGCCGGCTCGTCCTCGCTGCCGTTGACGACGACGACCGGCCGTACACCGCGCTTGATCGCCGATTCGGCGACCGAGCGCAGCTTCTTGTGGAAGGGGAAGCCCGCGCCGCCGCGGCCCCTGAGGTTGATGCGTTCGGCGAGCTGCGCGAGCTGCTCGCCGCCCATCGGTTCGAGCGGCCCGTGCACCTTCAGGTGCATGGGCAGATCCAGTCTTTCGACAAGGTCGAAACCCGACGTGAGCTGAGGAAGACCGACCACGCGGACTTCGGGGACGTCGGGCAGGGCCTCGTTCACTTGTGGCCTCCGGAAGGCGTGTTCCAAGGTTCGCCCGAACCCGGTGCGTCGAAGTCGTAGGACGAGTCGTACGACGCACCGGGGGCTGGTTCAGTGGCGGGACCGCTGTTGTACGTGTCGTTCGGGATGTACGTGCCGAGGAGGGGGTTCGTCTCACCGGTGTCGTACACATCACTCCCGCCGTGGCCGGGGACGCCCGGGGCGCCGTAGGCCGGGACGGTGTAGCCGGTGTCGTTGAGCGGGTCGTAGGCCGAGGGGGGTGCCTCGCCGACCGGCGGCGGGGACGGGATCGGCCAGCTGCCCGAGGTGCCGCTGCCGCCGTCCACGAGGGGCATCGCCTCGGTCGGGCGCATGTCCGGCGGCAGCTGCATCGGCGCGGTCGGCTCGGCCGCGGACGGCCGCCGCCGCGCGCGCGGGGAGCCGGAGACGGCCCGGTAGGCCGCGGAGAAGCCGCTCGGGGGCTCCTGGGGCGCGAGGCGCTCCGCGGGCTCGTACAGCGGTGCGGACGGGGACGGTGTGCCGGGCCGGGGGCCCCGTCGGCCCTCGTAGCCGGGCAGTGCGGACCCCGCCGCCTCGGCCCTGCTCTCCCGGCGTTCCTCGCGGGCGGGCGTCCCGGCGTTCCCGAACAGCCCGGTGACGGTGTCGGCGACCCGGCGCTTGACCGGCCGGGGCGCGGCGCGCAGGGCCAGGGCCGCCATGACACCGAGCACGGACAGGCCGTACAGGAGCGTGAACACCGGCTTGGCCGCGCGACCCGCGTAGAGGCCGTGCAGGAGCGCCGCGCACCACGCCGGGTAGGCCAGCATGTGCATGGCCCGCCAGCGGGCGGCGACCGGTGCCGGGGACGCGAAGCGGTTGCGCAGGACGCCGGTGACGCCCACGAAGAGCATGAGCAGCCCGGCCAGTGTGCCGAGGCCGATGAGGACGGCCCTGCCGCCGAACGCCTCGTCGTCCGTGGCCAGGAGTCCGAAGGGGATCACCGCGGCGACCCACGTGGTGTGCTCCAGGGCCAGCTTGACCCCGATGTGCACCAGCAGGAAGACGATCGAGGCGACCGCGGTGACCCGGTGCACCGCCTGGGCCAGGATCCGCCGGCGGGCGTCGAGGAGGATCCGGTCCTGGGCGACGAGTCCCCAGATCACCGAGCAGCTGAGGCAGACGAGTGCGAGGACGCCGGCACCGAAGTCGAGGAACTCCGCGAACGAGTCGTCCGCCGTGCTGTCCGTCGTCACGGCCTGCCTCCCCACGTCGCGGGGCGGGGAGGGAGCGGGCGGGTACTGCGGGGTGGTTCCAGAGGAGGGTTCATGGGGGCGACTCCGAGCGGTTTCGGGAAAGCGGTCCCGGTGCCGCACTCTAAGTGGCGCCATACCCGCGGGTACGAGGTTTGAGTTATTGCGTTGTTATCAAACGACAATGCGGTTGTTGTGATGTCCCATAGCTACTGTTACGCGGAGTAACCTTTGACCTTGGTTCAGGTTCGGGCGGGCCGGAAGCCCGTCGCAGCCCGCGAGAGGTCTGCGGTACCCTGACGCCATGCGTGCCGTACGCCTTCTGCTTAGCGAGCCGCGCTGATCAGTGCCGACCACCGGTGATTCGTGGTCGGAATCGGCGCGGCGTCCCCTCCTGTGCGAGGGGATTTTTCATTTCTTGAATGTCGCAGCCGCTGGCAGAGACGATCGATGGAGCTTTGAGGATCATGAGCGAGACGAACCCCGCGGCGACTTCCGAGGTTGCCGCGCCGCACCGCTACACGGCCGCCATGGCCGCCGAGATCGAGGCACGCTGGCAGGACTTCTGGGACGCCGAGGGCACGTACGCCGCACCGAACCCGAAGGGTGACCTGGCGGGCGACCCGGAGCTGGCCGCCAGGCCCAAGAAGTTCATCATGGACATGTTCCCGTACCCGTCCGGTGCCGGCCTGCACGTCGGTCACCCCCTGGGGTACATCGCCACCGACGTCTTCGCCCGGTTCCAGCGGATGACCGGCCACAACGTCCTGCACACCCTGGGCTTCGACGCCTTCGGCCTGCCCGCCGAGCAGTACGCCGTGCAGACCGGCACGCACCCGCGCGTGTCCACCGAGGCCAACATGGAGAACATGAAGGCCCAGCTGCGCCGGCTGGGCCTGGGCCACGACAAGCGCCGGTCGTTCGCCACGATCGACCCGGAGTACTACAAGTGGACCCAGTGGATCTTCCTGCAGATCTTCAACTCCTGGTACGACCAGGAGGCGAGGAAGGCCCGCCCGATCTCCGAGCTGATCGCCCAGTTCGCAGCCGGTGAGCGGGCGATCCCGGGCCACCCCGGACGCGGCTGGAACGAGCTGAACGCCGCCGAGCGCGCCGACGTCCTGGGCGAGTTCCGCCTGGCCTACGCCTCCGACGCGCCCGTCAACTGGTGCCCCGGCCTGGGCACCGTGCTGGCCAACGAGGAGGTCACCGCCGACGGCCGCTCCGAGCGCGGCAACTTCCCCGTCTTCAAGGCCAAGCTGCGCCAGTGGAACATGCGCATCACCGCCTACGCCGACCGGCTGCTGGAGGACCTGGACGAGCTGGACTGGCCCGAGGCCATCAAGCTGCAGCAGCGCAACTGGATCGGCCGCTCCGAGGGTGCCCGCGTCGACTTCCCGATCGACGGCGAGCGCATCACCGTCTTCACCACCCGTCCCGACACCCTGTTCGGCGCGACCTACATGGTGCTGGCGCCCGAGCACCCGCTGGTCGAGAAGTTCACCCCGGCCGCCTGGCCCGAGGGCACCCACGAGGTGTGGACCGGCGGCCACGCCACCCCGGCCGACGCCGTCGCCGCCTACCGGGCGCAGGCCGCGTCCAAGTCCGACGTCGAACGGCAGGCCGAGGCCAAGGACAAGACCGGCGTCTTCATCGGCACGTACGCGACCAACCCGGTCAACGGCGAGCGGATCCCGGTCTTCATCGCCGACTACGTCCTGATGGGCTACGGCACCGGCGCGATCATGGCCGTGCCGGCGCACGACACGCGCGACTTCGAGTTCGCGCGCGCCTTCGAGCTGCCGATCACCTGCGTGGTCGAGCCGACCGACGGCCGTGGCACCGACACCTCGACGTGGGAGGAGGCCTTCGCGTCCTACGACGCGAAGATCATCAACTCCTCGGGTGAGGGCGTCTCCCTGGACGGCCTGGGCGTCGTCGAGGCCAAGGCGCGCATCACCGAGTGGCTGGAGCGCACCGGCACCGGCGAGGGCACCGTCAACTTCCGCCTGCGCGACTGGCTGTTCAGCCGCCAGCGCTACTGGGGCGAGCCCTTCCCGATCGTCTACGACGAGGACGGCATCGCCCACGCCCTGCCCGAGTCGATGCTGCCGCTGGAGCTGCCCGAGGTCGAGGACTACTCCCCGCGCACCTTCGACCCGGACGACGCCGACACCCAGCCCGAGACGCCGCTGTCGCGCAACGAGGACTGGGTCAACGTCACCCTGGACCTGGGCGACGGCCCGAAGAAGTACCGGCGCGAGACCAACACCATGCCCAACTGGGCCGGCTCCTGCTGGTACGAGCTGCGCTACCTGGACCCGCACAACTCCGAGAAGCTGGTCGACCCGGAGATCGAGCAGTACTGGATGGGCCCGCGCGAGGGCCGGCCGCACGGCGGCGTCGACCTGTACGTCGGCGGCGCCGAGCACGCCGTGCTGCACCTGCTGTACGCGCGCTTCTGGTCCAAGGTCCTGTACGACCTGGGGCACGTCTCCTCGGCGGAGCCGTTCCACAAGCTGTTCAACCAGGGCATGATCCAGGCCTACGTCTACCGGGACAGCCGCGGCATCGCGGTGCCGGCCGCCGAGGTGGAGGAGCGCGACGGCGCCTACTGGTACCAGGGCGAGAAGGTCTCCCGGCTGCTGGGCAAGATGGGCAAGTCCCTGAAGAACGCGGTCACCCCGGACGAGATCTGCGCCGAGTACGGCGCCGACACGCTGCGCCTGTACGAGATGGCGATGGGCCCGCTGGACGTCTCCCGGCCGTGGGACACGCGTGCGGTGGTGGGCCAGTTCCGCCTGCTGCAGCGCCTGTGGCGCAACGTCGTCGACGAGAGCAGCGGTGAGGTGGCGCTGTCGGAGGCCGCGCCCGACGAGGACACCCTGCGCGCCCTGCACAAGGCGATCGACGGCGTGCGCCAGGACCTGGAGGGCATGCGGTTCAACACCGCCATCGCCAAGGTCACCGAGCTGAACAACCACCTGACGAAGTCGGGCGGGCCGATCCCGCGCTCGGTCGCCGAGCCGCTGGTCCTGCTGATCGCGCCGCTGGCCCCGCACGTCGCCGAGGAGCTGTGGCGCAGGCTGGGCCACACCGACTCGGTCGTGCACCAGGACTTCCCCGTCGCCGACCCGGCCTACGTCGTGGACGAGACCGTGACCTGCGTCGTGCAGATCAAGGGCAAGGTCAAGGCACGGCTGGAGGTCTCCCCGTCCATCTCCGAGGAGGAGCTGGAGAAGGTCGCGCTGGCCGACGAGAAGGTCGTGGCCGCGCTGGGCGGGGCCGGGATCCGCAAGGTCATCGTGCGGGCGCCGAAGCTGGTGAACATCGTCCCGGCGTGACGCCGGCGCGGTGGTGCCGCTGAGGTCGGGGTGGTCCCCTACGGGCAGGTTCGGGGTTTCGTCGGAACTCCGGGCCTGCCCGCTGCGTTTACCGTGGAAGAGCGGCACGGCGGGTGCCGCGGCCTGGTGGCAGGCAGACCGGACGGTCCGAGGAGGAGCTTCGTGGAAGCAGTGATCGCAGTCTTCGGCCTGCTCTTCGTGCTCGCTCTCGTGCTGGGCGCCTACGCCACGGTGAAGGCCGTCGGCGCCGCCAAGCGCAGCGCCGACCGCCACATCACGCAGGCCCGCCGCACGGTCGAGGACCACACCCTGCGCGCCAAGTCCCTCGTGCAGACGGGCCCGGCGGGGGAGATCGCGCAGCTGCGGCTGACGCTGCGCACCTCGATGCGTGCCACGCAGGACGCGCTGCACGCGGGCGTGGCCGAGGACGAGTCCCTCAAGGAGTCCCTCGCCCTCTTCGAGCGGCTCAGCGCCCACGGACACGAACTGGACGCCGAGCTCAGGCGGCTGGAGTCCGAGCCCGACCGGGCCACGCTCGGCGAGCGGCTGCCCGCCCTGCGCGAGCGCACCGAGCGGATCACCGGTTCGGCGGACGCCCTGCGCTGGGCGGCCCGTGACCGCGCCCGCCGCTTCGCGGACGACGACCTGGACACGCTGAGCGCACAGATCGACGTCGAGGCGGGCGCCCTGCGGCACTGGACGGAGACGGAGCCCGCCGCGGCGCCGCCGCCGCCCTGGCCCGAGGCACCGTCCGCCGACGGCCGGGCCGCCCGGCGGAGCCGGCCCGGGACCTCCGAGCCGGGTCCCGCGCAGGAACCGACGCGGCCCGCCATCACCCCGCCCGACCCGCGCCCCGCGTACCCCTGGCAGAAGAAGGCCCGCCCGGAGAACACCACCTGAGCGGAAGCCGTGCCGTGCCCGGTCGCCGGGGCCGGGCTGCCGCATGGGCCCTAGGCCAGGTAGCCTCCAGCTCATGTCCCGCCATGTCGCGATCGTCACCGATTCAACGGCCTACCTCCCGGCCCGGACGATGGAGCGGCACGGCATCACCGCGGTACCCCTGACCGTGGTCCTGGGCGACCGCGCCCTGGAGGAGGGCACCGAGATCTCGACCCGGTCCCTGGCCCAGGCGCTGCAGAAGCGACGGCCGGTCACCACCTCGCGGCCCAGCCCCGAACTCTTCGCCGAGACGTACCGCAAGATCGCCCGGTCCGGGGCCGCCGGCATCGTCTCCCTCCACCTGTCCGCCGAGCTCTCGGGCACCTACGACGCGGCGGTCCTCGCCGCGCGCGAGGCACCGGTGCCGGTGCGCGTCGTGGACACCGGGATGATCGCGATGGCCCTCGGCTTCTGCGCGCTCGCCGCGGCCCGGACGGCCGAGGCGGGCGGCACGGCGGACGAGGCCGTCACGGCCGCGGAGAAACGGGCAGCGGGCACATCCGCCTACTTCTACGTCGACACCCTCGACTACCTGCGCCGCGGCGGACGGATCGGGGCCGCACAGGCACTGCTCGGTTCCGCGCTCGCGGTCAAGCCGCTGCTCCAGCTGGACGACGGCAGGATCGAACCCCTGGAGAAGGTGCGGACGGCATCCAAGGCGATCGCCCGCCTGGAGGAGATCGTCGCCGAACGGGCGGGCAACGCCCCCGTCGACATCGCCGTCCACCATCTCGCCGCCCCCGACCGGGCGTCCGCCCTGGCCGACCGTCTGCGCGAGCGGGTTCCCGGGCTGGCCGACCTGCATGTCAGCGAGGTCGGCGCGGTGATCGGGGCCCACACCGGGCCCGGTCTGCTCGGGGCCGTGGTCTCGCCGCGGTGAGGTGAGAGGGGCACGGACGTCACCCGTGGGAGTGGCGAGGTTGTCCACAACCCGGCGGTAGTCCCCGGGAAACGACCAAGATCATCGCGAGTGGGCCGAGGTGCCGGATCCTCGGCGCATGGTTCTTCGATCACGTTCACGCACAGCGACCGCGACCAGCGGCCCGGGCCGTGGCCCGGCCTCCGACGGCCGTACCCGCAGGCACGGCCGGACCCGTCCCCGTGCCCACGGCCGGGCACAGCAGCGTCACGCGTCGGCCGAAGAACTGCGCCGGCGCGCCGAGGTGCTCTTCGCCGGCCGTGGCGAACACGCCGGGCGGTGGCGGGAGTCGGGAAAGGGTCCACCCGGGGGAACGCCGGGAACCCGGGAGCTCGGGGGCGCCGTGGAGGGCTCCGCAGGGCCACCCGGGGCGGCCGGTGAGACTCCACAGGCCGCGAACGCCGCCGGGTCGACCGCCGCCGTGCCCGACGGCTTCGACCGCTCGCCGGGGACCTGGCGGGAGCGGGCCGGGCAGGCGCTGCGGGAGCGGATGCCGGTGTGGTTGCAGACGAGGTGCGGGCTGGAACGACGCAGCGCGGTCGCGCTCACACTGCTCCTCGCCGTCGCCGCGGTCCTCGCCGTGCAGCACTACTGGACCGGACGGACCCAGACCGTGGCCGCGCCCGAGGTGGTGCGGGCGGCGCCGCGGTACGGCGGGGACGGGCAGCGCACCGGCGCAGCGGACGAGAGGACCGGGCCGGGCACGCCGTCCGGCGCGCCCGAGGCCACGGCCGGCGCCGAGATCGTGGTGGACGTCGCCGGCAAGGTCCGCGAACCCGGAATCCACCGGCTGCCGGCCGGTTCACGGGTCGCGGACGCCCTGCGCGCGGCCGGTGGTGTGCGCGCCGGTACGAAGACCGACGGGCTGAACCGGGCCCGCTTCCTGGTGGACGGCGAGCAGGTGATCGTCGGGGCGTCCGCCCCCGGCCCGGTCGGCACCGCCCCCGGTGGGCCGGCCGGCGCGGCGGTCGGGGCGGCCCCGGCGGCTCCCGTCTCGCTCAACACGGCGACCGCCGACCAGCTCGACACGCTGCCGGGCGTCGGCCCCGTGCTGGCCCAGCACATCATCGACTACCGCACGCGGCAGGGCGGCTTCCGCTCGGTGGACGAGCTGCGCGAGGTCAACGGCATCGGCGAGCGCCGCTTCGCCGAACTCCGGAACCTCGTACGGCCATGACGCAGCCTTCCGACGCGCCCCGGCGCGCGGCCTCCCTCGCCCCGGCGGCGACCCACGATGCCACCGCCACCGCCACCGCCGCCGCCACCGGCCCCGTCGGCCGGACGCCCCGTGTACGGGCGGCCGTGCACGCCGCCTCGGGGCATCGGCTCGGTGCCGCCCGGCCCCGGCAGGAGGGACCCGCGGACCTGCGGCTCGTGCCGCCCGCGCTCGCTGCCTGGGCGACGGCGGCCCTCGTGCCGGCCGTGCCGCACGGATGGGCCGTCGGTGCCGTGGCCGTCTGTCTCGCGGTGGCGGGCGTACTGCTGACGGCGCGTCGGGGCACGAGACAGGGACGGCTCCGGGCGTCGGCCGCCGCCGTACTGCTCTGCGTCGCCGCGTCCGCCGCCTCGGCCGCACTGCACGGGGCGGACCTGCACCGCGGTCCCGTGCCGGAACTGGCGCGGCGGTACGCCACCTTCACCGCCGAGGTGGAGGTCACCGCCGACCCACGCCTCGCCCGGCCCCGCGTCCGGGGAGACCGCGCCGCGCCGCCCGCGGTGCTCGTCGAAGCCGACGTACGGCGAGTGGTGCGGGTGGGCGGAACGGCGGTGGAGACACGCGCGCCGGCGCTGCTGATCGTCGACGTGGGTGCCGGGGCGGCGGTGCGGCACCCGGCGGGCGGCTCGGACGCCTCGCGGGTCGCCGGCGGCGGGCCGGGCGCCTCGCGGTGGCTGGGGCTGCTGCCGACCACGCGGCTGCGCGTCACCGCGCGGTCGGCGCCCTCCTTGGCGGACGGGGACCGGGTCGCCGCCGTGCTGCGCGTGCGGGGCGGAGCCGCCCCGGAGGTGGTGGCCGGGCCGTCGGGCCCGCAGCGGCTGGCGGGGCGCATGCGCGCCGGCCTGCGGGAGGCCACCGGCGGTCTGTCCGCGGACGCGCGGGCACTGCTGCCGGGGCTGGTCGTCGGGGACACCTCGCGGATCACGCCGGAGCTGGACGAAGCCTTCAAGGAGACCGACCTGGCGCACACGCTGGCCGTGTCCGGGGCCAACTTCACGATCCTGCTGGCCCTGCTGCTCGGGCCGCCCGGGCTGGCCCAGTACAGCGAGCGCCGGGGACTGGCGCCCCGCCTCGGCATCTCCCTGCGGACGACCGCGCTGCTCGGCGGGGCGCTCGCCCTGGGATTCGTCGTCGTGTGCCGACCGGACCCCAGTGTGCTGCGGGCCGCCGCCTGCGGGGCCGTCGCCCTGCTCGCCCTCGCCACCGGGCGGCGCAGATCCCTGATCCCGGCGCTGGCGACGGCGGTGCTGCTGCTGGTGCTGTACGACCCGCGGCTGGCCCGCAGTTACGGCTTCCTCCTCTCCGTGCTGGCCACCGGCGCCCTGCTCACCCTCGCGCCCCGGTGGAGCACGGCGCTGCGCCGGCGCCGGGTACCGCCCCGGCTCGCCGAGGCACTGGCCGCCGCTGCCGCCGCGCAGGCCCTGTGCGCGCCGGTGGTCGTCGTGCTGTCGGCCCGGGTGAGCCTGGTGGCGGTGCCGTGCAACCTGCTCGCGGAGTTCGCCGTCGCGCCGGCGACCGTGCTGGGCTTCGGGGCGCTGGCCACGGCGCCGGTGGCGATGCCGGTGGCCAAAGGGTTCGCCTGGTGCGCGAGTTGGCCCGCCGAGTGGCTCGCGGGGATCGCCCGCACCGGGGCGGCGCTGCCCGGCGCGGGGGTGGACTGGCCGGGCAGCTGGACCGGGGCCGCGCTGCTCGCCCTCGTCACGGTGGGCGTGCTGCTCGTCGGCCGACGGCTGCTGCGGCACCCCTGGTGGTGCGGCCTCTACGCGGTGCTGCTGGCGCTCGCGGTGGTGCAGCCACCGCCGCTGGCCAGGGTGATCACGGGGTGGCCGCCGCCGGGCTGGCGGCTGGTGATGTGTGACGTGGGGCAGGGCGACGCCATGGTGCTCGCGGCCGGCCCGGGTACGGGCGTGGTCGTGGACGCCGGACCCGATCCGACGCTCGTCGACCGCTGTCTGCGCGACCTCGGCATCACCCGCGTCCCCCTCGTCGTACTGACCCATTTCCACGCCGACCACGTGGCGGGACTGCCGGGGGTGCTGAGGGGACGTTCGGTGGGTGCGATCGAGACGACCGGGCTCCAGGAGCCGGTGGACCAGGCGGAGTCGGTGCGCGCCCTGGCGGCGGCACGGCACATCCCCGTGCGGCACGCCCTCGCCGGCGAACAGCGGCGGGCCGGTGCGCTGTCCTGGCAGGTGGTGTGGCCGCCGGCCGGTCCGCCGCGGAGCCGGTGGCCGGGTCCGGTGCCGGGCGGGGAAGGGGCCAACGACGCCAGCGTCACCCTGCTGGTCCGCACGGCCGGGCTGCGCCTGCTGCTGCTCGGGGACCTCGAACCACCGGCCCAGCGGGAGCTGGCGAGATCCCCGGCGGCAGCGGAGCTGGCAGGGGTGGACGTGCTCAAAGTGGCCCACCACGGCTCCGCCCACCAGGACCCCGGACTGCTGCGGAGGGCGGCTCCGCGGCTGGCGCTGATCTCCTGCGGCGAGGACAACCCGTACGGGCATCCCGCGCCCGGCACGCTCGCGGCGCTGCACGCCCACGGCGCGGCGGTGCTGCGGACGGACCGGGACGGGGCCCTGGCGGTCGCGGGTACGGGCGAGGAGCTGCGGGTGGCGGGAGACTGAGCCCATGAAACCCGCACAGGTTGATGCCTATCTCCGCCGTCTGGGAGCCGAGTACCCGGCGTGGCCCACCGTCGACGTCCTGCGCGAGCTGCACCTGCGCCATCTGCGGACCGTCCCGTTCGAGAACCTGTCCGTCCATCTGGGCGAGGAGATCGTGCTGGAGGAGACGCGGCTGCTGGACAAGGTGGTGGGCGCGCGACGGGGCGGGTTCTGCTACGAACTCAACGGCGCCTTCGGAGCGTTGCTCACGGCTCTGGGCTACGAGGTCACGCTCCTCGCGGCCCGGGTGTACGGCGACGGGGGCCGGCTCGGCATCCCGTACGACCACATGGCGCTGCTGGTGCGGACGGTGGACGGGGGCGACTGGCTGGCCGACGTGGGCTTCGGGGCGCACAGCCACCTGCCGCTGGCATTCGGGGAACGGGGCGAGCAGGAGGACCGCGGGGGCGCGTTCCGGATCGTCGAGGCGGGTCCGGACGCGGCCGGGGTACGCGGCGGACACGACTCGGCACGGGCCGCGGACCTGGACGTACTGCGCGACGGGAAGCCCGTGTACCGGGTGGAGCTGCGCCCGCGGGTGCTCGGCGACTTCGTGGCCGGGGCGTGGTGGCACAGCACCTCCCCCCGGTCCCACTTCCTGCAGTCGCTGGTCTGTTCACGCCTCACCGATGAGGGAGGACGGATCACCCTCAGCGGCCGCAGACTCACGCTGACGACCGTGGACGGGGAGCGGGAGGTGCGCGAGCTGGCGACGGACGAGGAGGTGCTCGCGGTGTACCGGGACCGCTTCGGCATCGGCCTGGACCGTGCACCGGCCGTGCGTAATCCCGACGCGTTCGGTCAATTCGGGCCACAGGGTGCTACTCATGCGTAGTCCCAGCACATGTGCCGGATTCCCGTGATGTGGGCCCGTGTTGCCTCGAAAGCCCCAACGGTGATCGAATGCATCACCGGTAATGGGTGTTCTCACGTCGGGCAGAGGGTGTCGTAGATGATCGGCCGCTGGCTGGAAAGCCGAACGAAGCGGATGCAACGGACGGGTCCTCTGGCGGCGGTGCAGACGCCGCCGGACGCGGGAGTGCTGAGCTGCCGGGTGCTCGATCCGGTCAACGAGCCGGTGAGGAACGCGGAGTTCGCGATCAGCGACACCATGGGGCGCAAGGTGGTCGGCGGCGGGACGGACCCCTTCGGGTCCTTCGTGGCCACGGTGCCGGCGGGCGAGTACCGGCTCGCGGTGTCCGCCGAGGGGTACACGCCCTACCGGGCGGCGGCCACCGTCACCGAGAACTCGCTCGCCTCGCTCGGCGACGTGACCTTGCAGGTGGCCCAGCCGCCGGAGCTGCCCGCCCCGGGCGACTGGGAGATCGAGCCGGCGCACTCCTCGATCGCCTTCACCGCGCGGCACATCGGACTGGCCCGGATCCACGGCCGCTTCAACTCCTTCGCGGGGGCGGTGCGGATCGCCGACGAGATGGAACGGTCCGCGATGCACGTGGTGATCGACGCGGCGTCCATCGACACCAACGTGAGGATGCGCGACGACCACCTGCGGTCGGCGGACTTCCTGGACGTGCAGCGATTCCCGACCCTGGAGTTCTACAGCGACCGGTTCGTGCACCGCGGCGGCAACCGCTGGGCCGTCACCGGGGCGCTGTCGCTGCACGGTGTGACGCGCACGGTCACGCTCGACACCGAGTACCTCGGACTCGGCAACGGCATGGAGGGCGAGGTGCGGGCGGCCTGCCGGGCCACCACCGAACTCCACCGCGACGACTTCACGGTGAGCTGGCAGACCATGCTGGCCCGCGGTATCGCGGTGGTCGGACCGAGTATCCGGATCGGCCTCGACGTGCAGATCGTGCCCAAGGGCTGACCTGGCGGTCCGCTTCCCGCGCGGTGTCCGACAATGGCTCCCGTGAGTGACGTGAGACATGTGCTGGTGCTGCCCGACCGCGAGGCCGCGGAAGAGGTGGCTCAGGCGCTGGGCGAGCGGTTCGGCGTCGACGAGGAGCCGCGGCTCGTCCGGGACGCCCTGGCCGGCGAGGACGACGCCGAGGACGCCCAGTGGCTCGTCGTCCTGCGGGACGAGGGAGAACGGCTGGACCCGGGCGAGCTGGACGAGTTCGCGGCGGAGTGGGACGGCTGGCGCGAGGAGCCGTAGCCGTCGTGCCCGCGGTGGCGGGGGAGCGCCCCGTGCGGCCGCGTGCGCGCTCCGCGCGGGCGGGACGCGTTGTCAGTGGCGCGTGCGATGCTTGTCGCGATGGCCAGGAAGACTGCGAACGACGACCCTCTCGCCCCGGTGACCCTCGCCGTGGGCCAGGAGGACCTCCTGCTCGACCGTGCCGTGCAGGAAGTGGTGGCCGCCGCGAAGGCCGCCGACGCCGACACGGACGTACGCGACCTCACCCCGGACCAGCTGCAGCCCGGCACGCTCGCCGAGCTCACCAGCCCGTCGCTCTTCGCGGAGCGCAAAGTCGTGGTCGTACGCAATGCGCAGGACCTGTCCGCCGACACGGTCAAGGACGTGAAGGCCTACGTCGGAGCGCCCGCCGAGGAGATCACCCTCGTGCTCCTGCACGCGGGCGGAGCCAAGGGCAAGGGCCTGCTGGACGCCGCACGCAAGGCGGGGGCGCGGGAGGTGGCCTGCCCGAAGATGACCAAGCCCGCCGACCGGCTGGCCTTCGTCCGGGCGGAGTTCCGCACCACCGGGCGGTCGGCCACGCCGGAGGCGTGCCAGGCACTGGTCGACGCGATCGGCAGCGACCTGCGGGAGCTGGCGTCGGCGGTGTCCCAGCTGGTCGCGGACGTCGAGGGGACGATCGACGAGGCGGTCGTCGGGCGGTACTACACGGGACGTGCCGAGGCATCCAGCTTCACGGTCGCCGACCGGGCGGTCGAGGGGCGGGCGGCGGAGGCGCTGGAGGCGCTGCGCTGGTCGTTGGCGACCGGGGTGGCGCCGGTGATGATCACCAGCGCGCTGGCGCAGGGCGTGCGGGCGATCGGCAAGCTGTCGTCCGCGCGCGGTGGCCGTCCCGCCGACCTCGCCCGTGAGCTCGGCATGCCGCCCTGGAAGATCGACCGCGTGCGGCAGCAGATGCGCGGCTGGACACCCGACGGTGTCTCCGTGGCCCTGCGGGCGGTCGCCGAGGCGGACGCCGGAGTGAAGGGCGGGGGCGACGATCCCGAGTACGCCCTGGAGAAGGCGGTCGTGACCATCGCCAGGGCAGCGCGGTCGAGGGGACGGGGCTAGGGGCGGGCCAGGGGCTGTCCGGCGCACTCCCGCCGTCCGCCCGTTCGGCGGGCCCACGGTGTCCGGTGCGTGCGCGACCGGACGGCGTCTGAGTGCCCCTGGCGGGGCCGGTGGGCCGTTCGCCGTGGCCGTGCGGGGGAGGAGAATCGGAAGTGTCAGCCGACATCGCCCACACGGCAGAAAGGTGGCGATCGGCATGGTCGAGCACCCGCACGCAGCGCTCGTCCGCAAGGGCTACGAGGCCTTCTCGCGCGGGGACATGAACGCCCTGCGGGAGCTGATGGCGAAGGACGCCACGCACCATGTGCCCGGCAGTCATCCGCTGTCGGGCGACTACAAGGGCCAGGACGCGATCATCGCGATGTACGGGCGGCTCGCCGAGGAGACGAACGGCACGTTCCGCGTCGAGCTGAGCAGCATCGCCGTCGACGGCCGGGGTCACGCGGTCGGCGTGAGCCGGTTCACCGCCGAGCGGAACGGCATGCGTCTGGACCAGACCGGATGCATCGTCTTCCGGATCGTCGGGGACAAGGTCACGGACCTCGACGAGTGCGTGGAGGACATGGAAGCGAGCAACGGCTTCTGGTCGTAGGAGAACCGCACCCCGCCGGTTCCGCGCACCAGGTCGCGACAAGCCGAAGGTCCCGCCGCCCGACCCCGGGAAAGGGCGGGACGGCGGGACCCACGGATGAAGCTGCTGGATCCGCGCCCGCGTGGCGAACGCAGGCCGCGCGCGGATCCTCGGGTGCCGGTCGGGAGCGGATGAGAGAGGGCCCGCCCTGGGTCCTTCCGGCGGTCAGACCAGATAAAGGGTTCAGCCCTTGAGGGCGGCGACCTTCTGAGCCAGCGCCGACTTCTTGTTGGCGGCCTGGTTCTTGTGGATGACGCCCTTGGAGACGGCCTTGTCGAGCTGACGCGCGGCAGCGCGCTGGTACTCGGTGGCCTTCTCGACGTCGCCCGCGGCAGCGGCCTCACGAGCCTTGCGGATCGCGGTCTTCAGGGAGGACTTGACGGCCTTGTTGCGCAGCCGAGCCTTCTCGTTGGTCTTGATCCGCTTGATCTGGGACTTGATGTTCGCCACGAATGAGCCTTTTCAGGTTCTGGCACAGGACCGCACGGGACCCGTACCGATGATTTCTTGAAGACGTGCCTCGCGCTGAGAGGGCATGAGACACAGCCCCCCACACTACCAGCGGCCCATTCAGTGGCCCAAACCCGTCCCAGGTCCCCGCCCGTGGGACCATGGAAGCTACGTGACGATCCGACCCGAGACCGCAGACACTGCGGACGCCTCAAGAATCAGGACCCTGCGTGCCCGCGACCCCTAGCCATGTGCCCGAGCCGAGCCGTACCGACCCGGCTCTGATCCGCAACTTCTGCATCATCGCGCACATCGACCACGGCAAGTCCACGCTCGCCGACCGGATGCTCCAGCTGACCGGTGTGGTCGAGCAGCGGCAGATGCGCGCCCAGTACCTCGACCGCATGGACATCGAGCGCGAGCGCGGCATCACGATCAAGTCCCAGGCGGTGCGATTGCCGTGGGCCCCCACCCACGACAAGGGCAACACGCACATCCTCAACATGATCGACACCCCGGGGCACGTCGACTTCACCTACGAGGTCTCGCGGTCGCTCGCCGCGTGCGAGGGGACCATCCTCCTCGTCGACGCCGCCCAGGGCATCGAGGCGCAGACCCTCGCCAACCTCTACCTGGCGATGGAGAACGACCTCACGATCATCCCCGTGCTGAACAAGATCGACCTGCCGGCCGCGCAGCCCGAGAAGTTCGCCGAGGAACTGGCCAACCTGGTCGGCTGCGAGCCGGACGACGTGCTCAAGGTCTCCGCGAAGACCGGCCTCGGCGTCGAGGACCTGCTCGACAAGGTCGTCGCCGAGATCCCGGCCCCGGTCGGCGTCAAGGACGCGCCCGCCCGCGCGATGATCTTCGACTCGGTCTACGACTCCTACCGCGGTGTCGTGACGTACGTCCGTGTCATCGACGGTCAGCTGAACAAGCGCGAGCGCATCCGGATGATGTCCACCGGCGCCACGCACGAGCTGCTGGAGATCGGCACCAACTCGCCGGAGATGCTGCCCGCCGACGGTCTCGGCGTCGGCGAGGTGGGATACCTCATCACCGGTGTGAAGGACGTCCGCCAGTCCAAGGTCGGTGACACCGTCACCAGCCAGCAGAAGGGCGCCGAGGAGGCGCTCGGCGGGTACAAGGACCCCAAGCCCATGGTGTTCTCCGGGCTGTATCCGCTGGACGGCTCGGACTACCCCGAACTGCGCGAGGCGCTGGACAAGCTCCAGCTCAACGACGCCGCGCTGGTCTACGAGCCGGAGACCTCCGCCGCCCTCGGCTTCGGTTTCCGCGTCGGCTTCCTCGGCCTGCTGCACCTCGACGTGATCCGTGAGCGGCTGGAGCGTGAGTTCGGGCTCGACCTGATCGCCACCGCGCCCAACGTGGTCTACCGCGTGGTCATGGAGGACGGCTCCGAGCACACCGTCACCAACCCGAGCGAGTTCCCCGAGGGCAAGATCAACGAGGTCTACGAGCCGGTCGTGCGCGCCACGATCCTCGCGCCGACCGAGTTCATCGGCTCGATCATGGAGCTGTGCCAGACCCGGCGCGGCACCCTGCTCGGCATGGACTACCTCTCCGAGGACCGGGTGGAGATCCGCTACACCCTCCCGCTCGCGGAGATCGTCTTCGACTTCTTCGACCAGCTGAAGTCCAAGACCCGCGGCTACGCCTCGCTGGACTACGAGCCCACCGGCGAGCAGACCTCCAGCCTGGTCAAGGTCGACATCCTGCTGCACGGCGACAAGGTGGACGCCTTCTCGGCGATCACCCACAAGGACCAGGCGTACGCGTACGGCGTCCGGCTCGTCGCCAAGCTGAAGGAGCTCATCCCGAGGCAGGCCTTCGAGGTGCCGGTCCAGGCCGCCATCGGTTCCCGGGTGATCGCCCGCGAGACCATCCGCGCCATCCGCAAGGACGTCCTCGCCAAGTGCTACGGCGGTGACATCTCCCGTAAGCGGAAGCTGCTGGAGAAGCAGAAGGAAGGCAAGAAGCGGATGAAGATGGTGGGTTCCGTGGAGGTTCCGCAGGAGGCCTTCATCGCCGTTCTCTCCAGTGATGACAGCGCGGGTTCGGGCAAGGGCAAGAAGTAATCGCGCACTGTCCCGCCCACACGCGGCAAAGCGGACACCAAGGGGCCCGTCGTACAAAAGTGCGGCGGGTCCCTTCGTGTGCACCCGGTCTCCCTTCGTAGGAAGTGACAGGGCGCGGAGTCTTACGCGCAGGCCGGTCGCCCTTTACTCTGATGCCTGCTCGATAGTTACTCGTGAGTTAAACAATCGCCCGAGAGTGAACCCAGCCGCACCTGAGCCAGCCGCACCGTCGCGGGCCCGGAGGATGTCGTGAGCGACACACAGACACTGATCGAGAACCGTCCGCCCTCCGTGGCGGGACTCTTCCTGGAGCGCGTGGCGGCCACGCCGGACGCGGAGGCGTACCGCTACCCCGTGCCGCCGGCTTCCGGCGAGGGCCCGGACGACTGGAAGTCGCTGAGCTGGGCGCAGGCCGCCGAGCGGGTCTACGCGATCGCGGCGGGTCTGATCGAACTCGGAGTGCAGCCCGAGCAGCGGGTGGCGCTGGCCTCCTCCACCCGGATGGAGTGGATCCTGGCCGACCTCGGCATCATGTGCGCCGGCGCGGCGACGACCACGGTCTATCCGCAGACCAACGCCGACGAGTCGGCGTACATCCTGTCCGACTCCGAGAGCAGGGTGCTCATCGCGGAGGACGCCGCCCAGCTGGCCAAGGCGAGGGAGAAGCGCGGCGAGCTGCCCGACCTGACCCACGTCGTGGTGATCGACGCCACCGGCGCCGACACCGGCGAGGACTGGGTGCTGACCCTCCAGGAGCTCGAGAGCCGCGGCGCCGCCCGTCTGGAGAAGGACCCGCAGCTGATCAAGGAGCGGGTCGGTGCGATCACCAAGGACCAGCTCGCCACCCTCATCTACACCTCCGGCACCACCGGCCGGCCCAAGGGTGTCCGCCTGCCGCACGACAACTGGTCGTACATGGCCAAGGCGATCGCCGCGACCGGCCTCGTCACCGGCGACGACGTGCAGTACCTCTGGCTGCCGCTCGCGCACGTCTTCGGCAAGGTGCTGACCTCCGGCCAGATCGAGGCCGGTCACGTCACCGCCGTCGACGGCCGCGTCGACAAGATCATCGAGAACCTTCCGGTCGTCCAGCCGACCTACATGGCGGCCGTACCCCGCATCTTCGAGAAGGTCTACAACGGCGTCGCCGCCAAGGCCCGGGCCGGCGGCGCGGCCAAGTACAAGATCTTCCAGTGGGCGGCGGAGGTCGCCCGGGAGTACGCCAAGGTCACCCAGGACAACTTCAAGCGCACCGGCACGCGCACCGCGCCCTTCGGGCTGTCCACCAAGCACAAGGTCGCCGACGCCCTCGTGTACGCGAAGATCCGCGAGGCGTTCGGCGGACAGCTGCGGGCGTGCGTGTCCGGCTCGGCCGCCCTCGCGCCGGAGATCGGGTACTTCTTCGCCGGCGCCGGCATCCACATCCTGGAGGGCTACGGCCTCACCGAGTCCTCCGCCGCGTCCTTCGTGAACCCCGGCGAGGCGTACCGCACCGGCACCGTCGGCAAGCCGCTGCCCGGCACCGAGGTGCGCATCGCGGACGACGGCGAGATCCTGCTGCGCGGCCCCGGCATCATGCAGGGCTACCACAAGCTGCCCGAGAAGACCGCCGAGGTCCTGGAGCCGGACGGCTGGTTCCACACCGGCGACATCGGCGAGCTCTCGCCCGACGGCTACCTGCGCATCACCGACCGCAAGAAGGACCTCATCAAGACCTCCGGCGGCAAGTACATCGCGCCGGCCGAGGTCGAGGGCCAGTTCAAGGCGGTGTGCCCGTACGTCTCCAACATCCTGGTGCACGGCGCCGACCGGAACTTCTGCACCGCGCTCATCGCCCTGGACGAGGCCGCCATCCTGGAGTGGGCGAAGGAGAACGGACTGCAGGGCAAGCCGTACGCGGAGGTCGTCGCGGCACCCGCGACGGTCGAGCTGATCGACGGCTACGTCAAGCAGCTCAACGAGGGCCTGCAGCGCTGGCAGACGGTCAAGAAGTTCCGGCTGCTGCCGCGGGACCTCGACGTCGAGCACGGGGAGATCACGCCGAGCCTGAAGCTGAAGCGGCCCGTCGTGGAGCGGGAGTACAAGCACCTGATCGACGAGATGTACGAGGGGACGCGCGAGGCGTAGGAAGCCGGCGCAGGCAGGAGGAGCCCCTCGCCGTCGGCGACCGCGGTTCCTCACCCCACGTGCACAGCGCCGGCGGGCCGGGCTCGGACGCGCCCGGCCCGCCGGCGCGCCCGTGAGGCCGCCGGCCCGGGCACCGGCCCTCGCGGCGAGCGGAACGCGCGGGCCGGACGCGCGGGCCGGGCGATCGGATCCGTCCGTCTTCCGGTCCGTCATCGGGCATCCGTGTAGCACGGTTCTCACTCATCGCGGCCCACTTCGGTAACTCCGTGCTTATGGGCGCGGTCGGTCTGTCACTCTGTCGGCAAACGACTGCGCGTATGCGCACGAACTGCCCGGGGAGCTTCCATGGGGGCCATTCCGACGCAACGGGAGACCGTCTCCCGTGCCAGTGGGGTGCCTGCGCACGCCTCGGATGAGCCTGCGCGGGAGTGCGCGCGGGCGCATGCGGTGCTGCCCGGCAGCTCTCTCGCTCCGGGCGCCGCCCGCGCGCTGGTGCGGGAGGCCGTCGCCGACTGGGCCGGCCTCGGACTGCCCGGCACCGAGCACCTGACCGACCGCCTCACCGACGACGCCCAGGTGGCGGTCAGCGAGCTGGTCACCAACGCCGTCGTCCACGCCGGCACCGAGGTCGAGGTGGTCTGCCGGCTGGAGGAGACCGGCGCGCTCGTCATCGAGGTCGCCGACCACCACCCGTCGCGCGCACCGCGCGGCGCCGACTCGGAGACGCCGTACGAGACGCCCGAGTACGGGCGCGGGCTGCGGCTCGTCGCCACACTCTCCGAGGCCTGGGGCATCACCTACCGCACGGGCACCAAGACGGTCTGGGCGCGGTTGCCGGCCGAGGGCGGCGAGGTCGCCGAGCAGATCGAGACGTACGCCGAGGAGCGCGCCCTGGAGCGGGACCTGCGGGTCGCCGAGATCCTGGCCCCGGAACCGCCCGGGGACACCCGGGCCGAGCGGGGCCGGCGCAGCGGGCGCCGCCGCCGGGGCCGGGAGGGCAAGGGGGACGGTTCGCCCGTGCCGGCCGCCCCCGGGGACCACCTCGGCCCACCGGTTGCCCAGGACAACCGCCCGGCCGTTCCGCCCGCCCCCGGGGACCGCACGGGGCCAGCGGTTGCCCCGGACGACCGCCCGGCCGTTCCGCCCGCCCCCGAGGGCCTCCAGGAGCCGGACGGGCCGGACGCACCGGAGGACCTGCGGGACTGGCCGGACTGGTCCGACTGGCGGGGCGTCCGCGACCGGGAGTGGCTGGGCCGCGGTGCCCTCTCCTTCCTCGCCGAGGCCTCCGACCTGCTCGCCGGGCAGCTCGACGAGGACCTGGTCGCCTCCCTCACCGGGCAGCTGATCGTGCCGCGCCTGGCCGACTGGTGCGCGGTGTGGCTGGAGGACGAGTCACTTGGCCGCGGCGCCTGGAGCGACGACCCCGGCACGGCGGTGGGGTCGCGGCTCGCCCGGGTCTGGCACGCCAGTGAGAGCCGCATCGAGGACCTGCGCCGCGCCCTGGAGAAGGACCCGCCGCGCCCGCACGACCCGTGGAACTCCGGACCCGTCGACCACCCCTGGCCGGGCGGGGCGCTCGGTCCGCGGGGGACGCACGGCTCGGCGCTCGCCTACCGTCTGGTCGCGGGCGGCCGGCCGCTGGGCACCCTGGTCATCGGGCGGTCCGGCGCCCGCTTCCCCGACGAGATCACCGGTCTCGTCGAGGACCTCAGCCGCCGGGTGGCGCTCGCCATCGGCGCCGCCCGCCAGTACGCCCGGCAGGCCACCATCAGCGCCGTCCTCCAGCGCGGCCTGCTGCCCGGCGCGGTCGCCGAGATCCCCGGGGTGCGCAGCGCCCTCGTCCACGAGCCGCGCGACAAGGGCGGCCCGAGCGGCGACTTCTACGACCTCTTCCCGGCCGGCGACGGCCGCTGGTGCTTCGCCGTCGGCGACGTCCAGGGCAAGGGTCCCGAGGCCGCCGTCGTCATCGGGCTCGCCCGGCCCTGGCTGCGGCTGCTGGCCCGCGAGGAGTACGGCGTCCCGGACGTCCTCGACCGCCTCAACCAGCTCCTCCTGGACGACGCGACCGAGGCCGCGGACGCCGCCGCCCGCGCGCTGGTGGCCGCCGGGGGCAGCGCCGTCGCGCACGGTGACGGACCGCAGACCCGCTTCCTGTCCCTGCTGTACGGCGAGCTGGTCCCGGTCGACGGCGCGGTCCGCTGCACCCTCGCCTCCGCCGGACATCCGCTGCCGCTGCTCCTCGGGCCCGACGGGACGGTCCGCACGGTCGCGCAGCCCCAGACCCTGCTCGGGGTCGTCGAGGACGCGACGTACACCAGCGAGACGTTCGAGATGCGGTCCGGCGACACGCTGCTGTGCGTCACGGACGGCGTCACCGAGCGGCGCTCCGGCTCCCGTCAGTTCGACGACGGGGACGGGCTGGCCGCGGCGCTCGCCGGGTGCGCGGGGCTGGACGCGGAGCTGATCGCCGAGCGCATCAGGCGGCTGGTGCACGAGTTCGGCGCCCGCCCGCCGGAGGACGATCTGGCGCTGCTGGTGCTCCAGGCGGAGTGACGGCCGGGGGTACGAGGCGGGTGCGGGACAATGGAACGCATGCCCTCCGCACTCCCCGACGGCGAACCCGTCCCCGCCGACGGCGCCCTGCCCGCGTCCGCGCTGGCCGGGGCCGCAGGCCGCCCCCTCGGCTTCTATCTGCACGTCCCGTACTGCGCGACCCGCTGCGGCTACTGCGACTTCAACACCTACACCGCCACCGAGCTGCGCGGCACCGGCGGCGTGCTCGCCTCCCGCGACAACTACGCCGAGACCCTGACCGACGAGATCCGCCTGGCCCGCAAGGTGCTCGGCGACGACCCCCGCGAGGTCCGCACGGTCTTCGTCGGCGGCGGTACGCCCACGCTGCTGGCCGCCGGCGACCTCGTGCGGATGCTGCGCGCGATCCGCGACGAGTTCGGCCTCGCGGCGGACGCGGAGGTGACGACGGAGGCCAACCCCGAGTCGGTGGACCCGGCCTACCTCGCCACCCTGCGGGAGGGCGGCTTCAACCGGATCTCCTTCGGCATGCAGAGCGCCAAGCAGCACGTGCTGAAGGTGCTGGACCGCACCCACACGCCGGGACGCCCGGAGGCCTGCGTGGCGGAGGCCCGCGCGGCCGGCTTCGAGCACGTCAACCTCGACCTGATCTACGGCACACCCGGCGAGTCCGACGACGACTGGCGGGCCTCCCTGGACGCCGCGATCGGCGCCGGACCGGACCACGTCTCCGCCTACGCCCTGATCGTGGAGGAGGGCACCCAGCTGGCCCGGCGCATCCGGCGCGGCGAGGTCCCGATGACCGACGACGACGTCCACGCCGACCGGTACCTGATCGCCGAGGAGACACTGTCCGCGGCGGGCTTCGACTGGTACGAGGTGTCGAACTGGGCCACCTCGGACGCCGGCCGCTGCCTGCACAACGAGCTGTACTGGCGCGGCGCCGACTGGTGGGGCGCGGGACCCGGCGCCCACAGCCACGTGGGCGGGGTGCGCTGGTGGAACGTGAAGCACCCGGGCGCGTACGCGTCTGCGCTGGCGGCGGGGCGGTCGCCGGGCGCGGGACGGGAGGTCCTGACGGACGAGGACCGGCGGGTGGAGCGCATCCTGCTGGAGCTGCGACTGCGGGAAGGGGTTCCTTTGCCGCTGCTGCGTGAGCAGGGGCTCGCGGCGTCGCGGCGGGCGCTGTCGGACGGGCTGCTGCAGGAGGGCCCGTACGAGGAGGGGCGTGCGGTGCTGACGCTGCGCGGGCGGTTGCTGGCGGATGCGGTGGTGCGGGACCTGGTGGACTGAGGCGTTGGCCCGGCGTCGGGGCTGAGCCGGGGGCGCGCGGTCCGGCGCTTGCTGGGTGCCGCCGTGCCGCCCCTGGGGGTACATCCCAGGCCGTTCAGCACTGGGGGAGGCACGACTGCCCGCAGCTACGCGGGCACGACCGCAGCGCGGCAACGCAGGCACGAATGCCCGCGGGCCGGTGCGGGCTACGCCGGTGCCGTCACGAAGTCGATCAGTTCCTCCACGCGGCCCAGCAACGCCGGCTCCAGGTCCTTGTACGACCGCACCCGCGACAGGATCTGCTGCCAGGCGGCCCCCGTGTTCTCCGGCCAGCCCAGCGCCCGGCACACCCCCGTCTTCCAGTCCTGCCCGCGCGGCACCCGAGGCCAGCCGGCGATGCCCAGCGACGCCGGTTTCACCGCCTCCCAGATGTCGATGAAGGGATGGCCCACCACCAGCGCGTGTTCGCTGGTCACCGACTCGGCGATCCGCCACTCCTTCGTGCCCGGCACCAGGTGGTCCACCAGGACGCCGAGGCGGGCGTCCGGGCCGGGGCCGAACTCCTCGACGACGGCCGGCAGGTCGTCCACGCCCTCCAGGTACTCCACCACCACGCCCTCGATGCGCAGGTCGTCGCCCCAGACCCGCTCGACCAGCTCGGCGTCGTGCCGGCCCTCGACGTAGATGCGGCCGGCCCGCGCCACGCGCGCGCGTGCGCCGGGGACGGCGACGGAACCGGACGCCGTCCGGGCGGGCCGTACCGGGCCCGAGGCTGACCTCACGAGCGTCACCTCGCGGCCCTCCAGCAGGAAGCCGCGCGGCTGGAGCGGGAACACCCGGCGCTTGCCGAAGCGGTCCTCCAGGGTCACCGTGCCCGCCTCGCAGCCGATCACCGCGCCGCAGAAACCGGTGCCGGGCTCCTCCACCACCAGGCCGGGCTCGGCCGGAACCTCGGGCACCGGCCGCGGCTTCTTCCACGGAGGGGTCAGGTCGGCGGAGTACTGGCGCATTCTGACGACGATACGAGGATTTGGTACGCGGTGATCAGCGCGACACGCCGAAACGGACCGCCAGGGCGTCGCGCTGCGCCCGGACGAACGCCGCGTCCACCACCGCGCCGTGACCGGGCACGTACAGCGCGTCCTCGCCGCCCAGGTCGAGCAGCCGGTCGAGCGCGGCGGGCCAGTGGGACGGCACGGCGTCGGGTCCCGCCTGCGGCTCACCGGACTCCTCGACCAGGTCGCCGCAGAAGACGACCTCCGGCTCGCCGGGCACCAGCACGGCCAGGTCGTGGCCGGTGTGTCCGGGGCCCACGTTGGCCAGCAGGACCTGCCGGCCGCCGCCCAGGTCCAGCGTCCACTCGCCGCACACCTGGTGACGGACGGGCGCCAGGGCGTCCACCGCCTCCTCCGCCCGGCGCGCGTCCAGGCCATGGGCCACCGCGTCCGCCCGCAGCTCCTCCCGGCCCCGCGTCAGCACCGCGTCCACGCCCACCGCGCCGAACACCTCGGCGCCGGCGAAGGCCCCCGCGCCGAGGACGTGGTCGAAGTGGGGGTGGGTGAGCGCGAGATGCGTCACACGGTGACCGGCGAGTTCCTGCGCCCGCGTACGCAACCGCGCGCCCTCGCCGAGGCTCGACCCGGCGTCGATCACCAGCGCCGCGCCGCCGCCCACCACCAGCCCCGCGGTGCAGTCCCACACCGGCAGCCGGCACCGTCCCACTCCGGCCGCCACCCTCTCCCATCCCAGGTCTTCCCAAGTCACCGTCATGACGGCGACGCTAACGGTGGGACACCCCCGGGCGCGGCAGCGCGGGCCCGGCCTTGCCCGGTGCGTACCCCACGGCCGTACACTGGGCCGGGGAAGTCTGGCACTCGCACACGCAGAGTGCCAGGGAGAACACCGGGCGGACGACTTCTGGAGGTGTGCGCGATGCTCAGTGAACGCAGGCTCCAAGTGCTGCGCGCCATCGTCCAGGACTACGTCGGCACCGAGGAGCCCGTGGGCTCCAAGGCCCTCACCGAGCGGCACAACCTCGGCGTCTCCCCGGCCACCGTGCGCAACGACATGGCGGCCCTGGAGGAGGAGGGGTTCATCGCCCAGCCGCACACCAGCGCGGGGCGCATCCCGACCGACAAGGGCTACCGGCTCTTCGTCGACAAGCTGGCGGGCGTCAAGCCGATGACCGCGCCCGAGCGGCGCGCCATCCAGAACTTCCTCGAGGGCGCCGTCGACCTCGACGACGTGGTGGCCCGGACCGTGCGGCTGCTCGCGCAGCTGACCCGGCAGGTCGCCGTCGTGCAGTACCCCTCGCTGACCCGCTCGACCGTGCGGCACGTGGAGCTGCTCTCCCTGGCGCCCGCGCGCCTGATGCTCGTGCTGATCACGGACACCGGGCGGGTCGAGCAGCGGATGGTCGACTGCCCGGCGCCCTTCGGCGAGGCGTCCCTCGCGGACCTGCGCGCGCGGCTCAACAGCCGGGTCGCGGGCCGCCGGTTCACGGACGTGCCGAGCCTGGTGGAGGATCTGCCGGAGGCGTTCGAGGCCGAGGACCGCGGTACGGTCTCGACGGTGCTCTCCACTCTCCTGGAGACGCTGGTCGAGGAGAACGAGGAGCGGCTGATGATCGGCGGCACCGCCAATCTGACCCGCTTCGGGCACGACTTCCCCCTCACGATCCGGCCCGTCCTGGAGGCGCTGGAGGAGCAGGTCGTGCTCCTCAAGCTGCTCGGCGAGGCGAAGGATCCGGGCGTGACCGTCCGTATCGGTCATGAGAACGCCCATGAAGGACTCAACTCCACGTCCGTCGTGTCGGTGGGCTACGGTTCGGGCGGCGAGGCGGTTGCCAAGCTCGGCGTGGTCGGACCGACCCGCATGGACTACCCGGGAACGATGGGAGCGGTACGCGCAGTGGCACGGTACGTCGGACAGATCCTGGCGGAGTCGTAGGTGGCCACGGACTACTACGCCGTACTCGGCGTGCGCCGCGACGCGTCCCAGGACGAGATCAAGAAGGCTTTCCGGCGGCTCGCACGCGAGCTGCACCCGGACGTCAATCCCGATCCGAAGACGCAGGAGCGGTTCAAGGAGATCAACGCCGCCTACGAGGTGCTGTCGGACCCGCAGAAGAAGCAGGTCTACGACCTCGGCGGCGACCCGCTGTCCCAGGCCGGCGGCGGCGCGGGCGGCTTCGGCGCGGGCGGCTTCGGGAACTTCTCGGACATCATGGACGCGTTCTTCGGCACGGCGTCGCAGCGCGGGCCGCGCTCGCGCACGCGCCGCGGCCAGGACGCGATGATCCGCATCGAGGTCGAGCTGGACGAGGCCGCGTTCGGCACGACCAAGGACATCCAGGTCGACACGGCGGTCGTCTGCAACACCTGCAACGGCGAGGGCGCGGCCCCGGGCACGTCGGCCCAGACCTGTGACATGTGCCGCGGCCGCGGCGAGGTCTCCCAGGTCACCCGGTCCTTCCTGGGTCAGGTCATGACCTCCCGCCCCTGCCCGCAGTGCCAGGGCTTCGGCACCGTGGTCCCGACCCCGTGCCCGGAGTGCGCGGGCGACGGCCGGATCCGCTCCCGCCGCACGCTGACCGTGAAGATCCCGGCCGGTGTCGACAACGGCACGCGGATCCAGCTCGCGGGCGAGGGCGAGGTCGGCCCCGGCGGCGGCCCCGCCGGCGACCTGTACGTCGAGATCCACGAGCTGCCGCACCCGACCTTCCAGCGTCGCGGCGACGACCTGCACTGCACGGTCACCATCCCGATGACGGCGGCGGCCCTCGGCACCAAGGTGCCGCTGGAGACCCTCGACGGCATGGAGGAGGTCGACATCCGCCCGGGCACCCAGTCGGGCCAGTCGATCCCGCTGCACGGCCGGGGCGTCACCCACCTGCGCGGCGGCGGCCGGGGCGACCTCATCGTCCACGTCGAGGTGACGACCCCCACCAAGCTCGACCCCGAGCAGGAACGCCTGCTGCGGGAGCTGGCCAAGATGCGCGGCGAGGAACGGCCGCAGGGCCAGTTCCAGCCCGGGCAGCAGGGGCTGTTCTCGCGGCTGAAGGACGCGTTCAACGGTCGGTGACCGGGTGATCCGTGCCTCGCGTCGGCCTGCCGGTGCGGGACGGCCGCGGGGTCTTCCGGGTGTCCGGGGGCGCGCCCCCGGGCGGCAGGCATTGTCCTCGCCGCCGGAGGATGCGTTCAACGGTCGGTGACGGGCACCGGTGGGCACCCCCCGGGACCCGTTCGACGGTCGCTGACGGGCCCGTCGCGGAGCGGATGCTCCTGGCGTATGCCGACGGAAGCCCGGATTCGGACTTGTTCGGAGGACGTGACAACATGCCGTCATGTCCTCCGCGCTGACCGATCTCTTCCCCAGGCCGATCGTGCAGGCTCCCATGGCGGGCGGCGTCTCCGTGCCGCAGCTCGCCGCCGCCGTCTGCGAGGCCGGCGGGCTGGGGTTCCTGGCCGCCGGGTACAAGACCGCGGACGGGATGTACCAGGAGATCAAGCAGCTCAGGGGGCTGACGAACCGCCCCTTCGGCGTCAACCTCTTCATGCCGCAGCCGGAGACGGCCGACCCTGCCGCCGTCGGCGTCTACGCCCACCAGCTGGCCGGCGAGGCCGCCTGGTACGAGACGGAGCTCGGCGACCCCGACTGCGGCCGTGACGACGGCTACGAGGCCAAGCTCGCGCTGCTGCTGGACGACCCCGTGCCGGTGGTGTCGTTCCACTTCGGCGTCCCGAGCCGCGAGGTCGTCGACTCCCTGCACCGCGCCGGCACCTTCGTCCTGGTCACCGCCACCACTCCGGAGGAGGCCCGGGCCGTCGAACGGTCCGGTGCCGACGCGGTGATCGCGCAGGGCGTGGAGGCCGGCGGACACCAGGGCACACACCGGGACGATCCGGAGACGGACGGTGCCGGGACCGGGCTGCTGACGCTGGTGGCCCAGGTGCGCGAGGCGGTGAGCCTGCCCGTCGTCGCCGCCGGCGGCATCATGCGCGGCGGTCAGATCGCCGGGGTGCTCGCGGCCGGCGCGAGCGCGGCCCAGCTCGGCACCGCGTTCCTCGCCACCCCCGAGTCCGGGGCGCACGCGGTGCACAAGCAGGCGCTGACCAACCCCCTGTTCGTCCGGACCGAACTGACCCGCGCCTTCTCCGGACGCCCGGCCCGGGGCCTGGTCAACCGCTTCCTGCGCGAGCACGGCCCGTACGCGCCCGCCGCCTACCCGGAGGTCCACCACCTCACCGCGCCGCTGCGGAAGGCGGCGGCGAAGGCGGGCGACGCACAGGGCCTGGCGCTGTGGGCGGGGCAGGGCCACCGGATGGCCCGGGAACTGCCCGCCGGTCAGCTGGTGGAGGTGCTGGTGGCCGAACTCGCCGCCGCCGGGACAGCGTTGTCGGGCTACACGACGGGAGGTGCGGGCCGATGACGGCACCGGTGTTCGTGGTGGACTCCCTCGACGACCTCCCGGGCGGCCAGTACGTCCTCGACGGCCCGGAGGGGCGGCACGCGGTCTCCGTGAAGCGGCTGCGGCCCGGTGAGGACGTCGTCCTCACCGACGGGCGCGGACGCTGGGCGGAGGGCGTCGTCAAGGCGGCGGAGGGCAAGGACCGCCTGGTCGTCACCGACCTGGAGAGCGTGCACGAGGAGCCCCCGGAGCAGCCCCGCATCACGGTCGTCCAGGCCCTGCCCAAGGGCGACCGCGGCGAGCTGGCCGTGGAGACGATGACCGAGGTCGGCGTCGACGCCATCGTGCCGTGGGCCGCGTCCCGCTGCATCACCCAGTGGAAGGGCGACCGGGGCCTGAAGGCGCTCGGCAAGTGGCGGGCGACGGCCCGGGAGGCCGGCAAGCAGTCCCGCCGGGTCCGCTTCCCCGAGGTCGCCGACGCGGCGACGACCAAGCAGGTCGCCTCGCTGCTGGCCGGCGCCGATCTCGCCGCCGTGCTCCACGAGAGCGGCGACGAGCCCCTGGCCGCCGCCGAACTCCCGGCCTCCGGCGAGATCGTGCTGGTCGTCGGGCCCGAGGGCGGGGTGTCCCCGGAGGAGTTGGCGGCCTTCGAGGAGGCCGGCGCGAAGCCCTACCGGCTGGGGCGCAGCGTCCTGCGCACCTCCACCGCGGGGACTGCGGCGACGGCCGTGCTACTGGCCCGCACCGGCCGCTGGTCCTGACGGAGCGTCGGCGTCCGGCCGGTCGCCCGGGGACGCCACGGCCGGGAAGAGGCCCCAGCCGTCCAGTTCCACCGGACGGCCGCCGGCCGCGGGCAGCGGCCCGCGCCGCCCGGCCTCCTCGGCCAACGCCCGTACGACACCGGGTTCGCGCAGGTTGAGCAGGTTGCCGCGGCCGTCGCCCACGCAGCCCTCGAACCAGAGCCGGCCCTCGGAGGTGTACCGGCCCGAGCCCGGTCCGCCCGCGCGGAAGACGAACCGGACGCGGACGCCGTCGCGGTACAGCGTGAGGGCGTCGCGCCAGACGCCGTCACGGCCCCTTTTTCTGCCGGTGGCTCCAGGGACACGTGGTCCGTCCGTCCATGACGAGCCTGTGCTGCCTGCGGTCGTTTCCCGTCCCGTCCGAAGGTGGTCCCTAGGTGGTGCGGAGTGGCCGTATGCGCCCTACCGCGAGGCTCCCGCCGGTGGCAGTCTGCCGTCCATGGGGGTATTGAGGAGCATTTGGCGGCGGTCACGCGCACCGCGGTCGGTTCTGGTGGCCGGGAGCGCGGTCGTCGCCGTCGGCGGTCTCGTCGCCTGCGACCCCGCCGGGCTCAGTTCCGCGTCGGTGGCGTACACGACCGATCGGACCGTGACGCGGGAACTCGAGCGGCAGAAGGCGGAGGTGAGGTGGCTCACCTGCACCGCCTCCTACGGCGACGACGGCGCCACCGCCTCGGCGGACGAGGACACCGTCGCCTCCGTCGACTGCCGGGGCGAGACCGACGACGGGCAGGACATCACCGTCGACGGCAAGGTGACCCGCGTGGTCGAGGGCGCCTGCGTCCGCGGCGACCTGACCGCGAAGGTCGACGGCAAGGAGTGGTTCCGCGTCCAGGGGCTGGGCGACTGCGACGCCACCACCGCGCCCCCCGCGCGGACGCCCACCCGCGGGCAGCCCGGGCCCACCGTCACCGTGACCGTCACCAGGACCGTCTGGTGCGACGCCTATCCCAACTGCAGGCCCGTGCAGGGCAAGTAGGCCCGGCCGCCGTGACGCCGGCAAGTGATCCAAACCTCTGTCGGCGAACGCCGCCCCTGCATAGGGTGAGGGGGTGACACAGCCCGCAGCGCCTGCCTACCTCCGGTTCCCCCACCCGCACGGCGAGTTGGTCGCCTTCACCGCCGAGGACGACGTGTGGCTCGCCCCGCTCGACGGCGGCCGGGCCTGGCGGGTCAGCGCCGACAACGTGCCGGTGAACCACCCGCGCATCTCGCCCGACGGCACCACCGTCGCCTGGACCTCCACCCGCGACGGCGCCCCCGAGGTGCACGTCGCGCCCGTCGACGGCGGCCCCGCCAAGCGCCTCACCCACTGGGGCAGTCCGAAGACGCAGGTGCGCGGCTGGACGCCCGAGGGACAGGTGCTCGCCCTCAGCACGTACGGGGAGGCCAGCCTGCGCCGTACCTGGGCCCGTGCCGTCCCGCTCGACGGCGGACCCGCCGCCACCCTGCCGTACGGGCCCGTCGGTGACATCGCGTACGGGCCGCACACCGTGCTGCTGTCCGCGCCGATGGGCCGCGAGGCCGCCTGGTGGAAGCGGTACCGGGGCGGCACGGCGGGCAAGTTGTGGATCGACGCCCAGGGCGACGGCGAGTTCGTCCGGCTGCACGAAGACCTCGACGGCAACGTCGAGTACCCCTTCTGGGCCGGGGACCGGGTCGCGTTCCTCTCCGACCACGAGGGCACCGGCGCGCTCTACTCCTCCCTCGCCGACGGCTCCGACCTGCGCCGGCACACCCCCCTCGACGGCTTCTACGCCCGGCACGCCGCCACCGACGGCACCCGCGTCGTGTACTCCTCCGCCGGTGAACTGTGGGTCCTGGACGACCTGGACGGGGCCGAGCCCCGCCGGCTGGACATCCGGCTCGGCGGACCGCGCGTCGACCTCCAGGCGTACCCGGTCAACGCCGCCCGCTGGTTCGGCTCGGCGTCCCCCGACCACACCGCGCGCGGCAGCGCCGTCGCCGTACGCGGTGGCGTCCACTGGGTCACCCACCGCTCCGGACCGGCCCGCGCCCTCGCGGCGCAGCCCGGCGTACGGGCCCGGCTGCCGCGCACCTTCCGCGCCGAGGGCGAGGAGTGGGTGGTGTGGGTGACCGATGCCGAGGGCGACGACGCCCTGGAGTTCGCGCCCGCCACCGGCCTCGCGCCCGGCGCCACCCCGCGCCGCCTCGCCGCCGGACAGCTCGGCCGGGTCCTGTCGCTCGCCATGGCCCCCGACGGCAGCCGCGCCGCCGTCGCCTCCCACGACGGGCGGGTCCTGCTCGTCGAGCGGGAGACCGGCGAGGTGCGCGAGGTCGACCGCAGCGAGGACGGCGACGCCTCCGGGCTGGTCTTCTCGCCGGACTCCGCCTGGCTCGCCTGGTCGCACGCCGGCCCGGACCCGCTGCGCCAGCTCAAGCTCGCCAACACCACCGACCTGTCGGTCACCGAGGCGACCCCGCTGCGCTTCAAGGACTACTCGCCGACGTTCACCCTGGACGGCAAGCACCTCGCCTTCCTGTCGACCCGGTCCTTCGACCCGGTCTACGACGAGCACGTCTTCGACCTGGCCTTCGTCGAGGGCGCCCGCCCGTACCTGATCACGCTCGCCGCGACCACCCCCTCGCCGTTCGGCCCGCAGCGCCACGGCCGCCCCTTCGAGACCCCGGACCGCGAGGAGACCCCCGACAGCGAGGGCACCCCCACCACCCGGATCGACCTCGAGGGCCTCGCCGACCGCATCGTGCCCTTCCCGGTCGAGGCCGCCCGCTACTCCCGGCTGCGCGCGGCCAAGGACGGCGTCCTGTGGCTGCGCCACCCGGTCACCGGCGTCCTCGGCGCCTCCCGGGCCACTCCGGACGACCCGGACCCGCACACCGAGCTGGAGCGCTACGACCTCGCCCAGCAGCGCGTGGAGCACCTCGCCGCCGACGCCGACCACTTCGAGGTCAGCGGCGACGGCAAGCGGGTGCTGCTGTGGACCGACGGACGGCTCAAGGTCGTGCCCAGCGACCGCCGGGCCTCCGGCGACGAGGACAGCGACACCAACATCACCGTCGACCTGAGCCGGGTACGGCAGACCGTCGACCCGGCCGCCGAGTGGCGGCAGATGTACGACGAGACCGGCCGCATCATGCGGGACAACTTCTGGCGGCCGGACATGAACGGTGTCGACTGGGAGGGCGTCCTGGACCGCTACCGGCCCGTCCTGGACCGCCTCGCCACCCACGACGACCTCGTCGACCTGCTCTGGGAGGTGCACGGCGAACTCGGCACCTCGCACGCCTACGTCACCCCGCGCGGCGGCCACGGCGGCGGCGCCCGGCAGGGCCTGCTCGGCGCCGACCTCTCCCGCCACGAGGACGGCAGCTGGCGCATCGACCGCATCCTGCCCTCGGAGACCTCCGACCCCGAGGCCCGCTCCCCGCTCGCCGCGCCCGGAGTCGCCGTCCGCGCCGGGGACGCGATCGTCGCGGTCGCCGGACAGCCCGTCGACCCGGTCACCGGGCCCGGCCCGCTGCTGGTCGGCACAGCCGGCAAGCCGGTCGAGCTCACCGTCTCCCCGTCCGGCGGCGGAGACCTGCGGCACGCCGTCGTCGTACCGCTCGCCGACGAGGAGCCGCTGCGCTACCACGCCTGGGTCGCCGACCGCCGCGCCTACGTCCAGGAGAAGTCCGGCGGCCGGCTCGGCTACCTCCACGTGCCCGACATGGTCGGCTCCGGCTGGGCCCAGCTCCACCGCGACCTGCGCGTCGAGGTCACCCGGGACGGCCTGGTCGTCGACGTCCGCGAGAACCGCGGCGGCCACACCTCCCAGCTGGTCGTGGAGAAGCTGGCCCGGCGGATCGTCGGCTGGGACCTGCCGCGCGGCATGCGGCCCACGAGCTATCCGCTGGACGCGCCGCGCGGCCCGGTCGTCGCCGTCGCCAACGAGTTCTCCGGGTCCGACGGCGACATCGTCAACGCCGCGATCAAGGCGCTCGGCATCGGTCCGGTCGTCGGCACCCGTACCTGGGGCGGCGTCGTGGGCATCGACAGCCGTTACCGGCTGGTCGACGGGACGCTGATCACCCAGCCCAAGTACGCCTTCTGGCTGGAGGGCTACGGCTGGGGCGTGGAGAACCACGGCGTCGACCCGGACGTCGAGGTGCCGCAGCGCCCCCAGGACCACGCGGCGGGCCGTGACCCCCAACTTGACGAGGCCATCCGCATCGCGCTGGCCGCACTGGAGGAGACGCCGGCGAAGACGCCGCCCAGCCTGCCCGCCTCTGACTGAGGCACCCAGTCGATACGATGCCCGGTAGAAGATCACCAGCGTGAGGAGGCCCCATGGCAGGGGAGCCGCAGGACGACTGCCTGTTCTGCAAGATCGTCGCAGGGCGGATCCCGGCGACGATCGTCCGCGAGACCGAGACGACCGTCGCCTTCCGTGACATAAACCCTCAGGCGCCCACCCACGTCCTGGTGATCCCCAAGGCGCACTACCGGGACGCCGCCGCGCTCGCCGCCGGCGCCCCGGAGCTGGCCGCGGACCTCCTGCGCGAGACCCAGGCCGTCGCCGACGAGGAGAAGCTGGAGAGCTACCGCATCGTCTTCAACACCGGCAGCGGCGCCGGCCAGACCGTCTGGCACACCCACGCCCACGTCCTCGGCGGCCGCGGCCTCGAATGGCCCCCCGGGTAGCAGCGTGTCCGTACGCGAACTGGTGGTCCTCGGCACCGCCAGCCAGGTCCCGACCCGGCACCGCAACCACAACGGCTACCTGCTGCGCTGGGACGGCGAAGGCATCCTGTTCGACCCCGGCGAGGGCACGCAGCGCCAGATGCTGCGCGCCGGGGTCGCCGCCCACGACCTGAACCGGATCTGCGTCACCCACTTCCACGGCGACCACAGCCTCGGCCTCGCGGGCGTCATCCAGCGCATCAACCTCGACCAGGTGCCGCACGAGATCACCGCCCACTACCCGCGCTCCGGCCGGCGCTTCTTCGACCGCCTGCGGTACGCCACCGCCTACCGCGAGACGGTCGCCATCACCGAGGTGCCGGTGGACACGGACGGGCCCCTGGCGGTCACGCCCGCCTACACGCTCGAGGCCCGCAAGCTCTCCCACCCCGTGGAGTCCTACGGCTACCGCCTCACCGAGCCCGACGGCCGCCGCATGCTGCCCGAGCGCCTGGCCGCGCACGGGATCGCGGGCCCGGACGTGGGCCGCCTGCAGCGGGAGGGCTCGCTCGGCGGCGTCCGGCTGGAGGACGTCAGCGAGGTGCGCCGAGGCCAGCGGTTCGCGTTCGTCATGGACACCCGGCTGTGCGAGGGGGTGCACGCCCTCGCCGAGGGCTGCGACCTGCTCGTCATCGAGTCGACGTTTTTGGACGAGGACGAGGAGCTGGCCGTCGAGCACGGGCACCTGACGGCCGGGCAGGCGGCGCGGGCGGCGCGGGACGCGGGTGTGCGGCACCTGGTCCTGACCCACTTCAGCCAGCGCTACTCGGACCCGGAGGAGTTCGAGCGGCAGGCCCGGGCGGCGGGCTACGAGGGGGAGCTGACCGTAGCCCATGACCTACAGAGAGTTCCGGTTCCGAAACGTCGGTGAAAGCGCCGTACGATGCTTTGATGTCCCTGCCCAAAGCTGAACTGCACCTCCATATCGAAGGCACCCTGGAACCCGAGCTGGCCTTCGAGCTGGCCGCCCGCAACGGTGTGCCGCTGCCCTACGAGGACACCGGCGAACTGCGCGAGGCGTACCGGTTCGAGGACCTCCAGTCGTTCCTGAACCTGTACTACGAACTCATGGCGGTCCTGCGCACCGAACGGGACTTCGAGGACCTCGCCGACGCCTATCTCGCCCGCGCCGCCGCGCAGGGCGTCCGGCACGCGGAGATCTTCTTCGACCCGCAGGCGCATCTCGTCCGGGGCGTCGACATGGGCACGGTCGTGGAGGGGCTGTGGCGGGCGCTGGGCCGCAGCGAGGAGAACCACGGCGTCTCCACCCGGCTGATCATGTGCTTCCTGCGCGACGAGTCCGCCGAGTCGGCCCTGAGCACCCTCGAGGCGGCCAAGCCGTATCTCGACCGCATCACCGGCGTCGGCCTGGACTCGGCCGAGGTCGGGCACCCGCCGGTGAAGTTCCGCGAGGTGTACGAGGCCGCCGCCGCCTTCGGGCTGCGCCGGGTGGCGCACGCGGGCGAGGAGGGGCCGCCGGAGTACATCACCGAGGCCCTGGACGTCCTCGGCGTCGAGCGGATCGACCACGGCCTGCGCTGCGTGGAGGACCCGGCACTGGTCGAGCGGCTGGTGCGCGAGCGCGTCCCGCTGACCTTGTGCCCGCTGTCCAACGTCCGCCTGCGCACGGTCGACACCCTCGCCGACCATCCGCTGCCCGCGATGCTCGACGCCGGCCTGCTGTGCACAGTCAACTCCGACGACCCGGCCTACTTCGGCGGCTACGCCGGCGACAACTTCGACGCCGTGCGCGAGGCCCTCTCACTGACCGAGGAGCGGCTGCGCGAACTCGCCCGCAACTCCTTCCTCGCCTCCTTCCTGGAGGACGACGAGGAGCGGCGCGCGCGGTACCTCGCCGAGGTGGAGGCCTACGTCTTCCCGTAGCGGCCGGCTCCCGTGGCGCTCAGCCCGTCCCGGACCCCGGTGTGGCCGCCGCCTGCCGGGGTCCCGCCGTGTCGTAGGCGCGCTGGACGGGCACGGCGGGGGCGTCCACCGGGATCTCCACCACCGGCTGTTCCGCCGCGCCGACCTCGGGCACCGCGCCGCTGGGCGTGCCGGTGGTGGCGGCGACCAGGGCGGCCGGGGTGCCGCCGCGGCGGCGGACCGCGCCGGGCAGCAGCGGGCGCCCGCCGGTGTGCAGGGCGACGGCGGTCATCGGCACCGCGACCAGGAGCAGACCGGCGCCGAGGACCGCGCCCATGACCGGGAACCCGGCCTCGGCCGACAGCACGCTGCCGGTCAGCGGCCCGGCCGCCGTGCCCAGCGAGGACGCCGACCCGGCGAGCACCGCCCAGCGGCCGCGCGGGTCGAGCGAGGCGGCGAGGCCGATCAGGTACGACAGGACGACCGGGTACAGCGTGTTCCAGGCGATCTCCCCGGCGGCGAAGCTCACCGGCCCGGTCGCCGACGCGCTCAGCGCGATGCACCCGGCGATGAGCACCGTCCCGGCCCCGATGGGCACCGCGCGCCCCAGCCGCGCCCCGAGCGCCCCGGCCGCCAGCACGCCCAGCAGACCGGCGGCCAGGGCGGCGGCGAAGACCACGCCGAGCGCGGCCTCGCCGAGGTGGGCCTGCGTCAGCCCGATCCGGCCGCTGACGCCCCACAGCGCGTTCTGGGCGAGGGACCAGCACAGCATGGTGGCGGCGAGGACCGCCCCCGAGCGCCGGCGGGGGAGCGGGGCGGCGTCGTCGCGGCCCGCGGGCAGGGCGGCCGTACCGCCGGGGAGCCGGCCGGTCGCGGGCCACACGGCGAGGGCGGTGAGGGCGATCGCGGCGAGCGGCAGACCGTGCCCCCGGCCGAGGTGCGGGACCGTCAGGTACACCGCGGCGGCCAGCCCGGACACGCTCAGCAGCCCCAGGATGGACGCCCGGTGCGGGTCCCGCTCGGCGGCGATCCGGGTGGCGGCGACCGTGGTGGCCGTCCCCGACCCGAACCCGCCCACGACCGCGCCGGCGACGACGGCCGGGACGGCGGTGGTGAGCGACGCGGCACCGTAGCCGACGGCGGCCAGGGCGAGTCCGAACCGGGCCAGCGTCCGCGCGCCGATCCGCTCCACCCGGGAGGCCAGCGCGAAGCCCGCCGAAGCCGAACTCAGCAGCAGCGCGCTGCCGACGGCGCCCGCCTGAGTGGCGGTCAGACCGAGCGCGGCGTCGAGTCTGCCGACGGTCGTGGGCAGCAGATACGGGGCGAGGTACCCGGCCGTGAAAAGGGCGACGAGGGGCCAGGGGGTGGTGCGGGGGGCGAACACGGGCGTTCCCAGGGCATGCGAAAGGAGCGGTTCAGGAGGGGAGGGGGCGACGACCGTCGACGGACAGGAACGCGCGGGCAATTTGTATCAAGCGCGGGAACGGCACGGGAGGGCAGGGGGTGTGATCTGGACCACGCGTACGTTTGGGGCTGCGAAGGCTGGGTAGCAGCGGTCGTCAACGCCAGTGGACGGAGCCGCCCCCGGCCGGAACCGTAGCCTCCACCTTGGCCCGGATCTCCCGCATCACCGCGACGATCCGCTGCTCGTGCGCGGGTGTCAGCCGGGCCACCGGAACCGAGCAACTGACCGCGTCCTGCGCGGGCATGTCGTACCGCAGCGCGAACCCGAAGCCGACGATCCCCGTCACGCCCTCCTCCCGGTCGACCGAGTAGCCGCGGTGCCGGATCTCCGCGAGGTCGGCCGCCAAGGAGTCCCGGTCGGTGTGCGTGGTGGGCGTCAGCGCCTCGTACGGCCCCTCCGGCAGTTCCGCGTCCGGCCGCTCCGCCAGCAGCGCCTTGCCCAGTGCCCCCGCGTGGGCGGGCAGCCGGCGCCCCACCCGGCTGATCGTGCGCAGGTACTCGTGCGACTCCCGGGTGGCCAGATAGGCCACGTCGCGCCCGTCCAGCCGCCCCAGGTGGATCGTCTCGCCCAGCGCCTCGGACGCCTCGTCGAGGTACGGCCGCACCAGGCGCACCCGCGGATCGGAGTCCAGGTAGCTGGTACCGGTCAGCAGGGCGTGGATGCCGATGCCGTACAGCGATCCGGTGACGTCGGTGCGGACCCAGCCGCGCGAGACCAGGGTCTGGAGCAGGGCGTACATGGAGCTGCGCGGCACGCCCAGCTCGTCCGCCAGCTCCTGCAGCCGGGCCGGGCGGTCCCCGCGCGCGGCCAGCACCTCCAGCAACTCGACCGTGCGCGCCGCGGACTTCACCTCGCGGACGCCGCCGTTCGCGCCCCCTGTCTCCGACATGTGCCGATCGTAATCGGACACCGCCGACCCATTGACGCCGCGTGTTCGCCTACCTAATCTCCATCTCCATACGTGGACGACATCTACATAGGGAGATGGCCAGGGTAAGTCTCGATACCGGTCTCGACACCGGCACCGGCACGGCGGCCGTGGTCGCCCGGCGGCTGCGGGAAGGGGCGGCGGAGAAGGTCCTGTCCTTCCCGCTGACCAGCTTCCGCGCCGACGGGTCGCTCGACCCCGACGGCTACCGGACCTACGTCGCCGAACGGCTCGCCGCCGACCCCGGCGCCCTCTTCCCCGCCTGCGGCACCGGCGAGTTCTTCTCCCTCGACGAGGACGAGTACCGGCAGGTCGTCACCATCGCCGTCGAAGAGGCGGCCGGCCGCGTGCCCGTCGTCGCCGGCACCGGATACGGCTGGGCGCAGGCCCTGCGCTTCGCCCGCGTCGCCGAGGACGCCGGCGCCGACGCCCTGCTGGTCATGCCGCACTACCTCACCGCCGCCCCGCAGGACGGGCTGGTCGCCCAGCTGGAGCGGATCGCCGCCGGCACCCGGCTCCCGCTCGTCGCCTACCAGCGCGGCCGGGTCTCCTACACGACCGAGTCGCTCCGGCGCATCGCGCGGGTCCCCGGCGTCATCGGCCTCAAGGACGGCCACAGCGACCTGGACCGCCTCCAGCGGCTCGTCCTCGCCGCCCCCGAGGACTTCCTGTTCTTCAACGGCGCCACCACCGCCGAGGTCCAGGCCGGCGCCTACGCCGCCGTCGGCGTCCCCGCCTACTCCTCCGCCGTGCACGCCTTCGCTCCCGAGATCGCGAACGCCTTCTTCACCGCCCTGCGCGACGGCGACACCGGCACGGTCGACAAACTGCTGCGCGACTTCTACGTCCCCTTCGTCGAACTGCGCGACCGCGTCCCCGGATACGCCGTGTCCCTGGTGAAGGCCGCCGCCCGCCTGCGCGGACGCCCCGTCGGCCCCGTGCGCGCCCCGCTCACCGACCCCTCGGCCGCCGACCTGGCCGGCCTCAGGACCCTGCTCACCACCGGACTCGACCTCGTAGGAGCCGCCCTGTGACCCGCGACCTCACCATCACGGAGGTACGGCTGACGCCGATCCTGGTCGCCGACCCGCCGCTGCTGAACACCCAGGGCGTCCACCAGCCCTACACCCCGCGCCTGATCGTGGAGGTCATGACCGCCGGCGGGGTCACCGGCGTCGGCGAGACGTACGGCGACACCAAGTACCTGGAGCTGGCCCGCCCCTTCGCGAACAAGCTGGTGGGGCGGAAGGTCTCCGACCTCAACGGCCTGTTCACCACCGCCGACGAGGTGGCCGTCGACGCCTCCCGCGTGTCCGGTCAGGTCGACGTCGGCGGCCTGCGCGGCGTCCAGACCGCCGACAAGCTGCGCCTGTCCGTCGTCTCCGGCTTCGAGGTCGCCTGCCTCGACGCCCTCGGCAAGGCGCTCGGCCTGCCCGTGCACGCCCTGCTGGGCGGCAAGGTGCGCGACGCCGTCGAGTACAGCGCCTACCTCTTCTACAAGTGGGCCGACCACCCCGAGGGCGTGGCCTGCGAGAAGGACGACTGGGGCGCCGCCGTCGACCCGGCCGGCGTCGTCGCACAGGCCCGCGTCTTCACCGAGCGCCACGGCTTCACCTCCTTCAAGCTCAAGGGCGGTGTCTTCCCGCCCGAGGAGGAGATCGCCGCGATCAAGGCCCTCGCCGCCGCCTTCCCCGGACACCCCCTGCGCCTCGACCCCAACGGCGCCTGGTCCGTCGCGACCTCCTTGGAGGTCGCCGAGGAACTCGGCGACGTCCTGGAGTACCTGGAGGACCCCGCGCTCGGCACCCCCGCCATGGCCGAGGTCGCCGCGAGGACCAGCGTGCCGCTCGCGACCAACATGTGCGTGACGACGTTCGCCGAGATCAAGGAGGCGTTCACGAAGAACGCCGTGCAGGTCGTCCTGTCCGACCACCACTACTGGGGCGGGCTGCGCAACACCCAGCAGCTCGCCGCCGTCTGCCGCACCTTCGGCGTCGGGGTGTCCATGCACTCCAACACCCACCTGGGCATCAGCCTCGCCGCCATGACCCACGTGGCGGCCACCGTCCCGAACCTCCACCACGCCTGCGACTCCCACTACCCCTGGCAGTCGGAGGACGTGCTCACCGAACGGCTGACCTTCGACGGCGGCAAGGTCGCCGTCTCGGACGCGCCCGGCCTCGGCGTCGAACTCGACCGCGACAGGCTGGCCCTCCTCCACGGGCGCTGGCTCGACGACGACGGCACGCACCGGGACCGCGACGACACGGCCGCGATGCGCGTGGCCGACCCGGACTGGGTCACCCCCTCCGTACCCCGCTGGTGAGCCCGACCGGCCTGTGCCTGTTCGTCGCGAACTCCGCCTCCGCTGACGCGGCGGCTTCCTGCGCCGGTGGCTAGGTGTATTGACCCGCAGGGTTGTTAACGCGGGTGATGGGTGGCTGGCCGCCGAGTGCGGTGTGGCAGCGGTGGTGGTTGTAGGTGTGCAGGAAGTCTGCCAGGGCGTCGGTGCGTTCGGTGTTGCTGGTGTAGGGCCGTAGCAGTGGTCGCGCAGCATCTCGCCTAGCGCGGCCGTCTGGCGGATCGTCGGACGCAGGAGGAATTTGTACCCGCGGATCACGAGCCATCCCCCTCTCGCAAGCCAAGCTGGGCTCACCTGAACCTCACCCGAACGTGTCAGATGGCAGCCCGCTGATGTCGGGCGGACACCGAAGTCGTGCCCTTGGGTCGCGGCGCATCCACCTCACCCGACAGTGGAAGGCCACCAGGGTGACGGTGGTGTGAGGCACACTGGCCTGATCCGCACCACGTCAGGGAGCGCACCGTGACAGCGTCCACCGTGTCCACCGCGTCCACCGCCGCGTCGATCGCCGGGGGAGCACGCCGCGAACACCGCGAAGGAACCCACAGCGAGGTCGCACAGCACGACGGATCGCACCGCCACCCCCAGGTCGATCCCCTGGCGGGCCGGCGCGCCCCGCACGACCCGCCCTGGGACGTGTATCTGACCGGCACCGTCTTCCTCGACATCATCTTCACCGGGCTCGACTCCGCCCCGGTGCGCGGGACCGAGTCCTGGGCACGGGGGATGGGGTCGAGCCCGGGCGGCGTGGCGAACATGGCGACCGCGCTGGCCCGCCTGGGCCTTCGCACCTCCCTCGCCGCGGCCTTCGGCGACGACCACTACGGCGACTACTGCTGGGACGCCCTCGCCCAGGGCGAGGGCATCGACCTGACCCCCTCGCGCACCGTGCCCGGCTGGCACTCCCCGGTGACGGTCTCCATGGCGTACGAGGGCGAACGCACGATGGTCTCCCACGGCCACGAGCCGCCCCCGGAGGCCGTGCCGGCCCCCGACCGCCCGCCCCGCGCCCGTGCCGCCATCGCCTCCCTCACGCCCGGCAGCCGGGCCCCGTGGATCGCCCAGGCGTCGGCCGGCGGCACCCGGGTCTTCGCCGACGTCGGCTGGGACGACACCGGCGCCTGGGACCTGGCCGGGCTGCCCGACCTGGCGCACTGCGAGGCGTTCCTGCCGAACGCCGAGGAGGCCATGCGGTACACCGGCGCCCGCTGCCCCCGGGCCGCGGCGCACGCCCTGACCGAGCATGTGCCGCTCGCGGTGGTCACCCTCGGCGCGGAGGGCGCGTACGCGGTGGACCGGCGCACGGGGGAGAGCGCCGAGGTCCCGGCCATCGAGGTCGAGGCCCTGGACCCGACCGGCGCCGGGGACGTCTTCGTCGCCGGGTTCGTCACCGGCACCCTGGCCGGCTGGCCGCTGGCCGACCGGCTCGCCTTCGCCGGCCTGACCGCCGCGCTCTCCGTCCAGGAGTTCGGCGGCTCCCTGTCGGCGCCCGGCTGGTCCGAGATCGCCACCTGGTGGCGCAAGGTCCAGTCCGTCGAGGGCCAGGACCCGGCGGCCCTGCGCCGGTACGCGTTCCTGGCGGACCTGGTCCCGGACGAACCGGTCAGGCCGTGGCCGCTGCGGCGGGCGGTGCCGACGATCGGCTTCCGCCGGCCGGCGTGAGCGGCGCGCACCCGCGTACCACCACCCGGGGACGATCACCGAGGCGAACACGCTGCCGAAAAGCCCTACGGCGTTGTCAGCCCCCCGTCGTACCCTTGGAATCGCGAGGCCGCCCTCAGCTGCGCGGCCGTGACGAGGAGGAACCGCAGGCCTTAAGCGCCGGCCCATGACTCAGACACCCACAGCTCACACCTCCGCGCAGGAGCAGGCGAGAGCACAGTTCACCGTCCCCGCCCAGCACCCCATGGTGACCGTCCTGGGGTCCGGCGACTCCCTGCTGCGCGTGATCGAGGAGGCCTTCCCGGCGGCCGACATCCACGTCCGGGGCAACGAGATCAGCGCGACCGGCGACCCCGCGGAAGTCGCCCTCATTCAGCGCGTGTTCGACGAGATGATGCTGGTGCTCCGCACCGGGCAGCCGATGACGGAGGACGCAGTGGAACGCTCGATCGCCATGCTCAAGGCGAGCGAGAACGGGGAGAGCGACGGCCAGGAGACCCCGGCCGAGGTGCTCACGCAGAACATCCTGTCCTCGCGCGGCCGTACGATCCGTCCCAAGACGCTGAACCAGAAGCGGTACGTCGACGCGATCGACAAGCACACCATCGTCTTCGGCATCGGCCCGGCGGGCACCGGAAAGACGTACCTGGCGATGGCCAAGGCGGTCCAGGCCCTGCAGTCCAAGCAGGTCAACCGCATCATCCTGACCCGCCCGGCGGTCGAGGCGGGGGAGCGCCTCGGCTTCCTGCCCGGCACGCTCTACGAGAAGATCGACCCCTACCTGCGCCCGCTCTACGACGCGCTGCACGACATGATCGACCCGGACTCCATCCCCCGCCTGATGGCCGCCGGGACGATCGAGGTCGCGCCGCTCGCCTACATGCGCGGACGCACGCTCAACGACGCCTTCATCATCCTGGACGAGGCCCAGAACACCAGCCCCGAACAGATGAAGATGTTCCTCACCCGCCTCGGCTTCGACTCGAAGATCGTGATCACGGGTGACGTGACGCAGGTCGACCTGCCCGGCGGGACCAAGTCCGGTCTGCGGCAGGTGCAGGAGATCCTGGAGGGCGTCGACGACGTCCACTTCTCCCGGCTGTCGTCCCACGACGTCGTACGGCACAAGCTGGTGGGCCGTATCGTCGACGCGTACGAGCTGTACGACAGCAAGCACGGCACCGAGAACGGCGGCCACAAGCCCCACGGCAAGCCGACCGGCGCCAAGCGCTCCAAGGGGAAGTAGACCAGCAGCACCATGTCGATCGACGTCAACAACGAGTCCGGCACCGAGGTCGACGAGCAGGCGATCCTCGACATCGCCCGCTACGCGCTCGCGCGGATGCGCATCCACCCGCTCTCCGAGCTCTCGGTGATCGTCGTGGACGCCGACGCCATGGAGCAGCTGCACATCCAGTGGATGGACCTGCCGGGTCCGACGGATGTCATGTCCTTCCCGATGGACGAGCTGCGTCCGCCGTCGAAGGACGACGACGAGCCGCCGCAGGGCCTGCTCGGCGACATCGTGCTCTGCCCCGAGGTCGCCGCCAAGCAGGGCGCCGACGCGGAGACGCGGCACACCATGGACGAGGAGCTCCAGCTGCTCACCGTCCACGGCGTGCTGCACCTGCTCGGCTACGACCACGAGGAGCCGGACGAGAAGGCCGAGATGTTCGGTCTGCAGGCGGCGATCGTGGACGGCTGGCGCGCGGAGAAGGGCCTGACCGGCCCGTCCCCGGCCCCGACCGTCTCATGAGCCCGGCACTCGTCGCAGGCGCGGTCGCCCTGGTCGTCGTCGCCTGGCTCGCCGCCTGCGCGGAGGCCGGCCTCGCGCGGGTCTCCAGCTTCCGCGCCGAGGAGGCCGTACGGTCCGGGCGGCGCGGCAGCGCCAAACTCGCCCGGATCGCCGCCGACCCCACCCGCTACCTCAACGTGGCGCTGCTGGTCCGCGTCGCCTGCGAGATGGCGGCCGCCGCGCTGGTCACGTACGCGTGCCTGCAGCAGTTCGACAGCACCGGCGAGGCCCTGGTGATCGCCATCGCGGTCATGGTCCTCGTCTCCTACGTCGCCGTCGGGGTCTCCCCGCGCACCATCGGCCGCCAGCACCCGCTGAACACGGCGACGGCGGCGGCCTACGTCCTGGTCCCGCTGGCCAGGATCATGGGCCCGATCCCCTCGCTCCTCATCCTCATCGGCAACGCGCTCACGCCCGGCAAGGGCTTCCGCCGCGGCCCCTTCGCCTCCGAGGCGGAGCTGCGCGCCCTGGTCGACCTCGCCGAGAAGGAGTCCCTGATCGAGGCCGAGGAGCGCCGCATGGTGCACTCGGTGTTCGAACTGGGCGACACGCTCGTACGGGAGGTCATGGTCCCGCGCACCGACCTGGTGGTCATCGAGCGCTACAAGACCATCCGCCAGGGCCTCACGCTCGCCCTGCGCTCCGGTTTCTCCCGCATCCCGGTGACCGGCGACAGCGAGGACGACATCGTCGGGATCGTCTACCTGAAGGACCTCGCCCGCAAGACGCACATCAGTCGCGACGCCGAGAGCGAGCTGGTCTCGACGGCGATGCGCCCGGCCTTCTTCGTGCCCGACACCAAGAACGCGGGCGACCTGCTGCGTGAGATGCAGAAGGAACGCAACCACGTCGCGGTCGTCATCGACGAGTACGGCGGCACCGCTGGCATCGTCACCATCGAGGACATCCTGGAGGAGATCGTCGGCGAGATCACCGACGAGTACGACCGGGAACTCCCGCCGGTCCAGGACCTCGGCGAGGACCGCTACCGGGTCACCGCCCGCCTCGACATCGGCGACCTCGGCGAGCTGTACGGCCTGGAGGCGTTCGACGACGAGGACGTCGAGACCGTCGGCGGCCTGCTGGCCAAGGCGCTCGGCAGGGTGCCGATCGCCGGCGCCTCGTCGATCGTCGGGCTCCCCGACGGCCGCGAGCTGCGGCTGACCGCCGAGGCCGCGGCCGGCCGGCGTAACAAGATCGTGACCGTGCTGGCCGAGCCGATCGCCTCGGCCGGGTCCTCGCAGGACGGGGAGAAGAAGGCGGAATGACCCCCCGGGAGCTGCGCGCGCTCTGCCTGTCCTTCAACGCGGCCGTGGAGGACTTCCCCTTCAACCCGGAGACATCCGTCTTCAAGGTGCAGGGCAAGATGTTCGCCCTGACCGCACTGGACGCGCGCCCGCTCACGGTCAACCTCAAGTGCGACCCGGAGGACGCCGTCCGGCTGCGCACCGAGCACGAGGGCCTGATCGTCCCCGGCTGGCACATGAACAAGCGGCACTGGAACACGGTGACCGCCGACGGCGGTCTCCCGGACCGCATGGTCCGCGAGCTGGTCGAGGACTCCTACGACCTGGTGGTGGCGGGACTGCCGCGGGCGGACCGGCTGAGGCTCGACCGGGCCTGACGCCGGTCCGCAGCCGCGCTCCCGGCGCACCCCGCACCGGCCCGACCGCCCTGCCCGGTGCCGGGGACCCGGTCCGCTTCCTTATGCTCACCCCATGACCGAAAGCACCGACCTCGACCCCGAGGACCGCAAGATCGTCACCCTGGCCCGTTCCACCCGGGCCCGCAACGGCGTGCCCGAGGGGGCGGCCGTGCGCGACGAGACCGGCCGTACGTACGTCGCCGGGACCGTCGCCCTGGACTCGCTCAGGCTCAGCGCCCTGCAGACCGCGGTGGCGATGGCGGTGGCGTCCGGCGCCAAGTCGCTCGAGGCGGCGGCCGTGGTGACCGAGTCGGCGTCGGCGTCGGCCGAGGACCTGGCGGCGGTCCGGGACCTGGGCGGCGCCGGGACCCCGGTACTGGTCGCCGCCCCGGACGGCACGGTCCGCGAGACCGTACCGGCGGGCTGACGCGGGCGGTCCCCGGAGCCCCCGGCCGTCCCCTGCCCGGCAGCCGTGGGACGGCTGGTACGGCGGGGCTCCGGGGATCAGGGACAATGGGCGCCATGAGCGTGCGTACCCAGTCATCCGAAAAGCCGGCCGAGGCTGTCCACAGGGCCGGCTTCGCCTGCTTCGTGGGCCGTCCCAACGCGGGCAAGTCCACCCTCACGAACGCTCTGGTCGGGCAGAAGGTGGCGATCACCTCGAACCGGCCGCAGACGACCCGGCACACCGTGCGGGGCATCGTGCACCGCCCGGACGCCCAGCTGATCCTGGTGGACACCCCGGGCCTGCACAAGCCGCGCACGCTGCTCGGCGAGCGGCTCAACGACGTCGTGCGCACGACGTGGGCCGAGGTCGACGTCATCGGCTTCTGCCTGCCGGCCAACGAGAAGATCGGGCCGGGCGACCGGTTCATCGCCAAGGAACTGGCCGCGATCAAGAAGACCCCCAAGATCGCAGTCGTCACCAAGACCGACCTCGTGGACTCCAAGGCCCTGGCCGAGCAGCTGATCGCGATCGACCGGCTGGGCCAGGAGCTGGGGATCGCCTGGGCGGAGATCGTCCCCGTGTCGGCCACCGGGGGCAAGCAGGTGGGCCTGCTCGCGGACCTGCTGATCCCGCTGCTGCCGGAGGGCCCCGCGCTCTACCCGGAGGGCGACCTGACCGACGAGCCCGAGCAGGTCATGGTCGCCGAGCTGATCCGGGAGGCGGCGCTGGAAGGCGTGCGCGACGAGCTGCCGCACTCCATCGCCGTGGTCGTGGAGGAGATGCTCCCCCGCGAGGACCGCCCCGCCGACAAGCCGCTCCTCGACATCCACGCCAACGTCTTCATCGAACGCCCCAGCCAGAAGGGCATCATCATCGGCCCCAAGGGCAAGCGCCTGAAGGAGGTCGGCATCAAGTCCCGCAAGCAGATCGAGGCACTGCTGGGCACCCCGGTCTTCCTGGACCTCCATGTGAAGGTCGCCAAGGACTGGCAGCGGGACCCCAAGCAGCTGCGGCGCCTGGGCTTCTGAGCCGCGGGCCGGGCTCCGTGCCGCCGGTCGGGCGAGCGTCGCCTCCGTCAGGGTCGCGAGGCGTGCCGCCGGGATCCGCGCCCGGGCCCCGCACGGACGCGGTCGCGCGGCCGGAGTCGGTAGCCGGCCGCCACGGCGAAGTTCCGGACCGCTCCCACCCGTCGCCGGAGGGCTACGAGGACTGGGCTGAGCCACCCCGTGCGCCCTGCGCCCGCAGCACTTCCCGGTACCAGTGGTACGACGCCTTCGGCGTGCGCGTCCGCGTGTCGAAGTCCACGTGGACCAGTCCGAAGCGGCGTGCGTACCCCTCCGCCCACTCGAAGTTGTCCAGCAGCGACCACACGAAGTAGCCGCGGACGTCCACCCCGGCGGCCAGTGCCTCGTGCAGGGCCCGGATGTGCCCGTCCAGGTAGGTGATGCGCTCCTGGTCGTCGAGGCCGTCGTAGGAGCATCCGTTCTCGGTGATCACGACCGGCGGGAGCCGGTCGCCGTAGCGGGCGCGGAAGCCGGTGAGCAGCTCCGTCAGGCCCTCGGGGACGACCGGCCAGCCGAAGTCCGTCACCGGGCGGCCCTCGATGGTGCGCACGGAGAAGGGCAGACCGGCCGGGAGCGTCAGGCCGCCGAACTCGATCTCCGCGCCCTGCGGGGCGCCCACCCGGGTGGGCGCGTAGTAGTTGATGCCGTACCAGTCCAGCGGTTCGGCGATGACCTTCAGGTCGGCGTCCACGTCCCCCGGCATCAGCTCGCCGACGCCGTCCGGGTACCGGCCCAGCAGCAACGGGTCGGCGAACGTCCGGTTCAGCAGCACGTCGTAGAACTCCGCCGCCTCCAGGTCCGCGGGCTCGCCGGACGCCGGCCAGGCCGGCGCGTGGGAGTTGGCGATCCCGATGTCCGTGGCGCCGGACGCGCGCAGGGCCCGCACCGCCAGGCCGTGCGCCAGCAGCTGGTGGTGGGCCACCGGGAGAGCGTCGAACAGCAGCGCCTTGCCGGGGGCGTGGGCGCCGAGGGCATGGCCCAGCAGGGTGTGCTCGGCGGGTTCGTTCAGGGTGATCCACGTGCCCACGCGGTCCCCGAGCCGGTCCGCGACCAGCGCCACGTACGCGGCGAAACGGGACGCCGTGTCCCGCTCCAGCCAGTCCAGCGCCACCGGCAGATCCCAGTGGAAGAGCGTCGGCACGGGCCGTACGCCCGCCGCGCACAGCTCGTCGACCAGGCGGTCGTAGAAGTCCAGGCCGCCGGGGGAGTTCACCCGCGGCCAGGAGACCGAGAAGCGGTACGCGTCCACGCCGAGGTCCGCCAGCAGCGCCACGTCCTCGCGGTAGCGGTGGTAGTGGTCGCAGGCCACCGCGGCCGTCGAGCCGTCCTTGACCCGGCCCGGCCGCTCCGTGAAGGCGTCCCACACCGACCGCTCACGCAAGGAGGCCGCGCCCTCGATCTGGTGGGCCGAGGTCGACACGCCCCACAGGAAGCCGTCGGGGAACCGGGGAATCGGGTTCGTCGCCATGCGCGGATCATCCGTACCCCCGGTAACCCAAGTCAACGCCCGTGCGTCACAGCGGAAATCACGCACCTTCCTTCAGCACCCGGGAGATCAGCTTGCGCTGCTCGTCCGTCAGCCGGGGGTCGGTGGCGTACACCGTCTTACCGTCCACGGTGATCTGGTAGCTGAACCCGTCCGGCACCCCGATCGGCGGCGTGCCCCGTCCGTCGGCGACCGCCCGCTCGGCCAGGGCGTGCCACTCGGGCGCGTCGGGCCGGCCCGCGGTGTCCACCTCCGCGTGGCGTTCGACGCCCGCGAAGCCTCCTGTGCGCTTCACCTGAATCCGCATGGATCCGTGTCTAGTACGGAACTACGGCGTGCGCACCCCGACCTGCTCCCAGGCCTTGCCCACGGCGTCCAGCTCCTCGCCGTCGCCGTAGCGCTCCAGGGCGGACTTCACCGTCAGCGCGGCGAAGTCCGTGAACAGCGCGTCCTGCTTCAGCTCGCCGCCGGTCAGCACGTCGTACCAGACCTGTCCCGCCCGCTCCCAGGCGTGGCCGCCGAGGGCGGTGGCCGCGAGGTAGAAGGCGTGGTTGGGGATGCCGGAGTTGATGTGCACACCGCCGTTGTCGCGGCCGGTGCGGACGTAGTCGTCCATCGTCGCGGGCTGCGGGTCCTTGCCGAGGACGTCGTCGTCGTACGCCGTGCCCGGCGCCTTCATCGAGCGCAGGGCCACGCCCGTCACCCGCGGGGCGAGCAGCCCGGCGCCGATCAGCCAGTCGGCCTCGGTGGCGGTCTGGCCGAGCGTGTACTGCTTGATGAGGGCGCCGAAGACGTCCGACAGCGACTCGTTGAGCGCGCCCGGCTGGCCGAAGTAGGTCAGGTTGGCGGTGTGCTGGGTGACGCCGTGGGCGAGTTCGTGGCCGATGACGTCGATCGGGATGGTGAAGTCGAGGAAGATCTCCCCGTCCCCGTCGCCGAAGACCATCTGCTCGCCGTTCCAGAAGGCGTTGTTGTACTCGCGGTCGTAGTGCACGGTCGCGTCCAGCGGCATGCCGGCGCCGTCGATGGAATTGCGCCGGTACGCCTCGAGGAACAGCTCGAAGGTGGCGCCGAGGCCCGCGTAGGCCCGGTTCACGGTGGCGTCCTGGCCGGGCTCGTCGCCCTCGCCGCGCACCTTCGTGCCGGGCAGGTCGGTGCCGTGCCGGGCGTCGTAGACCGTGCGGTGCGGCTGCTCGGGCTCGGCGCCGGCGGGCGGGGCCACGGCGGGAGCGCCGACGACCGTGGTCAGGCGGCGCCGTGTGCGCTCGAAGGCGTCGCGCTGCAGCGTCCGGCGGGCGGGTCCGGCCAGCACGGGGTCCTCGGCCTGCGCGAGCCTGTCGAGGACGTGGGGCGGAACGATGGTGCAGAAGACGGGCTCGAAGCCCCCGTTGATGGTCATGTCCGGCACCCTTGCACTGTGTGACTCCGCTGTCACCGGCCGCAACCGTGATTGGTGAAATGTGAGGGCATGGGGACGCAGGGTCACCCCCGAAGTGGTATGCAGCACTTTTTATCCGGGTTCTTCCTCTGGTCCCGCATACTGATACGGACCCGCGTGACCGGCGTGGCTCGGCTAGGCTGCGGAGCACCATGCGTTTCGGGCTGCTTCTCCTTAGCTGCCGCGGCGAGGGCCTGTAGTCGAGGCCGACCCCCTCCCCGCGGAGCTTCGCGTTGCGTCGTCGGCCGTCCTTCCGGACACGCGGACACCGCGGACATCACGAGGAGCCAACGCGATCATGGCCAACCGCCAGCAGCCCAGTTCCATGCCGACCACCAAGTACCGCGGCTACGAGCAGGTCGACATCCCCGACCGCACCTGGCCGGACCAGCGCATCACCGAGGCGCCGCGCTGGCTCTCCACCGACCTGCGCGACGGCAACCAGGCCCTGATCGACCCGATGTCGCCCGAGCGCAAGCGCCGGATGTTCGACCAGCTGGTCAAGATGGGCTACAAGGAGATCGAGGTCGGCTTCCCGGCCTCCGGCCAGACCGACTTCGACTTCGTGCGCTCCATCATCGAGGATCCGGGCGCGATCCCCGACGACGTCACCATCTCCGTACTGACCCAGGCCCGCGAGGACCTGATCGAGCGCACGGTGGAGTCCCTGAAGGGTGCGAAGCGTGCCACCGTCCACCTGTACAACGCCACCGCCCCGGTCTTCCGACGGGTGGTCTTCCGCGGCTCCAAGGACGACATCAAGCAGATCGCCGTCGACGGCACCCGCCTGGTGATGGAGTACGCCGAGAAGCTGCTGGACCCGGAGACGGAGTTCGGCTACCAGTACAGCCCGGAGATCTTCACCGACACCGAGCTGGACTTCGCCCTGGAGGTCTGCGAGGCCGTCATGGACGTCTGGCAGCCCGGACCGGGCCGCGAGATCATCCTCAACCTGCCCGCCACCGTCGAGCGCTCCACCCCGTCCACGCACGCGGACCGCTTCGAGTGGATGCACCGCAACCTCTCCCGCCGCGAGTACGTCTGCCTGTCCGTCCACCCGCACAACGACCGCGGCACGGCGGTCGCGGCGGCCGAGCTGGCCGTGATGGCCGGCGCCGACCGCGTCGAGGGCTGCCTGTTCGGGCAGGGCGAGCGCACCGGCAACGTCGACCTGGTGACGCTGGGCATGAACCTGTTCTCGCAGGGCGTCGACCCGCAGATCGACTTCTCCGACATCGACGAGATCCGTCGTACGTGGGAGTACTGCAACCAGATGGAGGTCCACCCGCGCCACCCGTACGTGGGCGACCTGGTCTACACGTCCTTCTCCGGCTCCCACCAGGACGCCATCAAGAAGGGCTTCGACGCCATGGAGGCCGACGCGAAGGCCAAGGGCGTCACGGTCGACGACATCGAGTGGGCCGTGCCGTACCTGCCGATCGACCCCAAGGACGTCGGCCGCTCCTACGAGGCGGTCATCCGCGTCAACTCCCAGTCCGGCAAGGGCGGCGTCGCCTACGTCCTGAAGAACGACCACAAGCTGGACCTGCCGCGCCGGATGCAGATCGAGTTCTCCAAGATCATCCAGGCCAAGACGGACGCCGAGGGCGGCGAGATCACGCCGGCCGACATCTGGGCGGTCTTCCAGGACGAGTACCTGCCGAACCCGGAGAACCCCTGGGGCCGCATCCAGGTCGCGAACGGCCAGACCACGACCGACCGCGACGGCGTCGACACCCTCACCGTCGAGGCCACGGTCGACGGCGCGGAGACCACCCTGGTCGGCACCGGCAACGGCCCGATCTCGGCGTTCTTCCACGCGCTGCAGGGCGTCGGCATCGACGTACGCCTGCTGGACTACCAGGAGCACACGATGAGCGAGGGCGCCTCCGCGCAGGCCGCCTCCTACATCGAGTGCGCCATCGGCGACAAGGTCCTGTGGGGCATCGGAATCGACGCGAACACCACCCGCGCCTCGCTGAAGGCCGTCGTCTCCGCCGTCAACCGGGCGGCTCGCTGACCAGCCGAATCGGTGGTTTGAGGCCCCGCTCGCCGGAAACAGGCGGGCGGGGCCCCGTCGTATACCGGCCATCTCCACGATCAGGTCACGGAAAGGTCTCCTCCGGGGTACTGACTCCACGTCGGCGATGTGGCTAACATCACGCCAGTGCGGCGATGCTGCCGCGCGGTTACGGAGGTGCGACGTGCTGCCTGGACGGGGACGGAACGGCCGAGCTGCCCGGCTGCCGCGCATCCTGGGGACCCGCACCGCGTGGACGAGCGTCGGCGACGGCGAGTTCTTCTGCCCCGGCTGCGGGGGCGACCGCAACTACCAGCGCCTCACCGGCCGCCGCCGCTTCACCCTGCTCGGCGTGCCCGTCCTGCCGCGCGGTGAGTCCGCGCCGACCGTCGAGTGCGCGGCCTGCGGCCGGCACTTCGGCACCGACGTCCTCGACCACCCGACCACCACCCGCTTCTCCGCGATGCTCCGCGACGCCGTCCACACGGTCGCCCTCGCGGTCCTGGCCGCGGGCGGCACCTGTTCGCGGACGTCCCTGGAGACGGCGGCCGTCGCCGTGCGCGCCGCCGGCTTCGACGACTGCACCGAGGAACAGCTGAACGCGCTGGTGGAGGCGCTGGAGGCGGACACCGGCCGGGTCCACGGCGAACCATGCGTGCCGGGCCTGGCGATAGAGCTGCACGAGGCGCTGGACCCGCTGGCCCCGCACCTCGCCACCGTCGGCCGCGAATCGATCCTGCTCCAGGGCGCCCGCATCGCCCTGGCCGACGGCCCCTACACACCCGCCGAGCGCGACGTCCTCGCTACCGTCGGAGCGGCCCTGACCATCTGCTCCGACGACGTCACCCGGCTCCTGGCGGCCGCGCGCACGCCCTCCTAGCCGGGGATGTCCAGGCGCATGATCTGGCGGTGCATGCCCGGGCCGAAGTAGTCCGGGCGAAGGCCGCCGTCGGGTTCCTCGGGGCGGAAGCCCAGGGAGCGGTAGAGCAGGATGGCGGCGAGGTTGGCGGGCTCCACCGTGAGGCGGACCACTTCTATGCCGTCCCGGCGCAGTCGGCTCAGGACCTCCTTCATCAGTTCCCGGCCCAGCCCGTGCCGGCGGCGGTCCTGGGTGACGCACAGGCCGAGGATCCAGCTGTCCCGGCCGAGTGCCCTGGTGGCGGCCAGCACGTAGCCGCGCAGCCGGCCCGTGCGGTCGTCGAGGACCAGGAAGTGCTCCTCGTACATGTCGAAGAGCTGGCGCAGGAGGAAACCGGGATAGGCGACCTCCTGGAAGACCTCCTCGTCGAGCCGCCGCAGTTCGGGCAGGTCGGACTCCCGGGCGGTCCGCAGGACCAGTGGCAGGACGTCCGGGTGAGGGGCGGGTCGCGTGAGCTGGTCGTGGCGGTCCAGGGAGCGTTCCAGCGGTTCGGCGGTCATGCAACCCCCAGTCGGGACGTGCGAGGTCAACTCGACGGATGCGCTGTTCATTCGTCAGGAGTACGCGGCTTCGTGTGGCGGCCGGTGACTCCTTCTGGCTAGAGTGAGCTTCCAACTCCCCAGCTGCAAGGGCGAGTTCGGGTGTGCGACGATGCGCCCGACGTGCGCCCGGCGGATGAGGACTGGCGTGTTCCCGGCTGTCTCGACGTGTCCTGGTGGCCTACCGTGCACGGCACTGGGGCTTGTCCGGAATCGAATGGAACGCGGCAGGGTGACTATGGATCGCAACGCCGACGCACCTTGGTCGAAATTCGATCCTGAGGTGTATGTCGACAACAACTACCGGACGCCGCTGGAAGTCGACCTGCTGATCGTCCGGTTGATGCGTGACTACTTCAGCCGCTGCTTCACGGGGGCCGTCCCGGATTCCGTGCGGGGTGTCGACGTCGGCGCCGGTGCGAATCTCTACCCCGCGCTCTCCATGCTCCCCTGGTGCGAGAAACTGCTCCTGCTGGAGTACGCGCGACCGAACGTCGAGTACCTGGAGCGGCAGGTCTCCTCCGGCGGATACGACACGGCGTGGGACGCGTTCTGGGAAGTGCTCCGCGAAGCCCCGGCCTACGCCGAGATCGAACCGAGGGGCCGGGTCGGCGAGATCGTCCGCGTGGAGCGCGCCAACCTGTTCGACCTGGACGGGCAGCGGCGCTGGGACATCGGAACGATGTTCTTCGTCGCCGACTCGATGTCCGAGTGCCCCGAGGAGTTCCGGCGGGGCGTGCGCTGCTTCATGAACGCGCTGGGCGAGGGAGCCCCGTTCGCCGCCGCGTTCATGAAGGAGTCGGTCGGCTACCGCGTCGGCGAACACCATTACCCGGCCTACCGGGTGAACGAGGACCGGGTCAGGGAAAGCCTGGAACCGTTCACCGCCGAGCTGGAGATCCACGATCTGCACCACATGGTGCGGCCGGGACACGAGGGGATGCTCCTCGCCCTGGGGCGGAGGAATTCGGAGATTGCCACCCCGTAGGAACGGGGACCATGTCTGCACACAGGGCAACGAGATCTGTACGAGGGGTGCGGGGATGCAGATCAAGCCACGCCAGCATCTGCTGGACGTCTGGCGGGCCGTGGCCCGCCACTCGTTCGACGACGGAAAGCTCGTCTGGGGGGACACCGACGGGCTGAGCAGCGTCGCCGACGCCGAGCGGCTGCTCTGCCTGCTGTACCCCGCCACCGAGGTCCCCGCGTTCCGCCTCGACCAGCCGGACACCACCGAGCGGGACGTCCTGCGCGTACTGGAGGGCGTCGGCAGCCGGCTGGAGATCCCGCCCAACCTGATCACCGCGCTCGCCCAGTTCATGCGCACCCACACCGGCCCGGACGACAGCCCCACCTTCGCCGGCGGGCACTACTTCAAACCGGCCGACCCCAAAGACGAACTCACCCACGAGCAGGCCCAGCTGGGCGTGGTGGACTCCTACTCCATGTCCGTCACGCTGTGCCTCGCCACGCTCGGCTTCCTCAAGATCTACGAGGGCACCACGACCCGCCCCGAGGTGCGCAAAGCGGTCGCCGAGCTCAGAGAGGCCACGAACACCCGGCTGACCGCCGCCATGATCAGCCTGCTGCGCTCCTTCACCGTCAACGTCTTCGACGCCGAGTCCGAACAGGGCCGCCGCCTGATCGAGGTCATCGGGCAGAACAGACAGTCCGACCGGGCCGTTCTCCAGCAGTTCTCCCGCCGGTTCCGCCCGCTGCGCGCCACGATCATCGAGAGCCTCACGCGCGGCATCCAGGTCGACGAGAGCATCCGGGACGAGAGCCAGCTCTTCGAGTGCGGCTGGGCCTGGGGCGTGGTGAAGGACGCCCCGAAGGTCACCGACCTGGAGGAACAGGTCCCCGGCCAGCCCGACGGCATCGCCGACCGGCTGCCCTACGTGTACTTCACCGTGGTCGCCCTGGACGGCATCCAGGACCTGTTCTCCGAGCGCACCCTCACCCTGGGGCTGCTCGACGCCGACCAGCAGAAACTCGCCGAGGCACTGCGCCTGCGCTGGGAACTGAGCCAGCAGTACTGGTCGGCCGTCGCCCGCTTCGGGACGGACCGCTGGCCACTGGAGGACCTCCCCTGGCAGACCACCGGCCTGCGACTGGAGTCCGAGTACTTCTCCCTGACCGTCGCGGCCATCCTCGTCCACGACCTGGTCCGCCGGAAGGCGACCGACGACGACCTCACCCGCACCGTCGCCATCATGGAACGCCTCGCCGACCGCGGGCGGGTCACCAGCCGGATGACCAGACAGGACCCCACCATCCGGCTGCACAACCCCGGAGTCACCATGCCGCTCGCCGGGTCGGAGCGCTCCGGCGGGCTCCTCCAGTGGCGGATGACCGACTTCTCGGCCCAGCTCCTCAAGCGGATCATCCAGCTCGCCGAACTGTCGCGGAACATCGGCGCCCAGGACCGGTTGCTGCGCCTGGCCGAGCGGGCCTTCGAGCACCTGTGGGACCGGCGGATCGAGGAGGGCGACGGCGCCGACCTCTGGGACGACGTGCGGGCCGTCTACCCGGATGCCCGCGACGCCGGCCCGCGCCTGTCCTGGAGCATCACCGAGCGCATCACCGAGTGCCTCGTCGCCGCCCGCAACCTGTACGAACAGCAGCCCATCCGCAGCCCCGAACTCGCCCAGCTGGCCCGCGAACTGCTCAGCGAGGCCACCCACCTGTTCGGCAAGGAACAACTGGAGGCGTCCGCCGGCACCGACGGAAGCCGCGGCCGGGCGATGCGCAGCATCGAGAACCGCCTCGACCACGCCCGCAGCCTCATCGACGAACGGCCCGCCACCGCCTTCGCGCTCGCCCTGCCCGTACTCCAGGAACTCGACACCCTGGCGCAGGCCAGGGGCGCCGCCGCGCAGGAGGTGTGAGCCTTGCTCGTCTTCGCCGCCTCCGACAAAGGAGGCACGGGCCGCTCGGTGACCAGCGCCAACCTGGCGTACCAGCGCGCCCTCACCGGCGACCACGTGGCCTACGTGGACTTCGACTTCGGCTCGCCGACGGCCGCCGCCGTCTTCGACGTGCCCGGCGCGGTGCGCGGCACCGAGGAGCGCGGACTGCACTCCTACCTGGAGGGCGAGATCGCGGAACCCGCCAGGATCGACGTCTGGCGGCAGACCGAGCACCCCCTGCTGCGCGCCCGGCCGAACCAGTCCGGCCGCCTGGTCCTGTTCCCCGGTGACGCCGGCGGCGGCGAGTTCGCCACCGACGACGACGCCCTGGAGCGCTGCATCGACCTCCTGTTGCGGCTGAACGGCGAGTTCGACCTGATCGTGGTCGACCTGAGCGCCGGCCGCTCCTACGCCGTGGACATGGTCCTGGCGGCCACGGCCCACCCCCGGATGCGCAACGTCCCCTTCCGCTGGCTGGTCTTCCACCGCTGGACCCGGCAGCACGTGATCGCCGCCTCCGGGCTCGTCCACAAGGAACACGGCATCATCGGGGGCGGCGTCGAGCGCGGACACGACGAGGAGTCCCTGCGCGCCGCGATCCGCTTCGTGCGGGCCGCCGTGCCCGACCCCGAGTCGCCGCTGTGGTCCCAGGGCTCACCCGCGCAGGCCGCCTGGATGCAGTCCTGCGACGAGGCGCTGCGCAGGCTCGCCGCCGAGCACCGCATCGGCGACAGCGTCGTCCTCGGCGTCGTACCGCTGGAGCCCATCCTGCAATGGCGCGAACAGCTGATCACGGAAGAGGACGTGCTCTCCACCCAGATCGCCAACAAGGAGACGCTGGAGGCACTGGAGGAGATCGCCCGGCGCCTGACGGACGACTCGTACTGGGGGCAGCCGTGACGGAGGCAGTGTTCCGCGAGACCGCCGCCGACCCGCGCACCCAGGCGGTCCCACTGGCCCACCTCTCGCTGGAGCTGGGCCACCTCTACATGGAGGACTTCGAGGCCGGACCCGAGCGGCTGCGGCAGCACTTCGCGCAGGTGCGCCCCTGGGTGGACGCCGCCCGTGCCGCCGCGGCGGCACGGGCCGGCGGCAAACGCCCCCGCATCAGCACCTGCTTCCTGATCGACGACTACTTCACCCGCTTCTCCAGCCCCGCCGAACTGGTCCCGCTGCTGCTGGCGGAGGCCGACCGGGCCGGGCTCGTCGTCGACTACCTGGCCCGCGAGTCCGGCTGCGCGGTCACCGGCAAGGTGCCGGTCGCGGAGGCGGTGGCCGGCCGCATAGTCGAGTCGCCGCCGCCCGGCAGCTACGGACTGCGCCCGCCGGCCGCGCAGACCGGCTGGCTGGCCAACGGCGTGCGCAGCCCCGTCGCGCGCGCCCCGCAGGCGATGAAGAAGGCCGCCGCGTGGCAGCCGCCCAAGGAGACCGCGGCCCGCCGCCACTCCGTCTTCCTGGACGTCGAGCTGTGGAGCGACGACGCGGGCGGACACCGCACCTGGTCCTGCCCCTTCCTCGCCGCGGTGTGGCAGCTCGCCCGCCTCGGGCTGCTGCGCAACGAGGGGGAGCCCGTCTTCGTGCCCCAGCCGCACACCGCCCCCGGATTCCCCGACGACTGGGACGAACTGCCCGCACTGGTCCGGCTCAACCCCCGGGCGGACCCGTTCGCCGCCTACCGGACCTGCTCGGTGCTGCCGAGCAGGTTCCTGCCCGTCGAGCACGCCGTCCGCGTGATCCTGGACCAGACCGAGGTGGACCGGGGAGCACTGCGCCAGGTCGCCGAGCGGTCCGCCCGCGAGCAGGTCGCCGTACCGGACTCCGTGGCCGACCGGGTCTCCTACGTCTTCTACGCGGGGTCCTGACATGAGGGCCCTGGAGGACGCCGGCAGCGCACCGCACGCCGTACTCGCCTGCGGAGAGGTCCGCACCTGCCTGCTGCCCGCCCGGCAGGCCCTGGACGTCCGGGCCGCCGCCCAGCTCCTGGGACTGCGCGCCGACGAACGGGTCCTGCTCTCCGAGCGCCCCAACCTCTACGCGCGTTCGCCCGACACCCTCACCGGCGTCGACTGCCCCCTGCCCAGCGCCAACGGCGCACACGTGCGCGCGGTCGGCACGGTCGCCGCGCGGGCCGCCCTCACCGAGGGCCGCGTGCTGCAGACCTCCGCGTACTTCCGCCTGCCCGCCGCCGGCCCCGACCGACGGCGGCCGTGGGGCCACTACCTGGTGCGGCCCGGCACGGTCGAGCCGTTCGGGAAGCTGCCCCACGAGGCGGTCGCCCAGGGAGTGCTCGACGGCGGGCGGCACGGCGAACTCGACGTCGGACTGATCGCCGGCGGACTCCTCACGCGACTGCTGCGCCACCCCCTGCTCGACCAGCGGCCGCCCCTGAGGTCCCGGCCCACCCGGCTCCGCTGGGTCGCCCTGCCCGCGGAAGGCGGCGAGGGCCCGTCCATCGAGCGGTTCACCCTCGCCGAGGACGAGCTGCGCACCGTACGGCTCCGGGTGCCCGAGGGCACACCGGCCGCCGATGCCGCCGGACTCTGCGACGATCTCGCCCTGCACGACTGGCTGCTCACCACCGTGGTCCGGCTGCTGGACGGCATCAGACTGGGCTCCGAGCCGCCGTCCGCCCGGGTGGGGCCGGGAACGCAGGACCCTCCCGCCGTCGTCCGGGCGCTGCGGCCCGCCGTCGACCACCTGCTGCACCTGTGGATGCCGCGGGCCCGGGTGGCGAAGGAACTGGCCCCGCTGTGGGAGGCGTTGGAGGAACGACCCGGCTTCACCCGTCAGTGGCAGGCGTTGGTGCAGCGCATCCGCGACCAGCTCACCCTGCACGCGATTCCCACGCTGTACCGGGAGGTGGAGCCCGCTCCCTGACCGGACGCCCACGAGCGGATCCGGCAGGGCCCCACGCACATCCCCGCACCCCGATCCGACGCGTATCCCAACGGGGGGAGAAGCGAGATGAGCACGGCACAGTCACCCCAGCCCGAGGACACCGCACGCACACCCGGTCCGGCGATCCCCGGCCCGGCCGTCGGGGGGCGTACGTCCAAAGACCCGGAGAGACTCCGCACGGCCCCCGCGGCCCCCGCCCCCGAGGAACAGCCCGGACCGTCCCGGTGGACGCGCCGGCTGCTGGCCGGCCTCGTCGTCGGCGCCCTCGCCTGGAGCGTCACCGCGCTGCTGACCCCGGAGGACGGGCCGCTGCGGCAGTTCGCGGCCGCGCTGCTGTGCGCAGGCGCCGCGGTGATCGTCCCTCACATCCTCGGCGGGGACCGGAACGCGCCGGACCACACCCGGCGGACGGAGAGCGTGCTGACCGAGACCGCCGCCGCCGTACGGGACGGCCTGGAACGGCACGACGAGGAGCTGCGGACCGCCCTCGCCCGGCACACCGAGGACGTGCGGCAGCTGGTCGAGAGCCTCCCGGCCACGGTCCGGGACGACGGGGGCGACGAGTCCCACCCCCAGCTGGACCGGGTCCGCCTCGACGGCGCGCCCGAGCTGGCCAAGAGCTTCGCCGAGGTGCTGGCACCCGGGCCGGCGATCCTGTACACGTTCGTCCGCCTGGAGATGAAACGGGTCGTCGGCCACATGTCGGACCTGACCAACCTGACCGCGGAGTGTCCCGGCGAGAACCACGACTGGATGCTCACCCTCACCCGCGCCGCCGAGCAGTCCATCTGCGCCACCAGCACCTCCGTCGACCGGGAGTTCTGGAACAGCGAGCCCGCCAGCCGCTACCTCCAGGCCCAGCAGGAGGCGATCGACGAGCAGGGCGTGTCGGTGCGCCGGCTGTTCCTGCTGGAGAGCGCCCGGGAACTCGACGACCGGCTGCTGCGGCTGTGCGAGGAGCAGGAACTGCTGCGCATCGAGGTGCGCGTGGCCGTCCTGCCCGAACTGCCGCCGCACCTCCAGCGCGGCACCACCAACGACTTCATCGTCTACGACGAGGAGGTCTCCTTCGAGATCGAGCAGGACCTGCGCGACGTCAACGTCCGCACCCGGCTCAACGCGCGTCAGGACCACGTCCAGGACCGGATGAAGCGCTTCAAGGAACTCTGGGACGCGGGGATGAGCGTCCGCGAGCTGGAGGTACGGGTCGACGACGAGGAGGACGGCACCTGGATGGTCGACAGGGGGTGAGCCGGCCGGTGCGCCGGTCCGTTACTCCCCGGGGAGTAACGGACCGGCGCGGCCGCCCCCGGCAGTAGCCGCCGACTCGCCCTTCCGCCCGACGACGCGGCCCCTTCGCGCCGGGAGTCTGGAGACCGACCCAGACACCCGACCGGAGGGAGGCCCGTCACATGGGGGCCGCAAGGACAAGCTCACGGCGACGGCGGGCCGTGCCCTGGCTGGTGCTCGGGCTGTGGATCGCCGTACTGGCACTCGCCTCGCCGTTCGCCTCGAAACTCTCCGACGTGCAGCGCGACCGGGCCGTCGACTACCTCCCGGCGAGCGCCGACTCCACGCAGGTCGCGAAGATCCAGGACCGGCTGCCCGGCGGCGAGGCCACCGAGATGGTCGTCGTCTACCACCGCGACGGTGGCCTGACCGCCGCCGACAGGGCCACCGCAGCCGACCAGATCGCCGAGATCGCCGGCGCCCACACCCTCACCGGCCGGCCCGCCGGCATCCCGTCCCGGGACGGCACCACCGTGATGTACCCGGTGGCCAGCACCGAACCCGGCCAGGACGAGGAAGCCCGCGACGAACTCGTCAACGCCGTAAGGGACGTGGCCCGGGGCGGTGACGGGCTGAGCGTCGAGGTCGGCGGCGCGGGCGCACTCGCCACCGACGCCGCCGAGGTCTACAACTCCCTCGACGGACCGCTGCTCTACACCACGGCCGCCGTCGTCGCCCTGCTGCTGATCGTCATCTACCGCAGCCCGTTCCTCTGGCTCGTCCCGCTCGCCGTCGCGGGCATGGCCGACTACCTGTCGATGGGCGTCGCCTACGGCCTCAACCAGTGGTTCGGCACCTCGGTCTCCGGCCAGGCCTCCGGCATCATGACGATCCTGGTCTTCGGCGCCGGCACCGACTACGCCCTCCTCCTCGTCTCCCGCTACCGCGAGGAACTCCGGCGCATCGAGCGGCCGTACGACGCGATGGCGGCCGCCCTGAGGGGCTGCGGCCCGGCCGTGCTCGCCTCCTCCGGCACCGTCGCCGCGGGACTGCTCTGCCTGCTCGCGGCCGACCTCAACTCCAGCCGGGGCATGGGCCCGCTCGGCACCGTCGGCGTGCTGTGCGCACTGGCCGCCATGCTGACCCTGCTGCCCGCGATCCTCGTCCTGCTCGGCCGCCGCGTCTTCTGGCCGCTCGTGCCCCGCTACGGCAGCACCCCCAAGGCCCGCCGGTCCCTGTTCGCGGCCATGGGCAGCTCCGCCGGACGCCGGCCCCTCGCCGTCCTCGCGGGCGGCGCCGCCCTGCTCGGCGCGCTCGCCCTCGGCAGCCTGAACCTGCCCGGCACGCTCAAGCAGGAGGACTCCTTCACCTCCAAGCCCGACGCGGTCGCCGCCATGGAGACCCTCGCCGCCGCCTACCCCGAGCGCGGCACCCAGCCCATCACCGTCATCGCCCCCACCGGCCGCGCCGACGCCGCCCTCGCCGCGGCCCGCGACACCCGTGGCGTCGAGAGCGCCGAGCGGGGCCGCAGCGGCGGCGGCTGGACCGAGATCAGCGTCCTCGCGGCCGCCCCGCCCCAGTCGGCCGGCGAGACCGCCACGATCGAGGCCCTGCGCGACAGGCTCGACGGCTCCTACGTCGGCGGCCCCAGCGCCCAGCAGATCGACCTGAAGGACACCAACGCCCGCGACACCGCCGTCGTCGTGCCGATCGTGCTGCTGTCCGTGCTGCTCATCCTCGTCGCCCTGCTGCGGTCCCTGGTCGCGCCGCTGCTCCTGGTGGCCGCCGTCGTCGCCGTGTGGGGCGCCGCCCTCGGCATCGGCGGGCTCGTCTTCGGGCCGCTGTTCGGCTTCGAGGGCACGGATCCGGGGATGGGGCTGCTGTCCTTCGTGTTCCTGGTGGCGCTGGGCGTCGACTACGGCATCTTCCTCATGCACCGCATGCGCGAGGAGTCCCGGAACGGCACCGAACCCGTCGAGGCCGCGCTCATCGCGCTGCGCACCACCGGCGGGGTCATCGCCTCCGCCGGGCTCGTCCTCGCGGCCACCTTCGCGGTGCTCACCAACATGCCGATGGTGCAGCTCGTCGAACTGGGCTTCGTCATCGCCGTCGGCGTCCTCCTGGACACCTTCCTCGTCCGCACCTACCTGGTCACCAGCGCGAGCGTCGCCCTGCGCCGCCGGGTGTGGTGGCCGGGCCGGCTGTCCCGGGCGCCCGAGGAGCCCGTACGGGCCCGGGAGCGCGAGCCCGTCGGTGCCTGAACCGGGGGCGCCCCTCCCCTCCCGGAGGGGCGCCCCGTCCCGGAGGATGAACCCGTGCAGGAGACACCCGTGCCCGCAGCACCCGTGCAGGAGACACCCGTACGCCCGCCGCGGGTGCGGGCGGCGACGGCGCCGCGTTCCCGGCCGCGCCTCGGCGAGCGGATCATGGCGGCGATCAACCGCGACCCGCGGACCGCCGCGCACGGCACCCGCAACGACGTCGTTCTCGCCGTCGTCCTCGCCGCGGCGGCGACGTGCATGGCCCTGTTCACCGACGAGGGCCGCCGCCCGGACCCCCTCGGCTGGTCCCTGCTGCTCGCCGCGCACGTCCCGCTCGTGTGGCGGCGACGCCACCCGCTGCTGGTGCTGGTGACGGTCGTCGCCCTCGTCGGCCCGTACCACGCCCTGGACAACAACCACGCCGCGCCCGGCCCCGTCTCGTACGTCGCGCTGTACACGCTCGCCGTCACCGGCCGCCCCCTGCGCACGATCCTGACCGGCATCGGCGTCCTCACCGTCTCCGTGAGCGTCATGCTCACCGTCAACACCCACCAGGCCGTCGAGCTGATCCGCATCTCCGGCTGGGTGGTCGCCGTCCTCTTCGCCGGCGTCGACGTCCGCTACTACCGTCAGTACGTCGCCGGAATCGTCGAACGAGCCGAGCGCGCCGAACGCACCCGCGAGGAGGAGGCCCGGCGCCGGGTCGCCGAGGAACGCCTGCGCATCGCCCGGGACCTGCACGACCTGCTCGCCCACAGCATCACCCTCATCGGCGTGCAGACCTCCGTCGCCGCCCACGTCCTGGCCGCCGACCCGGAACGCCTCGACCGGGCCGCCGTCGTGAAGGCCCTCGACGACATCGCCGAGACCTGCCGGACCGCGCGCGGCGAGCTGCGCACCACCCTGGAGGTGCTCCGGGAGCACGACGCGCCGGACGCCCGCGGCCCGCTGCCCGGCCTGCGCGGACTGGCCGACCTGGCCGAGGCCGCCAGGGTCGCCGGCGCGACCGTGGAGCTGTCGGTCCGCACCGGCGACGTCCCTCCCGCGGTCGGCGCCGCCGCCTACCGCATCGTGCAGGAGGCGCTCACCAACGCCGTACGGCACGCGGGACCGCAGCCGTCCGTCCGCGTCGAGGTCCACGCCGGCCAGGGCGCCCTGCGCCTGTCCGTCACCGACGACGGCACCGGGGGGCCGGTCCCCGGCTCCGCCGGCGGCTTCGGGCTCGTCGGCATGCGGGAGCGGGCCCGCAGCGTGGGTGGCACACTCGACGCCGGGCCGCGCGACGGCGGCGGCTTCGGGGTGACGGCGGTACTGCCGACGACGACCCCCACGACGTGACGCCGGAGAGGAACGGATGACCATCCGAGTACTGCTCGCGGACGACCAGAACCTCGTCCGCGCCGCCTTCGCCCTGCTCGTCGCGTCCGCGCCCGACATGGAGGTCGTCGGCGAGGCCGGCACCGGCCGCCAGGCCCTGGAGCTGGTCCGGCGCGAGCGCGCCGACCTCGTCGTGATGGACGTGCGCATGCCCGACCTGGACGGCATCGAGGCCACCCGGCTCATCGCCGCCGACGACGACCTCGCGGGCGTGAAGGTGCTGGTCCTCACCACCTACGACACCGACGAGAACATCGTGGAGGCGCTGCGCGCGGGCGCCTCCGGCTTCCTCGTCAAGGACACCCGGCCCGCCGAACTCCTCGACGCCATCCGCACGGTGGCCGCGGGAGACGCCCTGCTCTCACCCGGTCCGACGGCACGGCTGATCGAGCGGTTCCTGCGCAGCCCCGCCGCTCCGGTGGCGGGCGGCCCCGACTGCCTCTCGGACCGGGAACGCGAGGTCCTCGCGCTCGTCGCACGCGGCCTGAACAACACGGAGATAGCCGAGTCCCTGGGGCTGAGCCCCCTGACGGCGAAGACCCACGTCAGCCGGATCATGGGCAAGCTCGGGGCCCGGGACCGGGCCCAACTGGTCATCGTGGCCTACGAGTCGGGACTGGTGACGCCGGGAGGCGGGTGACCCGCGGGCAGGCGGAGGCGCCCCGCCCCGGGGAGCGTCCCGGGTTCCCCCCGGTCGGCCGTTGTCAGACGAAGAAGCTGTCGTGCCGTACCTGGAAGTCGCGCAGCTCATCGCCGCCGCGCTGTGCGAACTCGGCGACGCGCTCGAAGTACTCCTCGCGCGGGGCGCCCGGCGAGAACAGCATCAGCATGGACACCGGGTCGTCGGTGTCGTTCCTGAAGGCGTGCAGTCCACCGACCGGTACGTACAGGAAGTCGCCCTGCCGCCCGGTGATCCAGCGGTCGCCGTCGTACAGCTGCACTTCGCCGGACAGGACGTAGAAGGACTCGGAGATGCCCCGGTGGAAGTGCGTCCTGGCGCCGGGTGCCTTCGGCCCCATGTCCACCTTGTACAGTCCGAACTCGCCTCCGGTGGAGGCGTGGCTCGCGAGGTAGTGGGTGGCCGTGCCGTTCGGGGCGACGACGTCGGGCGGGGTGCCCGCGTCCCGGAAGACGGCGTTGATCTCGCCCTTCTCCCCGAGGTAGCGCGGCTCCGGATACGACATGGAGTGCTCCTTCACGAGTGGGTGCGACGACGCAACTCTCGCGCACCGGGGGCACCTCGGGCATCGTCCGGAAGATCGAGAAGGGGCGGACGGGAGGCGTAGGCCCGGGGGCCGATTCCGGTCGTTCCCGCCGCCGGTCCGGCGGCTTCGCGAAGTATTCCGCATGCCGGTCGGCCGCTCGGAAAAACCCCCGGTCCGTAGTACCCCGGCTATCCGCCGCGCGATATCACGTCGAGGTTTTCGAATGGGCTGATCGAATCCTCCGGAGGGCGTCGGCGCCGCCTGCCGTGAACCGTTGGCCAGGACCGGCGGCCTCGCGCCGACCCGCACGTGAAGTGCACAGACTCCTATCGAGTGTAGGTGCACCCAGACGCTGTGGGGACGCGAGGAGTGAAACCGAAAAAGGAAGGGGAACAGGCTGGAAGCACAGCACTCGGCGCTCTGCGTCGAAGAAGCGGAGGACATGGTGAAAGAATTGCGCGCGGCACTCATGAGGACCGGAATTACTGTGCCGTCACTCGGGGCCGACCCGGTGAGTCTTGCGCGGGAGGCGTCCTGTCCGTTCGTCGAACGGGAACGCCGTCGCGCCGGGACCGCGCAGCGACTCGCGCCGGTGTCGCGATGAAGCCGCCCGTCGGGACCTACGTCGTCGACACCCGCACGGAGCGGGTGGGCATCGTGATGGGGCACGAGGGGCCCTACGTGCAGCTGAGGCCGTACGGCGGCGGCAGGGAGTGGGACGCCGAGCCCGGGGCCGTGCGCCAGGCCACCCCCGCCGAGCGGCTCAGCGCGGCGACGGCGTACGCCAACGCACGCAGCCGGGGCGAGGTCCCTTGAAGCCCCGGAACCAGGGCCGGCCCGCATGGGCGAGAATGGCTCCATGAGTCTGTTCCGCGACGACGGCATCGTGCTGCGCACCCAGAAGCTGGGCGAGGCGGACCGGATCATCACCCTGCTCACACGCGGTAATGGCCGGGTACGCGCCGTGGCGCGAGGCGTGCGGCGGACGAAGTCGAAGTTCGGGGCCCGGCTGGAGCCCTTCTCGCACGTCGACGTCCAGTTCTTCGCCAAGGGGAGCGAGCTGATCGGGCGCGGCCTGCCGCTGTGCACGCAGAGCGAGACCATCGCGCCGTACGGCGGTGCCATCGTGACGGACTATGCGCGGTACACCGCCGGGACGGCCATGCTGGAGACGGCCGAGCGGTTCACCGACCACGAGGGCGAGCCGGCCGTACAGCAGTACCTGCTGCTCGTCGGGGCGCTCCGCACCCTCGCCCGGGGCGAGCACGCCCCGGGCCTCGTCCTCGACGCCTTCCTGCTGCGCTCCCTCGCCGTGAACGGCTACGCCCCGACCTTCGGCGACTGCGCGAAGTGCGGCATGCCCGGTCCGAACCGGTTCTTCTCGGTCGGGTCGGGCGGCTCCGTCTGCGTCGACTGCCGGGTCCCCGGCAGCGTCGTACCCTCCCCGCAGGCCCTGGAACTGCTCGGTGCCCTGCTTGCGGGAGACTGGGCAACCGCGGACGCGTGCGAGCCGCGGTACGTCCGGGAGGGGAGCGGGCTGGTGTCCGCGTATCTGCACTGGCATCTGGAGCGCGGGCTTCGCTCCCTGCGGTACGTAGAGAAGTAGCGAAGAAGACCGAAGTACCCACAGCACCAAGGAGACGAGAGACACATGGCCGTACGCGGGTTCCTGGGGCGGCAGCGCCGGGACTACAGGACGCCGGAGCCGCACCCGTCCGGCGCGCGGCCGCCGAAGCTCCCGGGCGAGCTGGTCCCCGAGCACGTGGCGATCGTCATGGACGGCAACGGCCGCTGGGCCAAGGAGCGCGGGCTGCCGCGCACCGAGGGGCACAAGGTCGGGGCCGAGCGGGTGCTGGACGTGCTCCAGGGCGCCGTCGAGATCGGCGTGAAGAACATCTCCCTGTACGCCTTCTCCACCGAGAACTGGAAGCGGTCGCCGGACGAGGTGCGCTTCCTGATGAACTTCAACCGGGACTTCATCCGCAAGACCCGTGACCAGCTCGACGAGCTGGGCATCCGGGTCCGCTGGGTGGGGCGCATGCCCAAGCTGTGGAAGTCGGTGGCCAAGGAGCTCCAGATCGCCCAGGAGCAGACCAAGGACAACGACCGGCTCACGCTGTACTTCTGCATGAACTACGGCGGCCGGGCCGAGATCGCGGACGCGGCGCAGGCGCTCGCGGAGGACGTGCGGGCGGGGCGGCTCGACCCGTCGAAGGTGACCGAGAAGACCTTCGCGAAGTACCTCTACTACCCGGACATGCCGGACGTGGACCTGTTCCTGCGGCCGAGCGGGGAGCAGCGGACGTCGAACTACCTGCTGTGGCAGAGCGCGTACGCCGAGATGGTGTTCCAGGACGTGCTGTGGCCGGACTTCGACCGGCGTGATCTGTGGCGCGCGTGCGTGGAGTTCGCGTCCCGGGACCGGCGGTTCGGCGGGGCCGTGCCGAACGAGGAGCTGCTCGCCATGGAGGGCGAGCAGGCGTGAGCCGGGCGTAGGCTTCGGCCGCGTGTCGCCGGGTTGCTGCGCCGACGGCCCGGCGGCGCTGCCCATGCTGGCTGACATGCCCGAGACCCCCGCGTCCCCGCCCGGCGGCGCCCGCCCGCCCGACGTCCGGCTTACGGTCGTCATGACCGTGCTCACCGTGCTCGCGGGCGCCGTCGACGCCGTGAGCTTTCTGACCATGGGAAAGGTCTTCTGCGCGCTGGCGACCGGCAACGTGCTCTTCCTGGCGTTCGCGCTCGCCGGGGAGGGCGAGGTTCCGGTGGAGCGGCCCGCCACCGCCCTCGGGGCGTTCATGGCGGGGGCCGCCGTCGGGGCCGTCGTGCTGAGTGGTCTCGCGGCGCGGGGGCGGCCCTGGTTCGCGCTGGGGGTGGCCTGCGAGGGCGTGCTGCTGGCGGTGGCCGGTGGGCTGGCCTGGGGATGGCACGGCACCGGTTCGCCCGGCGACGACTCCGGCCTCGTGATCGTCGCGACGGTGGGGGTGGCCATGGGGCTGCGCACCGTCGGCGCCCTGCGCGTGCACGTGCCGGGGATGCCGACGCTGCTGATCCAGACGGTGATCGCGCAGCTGATCGACGACGTGCTGAAGCAGCCACGCACGGCCCTGCGCGGGATGACGTACCGGCAGCGGCTGTCCAGGGCGCGGTGGACGGCGACCGCGGTGGGGATCTTCGTCGGCGGTGTGCTGGGCACCTTGCTGCTGGTGCCGCTCGGCACCGGGCCCGCGCTCGTCGTCATCGCCGCGCTGGTGCTGCTCCTCGCGGCGGTGACCCTGGTGGCCCGGCTGCAGGAACCGGCCGGTCCCTAGGGGGCCGGACCTAGTTGCCGGCCGTCGCGCAGTCCGCGCACGTGCCGAAGATCTCCACCGTGTGGGCCACGTTGACGTAACCGTGTTCGGAGGCGATGGCCTCGGCCCACTTCTCCACCGCGGGGCCCTCGACCTCGACCGCCTTGCCGCAGGAGCGGCAGACGAGGTGGTGGTGATGGTCGCCGGTGGAGCAGCGGCGGTAGACCGACTCGCCGTCGGCGGTGCGCAGGACGTCGACCTCGCCGGCGTCGGCGAGGGACTGCAGCGTGCGGTAGACCGTGGTGAGCCCGACCGAGTCGCCCTTGTGCTTGAGCATGTCGTGGAGTTCCTGCGCGCTGCGGAACTCCTCGACCTCTTCGAGAGCCGCCGCCACGGCGGCCCGCTGCCGGGTGGCGCGGCCCTTCACGGGCGGTCCAGCGGTCGTCACCGGTTGCCTCCTCACGTCTGCTCTGCCTGCCGGGGCCATTGTGCCAGCCCGGTCTGTCAGCGGTCAGACGCCGAGCTCGTCGCCGGCCCCCCGGGTGGCCGGAATCCGGCACTCCGTGGGGTCGGCGCCGGGCTGTGCGGATGCCACCGCTCGCGCGCGTCGCCGGGCCAGCGGTGTCGCCAGCGCGGTCAGCAGGACGAACGCGGCGATGGTGAGCAGCACGATCGTCGCGCCGGGCGGCACGTCCTGGTAGTACGACGTCACCGTGCCGCCGAGCGTCACGGCCACGCCGATCGCGACGGCGATGGCGAAGGTGGCGGCGAAGCTGCGGCTGAGCTGCTGGGCGGCGGCCACCGGGACCACCATCAGCGCGGACACCAGCAGCAGGCCGACGACGCGCATGGCGACGGTCACGGTCACGGCGGCCGTGACGGCCGTCAGCAGGTTCAGGGCGCGCACCGGCAGGCCGGTGACCCGCGCGAACTCCTCGTCCTGGCTGACCGCGAACAACTGGCGGCGCAGTCCCAGGGTGACGAGGACGACGAAGGCCGCCAGGAGGCAGATCGCGGTCACGTCGGACTCGGAGACGGTCGACAGCGACCCGAAGAGGTAGGAGGTGAGGTTCGCGTTGGAGCCCGTCGGCGCCAGGTTGATGAACATCACGCCGCCGGCCATGCCGCCGTAGAACAGCATGGCGAGCGCGATGTCGCCGCGGGTCCTGCCGTACCAGCGGATCAGCTCCATGAGCACCGCGCCGAGGACGGAGACCAGGGTCGCCATCCACACCGGCGACCAGGACAGCAGGAAGCCGAGACCGACGCCGGTCATCGCCACGTGGCCGATGCCGTCGCCCATCAGGGCCTGGCGGCGCTGGACGAGGTAGATGCCGACGGCCGGGGCGGTGATGCCGACCAGGACGGCCGCCAGCAGCGCCCGCTGCATGAAGGCGTAGTTCAGGATTTCCATCAGCTCAGCAGTCCCGTGCGGATCGGTTCGGCGCCCGCCGGTGCGTGCGGGTGTACGTGGTCGTGGCCGGGCAGCGCGTGCTGGCCGACGGCCTCCGGGGGCGGGCCGTCGTGCAGGACGCAGCCGTCGCGCAGGACGACGGCCCGGTCGATCAGGGGCTCCAGGGGGCCCAGTTCGTGCAGGACGAGGAGGACGGTGGTTCCTGCCGCGACCTGTTCCCGGAGCGTCTCGGCCAGGACCTCCTGGCTGGCCAGGTCGACGCCCGCCATCGGCTCGTCCATGATCAGCAGCTCGGGTTCGGTGGCGAGCGCGCGGGCGATCAGGACGCGCTGGTGCTGGCCGCCGGAGAGGGCGTTCACGGAGTCCCTGGCCCGGTCCGCCATGCCGACCAGTTCCAGGGCGCGGCGCACGGCGGCGTGGTCGGCCTTGCGGAGCATCCCGAACCGGGCCCGGGAGAGCCGGCCGGAGGAGACGACCTCGGTGACCGTCGCCGGCACGCCGCCCGCGGCCGTGGTGCGCTGGGGGACGTAGCCCACGCGCGCCCAGTCGCGGAACCGGCGCCGCGGGGTGCCGAACAGCTCGATCTCCCCGGCGGCCACCGGGACCTGGCCGATGATGCTGCGCACGGCCGTCGACTTGCCGGAGCCGTTCGCGCCGAGCAGCGCGACGACCTCGCCGCGGCGCACGGTGAGGTCGATGCCGCGCAGGACGGGGCGCGAGCCCAGCTCGGCGCGTACGCCGCGCAGTGCTATGACGGACTCGGTCATGCCGGCCTCCGGTCGGTCGCTCTGGTCGGTCACTTGGCGCCCATGGCCGTCTGCAGGGCCTTGAGGTTGGCCTCCATGACCTGGAAGTAGTCGTCGCCGCGCGACTTGTCGGTGATGCCCTCGATCGGGTCGAGGACGTCCGTCTTGAGGTGCGCGTCCTGGGCGACCGTCTTGGCGGTCCTGTCGCTGACGAGCGTCTCGTAGAAGACGGTGGAGACGCCGTCGGCCTCGGCCATCTCGGCCAGTTCCTTGACCCGGGCGGCGCTGGGCTCGGACTCGGGGTCGAGGCCGCTGATGGCCTCCTCGGTGAGGCCGTAGCGCTCGGCGAGGTAGCCGAAGGCGGCGTGCGTGGTGATGAAGACCTTGGTCTTCGTGTCCTTCAGCCCGGTCTCGAACTTCGTGTTCAGCTCGCCGAGCTTGCCGACCAGGGCCTCGGTGTTCTTCTTGTAGTCGGCGGCGTTGTCGGGGTCGGCCTTCTCGAAGGCCTTGCCGACGCCCTCGGCGACCTCGGCGTACTTGACCGGGTCGAGCCAGATGTGGGGGTCCTGGCCGCCCTCCGTGGCGTGGTCGTGGCCGTGCTCTTCCTCGGTGTGCTCGTCCTCGTGCCCGCCGACCTCGTTGCCGTGCTCCTCCAGGGAGGTCAGCGTGGTCGCGTCGATCTTCGTCTTGGCGCCGGACTGGGCGATGGCCTCGTCGACGGAGGGCTGGAGGCCCTTCAGGAAGAGCGCGGCGTCCGTCTCCTCCAGCTGGGCGCGCTGCTTGGCGCTGATCTCCAGGTCGTGCGGCTCCTGGCCGGGTTCGGTGAGGCTCGTGACGTTCACGTGGTCCCCGCCGATCTGCTCGGCGAGGAAGGCCATGGGGTAGAACGACGCGACGACGTCGAACTTGTCCGTGTTGCCCGCCGCCGAACTGTCGCCGGAGCAGGCGGAGAGGGTACCGAGGCCGAGTGCGGCGGCCGCGGTGACTGCTATGCCGGATATGCGGCGTCGTCGTACGTTCATGACAGTCATTTTCAACAAATCTGGAAACGGTTGTCAACAAGGGTCGGGTTGCCCGGAGGGGTGCCCCGATTTGGTCGAGGGGCAGCCCACGCCGGTAACCTGAAGCATTCGCTGGAAGCATCTCGCTTCGTCGCCCGTCGTCGTAATGAAGAGAGCACCGTGGCCGCCGACAAGATCGACACCATCGTCAGCCTGAGCAAGCGCCGTGGCTTCGTATTCCCCTGCAGTGAGATCTACGGCGGCCAGCGCGCCGCCTGGGACTACGGTCCGCTGGGTGTCGAGCTCAAGGAGAACCTCAAGCGCCAGTGGTGGCGCTACATGGTGACCTCGCGCGAGGACGTCGTCGGTATCGACTCGTCCGTGATCCTGGCCCCCGAGGTCTGGGTCGCCTCCGGCCACGTCGCCACCTTCACGGACCCGCTGACCGAGTGCACCGCCTGTCACAAGCGGTTCCGCGCGGACCACCTGGAGGAGGCCTACGAGGCCAAGCACGGCCGCCTGCCGGAGAACGGTCTGGCGGACGTCAACTGCCCCAACTGCGGCAACAAGGGCCAGTTCACCGAGCCCAAGCAGTTCTCGGGGCTGCTGTCCACCCACCTCGGCCCGACCCAGGACAGCGGCTCCGTCGCCTACCTGCGGCCCGAGACCGCGCAGGGCATCTTCACCAACTTCGCCCAGGTGCAGACCACCTCGCGCCGCAAGCCGCCGTTCGGCATCGCCCAGATGGGCAAGTCCTTCCGCAACGAGATCACGCCCGGCAACTTCATCTTCCGCACCCGCGAGTTCGAGCAGATGGAGATGGAGTTCTTCGTCAAGCCGGGCGAGGACGAGAAGTGGCAGGAGTACTGGATGGAGCAGCGCTGGAACTGGTACACCGGCCTGGGCCTGCGTGAGGAGAACATGCGCTGGTACGAGCACCCGGCCGAGAAGCTCTCCCACTACTCCAAGCGCACCGCCGACATCGAGTACCGCTTCAACTTCGGCGGCAGCGAGTGGGGCGAGCTGGAGGGTGTCGCGAACCGCACGGACTACGACCTCTCCGCCCACGCCAAGGCCTCCGGCCAGGACCTCTCCTACTTCGACCAGGAGGCCGGCGAGCGCTGGACGCCGTACGTCATCGAGCCGGCGGCCGGTGTCGGCCGCGCGATGCTCGCCTTCCTGCTCGACGCCTTCGTCGAGGACGAGGCGCCGAACGCCAAGGGCAAGATGGAGAAGCGCACGGTGCTGCGCCTCGACGCGCGCCTGGCCCCGGTGAAGGTCGCCGTCCTTCCGCTGTCCCGCAACCCGGAGCTGTCGCCCAAGGCCAAGGGCCTCGCCCAGACCCTGCGCCAGCACTGGAACATCGAGTTCGACGACGCCGGCGCGATCGGGCGCCGTTACCGCCGGCAGGACGAGATCGGCACGCCGTACTGCGTGACCGTCGACTTCGACACCCTCGACGACAACGCCGTGACGGTGCGTGAGCGCGACTCGATGAAGCAGGAGCGCGTGTCGCTGGACCAGATCGAGGGCTACCTGGCCTCGCGTCTGATCGGCTGCTAGCTCCCGCCCGGCGGCCCCCAGGGCCCGCACGCCTCATTGGCCCCCGACACAGGCACCGGATTGGTCCTGTGCCGGGGGCCGTCGCGTCGGCAGGGTGGCCGTATGAGCATCGCCTTCCTGCTGACCACCCTCGTCGTCTTCGCCACACCCGGCACCGGCGTCGTCTACACCCTCGCCGCCGCCCTCTCGCGCGGCCGCCGGGCGAGCGTCGTCGCCGCCTTCGGGTGCGCGCTCGGCATCGTCCCGCACATGCTGGCCACCGTCACCGGTGTGGCGGCGCTGCTGCACGCCAGTGCCACCGCCTTCCAGGTCCTGAAGTACGCCGGTGTGGCGTACCTGCTGTACATGGCGTGGGCCACCCTCCGGGACAAGGAGGCGATCACGGTGGACGGCGACGGCGCGGCACCCGTCCCGGCGCGGCGGGTGATCCTCCGCGGCGTGCTGGTCAACATCCTCAACCCGAAGCTGACGCTGTTCTTCTTCGCCTTCCTGCCGCAGTTCGTGGAGCCGGGCCGGGCCGGCGCCCTGCCGCACCTGCTGGTGCTCAGCGGCGTGTTCATGCTGGTGACCTTCGTCGTGTTCGCCGGGTACGGCGTCCTGGCCGCGTCGGTGCGCGGCCACGTCACCTCCCGGCCCCGGGTGATGACGTGGCTGCGGCGGAGCTTCGCGGGGTCGTTCGTGGCGCTGGGGGCGAAGCTGGCGCTGACCGCGCGGTGAACGTCAGCGGCCCTGGAGCGCCTTGACGTTGTCGCCGAAGGTCCAGTTCTTCGAGCCGTCCCAGTTGATCGACCAGGTCATCAGGCCCTTGAGGCTCGTGCCGTAGTGGTTCCAGGCCTGGGCGACCTGGGACGGGGGCATGTGGCCGCCGCCCGCGCCGGGCTGTGCGGGCAGGCCCGGCACCTGCTTGTCGTAGGGCACCCGGACGGTCGTGCCCTGGACGACCAGTCCTCTGTTCAGGCAGTCCGTCTGGGCGGTGAAGCCCTGCACGGTGCCGGCCGCGTAGGAGTCGCCGGAGCAGCCGTACATGCTGCCGTTGTAGTACTGCATGTTCAGCCACCACAGGCGGCCGTTGTCCGCGTACTTCTTGATGACCGGCAGGTACGCCCCCCAGATCGAGCCGTACACGACGCTGCCGCCGGTGACGTAGGCGGTCTCCGGGGCCATGGTGAGGCCGAAGTTCGACGGCATGCGGGCCAGGACGCCGTCGATGATGCGGATCAGGTTGGCCTGGGACGGGGACGGCCGGCCGATGTCGCCGCTGCCGACCAGGCCGGTCTCGATGTCGATGTCGATGCCGTCGAAGTTGTACTTCTGCAGGATCGGGACGATCGTCTCGACGAAGCGGTCGGCGACGGCGGTGGAGCTGAGGTCGATGCCGGCCGTCGCTCCGCCGATGGAGAGCAGGATCGTCTGTCCGGCCGCCTTCGCGGCGCACATCTGGACCGGGGTGGCCACCTTCACGCCGGTGTCCATGCCGTCCTCCCACAGCGCGGTGCCGTCGGAGCGGATGACCGGGAAGGCCGCGTTGATCACGTTGTAGCCGTGCGCGGCGATGCGGGAGTCGGTGATCGGGGTCCAGCCGAAGGGGGGATGGACGCCGTTCGCGGCGCCGTCCCAGTTCTCCCAGTAGCCCTGCAGGACCTTGCCGGCGGGTTTCGACTTCACCGCGCAGGTGTCGGTGGCGGCCGGAGCGGCGGACGAGGTGCCGGCCGTCAAGGGGGCGAGGACGGTGGCCGCGAGCGCGGCGGCGAACAGGCGGAGCCTGTGACGGATCATGCGACGTGCCTCCTTCGTGGGGTGAGGTGGCGCAGACATGACAATCCTCTGGTCCAGACCTTTCGTCAAGAGGTGACAGATCAACGAATGACAGATATTGAAATCTGTCAGCTGTCATGCAAGGCTGGTGTCATGACGATGAACACCCGCTCCCTCGGAAAGACAGGCCCCCGGGTCTCCGCCCTCGGTCTCGGCTGCATGGGCATGTCCGCGCTGTACGGCGACGCGGACCGGGCCGAGTCGATCGCCACGATCCACGCCGCCCTCGAAGCAGGCGTGACCCTGCTCGACACGGGCGACTTCTACGCCATGGGCCACAACGAGATGCTGATCGGCGAGGCCCTGCGCGCCGCCCCCGCGGCCCGCCGGGAACAGGCCCTGATCAGCGTGAAGTTCGGTGCCCTGCGCGGCCCCGACGGCAGCTGGTCGGGGTACGACGGCCGGCCCGCCGCCGTGAAGAACTTCGCCGCGTACTCCCTCCAGCGCCTCGGCGTCGACCACATCGACGTCTACCGGATCGCCCGCCTCGACGAGAACGTGCCGATCGAGGAGACGGTCGGCGCCATCGCCGAACTCGTCGAGCAGGGCTACGTACGGCACATCGGCCTGAGCGAGGTCGGCGCGCAGACCGTCCGGCGGGCCGCCGCCACCGCCCCCGTCTCCGACCTGCAGATCGAGTACTCCCTCATCTCCCGCGGCATCGAGGACGAGATCCTGCCGGCCACCCGCGAACTGGGTATCGGCATCACCGCGTACGGCGTCCTGTCCCGCGGTCTGATCTCCGGCCACTTCACCCGCGACCGGCAGCTCGCCGCGAACGACTTCCGCGCCCACTCGCCACGCTTCCAGGGCGAGAACCTCCGGCACAACCTGGACCTCGTCGACGCCCTGCGGAAGATCGCCGAACAGAAGGGCGTGAGCGTCGCGCAGATCGCCATCGCCTGGGTGCTCTCCCGCGGTGAGGACATCGTGCCGCTCGTCGGCGCCCGCCGCCGCGACCGGCTCACCGAGGCCCTCGGCGCCCTTGACGTGGACCTCGACGAGGCCGACCTCGCCGCGATCGAGCGGGCCGTCCCGGCCGGTGCCGCCGCCGGTGAGCGCTATCCGGCGGCGCAGATGGCCCACGTCGAGCGCTGAGCGGCGCCAGGTACGGTCTAGGCCATGGCACCGACCTCCGAGACCCTGACCGCCGAGCGCATCCTCGAAGCGACCGAGGAGGTGCTGCGCCGCCACGGCCCGGCCAAGGCCACCGTGGTCGACGTGGCCCGCGCGCTCGGCGTCAGCCACGGCAGCGTCTACCGTCACTTCCGTACGAAGGCGGCGCTGCGCGAGGCGGTCACCAAGCGGTGGCTGGACCGCACCTCCGAGGCCCTGTCCGGGATCGTCGCCGAGGACCGCGACCCCGAGGGGCGGCTGCGGGACTGGCTGCGCACCCTCTTCGAGGCCAAGCGCCGCAAGGCGGGCGACGATCCCGAACTGTTCGCCACGTACACGGTGCTGACCGACGAGAACGGCACGGCGGTCGGCGAACACCTCGCCGACCTGACCGCCCAGCTGACCCGGATCGTCCGGGCGGGCGCGGAGGCCGGCAGCTTCGAAACCACCGACCCCGAGGCCACCGCCCGCGCGGTCTTCCACGCCACGGGCCGCTTCCACGACCCGTGCCACGCGCGGGAGTGGGAACGGCCCGGGGTGGAGGAGGAGTTCACGGCCGTCGTCGACCTCCTCGTGCGGGGACTGCGGGGCCGGTAGCCACGCCATGGCCTTCGGCGTCAGCCGATCGTGCGCGGCAGCCGCAGGCTCAGCAGCCCCGTCAGGACCACTCCCGCCAACTGGACCAGCAGCGTCGTCACCAGGGCGTCGCGCATGCCCAAGCCCGGGACCAGCGACAGGAACAGGGTGCCCAGGGTGGCCACGCCCAGCGCCAGGGACGACTGCTGCGTGGTGATCATGACCCCGCTGCCGACGCCCGCGCGGGCGGGCGGCACCTCCGACAGGACGATCCGGAAGACCACGGGCAGTTGGAGCGCCTGACCGGCCCCGGCGACCGCCGCGCCCGGGAGCAGTTCGACGAGACCGAGGTCCGGCCAGGAACGCCAGGCGGCCAGCGTCATCAGGGCCAGGCCCGCGCCCTGGAGCACTGCGCCCGCCGTCACCACGCGCGTGCCGTACCGGGCGACCAGCCGGGGGCCGGCGAGGGAGACGACGAAGAACGCCACCGCCAGCGGCGCCAGCGCCAGCCCCGCCGCCACCGGGCCCAGGCCCGCGCCCTGCTGCAACCCCACGGCGATCACGAACATGAACCCGCTGAAGCCGATCGAGAACGGCACGATCAGCAGCAGCCCGCGCCGCAGCGAGACAAGCGCGAACAGGCTCGGCGGGACCAGCGGCGTACGGCCCGCGCGGTCCGCCCGCCGCTCCACCGCGTAGAACGCCGCCGCCAGGAACGGGAAGGCCGCCAGCGCCGACCACGTCCACAGCGGCCAGCCCGCGGCCCGGCCCTCGGTGAGCGGCACCAGCAGGGTGAGCAGCGAGGCGGCCAGCAGCAGCGTGCCGGGAACGTCCACCGGCTCCGGGCGCGCCGAGCGGGTCTCCGGGACCGTACGGACGGCCAGCAGCAGGCCGGCCAGCACCACCGGCACGTTCACCAGGAACACCGAACGCCAGCCGGTGCCGGCGACGTCCGCGGCCACCAGGACGCCGCCGAGGATCTGGCCGGCCACCATCGCCAGACCGGCCGTCGCCCCGTACAGGCCCATGGCCTTCGCGCGCCGGGGACCGGAGGTGGTCGCCTGGATGGTGGCCAGCACCTGCGGCAGCATCGCGGCGGCCGAAGCGCCCTGCGCCACGCGGGCCGCCACCAGCGACCACGCGTCGGGCGCGAGCCCGCACGCCAACGACGTGAGTCCGAAGGCGGCCATCCCGCCCAGGAACAGCCGCCGCCGGCCGAACAGGTCGCCGAGCCGCCCACCGAGGACGAGCAGGACGGCGTACGCCACCCCGTACCCGGCGACGACGAGTTCCAGGACCGCCTCGCTCGCGGACAGGTCCGCGCCCATGGTCGGCAGGGCGACGTTGACGATGAAGAAGTCGATCAGGGGGAGTGCCGCGGCCAGCAGCACCGTGAACAGTCCGAGGCCGCCGAGCACGGGTGGTGCCGGGGCCGGACGGACGGGACGTGAAGTGATGGTTTCGGTCACGGAACGAGGCTGCGCCCCGGCTCAACCGGGTACCAGAGTCTTCTTGTCCTGGTACAAGGAGCACCTGGCAACAGGATCCGGGCAGCGGCACGCTGGAGAGCATGACGACCATGGCTCAGGAGACGGTCCGGGACGCCGGACCGGGGGAAGCGGTCTCGGCGGTGCGGCGGCACGAACTCGCCGCCTTCCTGCGCAGCCGCCGGGAGCGGATCGCCCCCGAGCGCGTCGGCCTGCCCCGCGGACGCCGGCGCCGCACACCGGGACTGCGGCGCGAGGAGGTCGCCCAGCTCTCGGCGGTGGGCGTCACCTGGTACACGTGGCTGGAGCAGGCCCGGGACATCCAGGTCTCGGTGCAGGTGCTCGACGCGCTCGCCCGCGCCCTGCTGCTCGACCCCAGCGAGCGCGCCCACCTCTTCCAGCTGGCCGGGGCCGTCGACCCGGCACCGGCGGCCGACTGCCCGTCCGTCACCCCGGCGCTGCGGACCCTGCTGGAGCAGATCGAGCCGTACCCCGCCTGCCTGCAGAACAGCCGCTATGACATCCTCGCCCACAACCGCACCTACGGGCTGCTGCTGTGCGACCTCGACGCGGTGCCGCCAGAGGACCGCAACTGCATGATCCTCTCCTACACCCACGACGAATGGCGTTCGTCGATCGTGCACCTGGAGGAGACCCAGCGGCTGATGGCCGCCCGGTTCCGCGCCATGATGGCCGGTCACCTCGCCGAGCCCGCCTGGAAGACGCTGCTGCAGCGGCTGCGTGCGGAGTCGTCCGACTTCCGCGCGGCCTGGGACCGGCACGAGGTCGTCGCCCACCGCACCAAGCGCAAGGAGTTCCTCAACCGGCACGTCGGCCGCATCACCGTGGACCACACCGACCTGTGGCTCGGCCCCGAACCCGGCCCCCGGATGGTGACGTACGTACCGGCCGACGACACCTCCCGGGAACGTCTGGAGAGGCTGCACGCGATCGCTCGGGAGCGCCGGGCGACTTCGGCGGGATGACCGCCCGAAGTGCGGGAACCCGGGTTAATGCGGAAGGTGATGTTCCCAGGGTTTCCACAGTTCGCACAGGGCGAGGACAGTCATGGCTGAGCAGAAGTCGGCGCAGACGCTCCCGCGGCCGTTGCACGCGGCCGCGTCGGCGCTGCGGAAGGTACCGGGCGCCGGGACGGTGGGCAAAGCCGCCGAGGGCGCACTGGACAGGATCGGGGCCGTGTCGCCGCGCGGGCGGCGCATGGTCGTGTACACCGGGGCCGGCGTGCTGGGCGTCGCCGGGCTCGTGGAGTGGCCCATCGCGCTGACCGGAGCGGCGGTGGCGTGGCTGACGCAGCCACGGCCGCAGGAGTCCCCGGCCGCGCAGGCCGCGCGGACGACGGCCGGCGACGGGGCGAGCGCCACCACGGAGGACGAAGCCGCGCAGGGCAAGGACGAGGCCGCGTCGCCCAGCGCCGAGGAGAAGACCCCGGCTGCCAAGAACACGGCGAGGAAGAGCACCGCGCAGAAGAGCACCGCGCAGAAGAGCGCCGGGACGCAGAGCGCCGCCAGGAAGAGCCCCGCGCGCAAGAGCACGGCGAAGGAGAGCACCGCCAAGAAGAGCACAGCGAAGAAGAGCACCGCCTCCACCAGGAGCACGTCGTCCAGGAGCACCTCCGCGGCGAAGGCGTCCCCCACTCGGGCCAAGACCCAGTCAGGAACCAAGGCGTCCTCCAGTCGGCCCACGAGCTCGGCCGGAAGCAGGACCCGCAAGACGGCCTCGGCGTCGCGTTCCCGGAAGGCGGGCTGAGAGGCAGAGATGGCCGGCGGAATTCTGACGCGTTCCCAGAGCGCCGTCACAGGGTTGGTCCTGGCCGGGCCCCGGCTGCTCGCGCGCGGCACGGCACCCGCGGTCGGTGCGGCGGCCGGCGCGGTGGCGGGCACGGCACGGGCCGGAGTGCGCGGCGCGGACTTCGCGGCGCGGGCGGCACGGGTCGCCCGCGCCGCGCTGCCGGGTGGGACCCGGGACTGGCGGGCCGGTCCGAGAGCGCACATCGCGCTCGAACCGGCCGCGCCGGACGAGGTGCGGCGCGCGGGCGGCAGGGAGCGGGTGGCCCGGCGGGTGGCGGCGGCACTGGCCGAACACCCCGACGTGGTGCTCGCCTACTGGGATTCAGGGCTCGCCCGGCTGGTGGTGGCGGCGACCGAGGAGTCGGTCGCCGACCGCGTCGTGGACCGGGCGACCGCGCTCGCCGAGCAGCACGGGCTCACCCGGACGGACGACCAGGTGGAGGAACTGGCCCACCCCGGCGACCCCGCCTCGGTACGCGTCGCGGCGACGGCCCTCGGCGCCGATGTGCTCGGCATCGCCGCCGCCCTGACCGGATCCGCCCTGCGTGTGCCGGCCTCGCCCCGCCTGGTCACCGCCGTGGCGACGCTGCTGCGCGAGAACCCGGCCTTCCGCTCCTGGCTGCGCGACCGGCTCGGCGTCCACCGCATGGACGTGGCGCTGGCCGCCGCCAACGCCGCCGTGCACGGCGCGGGCCAGAGCCCGACCTCGCTCGTGCTCGACGGGGCGCTGCGCGTCTGCCAGCTGGCGGAGGCGGTGGCGCGGACGGCCACCTTCGAGGTGGTGCACGACCAGCTGTGCGTCCCCGGCCGGGACAGCCTGCCCGCCGACCCCGCCGTGCGCCCGCCGCTGCGTTCCTCCCCGGCTCAGGCCTACGCCGCCCACGCCTCCACCGGCAGTGTGGCGGGCGCGGCGGCCACCCTGCTCGTCAAGCACGACGTCGCCGAGGCCGCCGAGGCGGTGCTCGCCGGTTCCCCCAAGGCCGCGCGCTACGGTCCGGCCGCCTTCCACGCCGTGCTCAGCGGCGCGCTGTCCCGTAGCGGCGTGCTGGTGCGCGACCCGGAGCGGCTGCGGCAGCTGGAGATGGTCGGCACCGTCGTCCTGCACTCCGGCGCGCTCAGGGCCCCGGACGCGGGGGCGGACCCGTGGACCGAGGAGGTGCTGGACGCGGCACGGCGCGCCAGGCTGCGCGTCGTGATGGTCGAGGACCCCGCGCTGGCCGACTTCACCGGCCTGGCGGACCAAGTCGTCAGTGCCGCCCGCCCGTTGCGGGAGGTGGTCGACGAACTGCGCGCCGAGAGCGGCGTCATCACCGTCGTACGGCCCCGGCCCGACGACGACCCGGCGGTGCTGGACGGACTCCTCGCCGGCGACGTGGCCGTGGCGCTCGCCGACGCCGACTCCCCGGTGGCGTGGGGCGCGGACGTGCTCGCGCCGCAGGGGCTGGCCGACGTGTGGCGGCTGCTGCGGGCGGTGCCCGCGGCCCGCAAGGTCGGGCGCCGCTCGCAGACGCTGGCCCGGTCCGGCGCCGCGCTGTCCGGGCTGCTGGTGGCGGTCGGCGAGGCACGCAAGGGGAAGGGCAACGGCCCGTCGCCGCTGCCGGGGCTGCGGCACGCGCCCGTCGACGCGAGCGCCGCGGCGGCCCTGTTCTCCGGCACCCGCGCCGCCCTCGGCGTGGCCGCGGCACGCGCACCGCATCCCCGGCCGCGGGTGGCGTGGCACGCGCTGGACCCGGTCGGCGTACGGGAGCGGCTGGACCGGGAGGGAGAACCGGAGCTTTCCGCCACGGAACAGCTGACCGCACGGCTGCGTGCCGCGGCCGGCCGGGCGGGCCGTCAGCCCGCGCTCGCCCCGCTGAAGTGGACGTGGCAACTGGGCCGGGCCGTCCGCGGTGAACTGGACGACCCGCTCACGCCCGTGCTCGCCGTCGGCTCCGCGGCCGAGGCGATCCTCGGCTCCGTCATGGACGCCCTCCTCGTCGTCGGCGCGCTCGACCTGAACGCCCTGGTCGGCGGCTTCCAGCGGCTGCGGGCCGAGCGGGCGCTGGCCGGGCTGCTCGCGGAGCAGAAGCAGAAGGCGCGGGTCGCCGACGAGGAGACGCACGACCCGTCGGCCGAGCCACGTGTCGTGGACGCCGCCAAGCTGCACCCCGGGAACATCATCGAGCTCAAGACGGACGACGTCGTGCCCGCCGACGCCCGGCTGCTGTGGGAGGACGGCCTGGAGGTCGACGAGTCCGCGCTGACCGGCGAGTCCCTGCCGGTGGACAAGTCCGTGGACCCCGCGCCGCACGCCCCCGTGGCCGAGCGGTACTGCATGGTCTTCGAGGGCACGACCGTCGTCGCCGGGCGGGCGCAGGCCGTCGTCGTGGACATCGGCGACCACACGGAGGCCGCCCGCGCCGTCTCGCTCGCCGCCCGCACACCGGCCGCCGCCGGCGTCCAGGCCCGGTTGCAGGAGCTGACCCGCAAGGCGCTGCCGCTGACGCTCGCGGGCGGCGCCGCGGTGACCGGCCTGTCGCTGCTGCGCGGCGCGCCGATCCGGCAGGCCGTCAGCGGCGGGGTGTCGGTGGCCGTGGCCGCCGTGCCCGAGGGGCTGCCGCTGGTGGCGACCGTGGCGCAGCTGGCGGCGGCCCGCCGGCTCAGCCGCCGCGGTGTCCTGGTGCGTACCCCGCGCACGCTGGAGGCCCTGGGCCGCATGGACACCATGTGCTTCGACAAGACCGGTACGCTCACCGAGAACCGGCTGCGGCTGGTCAAGGTGGCCGCCTCGGACGGCACGGTGCACAGGCTGGGCGAGTCCGAGGCCGCCGAGGCGGTGCGGGTCGCGGCCCGTGCCTGCCCCCGGCTGAACGGCGACGGCGGCGCCCGGCCCACGCACGCCACCGACGAGGCCGTCCTGGACGCCGCCGGAAACGACCCGGGGTGGCGGCAGGAAGAGGGACTGCCCTTCGAGACGTCCCGCGGCTACGCCGCCGCCGTCGGCCGCGACGGGGACGGCGCGCCCGTGCTGGTGGTCAAGGGCGCCCCGGAGACGGTGCTGCCCGCCTGCGCCGGTCTGGCGGACCACGCCTCCGAGGCGGCGCACGCCCTGGCCCGCGACGGACTGCGCATCATCGCGGTGGCGAAGCGGCCCCTGACGGACGGCGAGGACCCGGCGGAGGTCCTGGAACAGCCGCCCGCCAAGCTGGAGTTCACCGGGCTGCTGGCGCTCGCCGACGTGGCCCGCGAGACGTCCCCCGCGCTGGTGCGCGGGCTGCGCGAGGCGGGCGTACGGCCGGTCGTGCTGACCGGCGACCATCCGCAGACCGCCCGCGCCATCGCCGCCGACCTCGGCTGGCCGCAGGACGCGACGGTGGTCACCGGCGACGAACTCGCCGCCGCCGACCGCTCGGCCCGCTCCCGCCTGTTGCGCGACGCGGACGTCGTGGCCCGGGTGGCGCCCGAGCAGAAGCTCCAGGTCATCGAGTCCCTGCGGGACGCCGGACGCGTGGTCGGCATGGTGGGCGACGGAGCCAACGACGCCGCCGCCATCCGCGCGGCCGACATCGGCGTGGGCATCAACGCGCGCGGCTCGGCCGCCGCCCGCAACGCCGCCGACCTCGTCGTCACCGGAGACGACCTGCTGGTCCTGACGGAGGCGGTACGCGAGGGCCGGGCCCTGTGGCACAGCGTCGCCGACGCCATCGCGATCCTCATCGGCGGCAACGCGGGCGAGGTCGGCTTCGGCATCCTCGGTACGGTGCTGGGCGGATCGGCTCCCCTCTCCACCCGTCAGATGCTGCTGGTGAACCTCTTCACGGACCTGTTCCCGGCGATGGCGGTGGCGGTGACACCGACGGGCGACGCCGAGCAGGCGGAGGCCGACGCGGGCGCGCCGCTCGGTACAGCGGTCCTGGGCGAGCCCCTCATCCGGCAGATCCGGCACCGGGCCCTGACCACGGCGCTCGGGGCGACCGCGGCCTGGCTGTTCGGCCGGTTCACCCCGGGCACGGGCCGCCGGTCGACGACGATGGCCCTGTGCGCGGTGGTCGGCACGCAGCTCGCCCAGACCCTCGCCGACCGGCGCGACAGCACTCTGGTGCAGGTCACGTCTCTGGGCTCCGCGGCCGCTCTGGTCGCCCTCGTCCAGACCCCGGGCGCCAGCCAGCTCTTCGGCTGCACCCCGCTCGGCCCGCTCGCCTGGGCCGGCGTGGTCGCGGCGATCATCCTGGCGCTGGCGGGCCAGCGGGCCCTGCCGCGGGTGGAGGAGGCGGTGATGAAGCACTGGCCGGCGGTCGCCGAGCGGCTGCCGAGGCCGGGGTGGTGAGACGTCTGCCGCGACCGACGGCCACTGCCTGGCAACCGCCAGCCTGCTTGCCGCGCTCTATGGCATCGCCCCGGCGCTCGGGCTGCCGCTGCCGGGGCGGCTGGCCGACCTGCGCGGCCTGCCCCTGCCCTGCCACCTGGGAGCCGCCCCGGTCGCCACCGCGCGCTGGGCCCCCTGGCCCTGGTCGGCACCTCCCGCCTGCCGCTTGCCGCCGTGTGCGTCGCGCCGGCGGGTCCGGGCCGGCCGGCCGGTCACCCCCGGCCGATCAGGAACCGCTGCCGGGGCGGGGCGCCGTCCAGGCAGGGTTCCACCACGGCCGCCGCCCCGGTCTCGCCGGCGTCCCCGCGGATGCCCACACACAGGTCGTCGCCCGTCTCCGGGCGCAGCCGCCAGCCCTCCCCGCCCTCGGCCCGCTCGATGCGGAACAGCTGGGAGGCGCCCGGGAGGGAGCAGTCGTCCCAGGGTTCGAGCGTGTTCCGGAAGGGGCCGTCGTCCAGGACGGTGAGACAGCCCTTGTCGTGCACCGGGTGGTCCCACTGGATGCGGTACGACCGGTCGCCTGCCCTCAGCAGGGACGTCGTCGGCGGCACGGCCTCGCCGCACGGCCGCTGAACCGCCACCACCTTCGACCCGGCACCGTCCGCACGCACCTCGCCGTCGGTCAGGCACAGGCCGGGCGCCCCGGCCGGCCGGATGCGCGAGATCCCGGGGGCGGGTCCCGGCCCCACGGGACCGGTCTCCGAACTCGCGTCCGCCTCCGGCGTCTGCCATGCCCCCGCCGCCTCGGACGCGCCGGGTCCCGCGGCCGTCCCCTGCGCTCGGCCGCCCGCACCGCCGGTGGCCGGCGGCTTCCCGTCCTCCGGCAGCAGCACCAGGGCGCCGACGACCAGCAGGGCGACCGTGCCGAGCGAGGCCAGGGCGGCGAGGGAGGCCGTACGGGCACGGCTGCCGGCGGCGTCGCGGCGCGGCCCGGAGGGCTCCCGAGGGCCCGGAGCCCCCGCGGACTCCACGGTCCCAGCGGATTCCGCGGACTCCGCGGCCCAGGCGGGCTCCGCGGATTCTTCGGACACCGAGCCGCGCTCGTTGCCGGACGCGGCTGCCAGCCGTGCCCGGGCCGCCAGCCACGCGGACTCCTCCTCCTGCGCCCCGCAGGCCCGGACGAGCGCGGTGACGAGTTCGGCGCGCGGCAGCGCATCGCGCCGCAGGACGTCCGCGAGGGTGCTGCGGGCGAGGACGTCGCCCCGTTCGGCGGCCTTCTGCTCCAGCTGACGATAGGTCAGTCCGCTGCGCTCCTTGAGCCGCCGCAACAGCGCGACGTACTCGGCCGGGGTGCCCGCGTCCCCCGGATCGGACTCCCCGGTGCCCCGCGTGATCGTCATGCGGTCATTGTCATCCCGGCGGCCACAACCGACAACCTCCGTCCCGGCCACGTCCGTTGGCCCTTCCGTACCGTCCGGACAGGCCGCTGACCAGCCGGGACAGCCGTATGCCTGTCCCGGACAGGGAAAACCGTTGCCGGACACGGTCCCGCGGCCCAGGCTCGGTTGGCGGCGCGACGGCCGGCCCCACGGGGGTGGACCGGCCGCGCGCCCCATGCGCCGTCGATGATCCGAAGAGGAGCCACCACATGTGTACGCACGCGCTGCGGACCCGCGCCCGTCTCGCACCGAGGGCGGTGCTGACCACCGCCCTCGGCGGTGCGCTGGTGCTGGCCGGCCTGGCCGAGCCGAGCTGGGGGGCCGCCGCCAAGTACCCGGGACAGGTGAAGTGCCCCAAGGGCGACTACCAGCTCTGCATCGACGGGGGTCCGGGCGGCTTCACCATCAAGGGCAGGACGTTCTCCGGCCACGCCAACGCCATCCTGCTGCGCAACGTCTCGGGTGTCACCGTCACCGGCAACACCTTCAAGAACCTCAGCGGCGACACCGGTTACGCCGGGGTCCACGTGAAGAACTCCTCCGGCATCGTGATCCGGAAGAACACCTTCTCCGGGCTGCGCAACGGCGGCAACATGCACGGGGTCTACCTGGTCGGCACCACGGGCAGCACCATCACCGGCAACACGTTCTCGTCCGTCACCGGCGACCCCGTCCGGATCCGGGACGGCAGCCGCGACAACACCGTGAGCGGCAACACCTTCACCAAGTCCGGCACCTACGCCCTCTTCAGCGAGTGGGGCCGGCTGGAGAAGGGGGAGACCTGCGGCCGCGGCAACGTCTTCAAGAACAACAAGTACGCCTCCGGCGGCTACGCCGGAAAGAAGATCGGCCTCGTCAAGTGGGGCGGCCGCGGCGGCGGCAGCACCGGCCTCGAGCTCACCTGGAACAACTGCAAGAAGGCGAGCATCGTCAACGAGGGCGGCAACCGCAGGCTCTGACCGGACCGCGCCGGCCCCTGCCGTCACGCCCCGGTGCCCGCGGCCTGGCGTACCTCCGGCGACTCCAGCCGCCCGGCCGTGCGTTCCGCCGTCCGGCGGGCCCAGGCGCCGGTGGTCAGGGCCCCGAGCACGAGGACCGCGAAGCCGCACGCGGCCAGAATCCACCAGCCGGGGCGGGCGGCCTGGACGAAGGTGTCCCGGTACGAGGAGGCGCCCACGCCCGCGGCGAGCACCGCGCCGACGACCGCCACGCCGAGCGTCTGGCCCAGCTGGCGGCTGGTGGAGGCGACGGCGGCGGCGACCCCGGCCTGGGCGCGGGGCATGCCGGAGACGGCGGTGTTGGTGATCGGCGCGTTGACGAAGCCGAAGCCGACGCCGAAGAGGACGTACCCGATGAAAAGGGCGACGTCGGAGGTCTCGGCCTCGAACGCGGCGAACAGCACCCCGCTGACGGTCATCGCGCCCCCCGCGACGAGCAGGGACGGCCGCGGCCCCCGGCTGCCCACCAGCCGTCCGGACAGCGGGGCGCACAGGAAGGTCGGCACGGCCATCGGCAGCATCCACAGGCCCGCGTGCAGGGCGCTCAGTCCGCGCACGTTCTGCAGGTACAGCGTGGACAGGAACAGGAAGCCGCCCAGCGCGGCGAAGGCGCTGACCGCGATCACCGTCGCACCGCTGAACGGCGCAGAGCGGAAGAAGCGCAGGTCGATGAGCGGCTCGGCGCGGCGCGGCTCGTAGAACAGGAGGCCGGCCAGCGCGGCCAGGGCCGCCGCGGCGAAGGGCAGCACCGTCGCCGCACCCGCGTTCGGCGCCTCGATGATCGCGTACGTCAGACAGCCGAACAGCACGATCACCAGCAGCTGGCCCAGCGGGTCCGGTCGGCGGGCCCGGGGCGCGCGGGACTCGGGCACGAAGCGCAGGGTGAGCAGGAGGGCGGCCAGGCCCACCGGCAGGTTGATCCAGAAGATCGACCGCCAGCCGACCGACTCCACGAGCACTCCGCCGACCAGCGGGCCGGCGGCCATGGATATGCCGACCACGGCACCCCAGACGCCGATCGCCCGGGCGCGCTCGCGCGGGTCGGTGAAGGTGTTGGTGATGATCGACATGGCGACCGGGTTGAGCATCGAACCGCCCACCGCCTGCACCATCCGGAACGCGATCAGCGACGACAGGTCCGGCGCGAGCGAGCACAGCAGCGAGCCGGCGGTGAAGACGACCAGGCCCGCCATGAAGACCCGCTTGCGGCCGATCCGGTCGGCCGTCGAGCCCGCGAGCATCAGCAGGGCGGCCAGCACCAGCGTGTAGGCGTCGATCGCCCACTGCAGTCCCGAGGTGCTCGCGTGCAGGTCGCGCTGCATGGCGGGTCGAGCAGGCGGCGGCGGGGGAGCTCGGGCATGACCTCCAGCCTAGCGCGTTTCGATAGTGCGGTTAACTAATGACCAGTACACGATCTTGGGGTACGGGCGTGCCGCGCACCGCCCCGCATACGGAACAATGGAGGGATGTCCACGCCCACCACGCCCACCGCGCTCCCCGTGAACCCGCCGCTGCAGGTCGGTCCGCACACCGTCGCACCCCCCGTGGTGCTGGCGCCGATGGCCGGGATCACCAACGCGCCCTTCCGCACCCTGTGCCGGGAGTTCAGCGGGGGCAAGGGCCTGTTCGTGAGCGAGATGATCACGACCCGCGCGCTCGTCGAGCGCAACGAGAAGACCATGCAGCTGATCCACTTCGACGCCACCGAGACGCCGCGTTCGATCCAGCTGTACGGCGTGGACCCGGCGACCGTCGGCAAGGCCGTCCGCATGATCGCGGAGGAGGACCTCGCCGACCACATCGACCTCAACTTCGGCTGCCCGGTGCCGAAGGTCACGAGGAAGGGCGGCGGATCGGCCCTCCCGTACAAGCGGAACCTCCTGCGGGCCATCCTGCGCGAGGCCGTGAGCGGAGCCGGCGACCTGCCGGTCACGATGAAGATGCGCAAGGGCATCGACGACGACCACCTCACCTACCTCGACGCCGGGCGGATCGCCGTCGAGGAGGGCGTGACCGCCATCGCCCTGCACGGCCGTACCACCGCCCAGCACTACGGCGGCACCGCCGACTGGGACGCCGTCGCCCGCCTGAAGGAGCACGTCCCGGAGATCCCGGTGCTGGGCAACGGCGACATCTGGTCCGCCGAGGACGCGCTGCGCATGGTCCGCGAGACCGGCTGCGACGGCGTGGTCGTCGGCCGCGGCTGCCTGGGCCGGCCGTGGCTCTTCGCCGACCTGGTGGCCGCCTTCGAGGGCCGCGCGGACGCCTACGTACGGCCCACCCTCCGCGAGGTCGCCGACGTGATGGTCCGGCACGCCACCCTGCTCGGCGAGTGGATCGGCGACGAGGCCCGCGGCGTGATCGACTTCCGCAAGCACGTCGCCTGGTACCTCAAGGGCTTCGCGGTCGGCTCCGAGATGCGCAAACGGCTCGCGATCACCTCCTCCCTCGCCGAGCTGCGCGCCGGCCTCGACGAACTCGACCTCGACCAGCCCTGGCCGGCCGGTGCCGACGGACCCCGCGGCCGCACGTCCGGCAACAACCGGGTGGTCCTGCCGGACGGCTGGCTGAAGGACCCCTACGACTGCGCGGGCATCGGCGAGGACGCCGAGCTGGACACCTCCGGGGGCTGATCAGCGCCCGGACGGGTGCGGGACGGAGCCGTACGCCGTCAGGAACCGGTCCCGGAAGGCGCTCATCCGCCACACCGGGGCGTCGTGGGCGGGCTTCAGGCCCTCCGTCCAGTTCCAGTCGGCGATCGCGTCGAGCACCTTCGGGTCCCTGGCCACGATCGAGACGGGCACGTCCCGGCTCGCCCCGGTCCCGCTGACCCGGGCGATCGGCTGGTGGTCGCCGAGGAAGACGAGGACGGTGTCGTCGGTGCCGTAGCGCTCCAGCCACTGGGTCAGGCAGGTCACCGAGTACTGGACCGACCTGCCGTACGCCTGCCGGGACCGGGTGGTGTCGGCGATGACGTCGGACGGCTTCTCACCCGCCCGCGCGACACCGTGGAAGACCGAACCGTCGCCGATCTCGTCCCAGCCGACCATCGTCGGGACCGGCGCCCAGGGCTGGTGGCTGGACGTCAGGATGATCTCCGCCATCAGCGGCCTGTCCCGCTTCCTGCCGTGCTCCAGCCGCTGGAACGCCTCCAGGGCGTACTGGTCCGGCATGGTCGACCAGCTGAACTTCGGCCCCTCGTAGCCCATGCCGAACGCGTCGTAGACCTTGTCGAGCCCGTACCACTCCGCCTCCGGCCAGGCCTTCTGCACGCCCGGCATGACACCGACCGTGTCCCAGTCCCCGGTCTTCTCGAACGCCTTGGTGAGCGTGAGGTGGTCGCCGGCGGTCACGGTGCGGTAGCGCTGCTGGTTGTCCACCCACAGGCCCGACAGGAACGTGGAGTGCCCCAGCCAGCTGCTGCCGCCGTACGTCGCCGACGTCAGCCAGCCGCTGCGGGCGTGGAAGCCCGCCTCGGCCAGCGCCTTCGTGCTCGCCTCGAGCGTCCTGCCGACGCCGGGCGCCATGACCGGGTCCTCGACGGCGCTGCGCCCGTAGCTCTCGATGAACGTGAAGATCACGTCCTTGCCCCGCAGGTCCGGCACCAGCTCCTCGCCGGGCGTCGCGCCGAAGCGGTCGGCCTTCGCCTCCCTGGCGAACGCCGCCTCGTCCCGCAGCGTGTCCACCACCCGGTGCGCCTGCGCCTCCAGCGCCGCGGAGGCGCTCCTCGTGGCGACCGGCACGCCGAAGGTCTGCACGCCCAGCGCCACGCAGGTCATCCACACGGTGGCCGCCATCAGCGCGCCCCGGGCCGCCCGCTCCCGGTGCGCGGCGAGCAGCTCGCCGAGCCGGAGGGCCGCCAGCGCCATGAGCAGCACCAGCAGTACGACCAGCACGACGGCGCCCGCGGCGGCCCAGGCCGCCACCGCCCCGCCCATCGAGTCCGCCAGGTACGACTGGGCGTCGTCCAGCAGACCCCAGTCGAGCACCACGTTGAAGCCCCGCCCCAGGTACTCGGTGAAGCCCATGTCGAGCACGTTCAGCACGGTCAGCACGCCGAGGCCGGCCCCGAAGAGCGCCGCCGCCACCCGGCGCGCCGCGCGGGGCAGACAGAGCAGCATCACGGCCCCGACGACCGCCTCCACCGGGATCCGGGCGAACCGGTTCGGTTCCAGGGCGACGAGGGTGTTCGGCAGCAGCAGCGCGCCGAGGACGAGGGCGGCGGCGAGGACGGTGGTGGCCCGGCGCAGCACCGGGGCGGCCGTGGGGTGGCGGATGCGCCAGGCGCCGCGCCGGTGGGCGAGGCGGGTCCTGAGGGCCCGGAGTCTGCCGGGCCGGGCGGGTCGGGTGCCGTCTTCGGGGGCGTCGTCGGCATCGGTCGCGGCCACGGCGTGGGTGTCGTCGGCCGTGCGCGCCGGCCGGCGGAAGTGCGTGAAGACAGGCACCCGAAGGTCCTTCCGTACGAAACCCGTTCTGACGGCGGACCCGACGTGGGGGATCGGGTCCGCCGCACTGTCGTACGTCCGGTCCGCGCGGTGTGTTCAGCCTGCTGCGGTTCGTGTCCGGATCGCGTTCGGAACACGTCCGCATGGTGAAATCCGGCTGGCTGTGGCAGCGTGATTCTCGCCACCCTTGATAAGAGGGGCGCTCAGATGAGCGGATCTTGGGCGAATGCACTTCTCCAAGGGGTGGCACTCAGTGCCACGCCTTGATCGTTCATCGATCGAACTCAGACGTGGAGATTGGCGCTCAGGTGAGCGACTGCGGGTGCATCTGGAGGTTCATTCGTTCAAGAAGTGAAAACATAAGCGTTCGGTCGCTTGCCAAGCCTTGACTTTCGATCCGCTGGCGGACGAGTGGTTACAGGCGCATGACGCGCAAGTGGACGTACCCAGGAGCCTTTGATCTGGGTACATTCCTCGCCGTCAGGGCAGCCACCGCGTCCTCGAGGAGTCGAGACCCGTGTCGGAAAACAAAGAACCCCAGGTAGCTGAGCACGGCACCAGCGTTGAGGGCGTGAAGTTCGTTTACGACTTCACCGAGGGCAACAAAGACCTCAAGGACCTCCTCGGCGGCAAGGGCGCCAACCTCGCCGAGATGACCAACCTGGGACTCCCGGTCCCGCCCGGCTTCACCATCACCACCGAGGCCTGCAAGGTCTACCTGGAGAGCGGCGAGGAGCCGGCGGCACTGCGTGACGAGGTGAGTGCGCACCTCGACGCCCTCGAGCAGAAGATGGGCAAGAAGCTCGGCCAGGCCGACGACCCCCTCCTCGTGTCGGTCCGCTCCGGAGCCAAGTTCTCCATGCCCGGCATGATGGACACGGTCCTCAACATCGGCCTCTCCGACAAGTCGGTGCAGGGCCTGGCCAAGCAGGCCGGCGACGACCGCTTCGCCTGGGACTCCTACCGCCGCCTCATCCAGATGTTCGGCAAGACCGTCCTCGGCGTCGACGGCGACCTCTTCGAGGAGGCGCTGGAGAAGGCCAAGGAGGCCAAGAAGGTCACGGTCGACACCGACCTGGAGGCCGCCGACCTGAAGAAGCTGGTCACCGCCTTCAAGAAGATCGTCAAGAAGGAGGCCGGCCGGGACTTCCCGCAGGACCCGCGCGAGCAGATGGACCTCGCCATCAAGGCGGTCTTCGACTCCTGGAACGGCGACCGTGCCAAGCTCTACCGCCGCCAGGAGCGCATCCCGCACGACCTCGGCACGGCCGTCAACGTCTGCTCCATGGTCTTCGGCAACCTTGGCCCGGACTCCGGCACCGGCGTCGCCTTCACCCGCGACCCCGCCTCCGGCCACCAGGGCGTCTACGGCGACTACCTGCAGAACGCCCAGGGCGAGGACGTCGTGGCGGGCATCCGCAACACCGTCCCGCTCGCGGAGCTGGAGTCGATCGACAAGAAGTCGTACGACCAGCTGATGCAGATCATGGAGACCCTGGAGAACCACTACAAGGATCTCTGCGACATCGAGTTCACCATCGAGCGCGGCCAGCTCTGGATGCTCCAGACCCGCGTCGGCAAGCGCACCGCCGGTGCCGCCTTCCGCATCGCGACCCAGCTCGTGGACCAGGGCCTGATCGACGAGGCCGAGGCCCTCCAGCGCGTCACCGGCGCCCAGCTCGCCCAGCTGATGTTCCCGCGCTTCGACGAGAGCGCGAAGGTCGAGAAGGTCGGCCGGGGCATCGCGGCCTCGCCGGGCGCGGCGGTCGGCAAGGCGGTCTTCGACTCCTACACCGCCGTGAAGTGGTCCCGCTCCGGCGAGAAGGTCATCCTGGTCCGCCGTGAGACCAACCCCGACGACCTGGACGGCATGATCGCCGCCGAGGGCATCCTCACCTCGCGCGGCGGCAAGACCTCCCACGCGGCCGTCGTGGCGCGCGGCATGGGCAAGACCTGTGTCTGCGGCGCCGAGGAGCTGGAGGTCGACACCAAGCGCCGCCGGATGACCGTGCCCGGCGGGCACGTCGTCGAGGAAGGCGACGTGATCTCCATCGACGGCTCCTCCGGCAAGGTCTACCTGGGCGAGGTCCCGGTCGTCCCGTCCCCGGTCGTGGAGTACTTCGAGGGCCGGATGCACCCGGGCGCCGACGACGCCGACGAACTGGTCGAGGCCGTCCACCGGATGATGGCCTTCGCCGACCGCAAGCGCCGGCTGCGCGTGCGGGCCAACGCCGACAACGCCGAGGACGCGCTGCGCGCCCGCCGCTTCGGCGCCCAGGGCATCGGCCTGTGCCGCACCGAGCACATGTTCCTCGGTGACCGGCGTGAGCTGGTGGAGCGCCTGATCCTGGCCGACACCGAGGCGGAGCGCGAGGAGTCCCTGAAGGAGCTGCTGCCGCTCCAGAAGCAGGACTTCGTCGAGCTGTTCGAGGCGATGGACGGCCTCCCGGTGACGATCCGTCTCCTGGACCCGCCGCTGCACGAGTTCCTGCCCGACATCACCGAGCTGTCGGTCCGCGTGGCCCTGGCCGAGTCCCGGCAGGAGCCGCACGAGAACGAACTGCGCCTCCTGCAGGCGGTCCACCGCCTGCACGAGCAGAACCCGATGCTGGGCCTGCGCGGCGTCCGCCTCGGCCTGGTCATCCCCGGCCTGTTCACCATGCAGGTCCGCGCCATCGCCGAGGCCGCCGCCGAACGCAAGGCGGCCAAGGGCGACCCGCGCGCCGAGATCATGATCCCGCTGGTCGGCACCGTCCAGGAGCTGGAGATCGTCCGCGAGGAGGCCGACCAGGTCATCGCCGACGTCGAGGCGGCCTCGGGCACGAAGCTCAAGCTCGCCATCGGCACGATGATCGAGCTGCCGCGCGCCGCGCTGACCGCCGGTCAGATCGCGGAAGCCGCGGAGTTCTTCTCCTTCGGCACCAACGACCTGACCCAGACGGTCTGGGGCTTCAGCCGCGACGACGTGGAGGCCTCCTTCTTCACCGCGTACCTGGAGAAGGGCATCTTCGGCGTCTCCCCCTTCGAGACGATCGACAAGGACGGCGTCGGCTCCCTGGTCGCCGCCGCCGCGAAGGCCGGCCGCGCCACCCGCCCCGACCTGAAGCTCGGCGTCTGCGGCGAGCACGGCGGTGACCCGGAGTCGGTCCACTTCTTCCACGAGGTGGGTCTGGACTACGTCTCCTGCTCGCCGTTCCGGATCCCGGTGGCGCGACTGGAGGCGGGCCGCGCGTCGGTCACGGCGGAGGGAAGCGACCACCGCTAGCCCCTGCGGGGCACTGGACCCCGGAGCCGTCGTCTGTCACCCGACCACCCTCACCGATCGGCGACGGCTCCGGATCACGGAGAGAGGGCGGCACCCCGTGCGGGGGGTGCCGCCCTCTTCTTTTGACCTGAACAGACGCCTCGAGCCGGAGCGTTACGCCCGGAACGGCCCCGTCACCTCGTACGTGATCCCGTCCGACGAACTCCCGCTCGTGCCCCGCTGGCTGGAGAAGTACAGGCGTTTGCCGTCGGGGGAGAACGCCGGGCCCGTGATCTCCGAGCCGGACTGGCCGTCGATGCGCAGGAACGGGGCGATCACGTCGGCCGGGGTGATCACGCAGATCTCCATGTTGCCACCGTCCTCCGCGACGAACAGGTCGCCGGAGGCGGAGCCGGTGACGTTGTCCACGCCCGTCAGCGGGGCCGTGCCGGACGTCACCAGGGAGTCGTCGTAGGCCAGTTCGAGGGTCTGGGAGGCGGCGTTGTACTGCCAGACGCGGTTGTCGCCCTTGGTGGTGAACCAGCAGGTGTCGTTCGCGTAGTAGCAGCCCTCGCCGCCGTTGAAGCGCTTGGCGCCGGAGACCTGGTTGCGGGTGGCGGTGGCGCCGGAAGGGTCGGGGACCCTCGCCCACGTCACCGGGCCGCTCGTGGCGGTGCCCGCGACCAGCACCTCCAGGGTGCCGGAGGACAGGTCGCCCCAGGTCGTCGGGCGGAAGCGGTAGAAGCAGCCGTCCGTGACGTCCTCGGTGAGGTAGACGACCCCCCGGACCGGGTCGGCGGCCGCGGCCTCGTGCTTGAAGCGGCCCATGGCGTCGCGGCGGACCGCGGCCTTCACGCCCCAGGGGTCGGTCTCGTAGACGTAGCCGCGGTCGACCTCCTCGCAGGACAGCCAGGTGTTCCACGGGGTCTTGCCGCCCGCGCAGTTCTGACGGGTGTTCGACAGCACGCGGTACGCCGCCGTGATCGTCCCGGTGGACGAGAACTTCACCGCGCTCGCGCCGCCGGAGGGGTTGATCTCCGAGTTCGACACGTAGATCCAGCCGGTGCCGTCGGCGTAACAGGCGCCGCCGTCAGGGGCGTTGTGCCAGGTGTACGAGGTGCCCGGGACCTTCTGGCCGGAACGGGCGACGACCCGGCTGGTGAAGCCGCTGGGGAGTCTGATGCCGTTGGCGTCGGGCGAGCCCAGCGGGCCGTAAGGGCCCGTGCCGGGCTGGGCGGGGGCCGCGTACGCGGCGCCGCGCCACAGGGTGCCGCCCAGGACGGCGGAGGAGCCGCCCAGGGCGACCGCACGCAGGAGGGTACGACGTTCCACTCTCACTCCAGATGGGGCCGTGACCGCCCCGCCGCCGGGTGACGGCGGGGTCGCGCGGTCACGGACCCTAGGGGAGCGGGGTTGACGGGTCATGGACAATCCGTGACGCCCGGCCGTACACGCCGGACCCCTCCAGGTGTCGTCAGCGGGTGCCCCGCCGCCTGCGCGCCGCCAGCAGCAGCCCGCCGCCCGCGAGGACGACGGCCGCACCGCCCGCGGCGATGTACGGGGTGGTGTCGTCGCCGCCGGTCGCGGCGAGGTCGGTGTCCTTGCCGGACCCGGACCCGGACCCGGCTCCGGACTCCTGCTGCCCGGACGCCTGGTCCGCCTTGCCGTCGTCGCCGCCCGCGTCCTTGTCGCCGGCGGGCACGAAGCCCGCGGGCGGCTTGTCGCAGCCGACGCCGTCCCCGTCGCGGTCCAGGTGCTTGCCGTAGTGCTCCTCGTCGGACGCGGGGATGTGGGCGTAGCCGTTGTCGTACGCCTCGGTGCAGTTCTTGAACGGGTGCGTGCCCTCGTGTGCCATGGCGGCGGTCGGCAGGGCGGCCAGGGCCAGGGCGGCGACGGCGAGGGCGGCGGGCTTGCGGAGCAGGGTCATGGAGCGTCCCGGGTCAGGTGTGAATGTCCGTATCGGTGATCTTGGTGATGCGATGAGTCGCATGTGAGGTGATGACCGTATTGAGGGGCGCCCGTTGTGGAGGCGATATGAAGGACCCGTGATACGAACGTGACGTGACCGGGTGGTAGCTCTCCGCTCCCGGGACGGCTGACGTGAGGCGGTCAGGCCGTCTGGCCGCTGTCCACCACCAGCTCGGTGCCGACCACGGACGCCGCGTCGTCCGAGGCCAGGTACAGCACGGCTGCCGCCACCTCCTCGACCGCCGCGACCCGGCCCAGCGGCACCTCGTTCCTCATGCGCTCCGCCCGCCCGGCCTCCGTCTCGCCCGGCTGCAGGGACATGGAGGTGTCGGTTGCGCCCGGGCTGACGGCGTTGATGCGGACGCCGTCCCCGATGTGGTCCAGGGCGGCGCCCCGCGTGAGGACCGAGACGGCCGCCTTGGTGGCCGCGTAGGCCGTGGCCCCCGGCTGCCGCTTGTGCATGCCGAAGGTGGAGGCGATGTTGACGATCGCGCCGCCGGCCGGCTGGGTGCGCATCCGGCGGACCTCGGCCCGCAGGGCGAGGAACACGCCGGTGACGTTGATGTCGAGCTGTGTCCGCCAGTCGTCGTCGGTCAGGTCGGCCACGGGCTGCCCGCCCCGGAAGACGCCCGCGTTGTTGACCGCCACGTCGAGGGAGCCGAAGCGCTCCACGGCGGCGTCCACGACCGCCTGGACGTCGGCGGCGCGCGCCACGTCGGCGGTGACGGCGAGCGCCTTGCCGCCCGCCTCCTCGATCAGGGCCACCGTCTCGTCGAGCGGCTCCCGGCGGCGCCCCGCGACGACGACGTTCGCGCCTTCGGCGGCGAACGCGAGGGCGACGGCCCGTCCGATGCCGGATCCGGCTCCGGTGACGAGGGCGGTGCGGTCGGTGAAACGGCTGGTCATGATCTCCCCTTTATTTGACCGAGCGGTTCAGTATGCGGGCAGGCGCAAGGCCGCGCCCGCACGGCGGTGTTCAGTCGAGCAGGGCCAGTGCCTGTTCCGCCGCGTCCCGTACGCGCGCCGGGTCCGCGGACGCCTTGCCGACGACGCGCAGCCCCTGGAGCAGGACCAGCAGCATGCGGGCCAGGGCGAGCGGGTCGCGGTCGGCCGGCAGTTCGCCCTGGCTGCGGGCGCGGACCAGCGCCGCGTGCAGGACCGCCTCCAGCTGGTCCCAGTTGCGCTCGACCCGCCGCGCGGCGGCCGGGTCGTGCGGGGCCAGCTCGGCCGCCGTGTTGGTGACGAAACAGCCGCGCCCGCGCAGGTCGTCGGCGGTCGCCTCGGCGGCGTAGCGGCGCACGAGCGCCCGTACGCCCGGCAGGGCGGGACCCGGTCGGGCCAGCTCCTGGAGCATGTCCGGCAGCAGCCCCTGCTCGTAGCGCTCCAGTGCCTTCAGGTACAGCTCGCGCTTGTTGCCGAAGGTCGCGTAGATGCTGGCGCGTCCGATGCCGAGGTGCGCCACCAGATCGGACATCGACGTCAACTCGAAGCCGCGCTGCCAGAATAGCTCCAGGGCTGCCCGCAGCGCGGCGTCCGGATCGAACTCCTTGGTCCTGGCCACGCGTTGAAGCCTAGGACTTTCTGAAACGGTCAGTCAAGAAACGGGGTCAGGCGGCCTTCACCTCGTACGTCGCCACCCGCACCGCCTCGTCGTCCAGGCACTGCCCGGACGCGAGATCGAAACGCTGCTTGAGCAGCGGGGAGGCGACGAACGGGCGGCCCCGGTGGGTGCCGGTCAGCCCGCGGGAGAGGACCGCCGCACCGGTGAACGGATCGCGGTTGTCGATGGCGTACAGCGCACCGGACCGGTCGCGGAACAGGGCCACTTGGCGGCCGTCCGGCAGCAGGGCCGCCACACCGCGGCCCGGGAGCAGCGCGCCGAGGTCGCAGGCCGTGAACCAGCCGTCCGCCAGCCGCAGCCGGACCTTCAGGTCGGTCGTCTCGGGTGCCAGGGTCATCGCTGGGCGCTTCCTTCCAGGACGTCTTCCTCGGTGCGCCGCCTGCCGATGTCCAGCAGCGGCAGGTCGGGCTTCATCTGGTCGCGTTCGGGCACGAAGCCGACGACCGGGTCGGGCGTGTCGGGCGCGTTCACGAACGACACGAACCGGGCCAGCTTCTCGGGGTCGTTGATCGTCTCGGCCCACTCGTCGCGGTAGTGGGAGACGTGGGCGGCCATCAGGGACTCCAGCTCGTCGCAGATGCCGAGCGAGTCGTGCACGACGACGTCCCGTACGTGGTCCAGGCCGCCGGGGATCCGCTCCAGCCAGGTGGAGGTGCGCTCCAGCTTGTCGGCGGTGCGGATGTAGAACATCAGGAACCGGTCGATCAGGCGGACCAGTTCGGCGTCGGAGAGGTCCTGCGCGAGCAGGTCCGCGTGGCGCGGGGTGGCGCCGCCGTTGCCGCCGACGTACAGGTTCCAGCCGTTGGACGTGGCGATCACGCCGAAGTCCTTCGACTGGGCCTCGGCGCACTCGCGGGCGCACCCCGAGACCGCCGACTTCAGCTTGTGCGGGGAGCGCAGGCCCCGGTAGCGCAGCTCCAGGTCGATCGCCATGCGGACGGAGTCCTGGACGCCGTAGCGGCACCAGGTCTGCCCCACGCAGGACTTCACCGTGCGCAGCGACTTGCCGTAGGCGTGCCCGGACTCGAAGCCGGCGTCCACCAGCCGGGCCCAGATCAGCGGCAGCTGCTCGACCCGCGCGCCGAACATGTCGATGCGCTGACCGCCCGTGATCTTCGTGTAGAGCCCGAAGTCCCGGGCGATCTCACCGATCACGATCAGTTTGTCCGGGGCGATCTCGCCGCCGGGGATGCGGGGCACGACCGAGTACGAGCCGTTCTTCTGCAGGTTGGCCAGGAAGTGGTCATTGGTGTCCTGCAGCGCCGCCTGCTCGCCCTCCAGGACGTAGCCGCTCGCGCCGATCGTCGGGGCGAGGGAGGCGATGATCGAACCGACCGCCGGCTTGCAGACCTCGCATCCGTCGCCGCCGCGGGCCTCCTCGCGGCCGTGCCGGTCCAGCAGCTCCTGGTAGGAGGTGATCCGCAGGGCGAGGACGATCTCGTACAGCTCCTCGCGGGTCTGGGCGAAGCAGCCGCACAGGCCCTTGTCGACCTCGACGCCGCTCGCCTCCAGCTCGGCGGTGACCAGCTGGCCGAGCACCTTGACGCAGGAGCCGCAGCCGGTGCCGGCCTTGGTGCACTTCTTCACCTCGGGCACGGTCGTGCACTGGTGGTCGGTGACCGCGCCCCGGATCGTGCCCTTGGTGACGTTGTGGCAGGAGCAGATGACCGCGTCGTCGGGGAGCGCGGACGGCCCGAGCTGGGCCGGCGCCCCGGCACCGGCCGGCAGGACGAGCGCCTCCGGCGCGACGGGCGGCACCGAGCCGGTGAGCGCGCGCAGCGTGCCGTACGCCTCCGCGTCGCCGACCAGGATGCCGCCGAGCAGCGTGCCGTCGCGGCCGATGACCAGCTTCTTGTACAGGCCGGCGCGGGAGTCGGAGTAGACGACGTCCAGGCAGTCCCCGGCGGTGCCGTGCGCGTCGCCGAAGGACGCCACGTCCACGCCGAGCAGCTTCAGCTTGGTCGACAGGTCCGCTCCGGTGAACGCCGATTCGTCCCGGGCGATCGTCGCGGCGGCCGTCTCGGCCTGCTCGTAGCCGGGCGCCACCAGGCCGTACACCCGCCCGTCGGCGGCCAGCGCGCACTCGCCGATCGCGAACACGTCCGGGTCGGTGACCGTGCGGCACTGCTCGTCGACGCTGATGCCGCCGCGCTCGCCGACGGCGAGGCCGCAGTCACGGGCCAGCTGGTCGCGGGGACGGACACCGGCGCTGAACACCACCAGGTCCGTGGCCAGTTCGGAGCCGTCGGACAGCCTCATGCCGGTGACGGCGCCGTCCTCGCCGACCAGGATCTCCTGCGTGCCGACGCCGGTGTGGACGGACAGGCCCATGTCCTCGATGGTGCGCAGCAGCGCCGCGCCGCCGCCCTCGTCGACCTGGACGGGCATCAGCCGGGGCGCGAACTCCACGATGTGGGAGGTGAGTCCGAGGCCCTTGAGCGCACCCGCGGCCTCCAGTCCGAGCAGACCGCCGCCCACCACGGCCCCGGTCGTCGCCTTCCGGGCGTACTCCTCGATGGCGAGGAGGTCCTCGATGGTGCGGTAGACGAAGCAGCCGGTGGCGTCCTTGCCGGGGACGGGCGGCACGAACGGGTAGGAGCCGGTGGCCAGCACCAGGACGTCGTAGTCGACGACGAGTCCGGAGCGGGCCGTCACCTTCTTCGCCGCACGGTCGACCGTCTGCGCCGGGTCACCGACGTGCAGCTCGATGCCGTGCTCCTCGATGAACCCCATGTCCGTCATCGACAGGTCCTCGGGCGTGCGGCCCGAGAAGTAGGAGGTCAGCTGCACGCGGTCGTACGCGGGGCGCGGCTCCTCGCACAGCACGACCACGCGGTGCGTGGCGGTCAGGCCGCGTTCGGCGAGCGCTTCGAGGAAGCGCTGGCCGACCATGCCGTGGCCGACGAGCACGATCGTGGGGGTGCCCCCCAGGTTGGCGGTCATCAGGAGCCTCCGTCGTTGGTGAGCAGGTGGAGCAGGGGGCCGCCGTCGGACGGGAGCGGCTCTGCTCCCTCCCAGGCGCGCGCGAGCGCGCCGACGGTGCCGAGTTCGCCGACCAGGACCCCGCCGACCAGCCGGTCGTCACGGACGACGACCTTGCGGTAGGTGCCGCGGGTGGCGTCGGCGAGCTGCACGACGTCGTCGCCGGGGCGGGGGTCGGTCTCGCCGAACGCGGCGAGGTCGAAGGGGCTGTCGGGCCCGGTGAGGGTGAGTCGGGTCAGGGACCGGGTGCCGGCGTAGCGGGCGGTGGTGTCACCGGCCAGCAGCGCGGCGAGCGCGCCGGCCTGTTCCAGGGCGGGGGCGGCCAGCCCGTACACCGTGCCCGCGTGCTGGGCGCAGTCGCCGACGGCGCGGACGTGCGGGTCGGAGGTGCGCAGCTCGTCGTCGACGACGACGCCCTTGGCGACCTCCAGACCGGCCGCCTCGGCGAGGCCGGTACGCGGGCGGACGCCGCACGCCAGGACCACGAGGTCGGCACCGAGGGCGTACCCGTCGGCCATCTCCACCGAGCGCACCGCGCCGCCGACCGAGCGCACGTCACGCACCCGGCACTCGGTGTGCACCTCCACGCCCAGGTCCTCCAGGTGCCGCCGGACCAGCCCGGAGGCCGCCGGGTCGAGCTGGCGCTCCATGAGCCGCTCGGACTGCTGGGCGAGGACGACCTGCGCGCCGCGCACCGCGAGCGCACGGGCGGCGGACACGCCGAGCAGCCCGCCTCCGATGACGACGGCCCGTACCCCCGGCCGTACCGCCTTGGACAGGCCCAGGCAGTCGTCCATGGTGCGGAACGCGTGCACGCCCTCGGGCAGCTCGTGGTCCGGCGTGAACAGGCCGCGCAGCGGCGGCAGCACGGCGTTGGAACCGGTGGCCAGGACCAGCGTGTCGTATGCGATCAGCGAGCCGTCGGCGCACCGGACGCTGCGTCCGGCCCGGTCGATGCCGGTGACCCGGGCGCGGATCAGCTCCGCGGGCTCCGGCAGGGCGACCACCTCGGGGCCGTACCGTCCGGCCAGCACCTCGGCGAGCAGCACCCGGTTGTACGGGCGGTGCTCCTCGTCGCCGACGACCAGCGCGGGCGTGCCGAGCTCACCGAGCCGCCGGGCGAGCGTCACGCCCGCGAGGCCGGCGCCGATCACCACCACACGCGTATTCGAGGTCATGGCATCGAGCGTGCGGTGCGGGTGTTACCCGGCGGCATCACGTCTGTTTCCCACCGGGAACGCTGCCCTCAGCGGGAACCGGGGGCGGGTGTGAGGGACACCGGCGGACGCCCGGCAACCTCAGAAGACCCTCATCTCGATGGACGGCACATCCATCCCGTCCATAGGGTCGTGATCATGCCCGACATATCGCTGACCACGGTCGTCCTGCTCTGCCTCGCGGCCCTCGCGGCCGGCTGGATCGACGCCGTGGTCGGCGGGGGCGGGCTTCTGCTGCTGCCGGTGCTGCTGCTGGGACTGCCCGCCGGCACCCCGGCCGCGCACGCCCTGGGCACCAACAAGGCGGTCGCCATCGTCGGGACGACGGGCGCGGCGGTGACGTACGCGCGCAAGGCGCCGGTCGACGTCGGCACGGCCGTGCGGATCGGGCTGGCCGCCCTCGCCGGGTCGTCGGCCGGGGCCTTCTTCGCGGCCGGGATGAGCACCGACGTCCTCAAGCCGGTGATCATGGTGGTGCTGCTCGCCGTAGCGGCCTTCGTGATCCTGCGCCCCGCCTTCGGCACCGCCCCCGCCGCCGGCCCGGCCACCCGGCGCCAGATCCTCGCCGCGATCGGCCTCGCGGGCATCGGCATCGGCTTCTACGACGGTTTCATCGGCCCCGGCACCGGCACCTTCCTCGTGCTGGCGCTCACCGCGCTCCTCCACCTGGACCTGGTGACCGCCTCCGCCACCGCCAAGATCGTCAACTGCTGCACCAACGCGGGCGCCCTCGCGATGTTCGCCTGGCAGGGCGCCGTCCTGTGGCAGCTCGCCGCCCTGATGGCCGTGTTCAACCTGGCGGGCGGCACCCTGGGCGCACACACGGCCCTGAAGCGGGGCAGCGGCTTCGTCCGCGTCGTCCTGCTGACGGTCGTCTTCGCGCTGGTGGCGAACCTGGCCTACGAGCAGTGGCTGGCCTAGGCGTCCTTCCCCCGTCGGTGGCCTAGGCGTCCTTCCCCCGCCGGAGATCCAGCAGCTCGACCACCCCGGTGGTGTCCTCCTCCCCGTGCCCCTCGGCGAGCCGGCGCTCCATGAGGTCCATGTACGGCGTCAGCAGCTCGGAGCTGACCTGCTGCTCCTCGGCCGTCCGCAGCAGCGTGGCGTTGCCCGCGACCTGCATCGCGAGGTTGGAGACGACGTCCAGGCCGTAGTCGCCGGCCTCGAGCTGCTCGGCGGCCTTGTGCACGGCGGGCGCCATCGCGGTGAGCCAGCCGGAGAGCAGCGGCGCGAAGTCCTTCGGGGCGACGTCCTCGTGGCGGATCAGCGCGAAGGCGTGCAGGACACCGGCGAACATGCCGGTCATCGCGCTCAGCAGCGCCACGTCGTGCAGTGCGGCGAAGCCCGCGTCCTCGCCGGCCCAGCGGGTGCCGGCCGGGACGGCGAGGGTGTCCCGGTGCTCCTCGAAGAGGGCGGAGGAGCCGCTGTAGAAGACGTACGCGCCGGAGTCCGGTTCCCCGATCATCGGCGGTACGGCCATGATCCCGCCGTCCAGGAAGCGGGCCCCGCGCTCCTCGGCCCACGCGGCGCGGGCGCGGCCCTGGGCGGGCGTCCCGGTGGTGAGGTTCACCAGGTCCCGCCCGGTCAGGTCGGCCCCGTCGAGGGCCTCGCCGACCGAGGCGTCGTCGAGCAGGCAGGCGATCACCAGGCGGTTGGCCGCCACCGCCGCGGCGGCGGTCGGGGCGACCGTGGCGCCCTCGGCGGCCAGGGCCTCGGCGCGGGCCGGGGTGCGGTTCCAGACGGTGACCGGATGGCCGGCGGCGAGCCAGGCGCGGACGAGCGCGGTGCCCATGGCGCCGGTGCCGAGGACGGTGAGCGGAATACGGGAGACGGGTGCCTTGTCAGTCATGATGTTCAGACTCGTCGTGGGGGTCGGTGTGCTCAAGTACGCACTTGTGAGTGGGCGGTTACCCCGGCGAAAGGGTCCAGGCAGCGAGGAGACGGGGTGTCGGGCATGGGAACGGTACGGCGACCGGGGGCGTACGTCTGCGGAGTCGACGCGGCGATGGACGTGATCGGCGGCAAGTGGAAGGTGCTGATCCTCTGGGCGCTCGGTCAGCGGCCGTTCCGCTTCGGTGAGCTGCGCCGGGAGCTGCCCGGTGTGACCGAGAAGGTGCTCGCCGCGCAGCTGCGGGAGCTGGAGGCCGACGGCATCGTGCACCGCGAGGAGTACGACGAGGTGCCGCCGCACGTCGAGTACAGGCTGACGCCGCGCGGAGTCGCCCTCAACGACGCGCTGGGCCCGCTCGGCGCGTGGGGGAAGGCGCATGTCATCGAGGGCCGCGGTGCCTCAGCGGCTGCCGGTCAGGTGGGCGAAGACGACGACGTTGCCCTGGTAACCGGTGCTGCGTGAGTAGCGGCCGCCGCAGGTGATGACGCGCAGCTCGGGCCGCTTCGCCGCCCCGTACACCTTCTCGTCGGGGAAGTCCTTCGCGGCGTACACCTCCACCGCGTCCACGGTGAACACCGCGACGCCGCCGTCGCGCCGGTCGGCCTCGATCGTGTCGCCCTTCTTCAGGGCGCCCAGCCGGTAGAAGACGGCGGGCCCCTCGGCGTTGTCGACGTGCCCGGCGACGATCGCGGTGCCCGTCTCGCCGGGGGTGGTGCCGGCCTCGTACCAGCCGGCCAGGTTCTTGATCTCGGGGGGCGGCGCGTCGAGGCTGCCCGTCCCGGTCAGGCCGAGGCCCATCAGCGGGGCGTTCACGCCGATCGCCGGTATGCGTATGCGGTCGGGCGGGGACGGCGGCAGCGCCGGGGCGGCGGGCGCCTCGGCGGCCTGCCCGCTGCGGGCCTGGGCGGCGGAGGGCTGCGGCGGGGACCCGGTCCCGGTGCCGCCGCTCAGCAGCCACACCCCGGAACAGAGGGCGACCGCGGTGACGGCCGCTATCGCGGTGTTGCCGACTCTGGCCATGACGACTCCTCTCCTGGAGGACCCCGCCCCCCTCCGGGCCGCGAGGGGCGTCGGACCCGGAGGGGGTGGGGAAGTGCGGTACCGGCGGACGGGCAGCGGAGGGTGCCCGTCAGATCCCGTCGCCTCTCGCCCGGCGATGCAGGAGCCAGGTACCGCCCGCGGCGGCGACGGCGAGAGCCGCCACGCCGGCCGCGGTCTGTACGGGGTCGGAGCCCAAGGTGCCGCCGACCCCCGTCTTCACGCTTCCTTTGGGGTGCACCTGCTCGCGGACGGGCGTCAGTGTGACCACCAGGTCCCCCGTCACCCGCAGGCCGTTCTCGGCGCAGGTGGCGACGATCTCGTACGTTCCGGGTTGCGCGCTCGGCGGCACCTCGAACTGCCCGATCGCCTCGCCCTCGTGCGTGCTGGGCGCCAGTGCGAACCGGCCCGCGCCGACCGCGCTGGCATCGCCCTCCACCGTGTCGTCCTCCCCGCACGCCGCCGTGTTCACGGACGCCAGCTCTCCCGGCACGACCGAGGACGGGTACATCTTCAGTCCGCCGGAGACCGTCTCGCCGTCGAGGCCGTGCGCCGGAGCCGCGGTGGCGAGGCCCGCGGCGGCGACGGCGAGCGCGGTACCCGTCAGCACGCGGGCGGTACGTCGCATCGATGCTCCCTGAGCTCTTCGGTGGCCCCTGCCCTACCGAGGTAAGTGGCACCGGGCCCGGCCCGCTCCCCGAGAAAGCGCCGGGAATGGGATGAACGGGTGTCGTCCGGCTGCCCGGCAGCTCCGCACGGGACGCCGTTTCGGCAGGTCACCGGCGGTGTGACCGGGCACGCGAGGAAAAGACACCGAAGGACGCCCGGCGCGGGTGTGAACGGGTGATCCGGTCCGCGCGACGGGTCCGCGCAACGGCTCGGGGAGGCATGACTTGACCTCAAGCAAAGTTGAGGCAGGAGGCTGCGGGGCATGACCACAGCGACTGAACCGCTCCGTGTGACCCTGCTCGTCGGCAGCAACCGCCACGGCCGCTTCGGCCCCGTCGTCGCCGACTGGCTCCTGGACCGCCTCCGGGACCATGAGGACCTGCTCCCCGAGGTCGTCGACGTCGCCGGGACCGAGCTGCCCACGACCTTCGAGCCGACCGAGGAGGCGAAGGCCGCGCTGGCGGAGATCACCCCGAAGCTCGCGGGCGCCGACGCGTTCGTCGTCCTCACCCCCGAGTACAACCACTCGTTCCCGGCGGGCCTGAAGAACCTCATCGACTGGCACTTCACCGAGTGGCGGGCCAAGCCGGTGGCCCTCGTCTCCTACGGAGGTCTCGCCGGCGGCCTGCGCGCCACCGAGCACCTCCGTCAGGTCTTCGCCGAGCTGCACGCCGTCACCGTCCGCGACACGGTGTCCTTCCACAACGCGGGCGCCTCCTTCGACGACGAGGGCAGGCTCAGGGACCCCTCGGGCCCGGATGCGGCGGCGAAGACGATGCTGGACCAGCTGGTGTGGTGGGGTCGGGCGCTGCGGGAGGCGAAGGAGAAGCGCCCCTACGACGGCGCGTAGCCGCCGCGCCGGTCCGCCGAGGACCACCTCCGGGCCGTACGCGAGCGCGGTGTCGCGGCGGGAGCGGGAGGAGAACCCCGAACGCGCCACCCGGTCACGGAAACGGACGGTGGCCGGCACCCCGCGAGGTGCCGGCCACCGTCCGTTCTCCGGGCCGGGCAAGGCCGGGCAAGGCCGGCCGACGGCCCGTCAGCCCACGCTCACCGCGCTCCACGCCGCCGCCACCGCGGCGTACTCGGTGCCGTTCGCGCCGTACAGGTCCCTGGCCGCGTTCAGGGTCGCGGTCCGCGCCCCCGCGTAGTCCGTGGACGACGTCATGTAGACCGTCAGTGCCCGGTACCAGATCTTCCCGAGCTTGTCCCGGCCGATCCCCGAGACGGTGGAGCCGTCACAGGTGGGCGAGTCGTGGCGCACGCCGCCCACGGTCTTCGCGCCGCTGCCCTCGGCCAGCAGGTACGCGAAGTGGTTCGCGACCCCGGAGGAGTAGTGGACGTCGAGGTTGCCCACCGAACTGCTCCAGCAGTCCGCCGAACTGCCGTCCCTGCTCGGCCGGTCCATGTAGCGCAGGGCGTCCCGGCCGAAGCCGGAGCGGACCACCTTCTCGCCGATTCTGTAGTCGCCCGCGTCGGCGGAATTGCCCGCGTACCACTCCACCAGCGTGCCGAAGATGTCGGAGGTGGCCTCGTTCAGGCCGCCGGACTCGCCGGAGTAGGTCAGCGCCGCCGTCGACGACGTCACGCCGTGCGACATCTCGTGGCCCGCGACGTCGAGCGAGACCAGCGGGCCGAAGGTCGCCCCGTCACCGTCGCCGTACGTCATGCAGAAGCAACTGTCGTCCCAGAAGGCGTTGTTGTACCGGGTGCCGTAGTGCACGCGGTTGTACGAGCCCTTGCCGTCGCCCGCGATGCCGCTGCGGCCGTGCACGTTCTCGTAGTAGTCCCACGTCACGTCGGTGCCGTACTGCGCGTCCACCGCGGCCGTGGCGCGGTCGGACTCCGCCCCCGTGCCCCAGTGGTTGTCGGCGTCCGTGAACACCGTCGAGGGCGCCCGGCTCAGGCAGATGCCGAGGAAGCACAGGTCGGTCTTGTTCGCCGCGTCGCCGGTGTACGTGCCGCCGCGCGTCGGGTCCTTGAGCTGGTACGCGGGCCCCGACTGCGTCGTCTCCAGCGGCACCGTCCCGCCGTACAGCGAACTGCCGTCGCCCGTCGCCGACTCGATGCTGTCCCAGGCGTCGATCCGGGCGCCCGTGCGGGCGTCGGTCAGCACCGTGCGCGCGACCGGGTTGCCGAGGGAGTCCAGTGCCGCCGCGTCCGTGCGCCAGGCCAGCTTCGGGGCGCCGTGCAGGGCGTCCACGACCAGCTCCGGCTTGGCGGTGAGCCTCTTCAGCAACTCGCCCGGGTTGGCGGCGCGCAGGGCGTCGGCGGCCAGGTCGGCGGCCTTCGGAGCCGACAGCTTCGGGGTCACGGACGCCAGGGAGAGCGGTCGCGTGGTCGCGCGGTTCGCGCCGCGGTAGTCGCCGTCGGGGGCCAGGTGGACCACGAAGTCGCCGCCCAGCACGGGGAGTCCGCGGTAGGTGCGGTCGTAGCGGACGTGCTGGGTGCCGTCCCCGTCGACCACCACGTCACGGACCTCGGTGTCCTGAGCCGGCGTCAGGTCCAGTCTCGCGGCGTGGTCGGCGAGGGCCGCCGACGCGTTGTCGAGGGCGTCGGCGGAAGTGGGGCGGCCGGCCGCCTCGGCGGTGGGGACGAGTGCGGCCGTCAGGAGGGCGGCGGTGGTGACGGCGATGCCGGCGACGGCGGGACGGGAACGTCGGACGTGCCGTATTCGGCTCATCGGACTCCTTGGAGGGGGGAGCGCCTCGGGCGCGTGGGGGTGGCGCTGATGTCGCCCCAGATTTAGGGGAGCATGACATGTCATGTCCATAGCCGACCGGTGGAGATCATGGGGGGAGAGCATGAGGGCACGGGACGACCGGGAGAATGACCCCGTGGAAGCAGCGCGACTCCCGTTCTTCGTCTACGGCACCCTGCGCCCCGGCGGGCCCAACCACGACCTCTTCCTGCGCGGCCGCACCCGCTTCGAGGAACCGGCCCGTCTGCCCGGCGCCGTCCTGTACGCGGGCCCCGGCTACCCCTACGCCGTGGAGGGGGCCCAGGGAGTGGTCGCCGGCGAGATCGTCACCGCCCGGCCCGAGACGTACGACGAACTGCTCGCCGCCCTGGACCGGCTGGAGGAGTACGTGCCGGGTGATCCGCGGAACCTGTACGACCGCGTGGCGAGGACGGTCGTGCGGGACGCCGACGGGGCGCACGTCCGCGCCTGGGTGTACGTCGCCGCCCCGGCCGTCGCCGTCCGGCTGCGGGCCCGGGGCACGCCGATCGAGGGCGGCACCTGGCCCGTGCGGTGACCGTCCCCTACCGCGTCACCGCCTCCACCCGCACCGCGCACACCTTGAACTCCGGCATCCGCGAGGTCGGGTCCAGGGCCGGGTTGGTCAGCGTGTTGGCGCGGCCCTCGCCCGGCCAGTGGAAGGGCATGAAGACGGTGTCGGGCCTGATGCCGGTGGTGATGCGGGCCGGCGCCACGGCCCGGCCCCGCCGGGAGACGACGGCCACCGGGTCGCCCTCGGCCGCCCCCAGCCGCGCCGCCAGCCGGGGGTGCAGCTCGACGAACGGGCCGGGAGCGGCGGCGTTCAGCTCGTCCACGCGCCGGGTCTGCGCGCCGGACTGGTACTGCGCCACGACCCGCCCCGTGGTCAGCAGCACCGGGTACTCGTCGTCAGGCTCCTCGGCGCTCGGGCGGTGCGAGACCGGAACGAACCGGGCCCGGCCGTCCTCGGTGGCGAAGCGGTCGAGGAAGAGCCGGGCGGTGCCCGGGTGTTCCGCCTCGCCCGCCTCCTCCCGCGCCGGGCACGGCCAGAAGACCCCGTTCTCCTGCGCCAGCCGCCGGTAGGTGATCCCGGAATAGTCGGCGAGCCCGCCCGCACTCGCCCGGCGCAGCTCCTCGAAGACCTCCTCCGCCTCGGTCGGGAAACCCTTCTCGACCCCGAGCCGGGCGGCCAGTTCGTGCAGCACCTCCAGGTCGCTGCGGACCCCGTCCGGCGGGGTGATCGCGCGCCGCCGCAGCAGCACCCGGCCCTCCAGGCTGGTCGTGGTGCCCGTCTCCTCCGCCCACTGCGTCACCGGCAGCACCACGTCCGCCAGGGCCGCCGTCTCCGACAGCACCACGTCGCACACGGCCAGGAAGTCCAGCGACCGCAGCCGCTGTTCGACGTGGGCGGCGCGCGGCGCCGACACCACCGGGTTGGAACCCATCAGCAGCAGCGACCTGATGTCCGTGCCGAGCGCGTCCAGCAGCTCGTAGGCGCTGCGGCCCGGCCCCGGCAGCGAGTCCGGGTCCACGCCCCACACCTCGGCCACGTGCCGCCGCGCCGCCGGGTCCGTCAGCTTGCGGTAGCCGGGCAACTGGTCGGCCTTCTGCCCGTGCTCGCGCCCGCCCTGCCCGTTGCCCTGCCCGGTCAGGCAGCCGTACCCCGACAGGGGCCGCCCGGCCCGCCCGGTCGCCAGGCACAGGTTGATCCACGCGCCCACCGTGTCCGTACCCTTGGCCTGCTGCTCGGGCCCGCGCGCGGTGAGCACCATCGCGTGCTCCGGCTCGCAGAACAGCCGCACCGCCTCCCGGAGTTCGGGAACGGACACCCCCGTGATCCGCTCCACCTGCTCGGGCCAGTGCGCCATCGCCGCCGCCCGCGCCTCCTCCCAGCCGGCCGTGCGCTCCTCGACGTAGGACTCGTCCACCCGGCCCCCGGCGACGACCAGGTGCAGCAGGCCCAGCGCGAGCGCCAGATCGGTGCCGGGCCGGGGCGCGAGGTGCAGGTCGGCCTGCTCGGCGGTCTTCGTGCGCCGCGGATCGACGACGATCAGCGTGCCGCCGTTCTCCTTCAGCTCGCTGAAGAACCGCAGCGACGGCGGCATGGTCTCCGCGAGGTTCGACCCCACGAGGATCACGCAGCCGGTCCTCGGGATGTCCTCCAGCGGGAACGGCAGGCCCCGGTCGAGCCCGAACGCCTTCGTGCCGGCCGCCGCGGCCGACGACATGCAGAACCGGCCGTTGTAGTCGATCTGCGAGGTGCCCAGCACCACCCGGGCGAACTTGCCCAGCGCGTACGCCTTCTCGTTCGTCAGCCCGCCCCCGCCGAACACGCCGAGCGCGTCCGCGCCGTGCTCCTCCCGCGTGCGGGCGAGGTGCCGGGCGATCCGGTCCAGCGCCTCGTCCCACGTGGCCGGCACCAGGGTGCCGTCGCCGGAGCGCACCAACGGGGAGGTCAGCCGCACCCGTGACGACAGCACCGCCGGCGCGGTGCGGCCCTTGCCGCACAGCGCGCCCCGGTTCACCGGGAAGTCCGCGCGCTCGGTCACCTCGACGGTCCCGTCGGCGGCGGGCGTCAGATTCATCCCGCACTGCAGGGCACAGTACGGGCAGTGCGTGGGCGTCGCGGTGTTCTGCATGACGCCCAGCGTGCGACGCCCGTGTTACACGACCGTGCGGCGGTTTGTTACGCCACCGGGACGGCGACCTCCCCGCCGCCCATGGGCCGCGGTGAGGGCCGCGTCACCGCTCAGCGGCCAGGGCACGCGCCACCCCCGGCTCCTTCGGCCCGAGGAACGTGGGATCCGGCTCGAAGACCGCGTCCAGCGCCGCCTTGCCGGCCGCGAGGATCTCCCGCGCGCCCCCGTAGTACCAGGTCGCGTCGTGCCTGTCGTCGACCCCGACGCCGTACGACACCACCCCCGCCTCCTGGCACAGAGCCACCGCCCGCCGGATGTGGAAGCCCTGGCTGATCAGGACGGCCCGGTCGACACCGAAGATCTTCTTCGCGCGGACGCAGGAGTCCCAGGTGTCGAAGCCCGCGTAGTCGCTGACGATCCGCCCGTCGGGCACGCCGTGCCGGACGAGGTACGCCCGCATGGCGTCCGGCTCGTCGTACTCCTCACGGCTGTTGTCCCCGGTCACGAGCACCACCTCGATCCGCCCCGCGCGGTACAGCTCGGCCGCCGCGTCCAGCCGGTGCGCCAGGTACGGCGACGGCTCGCCGTCCCACAGTCCGGCACCGAAGACGACCGCGACCTCGGTGCGGGGCACGTCGGCCGTGGTGCGCAGCCGGTCGCCGGTGACCAGGTGCATCCACGTGGCGGGCAGCAGTGCCAGCACGCACCCGGCCATGACCGCCTGGGCCAGCCTCCGCTGCCCCTTACGGGTGCGCGGCAGGCGGGGTCTGCGAGGTCTCCAGCGGCGCATCGGACGGTCCCTTCCCCGGTCGGCTCTCGACACCGGGAGACGTCCCCGCCCACCCGTCCGGTTCGCCGCCCGGCGCGTGACCAGGTTCACCGCACCGGGGGACACCGCAGGCCGTGCCGCCTCACGCCGCCCGCACGCCGCCGTGTGAACCGACGGAAAATTGCCGTGACGCCCGCGCAACGGGACGGCAACGTGCCGCCGCCACGATCGGTGCATGACGGCCACGACGATGACGAGCAGGATGCGCGGGACGCGCGCGACGACCGGCCCCGACGGGACACCCGCCCTGGTCGTCGTCGCCCACGGCAGCCGCGACCCGCGCGCCCTGAGCACCGTACGCGCACTCCTCGACCGGGTCCGCGAGCTGCGCCCCGGCCTGCCCGTGCACCTCGGGCACATCGAGCTGAACGAGCCGTTGCTCCCCGACACGCTGGCCGGGCTCGGCGACACGGAGGCCGTTCTCGTACCGCTGCTGCTCAGCCGGGGCCACCACGTCAAGCGGGACATCCCCGAGATGGCCGCCGCGGCACCGGCCCGCACCCGCGTGGCCGCCCCGCTCGGCCCCCACCCGCTCCTCGTCGAGGCCCTCTGCGACCGCCTCGCCGAGGCCGGGGGGCCCGCCCACGACCTGCGGCCCAGCGCCGTCGTCCTCGCCTCCGCGGGCTCCCGCGACCCGGAGTCCGGGGCCGACACCGGCCACACCGCCGCCCTCCTCGCCGAACGCCTCGGCGTGCCGGTCGTCCCGGCCTACGCCTCGGCAGCCGCCCCCACCGTGCCGGAGGCGGTCCGCGCCCTGACCGCCCAGGGGTACCGCCGGGTGGCCATCGCCTCGTACTTCACGGCCCCGGGTCGCTTCGCGACGGAGTGCGCCTCGGCCGCCCCGTGGATCGCGTCCGCCCCCCTCGGCACCCACCCGGCGATGGCCCGCCTGCTCCTGCACCGCTACGACGAGACGGCGGCGACTTGGGCCATGGTGCCGGGCTCGGTGTCACTGGCGTCGGTGTGAACGCCCCAGGGGCGCGGTGAACTGCGCGATCGACCACACAGGACTTGCAGCCGAACGACTGCAGGACATGGCAGACGCATAGGCACCCACGTGCCACTCCCTCCCCTTACTGTCTATGACATGGAAGGCACCGCACCCCCGCCGCCGTACGACCCGGCCTCAGCGGCCCGCTGGGCCACCGAACCCGACAAACGCCCCGGCCGCACCGCCTTCCAGCGCGACCGCGCCCGCGTGCTGCACTCCGCGGCCCTGCGCCGCCTCGCCGGCAAGACCCAGGTCGTCACGCCGGGGGAGCGCAACCCCATGTGGGACGCCAGCCCCCGCACCCGCCTCACGCACTCCCTGGAGTGCGCCCAGGTCGGCCGCGAGCTCGGTGCCGCCCTCGGCTGCGACCCGGACCTCGTCGAGGCCGCCTGCCTCTCCCACGACCTGGGCCACCCGCCCTTCGGGCACAACGGCGAACAGGCGCTCAACGAGTTCGCCGAGGACTGCGGCGGCTTCGAGGGCAACGCCCAGTCGCTGCGCCTGCTCACCCGCATCGAACCCAAACGGTTCGTCACCGACCCGGAGTCCGGCGACCTCGTCAGCGTCGGCCTCAACCTCACCCGGGCCGCCCTCGACGCCGCCACCAAGTACCCCTGGCCCCGGGGCGCCCACCCCACCGACCCGGCGTCGGTGAAGTTCGGCGTCTACGAGGACGACCGCCCCGTCTTCGACTGGGTCCGTGCGGACGCCCCCGGCACCCGCACCTGTTTCGAGGCCCAGGTCATGGACTGGTCCGACGACGTGGCGTACTCGGTGCACGACGTCGAGGACGGCCTGCACGCCGGCCACATCGACCCCAACTGCCTGCTCGCCGACCCGGAACGCCGGGCGGTGTTCGAGGTCGCCGTCGGGCGGTACGTCCCCGCGGACACGGACCACGCCGAGCTCGCGGCCGCCCTCGACCGGCTCCTCGCCCAGGAGTGGTGGCCGCACGGCTACGACGGCTCGGCCGTCGCCCAGGCCCGGCTGAAGGACGCCACCAGCCAGCTCATCGGCCGCTTCTGCCTCGCCGCCGAGGGAGCCACACGCGCGGCGTTCGGCACCGGCCGCCTCACCCGGTACACGGCCGAACTGGTCGTGCCCCGCGAGACCCGGCTGGAGTGCGCCGTGCTCAAGGCGGTAGCCGACCTGTACGTCATGCAGCGCGCCGAGCAGGAGCGGCTCCGCGCCGACCAGCGCATCGTCGTCGCCGAACTCGCCGAGGCGCTCACCGCCCGCGCCCCGGACGGCCTCGACCCGCAGTTCCGCGCCATGCTCGACCGGGCCGGCGACGACCGCGCCCGCAAACGGGTGATCGTCGACCAGATCGCCTCCCTCACCGACGCCTCGGCCCGCTCGCTTCACGCCCGTCTGACAGCGCATCCATGAGACTGGCGGGACGCCAGTGACATCAGCGACACCAGGAGCCCCGAATGTGACCGTGCGTGGCCTGATCGGGCCACTCCCCCTTCCCGCACCACGCCGCGTGCGGGACGCTCGCATGTGGCGGCACCCTGACGAGGAGGCAACAAGTGGTCGACGCGGATCAGACATTCGTCATCGTCGGAGGCGGACTGGCCGGTGCGAAGGCGGCGGAGACGCTCCGCGCGGAGGGCTTCACCGGCCGGGTGATCCTCATCTGTGACGAGCGCGACCACCCCTACGAGCGCCCGCCGCTGTCCAAGGGCTACCTGCTCGGCAAGGAGGAACGCGACAGCGTCTTCGTGCACGAACCCGCCTGGTACGCGCAGAACGACATCGAGCTGCACCTCGGCCAGACCGTCGTCGCCATCGACCGCGCCGCGAAGACCGTCCACTACGGCGACGACGGCACCCGCGCCCGCTACGACAAGCTGCTCCTCGCGACCGGCGCCGAGCCCCGTCGCCTCGACATCCCCGGCACCGGCCTGGTGGGCGTCCACCACCTGCGCCGTCTCGCCCACGCCGAGCGCCTCAAGGGCGTCCTCACCTCCCTCGGCCGTGACAACGGCCACCTGGTGATCGCCGGCGCCGGCTGGATCGGCCTGGAGGTCGCCGCGGCGGCCCGCGAGTACGGCGCCGAGGTCACCGTCGTGGAGCCCGAGCCGACCCCGCTGCACGGCGTCCTCGGCCCCGAGCTGGGCGCCGTCTTCGCCGAACTGCACCAGGCGCACGGCGTCCGCTTCCGCTTCGGCGTGAGGCTGACCGAGATCGTCGGCCAGGACGGCGTCGTCCTCGCCGCCCGCACCGACGACGGCGAGGAGCACCCCGCGCACGACGTGCTCGCCGCCATCGGCGCCGCCCCGCGCGTGTCGCTGGCCCAGGCCGCGGGCCTGGAGATCGCCGACCGCGCCCACGGCGGCGGCGTCGCGGTCGACGAACGGCTGCGCACCTCCGACCCGGACATCTACGCGGCCGGCGACGTGGCCTCCTTCCAGCACGCCCTCTTCGGCTCCCGGCTGCGCGTGGAGCACTGGGCCAACGCGCTCAACGGCGGCCCGGCCGCGGCCCGCTCCATGCTCGGCCACGACCTCACCTACGACCGCGTGCCCTACTTCTTCTCCGACCAGTACGACCTCGGGATGGAGTACTCCGGCTGGGCGCCGCCGGGGTCGTACGACCAGGTGGTGATCCGCGGGGACGCCGCCAAACGCGAGTTCATCGCCTTCTGGGTGAAGGAGGGCCGGGTGCTGGCCGGTATGAACGTGAACGTGTGGGACGTCACGGACACCGTCCAGCAGCTGATCCGCACCGGGACCCAGGTGGACACCGAGGCGCTCGCGGACCCGCACGTGCCGCTGACCGGCCTCGTCGCCTAGCCGTCAGGGCTGTCGTACCGTCCCCGTGCCGCGATTCCCCGGGGCAGCCCCCGACCCCCGGCCCGGGGGCAACGCGCCCCGGGAGTGTCGGTACCGCGCCGTAGAATCACCTTGTGGCAGGACGGATCAACGACGAGGACGTGAAGGCGGTACGGGACGCGGTCCCGATCGACGCCGTCGTGTCGGAGTACCTCCAGCTGCGGAACGCGGGCGGCGGCAACCTCAAGGGGCTGTGCCCGTTCCACGACGAGAAGTCCCCGTCCTTCCAGGTCAGCCCGAGCAAGGGTCTCTTCCACTGCTTCGGCTGCCAGGAGGGCGGCGACACCATCACGTTCGTGATGAAGATCGACCACCTCACCTTCTCCGAGGCGGTCGAGCGCCTGGCCGGCCAGGTCGGCATCACCCTGCGCTACGAGGAGGGCGGGTACAACCCCGCCCACCAGCGCGGCGAGCGCATCCGCCTGGTCGAGGCGCACAAGATCGCCGCCGAGTGGTACGCCGAGCAGCTCGCGACCTCGCCCGAGGCCGACACCGGCCGCCTCTTCCTCGCCGAGCGCGGTTTCGACCAGGCCGCCGCGGTCCACTTCGGCGTCGGCTACAGCCCCCAGGGCTGGGACCACCTCACCCGCTACCTGCGCGGCAAGGGCTTCTCCGACAAGGAACTGCTCCTGTCCGGCCTCTCCCAGGAGGGCCGCCGCGGCCCCATCGACCGCTTCCGCGGCCGGCTGATGTGGCCCATCCGCGACATCGGCGGGGACGTCGTCGGCTTCGGCGCCCGCAAGCTCTACGAGGCGGACAACGGCCCCAAGTACCTCAACACCCCCGACACGGCGATCTACAAGAAGTCCCAGGTCCTCTACGGCATCGACCTCGCGAAGAAGGACATCGCCAAGGCGTCCCGCGCGGTCGTCGTCGAGGGCTACACCGACGTCATGGCCTGCCACCTCGCGGGCGTGACCACGGCGATCGCGACCTGCGGCACAGCCTTCGGCGGCGACCACATCAAGATCCTGCGCCGGCTGCTCATGGACAACGGCTCGGCCCGCGTGATCTTCACCTTCGACGGCGACGCGGCCGGCCAGAAGGCGGCCCTGCGCGCCTTCGAGGACGACCAGAAGTTCGCCGCCGAGACCTACATCGCCATCGCCCCCGACGGCATGGACCCCTGCGACCTGCGCCTGGCCAAGGGCGACGAGGCGGTCGCCGACCTGGTCGAACCCCGGACCCCGCTCTTCGAGTTCGCTCTCCGCCAGATCGTCGGACGCTACGACCTGGACACCCCGGCCGGCCGTGCGGCGGCCCTCGACGAGGCGGCCCCGGTGGTCGCCCGCATCAAGAACAGCGGAGCCCAGCACGAGGTCGCCGTGCAGCTCGCGGGAATGCTCGGCATCCTCGACACCCAGTTCGTGGTCAAGCGGGTCGCGCAGCTCGCCCGCTGGGCCCGCGACCGCGGCGGCAAGGGCCCCGCGCCCGGCCCCGGCCCGCAGCAGCGCGGCCCGCAGCAGTACGCCCCCGCCACGAGCGCCCCCCGGGGCCCCGCCCTCAACCTCCGCAACCCCGTCTACGCCACCGAACGCGAACTGCTCAAGCTCGCCCTCCAGCGCCCGGAACTGGTCTCCCCGGCCTTCGACGCGTACGGCGTCGACGAGTTCACCGCCGCGCCGTACGCGGCCGTGCGCCAGGCGATCCTGGAGGCGGGCGGCGCGGAGTACGGCATCCAGGACCCGCAGGAGTACCTGGTCCGCGTCCGCGACGCCGCCCCGGACGACGCCGTGCGCGCGATGGTCACGGAACTCGCCGTCGAGGCGATCATGCGCCGTGCGGTGGACGAGGTCTACGCGGGCGAGGTGCTGGTCCGGGTCCGCCGCCGGGCCGTCGAGCGTCGCGTCCGGGACGTCCAGAGCCGCTTCACCCGCCTGGGCACCTACGGCGACCCGGCCGAGCTGGCGGCCGTCCAGAACGAGCTGTGGATCCTCCAGCAGTACGACCAGTCCCTGCGCGAGCACGGCGCCGCCGCCCTCTGAGATCCGGCCACATCCCGACACCGCCCTTTCCGGGGGTTTCACCCCGCGTCGGTCGCACACCCGTACGGTGAGATAACCGGGCGGTCACGGACCGGACGCAAAAAGTCACCGCACGCCCCTCGTGGCGGCGATGTGTCGTACCCCACACTGGGTTCCGGTGCCTGAGTCCTCGGAGCGCGGCCGATCCGTCCCCGACGGGTCCCTGACCCCCGCGGTTCCGTTCAACGTGTACGGGACGGACAGCGGCGAGGCCGCCGACTCCGCCCCCGAAGTACCGCTGCCCACCCCTTCGGCAGCGTTCATCCTGGAGGTCGCCCCCGTGCAGACCCAGACCCTCACCCAGACCGACGTCAGTACCGACGGCACGGAGCCCGACGCGGAGACCGACGTCCTCGTCGCGGTGCCCCCGCAGAACCGTGCCGTGCACCACCCCGAGACGCGCCCGGAGGACCCGCCCGCCGAGGCCCTGGAGGCGGCCGACACCCCCGAACCCGTCGAGCCGGCCCCCGCCCGCGCCGAGACCGGCGGCCCCTCCTCCGACCTGTTCCGCCAGTACCTGCGCGAGATCGGCCGCATTCCCCTGCTCACCGCGGCCGAGGAGGTCGAGCTCGCCCGCCGCGTGGAGGCCGGCCTGTTCGCCGAGGAGAAACTGCGGCTCACCCCCGACCTGGAGAGCCGGCTCGCCCTGGACCTCGACCGGCTCGTCGTCATGGGCCGCATGGCCAAGCGCCGCCTGATCGAGGCCAACCTGCGGCTCGTCGTCTCCGTGGCGAAGCGGTACGTCGGACGCGGCCTGACCATGCTCGACCTGGTCCAGGAGGGCAATCTCGGCCTCATCCGGGCCGTCGAGAAGTTCGACTACGCCCGCGGCTACAAGTTCTCCACGTACGCCACCTGGTGGATCCGCCAGGCCATGTCCCGGGCCCTCGCCGACCAGGCACGCACCATCCGCGTGCCCGTCCACGTCGTCGAGCTCATCAACCGCGTCGTCCGCGTCCAGCGCCGCATGCTCCAGGAACGCGGCTACGAGCCGACCCCGCAGGAGGTCGCCGCCCACCTGGACCTGCCGCCGGAGCGGGTCGGCGAGGTGCTGCGCCTCGCCCAGGAGCCCGTCTCCCTGCACGCCCCGGTCGGCGAGGAGGACGACGTCGCCCTCGGCGACCTGATCGAGGACGGCGACGCCACCAGCCCGGTCGAGTCCGCCGCGTTCCTGCTGCTGCGCGAACACCTGGAGGCGGTGCTCTCCACCCTCGGCGAACGCGAGCGCAAGGTCGTCCAGCTCCGCTACGGACTGGTGGACGGCCGCCCCCGCACCCTGGAGGAGATAGGGCGCATCTTCGGTGTGACCCGCGAGCGGATCCGGCAGATCGAGTCCAAGACCCTCAACAAGCTCCGCGACCACGCCTTCGCGGACCAGCTGAGGGGCTACCTGGACTGAACGGGGGCCGCCCGGCGGCGGCCCCCGTACCCGTGGCGGCTACTCGACCTCGGCCACGGCCTGCGCGAACTGCGCCTTGTACAACCGCGCGTACGCCCCGTCCGCCGCGAGCAGCTCCGCGTGCGCGCCCTGCTCCACGATCGACCCGTTCTCCATCACGAGGATGGTGTCCGCGTCCCGGATGGTGGAGAGCCGGTGCGCGATGACGAACGACGTCCGCCCGTGCGCCAGTTTGGCCATCGCCTTCTGGATCAGCACTTCGGTACGGGTGTCCACCGAACTCGTCGCCTCGTCCAGCACCAGGATCACCGGGTCGGACAGGAACGCCCGCGCGATGGTGATGAGCTGCTTCTCGCCGGCGCTCACCCCCGTGCCCTCGTCGTCGATCACGGTGTCGTAGCCGTCGGGCAGCGTCCGCACGAACCGGTCCGCGTGCGCGGCCCGCGCCGCCTCCTCGATCTCCCCGCGGCTGACCTCCCGCGACGCCCCGTAGGCGATGTTCTCCGCGATCGTGCCGCCGAACAGCCAGGTGTCCTGCAGCACCATGCCGATCCCGGCGCGCAGCTCGTCCCGGGACATCTTCGCGATGTCCACGCCGTCCAGGGTGATCCGCCCGCCGGAGACGTCGTAGAACCGCATCAAGAGGTTGACCAGGGTGGTCTTGCCGGCGCCGGTCGGTCCGACGATGGCCACCGTGTGACCCGGCTCGACCTTCAGCGACAGGTCCTCGATCAGCGGCTTGTCCGGGTCGTAGCGGAACGACACGTGCTCCAGCTCCACCCGGCCGCGCAGGTCCTCGGGCCGGACGCCCGGGATCGGGTCCGCCTGCTGCTCCTCCGCGTCCAGCAGCTCGAAGATCCGCTCCGCCGACGCCACGCCCGACTGCACCAGGTTCGCCATCGAGGCGACCTGCGTCAGCGGCATCGAGAACTGCCGGGAGTACTGGATGAAGGCCTGGACGTCACCGATGGACAGCGACCCCGAGGCGACCCGGAGGCCGCCGACGACCGCGACGAGGACGTAGTTCAGGTTCGACACGAACATCATCAGCGGCTGCATGATCCCGCTGTTGAACTGCGCCTTGAACCCGGCCTCGTAGAGCGCCTCGTTCTGCTCGGCGAACTGCTTCGCCGACTCCTCCTGGCGCCCGAACACCTTCACCAGCGTGTGCCCGGTGTACATCTCCTCGATGTGCGCGTTCAGCTGCCCGGTGGACCGCCACTGCTGCACGAAGTGCGGCTGCGACCGCTTGCCCACGCGCGTGGCCACCACGAACGACAGCGGCACGGTCACCAGCGCGACCAGGGCCAGGATCCAGGAGACGTAGAACATCATCACCAGCACGCCGATGATGGTCAGCAGCGAGTTGATCAGCTGGCCCATCGACTGCTGGAGGGTCTGCCCGATGTTGTCGATGTCGTTCGTCGCCCGGCTCAGCACCTCGCCGCGCTGACGCTTGTCGAAGTACGACAGCGGCAGCCGCGACAGCTTCGTCTGCACGTCCTCGCGCAGCCGGAACATCGTCCGGTTGACCGCCCGGTTCACCAGCCGCGTGGCCACCGCCATCAGCAGTCCCGCGACGAGGAACGTGCCCAGCGCGAGCAGCAGCACATGGCCGACCGCGCCGAAGTCGATGCCCTCGCCCGGGTGGAAGTCCGTGCCGCGCAGCATGTCGGCGACATCCCCGTCGCCGCGCTCCCGCATGGAGTCCAGGACCTGTTCCTTCGTCGCCCCGGACGGCATGTCCCGCCCGACGATGCCGGCGAAGACCAGGTCGGTGGCGTGGCCGAGGATCTTCGGCCCGACCACGCTGAGGGCGACGCTGACCACCACGCACGCCAGCAGCGCGTAGATGGTGATCCGCTCCGGCCTGAACTGCGCGACGAGCCGTTTGCCCGACCCCTTGAAGTCCATCGAACGCTGGTCGGGGCCGCCCCCGGCCATCATGCGACCCGCAGGCCCCGCCATCAGGCAGCCTCCGCTTCCGTCAGCTGGGAGAGCACGATCTCCCGGTAGGTCTCGTTGTCCGCCATCAGTTCCTCGTGCCGGCCCGCGCCGACCACCCGGCCCGCGTCCAGGACGATGATCCGGTCGGCGTCCCGGATGGTCGCCACGCGCTGCGCGACGATCACCACGGTCGCGTCGGCCGTCTCCTCGGCGAGCGCCCCGCGCAGGGCGGCGTCCGTGGCGTAGTCGAGGGCGGAGAAGGAGTCGTCGAAGAGGTAGATCTCCGGCCGCTGCACCAGTGTCCGGGCGATGGCGAGCCGCTGCCGCTGACCGCCGGAGACATTCGTCCCGCCCTGCGCGACCGGCGCGTCGAGCCCGCCCTCCAGCCGCTCCACGAACTCCTTGGCCTGCGCCACCTCCAGCGCGTGCCACAGCTCCTCGTCGCTCGCGTCCGGATTGCCGTACCGCAGATTGCTCGCGACCGTGCCGGCGAAGAGATACGGCTTCTGCGGCACCAGCCCCACGGTCCGCGCCAGCAGCTTCGGGTCGAGGGAGCGGACGTCGGTCCCGTCGACCATCACCTCGCCGTCGGTGGCGTCGAACAGCCGGGGGACCAGCCCGAGCAGCGTGGACTTGCCGCTGCCGGTCGAGCCGATGACGGCGGTCGTCTCGCCCGGCCGGGCCTCCAGATCGATGCCCCGGAGCACCGGCTCCTCGGCGCCCGGATAGCGGAAACCGGCGCCCCGGATCTCCAGGTGCCCGTGCCGGCGCAGCTCGGTGACCGGCGCCACCGGCGGCACCACACTGCTCTCGGTGCCCAGGACCGCCTGGATGCGCTCGGCGCACACCTCCGCGCGCGGCACCATCATGAACATGAAGGTGGCCATCATCACGGCCATGACGATCTGCATCAGGTAGGCCAGGAACGCGGTCAGGTCGCCGATCTGCATCCCGCCGCTGTCGATCCGGTGCGCCCCGAACCACACCACCGCGATCGACGACAGGTTCACCACCGTCATGACCACCGGGAACATCAGCGCCAGCAGATTGCCGGTGCCGAGCGCCACCTCGGTGAGATCGGTGTTGGCCTTCCGGAACCGCTGCTGCTCGTACTCGTCCCGCACGAAGGCGCGGATGACCCGGTTGCCGGTGATCTGCTCGCGCAGCACCCGGTTCACCGTGTCCAGCCGCTCCTGCATGGCCCGGAACAGCGGACGCAGCCGCCGCACGATCAGCGTGACGCAGATCGCCAGCACGGGCACTACCCCGACCAGCACGCCGGACAGCGGCACGTCCAGACCGAGCGCCATGACGATGCCGCCGACGCACATGATGGGCGCCGACACCATCAGCGTGAACGTCATCAGGGCCAGCATCTGGACCTGCTGCACGTCGTTCGTCGTCCGGGTGATCAGCGAGGGCGCGCCGAAGTTGCCGACCTCGCGGGCCGAGAACGACTGCACCCGGTCGAAGACGGCCGCCCGCACGTCCCGGCCCAGTGCCGAAGCGGTGCGGGCACCGTAGTAGACGGCACCGATGTTGCCGACGACCTGCGCCAGCGAGATGCCGATCATCAGGGCGCCGTAGGTCAGGATGTAACCGGTGTCGCCGCTCACGACACCGTTGTCGATGATGTCCGCGTTGAGGGTCGGCAGGTAGAGGCTGGCGCAGGTCTGCAGGAACTGCAGCACCACCAGCAGGGCGATGGGTTTCTTGTAGGGCCTGAGATAGGTCCGCAGGAGTCGTATGAGCACGCTGGGTCTCTCGGGGTCGGCGACGGGGGCGGTTGGTTGCCCGTGGCCCCTATCGTCGGACACTCCACCCGCGTTACCTCAACCGATTAACCCGACGGTGCGCCGCATCCGGACTCGCGGGGCCTCAGGGCCGCAGCGCCCCCGGATGCGTCTGCTCCCGCACCGACACGAACTGCTGCCGCACGGCCTGACCCACCGCCAGTTCCTCGCCCGGCTCCAGCACCTGCGCGACCGCACCCTGCCAGGCCGGCGGCGTGCGCGGGTCGAGCGTGCCCTGGGACACACCGAGCGCCCAGGCCGCCTGCCGGGCGGCGCCGGTCGCGGCGTAGTCCGCCGGCTGCGGTACGACGACCTGCGCCCCGAACAGCGCCGGTGCCGCCGCCTGCACGGCCGGCAGTTCGGCCGCCGCGCCCAGCAGGAAGACCCGCCGCACGTCCACGCCCCGGCCGCGCAGCACGTCGAGGGCGTCGGCGAGCCCGCACAGCATGCCCTCGAACGCGGCCCGCGCCAGGTGCTCCGGCTTCATCGACTCGCGCCTGAGCCCGGCCAGCGTCCCCGCGGTGTGGGGGAGGTTCGGCGTCCGCTCGCCCTCCAGGTAGGGCAGCAGCACCAGGCCGTGGGCTCCCGGCGTCGACTTCATCGCCAGCTCGGACAGGCTCTCCAGGTCCGGCACGCCGAGCAGCTCGGCGGCCCCGCGCAGGGTCCGTACGGCGTTCAGGGTGGTGACGACCGGCAGGTGCATGCCGGTCGCGTCCGCCAGGGAAGTGATCATGCCGCTCTGGTCGACGAGTGCCTCGGGGTGCACGGCCATCACCGAGCCGGACGCCCCGAGGGACACCACCGCGTCCCCCAGTCCGATCCCGAGCCCGAAGGCGGCGGCCATCGTCTCCCCGGTGCCGGCCGAGATCAGCAGCCCCTCGGGCGTCGTGCCGGCCGCCTCCGCCGGGCCGATCACCTCCGGCAGCATCGCCTGGTGCCCGAGCGCCAGCTCCACCAGCTCGGGCCGGTAACCGCCGGTCGCCGCGGACCAGTAGCCGGTCCCGGAGGCCCCGCCACGGTCGGTGGTCCGCCGCACGGGCCGCCCGAGCAACTGCCACACCAGCCAGTCGTGAGCCTGCAGCAGTACGGCGGTGCGCGCGGCGGCCTCGGGCTCGGTCCTGGCCAGCCAGCGCAGCTTGGTCACCGGCTGCGCGGCCTGCGGCACGCAGCCCACGGCCTGCGCCCACGCCTCGCGCCCGCCGAGCGCGTCGATCAGGTCCGCGGCCGCCACCTGGGACCGCTTGTCGCCCCCCACCATGGCCGGCCGCACCGTGTTGCCCTGCGTGTCCAGCGGCACGACCGCGTTCGCCTGCGCCGAGACCCCGATGGCCTGCACGCCTTCCAGCAGCCCGCCGCCGGCCGCCTCGCCCAGGGACAGCAGCCACGCCTGCGGGTCGACGTCATAGGGACGGCCCCCGCCCTCGGGGCTCTCCACCGGATGCGGCGCGAACCCCTGCCGGAGCACGGCACCCGTGTCCGAGTCACAGACGACGATACGAGTGAAATCGGGCGAACTGTCCAACCCGGCGACTATCCCCATGCTGAAAATTCTGCCGCACCGCGAGGGGTGGCCGTACCCGGTGGGGGCAGCCGCCTCATGTGTTGCTGGTGCCCCAGTCGTCCGCGCCCGCCCCATGGGCGTTGCGCTCGCGCAGGGACCGCACCCGCTGGGTGACCGAGTCGGGCATCCGGTCGCCGACCTTGTCGCTCACCACGTGGTACGCCTTGTCGGCGAAGTGGCGGCCCTGCTGTGCCGCAGACTCCGCGGTGTTGCGGACGGCAGGGTTCTGCGCGACCTGCCGGGCGGACTTCTTCAACTGCTCGTAGCGCTCGCGTCCGGCCTTCGTGCCCAGCACGTAACCCACGGCGAGTCCGGCGACGAACGTGAGCCGGTAACGCATGGCGGCCACCCTTTCTTTGCCTGGCTCCAGGTGTCGGGGAGTACGGATTGGCGGAGCACCCCCCTGCTTGCGCTAATGTATGTGTCGCAGCGAGCGGGCGCCCCCTGGCGGATACCCAGGGAGGTACGTTCGATGCAACGAGGCATTCCTCCGTAGCTCAATTGGCAGAGCAGCCGGCTGTTAACCGGCAGGTTACTGGTTCGAGTCCAGTCGGGGGAGCTCGGTCCTCCGTAGCTCAATTGGCAGAGCAGCCGGCTGTTAACCGGCAGGTTACTGGTTCGAGTCCAGTCGGGGGAGCATGTTGAACGAGGACCCCTCCGGGGTCCTTTTTCATGTCCGGCGCCCCGCCCGGGCAACTCCCGGGATCTCCGGGGAACCGCGCGGCACGCTGCGGAGTCCTCAAGGTCATGGAGGCAGCCGTGGTAGCCGACCAGCCGAGGCAGGAGATCGTATGAGCGGCTATGCTGCGGCAGACGGCGCGCACACTTGTACGCGACACGCCGCCATGGGGCGGTAGCTCAGCCGGTTAGAGCAGCGGACTCATAATCCGTCGGCCGTGGGTTCGAGTCCCACCCGCCCCACCGAAGCGGTCCGCCGCAGGAACGTTTTCACCTGCGGCGCCGCCTGCCCCCCTCCACCCGGAGGGGGTTGTGCCCGGCCCATGGGGCGTCAGGAGCCCACGCCGGGGCCCCGGCCCTCCTGGTCCGTGCCGAGGTCGTCGTCGTCGCGCTCGCCCTCCGCCTGGGACGGCGTCGTGTGCGGCGGGTCCGGGCGGTCGTCCGCCGCCGGGTCGTCGTCGCGTTCGCCCTCGGCCTGTGACGGGGTGGTCTCGCTCATGGTGGTGCCTTTCGTCCGGCCGGCCGTTCCGGACGCCGAGTACCCCGACCGGCGCGGTGGCACCACGCCGCCCGCCGCCTCAGCGGCCGAACCGGGCCAGAGCCGTCCGCAGGGCCGTGCGCACCTCGGCCGGAGGAACCGGGCCGTCGTTCCCGGCACCGGCGGTGACCGCCGCCGCCACGGTGCGCAGCTTGGTGTTGGACAACTGGGAGGTCTCCCGCAGGATCTGCCACGCCTCGTCCGGCGTACAGGCGTGCAGGGCCATGAGCACGCCCCGCGCCTGGTCGATCACCGGACGGGACACGATCGCCTGCCGCAGCTGCTCCACCTCCTCCTGGAGGACGTGCAGCCGCTCCGAGCGCTCCGCCGCCACCGCGGAGCGGGCCGGCGCCGGCTCGGGAGCCGTCCGCCGGGACACGGAGCGCAGGGGATCGGTGGTGTCCAGGCCGGCCAGCTCCAGGGTCCGCAGTGGCTGGCCGTTCCAGTTGGTGGCCGTCACCGCCACCGACTGCCGGTGGCCGTAGCCGTCCAGGAGATCCAGGAACTGCAGTCCGGCCGTGTCCATGAACACCACGCCGCTCATGTCCAGGTCGATCCGGCCGATGCCGGCCGGCAGCCCGGCCAGTGTGTCGGCCAGCGTGTCCACGCATCCGTGGACGAGCTCCCCTCGCGGGACGAGCAACGCCCGGTCCGTGTCCACCCGCTCCTCGATGAGCAGTGTGGCCGGCCCTTCCGCCGGACGTGGGGGTGCCGCTGAGGTCATGTCACCGCCTTGTCGGTCCTCGTCGGGCCGGGCCGGGGGCCGTGGGCCCGGCCCGGCGGTGGTCCGGTGGTGCTGCAGGTGCGCCTGCCCCCCGGACGGCGGAGTACACACCCGGCCGAGGAATGACCGGCCCAGGGCTGGGTAGGGGCGACACGTCCGGGAGCATGGGGAGACGAGCGTGGGCACTCAGCACGAGAGGCGGTCCGACGGCGCCTGCCCGCCGGGGCTGACGGTCTCCCCGCTGACCGGGCGCAGGGGCGTGCGGGCGGCGGGGGAGGTGGGGCTGTCGACACACGCGACCTGGCAGCGTGCGCTGGAGCAGGCGGTGCGGGAGGGCGCGGACGGCGAGGGAGAGGACGTGTACCACCTGGAGTTGTCCGCGGTGACCTTCGTCGACGTCGCCGGCGCCGACGTGCTCGTGTCCGCCGCCCAGCGGCTCCCGGACGGCCGTCGGCTCGTACTGGACCGGCCGCCGCCCACGCTGCGACGCGTGCTGGAGATGTTCTGGCCCGACCTGTCGACGATCGAGGTGTCGATGTCATGAGTGCCGTGGCCGAACCACCCTCCGAGCCCCGTGCGGCCGCGGTCCCCGTGGAGAGTGCCGGGCCCTTCGTCCACCCGGCCCTGTTCTACGGCGACGAGCAGGAGTACCTCGCCGGCACGGTCCCCTTCGTGCGGGAGGGACTGGCGGCCGGCGAACCCGTGGCCGTGGCGGTGCCCGGTGAGCGGCTCGCGCTGATCCGGGACGCGCTGGGCGGCGACGCCGACTCCGTACGGCTGCTGGACATGCGGGAGGCGGGCCGCAACCCCGGCCGGATCATCCCCGGGGTGCTGCGCGCCTTCGCCGACGCGCAGCCGGACGGCCGACGGGTGCGGATCATCGGCGAGCCGATCTGGGCCGGCCGCAGCAGCACCGAGTACCCGGCCTGCGTCCAGCACGAGGCGCTGATCAACGACGCCTTCCGGGACCGTACGGTGACCATCCTCTGCCCGTACGACGCCCGCCGCCTCGACGAGCGCGTTCTCGCCGACGCCCACGCCACCCATCCGACCGTCATCCCCTCCGGCTCCCGGCGCGAGCAGGGCAGCGCCGCCTACGACCCGGCCGACGTCGTCGCCCGCTACAACGAGCCGCTGCCGCCCGTGCCGCACGCGACCGCCTTCGCCTTCGACGCCGACTCGCTCTCCCACGCCCGGCACATCGCCGTCGACGAGGGCGCCGGACTCGGACTGACCGGCGTCCGGCTGCAGGACCTGGCGCTCGTGACGGCCGAACTGGTCACCAACAGCGTGGTGCACGGCGCCGGTTCCGGCATGCTGCGGGTCTGGCCGGAGGACGGGTTCGTGGTGTGCGAGGTGCACGACGGCGGGCGGCTCACGGACCCGCTGGCCGGACGCCGGCCCGCCTCCCGCGACCAGCGCGGCGGCCGCGGCCTGCTGCTCGTCAACCTGGTGTCGGATCTGGTCCGGGTGCACACCGGTGAGGACGGGACGACCGTGCGGTGCTGGTTCGCGCTGTGACCGACGGCCGCCGTCCGCGGTCCCGGCCGCTCACAGGGGCGCCTCCCAGGTGACCGTCGTCCCCGCGCCGCCACCGGTGCCCTCGTCCCCGGTGGCGCCGTCGTCGGACACCGTCAGCCGCACCCCCTCCCGGCCGTCCGCGAGCGTCGCGGACGCGTCGACGGCGACCTCGACCCGGCTGACGCCGGGGCGCCGGACCGCGGCGGCCAGGGCGCGGCGCAGGGCGGCGAGCAGACGGTCCGCGACCCGGTCCGGTACGCGGCTGTCGACGGCGCCCGTGAACTGCGTGGACGGCGGGAAGCCGAGCCGCGCGGCGGCGCCCGCGCTCTCCCGCAGCACCCGGGCCCGCAGACCGGCCGGCGGCTCCGCCGGGGGCTGCTGCAGCGAGAAGATCGTCGTACGGACCTCCTGGACCGTGGACCGCAGTTCGTCCACCGCCCGGCCGAGGATGTCGGCGACGTCGTCCGCGCCGCGGCGGCGCCGTGTGGACTCCAGCATCATGCCGGTGGCGAACAGCCGCTGCACCACCAGGTCGTGCAGGTCCCGGGCGATGCGGTCGCGGTCCTCGTAGACCGCGAGGCGTTCCCGCCTGTGCGCCGCGTCGGCGAGGACCAGGGCGAGCGCGGCCTGGGAGGCGAACTGGCCGGCCAGCAGCCGTTCCACGGACGTGTAGGGCCGGCCGCCGCGGCGGCGGGGCAGCGCGAGGGTGCCGATGAGCCGGCCGCCGGCCTGCAGGGGCAGCATCATGCTCGGCCCGAACCGGTGCCGCACATGCGTCGTCATGCGCGGGTCGGTGGCGGAGTCCGCGATGAACACCGGTTCACCGACGAGGAGTTGTTCCAGCACCGCGCTGCCCGGCGCGATCGTGGTGCCGACGATGCCCCCCGGGTCGTCCGGCGCCGAGGCGGTCACGATCTCCATGCCGCCCTCGGCGGTGGGCTGCAGGATCACGCCCGCGGACGCGTCGGCGAGGATCCGGGCCCGCTCGGCGACGGTCATCAGCGCGTCGTCGGCGCTCTCCCCGGTGAGCAGCGCGGTGGTGACCGCCGCCGCGCCCTCGATCCAGCGCTCGCGCTGCCGGGCCGTCTCGTACAGCCGGGCGTTGCCGATCGCGATGCCGGCGTGGGCGGCCAGGACCCGCAGCACCTGCTCGTCCTCGGCCGTGAACGGGCCGCCGCCGCGCCGGCCGGCCAGGTGCAGCCGGCCGAACTCCTCGTCGTGCACGTGGATCGGCACCCGCAGGCGGTGGGCCGGGTCGGACGCGGCGGCCGGGCGGCACGCGGCGTGGATCTCGGTGAGGCCGTCCCGCCCGGGCTCGGCCGGGGCCAGCGTCGCGCGGGCGGCGCCGGTCAGCTCGACGGCACCCTCCACGATGTGCTGCAGGGTGCCGCGCAGATCGAGGTCGGTGCCGACGCCGAGGACGGCTTCCAGCAGGCGGGTCAGCCGCGCGGCGGACGGGCCGGGCATGCCGTTCGGCTTCCTCGGCGCTCACTCGGCCAGCGGATCCAGCACCATCGGCTCGACCCCGCCCTCCAGCATGGTGCCGAGGCCCTGGACGGCGCACACGTCGGGCCGGTCCGCGATGTGCACCGGCATGCCGGTCGCCTGACGCAGCATCTGGTCGAAGCCGGGCAGCAGCGCGCTCCCGCCGACCATCATGATCCCGCGGTCGGCGAGGTCCGCGACCAGCTCCGGCGGGCAGCCCCGCAGCACCTGCCCGATGCCGTCGAGCACGGCGGTCAGCGGCGTCTGGATGGCGTTGCGCACGGCGGCGGTGTCGACCTGCACGCTGCGGGGCAGACCGGTCGCCACGTCCCGGCCGTGGATCTCGGTGCACGCCGGGCCCTGCGGGGTGAGCCCGTTCCCGGACAGGGCGACCTGCAGCGGCCGCACGGACTGGCTGGGCAGCACCAGCCTGTGCTGGTGGCGCAGGTGCTGCACGATCGCGTGGTCGACGGCCTCACCGCCGACCGGGATGCGCACGGCGGTCACGATCGAGCCCAGGGAGAGCACGGCGACCTGCGTGGCGTGCGCCCCGCACACCATGATCATCGTGGCTTCGGGCTGCTCCACCGGCAGACCGCAGCCGACGGCGGCGGCGATGAGCGTGTCGACGAGTTCGACGCGGCGGGCGCCGAGCCCGACCAGCGTCTCGATCGCCGCCCGCTGGGCCAGCGGATCGGCGTCGTGCGGGGTGCAGGCGGCGGCGCGCAGCCGGGGCTTGCGGCGCAGGCCACGGCGGATCTTGTCGCCGAGCAGGTGCCGCAGCATGCGCTGGGCCATCTCGATGTCGACCACCGTGCCGCCGGAGACGGGCCGGACGACGCGGATGTAGGCGGGGGTGCGGCCGGTCATCCTCTCCGCGAACTCGCCGACCGCGATGAGCGCGCCGGTGCGGGTGTTGATCGCCGCGGCGGACGGCTCGTCGACGACGAGCCCGACACCCTTCACGTACACGCGGGTCCGTGACGCTCCCAGGTCGACGGCGAAGTGGCAGCGGCGCAGCTGCTCCAGACTGGCGGGCATGGCAGATCCTCCCGAGAGCGCGGACCGTGCGGGGGCCGCCGGGGTGGCCGGCCTCTCAGGCATCGTGCGCGGGGGCGGGGGCTGGCGCCTGTTATGGGGGGCCGAACGGGACCCGCACGCGGTGGGCGCTCATCGGGGCAGCGCGCCCAGCGCGTCGATCAGGGGTGCCAGGGAGCGGACGATCACCTCGCAGCCCTCCGCCCGCAGCCGCTGCTCGTCGGCGAGCGTGCGCGCGAAGCCGATGAACGGCAGGCCCAGGTGCCGGGCCGCGCCCAGCTCGGCGGAGGAGGAGCCGATCACCGCGGGCGCGCGGGGCACGTGGTGGAGGGAGTCCAGCGCCCGCTCCAGACAGTCCGGGTGGGGCATCAGCCGGGTCAGGTCCGCGCTGCGGCCGTGCACCCGGCGCACCGACGCCGCCAGCGAGTGGTCTCTGAGATGCCGGTGCGCGGCCTGCTCGGACACGTCGGTGACCACCCGGAAGTCGAACGCGAAACGGGAGGACGTCAGGGCGACCACCAGGGAGGTGGCGTCGGGGGTCTGGAACGCCTTCGACGCGGCCCTCAGCTCCAGGCGGTCCAGGCGCTCGCGCAGCACCGGCGCGAGACGGGTGTCGTGGGCGAAGACGCGCAGCACCTCCAACGGGTGCACGGCACCGGCCCGGGCGACGTCCGGGCGCGGGAGGGGGTGGCCGGCCAACGCGTCCGCCGGGTCGCGCTCGTCGGCCACCAGGGACAGCAGCTCGCGGGCCGCGACGCGGGCGGCCGACTCCGAGAACAGGCGCGTCAGCGGGCCGTCGAAGCCGAGCAGCACCGCGTCCGCGCCGCGCAGCACCTGCGACGGCGTCCGCTCGCCGGAGCCGGGCCGCTGGGGCGAGCCCTGCGACCCGCCCTCCGGCTCCAGCCGCACCGAGCACGCCACCGACAGGCCCGGCACCCGCCACTCGCGCAGGGCGTCCCTGACCGCTTGCTGGGCGGCGCCGACGCGCTGGACGGGGTGGCGGCGGGTGTGCCGGGGCGCCTCCTCCAGGACGTGCTCGAGCAGGCGGTCCAGGACACGCGGGGTCCTGGCGGCGACCATGGCGACCGGGTCGACGACGTGCCAGGACAGTTCGACGGAGGCCGCGAACACCCCGCCGCGGGAACCGGGCAGGACCACTTCGTGAGCGGCCCGGTGGGTGGTCAGGTCGACCTCGTAGTACTTCATCTCCCGCCCGGTGCGCGGCAGGCCCCGTTCCTCCGGGTCGAGGAGGGTCAGCAGGCCGTTCGTCGAGACCAGGACGACGGCCGTGCGGCCAGGGTCCGGCGCGGGGAGCCGGGTGCTGTCCGGGACGGTGAACGGGCCGCGCACCAGATCCCGCTGGCGGGCGTCCGGGGCCGCCGGCGGCGGGGACAGGGGGCAGTACCAGGCGAGGGGCTGGGCGTTCGGCGATCCGGGCCGCGGGAGGGGCCGGAAGGACGTGGGCCCGTGCTCGCCGAGGACGTCGGCGAACTCCTCGTACAGCGCCGGCGAGAGCACCACCAGGACGTCCCCGCCGGACCGGTCGAGGGCTTCGCGTACTTCGGGCGGTTCCACGGCTCGGTCGGCGTCGGCGAACCGGGGCGCGTGCCAGAAGGTCACCCGGACCCGGGGCGGGCGCTCCAGCCCGGCGAGCGCCCGGGGCAGATGGTGCAGGACGCCGACGAGGACCGGCTGGACGTCGGCCTCCGGTTCGGTGAGGACGATGTAGCCGTTCCCGCGGGCCAGCACCTCGTGATCGCCGGCCGCGACGTCGCCCTGCGCCAGCAACTCGGTGACCGCCAGGCCGAGCACGCGGCGGGCCTCCTCGTCCAGGTCGGACGCCGCCTCGAACACGATCGTCGGCCGGGGCCGCTCCGAGGCCGCGCGCAGCTCGCGGTACAGCTCCTGGAGCGCGGGGTCGGCCGGCTCGCCGTGCTGCCGGTGCCGGTGCTCGGCGTACGACTCGTACGACTCGACGGCCTCCGCGATCCGGCCCGCGCCCCGCAGCGCCAGGATGTGCAGTCGGCGCAGGTCCTCGCGGTCCGGGTGGTCCCGCAGCAGGACGCGGAGGTCGGCCGCGGCCCGCTCGTGGTCGCCGAGTCCGAGGTCGAGTTCGGCCCGGGTGGCGCACAGGCTCAGGCGCAGGGCGCGCAGCCGGGCGCGGGCCGCCCGGGCGGCAGGGCCGGGGACGCGCTCCAGGGGATCGCCGAACCACAGGTCCAGCGCCTTCTGGACCGCCCGGCGCCGCTCGCGCGGCTCGGACCCGGCCGTCGGGTGGCCGAGGAGTTCCTCACAGTGGCGTACGTCGATGTAGTCGTCCGGGGCGTGCAGGGCGTAGCCGTCGGGGAGGGCGGCGACGGTGGCGGGGCCGAGGCGGGTGCGCAGTTCGTCCGCCAGCATGCGGACCCGGTTGGCCGGGAAGTCCGCGGGCTGGGTCTCCCACAGGCCCGCCGTCAGCTCGGCGAACGACACCCGCCTGCCGGGCCTGAGCAGCAGCATGCAGAGCACGGCCTCCGCCTCCGGCGTCAGCAGAACCCGAGACCCGTCACCGCGGCGGATCCCCGGGCGGCCGAGCAGGCGGAAGCGCATGCGGCGGGGCCAGGAGACCCGTGAGAGCTCCGCCACCGCCGACCGGGTGACGCCCGACGCCGGACTGTGCTCTATCTCCTCGACGAGCCGCTGGTACTTGGCCGGTGCCGCCACGTCCCGGGCCAGCCGCTTCACCATGCGGCCCAGCTCCGTGAAGTCCTGGGCGGCGTCCTTGCCGGAGGACTCCCAGCCCAGGGCGAACCTGCTGATCACCACGGTGCCGTCCGGTCGCAGCCGCAGCCCCTTGGTGTCGCGCTGTCCCCACACCAGGCCCCGGGCGTGCAGTGCCTGGAGCCCTGCCGTCGTCTGCGCCGCCAGGCGGGCGAACACCCCGAAGGACACACCGGGTCCGCTGCCGCGTTCCAGCTCGCGCACCGTGACCCCGTCCTGGAACTCCACGACCAGATAGGGCTGCTCGCCCTCCCAGCCGTGGTCCAGCACGCGCGCCACATGCGGGTCGTCGATCCCGGCGAGGACATCCGCCTGCCGCTCGAACCGCTCCCGCGACGACTGGCCCGGGTACAGGTGGACGACCACCGTGTCGCCGGACCGCTCGTCCACGGCCTCCCACACCCGGCGCCCGTAGTTCGGCTGCTCCACCAGCCGGTACCGTCCGCCGACCAGCCGCCCCCTCGCCCGGTCCCCGCCGAGCCGTCGCACCGTCTCCTCGCGGACCGTCGCGAACGCCGTGCCCTCCGGGTCCGGGCGGGCCTGGGCGCGGAACTCGCCCGCCGCGAACCCCGCCCGCTCGTCGATCAGCCCGCCGATCCGGGCCAGCAGTTCCCGGGTCCGCCCGCGTGCGGTGCGCGGCAGGGACCGCAGCAGCAGGTCGCGTACGCCCGGGCGGAAGGCGTACGAACCGGCCGGGCCGGGGACGGCGGTCAGCAGGCCGCTGAGGACGATCTCGGCGAGGTGCTGCGGTCGCGGGCTGCGTTCGAGGGCGCGCTGCGCGAGGCGCATCACCGGCAGGGACGGCACGGCGAGGGACAGATGGCCGGCCAGGCGGAACGCCTCCGGGGACGCCGTGGCCCGGAAGCGCAGCACGAGGTCCTCGGCGGACAGCTCGGCGACGTCGGGAGCCGGTTCGGCGGGCGGCACCGGCGCGGGCGGCAGCCAGGCGACCGCGCCCGGATACCGCCCGGCGCCGGGGTCGGCGAGCAGCGCGGCCCAGTTGGCGAGCCAGGCGGGACCGGGCTCCAGCACCGGCACGGGGACGGCGGACGGGGGCCGGACCGGGGCGTCCGGGGCGTACGGGGCGAAGGCGAGGGCCGCCGAGGGCGCGGCGGCGGCCGGGGGCGTGAGCAGTCCGGCCTCGGCGGGCAGCGCGGTGCCGGACCACAGGTGTTCGGGCAGTGGCTGGACGACGGCCAGGGGCATGCGGCCGGCCCAGCGGCGCAGGGTGCGGTGCCAGCGGTCGCCCGCCGGGCCCGGCCGCCACTGGGGGCCCATGCAGTCGGTGACCACCAGCGTGACGGTGCGGCCGTCGGCGATGGCGGGGACGCCGGGTGCGCGGCCGTCGGGGGTGGCCGGATGGACGGTGACCGTGCGGAAGATGCCGGACTGGGCGAGGACGGCGTGCAGTTCGCGGACCAGGGGCCGCCAGACGGGCATCGTGGGGCCCGTGTCGTGCACCAGGTTCAGGCGCAGCCACCGGTCGGGGGCCGGACACAGCACCGGCAGCCAGACGTCGGGGTGCGCGCCGAGCCGGGCGATGCGGTCGGCCGTGGCCCGCTCGTCCAGGACGACGCGGGCGCGGGACGTGGGCACCTTGCGCTGCAACGGGCGCAGCGCGCGTTGCAGCGCGAGCGTGCGGGGCAGCATCGGTGGCGCGGGCGCCAGCAGCGACGTGCTGTCGGCGTGCCCGCGGGGCCGGGAGGTCGCAGGCAGGTGCAGGGGGATCCGGTCGTCGGAGGGCGCACGGGGCGCCGAGGGCGGCGGATCGGCGCGCGGTTTCCGGGGCGGCGACGGGACCGCGGCGCCGGCGGCGGGGTCCCGGGGCATCCCGGCGACGGATCGGGCGGCGTCCTCCCGGCCACCGGGTCCGCCGGCCGACGGGCGCCCACCGGGCGGCGGCGGTAACCGGTCGGCCAGCCACAGCAGTTCCGCCAGCTCGCGGGGTGTCGGCCCGTCGGCGGCGTCCGCTCCCGCGGCGGCGGCCAGCACGGCCCGCAGCCGTCCGACGGCTGCCGGGGCGGCTGTCGCCGGGGTGCCCGCCGAGCCGTCCGCCGCGCCGGCTGCCGTGTCGTTCGCGCGGTTTCCGGGGGTTGTTGCGTCGGGTGGGGCCGGGGGAGCGGACGTGGTGTTGTCCGTCGGTGGGGTGTCCGTTTCGTCGGCGGTCGACGGGTTGTCGGCCGTGGCGGCTGCCGTGTGGTTCGCGCGGTTGCCGGGTGTCGTTCGGGCGGGTGGCGTCGGGAGGGGCGCCGAGGTGCCGTTCGCCGGGGCGGCGGCCGGCGGCTCCGTGCCCTCCGGGTCAGAGGCCATCGCCGTCCGCCGCCGCGCTCAGGTAGGGCATCAGCTGTTCGGCCAGCGCGTCGCGGGAGTCTGCCTCCAGACCGGCGACCCCGGTGAGGTAGATGGCGTTCAGCAGCTGGTCGGTGGCGAGTTCGCCGCTCGTCGCCCGGTCCACGAAGGCGTCGATCAGGGAGGTGGCCCCGGCGTCCGGTTCCCCCAGGTGGGCGCGGACGATGTCGGTGAGCTGGGCCCGGTCGGGCCGGCGCAGCCTCAGCCGGACGCAGCGGCGCAGGAACGCGGGCGGGAACTCCCGCTCGCCGTTGCTGGTCAGGACGACGAACGGGAAGGCACGGCAGCGCACCCGCCCGCGCCGGACGGTGACGGGTGTGTCGCCGCCGTCCGTCGCCACGGAGGCCGTGCCCTCGGCCGAGTGCCGGGCCGCCCGGACCAGTTCCGGGATCTCGTACTGGCCTTCCTCCAGGATGTTCAGCAAGTCGTTGGGCAGGTCCAGGTCGCTCTTGTCGATCTCGTCGACGAGCAGGACGCGGGGCCGCGCGTACGGGAGCAGGGCCGTGCCGAGCGGACCGAGCCGCAGGTGGTCCTCGACGCCGCCGCCGGGGCCGGATCCGCCGTCCTCGGGCTCGGGGAGGCGGCCCTCGTGCCGTGCCGCCTGCCGGACGGCGTAGAGCCGGGACAGCGGGTCGTACTGGTACAGGCCGTCGGCCAGGGTGCTGCGGCTGGTGATGTTCCAGCGCAGCACGGGCCCCAGCCGCAGCTCGCGTGCCACCGCGTACGCCAGCGAGGACTTGCCCGTACCGGGCGGCCCGGTGACCAGCAACGGGCGGCGCAGGCACAGGGCGGCGTTGACGAGCTGCACGCTCTCCGGGGTGGCCACGTACGTCTGGGCGCGGTGGACGCGGTCCGGCGAGACGGCCGCCTCGTCGTCGGTGTCGTGCGGGGAGGGCAGCGGGGGCCCGCCGTCGAAGGCCCGCCACGGCGGTGGTTCGGGCAGCCGGTCGATGCCGTCGTGCGGCTCGCTGTCGCCGGTGTAGACGGACCAGTGCGGCATCTTGAGGTCTCCGGGTGTCGAGAGGGCGGTGGTCAGGCCACGGGGCACTGGAGGTGGACGGCGCCGCCGTGCGGCTCGGTGAAGCAGCGGGGGTCGTCCCACAGCAGCTGGATGTCCCGCGCCCAGTGGCCGTCCTCCGTGTCGGCCTCCTCCCGCAGGTCCATCACGGCGCGCGGCAGTTGGGCGGGCGGCACCCGGCTCACGTGCGCGTCGAGCGCGTCGAGGAACGCCGTGCCCGGGCAGTCGCCGGCGTCCGCGGCGGCCCCGTGGGTGTCCGCGCAGCCGCCGCGTGACCACACGATCACCGGGGCCGGTGCGGTGAGCGACACCTCGAAGTGCGGGCGGGCCCGGGCCGTGTGCGGGGCGGCGGCGAAACCGGCCAGGCACGCCTCGGACCGACGCAGCGCGAGCCGCAGTTTCCGGGGGTCCTCCGGGCAGCCGCACTCCACGCGGTGCAGCCGGGCGGCGGCGCGGGTGTCCAGCCGGTTCCAGGCGCGGGTCAGGACGTGCCGGGTGCCGGCCTTGCGGCGGGCGTGGTCGGTGACGACGACCGGGTAGACGCAGCCGAGCGGCGTCTCGTCGTCGGGGGAGCTGGGCCAGCGGTCGACGGGCCAGTCGAGCCAGTCCCGGGGCAGGGAGAAGGCGATCAACTCCTGTGTGCCGGGGGTCAGATGGCGGAACGCCGCTTCGATCCGGTCCTGCACGTGGGGCCGCAGCCGCGCCTGGGGGACCGTGTCCGAACCGACCGGATGACGCCGCCCGCCGCTGTACGCCGACACCTCCACGCGGATCAGGCCCTGGCCGGCGCCGCTGGGCGCCAGCTCGACGAGGATCGGCGACCAGTCGGGCGCGGCCGCCTCGACGGGGGCGCGCAGCAGGGACTCCAGCCGGTCGGCGAACCGGGCGACGGTGGCCGTTGCGCGCGCGTCGAGTTCGCACAGCACGAACAGCGCCGCCGACCGCAGCGAGTCGAAGCCGTCCGGCGGCGGCAGTGGGTCGAGCGGGTCGGCCGCGGCGGTGTACAGCCGCACCGGGTCGCAGTCCAGCCCCGCCCGGACCGCCTTCTCGACCAGCTCGCGCAGCCGGGCGCGCTGGGCCGCCGCGTGCGCGGAGGCGGGTACGAGGCTCTCCAGGTCGGGCCAGTAACGGACCATGACCCGGGTCGGCATCATCCGCCCGTTGCGCACCCCCTTGGCCCCCGCCGCCGCCGTGACCATGCCGACCACCTCACCGGTGTCGGCCAGGGTGACCGCGGCGCCGCTGTAGCCGCGGGCGAGCGGCTGGCCGTCGGTCTGCCAGGCCTCCAGCTGGGTCCACTCGTTCTTGATCAGCTGCGGGCCCGTGGTGCGGTACTCGGCGAGCGCGCCCTCGTCGAAGCCGGCCGGGAAGCCGTACACGACCAGCCTGCGGGGCGGTTCGCCGTGTGCCGCGTCGGCAGGGGCCAAGGCGGCCGGCTCGATCTCGACCGCGTCCCGCAGCTCCAGCACGGCCAGGTCGCCCGGGTCGGTGGCGCCGCCGGCCCAGCCGCCGTGGGCGACGATCCGGGCGGGCACCGATGGCAGGCCCGGGCGTTCGGTGAACGTCACCATCAGCGGTTCCCGGTCGCCGTCGCGCACGACGTGGGCGCAGGTCAGCACCTTGTCGGGGGTGACCAGGAAGCCCGCTCCGGCGATCCTGCCCCCGCACTCGATCCGGGCGTGCCAGGCAGCGCTGATCACGGCCGGCCGGCGGCTCCCGGGTCCGCCTGGATCTCCGGGCCTTCCTGGACACCCGGGGCGGCGTGGGGCCGAGGGTCGGCCCGGGGCCCCGGGGGCAGGTCGGGCTCGGGGTTCGCATGTGCTCCTGGGTTCAGGTGCGCGCGGGAGTCGGTGTGTGCTCCTGCGTTCAGGTGCGTGCCGGGGTTGTGGTGTGCTCCGGGGTCCGGCTGCGTGCCGGGGTTCGCATGAGCTGCCGGGTTCAGCTGCGTGCCGGGGGTCATGTGTGCTCCCGGGTTCAGCTGCGTGCCGGGGGTCATGTGTGCTCCCGGGTTCAGCTCCGTGCCGGGGCTCGTGTGTCCTCCCGGGTTCAGGTGCGCGCCCGGGGCGGTGTGCGCGCCCGGGTTGGCACGCGACCCCGGGTTGGCGCGCGGCCCCGGATCGGCACGCGGTCCCGGGGCCACCTGCGCTCCCGGATTCGCCTGCGTCCCCGGGTCCCCGTGCGTGCCCGGGTTCGCCTGTGCCGCCGCGTTCCCGTGGGGTCCCGGGCCTCCGTCGGCTCCTGGATTCGGGTGTGCGCCCGGAAGCGCGTGCGTCCCCGGTTGCGCCGGGATCGTCGGGCCGGCGGCCCCTTCCGTCCGGTCCGCACCCGGTGACCAGCTCAGCTTCACCACGAGATGGCCCTCCGCCGAACCCTTGGCGATGACCGCCCCCGCCTCCGCGGTCAGCTTGACCCCGAACTCCAGCTCCACGGAGTCGGGTCGGAGCGAGCCGTCCCTGAAGACCCGCAGCGCGGACTGCGCCGCCGCGCGCACCCCTTCCAGGGCACCCTCGAAGCTGCGCGCCGTCCGGGCCGGTGCGTCGTCGCGCGAGACCAGACGGGAGCCGGAATCGTCCTCGACGGCCTCAACCACCACATGGGCGCCGTCCTCGGTCGTGAACTGCACCAGCCCGTCCATGGCGCCACTCGCTCCCCGTGCCTGTTCCTGTGCGGAACGCCATTGTGACGGACGGTGCTCGGCCATGTCCCGTGTTCCGGCGTCGGCCCGTCGCGCGCCTGGCGGAAACCCGCCAGGGCAGCAACCCGCCAGGTTCCGTCAACTCCCCTGCAACACAAGCCCCCTGACACTCTTCGCAGCACTCTACGAAGAGAGGCGTGGATGAGCAGCTCACTTGTCAGACGCGGGGCGACCCTCCTGTCGGCCGGGGTTGTGATGGCACTGTTGCCGGCCGGTCCGGCACCGGCGGCCGGGGCACCCGAGGGCGAGGCGCCCACCGCGACCGCCGCAGCCCGTACCGTCACCCTCGTCACCGGCGACCGCGTGACCGTCACGGACCTGGGCGGCGGGAAGAAGACCGTCACCGTCGAGCGGCCGCGGGGCGCCACCGGCGCCGTGCGCACGCAGGCGGCGAACGGCGGGATCAGCGTCGTACCGGACGAGGCCCTTCCCTACCTGCGCGACGGCAGCCTCGACGAACGGCTCTTCGACGTCGGGGAGTTGCTCCGCCAGGGGCTCGCCGACGCCGAGACCGGCGAGCTGCCGCTCATCGTGACGTACGAGAAGGACGCGCGGGCCGTCACCCCGCGGGGCACCGAGCGGACGCGGGCGCTGCCCAGCGTCCGCGGCGCCGCCGTCGAGGCGGACAAGGGGCGCACCTTCTGGCAGGCGTTCACCCGGCAGGGCGGCATCGACGGCGTCTGGCTCGACGGACGGGTCAGCGCCGACATGGCCGAGAGCAACGCACAGATCGGCACGCCCGAGGCGTGGCAGGCCGGGCTGACCGGCAAGGGGGTCACCGTCGCCGTCCTCGACTCGGGCGTGGACGCCGGTCATCCCGACCTCGACGGCCGGATCGCGCAGAGCCGGAGCTTCATCGCGGGCGAGGAGGTGACCGACCGTCACGGGCACGGCACGCACGTCACCTCCACCGTCGGCGGCAGCGGGGCCGCGTCCGAGGGCAAGGAGAAGGGCGTCGCGCCCGGTGCCACGCTCGCCGTCGGCAAGGTCCTGAACGACCAGGGATCGGGCAGCGAGTCGGAGATCATCGCCGGCATGGAGTGGGCCGCCCGGGACGTGGGCGCCGACATCGTCTCGATGAGCCTCGGCTCGACCGAGCCCAGCGACGGCACCGATCCGATGGCGCAGGCCGTGAACACCCTGTCCCGCGAGACCGGCGCACTGTTCGTCGTCGCCGCGGGCAACACCGGCGCGCCGTCCTCCATAGGCTCGCCCGGCGCCGCCGACGCCGCCCTCACCGTGGGGGCCGTCGACTCCGCGGACGAGGCCGCCTGGTTCACCAGCGCCGGCCCCCGCTACGGGGACAACGCGCTCAAGCCCGACCTGTCCGCGCCCGGCGTCGGCGTCCTCGCCGCCCGCTCCCGGCTCAGCGCGGGCAGCGGCGACTACACCTCCATGGACGGTACGTCGATGGCGACTCCGCACGTCGCCGGAGTGGCCGCCCTGCTCGCCGAGAAGCACCCCGACTGGACCGGCGCGCAGCTCAAGGACGCGCTGATGTCCACGTCGAAGCAGCTCGACGCCTCCGCCTACCGGCTGGGCGCGGGCCGGGTCAGCGTGCCGGAGGCCATCGGCGCGAAGGTCACCGCCACGGGCAGTGCCGACCTGGGCTTCCACTCCTGGCCGTACGACGGCAACAAGCCGGTCACCCGGACCGTCACCTACACCAACTCCTCCGAGACGGACGTCGAGTTGGGCCTGTCCGTGCAGGGTGCCGCCGAGGGTGTCGCCACCCTCGCCGACAGCACGCTGACCGTGCCCGCCCACGGCACCGCCTCGACGACCGTGACCGGCGACGGCACCAAGGCGCCCGTGGGCACGACGAGCGGGCGGATCGTCGCCTCGGCCGACGGCACCCCCGTCGCGCACACGGCGTTCGGCCTGGTCAAGGAGGAGGAGCGGTACACGCTCACCGTGCACGTCAAGGACCGGGCGGGCACGGCCACCCCCGCCGACCTGGTGGTGCAGCAGCTCGCCGAGGGCGTGGACCCCTTCCCGGCGCACGTCGGCGACTCCGGCACCCTGAAGCTGCGGCTGACGCCCGGGACGTACAGCCTGACCTCCTTCCTCGACGTGCGCGGCAGCCACGGCGCCGACTCGCTCGGGCTCGGCTTCCTCGCGGCGCCCGAGGTCGTCCTCGACCGGGACCGCGAGATCACCCTCGACGGCCGGACACTGCGCGAGATCGGCGCGGACGTCGACCGGCGCACCGAGACCCGGCAGCTGATCATGGAGTACGACCGCAGCGGAGGCGGCTCCGACCTGTTCGGCGCGGCCCAGGTGCCCCTGACGTACGACAGCGTCTTCGCCGCGCCCACCGGGAAGGTCACCGAGGGGGACTTCGAGTACCGGACCGTGTGGCGGCTCGGCAAGCCGCTGCTGGAGGTCAAGGGCATCGGCGAGGCCGTGGTCCAGTCGGGCGGCACCCTGATCGAGGGCCGCAGCCGGCTGCCGCTGGTCGACGTCGGCGACGGCCCGTTCACCGGGGTGGAGGGCAAGGCGGTCCTCGCCCGGCTCACCGGGGGCACCGAACCGGCCGCCCTCGCCCAGGCGGCCCAGGAGGCGGGGGCGAAGGCCCTGTTCGTGACGGACGACGCGCCCGGCCGGCTGATGCGGTGGTGGGGCAGGGACGACAACGCCGACCGGCCGCTGCAGATCGCCACGGTCTCCGCCGCCGACGCGGCCCGGCTGCGCACGGCCGGGCGGGTCGACATGACCGGCACGCGCAACACGCCCTACGTCTACGACCTCTCGGAGGGACACCGCGGCGCGGTTCCCGACCGGGACCTGACCTACGAGCCCGGCAGGCGTGACCTGGCCGCCGTGCACACGAAGTACCACGGCGGCGAACCGTCGAGCGGCGGCGAGTTCCGGTACTCGATCACCGACACCTTCCCCATCGGCCTCGGCTTCAAGGAGCGGATCGACTACCCCGTCGAGCGGACCGAGTACGTGTCGACCGGGCCCGGTCAGCTGTGGCACGAGTCCGTGGACTCCGCCGGCGGCGCGCTGGAGGAGCGCGGCGGGCTGGTCCGGTACGAGGGCGGCTCGAGCCAGGAGCTGAACTGGTTCAAGCCCGTGTGGCACCCGTGGCTCGGCACCGGGCTCGGCTGGGGCCAGCAGCGGGCCGGCGACCAGCTCAAGTTCAACGCCCCCGGCTGGGGCGACTCCGGGCCCGACCACACCGGCTTCGGCGACGTGTGGAGCGAGGACAGCGGCATGTCCCAGACCACGGCGGTCTATCTGGACGGCGACCTGGTCGACGACGGCCCGAGTTCCGCCGCCTACGTGTGGGACGCACCCGCCGACGAGCACACGTACGAGCTCGTCACCGACACCGCGCTCGACGCCGACCGCTGGAGGCTCGGCACCGAGGGCCACGCCGAGTGGACCTTCCGGTCGGCCGCCACACCCGAGGACCGCTGGACCTACCTCCCGCTGATCAACCTCTCCTTCGACATCGACACCGACCTCGCGGGCGACGTGCGCGGCGGCCGGAAGATGCCGGTCGGGATCGGCGCGGAGTACGTCGTGGGCGCCCCGGACACCGGGACCATCGGCGGCGGCAAGCTCGAAGTGTCCTACGACGACGGCGAGTCGTGGCAGCCGGTGAAGCTGCGCGACGGTGACGGGGCGTCCTGGCGCGGGACGCTGACCGTGCCCCGCGACGCCGAGCACGTCTCCCTGCGGGCCTCGGCCCGCGACGACCGGGGCGGCTCGGTCACGCAGGAGATCATCCGGGCCGTGGGCGTCCGGTAGCACGCGGACGGCGCCGCCTCCCTGGGACGGGGAGGCGGCGCCGTCGTCTTCTCTCGGACCGTCAGACCAGCCAGCCGACGAAGTGGACGATGCCGGCGAGGATGTCGGTGAGAAGGTTCATGATCGTGCTTTCTCCTTGCGTGTTGCCTGTGTGGGACCTGCGCGGCAACTACGGTCTGCAGCCCGTCGCTTGCGCACCGTAAGTATCCCGGGCCGCGCGTGCCACGGTCGATCTCAGGAGCGACGATCACCTGTTCCAGGGAACAACTGCTCCCCTGTTCGGATCACGGCCGGTCCCGCACCACGCCCAGCTCGGTCAAGTCCTGTGGACGCAGCCGCAGTTGAGCAGCGGTCGTCTCCGTCTCCCCGGGCGGACGCTTCAGGATCGCCGTCGCGAGCTCCGGCGCTATGACGGAGAAGTAGCTGTCCGGCGTGGCCCAGGTCCTGCCGGGCGCGGCCAGCGCCAGCGCGCCGCCCGAGCCGCCCTCGCCGATCACCAGCGTGGTGACCGGCGTGCGCACCGAGGCCACCTCGCCGAACAGATCGGCGATGGCCGCGCCCACGCCCTGCCGTTCCGCCTCCGCGTCGTTCGCCGCGCCCGGGGTGTCCACCAGCGTCAGCACCGGGATCCCCAGCCGGTCCGCGAGGCGGACCAGCCGGGCGGCGGTGCGGTACCCGGCGGGCCGGGTCGCCGCCCCGGTCTGGGCCGCGTACGCCACCGTCCGCCCCTCGTGCTCACCGAAGCCGCACAGCATGCCGTCCGGGTCGGTGCCGCCCGAGCGGTCGCCGCACAGGGCGACGCGATGGGTGAAGTAGGCGTCCAGGTAAGCCCGGGCGCGCGGGCGTTCGGGTGACCGGGCCCGCCGCACCGCGTCCCACCCGGTGGCCGGCGGGCCGGTCTCGCCGAGCGGGTCCGGCACGGGCGCCGGGTCGCTCGACGGCGCGGTCAGCAGCCGCAGCCACCGCCCCAGCGTCCCGCGCAGCTCCCCGGCCGGTACGACGGCGTCCACCGAGCCCGCCGCCACTTGCGCCTCGGCCGTGTACGCCGCCGGGTCGGCGTCCGCCGGCCGCACCCGGGACCCGGCGAAGCCGACCTGGGCGCCGGGCAGCGCCAGGACCACGTCGGCGCCCGCGCCCAGCGTGGCCCAGCCGCCGCCGGTGGCCGGATCCCGCAGCACGGCGATCTGCGGCAGCCCGGCCCGGCGGGTGAGCGCCGACTGCCGGGCCACCCGCTGCAGTTGGGTCAGCGCGAGCATGCCCTCCTGCATCCGGCTGCCGCCGGTGGCGACCAGCGGTACCACAGGCAGCCGGTGGGCGCGGGCGTGTTCGTACGCCGCCTCCAGCCGGTCGCCGGTGCGCTGTCCCAGCGAGCCGCCGAGGAACCCGAACTCGAACGCGATCAGCATGGCCCGGGCGCCGTCCACGGTGCCGGTCCCGCAGACGACGGACTCCGTCTCGCCGGTGCGCTCGGCGGCGCGGGCGCGGGCGGCGTCGTAGCCGCGCCAGCCGAGCGGCCCGTCGGGCCCGGATTCCCTCTCGGGGTAGGTCAGTTCCGCGAAGTCGTCGGTGACGAGGGCCAGGACCTCGCGGGCCGAGAGCCGGTCAGTCATGGGTCAGCGCCCGCTTCATGATCTTCCCCATGTCGTTGCGCGGGAGGGCGTCGAGGTGGCGGACGACGCGGGGCCGCTTGTGCGGGGCGAGGCGGCCGGCGACGTGGTCGGCCAGCTCGTCGAGCGTGGGCGGGGACTGGGGGTCCGCCGGCACGACCCAGGCCACGATCCGCTCGCCGAGATCCGCGTCCGGCTCACCGGTCACGGCGGCCTCCCGCACGCCCGGGTGCTCCAGCAGGGCGTTCTCGATCTCCCCGGCGCCGATCTTGTACCCGCCGCTCTTGATCAGGTCGGTGGCCTTGCGGCCGACGATGCGGACGTAGCCGTCCGCGTCCCGCACCGCCATGTCGCCGGTGCGGAACCAGCCGTCGGCCGTGAAGGCGGCGGCGGTGGCGTCGGGCCGGTTCAGGTACTCGGTGAACAGGTTCGCTCCGCGCACCTGGATCTCGCCGACCGTCTCGCCGTCGAGTTCCGTGATCGGTGTGCCGTCCTCCGCCACGAGCCGCAGTCCGACCCCCGGCAGGGGCACGCCCACGGTCCCCGCGCGCGGCTCCCCGTCGGCGCGCACGCTGGTGTTCATCAGCGTCTCCGTCATGCCGTACCGCTCGATGACCCGGCGCCCGGTCGCGGCGGCGATGCGCTCGTGGTCGTGCACGGGCAGCGCGGCGGAACCCGAGACCAGCAGCCGCGCCCCGGCGAGCGCCTTGACCAGCTCCGGCTCCTGCGGCAGGGCCTCGGCGATGCGGTGGTACATCGTCGGGACGCCGAACAGCATGGTGGCGCCGGAGCTCAGCTCACGGGCGACGCCGTCCGTGCCGAACCGCCCGAGGTGCCGTACCGATCCGCCGCGCCGCAGCGGGCCGAGGGTGCCCAGCACCAGCCCGTGCACGTGGAACAGCGGCAGCCCGTGCACCAGCACGTCGTCGCCGGTCCACCGCCAGGCGTCGGCGAGCGCGTCCAGCGTCGCGGTCACCGCCCGCCGGGGGATGACGGCGCCCTTCGGCGGGCCGGTGGTGCCGGAGGTGTAGACGACCAGCGCGGGCGTGGCCTCGTCGAGGCCGCTGTCGTCGGGTACCAGGCCGGTGGCGTGCACGTCGACGTCGAGGCGCGGCAGGCCGGCGAGCGGCGCGGGCAGTTCACCGCCCGGCGGGGCGAGGACGAGCGACGGGGCGCTGTCGGACAGGATGTGCCGCAGCTCCTTCTCCCCGGACTTGGGGTTGAGCGGCACGGCGGCCACGCCGGCGAGCAGCGCCGCCACGACGGCGACCGCCGTCTCCATCGTCGGCGTCGCCCAGACGGCCACCCGCCGCGCGTCCCGGATGGCTCCGGCCGTGGCGCCGGCCGCGGCGGCCAGTTCCGCGTAGGTCAGGGAGCGCTCGCCGAACCGCAGGGCGGGCCGGTCGGCCGGGGTTCCGGTCAGGGCCGGGAAGAGAGAGGACACGCGTCGTACTCCTTAGCTGTTGCTCGGGGCTGCCGGGTTTCCTGCCGTGGGCCTACCCGAAGCCGGGCACGACCAGCACCAGCCACGCCAGCGCCGGTACGGCCGCCACGACGATCCCTCCGTACACCATCAACTGCCGGAAGAAGCGCTCGCGGTCGGCCTCCGGTGCTGCGGCCAGGACCAGGGCGCCGTTGGTCGAGAACGGGCTGACGTCCACGACCGTCGCGGACACCGCCAGCGCCGCCACCATGCCGGCCGCACCGATCTCTCCCTGCGCGAGGAACGGCACCGCCAGCGGGATCAACGCCCCCATGATCCCCACGGAGGAGGCGAAGGCGGACACGAGCGCGCCGATGTAGCACAGCAGCACGGCCGCCAGCAGCGGCACGCCGATGCCGCCGACGCCCTCACCGGCCCAGGTGATGGTGCCCATCTCCTGAAGGACGCCGACGTACGTCAGGACACCGCAGATCAGCAGGACGGTGGACCACGCGATCTGGCCGACCGCCCGGCGGCTGTCCTCCGGCCAGGCGGTGCTCAGGAAGACGGCGAGGGTGACCGCGGTCAGACCGGCGTCCAGATCGAAGCCGAGGACGGCGACGACGAGGGCGACCAGCGCGGTGAGGGTGGCGATCCGGGCGGGGTCGAGCCGGGCCGGGGCGGTGCCGGGGGCGGCCGGGGGAGCGGCGACGGCGGTGGCGGTCCCGGTGGGGGCGGGCCCGGTCGCGGAGCCGCCGCCGGTGCCGTCCGGTCCCCCGGATCCCTCGTGCGCGGGCTCAGCGCCCCGTGCCCACAGCTTCCGTCCGCCGCACACCACGAACACCACGGCCGCGATGACGAGGTTGGCCAGCAGCGAGGCGAGGAACAGGCCGACCTCGCTGCCCGGGAGATGCTCACGCTCGACGATGCCGTTGACGATGGAGCCGTAGATGCTGATCGGCGAGAAGCCGCCCGCCTGGGCGCCGTGCACCACCATCGCGCCCATCAGCAGCGGACTGATCCCGTAGGTCGTGCCGAAGCTGAGCGCGATCGGCGCGACGATCGCGACCGCCGCCGGGCTGACCGCGCCGATCGCCGTGAGCGCGCCGGTGAGGGCGAACATCACCCAGGGGATCAGCGCCACCCGCCCGCGGACCAGCCGGACGGCGGCGTGGACCAGCCAGTCGGTGGTGCCGTTGGCCCGCGCGATCGCGAACAGGTACGTGACGCCGACGAGGACGACGAACAGATCGCCGGGGAAGCCGGCGAAGATGCCGTCCGCGTCGAGGTCCGCGACGAGCGTGCCGACGCCGAACGCGGCGGCGAAGGCGAGCGCGCCCATGTTGACGGAACGGGTGGTGGCGATGACGAACACCACGACGAGCACGAGGATCGAGATGAGTTCGGGGGACATGCGGGCTCCCGTCTGGGTCCCTGATCGAGCGGCGAGTGGACGAGTGGCTGAGCCACTTCGGAGGTGCGGTTGGCTGGTCAGCGTGGGCTCGCCGGGAGCGGACGTCAAGGGGTCACGCAAGAATTGGCTCAGCCACTCAGCCATCGGCCTGCCCGGTGTTACGCTCCCCGCGAGAGGGGGACCCGTGACCGACGCCTTGCGCCCCATGACCAAGCAGCGCCTGTACGAGCAGGTCCTCGAGCGGCTGCGGCAGTACGTCGCCGAGGGCGGCCTGCGCGCCGGTGACCGGCTCCCGCCCGAACGGGACCTGGCCCAGCGGCTCGGCGTGAGCCGGGCCTCGGTGAAGCAGGCGATCGTGGTCCTGGAGGTCCAGGGCCTGGTCGAGGCGCGGCACGGCGGCGGCACGTACCTCGTCCGGGACAGCCTGGACGTCGAACCCGTCGAGGAGATGGTCGAACGCCGACGGCGCCTCCCGGACGTCCTGGAGGCCAGGGAGGCGCTGGAGACGAAGCTCGCCGAACTCGCCGCCGAGCGCCGCACGGACGAGGACCTGGCCGCCATGACGTCCGCGCTGGTCACCATGGCCGAGGAGATCGAGGGCGGCGGTCACGGGGTCGACGGCGACCGTCTGTTCCACGCGGCGGTGACGGCGGCGGCGCACAGCAGCCTGCTGGCGGAGTTCATGCGCTCCATCGCCCAGCAGATCGCCGAGAGCCGCACCGAGTCCCTGCGCCAGCCGGGCCGGCCCACCCGCTCCCTGGCCCAGCACCGGGCCATCCTCGACGCGATCGCGGCCCGGCGGCCCCGTCAGGCGGCGGCCGCGATGCGCCGCCACGTCCGCACGGTCGCCAAGGTCCGCCTGCTGGACTGGGATCCGGAGGAGGAGGGCCGCTAGGGGCCTGTCCGGCCGTTCCCGTCTGCTCCGCGACGCCGTGCACGCTCCCCCGACCACCACCGTTGCCACACCGCACTCGGCGGCCACCCACCCATCAGCCGCGTGAACAACGCTTCAGGTCAATACACCTGGGCCGCCGTCTGCACCACGTCCGCCACCACACAGCTGACGTTGTCCGGGCCGCCGGCGTCGTTCGCCGCGTCGACCAGGCGCCGGGCCGCCGTGTCCGGGGCGGCCGGGGTGCCGGTGAGCAGGCGGTGCACCCGGTCCTCGGGGAGTACGGCGGACAGGCCGTCGGAGCACAGCAGGTAGCGGTCGCCGGGGAGGGCGTCGTGCAGCCGCAGGTCCGGGGAGGCGGCGGGGCCGTGTGCGGTGAGCGCCTTCAGCAGCAGCGCGCGCTGCGGGTGGGCGGCGGCCTCCTGCGCCGTCAGCCGGCCCTCGTCGACCATCGACTGGACCATGGTGTGGTCGTGGGTGATGCGGAACAGCTCGCCGTCGCGCAGCAGGTACGCCCGCGAGTCGCCGATGTGCACCAGCGCCGGCCGCGACCCCGTCCACAGCAGCGCCGTCAGCGTGGTGCCGGCGCCATCCGTGCCGCCGGCCGCGTCCCGCACCGCCTCGGCCGCGCCCCGCACCGCGTCCTGAAGCAGGTTCAGCACCCCGCCCGCCGGCACCTGAGCCGTGTCGAGGAACCTCAGCGCCTCCACGGCGGCGCTGCTCGCGGGCGCACCCGCCGGGCCGAACCCGTCGGCCACGGCCAGCAGCCGGGCGCCCGCGTAGGCGGTGTCCTGGTTGGCGGGCCGCACGCGGCCCGTATCGGAGTGGGCGAAGCAGCGCAGTTCCAGCATGGGAGGTTCCTCCACGGACTCGGCCGACAACTGATCGACGAGGAACGCGGCGAGGTCCCGCCGGGCCGCCGTCTCCCGCTCGACGCGCGCCCAGTAGGCGCGGACCTCCCGGGCGGCGGACGAGGGGTCGTCGAGGGCGCACACCCGACGTATCCCGGCCAGCGGCATCCCCAGCCGCCGCAGCCACGCCACCAGCCGCGCCTGCTCCAGTTGCCCGGCCGCGTAGTAGCGGTACCCGGTGTCCGGGTCCACCCGGGCCGGACGCAGCAGCCCCAGCTCGTCGTACAGCCGCAGCGCCTTCGGCGACAGCCGGCAGGCCCTGGCGAACGCGCCGATCGTCAGCATGCCCTCGTCCATCGAGCACCCCCTCCGTTCCGCCACCGATGCTGTGGCTTCACCGAAGGGGAAGGTCAAGCGGCCTGTTCCGGTTGCGGTGACGGTTGTTAGCCTGCCGAGCGGTCAGACACCCGTACGAGGAGGAGGCCGTCGTGCCCCGCATCGCACTCGTCACCTGCCGGCCCGGGCCGCAGACCAGCGTCGACCGCGACCTGCCGGTGCTGGTGCGGGCGCTCGGGGAGGCCGGGGCCGAGGCCTCCGCCGAGGTGTGGGACGACCCCGGCGTCGACTGGGCCTCCTTCGACCTCGCCGTGATCCGCTCGACCTGGGACTACAGCTGGCGGGCGGCGGAGTTCACGGCGTGGGCCGAGGCGTGCGGCAAGGTCACGCGGCTGGCGAACCCGGCCGGGGTCGTGCGGTGGAACACCGACAAGCGGTACCTCGGGGACCTCGCGGCGGCCGGCGTGCCCGTCGTCCCCACCCGGTACCTGGCACCCGGCGACCCGGCCGACCTCCCCGACGACCACGAGTACGTCGTCAAGCCCGTCTCCGGCGCCGGAGCCCGTTTCGCCGCCCGCTACACGCCCGACCGGCACGCCACCGCCCTGGGGCAGCTGGAGCGGATGCACGCCGAGGGGCTCACGGCGATGGTGCAGCCGTACGTGCGCGGCATCGACACCACCGGCGAGCGGGCGCTGCAGTTCTTCGGCGGGCGCCTGCTGCACGTCGGCCGCAAGGGCGCCGTCCTCACGCCCGGGACGCCGTACGACGAGCGCAAGGTCGCGCATCCCGGCCTGGAGCCGTGGACCCCGACCCCGGCCGAACTCTCCGTCGCCGAGCGCGCCCTGGCCGCCGTACCGGAGGCGCCCGAGCTGCTGTACGCCCGTGTCGACCTCGTGGACGGGGCGGACGGGCGGCCCTGCGTGATGGAACTGGAGCTGGTGGAACCGAACCTGTTCCTGTGGCTGCACCCCGGGTCGCTGCCGCGCGTCGTCGAGGCCGTGCTGGCGGCTACCCGCTGACCGCCGTCCGCTGCAGCAGCCCCCACGTGAACTCCGCGACGATCTCGCGCCGGACGCCCCGCGCGTCCGGCGCCGTGAAGGCCAGCCCCCAGCGGGTCGGCGCCGAGCCCTGGAGGGGGCGGGCCGGGGAGAAGGCGCGGGCCGCCTCGTCGACCGTGCAGGACCAGGGGGTCAGGTCGTCCAGGGTGCGCAGTTGCGGGCCCTCTGCTCCGGGCGCGCGGACCAGCCACTCGTTCCAGACGGCGCCGTTGCCCGCCACGAGGATCTCGAAGCGCAGGTCGGGCCAGAGCGGGAGCGGCCACAGGCGGGCCTCGCACTCCAGGTCGCCGATCCGGCGGGGGACCACCGACTCCGGTTCGCCCAGGACCGAGCGGTAGCGCGAGGCGGCCGAGCGGGAGCGTGGCGAGCGGACCATCGCCTGCCAGCGTCTGTTCGCCTCGCGCATGTCGGTGAGCGAGGCGCCCAGTTCGCGGCGGGCGTCCTCCACCAGGCCCGGGTTGTGGTCGGCCATGCGGCGCAGCAGGACGAGCTGGAAGTCGAGCCTCGTGAAGGGGCTAGCGGGGCGCTTTCCGGTCGGCATGCGCACCATCGTCGCCCACCGGACGCGCTCCCGGGCGGCGGCCGTCCGGCAGGAACAGCACCGAGTTGACGTAGCGGGGGCCGGAGCGGAAGGGCAGGACACGGGGCAGCAGGCCGCGCGTGACCACCCAGGAGGCGGCGGCCTGGTGGGACTCCAGGGGGAAGGAGGCGAGCGGGACCCAGGTGGCGCCGGGCAGCACCCAGCCGTCGTAGCCCAGCATCGACAGGTACGTCACCACCGGCGCGACCGGCTGGATACGGGACTCCAGTTCGACGAAGAGGGCCGGCCGGTCCCGTGCCAGTAGGCCCGTCGCCCCGCGCAGCACCGCCGCCTCGCTGCCGTCCACGTCGACTTTGACGAAGCCGACGTCCGTCAGGCCGAGGTCGTCCAGGGCGACGCACGGCACGTCCAGGGCACGCGCGTGGATGTCGCGGCGGACCAGGGACGAAACGCCCCGGTCGCCGGCGTCGTCCGGCGGCAGCCACAGGCGGGCGACGCCCGGGCGGTCCGAGGCGGCGGCCCGGATCACGCGCACGTTCGCCGGGGCGCCGGCGGCCAGCAGCCGCGCCAGATGGGGGACCGGTTCGACGGTGACCACCTCGCGGGCACGCCGGGCCAGCCGGTGCGTCCACGGGCCGTACCAGCCGCCGACGTCGACGGCCGTGCCGCAGCCCGGCGGGCAGAGCTCGGGCAGCCGCGCCAGCTCCGGTTCGAAGCGCGGGTAGACCGCCCGTGCCGTCGCCGCCACCAGGCGCCGGGGCAGCAGCGGTGCCAGCCGGGCGGCCGGGGTGCGCGGTGCGGCGCCCGTCACGGCACCATCCGCTTCAGGAGCTTCTCGTGCTCGTCCTCCGTGACCTGCACCCCCGAGGACGGCAGCAACTGCGGGATGCCGTCGACGATCGGGTAGCGGCGGTGCAGCCGGGGGTTGTACAGCGACTCCCCCTCGGCGGAGCCTGCCTCCGGGGCGAGCAGGTGCAGCGGGCCCTTGTCGAGCGGGCAGGCGAGAATCCTCAGCAGCGGGTCGTCGGGCTTCATGGCGGGGTCAGCTCCTTGGCGCCGATGGGGGGTCGGGGTGCGGCGTCGTGCTTCGGCATGCCCAGGAGCACCGCAAGGGCGAGCACCGTGCCCGTGACGCGCAGCGTCAGCCGGGCCGGGTCCTCGGGCAGCGCCTCGCCGAACGAGAGGGTGCCGAGCACCGCCGTGTACAGGCAGGTCACGGTCGTGCACACCGGCACGATCAGGGAGGCCCGGCAGCGTTGCAGCGCGGCCTGCGACATGACCAGGCCGAACGCGCCGGTGAAGAGGAGGAGGTACGGGTACGGGGAGCGGAGGACGGCCTGCAGGGCGCTGTCCCACGCGCCGGCCGACAGACGGCCCGAGACACCCTTGACGGCGAGCGAGCTGACGCCGTACAGCAGGCCGACCGCCACCCCGTACTCGACGCCGGCCGTCGGCAGCCGGTGCCGGCGGACGGCGCGGCGCTCCGCCGACCGGTACAGCCACACCCCGGCCGCCAGCGACGGCACGCACACCAGCAGCACCAGCGGGTACGGCGCCCCCTCGCTCACCGTCTCGGCGCCCTCTCGCAGCGACAGCACCACCATCAGCAGCGCGGCGAGGATCGCGGCCAGCGCGTACCGCTCCCGGCCGCTGGTCTCCTCGCCCAGCAGCCGGGACGACAGCAGCACCAGCAGCACCAGCCCGGAGACGAAGATGCCCTGCGCGGCGGCGATCGGCAGCGTGCGGTAGACGACCAGCTGCGCGGCGAACCCGGAGGCCAGCGCCAGCGAGCCGGCGATCCACAGCGGGCTGCCCAGCACCAGGCGCAGCATCCGGGCGGGCCGGCGCACGCTCACCTCCGGCAGGGCGGCCAGCGCCCGTTTCTCCAGGACGAAACCGGTGCTGTACAGCACGTTCGCCAGCAAGGCCGCGGCCACTCCCCACCACATCCGACACGTCCCCCCTACGTTCGGCGCGCGTGCAGCAACAGGATCGACGCCAGCGGCGGCCGGGCACAGGCCAGCCGGTCCAGCGGACGCAGCGGGCGCGGGACCCCGTGGAAGGGCGCCCCGGCCAGACGTACGACGTCGAAGCCGGCCGCCGTCACGAACTCCCGCAGCGCTCGGGCGGTGTACAGCCGCAGGTGGCCCACCACCTCGGAGCCGGGGCGGCCGTGCACGGCGCGCAGGCTGACCTCGGAGAACACCGGCTGGACCCCGGCCAGCAGCAGGGCGCGGTTGTACCAGGCGGCCAGGTTCGGGGTGGACAGCATCAGGTGGCCGCCGGGGTGCAGCACGCGGCGGATCTCGTCCAGGGCGGCGTCCGGGTCCACCAGGTGCTCGACCACCTCGCTGAACAGCACGGCGTCCGCGGTGCCGGTGCCGAACGGCAGCCCCCCGCCGGTGAGTTCGCCGCGCACCGCGTACGGCAGCCGGGTGCGGGCGCGGCGCAGGGCGTCCTGGGACCAGTCGACGCCGACGATCCGGTGCCCGCGGAGGCAGGGGGCGGCGGTGGCGGCGGCGGTGCCGTCGCCGCAGCCGATGTCCAGGACGGTCTGCGGGCGCTCCCCGCCCCTCAGCGCTTTTGCCAGCATGCGGGCCTGGCGGATGCTGCGGGGTGCGCCGGAGGCGACCGGGACGTCGGGGTTCTCGTAGAAGTCGCGCAGCTCCGGGGGCCGGGCGGGGGCCGTCGTCACGAGGTCACCTCCGTGGTGTGCAGGTGGTGCTCGAACAGGTCCCGCAGACGGGCGCCGTCGCCGGGGCCGAGCAGCGTCCGCGACCAGCGCAGGACCAGGTGGAGGCGGCCCGCGGTGGAGGCCGTGGTGACGGTGAGGCCCCGCGGCATGCGGGCCGGGGCCGAGAACCAGACCGCGTCCGCCCGGCCGGCCTCCTCCCCGAAGTCCAGCGGGTAGGGGATGCGGCCGAGGTTGCTGAGCAACGTCGTGGACGTCCACGGCGCGACGGCCCGGCGCAGGGCGCGGGTGAGGGCGGCGCGGGCGGCGACCGGGGCCCAGGGAGAGGTCAGCAGGGCGGCGCCGCGGCCGAGTTGGGGGCGCGGGAGCGCCTTGAGGGCGCGGGTGCGGGTGGCGGTGCGGCGCAGCAGCTCGGGCAGGGCGCAGCCGGTCAGCTCCTCGGGGGAGAAGGGGACTTCGACCAGCCGGGTGCCGTTGCCGATGGGCATGTCCGCGTCCCGGGGGCGGTCGTCGACCGGCATGGTGATGCGCAGGGGGCGGGGGCGGGCGCCGTGCTCCCGGTTCCAGTGGGCGACGGTCAGCGCCGTGGCGGCCATGAGCTGGTCGTTGACCGTGTAGGGGGAGCCCGCGGGGCGGTGGGGGAGGGCGAGTTCGGCGACCAGCACGCCGTTGCCGTTGCCCGGGCAGGGTTCGGGGGTACCCGGGGCCACCCGGGCCGGGCGGGTCCAGGGGGAAGGGGCGGTGCTGTCCTCGGGGGCCTCGGCCGTGGTGCGTACGGGCGGTGCCGCGGGGGAGTTGTCCCGGCCGCCGTACAGCTCCGCCGCCGTGGCCAGCACCCGCAGGCAGGCCGGGCCGTCGAGGGCGGTGTGGTTGACGGTGAGCACCAGTACCGTTCCCCGGCCCTCCACCACCTCTAGGCGGACCGGCGGCGCCGCCGACAGCGGGGGCGCCTCGGTCAGCGCCCGGGTCCGCGCGTCCCGCAGCGCGCCCGGCCCCGGCGGTGCCACGCGCACCACGTCCACGTCGGGGGCGTCGGTCAGCTCCCATTCGTAACGGCGGCGGTACCAGGGCCCCGGCGCCTCCCGCATCAGGATGCGGGGGTGACGCAGCAGGGCCTCGGCGACGGCCTTGCGCAGCCGGGCCACATCGACGGGGCCGGGGAGACGGACCTCGATGTGGACCGTCTCCGGCTCCTCCCGCAGGAGGCAGTGCCGGGCCACCTCGTCCACCACCGGGAACGGAATGCGTACCGGTGGGTTTGTCACGCCCGCTCGCCCCTCGGCGGTGGTCATGCCCGCTCGCCCCTCTCCCCGTGTCCGGTGCTCTGCTCGTGTCCGGCGCGCTGCCCGTATCCGGCACGCTGCTCGTGTCCGGTGCTCTGCCCGTACCCGGTGCTCTGCCCGCGTCCGGTGCTCTGCTCGTCTCCGGCGCGCTGCCCGTACTCGGTCCGCTCCCCGTGTCCGGTGCTCTGCCCGTATCCGGCACTCTGCTCGTGTCCGGCACTTTGCTCGTCTCCGGCGCGCTGCCCGTACTCGGTCCGCTCCCCGTGTCCGGTGCTCTGCCCGTATCCGGTGCTCTGCCCGTGCCCGGCCCGCTCCCCGTGATCCGCGGGCTCTCCGTGATCCGCGCGATCCTCTGCGTCCGCCACCCGGGGCAGCGGCCGGGTCGGCGCCTCCGGATCGGCGTCCCGTCGTGGACCCCAGCTCACGAGCGCCGCGAACAGACCGATCAGCGCCAGCAGTTGCGCGACGTGACCGAACGCGCCGTCGCCCGCGCCGGGCGGCTCCCCGGCCCCGAAGGCCGCGGCGATCCCGGCCCCGGCCGGCGCCGCGAAGGCCACCGGCACCAGCAGCGCGGGCCGCCGCCACGCCACCACCGCCAACACCGGCACCAGCAGCGCCGACGGGCCCGCGATCACCACGCCGACCAGCGTCAGCGCCACCGTGCCGAGCCACGGACCGGGCAGCGGCGGAACCGGCTGCGGCGCGTCGGGGCCGGGCGCGCGCCGCCGCCACAGCACCAGGCCGACCAGCGCGGCGATGCCGGCACCGGAGCCGATCAGCGCGGCGTCGTACGTCGTGGCCGGCTCGTACGACAGCTTCACCGAGCCGCCCGCGCCCTCGGGGACGTGCCAGCCCTGCTGCCAGCCGTCCAGCCGCACCGGCGTGAGCTCCTCGCCGTCGAGCGTGGCCTTCCAGCCGTCGTTGAAGTTCTCGTACATGGTCAGGTACGAGGCCGCGCCCGAGCCGACGCCGACCTCGCGGCGGTCGCCCAGCCAGTCCCGGACCTCCAGCTCACGCCCGGCCGGCGGGTCGCTGACCGAGCCACGGGTCAGGGTCACGCCGGTCAGCGTCAGCGCGCCGTCGTCCCCGCCCTCCAGCCGGTGCTCACCGGCCGTCAGCTCCACCCCGGCGGACCTGCGGCCCTCCTGGCACAGGGTCACCTCTACCGGCCGCCGTTCGACCAGGTCGCCCACGGTGCCCCGGACACCGGTCCGGTACAGCCTGCCGTCCAGCGCCACGTCCGGCCCCTGCCCGCACGGCAGGGTGAACTCCCTTCCGGCGTCCGGCTGCGGGGTGCGGTGCTGCTCCAGCGCCGGGAGGTAGGCCTCGGTCAGGCCGACCGGCAGCTGGAGTTCTTCGCCGGCCACCGGGTTGTGCAGGGTCAGCGGTGCCGTCCCGGTGACCGTGATGTCGAGGCGGTCGGTGGTGATCGGGCCGAAACGGGCCAGGCCGTTCTTGTCCACGCCGGCGATCGCGGCACCGTCCGGGGAGCTGATGCGGACCTCGGTGGGCCGCGTGGACAGCCCGCCCGCGGCGGCCAGCACCAGTTCGTCCACCGGCACCTTGCCCTCCCAGCGCAGATGGACGGTCGGCCGGTCGCCCGCGATCCACGCCGTCGTCAGGTCGCCGTCGGTGAGGTTGCGCGCCGCCAGGCCCGCGCCCAGGCGGGCCGTGGAGTCGGCGGTGGCGGTGATCCGGCTCCGCTGCCCGGGGGCGACCTCGTACAGCAGCCGGTCGAGTTCCGCGCCCGGCACCGGCACCGCGCTCGCCCGTACCTCGAACGTGCCGCTCGCGGCCGTGCCGAAGCGGCGGTGCAGGCCCGCCTCGGTGCCGGTCGGGGACAGGCCGGTCGGGTCGGCCGCGCGGTGCAGGGAGACGATCTCGGCGGCGGCGTCGGAGCCGGCCGCGTCGGTGGGCAGCCGCAGCAGACGGGTGACCTGGACGTCCGGCAGGTCGACCTCCGCGAAGCCCGCGCCGGTCAAGTGGGCGTCGCGGGCGGTGGAGTCGACGATCGTCAGCTTCATCCAGTCCGTCGCCCCCTCGGGCGCCCGCACGGTCTGGGTCGTGCCGTTCGCCCGCAGGAAGCTGGTCGCCTCGCCCCGCTCGGTCTCCACCCGCACCCGGGTCGCCGCCGCCCGCACCCCGTCCTGCGGCAGCGGCGTCACCGCGAACGAGCCCGGCATGTCGTACGACCTGCTGAAGCCGATGCGCAGCCACTGCCCGTCAGGCGAGCCGGGCGCGCCCTCCGTCCAGGCGGTGTCCGGGTCGCCGTCGAAGGCGTTCACCGGGTCGTACTGCGGCAGGTGGAACAGCCAGTTGCCGTAGGAGGAGGCGGTGACCGAGCGGGCACCGCGCAGCTCGGCGACCGTCTGGTGGGCCAGGCCCTCGGACGGCAGGATCTGGTGCGGTTCCTCGCCCGGGTTCTGCACGGCGTCCGGCGCGTTGCGTTCGTCACGGGTGTACGTGTACGAGGTGTTGGCGTTGACCAGCCCGAACCGGGTGTCCGCCCGGCGCAGCCCGTCGCCCGTCACCTGCAGCTGCGGGGTGCCGAGGCCCGGGTGGCGGTCGCCGGTCAGCACGGTGGGCCGGCCGCGCAGCTCGGTCGCCTGCGGCAGCAGCGCCTCCGGACCGCCGGAGACCACGGCGGTGGCGGCGACCGGCGAGAGGCGGGCCGGTCCGGGCCGGGGCACGTCCTCGCTCGCCGGACGGTAGATCTCCACCGCCCGCTGCCGCGGATACAGGCCCTCGACCTGCAGCGGGGTGTCGTCCGCGATCACGCCGCCGGTCATCACCGGCCCGAGCCCCGTCACCCGCTCGTACCCGGACTGCTCCAGGGTCCGCTTCACCGTGGTCGTCGGCACGTGGCCGATCTGGTCGGGGTCGAGGTCGTTGCGCACGACGACGTAAAAGATTCCGGCGCGGCTCAGGTGGTCGGCGAGCCCCGGCACCTCGGCGCCGGTCGTCAGGGCCTGCTCGACGGCGTCCATCGCGCGCCGGTTGCCGGGGGTGCCGAACGGGACGTGGTCGCGCTGCGCCCAGCGGGAGCCGGCGACCACGTCGAGCGGCTGGTCGATGGGGGAGCCCCAGGTGTGGATGCCGTGCGCGGTCGCCGGTACGACGAGGGCGCGCGAGTCGGGGGAGTACTTCTCCAGCCAGTCCGCCGTGGCCTGCCAGTAGGCGGGGATCCGCTGGAACGAACCGGGGCTGAGGATCGAGCCGTTGAGGTACGGCCACAGCAGTCCGGGCAGGACCAGGACGGCCGCCGCGGGGGGAAGGAACCGGCGTCCGTCCGCCCGGCCGCGGACCCCGCGCGGCGCGGCGGCCGTGCCCACGAGGTGGGCCAGCCCCAGCACGAGCGCCAGTGCCAGTCCGGTCTGGAACTTGTAGATGTTCCGGAACGGCGACAGCGGGCCGTCCAGCCAGTCCTGCACCACCCCGTGGAACGGGGCACCGGACGCGCCGCCGTACCCGGCGAGCAGCACCGGCGCCGCCACCAGCACGGTCAGCACCAGCCAGCGCCGCTCCGGCATGTCCCGCCGGGCCAGCCCGGCCAGGCCCAGCCCGGCGGCCAGCGCCGAGCAGAGGATGACGGCGGCCGAGGACGCCACCGTCCACCCCGCCGGCAGCCATGCCTCGCCGAAGTGCAGATAAGCGACCCAGTTCCCGGCGCCGCGCAGCGCCTCCGTGGCCGACATGGTGGACGTGGTGGTCTCGGCGGTCTCGATGAAGGGCAGGAAGTTCTCCCCGTGGACGCCGAGCAGCAGCAGCGGGATCCACCACCACGCCGTCACCACGATCACCGCCGGCGCCCACCAGGCGATCAGCCTGCGCTGCCGGGGGCCCGGCGGCCGGGAGAGCAGGTACAGGCCGACCGGGAGCAGGGAGGCCAGCGTGGAGGCCGCGTTCACACCGCCCATGAACGGCACGAGCAGCGCCGAGCGCAGGGCCGCGACCCGGGCGGCGTACCGCTCGTCCGTCAGCGGCAGCAGCACCCACGGCAGGAGGGCGCCGGGCAGGGCGGCGGCCGACGTGGAGCCGACCACGCCGGTGAACACCGGCCACAACGCGTACGCCACGCCCGCGAGCAGCCGGGTCGCGCCGCTGCCGACGCGCAGCCGCTCGGTCAGCCGCAGCGCGCCCCAGAAGGCGACGGAGACGATCAGCGACAGCCACAGCCGCTCGGTCAGCCACACCGGCAGGCGCACCAGGTCGCCCAGCCAGTGGAACGGCAGCATCGGCCACAGGTAGCCGACGTACTGGTCCTGGATCCCGCCGAACGAGCCCTGGTCGTGCCACAACTGGCCCAGGCCGGCCAGGAACCGGCCGGGGTCGACGGTCACGCCCAGCTTGGTGTCGAAGGTCTGCCGGCCCGGGTGCACCGCCAGGAACAGCACGAGCACCACGGCCCAGAACCCCAGCAGCCAGCGCCGCGAGCGCGGACCGTCCGGCGGGCCCGCGGTGTTCGCGGAGGTGGGGACGGCTGCCGGGGGAGGAGCCTGGACCGTGGTCGTCATGAAGGACACCGCCGGAGGATGAGGAGGAGGTTCCAGGTGGCCACCTCGCGCAGAACGGGCGCCCTGACGACGGCCTCGGCGAGGAACGGCCAGTAGCGGGAGCGCGCCGCGACCAGCGTGACGTCGTCACGGGCGCGCACCTGCCGCAGCGTGCTGCCGACATGGACCGGGAAGAGGTTCTCGCCGAGGGTGTGCTTGGCGGCCCGGCCGGTGCGGCGCCGGTAGCGGGCGCGGGCCCGCTCGGCGCCGAGGTAGTGCCACGGGGCCCACTCGTGCCCGCCCCACGGCGACAGCCAGTTGGTGAACGACACGTAGATCAGCCCGCCGGGCCGGGTCACCCGGGCCAGCTCGCTGAGGAAGGTCTGCGGGTCGGCCACGTGCTCCAGCACGTTGGAGGAGAACGCGACGTCCGCGACACCGTCGGGCAGCGGCAGCAGGTAGCCGTCCGCGATCACCGTCCCCTCCGGCGGCTTCTCGCCCAGCTCCCGCACGTCCGGTTCGAACAGGTGGGCCTGGGCGCCGCGGCGCCGGAACTCGGCGGTGAAGTGCCCGCTGCCACCACCGACGTCGACCACCGTGCGGCCGGCGAGCGGACCGTCGTACGCCTCCAGCTGGTCGGCGGCATCGCGGGCGAGCAGCGAGTAGCACGTCTCCGGATCGTCCTGCTCGCGGAGGAAGGCGCGGAAGAGGGCGACGGAGCGCCGCAGGGAGGGGTCCTTGACGCGCAGGTGCCGAACGGCGCCCTCCGAGGGGCGCGGGGCTGATGCGTCCGCGGCTCCACCGCGCGGGCGCGACGAGCCGCGTCCGCCGCGCGGGCGCGACGAGCCGCACACAACCCGCAGTCGCGCGACCACTTCACCGACCCGGCGCACAGGCGTCACGTCCCCCAGCCCCTCACCGCCTCCATGGCCACCGCCCGGAACTGCCGCACCGTTCCGTCCCAGCGGTAGCGCGCCGCACGGTCACGCGCGGCCTTCCCCATCAGCTCCCGCCGCCGCCCGGACAGGGCCAACGTGCACCAGGCGGCGGCGAACGACGACTCACCGGGCGCGAGGACGCCGGTGACGCCGTCGGCCACGGAGTCCCTGAGGCCGGGTACGTCGAAGGCGACCGTCGGCGTTCGGCGCACCGCCGCCTCGGTCACCACCAGGCCCCAGCCCTCCACCGCCGACGGATGCAGCAGCAGCCAGGCCGCGCACAGCAGACGGTGCTTCTCCGCCTCCGTGACATGGCCGGTGAACTCGACGCCGGGGCCGGCCAGCCGCTCCAGGCGCCCGCGCTCCGGGCCGTCGCCGACGATCAGCAGCCGGCCGCCGGTGACCGGGCGCACCCGCTCCCACAGCCGCAGCAGCAGGTCGATCCGCTTGTACTCGACGAGCCTGCCCACCGCCACGAACAGCGGCTCGGGGGAGCGGTCGGCGCACGGGCCGGGCTCGGCCACGCCGTTGTGCACGACCCGGATGCGGGTCCGGGCCACGCCCATGGCGCGCAGCGCGTGCGCGGTGGACGGCGACACGGCGACCACCGGGCCGCGGTGGCGCACACCGGTCAGCGCCCAGTGCTCCAGTCTCCGGCCGATCCGCGCGGCCGGGGCCAGCGGCCCGCCGAACCGCATCCGCCACAGATCGGTGTGGACGTGGTTGACCAGGCAGAGGGTGGGGCCGCGGTGCCACAGCGGCGCCAGGTACGGCATGCCGTTGCAGACCTCGACCAGCAGGTCGGTCTCGCCGACCTGGCGGGCGAAGGCGGAGCGGGCACGCAGGAAGTGGCCGTAGGAGCCGCCCGCCGACACCACGCGGTAGTCGCGGAAGGAGGCGGGTCCGCCGCACAGCAGGGTGACCTGGTGGCCCAGCCGGGTCAGTCCGGCGGCGAGCCGGTCGACGAGCAGCTCCGAGCCGCCGGCGGACGGATTGCCCAGGTCGCGGTGGGCGAGGAAGGTGATCCGGCGCGGGTGTGGGGGGAGCGCCGGGAGGCGCTGCGGCGGTACGCCGGCGGACGCGGCACGCAGCGAGGACGGCACGTGCTGGGGCATGGGTGCTCCAACTCGGGTGAACGTGTGAGGGGCGTGGGGAGTGAAGGAGACGCGCGACACGGGACCGGCCGGTCGGCGATGACGTGCTGTGGGGGGTCTGAGCGCTTCCTGGGAGGGGGATGTGGGCAGGGTGTGCTCGGGTGGGTTGGACAGTTTTCGCCCAGCCGTTCGCCACGGCTACTCACGGACGTGACAATTTCCGGCTTTGTTGAAGCTGACGGCACATCATTTCGTGAGCGCGGTCCCGGGCGTATCGGGTGCGACGGGACGAACACGACGACTCCGCCCCCGTACCGCCGGAACGCCACCCGTCACCGCGAGGACGAATCCGGCCACAGCCGCACCGATCGGCAGCGTCTCGCCCACCAGGCGCAGCAGACCGCTGTCCCGCTTCGCCTGCCGCACCGCCTCCCGCTGTGTCGCGTCCGTGAAGGCGAGCTTCCGGCTGTCCAGCAGCACCGCCGCGTCCCGCTGACCGCCCGGCGCGCGCAGCGTCCGCCGCGGCCCGGTCTGCGCGTGAATCACCCGGCCGGTGCGCTGGTCGACGACGAGCTCGATGCCGTGGTTGGCGTACCACTCCTCGGCCGCCACCTGCGGGCGCCGCGGCTGGCCGACGATGCTGCCCGGCACCAGCCGGGTGCCGGTCCTCGCCGCCGGGACGGTGCCGGTGAAGCGGTACCCGGTGTAGCCCTGGACCTTCTCGGTGCCCCGGTAGTGGAGGACGACCGTGCCGCCGAGCGTGTTGTCCCACCAGCGGTAGGAGCGTTTCTGCACGTCGAAGGGGAACTTCAGGTACGCCTCGCCCTCGATGTACGGGTGCTCCTGGCAGCAGTGCACCGGCTCGGTGGTCGTGCGGTCCATGACCCAGCGGTGCGGGGTGAAGTCCAGGGCGTCGTGCGGGTCGGCGGCCGGCAGCGAGCCGTCGGTGTCGACCGTGGTCACCACGTCCCAGACGGCGTGCCCGCTGCGTTCGCTGTCCGCCACGTCGGCCCGCACCCGCTGGGTGACGGTGATCCGCCGGTCCGGGACGGTCTCGATCCGTTCGGTGTCGAAGACGCTGCCGGTGCCGGTGTAGACGGCGGTGGTGTCGACGTCGATCGGGTTGACCGCGGCACGCGGTGCCACGTACCAGGCGAGCATCGGCGCCAGGACCAGCAGGAACGTGCCGATACCCAGCAGGACGAGGGAAAAGGGCGAGGACGTACGGCGCATCCGGGCGCTCCAGGGTGTGAGTCGGTACGACGTCCACCCGGGCATCCCCTATGGGCCGGGAACCGTAGGCGCCTCTTGACGCGGTGTCAATGTCCTGCCGACACTGGGCGCCGACGGGCAGGGGTGGTGCACCGGGTGGGACCGCACGGCCCTTCGGGCCGGCTGTCGGACACCTTCCTGACAGAGAGGCTGACCCTGCGATGTCCAGACTGCTCGCCGCCGCGCTCACCGTCGCGCTCGCCGCGGCCCTCGCCGTGGGTGCGGCACGCGGTGTCGTCGCGCTGCTCCAGGCGACCCCCGACCAGCCCGGCACCCCACTGATCACCTACGAGCATGCGGGTCAGGGAGGCTGACCGGTGCTTCCCGAGACCGCCCGACCCGGCGGCGCGCCCGCCCGCTCGGCCTGGAACGACGTCCCCCGCTTCCAGACCCGCCGGTTCACGGCGATGGCCATGGCCGAGGCACCCGAACTCGCCGAGGAGATCCTGCGCGAGATCCGGCGCGAGTACCCCCACCTGCCCGTCGTCCTCGACGACTCCGGCGAGCCGATGGCCCTGATCGGCATCCGCCGCGCCATCGAGGTCTTCGTGCAGCACCTGGAGCACGCCCGGGACGCGTCGGGCCGCCCCACCGTGCCGCCCGGCGTCTTCCAGGCGTTCGGCCGCGGCGAGGGCCTGCACGGCCGCTCCCTGGACTCCCTCCAGGCGATCTACCGCATGGGCGTACGCCTGGCCTGGCGCAGGCTCGCCGACATCGGCCAGCGCGTCGAGATACCGCCGCCGGCCATGTACGAGCTGGTCGACGCCGGCTACGAGTACCTGGACGGCCTGGTCGACCAGTCCGTGCGCGGCTACGCCGAGGCAGCCGCCCGTCAGGCCGGGGAACGCCTGCGGCTCCAGCGCCGGCTGATGGAGCTGCTGCTCGCCGAACGCCACGGCGACGAGGCGTCCGACGCGCTGGCCGAACGCGCCGCACGGATCGGCTGGCCACTGCCGGAGACGGTCGCGGTCGGCGTGCTGCTGCGCCCGGCGCGGGAGGCGGTGGCGCCCGCGGTGGGCCAGGAGGTGCTGCTCGACCTGGAGTGCGAGCAGCCGCGGATGGTGGTGCCCGATCCGGACGCCGCCGGCCGTCCCGAGCTGGTGCACCGCGCCCTGACCGGCTGGGCCGGGGCGATCGGCCCGCCCGTGCCGCTCACCGGGGCGGCGAAGTCGCTGCGCTGGGCGGAGGCCGCCGTGGGCCTGATGGAACGCGGGCTGCTGCCCGCCGGGGAGGTGCTGTACTGCACGGAGCACACCGAGGCGCTGGTGCTGCTCCAGCCCGAGGAGCTGATCGACGACCTGGCGCTGCGCGTGCTGGCCCCGCTGTCCCACTGCGGGCCGTCCCACGGGCGACGACTTGCGGAAACGTTACTGGCGTGGCTGGAGACCCGCGGCGGGGCGCCCGAGGTGGCCGCCCGGCTCGGGGTGCACCCGCAGACCGTCCGCTACCGCCTGCGCCAGATCCGTGAACTGTGGGGCGACGAGATCGACGACCCGGACCGCCGCTTCGAGCTGGAGCTGGTCCTGCGGGCACGCCGGCTGCGGGGCATGCTGGGACAGACGCGGGAGGGGAGCTGAGCCGTCCGCCGCCTGCCGCCCGCCCATTGCCCGGCCAAACACAGTATGAGTAGCCTGTGTTCGCCATTCCGATCGCCTGTTGATATCTCGAACACCGGATATTCTGACCGCAGGCGCCTGAGACAGCTAGGGAGGGGGCCGGACATGGGACGCCTCGTACCAGCCGTGACCCGGGCTCTCGACATACTCGAGCTCTTCCTCGACGGGGACGGCACACTCTCCGCCCCCGACATCGTGCGCCGCCTCCAGCTGCCGCGCACCACCGTGCACGAACTGGTCACCACGCTCGCCGCCCGCAAGTACATCGTCCCCCTGCCCGGCCAGCCGGGACGCTACCGGCTCGGCGTACGCCCGTACCAGCTCGGCGCCCGCTACGCCGAGCACCTCGACCTCGCCGCCGAGGGCCAGCAGGTCGCCCGGACCGTCGCCGAGACCTGCGACGAGACCGTGCACGTGGCGATCCTGGAGGACACCGACGTCATCTACATCGCCAAGGTCGACTCCACCCACGCGGTGCGCATGGTCTCCGCCGCCGGGCGCAGGCTGCCCGCCCACTGCACCTCCGTCGGCAAGATGCTGCTGGCCTCCCTCCCGGAGGCGGAGCTCGCCGCCCGCGTCCCCGACGACGCCGAGCTGACCGCCATGACCCCGAACAGCATCACCGACCCGGCCGGCCTGCGCGAGGCCCTGGCCGGGATCCGGGAGCGCGGCATCGCGGTGGAGAGCCGCGAGTCCAACCCGGACGTCTCCTGCGTGGCCGCCCCGGTCCGCGACCGCACCGGACAGGTCGTCGCCGCGCTGTCGATCTCCGTGCCCATGATCCGCTGGAGCGAGGAGCGGCGCGCGGAGCTGGAGGAGCTCGCCGTCAAGGGCGCCGCCGACCTCTCCGAGCGCCTCGGCCACCGGAGCGTGACATGACGTACGAGGTGGCGGTACGCGCCGAGGCGACCCTCGGCGAGGGCCCGGCCTGGGACGCGCGGGCCGGCCGGCTGATCTGGGTCGACATCCTCGGCTGCCGGGTGCACACCTTCGACCCGGCCTCCGGACGCCGCACGGTGCGCACGACCGAGCAGCACGTGGGCGCGGCGCTGCCCCGCGCGGGCGGCGGCCTCGTCCTCAACCTGCGCGACGGGATCGGCCTGCTCGACCCCGACGGCTCCTTGCGCTGGCTGCACAGGGAACCCGTGGCGGGCCGCCGCGCCAACGACGCCGCCGTGGCCCCCGACGGCAGCCTGTGGGCCGGCACCATGCGCTACGACGAGGCGCCCGGCGGCGGCACGCTCTCCCGCGTCACCGGGGACGGCGCGGTCGAGGTCGTCCTCGACGACGTGGCGGTGAGCAACGGCACCGGCTGGAGCCCCGACGGGCGGCTGATGTACTACGTCGACTCCCCGACCCGCCGGATCGACGTCTTCGACGTCGAGGACGGGCACATCACGAACCGGCGCCCGCTGGCCGCCGTCGAGGAGGGCGCCGGCTTCCCCGACGGCCTCACCGTGGACGCCGACGGCTGCGTGTGGGTCGCCCTGTGGGACGGCGGGGCGGTGCGCCGCTACACCCCGGCGGGCGACCTGGACCGGGTGATCAGGCTCCCCGCCCCCCGCGTCACCGCCTGCGCCTTCGGCGGCGCGGGCCTGACCGACCTGTACGTCACCACGGCCCGGGTGGGCCTGACGGCACCGCATCCGGTGGCGGGCTCACTGCTGGTGGTGCCGGGCGCTGGGAAGGGGATGCCGCAGCCGTCGTTCGCGGGCTGAGGCGGGCGTCCGGCACCGGGCGGGGGCGCGGTCCGCGCCCCCGCCCGGTGCCGGACCACCGACGCCTAGGACAGTCCCGCCGCCTTGCGCTCCTGCACGGTCAGGGGCGGCCCCGCGAGCGGCGGCCTCAGCGGACCCGCCACCGCCCCCAGCACCACCGACGGAGCGAGCAGCACGGCCGCGTCCCGCTCCAGCGACGTCACGTCGGTCACCCGGCGGGCGATACGTCCGTTGCCGGTGGCGGTGAGCATGAGGCGGTCGACGTACGCGGCCAGGAGCCGGTCCTTGAGCGTGGGGCCGCCGCTGGTCGCGCCCGGGTAGAACACGTCCTGTCCGACGGCGAGGTTCCAGGCCGCGCCGATCGGGCCGGCCAGGGCCTTCTGGACGCGCCGTGCCAGATCCGGCGCCTCCCATCCGTGCCGCCGTACGACGTTCCGGAGGACCAGCGCGCTCTGCGCGCCGACCGCCATGCCGTGCCCGTAGACCGGGTTGAACGCGGCGAGCGCGTCGCCGAGGACGGTGAAGCCCTCCGGCCAGGCCGGCATCCGCTCGTAGAAGTACCGCCGGTTGACGGTGGTGCGGGTGTACGCCACGTCGCCCAGCGGCTCGGCCCGTTCCACCAACTCGCCTATGACCGGGTGCCGCAGCTCCTCGCGGGCGAAGCGGGCGAAGTCGTCGGCCGCGGGTGTCGGACGGCCGTCCCGGGTGCCGGACAGGGTGACGATCCACCGGCCGTTCTCGATGGGCAGCAGGAAACCCGCCCGGCCGGGCCCGCCGTCGCGCGGGTCGGGTTGCACGTTGACGACCGGGAAGTGCTCCCGTGCGGCCTCGGGGGCGAGGAAGAGCCGACTGGCGTAGGCCAGGCCGGGGTCGACCTCGCGCCGTCGAGGCTCCGGCAGTCCGAGGGCGGTCAGCCAGTGCGCGGCCCGTGAGCCGCGGCCCGAGGCGTCGACGACCAGGTCGGCGGCGAGGGTCCGTTCCCGGCCGCCCTGCGGCCGGATCGTCACGCCGGTGACGGCGGCGGCGGTTCCCGTGAGGCCGACCGCCTCGGCCCGCTGGACGACCTCGACCCGCTCGTCCGCGAGGACCCGGGCCCGGATCGTCGCGTCCAGCAGATCGCGTCCGGCCAGGATCACGTGGTGGGACTCGGCCCAGCGCCGGAACCAGCCACGGGAGCCCATGACGACCATGTCGGTCGTGACCGGCAGCCGGTTGGCCCCGGCACCCCGGAGCGCCGCGGTCGTTCCCGGCAGCAGCTCCTCCACCGCCCGCACCCCGCCCGACCACAGCATGTGGGCGTGCCGTGCCTGCGGCAGTCCTCTGCGGGGCTCGGGGCCGGCGGGCAGGGCGTCGCGCTCGACGACGACGACACGGTCGGCGACCTGGGCCAGGGCTCCGGCCGCGAGCATGCCGGTGTGGGATCCCCCCAGGACGACGACCGTTCTGGCGGGGGTGGTGCGTTCGCTCATGCGAGGGTGTTCTCTCTGCCGGAGGAGGTCGCCAGGGCGCGCACCGCCTCGATGTCTTGGCGCCGGCGCAGGGCCCGGGACACGGCCTGGATCTCCTGCAACAGGTACGCGGTCTCGGGCCCCGAGGGCGAGGCCGCGCTGTCCGTCTCGGGTGACCGCTCCCGGGCGGCGACGGCGTCCAGGATCGTGACGGCGGCGGCCAGGGCCTTCGCCCGGTCCGGCTCGCGGCCCAGGCCGAGGGCGGCCACGTACGACCGCTCGCGCAGATCCTCGTCCAGGTGGCGGGAGAGCTGGAGCAGCGCGTCGCGGATGAACGTCTCGCGGCGGATCAGGCGCAGTTCCGCGGTGGCCCGCGGGGTGAAGGGAGCGCGGCCGCCGTTCACCGCGCGCGTCAGCAGGTAGAGGGGCCGCAGGCGCCAGTGGCCCAGCCGGAGGCGCCAGCGTTCCTGCAAGTACTGTCCGGCATGCGGGAGGATGAAGCCCACCGCGACGAGGGTGGCCGACACGCAGGCGGCCGACGGTGCCACGTCGGTGCTCAGCCGGTCCAGATCGTGCCCGGTCAGTCTGGCGACGACGGCGGTGAGCTTGGCCGCGTCGAAGAGCAGGTTCGTCGCGTAGCCGACCCCCAGGAACCTCAGTCCCCAGCGGAGCCAGGCGTCCAGGCCGTCGGTGCGGACCCAGTTCCAGATCAGCCAGGCAGTGATCGAGCAGGCCACGGTGTGCGCGAGCAGGTAGAGCAGGATCTCCTCGCGCATGAACGGCGTGGTGGCGTAGTACGTGTCCAGGTCCCGGCGGCGTTCCACGGGCACGTCCGCGAGGGCGAACAGCGCCCACAGGGCGACGACCACACCCGCGTAGGCGAAGACGACCCAGCGGGCCGCGCGGCGCGTGGCGGCCGTGCGGTCGGACAGACCGTTGCGCCAGGCCACGATCAGGAGCAGCCACGATGCGCACAGCGCGGTGATGAGGGAGTACACCAGCGGGGCGGCGATGTTCGGCACGCCGGTGACGCGGTTGGTCCAGCCGATGACCGACGGGGACGCGAAGACGAAGACGGCGCAGGCGAACAGCAGCAGCCCGCCCACCGCCCGCAGCATCGGGTCCCGCCACATCTTCACGAGGCTGGGCAGCTTGATGACCAGGGCGATGGTCAGGGCGGCGATCGGCAGCCAGAAGGAGACGGAGATGCCGCCGATGGTGTCGGAGGCGTCCAGCGCCAGAAGTCCGTGGCTCACCGCGCTCCGGTCCCCCTCCCGAGGTAGCCCATGGACCGCTGCACGGGTCCGGGCGCCCGTTCGGCGCCGCGGCTCGTGAGGGAGGGCAGGAACGCCGCGGCCAACCGGTGTCCGAAGTTGTCGGCGTCGGCCTCCTCCACTTCGCGGGAGCCGTTGCGGGCGGCCACGGCGAGCGCGCTGTCCCGCCAGCCGGGTTCGCCGGTCAGGGCGCGGGCCGCCGCCGTTCCGGCCCCGCGGTGGTGACCGTGCCCGGCGTGCATGTGCCACAACTCGTGCCCGAGGATGACCAGTTGCTGGACGGCCTCCGCCCGCTCCTCGACGATGACCAGGTCGCGGTCGTGGAACTCCACCCACAGACCGGTCACTTCGATCTCGTCGGGGAACCGCTCGAAGCGCAGTTCAACGGGACGCCCGCCGCGGCGCGCGCCCATCTCCTCGCACAGTGCGTGGCACAGCGAACGGACGTCCTGCGGGCGTCCGGGGCGGGCGTGGACCGCGGTGGCGAGTTCGGCGGCCAGACAGCGCATGGCGGCGTTGCGCCGCGGTCGCCGGAGCGCCATGACGATCCGGGTCGCCGTCCGGCGCCTGGCCGCGCTGTCCATCGCTCCCCCTTCTCACCGCCCGTCTGCGGCGTTCCGAGGGTACGCGCCCGCAAGTGTCCGCGTCATGCGATCCCGTGACCGTGGTTCAACCAAGAACGATCACCCCCGCTCGAAAGTCGTGCGCAACCCATTGACGTCGAAGTGCTTCGAATCTACGGTCCCGTTCGAAGTTACGGTCAGTAGTCGAAATATCGAACAGTAGGGGCAGGGCATGGGACGACCTGGCCTGGATCGCAGGCAACTGCTCACCGCACTGGGAGGGTTGACGGTCGCTGGCAGCTTCGGCTTCGCGGCCCTCGGGACCGGTGCCGACGCGCTCGCCTCCGGCGCGGACACCCGCGTGCGCTACTGGAACCTCTTCAGCGGCGGCGACGGCTACAACATGATCGCGATGCTGGACGCCTTCCGCAGGGACAACCCCGGCGTCGACGTGAAGGACTCCACCCTCCAGTGGGGCAATCCGTACTACACGAAGCTCGCGATGGCCGCCGCGGGCAACCGCGCGCCGGACCTCGCCGTGATGCACCTGGGCCGGGTCACCGGCTTCTCGCCCGGGCGTCTGCTGGACCCTTGGGACGTGGACCTGCTCGCCGAGCACGGGGTGCGGGAGGAGGACTTCAACCCCGCGCTGTGGAAGCGAGCCGTCATCGACGGCCGCCTCTACGCCCTGCCCCTGGACATCCACGTCCAGCTCTGCTTCTACCGCAAGGACGTGCTGAAGAAGGCGGGCCTGCTCGGGGTCGACGGCCGGATGGTCCCGGTGACCTCCACCGGGGAGTGGTTCGACGTCCTGAAGGAGGCCAGGAAGGCCACCAAGAAGGGGCTGCAGACACTCGGCCTGCACGTCAACGACCTCAACATCCAGTGGTGGATGTTCGTCGCCTTCTACACCCAGCTCGGCGGCACCTGGTTCGACGCGGGCAACACCGAGGTCACCTTCGACACCGACAAGGCCACCGAGGTCCTGGAGTTCCTGCGCCGGCACATCACCGACGGCCACACCATCGCGGGTGCCGCCGACGCCGAACAGTTCGTCAACGGAGCGCCGTTCACCCTGGAGGGCAACTGGTCGGTGCCGGTCTTCGACACCGCGAAGCTGGACTACGGCGCCACCCCGCTGCCGCCCGTCTTCGGGGAACAGGCCACCCACGCCGAGTCCCACGCCTTCGTCCTGCCGCACCAGTCCGGCCGAGGCGGCGCCGGCAACGAGGCCGCCCACCGGCTCGCCGCCTACATCGTGAGGCACGCCCGGCAGTGGGCGGGCGGCGGGCACATCCCCGCGTACACGCCGACCCTGTCCTCCGCCGCGTACAAGAAGCTCCGGCCGCAGAGCGAGTACGTGTCGGCCATGGACCACCAGGCCACCGAGCCGAAGGTGTGGTTCGCAGGCTCCACCGGCCTGCTCGCCCAGCGCACCGGGCCGATCGTGATGGCCTCCACGGCTGGCTCCGCCAAGCCGGAGGCCGCCGCCCGCCGCATGAAGGGCGCCATGGCCCACCTGCTCGCCATGAAGAACCCGATGGACGGCAGGACCGCCGCCGAGGGAGGTGCGGTCGCATGACGACGACCAGTGCCGAGACCGTCATCGCGCCGGCGCCCGCGAAGGCAGCCACCACCAGCGCCACCGTCCGCCGCCGGCAGGGCCTCCAGCACGGAGGATGGTTCGTCGCCCCGTTCCTGGTGCTGTTCGCCCTGTTCGTCGTCTGGCCCCTGCTGCGCGGCCTCTGGCTCAGCTTCACCGACGCCAACATCTCCGGCGACGACGCGCACTTCGTCGGCCTCGACAACTACCGCGAGGCCCTGCGCGACGACCTGATGTGGGACTCGCTGGGCCACAGCGCCTGGTTCACGCTGCTCGTCGTTCCCTGCATCACGGTCCTCGCCTTCCTGCTGGCGATGCTCGCCCACCACATCGAACGCGGCACATGGCTGTGGCGGCTGTGCTTCTTCATGCCGTTCCTGCTGCCGTCCACCGTGGCGGGGAACCTGTGGCAGTGGCTGTTCAACCCCGGCACCGGCATGGTCAACCACGTCTTCGGCATCGAGACGCCCTGGCTGTCCGACAAGTCGTACGCGATGCTCGCCGTGGTCGTCTGCACCCTGTGGTGGACGGTCGGCTTCAGCTTCCTGCTCTACCTCGCCGCCCTCCAGGGCATCCCCGCCCACCTGTACGAGGCCGCCAAGCTGGACGGGGCGAACGCCTGGCACCGCATGCTCCACATCACGCTGCCGATGCTCCGCAACATCACGGGCCTGGTGATCGCCCTGCAGATCCTCGCCTCGCTCCAGGTCTTCGACCAGGCCGTCGTCATGATGGACTTCGGCCCCGGCCCCGAGGACTCCACCCGCACCTTCGTGCAGTTCACCCTCGAAGAGGGCTTCACCGCCTACCGCGTGGGCTACGCCTCCGCGATCTCCATCATCTTCTTCGTGCTCATCGCGGCCGTCGCGCTCGCGCGCATGTGGCTGCTGCGCAACCGTGAGGAGGGCGGCCGATGACCACCGCCGCACAGGTACCCAAGGCGCCGCGCAGGCCGTGGACGCCGGGCCAGATCGTGCTCACCCTCCTCGGCACGGCCGTCTCCGCGGTGATCCTGTCGCCGCTCGCCTGGGCGCTGTTCACCTCCCTGAAGTCGGAGACCGAGGCCGTCGAGGTGCCCCCGCACTGGCTGCCCGAGGAGTGGACCGGCCAGGCGTGGTCGGCCATGTTCGAGAACGGCAACATCACCGACTGGTTCGTGAACTCCCTCGTCGTGTCCGTGTGCGTGACGGCCGTCGTCCTGCTGGTCAGCGCGCTGGCCGGATACGGCTTCGCCCGCACCGAGTTCCGCGGCAAGGGCGCCCTGATGGGCGTGGTGATGGCGGGCCTCATGATCTCCCCGGCCGTGCTCGGCGTCCCCCTGTTCACCACCGTCCAGCAGATGGGCATGGTCGACACCTACTGGGGCATGATCCTGCCGCAGTGCGCGCCCGCCGCGATGGTCTACATCCTCTACAAGTTCTTCCAGGGCGTCCCGCGCGAACTGGAGGAGGCCGCCTTCATCGACGGCGCGGGCCGCTGGCGGGTCTTCTTCACGGTCATCCTGCCGCTGTCGCGCCCCTCGCTCGCGGCCGTCGGCATCTTCACCTTCATCAGCTCCTGGAACAACTTCCTGTGGCCCTACATGGTCACCAACAACCCCGACCTGATGACCATGCCGAACGGCATCGCGACCGTCATGAACTCCTACGGCATCCAGTGGGCCCAGCTCATGGCCGGCGGCCTCATGGCGGGCCTGCCCCTGATCGTCGTCTTCGTCTTCTTCCAGCGCCAGATCGTGGCGGGTGTCGCGCACACCGGCCTCGCCGGCCAGTGACTCCCTACCCCCGAAAGGACTCCATGCGTACCGCCCGCTTCACCCTCGACCCCGCCTTCACCGTCGGCGACGTCGACCCGCGCCTCTTCGGGTCCTTCGTCGAACACCTCGGCCGCTGCGTCTACACCGGCATCCACGAACCCGGCCACCCCACCGCCGACGAGGCCGGCCTGCGCCGGGACGTCCTGGAGCTGGTCCGCGAACTCGGCGTGACCGCCATCCGCTACCCGGGCGGCAACTTCGTCTCCGGCTACAAGTGGGAGGACTCCGTCGGACCCGTCGAGGACCGCCCCCGCCGCCTCGACCTCGCCTGGCACTCCACCGAGACCAACCGCTTCGGCCTCTCCGAGTACATCGCCTTCCTGAGGAAGGTCGGTCCGCAGGCCGAGCCCATGATGGCCGTCAACCTCGGCACGCGCGGCGTCGCCGAGGCCCTCGAGCTCCAGGAGTACGCCAACCACCCGGCGGGCACCGCGCTGTCGGACCTGCGCGCCGCGCACGGCGACAAGGACCCCTTCGGGATCAGGCTCTGGTGCCTGGGCAACGAGATGGACGGCCCCTGGCAGACCGGCCACAAGACCGCCGAGGAGTACGGCCGCCTCGCCGCCGAGACCGCCCGCGCCATGCGCCAGCAGGATCCCGGCGTCGAACTGGTCGCCTGCGGCTCCTCCGGCCAGTCCATGCCGACCTTCGCCGAGTGGGAGGCGAAGGTGCTGGCCGAGACGTACGACCTGGTCGACTACATCTCGCTGCACGCCTACTACGAGCCGGTCGACGGCGACGTGGACTCCTTCCTCGCCTCCGCCGTCGACATGGAGTCCTTCATCGAGAACGTGGTCGCCACCTGCGACCACGTGGGCGCGCGGCTGAAGTCCGAGAAGAAGATCAACCTCTCCTTCGACGAGTGGAACGTCTGGTACCTCTCCCGCTGGCAGGAACAGGCGACCACGTTCGCCCAGGACGACTGGCCCGAGGCTCCGCGCCTGCTGGAGGACAACTACAGCGTCACCGACGCGGTGGTCTTCGGCTCCCTCCTCATCGCCCTGCTGCGGCACGCCGACCGCGTCACCGTCGCCTGCCTCGCCCAGCTCGTCAACGTCATCGCCCCGATCATGACCGAGCCGGGCGGCCCGGCCTGGCGGCAGACGACGTTCTTCCCCTTCGCGCAGGCCTCGAAGTACGGCCGCGGCGAGGTCCTCGACGTCCGCGTGGACTCACCCACGTACGAGACGAAGAAGTACGGCGAGGCCGACCTGCTGCACGCCACCGCCGTGCGCGCCGAGGACGGCTCCGTCACCGTCTTCGCCGTCAACCGCTCCCGCACCGAGCCGCTGCCGCTCGACGTCGCCCTGAGCGGCCTCGGCCCGACCGAGGTCGTCGAGCACAGCGTCCTCGCGGACGCCGACCCCGACGCCCGCAACACCCTCGCCGAGCCCGAGCGGGTCGTCCCGCACCCGGCGCAGGGCACGGCCCTCGAGGACGGCAGGCTGACCGCCGTCCTGGAGCCGCTGTCCTGGAACGTGATCCGGCTGCGCTGAGGTCACCGGCGGCCGGGGGAGGCGACCGGTTCCACCGGCACCCCTCCGGCCGCCGCGCCCAGCAGCGTCAGCCGCACCGTCCCCGGCCCCGACGCCGTGCCGCCGTCGGCCAGCACCGCCAGGGCCAGGGTGTTGTCGGCGGCGCGGGTGCGCAGGATGCCGTTCGGCAGGACGAAGGTGTGCTGCGGCGCGTCCGCGTCGTTGACGTACTGGCCCATGTTCCAGCCGTTCAGGAAGACCTGGACGCGGTAGGCGCGGGCCGGGTCGTCGTCGAGGACGAGCCCGATCGAGGCGTCGACGTCCGGCGGGACGTCCAGCCGGAAGCCGGTCCGGTACCAGGTCACGCCCTGCCGCCGGTCCGCCCGCGGGAACGACGTGGACTCCCAGCCGGCGTCGTCGTACCCGGGCAGATGCCAGCCCCACCGCTCGCCGTACAGCCCGCCGTTGTTGAGCGGCCCGCGCACCGGATCGGGCGCGGCCTGCCCCCGCAGCCGCCAGCGCACCTCGGGCGCCGCCCCCTCGAAGGCGGCGGACGTCAGCCCGCGCGCCGCCTTGTGGGTGTCGCGCATGCCGGCGTCCTGGTCGTGCTGCGTCCGCCGGACGAGGACGGACAGGACCGGACGGTCACCGGCACCCGGCCGCTCGCGCAGCCTCGTCCGCAACCGCTCCGGCACCCGGAAGCGGGCCTCGGCCGTCCACGTGCCCTGCCCCGCCGCCCCGCCCCCGTCCGGCGCCGGCATCCGGTGCGTGCCCAGCGGCTCGCCGTCCAGCCAGGCCATCAGCAGCCCCTGGGCACCGGTGCTGTAGGCGAGGGACACCGCCTCCAGGCCCGAGGCTCCGGTCAGGTGCCCCCGGTACCAGACGTCGCCGTAGTGGAAGCCGTAGTCGTCGGCGAAGAGGACGGGCCGCCCGTCGGGCACGGGGGTCGTGCTGTGCGACGCCGTACGGTCGGCGACCGCCCACCCGGAGTCGTCGTAGCCCGGTTCGGACTCCGGGTTCTCGGTCCGCCGCCGCCAGCCGTCCAGCGCGGGCAGCACCAGCTCGGGCACCCCGGGCAGCGGCCAGTCGCTCAGCAGGCTTCCGGCCCGGCTGACCGTCGTGCTCACCGCGTCGCCGTTCCAGGTGACGTCCGTGATGCCGCGCGGCCCCCACACCTCCAGCCCGGTCTCCTCGACCGTGTCACCGGTGAGCCGCACGGTGGAGCCGCTGAGGGAGACGTCCCGCAGCAGCGCCGGGCCGTGGACGAGGACCTTGCCCGACGGGGTCTCGTACGGCCACAGCCGCAGCGACGTGGCGTCGTCGGCGAAGAGCAGCAGCAGCTCCCGGTCGGAACCCGGGCCCCGGACCCGGACCCGGGTCAGCCCGTCCACCCCGAGCGGCACCGTCACGTGCAGCTTGCCGCGGTCGTAGGCCCAGGCGGCCTCCTCGTCCAGCCGGGTGGGCCACGGCTCGCTCGGGCAGTCCAGCACGACGTGAGCCGTCTCGCCGGCCCGGCCCGTGAACACGGCGACGTCCCGCCGTCCGACGCTCAGCAGCATCATGGGCTGCACGGTGGCGTGGGCCAGCTTCCGCCCGCCGCCCAGGTCGAGGCCGGTGGCGAGCAGCCGGGCGTCCCGGGCCGGGAGGGTGACCGGCACGTCGGTCCCGTCCATCGGCAGCGTCGAGGACACCTCCTCGGCGGAGTCGTTGCGCAGGACGTACACGTGGCTGCCGGTGTCCGGATTGGTCAGGTGCCGCACCCGGATCCTGGCGTCCGAGGCCCTGACCCCCGCCGCCCGCTCCAGCCTGGCGAGGTCGGGCACATGGCGCAGCAACTGCCCGAGCTGGTGCAGCGGCGCCAGAGCGGCCGTCGGGTTGCGCCCCTCCCCGATCGCCGCCCCGGAGCCGTACGAGGCCGTGGGCGCGGACGGCGCGGCCAGCCAGCCCCACGAGGTGCCGCCGAACGCCATGTGGACGTTGTGCAGCGTGACCCCGTCCGCGAGCCGGGCCAGATGCGCCCGCCGCTCCTCGGCCTCCGTGCGCGCCCCGCGGACCTCCCCCCAGACGACCGGGGAGTCGCCGTGGAGGACGGGTACGTCGATGCCGTCCGCGCGGACCTTCTCGTACACGTGGGACAGATCCGCGCGGCGGGGCGCGTCGACCCGGTAGAGCAGGACCGTGCCGGTGCCCTTGGTGTACAGGTGCCGGGCGGCGATGGCGTCGACGCGGGTCAGCCACTCGTCGGCGTGCCGCAGATACGCCGGGTCCGTCGTCCGGGCCCGGCCCCCAGCCGCCGTCAGCCAGCCCGGGAGGCCGCCCGCGTCGACGTCCGCGCCGATGTACGGGCCGGGCCGCAGGATCACGTACAGGCCGGTCTCCGCGGCCGTACGCAGGAACAGGTCCAGGTCGCGGACGCCGGTGAAGTCGTAGCGGCCGGGCGCGGGGGAGTGGTGGTTCCAGGCGACGGGCACGCTGACCGCGTTGTAGCCGTGCGCGCGCATCTTCTGCAGCACGTCCCGCCACAGCGACGGGCTCGGCAGCCGGAAGGGGTGCAGCTCCCCGGACCACAGCACCAGGCGTCTGCCGTCGACCAGCGGCGAGTACCGGTCGAAACCGACCCGGTGCGGCACCCCGTCGGCACCCGGCGGCCCGGGCGGCGGGCCGGTGGGGACGGTACGGGGCGCGCCGGACCCGGCCGCCGCGCCGCTGCCGCCGAGGGCGAGACCGAGGACGGTGGTGCCGGCGAGGGCGCTGAACGCTCGTCTGCTGAGCCTGCTGAGCTCCAAGGGAGCCTCTCCTGTTGCCTGTTCTTCCGGTGCTGCCGCGTGCGCTGGGCCGCCTGTGCCGGGTCATTGTCCCAGCGGACCTCACAATGGTTCGTATGAGGATCTCGGCACGGGCGGACTACGCGGTGCGGGCGGTGCTGGAACTCGCCGTCCAGCAGGGCGACTGCCCGGTGAAGGCGGAGGCAGTGGCCACCGCCCAGGACATTCCGTACAAGTTTTTGGAGGGTATCCTCGGCGACCTCCGGCGCGGCGGCGTCGTCGAGAGCCGGCGTGGCGGGGGCGGCGGCTTCCGGCTGGCGCGCGAGGCGTCGGCGATCACGGTGGCGGACGTGATCCGGGCGGTGGACGGCCCGATCGTCTCCGTGCGGGGCGAGCGGCCGACCGGCCTGTCCTACACCGGCACGGCACAACCACTCCTGCCCCTGTGGATCGCGCTGCGCGCCAATGTGCGTCGGATCCTGGAGGGCGTGACGATCGCGGACCTCGCGGCGGACGCGCTGCCGGATCCCGTGCGGGAGCTGGCGACGGAGCCGGCGGCCTGGGAGAACCCCTAGCGGGTCGTACCGGCGGGCGGCGGCCGGATCCCGACCCGGCGCGGTGAATGGCCGGACAGCGACCTGTCCGGGCCCGCGCGGCCGTGCGTACGATGCGACCGCTCCCGGTCTTCACGGGTCCTTCATGATTCCGTCACGACCGGGGTGACCGCGCCCTGATTGACATGTCCATGACTTCATGGTGCGACACTCCACCCCCCACCGAACCGATGGGAGAACCATGGCCACCGGCCTGCTCCTGAGCGGCACGATCGCCGCGCTCCTCACCTCCGCGCTGCCCGCGCAGCACCCGTCCGACGGGATCGTCGACCCGCCCCCGGACAGGATCGTCATCAAGATCGCCACGGTGAACGGCTCCGGCTGCCCGCAGGGCACGGCGGCCGTGGCCGTCTCCGAGGACAACACCGCCTTCACGGTGACCTACAGCGACTACCTCGCCCAGGCGGGCGGGGACTCCGACCCCACGGCGTTCCGCAAGAACTGCCAGCTCAACCTGGTCGTCCACGTCCCGCAGGGCTTCACGTACGCCGTCGCCGGCGCCGACTACCGCGGCTTCGCCGCCCTCCAGCCCGGCGCGAAGGGCACACAGCGGGCCTCGTACTACTTCCAGGGCTCCCCGAACACCGAGTACCGGACCCACCCGTTCAGCGGCCCCCACCACGACAACTGGCAGGCCACCGACAGCACCGAATGGGCCCAACTGGTCTGGGCCCCCTGCGGAGTCCAGCGCAACTTCAACATCAACACCGAACTGCGGGTGGCCGCGGGGACGTCGGCACCCGACAAGGTGAGCTTCATGACGATGGACTCCACGGACGGGGACATCAGCACGGTGTACCACCTGGCGTGGAAGGAGTGCCCGAGGCCCTGAGTCCGAGGTCGCGCCGGCTACGCCGGGAGGCCGGCCCGCCGGGGACGGCCGTCCCCGGCGGGGGCCCTCAGCGGCCGCTGACAGGTGCATCTCAGGCCCCGCCCAGGTGTGTCGTGCAGCGTGACGTGCATGCACGGACACCGACCACGCACCCCCGAGACCGAACGCACCCGTCGCTGGTTCTCCCGGCGGGGCCCCGAGCGGCATGCCGAGCGGTCAGCCGAGCGGCGCTCCCAGCGGCGGACCGGGCGGTGGCATGGGCGGCACCCCCACCCAGCAGCACGTCCACACCGTCATCCGCACGCCCAACGGCAACGACTACGGCGTGGACCTGCTCAAGCTGCACCTGGAGTCCGACCACTGACCCGGACCACCGCGGCCCGCGCCGGTCACGCCCCGCTCGGCCGGCACAGCAGCGGCTTGGCCAGCTCCGAGCAGGGGCGATGTCCCTGGGAGCGGAGGATGTCCTTGCCGACCTCGTCGGAGAGGTAGCGCAGGAATCCCGCGGCGATCGAGTCCGCCGGCGGTTCGCCGTAGGTGTAGGCGATCTCCGTCTGCCAGTACGGGTACGCCCCCTCGTCAGCGCCCTCCAGGGTGGCCGGGTAGCCGTCGATGCGGACCTGCTGGACGTCGCCGTGCGCGGCGGCGGCGCCGACCTCGCTGTGCCCCAGGGCGCCCGGGGTCGACGCCACCGTGTCGAGCAGCGTCTGGGTGTCACCGGCCTCGCAGCGGCCCGGCCGGTCCCCGTCCAGCCCCGCGCAGTCGGCCGTGGTGACCGCCGGGAGGGACCGGCCGCCGAGGACCTGCCGTTCGAGCGTGGTCCGGGTGCCCGAGCCGGGGTTCCGGCTGACGAGATGGATGGGCACGTCGTTGCCCTTCACCTGGCTCCAGTTGGTGATGGTCCCGGCGTAGATGTCCCGGACCTGCTTCAGGGACAGGTCCCGGACCCCGGCGTCCTCGTTCACGACCAGGGTGAACAGGGACAGGGCGACGGGCCTGGGCAGCAGCTGGGGGCGGCCCTCGGACTTCGGCCCGTCGCTGAACGACAGCCTGTTCCCGAGGCCCCGTGCTCCCGCGAGTCCGGCGTCGGCGCCGGTGGCGGCCAGGGAGTCCAGCCCGGCGACACTGCCCTTGAAGGAGGTGGCGGTGAGCGGGATACGGGCGTCCGGGCAGGTCCTCTCGTACTGCTTCGCGGCCTCCCGCAGCACCGGCGCGAAGGCCGTGGAGCCCGACAGGTGCAGTGTGCCGCCGGCGCAGTCCAGCGGCGCGGCGGTGGCGTCGTCCCCGGCGAACGTGAACGCGGACTGGGCGGCGCTCACCAGGATGAGGGAGGCGAGCAGCCAGCGGACCTGCCGCGAGGCGAACGGGTAGTACGCGGTCTTCTTGATGCGCCCGCCGCGTACACCGCCGACCACCCCTGCGGTGACCTCCGGTTCGGGGAACTCGGGGTCGGTGAAGCCCTCCTCACGGTCCAGAACCGCCAGGACCTTGTAATGGGCCCTGCGATTCAGGATCACCTTGGGCAGTTTGATGACCCTGCCCGTGGTCTCGAAACCGTCGGCTCCCGGCACGAAGAAGGTGGGCGGCACCATGGGGCTGCGCTCCGTCACGGTCATGCCGACCACGCGGCGGCCGGGGAAGGCGATGCGTATGCCCACGGGGTCGTTGACGGGAGCGACGTAGTCGCCGTCGACGATGGGGCTCCAGCCGACGTTCTCGATCCGCAGCAGGACGACCGAGGGATCGCGCAGGTTCGTACCGTCCCACTGCATCCGCTGGAGCACCGTCGTCTCGGGCGCGGAGGCGGCCGAGTCCCGGAGGTTGGTGTCCAACTGCACGCGATAGCCGAGCCGTTTGCGGCCCGCCAGGACGAACTCCCACATGGCCGCGACCACGGGTACGGCCAGACCCAGGACGGCGACCAGGGACTCCCACGACAGACTCGGCACGTCCGGCTCCCGATCAGGACAGAGACATGGGAGGCCATGGTGGCGGCAGGGCGGCGGGGGAAGCCGGTGATGTACTGAGTCTCCCGCTCGAGTTCATGGACAGGTCACCTGTGGCACCGGATGTTCTCCGGCCGTTCGCCGTGCCCCGGTGCTCACCCGGTGCGGTCCATGCCCGCCGCGTCCGGCCAGCTCGGCGGTCCCGGCCGGCCCGCCGCCGGGACCGACTCCAGGCCGTTGGTGCCCCTGACCTGGGCGGCGGTGAGACCGCCGCGGGCGGGCACGCCGGGCGGGGTCGGGCCGGCCGGCACGGGCGCCGGTACCCGGGCCACGGCGGCCGGCGGCTGGGCGGCCGGGACCGGCATCGGCTGCGGGACGAGTGGGGGGACGGGCTGCGCGACGGGCCAGGGAGCCGGCTGAGGGGCCGCCGGCACCGGCATCCCGCCGACGGACGCCGCCGGGGCGGCGGGCACGGCGGCGGGGAGCGGCATGCCGGTGCCGACGGCGGGGGCGGCGGCGGGCCCCGGGGCGCCGGCACCGGCGGTCCGGGCGGCGATCCCGCGCAGGCCGGCCCCGTTGGTCCGGCTCACCAGGCGGTCCACCGCCGCCGTGCCCGAGCTGTAGCTGGTCCCTGTAGCAGGCTCGGACACGGCGGCTCCCCTCCTGGACCCGTAGAGCACCTGCTCCAGGCCGGACACCAGGCGACGCACGTCGACCTGGGGGCGCACCACGAGACGCAGGAAGCGACTGGAGGAACCGATCTTGTTGCCGCACTCGCGGACCAGGACCCGGTGCTCGGTGAGCAGCCGGTCCCGCACCACGGTGCCTTCGGCGCCCACGGGCAGGCGTACGAAGAGGAAGTTGCCCTGGGAGGGGTAGACGGTCAGGCCGGGCAGCGCCGACAGCAGGCTCGCCATCTCCAGCCGGTCGCGGCGGACCTGGAGCAGGCTCTGCGCGTACTCGGCGCCGTGGTCGCGCAGCATGAACACCACGTGCTCCGCGAAGGAGTTGAGGTTCCACTTGGGCAGCATCGCGCGGATCCGGCCCGCGAGCGCCGGGCCCGCGACGAGGTAGCCGAAGCGGATGCCGTGCAGGCCGAAGTTCTTGCCGAGGCTGCGCAGGACGATGACGTTGGGGCGGAGCATGGCCTCCTGCACGACGGACGGTTCGGTCTCGGCGTCGGCGAACTCCAGGAACGACTCGTCGATGACGACCAGGTCCAGGTCGGCCATCGCGTCCATGAACTGCACCACGGCGTGCTTGTACAGGAAGCCGCCGTCGGGATTGTTCGGGTTGCAGATGACGGCGGCCCGGGTGCCCCGCGCCCGGATGAACTCGGCGTACTGGGCCAGGTCGAGGGCGAAGCCGCCGGACTCCTGGAGCGGGAACATGTCGACCCGCTTGCCGGTCTCCATGGGCTGGTCGGTCCAGCGGCCGAAGGTGGGGACGGGGACGGCGAGGGACTCGCGGACCATCAGGTGGTCGATCCAGGTGATCAGCTCGGTGGACCCGTTGCCCATCGCCACGCACTGCGGCGGCAGTTGCAGCAGTCCGCACAGTTCCGCGGTGATGGTGTCGGCGCCGCTCGGGTAGTACGTGACGATGTCGCGCAGCCGGCCCGCCATCTCGTCGAACATCGCCGGGGTGGGGAAGTACGGGTTGCAGGGGATGCAGAAGTCCACCGGGCCCGCGCCCGCCTCGAGGCCGCTCTCCCGCGTCAGCGCCGCCATCGACGGGCTGTGCGCCGCGGTGCTGCGGAACAGCGAGGTGACGTTGCCGGTCAAGGGAACCTCCGTTGCTGGGTGGCCCGTGCGGTGGGAGCACGGGCCGCCCATGGGTACGGAGGCGGGAGTGACGCCGTTCAACTCATGTGAAAGAAATGTGCCGCCCGGACAGCCGCACACGGCTCACATGACGCTGTACGACTCATACGCTCACACGCCGAACGAGTGCACCGTCGTCGTCCGGTAGGTCTGCCCCGGCCGCAGCACGGTCGACGGGAACGACGGCTGGTTCGGCGAGTCGGGGAAGTGCTGGGTCTCCAGGCACAGGGCGTCGCCCTGGCGGTAGGTCCGGCCGCCGGTGCCGGTCAGGGTGCCGTCGAGGAAGTTGCCGGAGTAGAACTGCAGGCCGGGCTGGTCGGTGGCGATCTTCAGGGTGCGGCCGGAGGACGGGTCGCGCAGGGTGGCGATGTGCTCGGGGCGGTCGGTGATGCCCTTGTCGAGGACCCAGTTGTGGTCGAATCCCTTGGCGGTGATCAGCTGCGGGTGGGCCGCCCGGATGTCCCGGCCGATCGGCTTGGCCCGGCGGAAGTCGAACGGGGTGCCCGCGGTCTTCGCCAGCTCGCCCGTGGGGATCAGCCCCGCGTCCGTGGGCGTGTACCGGGAGGCGGCGATCGACAGCTCGTGGTCCTCGATCGTGCCGCTGCCCTCGCCGGCCAGGTTCCAGTAGACGTGGCTGGTCAGGTTGACGACGGTGGCCTTGTCGGTGGTGGCCTCGTAGTCGATGCGCCAGTCGCCGTCGCGGGTGAGCGTGTACGTCACCTTCGCCTTCAGCGTGCCCGGGTAACCCATCTCGCCGTCGACGCTGGTGTAGTGCAGGACCAGGCCCACGTCGGAGCCCCCGGCGAACGGCTCGACGTCCCACACCCGTTTGTCGAAGCCCTGGGCGCCGCCGTGCAGGGTGTTCTCGCCGTCGTTGACGGAGAGCTGGTACGCCTTGCCGTCCAGGGTGAAGCGGCCCTTGTCGATGCGGTTGCCGTAGCGGCCGATCAACGCGCCCATGTACGGGCTGGAGGCCACGTAGTCGTCGAGGTCGTCGAAGCCCAGGGAGACGTTCGCGTAGCGGCCCCGGCGGTCGGGGAGCTCCAGGGACTGCACGACCCCGCCGTAGGACAGGACCTTCATGCGCGTGCCGCCGTTCTCCAGCGACCAGCGGTACACCTTCGTTCCGTCGGCGAGCTTGCCGAAGAGCTCCTTCACCGGCTTCCTGCCTCCCGTGGCGTGTGCCGTGCCGCCCACCGCGGTGGCGGCGACCCCGGCCGCGGCGGCACCTGCGATGACCGTGCGTCTGCTCAGTTCCATGCGGCTCTCCTGTAAAGGAATCGGGCCCCGCCTTCGACGGCGGGGCCCGAGCTGACTACGAACCGACCTTGCGCTTGTTCCACACGTCGAACCCGACCGCCGCCAGCAGCACCAGGCCCTTGATGACCTGCTGCCAGTCGGTGCCGATGCCGACGAGGTTCATACCGTTGTTCAGCACACCCAGGACCAGACCGCCGATGATCGCGCCGAGGACCGTGCCGACACCGCCGCTCATCGACGCGCCGCCGATGAACGAGGCGGCGATGGCCTCCAGCTCGAAGTTGAGGCCCGCCTTGGGCGAGGCCGCGTTGAAGCGGGCGGCGAAGACCAGGCCCGCAAGGGCCGCGAGCATGCCCATGTTCAGGAAGACCAGGAAGGTGACCTTCTTGTCCTTCACGCCCGACAGCTTGGCCGCGGGCAGGTTGCCGCCGATGGCGTAGATGTGGCGGCCGATGATCGCGTTGCGCATGACGTAGCCGAAGCCGACCAGCAGCACACCCAGGACCAGCAGCACGATCGGGGCGCCCTTGTAGCTGGCGAGCAGCAGCGTGACGGTCAGGACGGCGGCGACCAGCGCGACCAGCTTCAGCGCGAACAGCTTGGCCGGCAGCACCTCCAGCGCGAACTCCTGCTGCCGCCTGCGGTCGCGGACCTCCTGGAACACGACGAAGGCGATCAGCGCGAGGCCGAGCAACAGCGTCAGGTTGTGGTAGTTCGTCTCCGGGCCGACCTCGGGCAGGAACCCGTTGGCGACCTTCTGCAGGCCCTCCGGGAACGGGCCGAGGGTCTGGCCCTCCAGGAAGATCTCCGTCAGACCGCGGAAGATCAGCATGCCCGCGAGGGTCACGATGAACGACGGTATGCCGCCGTACGCGATGAAGAAGCCCTGCACGGCGCCCGCGACCGCGCCCATCGCCAGGCACAGCACCAGCGCCAGCGGCCAGGGCAGATCGTGTTTCACCATGAACACGGCGGCCATCGAGCCGATGAACGCCGTCAGCGAGCCGACCGACAGGTCGATGTGGCCCGCGATGATCACCAGCATCATGCCGATCGCCAGGATCAGGATGTAGCTGTTCTGCAGCACCAGGTTGGAGACGTTGCGCGGCAGCAGCAGGTCGCCGTCGGTCCACACGGCGAACAGCACCACGATCAGGCCGAGGGCGAACAGCATGCCGTACTGCCGCATGTTGCGGCGCATGCCGTCCAGCATCAGCTGGAGCAGGCCGTCGCCGCCGGCCGACCCGCCCTTGCCGGCCGGCGCGGGGGCCGGTGTCTTGGCGGTCACATCCGTGCTCATCGGGTTACCTCTTTGTCCTTCGTCATCTGACGCATCAGCGATTCCTGCGAGGCCTCGGCCCGCGAGAACTCACCGGTCAGCCTTCCTGCGGCCATGGTGTAGATGCGGTCGCACATGCCGAGCAGCTCCGGCAGCTCGGAGGAGATGAAGACGACCGCCTTGCCCTGGGCGGCCAGTTGGTCGATGACCGTGTAGATCTCGTACTTCGCGCCGACGTCGATGCCGCGCGTCGGCTCGTCCAGGATCAGCACGTCCGGACCCGCGAAGATCCACTTGCTGAGGACGACCTTCTGCTGGTTGCCGCCGGACAGCTTGCCCACCGGCTCGAAGACCGTCGGCGCCTTGATGTTCATGGACTTGCGGAAGCCCTCGGCGACCTGCCGCTCCCCGTGCTCGTCCACGACACCGCGCTTGGCGACCTTGCCGAGGGCGCTGAGCGAGATGTTGCGGTTGATGGTGTCGATGAGGTTCAGGCCGTAGTGCTTGCGGTCCTCGGTGACGTACGCGATCCCGTGCTTGACCGCCTCCGGGACGGTCTTCGTGCGGATCTCGTGGCCGTCCTTGAGGACGGTGCCGCCCGCGTACCGGCCGTAGGTGCGGCCGAAGACGCTCATCGCGAGCTCGGTGCGCCCGGCGCCCATCAGGCCCGCGATGCCCACGATCTCCCCGCGGCGCACCTGGAGGGAGACGCCGTCGACCACCTTGCGCTGCTGGTCGATCGGGTGGTGCACGGTCCAGTCGCGGATCTCCAGGGCGGGCGCGGCGCCCTCCTCCGGTTCGTGCGGTGTCCGCTCGGGGAAGCGGTGTTCCAGGTCGCGGCCGACCATCCCGCTGATGATCCGGTCCTCGGTGGTCCCGGGCGCCTTCACGTCCAGCGTCTCGATGGTCCGCCCGTCGCGCAGGATGGTCACCGAGTCGGCGACCCGGCGGATCTCGTTCAGCTTGTGGGAGATGATGATCGAGGTGATGCCCTGGTCCTTCAACTGCAGGATCAGGTTCAGGAGTTTGCCGCTGTCCTCGTCGTTGAGCGCCGCCGTCGGCTCGTCCAGGATGAGCAGCTTCACCTTCTTCGACAGCGCCTTGGCGATCTCCACCAGCTGCTGCTTGCCGACACCGATGTCGGCGACGCGGGTCTCGGGGTGCTCGTCGAGACCGACCCGGCGCAGCAGCTCGGTGGCGTGCCGAAGGGTGTCGTTCCAGTTGATGAAGCCGCGCGTGGCGTGCTCGTTGCCGAGGAAGATGTTCTCCGCGATGGAGAGGTAGGGCACCAGGGCCAGCTCCTGGTGGATGATCACGATGCCGTGCTGCTCACTGGCCCTGATGTCCTTGAACGCGCAGGGCCGCGACTCGAAGAGGATGTCGCCGTCGTACGTGCCGTGGGGATGGACCCCGGAGAGCACCTTCATCAGCGTCGACTTGCCGGCGCCGTTCTCCCCGCAGATGGCGTGGACCTCGCCCTGGCGGACGGTCAGGGTGACGTCCGACAGCGCCTTGACGCCGGGAAAGGTCTTGACGATCGAGCGCATTTCCAGGACGGGTCCCGCCATGGTCGTGCCTTCCAATCACTAGGGGCCGGCGGTTACTTGAGGTCGCTTTCCTTGATGTAGCCGGAGTCGACGACGACCTTCTGGTAGTTGGCCTTGTCGACGGCGACCGGCTCCAGCAGGTAGGCGGGCACGACCTTGGCACCGTTGTCGTAGGTCTTCTCGTCGTTGACCTCGGGCTTCTTGTCGTTGAGTAGCGCGTCGACCATGTTCGCGGACACCTTCGCCAGCTCGCGGGTGTCCTTGTAGACGGTCATGGACTGCTCGTCCGCGATGATCGACTTCACCGAGGCGACCTCGGCGTCCTGGCCGGTGACGATCGGCAGCGGCTTGCTCCCCGAGCCGTAGTCGTCCGACTTCAGCGCCGACAGGATGCCGATGGAGATGCCGTCGTAGGGCGAGAGGACGGCGTCGACGCGCTGGCTCTTGTAGGACGAGGTCAGGATGTCGTCCATGCGCTTCTGCGCGGTGCCGCCGTCCCAGCGCAGGGTCGTGACCTGGTTGAGGTCGGTCTGTCCGGACCGGACGACGAGCTGCTTCTTGTCGATGTAGGGCTTGAGGACGTTCATCGCGCCCTGGAAGAAGTAGCGGGTGTTGTTGTCGTCGTTCGAGCCGGCGAACAGCTCGATGTTGAACGGCCCCTTCTTGCTGCCGTCCTTCAGTCCGAGCTTGTCCAGGATGTAGGTGCCCTGGAGCTCGCCGACCTTCTCGTTGTCGAAGGAGGCGTAGTAGTCGACGTTCTCGGTGCCGAGGATGAGGCGGTCGTAGGAGATCACCGGGATGTCGGCGTCCTTGGCCTGCTGCATCACGTTGTTCAGCGACTTGTTGTCGATGGCCGCGACGATGAGCGCCTTGACCCCCTGCGTGATCAGGTTCTCGATCTGCGAGACCTGCTGGTCGGGGTCGTCCTCGCCGTAGACCAGCTTGGTCTTGTAGCCCTTGGACTCGAGCTCCCGCTTGACGTTGTTGCCGTCGGCGATCCAGCGCTCGGAGGACTTGGTCGGCATCGCGATGCCGATGGTGGCGCCCTCGGCGCCCGACTTGCCCTCCTCGCTGCCGCCCTCGCCGTCCTGGCCGCAGGCGGTCAGGGTCAGGGCGAGGGAGGCGGCGGTGGCTATGGCGGCGAGTGCGGCTCTGCGGTTGCGCATGGTCATCATCCTTGATGTGTGCGGAGAAGAACCGAGACGGGGTGTGTGGGATTGTGCGCGGTCGTGTGGTCTTTTGAGAAGAGGGTTTCCGGAACGTTATGACGAGATCTCGAACCGGTTGAGCGGCCCCGGCAGCCGCGAGCCGAGCGGGGCCATGTCGCCGTCCGCGCCGTGCCGCGCCAGCAGGTCAAGCGCCAGCCGCCCGCGCCGCACCCGCTCCTTGGCGGTGGCCAGTGTCAGTTCCCGCAGGTGGTGCCCGTACGGGTAGATCCCGGGCGCCTTGGACAGGCCGAACTTCAGGTACAGCGGGGCGCCGCGCCGGATCAGCTCGGCCACCTCGTACATGCGCACATAGCCCCCGAGGTCGTCCGGCGCCTCGATGTACATGTCCATCGGCGCGGCCGACACCCGCCGGATCTCGGTGAGGTGATCCGGAGTCAGGTCGCTGGGCACGTTGACCGAGTCGGCGCCGAGCCGCTCGTACACCGCGTACGAGGCCGGGTTGACGGGTCCGACGAGCGCCGAGACCTTGAGCGTGGTGTCGGCCGGGAGGAGACCGGCCGCCCGCGCCCGGTGCAGCGTCCACAGCACACCCTCGTCGGCGACCAGCAGGCACTTCACGCCCAGCTCGGTCGCCCGGACGGCGTCCTCGACGCATCCGGCGACCGCGTCGTGGCCGCGTGCCCTCAGGCCCGCGCCGCCCGAGTCGGTCCGGGTGGAGCCGCCGATGTCCCAGGTGCCGCGGGGGCCGGTGAACAGGCAGAGTTCGATGTCGCGTTCGGCGGTGGCCTCGACCATCTCGGTGATCTCCGCGTCGGTCAGCATCCACACACCGCTGCCCTGGCTGATCCGGTGAATCGGCACGTCCAGGCGCGAGGACTCCTTCAGCACCACCGCCAGCGCCTCGGGCCCCTCGCAGGAGGGGATCTCGGTGCGCCAGCGGCCGCCGCCGGGGAAGGAATGGGGCGAGGCGTCGGCGGGGTCGAGGGCGGGCGCGCCCAGGCCGAGTGCGGTGAGGGCCTGCTCACCGGGCCTGCGGGCTGCCGTGGCGGAAGCGTCGGTCACAAGCTGTCCTTCGTGTTCGATATGCCGGACAAGGTTCGCGGCTCGGGGTAGGGGAAGGCGGTGGTGGTACGCCGGTGCGAAGGGCCGTCAGGTCGCCCCCGTACCGGCGTACGTTCAGGGGCGCAGCAGGACCTTGCCCACCTTCGGGTCGCCGGACCCCACCAGCTCGATGGCGTGCGGGAACTCGGCGAGCGGCAGCTCGTGCGTCACCAGCGGCAGCGGGTCGAGCAGACCGGCCGCGAAGACGCGCACCGTGTGCGCCCACGCGGCGGGCGGTGCCCCGAAGACGGTGTGCACCTCCAGCTGCCGGACGACCAGGTCGGTCGGGTCGAGGCCGTCGGCGCCCGGCGCCGGGATACCCGTCAGGACCAGGCGCCCGCCGCGCCGGAGCAGCGCGGCGGCCGTGCGGGCGGCATCGGCGGACCCGGCGGTCTCGACGACGACGTCGAAGTCGTCGGGGAGGTCCTGGTCCTTGGTGCGGAAGCCGGTGGCGCCGAACCCTCGGGCCAGCGCCTCGCGGTCGTCGAGGGTGCCGACGACCAGCAGCTCGGCGGGGGAGCCGGCGCGCAGGAACTGCACCGCGAACATGCCGAGGGTCCCGGTGCCGACGACGGCGACCCGCTCGCCGGGGCGGGCGTTCGCCTTGAGCGCGGCGGCGGCGATGCAGGCGGCCGGCTCCAGGAGGGCGGCGGCGGTGAGGTCGGCATCGTCGGGGAGGGGGTGCAGGAGACGGGCCGGGAGCGTCAGCGTGGGGGCCATGGCGCCCGGCTGGGTGAACCCGGTCTCCTCGTACCCGGCTCCGCACAGGGTCGTCTCGCCCGCGTGACAGCGGTCGCAGACCTGGCAGTTGCGGAACCCCTCGCCGACGACCTTCCGGCCGGCGAGCGAGGGGGGCACACCGGCGCCGACCCGCTCCACGGTCCCGGACCACTCGTGTCCGGGGACGAGCGGGTAACGCACGTACCCCTCGGGCCGGTTGCCCTGGTGGACCTCGCGGTCGCTGCCGCAGATTCCGGCGGCGTGCACCCGTACCAGGGCCTCGCCGGGCCCGGGGTCGCGCGGCTCGTGCGGCACGAGCCGGTGGACGCCCGGCGCCTCGATGACGACCGCGGTGCTCAAGGCTGCGTCCCCTTCGGCTTGCGCTGTTCCCAGCCCTCGGCCCACAGGTCGAACCGGGCCTGCTGCTGGGGGAACTCGGCCGCCGCGTCGGTGTCCAGCTCGACGCCGAGGCCGGGGGCGTCGGAGAGGTGGAAGCAGCCGTCCTTGGGATCCACCTGCGGCGCGCCCTTGACGACCTTCTTGATCTCCGCGTCCGCGAAGTCGTTGAAGTGCTCCAGGATCTTGAAGTTCGGCGAGGTGAAGCCGACTTGGAGGGACGCGGCGGTGAGGACGGACCCGCCCACGTTGTGCGGGGCGACGAGCATGTAGTGGGTCTCGGCGGTCGCGGCCAGCTTGCGGGTCTCCCAGATGCCGCCGATGTGGCCGACGTCCGGCTGGATGATGTCCACCGACTGGTCCTCGAACAGCTCGCGGAACTCGATCCGGTCGTGGATGCGCTCGCCCGTGGCGACGGGCAGATCCACCTTCTCGGCCACCTTCCTGAGCGCCTTGAGGTTCTCCGGCGGGACCGGCTCCTCCAGCCAGGCCGGGTTGAAGGGCGCCATCTCCTTGGCGAGCCGGACGGCGGTGGCGGGGGAGAAGCGCCCGTGCATCTCCAGCATCAGCTCCGCCTCGGGACCGATGGCGTCCCGCACGGCCTCGATCAGCGACACGGCGTACAGGGTCTGCTCGTGGTCGAGTTCGAAGTGCCCGGTGCCGAACGGGTCGATCTTCAGTGCCCGGTACCCGCGCTCCACGACCCCCTGCGCGGCCTTGTGGTACGCCTCCGGAGTCCGCTCGGTCGTGTACCAGCCGTTGGCGTACGCCTTCACCTTGTCGGTGACCTTGCCGCCCAGCAACTGCCAGACCGGGACACCGAGGGCCTTGCCCTTGATGTCCCAGCAGGCCATCTCGACGACGGCGATGCCGGACATCACGATCTCGCCGGCGCGGCCGTAGTCGCCGTACTTCATGCGGCGCGCCAGGTCCTCGACGGCGAACGGGTCGGAACCGAGAATGTGGTTGGCCTCCGCCTCCCTCAGGTACCCGAGGAGGGCGTCGGTGTGCCCCAGCATCCGGGTCTCGCCGACTCCCGTGATCCCCTCGTCGGTGTGCACCTGGACGTACGTCAGGTTGCGCCACGGCGTCCCGACCACGTGCGTGCTGATTCCGGTGATGCGCACGGCAGTTGCCCTTCGCTGCGTTCGATATTTCGTCACTCGTTCGAAATGCTGGCGTGACAGTAAGGAGGCGGCGGTGGGGGTGTCAATGGGTCGGACACATAACGGTTTCAGGAGTTTCGCAACCTCGGACGCGGCGCTTCCCCACACAACATTCACAGCCGACTCTAGGAACGTAACCGACCCGGAACTTAGCCTTCCCGCGTCATGGACTACTGCCACCCGTGCCGCAGGCACCTCAACGGCGCCCTCGCCTGTCCGGGGTGCGGCGCACCTGCCGACCAGATACGCGCCCACGCGCACGAGGTGTACGCCGAGGAGGCGCACGGCCTCCACGAAAATCCGGACGGCACGGACGGCGAGCATGCCGGGGAGGCGGAGGAGGTCCCCCGGGGACGCGCCGCCCGGCGTCGTGAGCAGGCGCGCGACAGGCGCCGGTCCCGTGGGCCGGCCGGTCCCGATTCCGGTTCCGGCGCCGGTGCCGCCGAGGGCGACGCCGGCCGGCGCGACCGCAAGGCGGCGCTCCACCGCCGGCGCCGCCGCCGCACCTTGCTGATGACCGTCGGCTTCGTCCTCGCTGCCGGTGGTCTGAGCCTCGCCGAACTCGGCATCGACGCCCCCGGCTCGACGCCCTCCAGCCCGGCTGCGGCCGGGGGAAGGTCGTCGGAGGTCGACGAGGGCTCACCGGAGCCGGGCGCGACGGCGGTGCCCGTGAGCGACAGGACGGGGACCGCCGAGAGCGGCCCCTCCGCCTCCGCGGACCCGTCCGCCTCCGCCTCGGCCTCGCCGTCACCGTCGGCGACCGGATCCGCGCCGGCCCCGGACGGGACGGACAGGGACGCGCAGTCGGCCACGGCATCCGACGCGCCCCCGCCGGCCGCCACGGCCACGGCACCGGCCGCCCCGCCCCCCGCCCCGACCTCGGATCCGACGACGTCCGGCCCGACCCCCTCGGACCCGGAGCCGGACCCGGAACCGTCACCGTCGGAGACGTGCGACCGGTTCCTCTGGTGGTGCACCTAGGCCCGGCAGCACACCGCCGCCCCGGCATCCCGCCGGGACATCACCTACCTGACCGGCGGCGACGCGGTCGCGAAGGCCGCCTTCACGGTCGTACGGGCGACGCGCTCGGTGGCGCCCACGGCGCCGGCGCGCTCCTGACGGAAGGGGTCCGCCGCGTCTTCGCGGGCTTCATGGCCGACCTTCCGCCGGCCGGGCCGCGCCTGCGTCCGCCCATCGGGTGCCGCTCACTCGCCCAGCATCCGCCGCAACGCGTCCCGCAGCGCCAGCCGCTCCCCCTCCGACAACCCCGCCAGCGGCTCCCGGGCGAAGCGCAGGGACTCCCGCAGTCCGCGGGCCACGCGCCGGCCCTCCTCCGTGGCCGCCGCCACCTTCACCCGCCGGTCGGCGGGGTCCGGACGCCGTTCCACCAGGCCCCGCGCCTCCAGCCGGTCCACGATCCCGGTGACGTTCGACGGCTCGCACTTCAGCTTGTTCGCCAGCTTCCGCATCGGCAGCGGTTCCAGTGACAGCAGGCTGAGCAGCTTCGCCTGAGCGCCGGTCAGGGCCTGTTCCGCGGCTGCCTCCTCGTAGTCGGCGTGGAAGCGGGCCACGACCTCGCCGATGAGCTCGACGACTTCCAGGGTGAGCGCGTCGGGCCGACGGGCCGTGCCGTGTGGGGTGGACATGGAATCCAGGGTACCCATTTGTTTGACAAGCTGAAATGTTCAGGCGCATGGTTGTTTCAGGTACTGAAGTATCCGCAGCCGTGATGGGCTCGTGAGGAAAGGCGCCCCGCATGACCGACTCCCCCACCCTCCCCGCCGTCAACCGCGAATGGCACCTCGTCAGCCGACCGGTCGGCTGGCCGAAGCCCGAGGACTTCGCCCTGGTCGAGGCGGAGGTCCCCACTCCGGGTGAGGGCCAGGTGCTCGTACGCAACCTGTACGTCTCCGTGGATCCCTACATGCGCGGCCGCATGAGCGCCGCCAAGTCCTACGTGGCCCCCTACGAGCTGGGCAAGCCCATGCAGGGCGGCGCCGTCGGCGAGGTCGTCGCCTCCGGCGCCGAGGGGATCGCCGTCGGCGACCACGTCCTGCACTTCTTCGGCTGGCGCGAGTACGCCGTCCTGGACGCCGAGAACGCCGTCAAGGTGGACCCGCAGGCGGCGCCGCTGTCGACGTACCTGGGCGTGCTCGGCATGACCGGGCTCACCGCCTACGCCGGTCTGCTGCGCACGGCCGCCTTCAAGGAGGGCGACGCCGTGTTCGTCTCCGGGGCCGCCGGGGCCGTCGGCAGCCAGGTGGGCCAGCTCGCCAAGCTCAAGGGCGCCTCGCGGGTCATCGGGTCCGCCGGGTCGGACGAGAAGGTCAAGCTGCTCGTCGAGGAGTACGGGTTCGACGCCGCGTTCAACTACAAGGACGGGCCGGTGAGCGAGCAGCTGCGCGCCGCCGCCCCGGACGGCATCGACGTCTACTTCGACAACGTCGGCGGCGACCACCTGGAGGCCGCCATCGGGTCGCTGAACCGGGGCGGCCGCATCGCGATCTGCGGGATGATCTCCGTCTACAACAACACCGAGCCCGCCCCGGGCCCGAAGAACCTCGCCCGCCTCATCCAGACCCGCGGTCGCATCGAGGGCTTCCTCGTCGGCGACCACTACGACCTCCAGCCGCAGTTCGTCGAGGAGGTCGGCCCGTGGGTCCGCGACGGCCGGCTCAAGTACCGCGAGACCGTCGTCGAGGGCATCGAGAACAACCTGGAGGCGTTCCTGGGCGTCCTGCGCGGCGACAACATCGGCAAGATGGTCGTCAAGCTCTGAGAGGTCCCGGGCACGGGACAGGGGTTCTCCGATTTTCCGGCATGCGGTAGCTTCTTTCCGATATCCGTCGCGATCGTGGGCGCGAGTCGCGGCGGACCGAGGAGGAAGACAACCGCATGCCCAGCACCCCCATTCGACGTTCCGAGGTCCTGTACACCGCCGTCGCCACCGCCGAGAACGGCCGCGACGGGCGGGTGGCCACGGATGACGGCAAGCTCGACGTGGTCGTGAACCCGCCCAAGGAGATGGGCGGCAGCGGCGCCGGCACCAACCCGGAGCAGTTGTTCGCCGCCGGCTACAGCGCCTGCTTCCAGGGCGCGCTCGGTGTCGTCGCCCGCCAGGAGGGCGTCGACGTCTCCGGCTCGACCGTCACCGCCAAGGTCGGGATCGGCAAGAACGACGACGGCTTCGGGATCATCGTGGAGATCTCCGCCGAGATCCCGACGGTGGACGCCGCCACCGCCCGCTCGCTGGTGGAGAAGGCCCACCAGGTCTGCCCGTACTCGAAGGCGACCCGCGGCAACATCACCGTGACCCTCGCCTGACCGGGTTCGCCGCCCCCGCACCGCAGGGCCGCACCCCCACCCGTGGGGTGCGGCCCTCCGGCGTGCCCGCGCGGCGGACCGAGGGGCCAGGGCGCCCGGTGCACTGCCACCGGCCGCCGGCCTCTCCCGGGCCCGCCCGGGACCCCGCACAGCGCCGCCTCACCCGCCCCAGGAGACCGTGAGGGTCCATCAGCCCCGCCGCCGGGTCCGATCGTCCCGTCGACCTCAACGCGGGCAGGGCGCCCGGTAGAGTTCCGCCCATGCGCGATCTTGGGGCGGGATTCGGCCATCTCCTGAAGGGCCAGCGCTGGGTGGCCCGGCACGGCAAGAGCTACGGCTTCGGGCTCGTCCCGGGCCTGATCACCCTGGTCCTGTACGCGGCGGCGCTGGTCGCGCTGGCGCTGTGGGGCGAGGACTTCGTCGCCTGGGCGACCCCCTTCGCCGACGACTGGTCGAGCCCCTGGTCCGGGCTGTTCCGCGGCTTCCTCACCGCCGTGCTGTTCGCCCTCGCCCTGCTCCTGGCCGTCCTCACCTTCACCGCGGTCACGCTGCTGATCGGCCAGCCCTTCTACGAGAGCCTCTCGGAGCGCGTCGACCGGGACGTCTCCGCGGACGGCACCGCCCCCGAGTCGGACCTGCCGCTCTTGCGCGAGCTGTGGATCTCCGGCCGCGACAGCCTCCGTATCGTCCTGCGCGCCGCCGTCTGGGGCGTACTGCTGTTCGCCCTCGGGTTCATCCCGGTCGTCGGTCAGACGGTCGTCCCCGTGATCGGCTTCTTCGTCACCGGCTTCTTCCTCACCGAGGAGCTCGCCGCCGTCGCGCTGCAGCGCCGCGGGGTCGAACTGCGCGACCGCCTCGCCCTGCTGCGCTCGCGCAAGACCCTCGTCTGGGGCTTCGGCACGCCGCTGGCCCTGGCCTTCCTGGTGCCGTTCGTCGCGGTGTTCCTGATGCCGGGCGCGGTCGCGGGCGCCACGCTCCTCGCCCGTGAACTGCTGGGCGAGGAGACCCGCGAGAGCGACGACGCATCCGCCGACGCCGACGAGGGGGTCGCACGGTGACGGAGGTCCTCGCCGTCGCCGTCATCACCGTCCTGGCCGTCGTCGCCCCCGGCGCCGACTTCGCCATGGTGGTCCGGGGAAGCTATCTCCACGGCCGCCGCACCGGCCTGCTCGCCGCCCTCGGCGTGGCCGCCGGAGTCCTGGTGCACGTCACCTACACGATGCTCGGCGTCGGGCTGCTGATCGCGTCATCCACCTTCCTGTTCACCGTCATCAAGCTGGCCGGCGCCGCCTACCTCGTGTACATCGGCGTGCGCACCTTCCGCACCCGCGGCGAGGTGTCCGTCGACCTGGGGAGCGGCTCCGGCCTGACCCCGCTCGCGGCCCTGCGCACCGGCTTCCTCACCAACGTCCTCAACCCGAAGACGACGCTCTTCGTCGTCTCCACCTTCGCCCAGGTCGTCGGCCCCGGCACCCCGGCCCTGCAACAGGCGGGCTACGGCCTGTTCATGTCGCTGGCCCACCTGGTCTGGTTCTCGGTCGTCGCCGTGTTCTTCTCGCAGGACCGCATGCGCACCCTGATGCTGCGCGGCCAGAAGGTCATCAACAAGGTCATCGGCTCCGCCCTGGCCGGCCTCGGCGTCGGCCTCGCGTTCGCGCCGTCCCACTGACCGGCGTCAGGACTCGCCGAGCAGGGTGAGTAAGTCCCGGAACGCCCGCGGCATGTCCACCGACTCCGGCCCGGCAGCCACTGGTGCTGCGGCCCGTCGAGGACCGCCACGACCAGGGGCACCACCCGCTCCGGGGCGAGTCCGCCCGGCGACCGGTCGCCGTACTCCGTGCGCAGCAGCTCCGCCATCGACGAGCGACCGGCTCGTGGGCGTTTGTGAAGGGTTCGTACGAACTGCGGGTCGGGCGCTCGATCGCCGACCGCCGGATCACCGCGACGATTAACGTCTGACCCGGCACTCCTCCCGAGGCGGCGTGCCCCACCGGGCAGCCCCGGCCCGGATCCTGACGGCCGGGCCGGGGCTCAGGCCCGCCCCCCTCGCCCCGCTCCGGGGGCCGGCGACGGACGGCAGTGCCGTCGGGGAGTGTGCCGAACAGGTCGTGCGTGCGCGTCGCGCTAGGTCGCCGGCGTCTTCGCCGTGACGGCCCGGTAGGCGATCTCCGCCAGCCTGGCCTGGCCGTTGACGCTCGGGTGGAACCAGTCCCAGTGACTCAGCTGCTCGGTGCCGAACCGGAACTCGTGCACCGCACCGCCGTCCGTGCGGCACCGCCGGTCCTTGGCGCAGACCTCCCGCAGGACCTCGTTGTAGTCCTCCACGCGCTGCTCCACCGTGTTCCGCCGCTCGGTCGCCGCCGCGTCCAGGGCGTCCGCGTCGCCCAGCATCGACGGACACAGACCCAGCTTCCACACCTGCTTGCCCAGCGGGTTGGTGCGCCCCTCGGACCACAGCCGCTTGAGGTCGGGGATGCTCGCCACGTACACCTGCGCCTTGGGAAGCGCCTTGCGCAGGGTCCGCATGGCGCCCTCGAACTGCGTCCGGAAGTCGGCCACCGGCGTCATCGCCGAGGTCGTCGCCCGGCAGGCGTCGTTCGCCCCGACCATCACCGCCACCAGCTCCGGCCTGTGCGCCACCGCCCGCGTCATCTGCCCGGCCAGGTCCGCCATCCGGGCCCCCGTCACCGCGTGGTTCCAGCTCCGCCCGGCCGCGTCCGCCTTCCCCAGCAGCCGTACGGCGAGACTGTCCACCTCCGCGCTGCTGCCGGTCGCCCACGACACCTCGGGGCAGTCCGACAGGACCGTACAGGCGTCGAACCCGCGCGTGATGGAGTCGCCCACCGCGGCGACCGACTCCGGGCTCGTGTCCCACACCGGGGTGGGCTTCGGCGAGGGCTTGCCCTGCCTCGTCCCGGACCCCGCCGGGCCGGCGGAGTCACCGCCGACGGCGTCGCAACCCGCGACGCCCAGGACGGCGGCGGTCAGGACGGCGAGCGCGGCCCGCGAACGGCGGCCCCGATTCCACGTACCCTGCCCCGTCCTGCGGGCCATACCCATCCCCGTCCCTCGACTGATGCCTCCACGGTCCTCAACCCATGACACCGCGCGAGGGTTCCCGCAGGCACCGATGCAACGGCTCACACCCGTACAAGCGTCCTGCCGGGTGAATGGCGGATGTTTCCCGGCGCCGGGACCGACGGTACGTCACACTCCTTGCGCCGCCGCAGGGTAGCCTCGCCATCAACGTGGCCCGACCGGCCACACCGTTCCGCCCGCCCCGAGATGTCCCGCTCTGCCCGGAGGTTCCGGTGACGACACGTGGAGTTCTGTACGTGCACTCCGCGCCGCGCGCGCTCTGCCCGCACGTCGAGTGGGCCGTCGCCGGGGTGCTCGGCACGCGCGTCAGCCTGGACTGGATCCGGCAGCCCGCCGCCCCCGGCACCTGGCGCTCGGAGTTCTCCTGGCAGGGGCAGGCCGGCACGGCCTCCAAGCTGGCCTCCGCGCTGCGCGGTTGGCACCTGCTGCGCTTCGAGGTCACCTCGGAGCCGTCCGCCGGTTCCGAGGGCGAGCGCTACAGCTGCACCCCCGACCTCGGCATCTTCCACGCCGTCACCGGCATCCACGGCGACATCCTGATCCCCGAGGACCGGCTGCGCGCCGCGCTGGTGCGCTCCCAGCGCGACGAGACCGACCTGGAGGGCGAGATCGCCAAGCTGCTGGGCAAACCGTGGGACGACGAACTGGAGCCGTTCCGCTACGCGGGCGAGGGCGCCCCGGTGCGCTGGCTGCACCAGGTGGTGTGAGCCGCGCCCGGAGCGACGCCCGGGCGCATCGACATGCGGCTGCGCCGCGTGCGCGACCAGCCGCATGGGACCCGCACCCGGCCCACCCCACCCACCCGGACGACGACGGCCCGGACCCCTCACGGGGCCCGGGCCGTCACACGTTCAGCCGACGGGGTCACACCGTCCGGAACGCCAGCACCACGTTGTGCCCACCGAACCCGAACGAGTCGTTCAGCGCGGCGATCCGGCCCTCGACCGGCAGCTTCCGCGCCTCACCGCGCACGATGTCCGCGTTGGCCTCCGCCTCGGGATCGAGGTTCTCGACGTTGATGGTCGGCGGCGCCACCCGGTGGTACAGGGCGAGCACGGCCGCGACGGACTCCACGCCGCCCGCGCCACCGAGGAGGTGACCGGTCATCGACTTCGTGCCGGAGACCGCCATGTGGTCGGTGTCGTCACCGAAGACCTTGCGCAGCGCCTTCAGCTCGGCGATGTCACCGGCCGGCGTCGACGTGGCGTGCGCGTTGACGTGCACGATCTCCGCCGGGTCCAGGTCCGTGCGGTCCAGCAGGTTCTGCAGGGCGTGCGAGATGCCGCGGCCCTCCGGCTCCGGCTGCACGATGTCGTGGCTGTCGGCGGAGATGCCCTGGCCGACCGCCTCCGCGTAGACACGGGCACCGCGCCGTTCGGCGTGCTCGGCGGACTCCAGGACCAGGACGCCGGCGCCCTCACCGAGGACGAAGCCGTCGCGGGCGGTGTCGAAGGGACGCGAGGCGCCCTGCGGGTCGTCGTTGTTCTTGGACATCGCCATCATGTTGCCGAACGCGGCGATGGGCAGCGGGTGGATCGCCGCCTCCGTACCGCCGGCGACGACGACGTCGGCGCGGCCGGTGCGGATCATCTCGATGGCGTAGCCGATGGCCTCGGCGCCCGACGCGCAGGCGGAGACCGGGGTGTGCACGCCCGCCCGGGCGCCCACGGCCAACCCCACGTTGGCCGAGGGGCCGTTCGGCATCAGCATGGGCACGGTGTGCGGGGAGACGCGGCGGACGCCCTTCTCCTTGAGCACGTCGTACTGGTCGAGCAGGGTGGTCACGCCACCGATGCCGGAGGCGATGACCGCGCCGAGCCGGTCGGGGTCGACGGAGCCGTCGTCCCCGGCCTTGCCGGTGAAGCCGGCGTCCTTCCATGCCTCCTGCGCCGCGATCAGCGCGAACTGCGCCGAGCGGTCCAGGCGGCGGGCCTGGGGCCGCGGAATGACCTCGGAGGGCTCCACGGCGACCGGGGCCGCGATTCGGACCGCCTGCTCGGCGGCCCACTCCTGCTCCAGGGGCTTGACGCCGGACTTGCCGGCGACCAGGCCCTCCCAGGTAGAGGCTGCGTCGCCACCCAGCGGTGTGGTTGCGCCGATACCGGTGACGACCACGGTGCGATTGGTCGAGCTCACGGGAATTCTTTCTCCAACGGGATACGGATTCGTACGGCGCCACCGCCGGGTGGCGGGGCAGTCAGCCCACAGGCAGTGATCGGTAGATCAGGCCTGGTGCTTGAGGATGTAGTCGGTCGCGTCGCCGACGGTCTTGAGGTTCTTGACGTCCTCGTCCGGGATCTTGACGTCGAAGCGCTCTTCGGCGGCGACGACGACCTCGACCATGGACAGCGAGTCGACGTCCAGGTCGTCGGTGAAGGACTTGTCCAGCTGGACGTCCTCAACCGGGATGCCGGCGATCTCGTTCACGATCTCGGCGAGACCGGCGACGATCTCTTCCTGAGTGGCGGCCATGATGGCGCTCCTTCGTAGATGTTCCAGAGGGTGTGGCGGTGTGTGTTCCGTCCCGGACCGCATGATCCGGCACGGAGTGCCTAAGGGAGGGTAACGACCGTCGCGGCGTAGACGAGACCCGCCCCGAAGCCGATGACGAGCGCGGTGTCGCCGCTCTTCGCCTCGCCGGTCGCCAGGAGCCGCTCCATCGCGAGCGGGATCGAGGCGGCCGAGGTGTTGCCGGTGGTGCGGATGTCACGGGCCACCGTGACGTGCTCCGGCAGCTTCAGCGTCTTCACCATCGAGTCGATGATCCGCACGTTGGCCTGGTGCGGAATGAAGACGTCCAGGTCGTCCGGGGTGATTCCGGCCGCGTCCAGCGCCTGCTGGGCGACCTTCGCCATCTCGAACACGGCCCAGCGGAACACCGCCTGGCCCTCCTGCGTGATCGCAGGAAACTTCACGTTGCCCTCGCTGTCGAGGGGCAGCTCGGAGACGTCGCCGATCCGGAACCGGTCCCACGGCACCGTCTGCTTGATCGTCTCGGACTTGTCGCCCTCCGATCCCCAGACGGTCGGGCCGATCGCCGGCTCCTGGGACGGACCGACCACGACCGCGCCGGCGCCGTCACCGAACAGGAAGGCGGTGGCCCGGTCCTCCAGGTCGGTCAGGTCTGAGAGCCGCTCCACGCCGATCACGAGGACGTACTCCGCCGAACCCTCGACGATCAGGCCCTTGGCGAGCGTCAGGCCGTAGCCGAAGCCGGCACAGCCCGCCGAGATGTCGAAGGCCGCGGCTTTGTTCGTGCCGAGCTTGTCGGCGATCTCGGTGGCGACGGCCGGGGTCTGGCTGAAGTGCGAGACGGTCGAGACGACCACGGCACCGATCTGCGAGGCGTCGATCCCGGCGTCCGCGATGGCCTTGCCCGACGCCTCGATGGACATCGCCGCGACGGTCTCCTCGGGCGACGCCCAGTGCCGCGTCTCGATGCCGGAGCGGGAGCGGATCCACTCGTCGGAGGAGTCGATCTTCTCGAGGATCACCTCGTTCGGCACGACCCGGGTCGGGCGATAGCCGCCGACCCCGAGGATGCGCGCGTACGGGGCGCCCTTGCTGGGCTTGATCTTCGACATGCTCTCGGGCTCCTTGTCAGGCGCCCGCCGCGTCAGCGGCAGGTGTCGACACCTCTGCGATCAGCTCGCGAGCGGCGTCGAGGTCGGCGGGGGTCTTCAGGGCCAGCGTCTTCACGCCGGGCAGTGCGCGCTTGGCCAGGCCGGTCAGCGTGCCACCCGGGCACACCTCGATCAGGGCGGTGACGCCGAGCTCCTTGAAGGTCTCCATGCACAGGTCCCAGCGGACCGGGTTGGCGACCTGACCGACCAGACGCTCCAGCACCTCGGTGCCGGAGGCGACGGCCTGTCCGTCCTTGTTGGAGACGTACGTCACCTTCGGGTCCGCGGGCGAGAGTGCCCGGGCGGCGTCGGCCAGCTTCTCCACCGCGGGCGCCATGTGGTGCGTGTGGAAGGCACCGGCGACCTTCAGCGGGACGACCTTGCGCACGCCCTCGGGCTTGTCCTCGCTCAGCGCGGCCAGCTGCTCCGTGGTCCCGGCCGCGACGATCTGTCCCGCGCCGTTCACGTTCGCCGGGGTCAGGCCGAGCTTCTTCAGGTGCGCCACGCTCACCTCGGGGTCGCCGCCGAGCAGCGCCGACATGCCCGTCTCGGTCACCGCGGCGGCCTCGGCCATGGCCAGGCCCCGCTTGCGCACGAGGGCCAGCGCGGCGGTGGGGTCGAGAACGCCCGCGAAGGCGGCGGCGGTGATCTCGCCGACGCTGTGGCCCGCGACCGCGCCCGGTGCGATCTCGGTGATGTCACCGAGTGCCGCGGCGGACAGGATCCCGGCGGCGACCAGCAGCGGCTGGGCGACGGACGTGTCGCGGATCTCGTCCGCGTCGGCCTTGGTTCCGTAATGGGCGAGGTCGAGTCCGATGGCGTCCGACCACGCGGCGACGCGGTCGGCGGCTCCGGGAAGTTCGAGCCAGTCAGTCAGGAAGCCGGGCGTCTGGGCGCCCTGGCCGGGAGCGACGAGTACGAGCACTCTCACACTCTCTCTTGAGGACGGCCGCGGCCGCCCGTGGGGACAGGGACGAAGAACACGAGGGGGTTTTGTGGGCCCCCGACAAAATCCTAGGGTTGTGGATCTCCATCGGCCAGACGCCCCAGGATCAGGGCGATCCGCAGTGTGAAGGCAGACCGTACATCAGAGGGCGACCAACCGGTGACGTCAGTCACACGTCGGAGCCGGTAGCGCACGGTGTTCGGGTGAACGAAGAGCATCCGGGCGGCACCTTCGAGGCTGCTCGCCTGTTCGAGATAGACGCTGAGCGTCTCCAGCAGGGCGGCCCCGGCCTCCTCCAGCGGTCTGTAGATCTCCTCCACCAACTGCTCGCGAGCGGAGGGATCGGAGGCGATCGCGCGCTCCGGCAGCAGATCGTCCGCCAGCACCGGGCGCGGGGCGTCCTGCCAGGCGGTGCACGCCTTGAGCCCGGCCGCGGCGGCCTGCGCGGACCGGGTCGCGGCGAGCAGGTCCGGCACCACCGGGCCGGCCACCACCGGGCCCTGCGCGAACGGCCCGATCAGCGACCGGGCGACCGCGAGCGGGTTGTCGCTGCCGCCCGCGATGACCACCAGCCGGTCCCCGAGCACCCCGGTCAGCACCTGGAGCTTGGCGTGCCGGGCGGCCCGCCGGATGGCCTCGACGGTCAGCTCGGAGTCCCCGTCGGGGGCGGTGCCCAGTACCACGCACACATGCTCGGGCGAGTTCCACCCGAGGGCGGCGGCCCGGGACACCGCGCCCTCGTCGGCCTCGCCGCTGAGCACGGCGTTCACGACCAGGGACTCCAGCCGCGCGTCCCAGGCACCGCGTGCCTCGGCGGCCTGGGCGTACACCTGGGCGGTGGCGAAGGCGATCTCGCGGGCGTACACGAGCAGCGCCTCGCGCAGCACCGACTCGTCCCCCGGAGCGGCGACCTCGTCGATCGCGGACTCCATGACCTCGATGGTGGTCCGCACCATCTCGACGGTCTGCCGCAGCGTGATGGCCCGGGTCAGTTCGCGCGGCGCGGTACCGAAGACGTCGGTGGAGATGGCCTGCGGGGCGTCGGGGTGCCGGAACCACTCGGTGAACGCGGCGATGCCCGCCTGGGCGACCAGTCCGATCCAGGAGCGGTTCTCCGGCGGCATGGCCCGGTACCACGGCAGCGTCTCGTCCATCCGCGCGATGGCCTGCGCGGCCAGTGATCCGGAGGACTGCTCCAGCCGCTTCAGGGTCGCGGAATGCGGGTGGGCGGCGCGCGGCGCGGGCAGGGGGTTGCTGGTTTCGGGTTCGGGCACGGGGACAAGACTGCCTTATCGGGACGGGCGCCCGTGCCGCCGGGTCTACCGTGGACGTCGTGATGGACGTCAGGCGCGCCGACGAGCGCTACCCGGGAGGCGACCGGTCGGCCGGCATCGAGTCGTGGCACGCCTTCTCCTTCGGGCCCCACTACGACCCGGACAACCTCCGCTTCGGGGCGCTGATCGCCTGCAACGAGGAGCAGCTCGCGCCGGGAGCCGGCTTCGACGAGCATCCGCACAGCCACACCGAGATCGTCACGTGGGTGGTGGAGGGCGAGCTGACCCACCGGGACACCGCCGGCCACGAGACGGTCGTGCGGGCCGGGGACGTCCAGCGGCTCAGCTCGGCGGGCGGCGTCCGGCACGTCGAGCGCAACGACGGCGACGCCCCGCTGACCTTCGTGCAGATGTGGCTGGCCCCGCGCGATCCCGGCGGCGAGCCCTCCTACGAGATCGTCCGCGGCATCGCCGACTCCACCCCGTACGCCGTCCCGGAGGCGGGCGCGATGCTGCACGTGCGGCGCCTCGCGGCGGGGGAGCGGACCGCGGTGCCGGACGGGGCGTATGTCTACGTCCATGTCGTGCGCGGTGCCGTCCGCCTGGGCGGCGAGGAACTGGGCGCGGGCGACGCGGCCCGCGTCACGGCCGCCGAGGACGTCGACGCGGTGGCCGTGACGGCGGCCGAGGTGCTGCTCTGGGAGATGTCCTAGCGCTCCGCCAGCACCGCGTCCGTGAAGGCCGGCCACGCCTCGATCGCCCAGGGCCCGAACGCCCGGTCGGTCAGCGCCACGCAGGCGAGCCCGGCATCGGGGTCGATCCACAGGAACGTGCCCGACTGCCCGAAGTGCCCGAACGTGCGCGGCGAGGACGACGATCCCGTCCAGTGCGGGGACTTGGAGCCGCGGATCTCGAAGCCCAGGCCCCAGTCGTTGGGGTTCTGGTGGCCGTAGCCCGGCAGCACGCCCTTGGTGCCCGGGTACTGCACCGTCATCGCCTCGGCGACGGTCCGGGGGTCCAGCAGCCGCGGCGCCTGCACCTCGGCGGCGAACCGCAGCAGGTCCTCGACCGTGGATACGCCGTCCTTGGCCGGGGAGCCGTCGAGCGACGTCGACGCCATGCCCAGCGGCTCCAGCACCGCCTGGCGCAGGTACTCGGCGAACGGGATGTCCGTGGCCTTCGCGATGTGGTCCCCGAGCTGCTCGAAACCGGCGTTGGAGTACAGCCGGCGCTCCCCGGGCGGGGCGGTCACCCGGTGCTCGTCGAAGGCCAGCCCCGAGGTGTGCGCGAGCAGGTGGCGGACCGTCGACCCGGGCGGCCCGGCGGGCTCGTCCAGCTCGACGGCGCCCTCCTCGTAGGCGACGAGTGCCGCGTACGCCGCGAGCGGCTTGGTGACCGAGGCCAGCGGGAACCGCCGCCCGGCGGGGCCGTACACCCCCAGCACCGTGCCGTCCGCCCGCACGACACCCGCCGCGGCGGCGGGAACCGGCCAGTTCTCGATCAACGCAAGGCTCTTCAAGGACATGCCTGTGAGCCTAAGCGGCTCACAGGTACAGGCGCATCGAGGGGTCGGAGTCGCGCGTGAAACCGAGCGAGGCGTACAGGGGCTCCGCGTCCGCGGAGGCGGTGAGCATCACGTGTCCGGCGCCCCGCTCCCGGAACCACTGCAGCAGCTCCTCCATGCACGCGCGTGCGTATCCGCGGCGCCGGGCGCCGGGGTCCGTCGCGACGCTGAAGACGTACCCGACCAGCCCGTGCGGATTGCCGTCCCGCCCGATCCGGTACTCCAGCGTTCCCGCCACCAGCGCCCCCAGCGCCGGAGGCCGCTCCGGGTGCTCGGCGACGAACGCCGCGAAGTCCCCCTCCGGATCGGCCAGCCTCGTCCGCAGGACCGGCAGGGACTGAGCGTGCCAGTCGGTGGACGCGGACGTCCGGCCCATCGCGTCGAGCATCACCTGTCGCAGACGCAGCACTTCCTCCGCGTCCTCGGGCACCGCACGGCGTACGAGACTCATGCCCCGCACGCTAGTGATCCGCCCGCCGTGTGTCCTGCTGATTTCGCGCGTCGATTTCTCACCGCCGCCGCTTGCTTGGAGTGCACTCCAAGGTCATAGCGTGGAGGTCATGACGGTGATGCAGACCACGGCCGTGACCACCCGGCCGAACGCCACCAGAACCGACATCTGCTCCGCCCCGCCGCGGCGCCACCCGCGCCCCGACGGCCAGGACCGCTACACCATCAGCGAGGTCGTCGCCTTCACCGGACTGACGGCGCACACCCTGCGCTGGTACGAGCGGATCGGCCTGATGTCCCACATCGACCGCTCGCACACCGGCCAGCGCCGCTACAGCAACCGCGACCTCGACTGGCTCGACTTCGTGGGCAAGCTGCGCCTGACCGGCATGCCGGTCGCCGACATGGTCCGGTACGCGGAGCTGGTGCGCGAGGGCGAGAGCACGTATCACGACCGGCGCGAACTCCTCGAGGCGACCCGCCGGGACGTGCTGGCGCGGATCGGTGAGCTCCAGGACACGCTGGCCGTGCTCGACCGCAAGATCAGTTTCTACGGGGACGCCGGACGCGCCCGCGAAGGGGAGAGGACCCGATGACCGACAGCAGGATCCCGACCGTGCGGCTCGGCGACGACGGCCCCGAGGTGGGCGTCCAGGGCCTCGGCTGCATGGGCATGAGCTTCGCCTACGGCCCGTCGGACGCCGGACAGTCGCGGGCGACCCTGGAACGGGCGCTGGAGCTGGGCGTCACGCTCTACGACACGGCCGACGCGTACGGCGCCGGGGAGAACGAGCGGTTCCTGTCGCCGTTCTTCAAGGCGCACCGCGACGAGGTCGTCGTCGCGACCAAGTTCGCCCTGGCGATCCCGCCGGACGAGCCGACGAGGCGGATCATCCGCAACGACCCGCCGTACATCCGCCAGGCCGTCGAGGCGAGCCTGCGGCGGCTGGACATCGACGTGATCGACCTCTACTACATGCACCGGCGCGACGTGAACGTGCCGATCGAGGAGACCGTCGCCGTCATGGCCGACCTGGTGCGCGAGGGGAAGGTCAAGCACCTCGGCCTGAGCGAGGTCACGGGCGACGAGCTGCGCGCCGCGCGGTCCGTGCACCCGATCGCCGCCGTGCAGTCGGAGTGGTCCCTGTTCAGCCGGGACATCGAGGCGGGCGTGGTGCCGGCGGCCCGCGAGCTGGGTGTGGCCCTCGTGCCGTACTCGCCGCTCGGCCGGGGCTTCCTCACGGGCTCCTTCGCCGACGCGGAGACCGACCTGACGGACGACGACTTCCGCCGTCAGCAGCCCCGCTTCACCGGGGACAACGCCGCGGCCAACGCGGCCCTGCTGGAGCCGGTCCGCGCGGTCGCCGAGGCGCACGGCGCCACCCTCGGCCAGACAGCCCTGGCCTGGGCCCAGCAGCGGGCGCAGGTGCACGACCTGCCGGTCGTCCCGATCCCGGGCACGCGCAAGCCGACCCGGGTCGAGGAGAACACGGCGGCGACGAGGATCGTCCTGACCGACGATGAGCTGGCCCTGCTGGAACCGATCGCGGGCAAGGTGGCGGGCGACCGGTACGCGGACATGACGTTCACTTCTGCGGGACGCGAGTAGAGCTGCGCAGGGGCACGGGGCTGTGCCGATGTGCGGCTCCGCCGCGGGGGCGTGAGCAACCCTCCACCACTCGCACCCGGCAACGAAACGTGAGCGAACCCGGCAGGCGCATCAGAGCTCCGCCAGCAACTCCGCCTTCTTGGAGGAGAACTCCTCGTCCGTCACCAGCCCTGCCTGATGCAGCTCCCCCAGATGACGGATCCGCTCGGCGATGTCCGCGGGGTCGCGCCGCGGCCCCGGCACCGGCACCGCGGCCACCGTCCCGGCCCGCCGGACGGCGGCGAGCACGGCCGCCGCGAACGGCAGCGACTCGTGCACCGGCCCGTACCCGAGCCCGAACACGACCGCCGCCGGATCCTGGTCGGCCTGCACGGCCGGCGTCACCGCATCGCGCGGCAGCAGCCGCAGGTACCCCTCGAAGACCTCGGGGGAGCGCCACTCCACCCCGGCGAGGCCGGCGACCGGGAAGCTCTGGTCGCCGGCCTTCCACTTCGCCGACGAGGCGCCCGTCCACGACCACCGGAAGGACACCGAGGTGCCGTCGAAGGACGCCTTCCCGTCGTACGCCTTGAAGTGCAGCGGCGCCTCGGGCGCCGCCACCAGGTGATGCTCCGCCGGTCCGGATCCGGTCAGCAGCGCCCGCAGCTCGCCCGCGTAGTACTCCGCGAGCGTCTCCCGCCCGGCGGGCAGCACCAGCCGGTAGGGGTCGCAGTGCTCCTTCAGCTGCCCGGCCGCCGCCTCCATCAGCGGATCGGCGCCCGGGCGCGGCTCGGCGCGCAGCACGACGGTGCCGCGTCTGCCGGGCGTCAGCGTCACCCCCGCGATCGCCTCCAGTGGGATGCGGCGTTCCCCCAGCGCCTGGAAGAGCCTGGGTGTTCGAATCCCCCGTTCGTAGCGGATGAGCACGGAGTCGGACTCGAACTCCCAGGCGGCATGAAATCCGGCCAGTACGTCACCCATGCGGCTCATCGTATGCGGCACGAGCTCCTTCGTCCCCTCCCCGTGCAAACCGGAGTTTCTGCGCCTCTACGCGCGTCAGGCCGTCGCCGCTGCGGACAAACCCGCCCGGCAGGTGCCGTCTTCGTGGGCGCAGTCCAGCGAGCGGTATGCGCCAACGCCGATCTCGGCGAAGTTCCTGAGGCTTTCCGTACCCGGTACGAAGTAGCCGCTGTGCCCCTTGGCCCCGCGCGCCGACAGCACCCGTGCCCCGAACGCGGCGGACACCGGGTCGGCACCGTGCCCCAGCCAGCCGACCTCCATGTACGGCACGTCCTGGATCCAGTCGTCGGCGTCCCGCATCGCCCACACCCGGGCGGAGGTGCGCAACTGGGAGACCTTCTCCGCGCGCATGCCGGGGCTGCCGGCCACCGCTATGTCGGTCACGCGGCCGGGCAGCGCGTCGGCGGCGACGCCGCACACCACCGAGCCGTAGCTGTGGCAGAACAGCGAGACCGGCGCTTCACCGGGCAGCCCGCGCAGCAGCGCGTTCAGCCGGACGGCACCGTCGGCCGCGCGGGTCGCCGTGGCCGCGTCCATGCCGAGCCCGCTGGGGGCGGTGTAGTCGGCCCAGGCGATGACGGCCGTGCGCGTGGCGGGGCTCGCCGCGCGCTCGGCCCGGTAGAGCGCCTCGGCCATGCCGACGGGCGCCGCGTACTTGCGGTGGGTGCGCTGGAAGGTGAGCAGCTCCGTGTCCGCGCCGGGGACGACGACGGACACGCGGTCGGCGCGGCTCAGGTTCCCGAACACCTCGGCGATCCGGCCCGACCCCTCCGGGTCGAAGGCGAGGATGCGGCGCCCGGGGCTCAGCAGCGACTCGTAGCGGTGCATGCGGCGGCCCGCCTCCTGCTGCCCGGCGGGGGAGAGGCGGCTGTCGTGCGTGCGTCGTCGTTCGATCGAGCGTGCCTTGCTCAGCGCGAGGCGGTTGGCGCGGTAGCGCAGCTCGACGGGGGCACCGTTCATGTTGCCGACGGCGAGGGGGTAGCGGTGGGCGAGACCGAGGCGCTGCCGCTGGGTGAGCGAGGCGAAGAAGCGGGCCAGCCGGGCCGGAGCGGCGTGCGGGTCGGGCAGCCGGCGCCCGTCGATCCGACCGTGCTCCCAGGCGGTGACCGAGGCCTGGAGGGCCGTGGTTCCCCGCTGGTTGCGCAGGGCGGTCCAGCCGGTGGTCGCCAGCATCACGAACACCACGGCCAGGGCGAGCAGAGCGCGCCAGACGTTCAGTTGCGGGGAGGTGTCGAAGGAAGTCACTGGGAGGACACACTAGGAGAACGGGAGGGTCTCGCGTGAACCAAGTGACACGGATCACGTTTCGTTCACGCGCCAAGGGGATCAGTCCGTCCGCCAGCTCCCGGCCAGCGCCGGTTCCACCTGGTCGAGGTAGGCGGCGTGCAGGTCGCGCAGTGCGGTGAGGCTGACGTCGTCCCCCGCCGACCAGATCCGTTCCGTCACCCGCATGACCGCGCCGAAGACGGCCACGACGACACGCGGTCGCGGGTCCGCGTCCACGTCGATGCCCTCGCGTTCGGCGATGACGCGCGCGATCTGCTCCTCCAGCTCCGTCGCGCGCCGCAGGTGGGCGGCGAGCAGCGCGGGCGTGGACTCGATCACCCGGTAGAAGCGCATGTGCAGCTCGAGGGGCACCAGCTGCTCGATGGCCTCACCGATGGTGTCCCAGCTCTCCGTGAGGGACCGGCGCAGCACGTCCAGGGGTGCCTCGCCCGGCGGACGGCGGCGCACGGCGTCCACGAAGTGGGACTCCGCGAGCCGAGAGACGAAGAACGCCGCCTCCTCCTTGCTGGCGAAGTAACGGAAGAAGGTGCGCTGCGACACCTCGGCGGCCTCGGCGATGTCGTCGACGGTCGTCCCCTCGTACCCCTGTTCCGTGAACAGTTCGAGGGCCGATCGCAGCAGTGTGTCCCGGGTGCGCCGCTTCTTGCGTTCACGCAGCCCGGGGCGGGGGGCAGCCGGCCCGCCTCCCGCTGTCACCGCCGTGTCGGCCGTCTTCAAAAGGTCGCTCCTCGTTACTGTTTCCGCAGATCAGGCTATACGGAGATGTCTTGTCAGTTACCGACTAGTGAATTGGTTTGTCAATTGTCAGTGGCTGTCACTAGCCTCGAACACATGACTAGTCAGACCACCATCGACAAGACGGGGCCGGGGGGCGCACCGTCGGGCCCGGCGCCGGCCGCGGGGCTGCGCGGCCACCCGTGGTTCACCCTCATCACCGTCGCCGTCGGGGTCATGATGGTGGCCCTGGACGGCACCATCGTGGCCATCGCCAACCCGGCCATCGCCGACGACCTGAACGCCAGCTTCGCCGACGTTCAGTGGATCACCAACGCCTACTTCCTCGCCCTCGCGGTCTCCCTGATCACCGCGGGCAAGCTCGGCGACCGCTTCGGACACCGGCAGACCTTCCTCATCGGCGTGGTCGGCTTCGCCGCCGCCTCCGGGGCCATCGGCCTGTCCGACACCATCCCGCTGGTCGTCACCTTCCGTGTCCTGCAGGGCCTGTTCGGCGCGCTGCTGATGCCGGCCGCGCTCGGCCTGCTGCGGGCCACCTTCCCGGCCGAGAAGCTCAACATGGCCATCGGTATCTGGGGCATGGTCATCGGCGCCTCCACGGCCGGCGGTCCGATCCTCGGCGGCGTGCTGGTCGAGCACGTCAACTGGCAGTCGGTGTTCTTCATCAACGTGCCGGTGGGCATCGTCGCCGTCGTCCTCGGCGTCGTCATCCTGCTGGACCACCGCGCGGAGAACGCGCCGCGCTCCTTCGACCTGCTCGGCATCGCCCTGCTGTCCGCCGCGATGTTCTGCCTCGTCTGGGCGCTCATCAAGGCCCCCGAGTGGGGCTGGGGCGACGGCAAGACGTGGCTGTTCATCGCCGCCTCGGTCGTGGGCTTCGCCCTGTTCTCCTTCTGGGAGACGAAGGTGAAGGAGCCGCTGATCCCGCTGGCGCTGTTCCGCTCGGTGCCGCTGTCGGCCGGTGTGGTCCTGATGGTCCTGATGGCCATCGCCTTCATGGGCGGCCTGTTCTTCGTCACCTTCTACCTGCAGAACGTGCACGGCATGAGTCCGATCGACGCCGGTCTGCACCTGCTGCCGCTCACCGGCATGATGATCGTCGGCTCGCCGCTCGCCGGCGCGATGATCACCAAGGTCGGCCCGCGCATCCCGCTCGCGGGCGGCATGGCGTTCACCGCGCTCGCCATGTACGGCATGTCCACGCTGGAGAAGGACACCGGCAGCGGCATCATGTCGCTCTGGTTCGCCCTGCTGGGCCTCGGCCTCGCGCCCGTCATGGTCGGCGCCACCGAGGTCATCGTCGGCAACGCGCCGATGGAGCTGTCGGGTGTGGCCGGTGGTCTGCAGCAGGCGGCGATGCAGATCGGCGGCAGCCTCGGCACGGCGGTGCTGGGTGCCGTGATGGCCTCCAAGGTCGACAACGACCTGGCCGGCAACTGGGCGGACGCGGGGCTGCCGAAGCTGACGCCGGAACAGCTCGGGCAGGCCTCCGAGGCGGTCCAGGTCGGTGTGGCGCCGGTGGCCAAGGGCATGCCGGAGCCGATGGCGGCGAAGGTCACGGAGGTGGCGCACGACACGTTCATCTCCGGCATGAGCCTGGCGTCGCTCGTCGCCGCCGGGGTCGCGGCCGTGGCCGTCCTCGTCGCGTTCCTCACCAAGCGCGGTGAGAACGCGGAGGCCGGTGCGGGCGTGGGCCACATCTGACGGGGCCTCGCCACCCGTTCGCTCATCAGGGTGACAGCGCGGACGAACCCTCCCCTCCCCGGGGCGTCGCAGGTGACAGTGGGTCAAGCCCTCCGCAGAGCATGGAGGGTGTGAGGCTGCGGCGCGCTGCTGGAGGGGGGCAGCGCGCAGCAGCACGTACACGCAAGGCATAAGCCTTCGAACCGGGGTACTCGCACATCGAACCCGAAAATGAACCCGAACTCGACGAGGGTTTCAGGGAGTTGATGATGACGAGCTTCGGACACGGAACGCGCAGGCACCCCCGCTCACATGGCCGGACGTGGTCACGGAACGGGCCGGATCGCGCGACGCTCGGAATCATCGGAGTCATCTGCGCGGTCGCCGGATTCTTCGTGCTGGGGATCGTCCTCGGCCCGGTGGCGATCGTCTGCGGCTGGCTCGCCATGGGCCGCAGCTGGGCGGGTTCCCGCCCGGTGACGGCCGTGGTCGCCCTGGTCCTGGGCGCCATCGACACGCTCCTGGCCGTGATCTGGCTCGCGGGAGCGGCGACCCCGGGCTACGGCATGTTCTGACCCGCCCCGCAGACCGCGGGTCTTCGTGCCTCCCCACAGTGCCTGAACGGCCCGGGAGGCACCTCCAGGGGCGGGCACGGGTGGGTGCGGCGGCACCCCGCAAGCGCCGGGCCGCGCCACCCACCCCCGCCCAGCCCCGGCACCGCGCCGGGGACGGGCCGTCGCGCCGCACCTAGTCGACCACCGACCCCGCCCTCAGCTCCGCGACCTCCGCCCGCAACGCGCGGACCTCCTCCGTGAGCGCCCGGATCGCCTCCGTCTGCCTCCGCTCCTCCACGTCGTCCTTCTCGAACCGCGCGATGAACCACGCCGCGATGTTCGCCGTCACCACACCCAGCAGGGCGATCCCGGACAGCATCAGCCCCACGGCCAGCATCCGGCCCATCCCGGTCGTCGGAGCGTGATCCCCGTACCCCACGGTCGTCATCGTCGTGAAGGACCACCACACGGCGTCACCCAGCGTCCGGATGTTCCCGCCCGGCGCGTCCCGCTCCACGGACAGCACGGCCAGCGAACCGAACATCAGCAGACCGACCACCGCCCCGGCCACATACGTCGTCAGCCGGATCTGCGAGGCCATCCGCGCCCGCCGTCCCACCAGCATCAGCGTCGAGACCAGCCGCAGCAGCCGCAGCGGCTGGAGCAGGGGCAGCACCACCGCGCACAGGTCCAGCCAGTGCGTGCGGACGAACCGCTTGCGGTCTTCTGCCAGTCCCAGCCGCACCAGGTAGTCCGCCGCGAACGCCGCCCACACCACCCACTCGGCCACCGCGCACGTGAGGGTCACGGTCCGGCTCGTGGAGCTGTCCACGATCGGCACGGCGTAGGCGACGGCGAACAGCACGGCCAGTGCCAGCAGCGGCCGCTGGGTGCGCCGCTCCCAGCGCGCCTGTGCCGTTCGTTTCTCGATGCCTGCGTCCATGCCCCGCATCGTAAGGACACGGGGCGCACCGCGTACCGCCGCGTACGCGGTGCGCACCGGTGCTACGCGTCGCCGCCCGCGACCCCCGGGTCGGCCGCCGTCACGTCGAGCAGCCGGTACCGGTCGACGGCCTGCTTGAGCACCGAGCGGTCGACCTTGCCCTCCCGGGCCAGCTCGGTCAGCACCGCCACCACGATCGACTGGGCGTCGATGTGGAAGAAGCGCCGGGCCGCACCACGGGTGTCCGCGAAGCCGAAGCCGTCGGCGCCCAGCGACTGGTACGACCCCGGCACCCACCGCGCGATCTGGTCCGGCACCGACCGCATCCAGTCGGACACGGCCACGAACGGGCCCTGCGCGCCGGCCAGCTTCCGCGTGACGTACGGCACCTGCTGCTCCTCCTCGGGGTGCAGCAGGTTGTGCTCCTCGCACGCCACCGCCTCGCGCCGCAGCTCGTTCCAGGAGGTGGCCGACCAGACGTCGGCGCGCACGTTCCACTCCTCGGCCAGGATCCGCTGCGCCTCCACGGCCCAGGGGACCGCGACCCCGGACGCCATGATCTGCGCCGGGACCGAGCCCTGCGTGCCCTCGCTGAACCGGTGGATGCCCTTGATGATGCCTTCGACGTCCACGTTCTCGGGCTCGGCCGGGTGCTGGATCGGCTCGTTGTAGACGGTGAGGTAGTAGAAGACGTCCTCGCCGTGCGGGTGCTCCTCGTCCGCGCCGTACATCCGGCGCAGGCCGTCCTTCACGATGTGCGCGATCTCGAAGCCGAACGCCGGGTCGTAGGCCACGCAGGCCGGGTTCGTCGAGGCCAGCAGCTGCGAATGGCCGTCCGCGTGCTGCAGACCCTCACCGGTCAGGGTCGTACGGCCGGCGGTCGCGCCCAGCACGAAACCGCGCGCCAGCTGGTCGGCCATCTGCCAGAACTGGTCGCCGGTGCGCTGGAAACCGAACATCGAGTAGAAGACGTAGACCGGGATGAGCGGCTCGCCGTGCGTGGCGTACGCCGAGCCCGCCGCGATCAGCGACGCGGTGCAGCCGGCCTCCGAGATGCCGTCGTGCAGCATCTGCCCGTTCGGCGCCTCCTTGTAGGCGAGCAGCAGATCGCGGTCGACGGACTCGTACTGCTGGCCGAGCGGGTTGTAGATCTTCGCACTCGGGAAGAAGGAGTCCATGCCGAACGTGCGGTACTCGTCCGGCGCGATCAGCACGAACCGCCTGCCGATCTCCTTGTCCCGCATGAGGTCCTTGAGGAGTCGGACAAAGGCCATGGTCGTCGCGATGGACTGCTGACCCGACCCCTTCTTCACGGTCGCGTACGTCTTGTCGTCCGGCAGGGCGAGCGGCTTCGACCGCACGACCCGGGTCGGCACGTATCCGCCCAGGCTCTTGCGGCGGTCGTGCATGTACTGCATCTCCTCGGTCTGCCGGCCCGGGTGGTAGTACGGCGGCGGGCCGGACTCCAGCTCCCGGTCGGAGATCGGCAGGTGCAGCCGGTCGCGGAAGCGCTTGAGGTCGTCGACCGTCAGCTTCTTCATCTGGTGCGTGGCGTTGCGGCCCTCGAAGTTGGGGCCGAGGGTCCAGCCCTTGATCGTCTTGGCCAGGACGACGGTCGGCTGTCCCTTGTGCTCGACGGCCGCCTTGTACGCCGCGTAGATCTTCCGGTGGTCGTGACCGCCGCGGCCCAGGTGCAGGATCTGGTCGTCGGTCATGTTCTCGACCATCGCGCGCAGCCGGTGGTCGTCGCCGAAGAAGTGGTCGCGGATGTAGGCGCCGGACTCGGTGGCGTAGGTCTGGAACTGGCCGTCCGGCGTGGTGTTCATCCGGTTGACCAGCACGCCGTCCCGGTCCTGCGCGAGCAGCGGGTCCCAGGTGCGGTCCCACACCAGCTTGATCACGTTCCAGCCGGCGCCGCGGAAGATCGACTCCAGCTCCTGGATGATCTTGCCGTTGCCGCGCACCGGTCCGTCGAGGCGCTGCAGGTTGCAGTTGACGACGAAGGTCAGGTTGTCCAGCCCCTCACGGGCGGCGATGGACAGCTGGCCCAGCGACTCCGGCTCGTCCATCTCGCCGTCGCCGAGGAACGCCCACACGTGCGACCGGGAGGTGTCGGCGATCCCGCGCGCGTGCATGTAGCGGTTCATCCGCGCCTGGTAGATGGCGCCGATCGGGCCGAGCCCCATCGACACCGTCGGGAACTCCCAGAAGTCCGGCATCGACCGCGGATGCGGGTACGACGACAGCGCGTACGGTGCCTTGGACTTCTCCTGCCGGAAGCCGTCCAGGTGCTGCTCGCTGAGCCGGTCCAGCAGGTACGCGCGCGCGTAGATGCCGGGCGAGGCGTGGCCCTGGAAGAAGACCTGGTCGCCGCCGTCGCCCTCGCCCTTGCCGCGGAAGAAGTGGTTGAAGCCCACGTCGTACAGGGAGGCGGAGGAGGCGAAGGTCGCGATGTGTCCGCCGACGCCGATCCCGGGGCGCTGCGCGCGCGAGACCATCACGGCGGCGTTCCAGCGCGTGGCGTTGAGGATCTTGCGCTCGATCTCCTCGTTGCCGGGGAAGAACGGCTCGCTCTTGGTCGGGATGGTGTTGACGTAGTCCGTGCTCCGCATCTCGGGCACGGCCACGCGCCGCTCGCGGGCCCGCTCGATCAGCCGCAGCATCAGATAGCGGGCCCGCTCCCGGCCGCGCTCGTCGACGGCGGCGTCGAGGGAGTCGAGCCACTCCTGGGTCTCCTCCGGGTCGAAGTCAGGTACCTGACTCGGAAGGCCGCCAATGATGATCGGATTGCGATCGGATGCGGAAGCCACGCTGTTCCTTCGCTGTCAGAGGGCCACTTTTGCCGGGTGTGTCTGCGCCGATCCCCATCGTGTACCTCGCGGGGGCAAACGTCATCTGTACCGTGGGGTAACCGGTTCTCCGACGGAGAGCCGGGGCAAGTTCATTCGAGTCTCGTACCCATGCATGGTTCCCAAATACGCAAACGGGGCAGAAAGGTGTGGTGTACGTCACCTTCGGTGTGGACGGCATGGCTGGAGTTGCGGCGACACGGCCGGGATCGTCACCGTTTCGGCGGTCCCAGTCGCCGGGTACTTGCGCGATCCGCCCCGCCCGTGTGGACTACGGCCAATGCTTCGCGCACGCGCGTGGCTGAGATATTCACCAAGACATGATCAGGAGGCAACCCGTGAGCGCGACCGCGGACCACGCGGAGGAGCGGACGAACCCTGCCGCCAGGCTGGGGTTCCAGCCCGGGCAGGTGGTCCAGGAGATCGGCTACGACGACGACGTCGACCAGGAGCTCCGCGAGGCCATCGAAGGCGCCGTCGAGGGCGAGCTGGTGGACGAGGACTACGAGGACGTGGCCGACGCCGTCGTGCTCTGGTTCCGTGACGACGACGGCGACCTGACGGATGCGCTGGTGGATGCCACCACGTACATCGAAGAGGGCGGCGCGATCCTGCTCCTCACGCCGAAGACCGGCCGTTCGGGGTACGTCGAGCCCAGCGACATCTCGGAGGCCGCCACGACGGCGGGGCTGACGGCGTCCAAGAGCGTCAGCGTCGGAAAGGACTGGAGCGGCAGCCGGCTGGCCACGCCGAAGGCCGCCAAGTCGAAGCGGTAGCCCCGTAGACGGCTCCGCACACGGACCTCCGGACGGGCCGGCCTCGGTCGGCCCGTCCGGAGGTCCGCCATGATCCCTGCGTAGGGTGTTCCCAGCGAACCACCCTTCGAAGGGACGAACAGGACCATGGCGATCCAGGTCGGCGACAAGGCCCCCGACTTCGAACTCAAGGACAACCACGGCGCCACCGTGAAGCTGTCCGACTTCCGCGGCCAGAAGAACGTGGTGCTTCTCTTCTACCCGTTCGCGTTCACCGGCGTGTGCACCGGCGAGCTCTGCGAGGTCCGCGACAACCTGCCGCAGTTCTCCGACCGCGGCACCCAGGTGCTCGCCGTCTCCAACGACTCCATCCACACCCTGCGCGTCTTCGCCGAGCAGGAGGGCCTGGAGTACCCGCTGCTGTCCGACTTCTGGCCGCACGGCAACGTCTCGCGCGCCTACGGCGTCTTCGACGAGGACAAGGGCTGCGCCGTCCGCGGCACCTTCATCATCGACCGGGACGGGGTCGTCCGCTGGACCGTCGTCAACGGCCTGCCGGACGCCCGTGACCTGAACGAGTACGTGAAGGCGCTCGACACCCTGTGATTCTTCGGCTCCGGGGCCTGCGGGGGGCGGGAACCCGTCACTAGGATCGACTCGTTGATCCGACAGCCAACGCACTATGGGGCACCCCGCCCCTGGACACCAATGGAGGACTCGTGGGAGTCAGCCTCAGCAAGGGCGGCAACGTATCGCTGACCAAGGAGGCCCCGGGCCTGACCGCGGTCATCGTCGGTCTGGGGTGGGACGTCCGCACCACGACCGGTACCGACTTCGACCTCGACGCCAGCGCGCTGCTGCTGAACAACTCCGGCAAGGTCGCCAGCGACCAGCACTTCATCTTCTTCAACAACCTGAAGAGCCCGGACGGCTCGGTGGAGCACACCGGTGACAACCTCACCGGCGAGGGGGAGGGTGACGACGAGCAGATCAAGGTCAACCTCGCGACCGTCCCCGCCGACGTCGAGAAGATCGTCTTCCCGGTCTCGATCTACGACGCCGAGAACCGTCAGCAGTCCTTCGGTCAGGTCCGCAACGCGTTCATCCGCGTCGTGAACCAGGCGGGCGGCGCCGAGATCGCCCGCTACGACCTGAGCGAGGACGCCTCCACGGAGACCGCCATGGTCTTCGGCGAGCTCTACCGGCACGGCGCGGAGTGGAAGTTCCGTGCCATCGGCCAGGGCTACGCCTCGGGCCTGCGCGGCATCGCGCAGGACTTCGGCGTGAACGTCTGAGGCCACGGCCTCGAACATCCGGCGCCGCACGGTTTACGTGCGGCGCCGGACGTGCAGGACAACCCAAGGAACACCACCCGGGGAGGGACCACAACATGGGCGTCACGCTTGCCAAGGGGGGCAACGTCTCCCTGTCCAAGGCCGCACCGAACCTCACTCAGGTGATGGTCGGGCTCGGCTGGGACGCGCGTTCCACGACCGGAGCGCCCTTCGACCTCGACGCCAGCGCGCTGGTGTGCAGTGGCGGCCGGGTGCTCGGCGACGAGTGGTTCGTCTTCTACAACCAGCTCAAGAGCCCGGACGGCTCGGTGGAGCACACCGGCGACAACCTCACCGGCGAGGGCGACGGTGACGACGAGTCGCTCCTGGTCGATCTCTCCAGGGTGCCGGCCCAGTGCGACAAGATCGTCTTCCCGGTCTCCATCCACATGGCCGACGAGCGCGGTCAGACGTTCGGCCAGGTCAGCAACGCTTTCATCCGGGTCGTCAACCAGGCCGACGGCCAGGAACTCGCCCGTTACGACCTGAGCGAGGACGCCTCCACGGAGACCGCGATGATCTTCGGTGAGCTCTATCGCTACCAGGGCGAGTGGAAGTTCCGGGCCGTGGGACAGGGGTACGCGTCGGGGCTGCGCGGCATCGCTCTAGACTTCGGAGTCAACGTTTCGTAAAGCCGGGTACGGCGCGGGGGAGACCCGTACACCCCGTATCACAAGGGATTGGGTAGCCAGTGGTTCTGAAAACCTTCGGCTGGTCGTTCGCGGTCACCGCGCTCGGCCTGGTCGCGGCGGTCTTCTACGGGGGGTGGACCGCCTTCGGCATCGTGGCGATCCTCTCCGTCCTCGAGATCTCGCTGTCCTTCGACAACGCGGTGGTCAACGCCGGAATCCTGAAGAAGATGAATGCCTTCTGGCAGAAGATCTTCCTCACCATCGGCATCCTGATCGCCGTCTTCGGGATGCGGCTGGTCTTCCCGGTCGTGATCGTCGCGGTCAGCGCCCAGCTCGGACCGATCGAGGCCGTCGACCTCGCGCTCACCGACAAGGACCGCTACCAGGAGCTGGTGACCGACGCCCACCCGTCGATCGCCGCGTTCGGTGGCATGTTCCTGCTGATGATCTTCCTCGACTTCATCTTCGAGGACCGGGACATCAAGTGGCTGGGCTGGCTGGAGCGCCCGCTCGCCAAGCTCGGCAAGGTCGACATGCTGTCGGTCTGCATCGCCCTGATCGTGCTGCTCATCTCCTCGATGACCTTCGGCGCCCACGCCCACCAGCACGGCGGTACGCACGCCGACAAGGCGGAGACCGTCCTGCTCTCCGGTATCGCCGGCCTGATCACGTACATGATCGTCGGCGGTCTCTCCGGCTACTTCGAGGACAAGCTCGAAGAGGAGGAGGAGCGCGAGCACGAGGCCGAGGAGAAGGCCGCGCGCGAGGGCAAGCCCAAGTCGGCCGTCAAGCTGGCCGGCAAGGCCGCGTTCTTCATGTTCCTCTACCTGGAGGTCCTGGACGCGTCGTTCTCCTTCGACGGCGTCATCGGCGCCTTCGCCATCACCAACGACATCGTCCTGATGGCCCTCGGCCTCGGCATCGGCGCCATGTACGTCCGGTCGCTGACCGTCTACCTGGTCCGCCAGGGCACCCTCGACGAGTACGTCTACCTGGAGCACGGCGCGCACTACGCGATCGGCGCCCTGGCGATCCTCCTGCTCGTGACCATCCAGTACGAGATCCACGAGCTCATCACCGGCTCCATCGGCGTGCTCCTGATCGCCGCCTCCTTCTGGTCCTCCGTGCGCCGCAACCGCGCGATCGCGGCGGCCGGCGGGTCGGGCGACAACGAGAAGTCGGAGGTCTCCTCCGGGGTGTGACAGCCCTTTTCCCCGGGGCCCGGTTCGCCCCCGGTGCGCCCGCGCCGCCGGTGTGAACCGGCCCCGGGCGAGGAACGCTCTGTGCGGGGCGGCCGTCGAGGACGACTCCTCGGGGCCGCCCCGTCGGCGTCCGGGCCGCGGGTGCGTGCGCGCGCTCGCGGCCTTCCGACGACCGCGGGTTGCTCCGATCAGCGGTTCTCCGAACGAAGGTGGGGGCGGGAATGGGGTTCTTGGACGGGCTGTGGCGCGGTCGCGAGAGCGAGTTCGACTCGGGCAGCGCCGCGACCAACGCCATCGAGCTGACCAAACGGCACAGCCAGGTCTCACTGACCAGGCAGGGCGCGGCCACCGGGCATCTGCGCATCAACCTGGCCTGGCGGATGCGGACCTCGGACATCACCGGCTCGCAGCGGGAGAGTCTGCTGCGGCACCCCTTCAAGGCGCTCAAGCCCCCCGAGGTGCTCGGCCACAGCCAGAGCATGGTCAACGTCGACCTCGACCTGGGCTGCCTGTACGAGCTCCAGGACGGAACCCGAGGCGTCGTCCAGCCGCTCGGCGGCTACTTCGGCGACGTCAACGGCCCGCCGTACGTCAAGCTCAGCGGCGACGACCGGTTCGGCTCGGCCTCCGGTGAGACGATCTACGTCAACCTCGACAACCGGGACGCCATCAAACGCCTGCTGGTCTTCGCCTACATCTACGACCAGACGCCCGCCTTCGACCGTACGCACGCCATCGTCACGCTCTACCCGAGCAACGGCCCCCGCATCGAGATCAGCCTGGACGAGCGCCAGCCGCAGGCCCGGTCCTGCGCGGTGGTGATGATCGAGAACGTCAAGGGCGAGATCATCGTGCGCCGCGAGGTGAAGTTCGTCTACGGCTTCCAGGGAGAGCTGGACCGGCTGTACGGGTGGGGGCTGCAGTGGGGGCGGGGCTACAAGACCAAGGCCGAGCGATGAGCTCCCCCGCTTCAGGTCAATACACCTAGCGCCCGATGAACTGCGGCCCCTGCGGCGGCAGCCGGAAGTCCGGGTCCGGGACCGCGGTGACCGGCGGCGGATAGCCGTAGCCGGACTGCGCCCCCGTGCCGCCGGACGCGGCGGGCGCCTGGGGGTACCCGTACGCGGGCCGGCCGGCCGGCTGGGGGTAGCCGTAGGCCGGCTGTGTCGTGGGAGGCTGCTGCGGATAGCCGTACGCGGGCTGGGCCGGCACCGCGGTCGGCTGCTCGGGCGGCAGCGGGCGGGAGACCTCGGGCCCGGGCGGAGCGGCGACCGGCCGGACGGCCGTCGTCGCGGAGGCGGTGGCGGGCGCCGTGTTCGGTGCGGGCTGTGCCGCCGCGGGCCGGTCGGGCGCGGGGTCGGCCGGATCCGGCCGGGGGATCGCGGTGGGATCCTCCGCGTTCTCCGACTCGTCGACCGAGATGCCGAAGTCGGTGGCCAGGCCCTTCAGCCCGTTCGAGTAGCCCTCGCCCAGCGCCCGGAACTTCCAGCCCTCCCCGCGCCGGTACAGCTCCCCGCAGATCAGCGCCGTCTCCTGGCCGGTCTCCGGCTTGACGTCGAAGTACGCCAGCGGCTCCGCGTCGGGGGCCGTCGCGTCGTACAGCTCGATGCGCAGCGACCGGACCCGGTCGAAGGCGACACCGTCGGCCGACGCCACCAGCAGGATCCGGCCGACCGAGGACTCGACCCCGGAGAGGTCCGTCTGGATCGTGTCCGTCAGTCCCTCGGCGACCCGCTTCTTGCCGAGTCGCCAGACCTTCCCGGAGGGGTGCCGTGGCTGGTTGTAGAAGACGAAGTCCTCGTCGGAGCGCACGCGGTCGTCGGGTCCGAGGAGCAGTGCGGAGGCGTCGACGTCGGGGACCCCCTGTCCGGGTGTCCAGCGCAGCACGGCGCGTACCGTGGTGGCTTCCAGCGGGACGTTCGACCCCTTCAGCATCGCGTGCGTCATGCGGGTCATCCTGCCCTCTCGGTCCTGGTCACGACAACGCGGGGGCGGGTACACGAGTCGTGTCCGACGTCCTCGCACCGCGCCGCCTGCATCGCAGGGTTACCTGAAGTTCATGCCCGGTGGGAACCTCGGACATGAGTCCCTACGTACTATTACCGGCCACCTTCGGCCGGTTCACAGGTCGCCCAGACACCACGGGGGAGTATTCATGCGGCATTTCGGGCAGATCGCCCCTGAGGTGCGGAAGCGTCTCTTCCACCAGGAGCCCTGCACCTTCACCGCCGAGTCACCGGCCCGACTGCTGTCCGCCGCCCTGGGCGCCACGCTCTACAGCCCGGCCACCCGGCCGAGCCTCGCCGACGACATCCTCAAGCAGGCCGCGCGCGGAGTGGTGTCGATGGTGCTGTGCCTGGAGGACTCCATCGACGACGCCGACGTGCCCGTGGGCGAGGAGAACCTCGTACGCCAGCTCACGGACCTGGCCGAACGCCCCGAGCCGGACCTCCCGCTGCTGTTCGTCCGGGTCCGTGCCCCCGAGCAGATACCCGACCTCGTGCGGCGCCTGGGCCCCGCGGTGCGACTGCTGTCCGGGTTCGTGCTGCCGAAGTTCACCGAGGAACGCGGCGGGCCCTTCCTGGAGGCGCTCTCCGGCGCCGAGGCCGCGAGCGGCCGGCGGCTCTTCGCCATGCCGGTGCTCGAGTCGCCGGAGCTGCTCTACCGCGAGTCCCGCGTGCAGACCCTGGAGGGCATCTTCCGCGCCGTCGACCGCCACCGCGACCGCGTGCTCGCGCTGCGCCTCGGCGTGACCGACTTCTGCTCCTCCTACGGGCTGCGCAGGGCCCCCGACATGACGGCGTACGACGTCCAGATCGTCGCCTCCGTGATCGCCGACGTGGTGAACATGCTCGGGCGGGCAGACGGCACCGGATTCACGGTGACCGGGCCGGTGTGGGAGTACTTCCGGGTCCAGGAGAGGATGTTCAAACCGCAACTGCGGCAGAGCCCCTTCCTGGAGGTGCAGGCCGTGGAACTGCGCCAGAAGCTGATCGAGCACGCCATGGACGGCCTGCTGCGGGAGATCTCCCTGGACCACGCCAACGGCCTGCTGGGCAAGACCTGCATCCACCCCTCGCACGTGCTCCCCGTCCACGCCCTGTCCGTGGTCAGCCACGAGGAGTTCAGCGACGCCCAGGACATCCTGCGGCCCGAGCGCTGCGGCGGGGGTGTACTGAGGTCGGCCTACACGAACAAGATGAACGAGGTGAAGCCGCACCGCGCCTGGGCCGAGCGGACCCTGCTGCGCGCCGAGGTCTTCGGAGTGGCGAACGAGGACATCGGCTTCGTGGAACTGCTCGCCGCGGGCCTGTCCGACTGAACGCAAGGAACACATGAACGCCGCAGTGGACGACGCCACGTACAACGGGAGGCACGAGCACATGGCCGAGGGGGCGCACACCGAGGGGCGGGCCGGGGTCTGGTCCGGCAGCTGGGTCGCGGAGCGGCTCGGCGTCGAGCTGGCCGGCGACGACCGGCTGACCGGCCTGCTGGGCCTGGCCCTGCGCCGCAACCCCAAGCGGGCCCACCTGCTCGTCTCCAACGTGCTCGGCAAGCACGTCCCGCAGTCGCCGTCCGTGGTCTACGGCCACGGCTTCGCCCTCGGCCGGCGCGTGCGCGACCTGCTGGGCGCCGAGGCGGCCGGGGCCGCCGTCGTCCTCGGCTACGCGGAGACCGCCACCGGCCTCGGCCACTCGGTCGCCGACGGTCTGGGCTCCGCCCCGTACCTGCACTCCACCCGCCGCCCGGTCCCCGGCGTCGCCCGGGCCGGCGGCTTCGAGGAGTCCCACTCGCACGCGACCTCGCACCTGCTGCTGCCCGAGGACCCGGCGCTGCTGGCCGGCGACGGACCGCTGGTCCTGGTCGACGACGAGTTCTCCACCGGCAACACCGTGCTCAACACCGTCCGGGCCCTGCACGAGCGCTACCCGCGCAAGCGGTACGTCGTGGTCGCCCTGGTGGACATGCGCTCGCCCGCCGACGCCGGCCGGCTGCGGGACTTCGCCCGGGAGATCGGCGCCCAGGTGGACCTGGTGACGGCCGCGGCGGGCACGGTCCGCCTGCCCGAGGGCGTCCTGGCCAAGGGGCAGGAACTGGTCGCCCGGTACGAGACGGCGGCCACCGAGGCGCAGGCCACCGCGGGTGGGGCGCCCGCCGCCGGGCCCGACCGGGCCGCCCCCGGCACCGTCGACCGCGTCGACCTGCGCTGGCCCACCGGCGTCCCCGACGGCGGACGGCACGGATTCACCGCCGAGCACCGGGCCCGGCTGGAGGGCGCCCTGCCCGGCATGGCCGCGAGGCTCGCCGAAGCGCTGCCCCCGGGCGCCCGCCGCGTCCTCGTCCTCGGATTCGAGGAGCTGATGTACGCGCCGCTGCGCCTGGCCCGCGAGCTGGAGCAGGTCACCGACGCCGAGGTGCGCTACTCCACCACCACCCGCTCGCCCGTCCTCGCGGTCGACGACCCCGGCTACGCGATACGCACCCGCCTGGTCTTCCCCGCCCACGACGACCCGGCCGACGGCCCGGGCGAGCGCTACGCCTACAACGTCGCGGGCGCCGGCTTCGACGCCGTCGTCTCCGTCGTCGACTCGGTCGCCGACACGCCGGCCCTGCACGCGCCCGACGGCCTGCTGGCCCGGCTCGCCGCCCACACCCCGCACGTCCTGCTCGCGGTCGTCCCCTCGTACGTCCCCGGAGCCCCGACCGCCCCCGAAAGGCCCCCCATGCTGCCCGAGCCCCTGCGCGGCCCCGCCTTCTCCTCGTACGCCCCCGACGAGGTCGGCTGGCTGCTGCAGGACCTCTCGGAGGTGACGCTGGAGGCGCCGACCGAGGAACGCGAGGAGGCCATCCAGAGCGGCGGCGCGCACTACGCGGAGTCGCTGCCCGTGGAGTACCAGCCCAGCGAGCAGTACCAGGAGCTGTTCCACGAGGCGCTGCGCACGTCCGCGGCACGGCTCGCACGGGCCGTCGGCGCCGTCACCGAGATCGTCCTCGCGGAACGCTCACCGCGCCCGGTGCTGGCCTCCCTCGCCCGCGCGGGCACACCCGTCGGCATCCTGATGCGCCGCTGGGCACAGTTCCGCCACGGCCTCGACCTGCCCCACTACGCCGTGTCGATCGTCCGCGGCCGCGGCATCGACGCCAACGCCCTGCGCTGGCTGGCCCGGCACCACGACCCGGCCGACGTCGTCTTCGTCGACGGCTGGACCGGCAAGGGCGCCATCACCCGGGAGCTCGCCGCCGCCCTGCGCGACTTCGAGGACTCCGACGGCGTCACCGGCTTCGACCCGGAGATCGCCGTCCTGGCCGACCCCGGCTCCTGCGTACGCACCTACGGCACCCGCGACGACTTCCTCATCCCCTCCGCCTGCCTCAACTCCACCGTCTCCGGCCTGATATCCCGCACCGTGCTCCGCGCCGACCTGGTCGGGCCGCACGACTTCCACGGCGCGAAGTTCTACCGCGAACTCGCCGGCGCCGACCTGTCCCCGGCCTTCCTCGACGCCGTCTCCGCGCGCTTCCCGGAGGTCGCGGAGGCGGCCGACGCCCAGGCCAAGGAACTGCTCTCCGCCGACCGCACCCCCACCTGGGAGGGCTGGGCGGCCGTCGAGCGCATCAGCGAGGAGTACGGCATCCACGACGTGAACCTCGTCAAGCCCGGCGTGGGCGAGACCACCCGCGTGATGCTGCGCCGGGTGCCGTGGAAGGTGCTGGCCCGGGCCGGCGCCGGCAGCGACCTCGACCACGTCCGCCTGCTCGCCGACCAGCGGGGCGTGCCCGTGGAGGAGGTGGCCGACCTGCCCTACACCTGCGTCGGACTGATCCACCCCAAGTACACGCGGGGCGCCACGGGCGCCGACGGAAAGGCGGTGACGGTCTGATGCCGGTGCTCGTCGCGAGCGACCTCGACCGCACCCTCATCTACTCCGCCGCCGCCCTGGGGCTGACCATGCCCGACGTGCGGGCACCCCGGCTGCTGTGCGTGGAGGTCTACGAGAGCAAGCCGCTGTCCTACATGACGGAGACGGCGGCCGAGCTGCTGACCGGCCTCGGTGACGCGGCGGTCTTCGTGCCGACCACCACCCGGACCCGCAAGCAGTACCAGCGCATCAACCTGCCGGGGCCCCGGCCGACGTACGCGATCTGCGCCAACGGCGGCCACCTGCTCGTCGACGGGGTCTCCGATCCCGCCTGGCACGCCCGGGTGACCGCCCGGCTGGCCGACGAGTGCGCGCCGCTGGACGAGGTGCAGGAGCACCTGCTGCGGGTCGCCGACCCGGTGTGGGTGCGCAAGCACCGGATCGCCGAGGACCTGTTCGCCTACCTCGTCGTCGAGCGCCGGCTGCTGCCCGAGGACTGGGTGAAGGAACTCGCCGTGTGGGCCGGGAACCGCGGCTGGACCGTGTCCCTCCAGGGCCGGAAGGTCTACGCCGTGCCGGTGCCGCTGACCAAGAGCGCGGCCGTCCGCGAGGTCGCCCGCCGCACCGGCGCCGACCTCACCCTCGCCGCCGGCGACTCCCTCCTCGACGCCGACCTGCTGCTCGCGGCGGACCGGGGGTGGCGCCCCGGCCACGGCGAACTGGCCGACGCCGGCTGGACGGCCCCCACCGTCAGCGCCCTGCCCGAGCGCGGGGTGCTGGCCGGGGAGCGAATCCTGCGGGAGTTCCTGCGGGCGGCGCGCCGGGGGTAGAGGCGACCCCGCGCGGGGCGCCGCCTATGGCCGGCCGGCCCGGCGGTGGCCCCGGCCGGGCCGCAGCAGCCGGACGAGCACGAAGACGGCCACGGCGAGGACGGCGGCGGCGAGCACGACCTTCGAGTAGACGGAGACGACGTTGCTGACCTGGGACCAGTTGTCCCCGAGAACATAGCCCGCCAGGACGAAGCCCGTGTTCCAGACGGCGCTGCCCGCGGTGGTCAGCGCCGTGAACACGGGCAGCCGCATGCGCTCCACGCCGGCCGGTACGGAGATCAGGCTGCGGAAGACGGGGATCATCCGGCCGAAGAACACCGCCTTCGTACCGTGCCGGGCGAACCAGGCCTCCGTCCGTTCGACGTCGGAGACCTTCACCAGCGGCAGCCGCGCCGCCACGGCGACCGTCCGTTCCCGGCCGAGGAGCGCCCCGACGCCGTACAGCGCGAGGGCGCCGACGACCGAGCCGACCACGCTCCACACGAGTGCGGCGACCAGGCTCATGTCGCCCGTACTGGCGGCGAAACCCGCCAGGGGCAGGATGACCTCGCTCGGGATCGGCGGGAACAGGTTCTCCAGGGCGACGGCCAGCCCGGCCCCGGGCGCCCCGAGGGTGCCCATCAGGTCGCTGATCCACTGGGGCGCGCCGTGCGCCTGCGCCGCGTTGACTGCCATGGGGGCACGTTAGGCGGGCGAACCTGAAGGGAGCCTGAGAAGCCCGTGCCCCGGTCCGGCAGGTCAGCCGCAGCAGCCTCCGCCGCAGCAGCCGCCCCCGCCGCCCGGGCCGGGGGCCGGGGCCGACGCGGCGGCCGAGCCGCCGACCGCGACCGTCGACAGGAGCTTCACCGTGTCGTCGTGGCCCGCGGGGCAGGCGGCGGGGGCGGAGGACTCGGCCATGGGACGGCTCAGTTCGAAGGTGTCGCCGCAGGTCCGGCAGCGGTACTCGTAGCGAGGCATGCGCACAGGTTAACCGGCGCTCCACGCTTGTCGTAGAGCCCGGCGGCGCGGCCCCGGTGCCGTCAGTGCCCGGCGCCGCGTTCCTCGCGGATCCGGGCGACCACGCCGGCCACCGTCTTGCGGACCGCGTCCGTCTCGGTGAGGAAGTGCCAGTAGTCGGGGTGCCGGCCGTCCAGCGTGGCGATCGCCCGGTCCAGCCGGGACACGGAGTCGTCCAGCGGGCGGGCGTGCCGCGGGTCGGGGGTGTTGCGGCCCGCCATGGCCAGCCGCTGTGCGTCGCGGATCGCGAACCTGGTGCGCTCGATCTCCCGCTGCGGGTCCTTCTGCACGGCGTTCAGCTGCCGCAGCCGGTCACCGGCGGCCGACACGGCCTCGTCGGTCGCGTTCAGCAGGGCCCGTACCGTCGACAGCAGGGCCGTGGCGTCCGGCCAGCGCTGCTCGTCGCGGGCGGTCTGGGCCTCGGCGAGCTTGCGCTCGGCCTGCCGAACCGATTCGGCGGCCTGCTCCGGCACCTGCTGGAGGTCCTGCCAGCAGCTGGCCGTGAACCGCCGCCGCAACTCGCTCAGCACGGGCTCGACCTGTTCGGCCCGTGTGGTCAGCGCCTGGGCGCGGGTGCGCAGGGAGACCAGCCGGTGGCCGATCTCGGCGGCCCGCTCGGGCAGCCGCTCGGCCTCGGCGCGGACCGCCTCGGCCTCCCGGGTGACCCGCTCGGCCCGCTCCAGCGTCTGCGGCACGCCGTGCTGCCCGGCGCCCTGGTTCAGCCGGGTCAGCTCGGGGCCGAGGGTGGCGAGACGGGCGGCGAGGTCGTCCGCCTTCAGCCCCGTTCCCCGCGCGGCGTCCAGGGCGTCGGAGGCGGCGAGCAGGGCCTGCCGGGCGCGTTCGACGGCGGGGGCGAGCCGGGCCAGCTGCGTCTCGGCCTTGCCGATCAGCGGCCCGAGCCCTTCGGCGAAGCGGTCCAGTTCCTGCTTGACCCGGCCGAGTTCGTCCTTGGCCGCGGTCAGCTCGGTGCGGGCCCGCGAGGCGGCCGACGCCTCCAGGTCGTCCCGGTCCAGTTCGTGGGCGTCGACGGCGTTGATGTACTGGTGGCTGGCCTCGTCGATGCGCCGGCCGAGCGACTCGAAGTCGGCGACCGCACGGCGGGCGGCGGGGGAGTCGTCGACGGCCGTGATCGTCTCGATGGAGATCCGCAGGTCCCGCTGGGCGGTGTCCAGTTCGTAGAAGGCGGCCGCGGCGGCGTCCTTCGCGGCCTGCGCCTGAGCCCGCTGGCTCTCGGCCCGCCCGCCGAACCAGCGCCGGGTGCCGCCCCCGGCGAACGCGGCGGGCAGCGCGAGCACGGCCACCAGCGGCAGGCCCATCATCGTGAGCGCGTCACGGACCGCACCCCGCCCGCGGGGGCGGTGGGACCGGTGCGCGCGCGGCACCATCGGCGAGTACGGCTGCGATGGTGTCGCCGTCACATCCCTCTCCCGTGTCGTCCGTCCTGCCCGGGTTCATTCTCCCACCCGTGAAGGACGAACACACGGGCCTGTCAGTTCGCCGTTCGGAGCGTGACTTTGCCGTCGCCGGTGCGGGCGTTCACCACGTGGGAGCTGGCGTCGTCCCGCGGTACGGACACGTCGACCCCGCCGTCACCGGTCTCGGTCGTCACCTTGTACGTGGCCCGGGGCAGGGTGACCGTCACCGAGCCGTCGCCGCTGCGGGACTCCACCAGGTCCGGCACGGCGCCCAGTTGCAGGCGGACCGAGCCGTCGGCCGTGTGCGCGCGCACCCGGCGCGAGGAGACCTCCGCGCGCACCGAACCGTCCCTGCTGCGCAGTTCCAGCGGCCCCGAGGAGTCGGTGACGTGCACGGATCCGTCCCCGGTGCGGATGTTCAGCGGGTCCCGGAAGCCTCGCGCCCGTACGCTGCCGTCCTCGTCCTCGACCTTGACGGCGAGGCCGCGCGGCACCTCGATGCGGTGCTTGGCCGAGCAGTCGGCGACCACACCCGAGCAGTGCATGCGCAGCACGAGCCGGTCGTCGTCCATCTTCCAGGTCACCCGCGGTTCCTCACCGACGGCGACCGACCCCTGGAACCACCGGGTGACCTCGATCCGGCCCGAGGCGTTCCCGTCCGAGGCGACGATCTCCAGCGCGGAGTCGTCGGAGTCGACGGTGAGCGTGCGGCCCTCGACGTCGAAGGACCGGTGCTCGGGGTCCTTGTCGTCCCCGGCGGAGGAGCAGGCAGTGAGGCCGGCGACGAGAACGGCGACGGCGCCGGCGGCGGCGAACGCGCGGGCAGGGACGGTACGGGCGGTCATGACGGTCTCCCCCTGGGACGGACGGCGAGGCGCCGGGAGGCTTCTTCCGAAGTGGCCCTCCCGACGAGGCTCTTCGACCGTACGGAGCCGGGGCCCGCGCGGGGATCCGGGCCGCTCCCGTATCCGGGGTGGGGTTGTCCCCCGGCCGGGTACCCGGGGCCGGAGGCCGGGCTTGCCGCACAGTGCCCGGGGCCATGTAGGCTGTCGACTCGTCCTGGGTGCGTAGCTCAGGGGTAGAGCGCCTGCCTTACAAGCAGGATGTCGGCGGTTCGAAACCGTCCGCGCCCACCAGGACCGGCGCCGCGCGTCGGGCAGAAGGCCCCCGGGAGATTCTCCGGGGGCCTTCTGCGTGCTCCCAAGGTCGCTACGAGCCCAGTCCGGACGCCGCGTCGGCGTCCCCGGGCGGGGTCTCGTGGGCGTGCTTCAGTTCCGTGCGGGCCTTCACCCGGTCGGGGCCGGTGACCTCCGACCAGTAGCGGTGGGTGCTGACGAAGACGGCGAGCTCGCGTTCGCGCTGCCGCAGCTTCTCCACCTCGGCCTGTTCGTCCGCCGACCAGCCGGGGGAGGCGGGGCGCTCGACCTTGCGCCAGCCGTTGTCGTCGCTGAATCCGTCCAGCGGCTCGACGGACCAGGGGAGCCGCTTCAGCAGGGCCGACAGCTCGGCCCTGACCTGATGGAGTTCCTCCTGACCGGCGAGGAGGTCACTCGGAAAGTCATAGGTCGTAGCCACGCTTCAATGATACGCCTGTTCGATTTTGAGGCGCGCGTTCCCTTCGGCGGTTCACGCGAACGGGTGGCGTCCCCTCCGGTGGGGGGAGACTGGGTGCATGTGCCGCAGCATCAAGACGCTACGTCCGCCCGTGCTGGCCGAGGAGGCCACCGAGGACGAGATCAGGGCCGCCGCCCTGCAGTACGTGCGCAAGGTCTCCGGGTTCCGCGCGCCGGCCGCGCACAACCGGGAGGTATTCGAACGGGCCGTGGAGGCGATCGCCGAGGCCACGGCCGAACTGCTGGACGGCCTGGAGGTGCGCGGAGGCGCCGGCGCCCGACGGGCGGGGTGACGCGCCGGTCCGCGGTGCCGTGCGCCGCGGTCCGTCACGGGGACCTCCGTTCCCGGCTTCGCTACGGCGCCTCGGTCGCCCGCGGCTGGCGGCGCATCAGGTACGCCGCCGCCGCGCCCGCGCCGAACAGCGCCACCACGGACACCGCCGTCGCCAGCCAGGTCGTGCCCAGCCACTGGCCGCCGAAGTAGCCGAGGGCGACGCTGTAGACGGCCCACGCCAGCCCGGCGAGCGCGGACCAGGGCAGGAACTCGCGGACCCGGCGATGGGCGCTGCCGGCGACGAGAGAGACGACCGAGCGGCCGGCGGGCGCGAAACGGGCCAGCACGACGAGGGCGCCGCCCCCGCGGGCCAGGGCTCCGCCGAGACGCTCCTGCGCCGTGGTCAGCCGGCGGGAGCGGGCGATCGCGCGGTCCAGACGGGGACCGCCGCGCCAGGCGAGGCGGTAGACCACCAGGTCGCCGAGCACGGAGGCGATCGCCGCGCACAGCGTCAGCACCAGGATGTCGGGGACGTCGTCCGGGACCCGCCCGGCCGCCGCCGCGCCCGAGCCGGCGGCCGCCGCCGTGGCCGCGGTGATCACCAGGACACCGCTCGGCAGGACGGGCAGAAACACGTCGAGGAGCACCGAGACGGCCACCAGCACATAGATCCATGGGCTGCTGACCAGCGACCCGATACTCCCGAGATCTTCGACCACCACAACTCCCCGTACTCCCCCGTGGGCCAGACCATGCCGCGACGAGCGGGGAACGGCAGGAGCGGCCGATGACAGCCATCCAGCGTACGCGGGGGGTGTGACAGAGGGTTCACAGGGGGCTTGTGCGTTCGGCACGGACCGTTCACCGTCCGGCCACGGCCACCGGCCCTCCGGGAGGGTGGCCGCGGCCGCCCAGAACGGCAGCGGTGCCCTTCCCCGCGGGGAAGGGCACCGCTGCGGTGACCGCTCAGGCCGCGACCGGCGTCTGCTCCGCGGCCGGCTGCTCCTGCTCGGACGTACGCCTGGCGAAGAGCCGGTCCAGGCCGAAGGCGCCTGATCCGGTGAAGGCCAGCAGCAGGAAGGCCCAGCAGAACATGGCGGAGGCCTCGCCGCCGTTCTCCATCGGCCACAGGCCGGTGGGCTGGTGGACCTTGAAGTACGCGTACGCCATCGAGCCGGAGGCGACGACCGCGGCGGCGCGGGTGCCCAGGCCCAGCAGCACGAGGCCGCCGCCGACCAGCTGGATCACGGCCGCGTACCAGCCGGGCCAGGTACCCGCCTCGGCGGTGCCGCCGCCGGCCGCGCCGCCGAGGACGCCGAAGAGCGAGGCGGCGCCGTGGCAGGCGAAGAGCAGGCCGACGACCATGCGGAAGAGGCCGAGGGCGTAGGGCTGGGCGCTGTTGAGGCGTCCGGTCATGTGGGGGGTGCTCCTTCGGTCTGGCCGGCCCTCGGGGCCGGTGGGGACGGAACCGAGTGGGCTGCCCACGTTAGGTGACCCTAAGCAATGCTTGCAAGTTCAACATTTGGCCACGGGGTGACCCCGGGTTACGGCCCCCGGGCCCGGAACCACCGCACGTGACGGCCGTGCCGAAACACCGCGGACACCCGACGGCGTGACCGGATCCGCACCGGCACCAGCCGGCTTCCCGGCGCCCGGCTAGGAGAGCTTCCGCTCCGTGAGCGTGTGCAGGGCCGTCGTCCCGTCGCGGCCGGTCTGCGCCCGCTCCAGCCGCAGCCGGGCCGAACGCCCGCGCAGGCTCAGCGTCATGAGCTGGTTGCCGAACCACGGGCCGCCGGTCTTGCGCCAGGAGACCGCCGGACGCCCCTGGCGCCCGTGCCGGGCGAAGCACCGGCCGAGGGCACGCGCCGGGGCGCTCCAGCCGAAGCGGAAGCCCAGACGGATCGACAGGGGGACCGAGTTGTGGACGGGGGAGCAGGTCAGCTGCGCCACCCGGGCGTCCGGCACACGGCCCGGCCAGGACGGCTCGGCCACGTAGGCGTGGTGCACGTCCCCCGACAGCACGCTCACCGTCGCGGGCGCCCCCGGGCCCGTGCCCGCCTCGGCGATCAGGCCGGCCAGCGCGTCGAAGGAGGAGGGGAAGGCCGACCAGTGCTCCAGGTCGGCTCCGCGGCGCACCCTCTCCCCGAGCCGTGCCCACCGGGGGCCCCGGTCGCCCCGGCACAGGGTGGCGTTCCAGGACTCCACGTCGTGCACCAGGTGGGGCAGCAGCCAGGGCAGGGACGTGCCGATGAGGAGGTGGTCGCAGGAGCCCGGCCCGTCCAGCACCTGCTCGCGCAGCCATGCGGCCTCGCCCGGATCGAGCATCGCGCGGTCGTCCTCGTCGAGGACGCGGGCGGCTCGGGTGTCCACCATGACCAGCCGTACGCGGCCGAAGTCCCGCCGGTAGCTCCAGCGCACGGAGGAGGGGTCGGCGTCGGCCCGTGCCGCGAAGGCGCGCAGCGCGTCGGTGCCGTCGGGGGACTCGCGGACGGCGGCGTAGAGCGGGTCGGCGGCCAGCTCGGCCGGGGAGAGGTTGCCCAGCTGCTGGTGCACCCAGTACGACATCAGTCCGCTCAGCAGCCGCTCGCGCCACCAGTCGGTGGCCCGCATGTCGGCGAGCCAGGCGGCGGAGGTGTTCCAGTCGTCGATGACGTCGTGGTCGTCGAAGATCATGCAGCTGGGCACGGTGGACAGCAGCCAGCGCACGTCGGGGTCGAGCCACGATTCGTAGTAGAGGTGGGTGTACTCCTCGTAGTCGGCGACCTGGTCGCCGGGCGCGTCGCCCAGGTCGCGGCGGGCGGCGAGCCAGCGCCGGGTCGCGTCGGAGACCTCGTCGGCGTACACCTGGTCGCCGAGCAGCACCAGCACGTCGGGCCGCTCGCCGTCGGGGTCGGACGCGATGCGGGCGGACAGCGTGTCCAGGGCGTCCGGGCCCACCGGGTCCGTCCCGCCGGCCGGCGGCGCGGCCCAGCGGCAGGAGCCGAAGACGACGCGCAGGCCGTCGTCGTCCTCGCCCGGCGTGCGGATCACCGAGGGCGGGAAGCGGGAGTCGGGCAGGGGCCACACCCGGGCGTCGTCGAGGAGCACCTCGTACTCCGTCGCCGTACCGGCGGTCAGGCCCGTCACCGTGACCAGGGCGTAGTGGTGGCCCGCGATCTGGAACGTGCGGGTCGTGCCGCGGGCGCCGTCGGCGCAGCGCACCTCGGCGGTGCACGGCCGGCTCGCCTCGACCCAGACGGTCGCGGACGAGCCGTCGGTGTACCTCAGCAGCGGTCCCAGGCGCAGGTTGGCCATGGTGATCCCCTCCTCCGTCGCCCCGTACGGTACGGAACGACGGAGGTCGGCGGGGAGGTTCCGCGCCGAACGCGTGCGGGTCTCAGCAGCCGGCGAGGTGGTTCTGCAGCGCCGACTTCTCGGCGGAGTCGACGGAGAGGCCGTAGTAGTACTTCACCTGCACCCAGGCGCGCACGTAGGTGCAGTGGTAGGCGGTGCGCGAGGGCATCCAGGTGGCCGGGTCCTGGTCGCCCTTGGCCTGGTTGACGTTGTCGGTGACCGCGAGGAGCTGCGGGCGGGTCAGGTCGTTGGCGAAGGCCTGGCGGCGCGAGGTGGTCCAGCCGCCGGCGCCGGAGTCCCAGGCCTCGGCGAGCGGGACGAGGTGGTCGATGTCGACGTCGGAGGCGGCGGACCAGGTGGCGCCGTCGTAGGGGGAGTACCAGCTGCCGCTGGTGGCGGCGCAGGAGGAGTCGGTGACGACGCCCGAGCCGTCGCGCTTGAGGACCGTCTCGCGGGTGTTGCAGGTGCCCGACTGCGTGATCCAGTGCGGGAAGAGGTCGCGGCTGTAGCCGGTGCGGTTCTCGGTGGCCACGGGGAGGGCGGCGAGGTAGGAGCGGGCGGTGGCGCCGCTGACCGGGGTGGGGAGGGCGGCGGAGGCGGTCGGGCCGTTGACGAGCCCGACGGAGGCTATGAGTCCGGTGAACGCCGCGAGGAAACCGAGCCGTCGACGCGCGTAGAACCTGGGCATGCGAACTCCCGTGTGGTGGAGGGCTGTTGGGGCGCGAGCGAGGGAATGCTCGCGACACCGCATGACGCACAGATGTGCGGCCGGTGAGAAGTTAGTGACGTGTGCATGGCATGTCTATGGGCGCGGCGGGACTTCCGGGGGCGTCACGGGACTTTCGGCCCTCCGGGCCCGCTCCGGCGCTCGCGTACCATGGACGGCGCAGAAGGGGAGTAGCTCTTCGCCGGACCGTCGACATACTGCTCAGCTCGCCTGAGCCGGCGCCCGGAGGCGGACCTCGTGGAACGGGGTCGGCCAGCGAGACCTTCGGCAAGCAGTGCACGCCCGTGCCGTACGGCGCGGGCGATCCATGTGCTGCCGTGCCGGGGTGTCTTGCGCGCAGGACCAGCACTCTCGGCGGGGCGGCCCCGACCGATTGAGGACCCTTGATCAGCTTCACCGTGACGGCGCTCGTCTTCGGCGTCGTCTTCCTCGCCGAACTGCCGGACAAGACCGCGCTCGCCGGCCTCGTCCTCGGCACCCGCTACCGCGCGTCCTACGTCTTCGCCGGCGTCGCCGCCGCGTTCGCGCTCCACGTCGCGCTCGCCGTGGCGGCCGGCAGCGTGCTCACCCTGCTGCCGCAGCAGATCACGCACGCCCTGACGGGTGTGCTGTTCCTGGGCGGCGCCGCGATGCTGCTGATGAAGAAGGACGAGGACGAGGACGAGATCCGCAAGCCGGAGAACCAGTCCTTCTGGAAGGTCAGCGGGGCGGGCTTCATGCTCATCCTGGTCGCCGAGTTCGGTGACCTCACCCAGATCATGACGGCGAACCTCGCGGCCCGCTACGACGACCCGCTCTCCGTCGGCCTGGGCGCGGTGCTGGCGCTGTGGGCGGTGGCCGGACTCGGCATAGTCGGCGGAAAGGCCCTGATGAAGCGGGTCCCGCTGCGACTGATCACGAAGGTCGCGGCGCTGCTGATGCTCGGCCTCGGCGTGTGGAGCCTGTGGGAGGCCGTGACCGGGTGAACCGGGCGGTGCGCGGGGAAAGGAGCCGGGCGGCGAACCGAACGTCGGGTGAACGATCGCCGAAGGCGGTGGCGCGAATCCCGAAGCGTTTTGTACCGTGGAGGAACAAAGTGGCTCCCGCCCGTTCTCCCTGACCGGCGGGCGGGGCCGCCTTGTATCCGGGGACACGTCCCTGCACCCCCCGCCCCGCGCCTTGGAGTCTGCCGATGACGGCCACCGCCACCGTTCTCACCACCCGTGCCCTGCTGCTCGACATGGACGGCACCCTCGTCAACTCCGACGCCGCCGTCGAGCGCGTCTGGCGGCGCTGGGCCGACCGGCACGGCCTGGACGGCGACGAGGTCATGAAGGTCGTCCACGGCCGGCAGGGCTACGCCTCGATGGCGCTGCTGCTGCCCGACAGGCCCATGGAGCAGAACCACGCCGACAACGCGCGGATGCTCGCCGAGGAGACCGCCGACACCGACGGCGTCGTCGCGATCCCGGGGGCGCCGGAGTTCCTCGCCTCGCTGCGCGGACTGCCGCACGCCCTCGTGACCTCCGCCGACGTCGCGCTGTCCACCGCCCGGATGGCCGCCGCCGGGCTGGACCTTCCGGACGTCCGGATCACCGCCGAGTCCGTCGGCGCCAGCAAACCCGACCCCGAGGGCTTCCTCAAGGGCGCCGCCGAGCTGGGTGTCGCCCCCGCCGACTGCGTCGCCTTCGAGGACTCCGGCGCCGGCATCAGCGCGGCGCGCGCCGCCGGGATGCGGGTCGTGGGGATCGGGCCGCGGGCGGGCTTCCACCAGCCCGACGCCCTCGTCGAGGACCTGACGCGGGTGCGGGTGGAGGCCGCCGAGGACGGCACCCTCCGGCTGCACATCGGCTGACGCCCGGCGCAGCCGGGGCGCCGGTCACGGCTCCCGGGTCTCCGCCTCCAGCATCCGCCGGGTGTCCTCTCCGTACACCCCGAACTCGTCGGAGCGGATGCCGCGCGCCCACTGGTAATTGCGGACGGCGTCCTCGACCTGGCGGTTGTAGTTGCCGTTGACGTCACCCGTGTAGAGGTGCAGCTGCTGCAGCCGCTGCTGCAGTTCGGCGACGTCGGGACCCCGGTCGCCCCTGCGCAGCCCGCCCCCGTCGTGATCGTGGTCCTGGTCGTCGTCGTGCGACTCCGTGGCGGCGTCACCACCGGCGGAGGGTGTCGTCGCGCTCTGCGTCGGCTCGGCCGACCGGGACGGCGTCGGCGAGGCGCTCGACGCCGACGGGGACGGCGAGGGCGACGGGCTCGCACTGGCGGACGCGGAGGCCGACGGAGACGGCGACGCGGACGTCGGCCGGGCGGACGCGGTGCTCGGCGCCGGGGCCGCCGACGCCTCGCCCATCGACGGGTCGGGCACGCTCGCCCGCACCTCGTCCGGCAGGGCGCCGTCCCGCGACGGCGTCTCGTAGGAGAACAGCCCGGCGGCGTAACCGGCCGCCCCGATCACCACGACGACCGCGCCGGCGACGCTGAGCAGCATGCCCCGGCGCCGTCTGTGCGGCGGGGGCCCTGCGGCGTCGTCCGGGCCGGGCGCGACGGGCGCCGAAGCGGTCTCGAACAGGCGCAGGTCGTGGTCGCTGGGTGCGCCCGCCGGGGCCGCCAGGGGCGTGGGCAGCACCGAGGTCGACTCCGCGCCGGGCGGCTCGGTGCCGACGGCGCGCAGCGACACGGTGGCGTCCGGGTCCGCCGCGGGCGACGGCCCGGCCCCGGCGGAACCGTCCAGCTCGACGTACGGCCGGATCCGCAACGGGTCGAAGTCCTCAGCCGCTGCCGCCTGTGCCGTACGCGCGTCGCGCAGGGCGTCGGACGCCCGCGGACCGCAGACGCAGGACGGGGTGTTGTCCGGCCGCCGAGGCACCCCGCACTCCGGGCACGGATGCCCCGAGGGCCTCTGTGGCCCCTTCCGCTGTTCCACGCGTTCGTCCCTCCCCTCGCGACTCCCCTCGCGAACTGCAGCGATTATGCAGATCTTCTCCACACCTGCGCGCGCTCGCCCCCGGAATACCGGCTTCCTACGGGACTGAACAGGCCATAACCGGTCACATCGATCAGGATGGAAGCGTGCGTGACGACGGTGGGAGGTCTGCATGGCCGGCGAAGTGCGTGAGGCGACGGACCCGGCGCGGCCCCCCACGGCCCCGGAGCACGTCTCCGGCGGTGTCCTGGTCTCGATAGGCGCCCTGCTCCTCGGCATGCTCCTCGCCGCCCTCGACCAGACCATCGTCGCCACCGCGCTGCCCACCATCGTGAGCGATCTGGGCGGCCTGGAGCACCTGTCCTGGGTGGTCACCGCGTATCTGCTGGCCGCGACCGCCGCGACGCCGCTGTGGGGCAAGCTCGGCGACCAGTACGGGCGCAAGAGGCTGTTCCAGGCCGCGATCGTGATCTTCCTGGTCGGCTCCGCCCTGTGCGGGGCGGCGCAGAGCATGTCCGAGCTGATCGCCTTCCGGGCGCTGCAGGGACTGGGCGGCGGCGGCCTGCTGGTGCTGTCGATGGCGATCGTCGGCGACCTGGTCCCGCCCCGTGAACGCGGGCGCTACCAGGGCCTGTTCGGTGCCGTGTTCGGCGCCACCAGCGTCCTCGGACCGCTCCTCGGAGGCGTCTTCACCGAGCATCTGGACTGGCGCTGGGTCTTCTACGTCAACCTGCCCCTCGGCGTCGTGGCGCTCGCCGTGATCGCGGCGGTCCTGCACATCCCGCGCCGGGCCACCCGGCACGTCATCGACTACCTCGGCACCCTGCTGATCGCCTCCGTCGCCACCTGCCTGGTGCTGGCCGCCTCGCTCGGCGGCACGACCTGGGCCTGGGACTCGCCGCAGATCATCGGCCTGGCCGTGCTGGGTGTGGTGCTGGCCGCCGCGTTCGTGGCCGTGGAACGCAGGGCCGCCGAACCGGTCATCCCGCTGAAGCTGTTCCGCATCCGCACCTTCACGCTCGCCGCGGTCATCAGCTTCGTCATCGGCTTCGCCATGTTCGGCGCCATGACCTACCTGCCCACCTTCCTCCAGGTCGTGCACGGCGTCAGCCCGACCCTGTCCGGCGTGCACATGCTGCCGATGGTGTTCGGCGTGCTGCTGTCCTCCACCGTCTCCGGGCAGATCGTCAGCCGCACCGGCCGCTGGAAGGTGTTCCCGGTCGCCGGAACAGCCGTCACCACCCTCGGCCTGCTTCTGCTCCACCAGCTCGACGAGAACAGCCCGACCGCCGAGATGAGCGCCTTCTTCTTCGTCTTCGGCCTCGGCCTCGGCCTGGTGATGCAGGTCCTGGTGCTCATCGTGCAGAACGCCGTGTCGTACGAGGACCTGGGCGTGGCCACCTCCGGAGCGACGTTCTTCCGTTCCATCGGCGCGTCCTTCGGCGTCGCCGTCTTCGGCACGGTCTTCGCGAGCCGGCTCGGCGACCTGCTCACCGAGGCGTTCCGGGGCACCCCGCTGCCGCCCGGTTCGTCCGTGGAGGAGCTGGAGTCCGACCCTCGCGGCATCGCCGGACTGCCGCCCGCGCTGCGGCCCGAGGCCCTGCACGCCTACGCCTCCTCGATCACCGACGTCTTCCTGTACGCCGCCCCCGTCGCCCTCCTCGGCTTCGTGCTGGCCTGCTTCCTGAAGGAGGACCGGCTGCGCGGCTCGGTCACCGCGCCGGACGGCACCGAGACGCTCGCCAGCAACCCGGTGGAGCGCTCCAGCTACGACGAGGTGTGCCGCGCCCTGTCCGTGCTCGGCACCCGCGAGGGCCGTCGCGAGATCTACCGCGAGATCACCGCGCGGGCGGGCTACGACCTGTTGCCGGCCGCGAGCTGGCTGCTGCTGCGGATCAGGAAGTACGGCCGGGTCGAGCCGGCCGTACTGGCCGAGCGGAGCCCGGTCCCGCTGACCGTCGTCATGGAGGCGGCCCGGGAGGTCGAGGTGCGCCACCTCGCCGTCCGCGAGGGGCTCGACCTCGTCCTGACCGACCACGGCCGCGAGGTGGCCGAGCGGCTCGCGCGGGCCCGCGAGGACTCGCTCGGCGAACTCCTCGGCGACTGGTGGGGCCCGGACCGCCCGACCGACCTGGTGCAGCTGGTGAAGGAGCTGACCGGCGAGCTGTGCGGCTCGGACCGGGAACGCCCCCACGACGAACGCGGCCTCACCCGGGCCGGCTGAGCCGCTTGCCGAACCAGTGCTCGGCGTAGGGGGCGTCGTTGTGCGGCTCGGTCTCCTCGTAGCCGAGACGGGCGTACAGGGCACGGGCCTCGACCAGGTCGCCACGGGTGTCCAGGACCATCCGCCCGGCCCCGAGCGACCGCGCCGCGTCCTCGGCCGCCCGGACCAGCAGCGCGGCCCCGCCCCGGCCGCGCATCCGCTCGTACAGGAAGACCCGGGTCAGCTCGGCCGTGGAAGCGTCCAGCAGCCGCACGCCCGCGCTGCCGGCCGGCTCGCCCGCGTACCGGGCGACCAGCAGCCGCCCCCGGGGCGGGGCGAGGTCGGCGCCGGTGGCCGCGGCGATCTCCCGCTCCAGCTCGTCCGGGTCGGTCGGCCGCCCCTCGTGCAGCAGGTACCAGCGGTCGCTGACCTCCGTGTAGTACGCCCGCCAGAGGGCGGCGGCGACGGGGGAGTCGTGCGGTTCCGCGGTGACGGTCCAGGTCATGCGGGACATTGTCGGGAGCGGACCCGTGGGGCACGCAACCGGATATGCGTGAGGCCGGCGGGACCGGAGGTGCACAGGGCGCCCTCATGGACCCGGTCACCACCCGTGGAGGCCGTTTGACGAGGACTTCCGGGGTACCCGAATGCCGAACCGGCCCGTTGGGAAAGCCGGTTGGGGCCGACAACCCGGAAGGCATTCATGTCCACAGGCCTGATCATCGCTCTGATCGTGATAGCGGCGGCCGTGCTAGTCGTGGCGGCCGTGATGACCCTGCGTGCGCGTGGCCCGCGGCACGGCGGAAGCCTCAAGCGGCGCTTCGGGCCCGAGTACGACCGTGCCGTCGCCCGGCACGACGGTGACACCAAGGCGGCCGAGCGCGAGCTCGCCCAGCGCGTGGAGCGGCACGGCTCGCTGCACGAGCGGCCGCTGGACCCCGCCGAGCGCGAGCGGTTCGAGGCGCGCTGGACCGCCACCCAGGAGCGCTTCGTCGACTCCCCGCGGGAAGCGGTCACCGAGGCGGACCGGCTGCTCGCGGAGCTGGCGGGCGCCCGCGGCTTCCCGGACGGCGGGCAGTACGAGGAGCAGCTCGCCGCCCTCTCCGTGCACCACGCCCACCACGTCGACGGCTACCGGCGCGTGCACCGCGTCGCGCACGCCCGCGTGGACGGGGCCCAGGACGGCGGCACGGGCACGGAGGAGATGCGCGAGTCCTTGGTCGAGGCCCGCGCCCTGTTCGAGGACCTGGTACGGCCGTCCCGGCACGAGGGCGGACGGCACCGCGCCGGGCCGGACGGGGACGGGCGGGCACCGGCCCGCGCGCACCACGCCTGGTCGTTCAGCAAGCGTCAGCCGAAGGAGAGTTGAGGCACATGTCCGATGTGACCCGGCCGGCGGGCGACGCGCCCGACGAGCGAGACCGACAGACCCCCGACGCGCGCGGGGAGACGGCACTGGGCACCAGCCGGGCGGGCGGCGTGGAGCCGGTCCCCGGCGCGCGGGCCGACCACACGACCGGCACCCGTGCCGAGACCGCGCCGGGCCTGCGCGGCGACGCCGCCACGCCTGCGGACACCGCGCACGGCGGCGCGATCGTCCCGCACGAGGAGTACGACAAGCTCGGGCAGCGGCTGCAGCACGCGGTGGCCGGATTCGTCGACGGTCCGCGGGCCGCCGTGGAGGAGGCCGACCACGTCCTGGAGGAGGTCACCGCCCGCCTCACGGACGCGGTGACGCAGCGCCGCCGCACCCTGCGCAGGTCCTGGCAGGACGCCGGGGACACCACGTCGAGCACGGACACCGAACAGCTCCGCCTGGCCCTGCGGGACTACCGCGAGCTGGCGGACCGCCTGATGCGCCTCTGAACGGACAGGCGTCACGCCTCCGCCCGGCGCTCCCGCCACTGCCGTACGACCGCCTCGACGTCGTACGGTTTCAGACCCAGCGGGGGGCCGGGCGGAGGCTTGAACATGACGTCGCGGATCTTCACGTTGATCTCCTCGACGATCCGGCGGACGGCCCGCTCCGACGGAGCGTTCGCCGCCGCCTCCAGGGCGTCTTCCGCCTCCTTGCGCAGGGCGAGGGTGGGCGGCAGGACGGAGACGCCCTCGCGGGCCATCTTCCGCTTGATCCACCACAGCTCGTCGTACGTGCTGTCCACGTCGTGCGGGAGCGGCTTGCCCGCGCCCGGCAACCGCTCGAACTCGCCGCGCGCCTGCGCGTCACGGATCTGCTTGTCGACCCAGGAGTCGAAGCCGACGCCAGGTGGCTTTCGCTCGGTCATGACCCCATTGTGCCGGACACCACACCACGGGCCGATCTATCATGCGGCGGCAACCGACGGACGTCTCAGGAGGAGCGCACGTGCTCGAACTCACCATGGCCGCCGTCACCGCGGCGGACGCGGGCGCCACGGCCGGAATGCAGATGGCCGACGCACCCAGCGAGCCCGGGGCGGTGCTGCGGGTGGGCCGGGACAAGTCCGTGTGCCGGCTGTCGACGCCCGACGACTGGCTGTTCGTCTCCCGGGTGCACCTGGAGTTCCGGTGCGGGCCCGACGGCACCTGGCAGCTGACGTGGCTGCGGGGCTCGCAGCCCGACCCGTCCTCCGAGGTCCGGCTCGTCGTCGGGGAGTACGCGCAGCCCGTGGCCTACGGCGGCACCGTGTCGCTGCCGAGGGGCGGCAGCGGCGAGATCGTGGTCCAGGACCGCACGGGGCCGCGCAGCGTGAACGTCGGCTTCTACCACGAGGTGTGAGGCGCGGCCCTCAGGCCAGCACCCGCGCCAGCGCGAAGCCGTCGTACCCCTTGGTGCCGACCGTCTGGATCGCGGTGCCGCTCAGCCGCGGGTGGCTGCCGATCATCTCGATGGCGGCGCGGGTGCCGCGCACGTCTTCGGCGGTGCTGCCGGCGTCGGCCACGCGGCCGCCGCGGACCACGTTGTCGAGGATGATCAGGCTGCCGGTGCTGGTGAGCTTCAGGGCCCACTCGAGGTAGTGCGGGTTGTTGCCCTTGTCGGCGTCGATGAAGACCAGGTCGAAGGGCGGAGGATTCTCGTCGGCGAGCCCCGGCAGCGACTCCAGCGCGGGGCCCACGCGCACGTCGACCAGGCCGTCCAGTCCGGCGCGGGCGATGTTGCGGGTGGCGACCTCGGCGTGCTTGGCGCTGTACTCCAGGGTGATCAGACGGCCGTCGGCGGGGAGGGCGCGAGCCAGCCAGATGGTGCTGTAACCGCCGAGCGTGCCGATCTCCAGGATGTACCGGGCGCCCTGGATCTGGGCGAGGAGCTGGAGGAGTTTGCCCTGGTTGGCGGTGACGTTCACCTGCGGCAGCTGGGCGGCTTCGCTGTCGCGGAGGGCGGCCTGCAGAACGTCGTCGTCCGGGGCGAGGTGGGCGGTGAAGTAGTCGTCGACGTCGTCCCAGAGCTGCGGCTCGCTCATGCCTGGCTGTGCCTCTCGCGTGACTAGTTAGCTTTTCTAAGTAGATGGCTGACGAACATAGTCGCGCGGGGGCTGTGTGTCAGGAGGTTACTGTGAGCGTGTTTCAGCCGATTGGGGGGCGCGGGGTCTGTTCCGCGCCGCGTGCACTGGTCCGGCGGGGCTGCGGGCACGCGTGGTCCGGCGTTGCCTGCTGCCCGGCGGGGGTGGCGGGCCACGGCGTTTGCCGGTTGCCCGGCGTGGGTGCGGGCCGGGGTGGGTCGCGCGGCCCGGCGCTTGCGGGGTGCCGCCGCGCCCACCCGTGCCGCCCCTGGGGGGCCGCCCAGGCCGTTCAGGCACTGGGGGAGGCACGACTGCCCGCGGTTACGACGGCGCGGCGGCACGACGGCGCGGCGGCGCGACCGCGCGCGGTTACGTGGCACGGCGGCGGCGCGACCGCGCGGTGACGCGGTGCTCCGCGCGGGCACCGGGACGGACCCGCAGTCGCGTACGGCGAGAAGGGGACGTGCCGGGGGGTGTCCGCCCGCAGCGGTTGGCGCGTCGACGCCGGTCAGTTGGTGACCGACCGATTCCGCGCCGTTCCGAGGACGGACACCCCCCGGCGCGGCCCCGACCCACCACACAACCGATGGCGCTACGCGTACCCCCGACCCCCCCGCGGGCCGCCGCAGGCATCGGTCAGGCCTCGACCGCCGGCGGCGACCCCGGCAGCGGACGCCCAGCCGACTCCGACATGAACCACACCGCCACGCCACCGACCACAGCCGCGGCCATCATGTAGTACGCGGGCATCATCATGTTCCCGGTCGCCCCGATCAGCGCCGTCACCACCAGCGGCGTCGTCCCGCCGAACAGCGACACGGACACGTTGAAGCCGATCGACAGCGACCCGTACCGCACCCGCGTCGGGAACAGCGCCGGCAGCGCGGCCGGCATCGACGCCGTGAAGCACACCAGCAGCAGCCCGAGCGCCGCCATGCCCAGCCCCACCGCGAGCAGACTGCCCTCGCGGATCAGCAGCAGCGCCGGCACCGACAGCAGCAGGAACCCCGCACAGCCCGCCGCGATCACCGGCCGCCGGCCCACCCGGTCGGTCAGCGCCCCCGCGAACGGCTGCACGATCATCATCAGCGCCATCACGGCCAGCACGACCAGCAGCCCGTGCGTCTCGTCGTACTTCAGCTCGCTCGTCAAATAGCTCGGCATGTACGACAGCAGCATGTAGTCGGTGACGTTGAACACCAGCACCAGGCCGACGCACAGCAGCAGCGCCTTCCACTGCCCCGTGACCATCTCCCGAAGCGGCACCTTCGGCCGCGTGGCCTCCGCCTTCTCGACCTCGGCGGCGAACGCGGGCGTCTCCTCCAGCCGCATCCGCAGATACAGCCCGATGATGCCCATCGGCCCCGCGATCAGGAACGGGATCCGCCAGCCCCAGGACGTCAGGTCACCGTCCGACAGCAGCGCCGTCATCAGCGTCACCAGCCCCGCACCGCCGATGTACCCGGCCAGGGTGCCGAACTCCAGCCAGCTCCCCAGGAACCCGCGCCGCTTGTCCGGCGCGTACTCGGCGATGAAGGTGGACGCGCCCGCGTACTCACCACCGGTGGAGAACCCCTGCACCAGCCGCGCGACCAGCAGCAGCACCGGCGCCCACACGCCGATCGTCGCGTACGACGGGATCAGCCCGATCGCGAACGTACCCGCCGCCATCATGATCATCGTGAGGGCGAGGACCTTCTGCCGGCCGACCCGGTCGCCGAGCGGCCCGAAGACCATGCCGCCGAGCGGACGGACCAGGAACGCCGCCGCGAACGCGCCGAACGTGGAGAGGAGCTGTGCCGTCGGGTTGCCCGACGGGAAGAAGACCTTGCCCAGTGTCACGGCGATGTAGCTGTAGACACCGAAGTCGAACCACTCCATCGCGTTGCCGAGCGCGGCCGCCTTCACGGCCCGCTTGACGAGTGCGGGGTCGGTTGCGGTGACGTTCGCGCCGGGTGCGGACGTCCGGGGGCCCGAGTTCATGCGGGACGCGTGCGCGGCGACGGCTGCAGACAAAGCTTCGCTCGCCTACCTTTCGACGGGGACAGGGACACCACGACCCGCACGGCGGCGCTGTCGCCGGGCCGGAAAAGACCCGCGGCACTCGCCACGGGCCGAAAAGCGACCATAGGCGGTGATGCGCCGCTTACGCCCGGTACGCTCCTCGTCGCGCTGCGCACCGAAACCAGGTACACGCAGGGACGTCTGCCCGCCACGCAGCGCGGCTTCCGTCCGTGACCTGTGACCCTTCTCGCTCCGGTCTCGCTCCGACGGCGGCGCCGGACCGCCGCCGCACCGTCGTCATCCGGACAGCCACCCGGTAATCATTCGGACAAAGGAGGGCGGCGGTCAGGTTGAACAGGGGTTGCCTGCGTCTCTCTCCGGGGGTGGTGCGAGCCTCATAGGGTTCGCATGGAGAACACACCGCGTACACGGAACGCGGACGAACGGGGCGGGAGGCCGACGGGGCGTGGCGAATGCGGAGCACAGTGGGCGACCGGCGGAGGCCTTCGGGGCGCCGGTCGCCGGCGCGGCCAGGGCACGGCTGCGCGCGGCGCGGCTGGGGCTGTGGCTGGTCGCAGCCATCCTCGCCGTACGACAGCTGGCCGTGGTCCTCGGCACCCCGCGGGGCGAGCGGCTGACGGATCTGGAGACCTGGGTCGGGCCGAACGGCGTCCTGCACGTGGAGGGGTCGCTGTACGACTCCACGCAGTTCACCGGCACCCCCTTCGTCGGCCTGGTCCTCAAGCCCCTCACCCGCGCGGCCGAGCAGGCCCTCGGCTGGGGCTGGACCTTCGGCAGCCTGCTGCTGGTCGCCGCCCTCGGCCTGGTCGCCGCCCGCGCCCTGCCCCAGCCGGTGGGCCGCCGCACGTCGCTGCTGGCGGCGCCGGTCGCGGTGAGCCTGCTGATGCTCTCGTTGCCGGTGCGCAACGCCCTGTGGCTCGGCCAGACCAGCATCATCCCGGTCCTGCTCGTCCTGCTGGGCTGCTTCGCGGTACGCGGTCAGCGCGCCGGCGGCGTGCTGATCGGCATCGCCGCCGCGCTCCAGCCGACCGTGCTGCTCTTCGTGCTCCTGCTGTGGTTCACCGACCGCAGGCGGGCCGCGGCCACCACCGGGGTCACCTTCGTCGCGTGCACCGCGCTGACCTGGGTGGCGATGCCGCGGGACTCGTACACCTACTGGGTCCACCACCTGGCGGGCGTGGGCCTGGGCGGGGAGGCCGACGACCTCGCCAACCAGTCGCTGCACGGCGCCCTGCTGCGGCTCGGCCTGTCCGGCCCGCTGGAGATCGTCCTCTTCCTCCTGCTCGGCACCGCCGTCGCGGTCCTCGGCCTGCGCCGCGCCGTGCGCCACGCCCGCGACGGCCAGCTGCTGCTCGCGGTCGCGATCACCGGGTGCGCGGCCATCGCCGTGTCGCCGACGACCTGGCAGCACCAGCTGCTGTGGGTGCTGCTCGCGGTCGTCGGCCGGGTCGGCAGACGCGCCTCCGACCGCTATGTGTGGCCCGTCGCCGTCGTGCTGGTGATGACGCTGCCCGCGAAGATGATGCTGCCGAACATGGCGGCGGTCCATCCGCTGCGCGACAACGTGGTCCTGCTCGCGGCCCTCGCCGCCGCCGTGGCGGTGCCGTTCCTGCCCCGCACCTCGCCGTACTTCCAGTCGCCGGTCCCGACACAGCACGCGGCCCCGGTCCCGACCCGCTTCACGTACGTCCCCCTGCTCCCCTTCCTGCGCCGGGTCCTCACGCGTCCGAACCTACTGCTGGAACTGCTCCTGATCCGGGTGACCTACGCCGCCTACTCCAAGGTCCGGCTCGCGGCGACCGGCGGCAGCAACTCGGCCGGCCGCAGCCGTGCCGAGAAGCACGGCCACCAGATCCTCGACCTCGAACGCCTCCTGCACATCGACATCGAGCACGCGATCAACCACGCGGTGGTCGAGGCCGGCTGGCTGCGGAACTTCTTCGACTTCTACTACACGTCGTTCCACTTCGTCGTCCCGCTGACCGTCCTCGGCGTCCTGTACTGGCGCCGCCCGGTCGACTACCGCTGGGCCCGCTCGGCGCTCGGCTTCACCACACTGCTCGCCCTGGTCGGCTTCTGGCTGTACCCGCTGGCCCCGCCGCGCCTGATGCCCGGTCTCGGGATCATCGACACCGTGCACGGCGTGCAGGACTTCTCCCAGCCCGACTACGGCACGCTGACCGCCCTCACCAACCAGTACGCGGCGATGCCGTCGCTGCACTTCGGCTGGTCGCTGTGGTGCGGAGTGGTGATCGCGGTCATCGCGCCGAAGGCGTGGATGAAGGCGCTCGGCCTGCTCCATCCGCTGTTCACGGTCGCGGCGATCGTGGCGACCGGCAACCACTGGGTGCTGGACGCGGTGGGCGGTGCCGTCGTCGTCGGCGCGGGCTTCGGGCTGACGTACCTGCTGCAGGGCCCGCGGGCCCGGACGGTCACGGCCGTGGCGGAGGCCGGGGTCAGCAGTGATCCGCCGGTGCCGGTGAAGGACCGTACCGGGAGCTGATCCGGTACTCGCCCGGCGCGGAGACGGTCAGGCGGGTGAACTCGCCCTCGCGGGCGAGGCACCCGCCGTCGCTGCGCAGCCACGGCGACCAGGCCACCCGCACGGTCACCGGGCCGGGCCGGGACACGCGCAGCACCAGCTCGGCGCTGGTCGTCGTCACGACGGTGCCGGGCGCGGAGACGAGCGGCACGGCGTCCCGGACCCGGTACACCCGCCAGTGCTCGTCCTGCCAGACGGGCTCCAGCCAGTCGGGCCGGTCGTCCCGCACGAGCCGCGCCTCGGCCTCGGCGAACCCGTCCGGCTTGCCGAGCGGCAGCACGACGAGGCCGACCGCCCAGCGGTCCAGCCAGGCCCGGTAGGTGGCCGCGGAGAAGGTGCCGTCGTAGAAGAGGCGGGCGCGTTCCATGTCGAGCTGGCGGTTCCACCCGCGGGCCAGGTTCACGTGCGGGGCGAGCCGCGTGGCCTCGCGGTGGTTGCGGGCGGGCACCACCTCGACCCGGGTGCGGTCGGCCCCGAGCCCGTCCAGGGCCCGTACGACGCCGTGCGTCTCGGTGGCCCAGGCGGGAACCGAGGTGGACACCACCAGGTCGTCGGCGGTCTTCTTCCCCACCCACCCGACGGAGAAGACGAGGGCGACGACGAGCAGATTGCGCGCCGGGCGCCGCAGCCGGGGCACGGTGAGCAGGGCCGCCAGCAGCACGGCGGGCGCGAACAGCTCCGCGAACCGCTCGACGTTCGTACCGACGGGCGAGGCGATGAGATACGTCAGCACGGTCCCGACCGCGTAGACCGCCCCGCTCCACCGGGCGACCCGCCAGCCCCGCGGCGCCAGCGTGGTGACGGCGAGACCCAGCAGCACGGGCGGCCAGATCCGGGCCGGAGGCATCAGCTGCTCCCCGGTGAAGGGGAACAGCAGGGTGGTCAGGCCGACCACGGCGGCGGGCGGCACGAGCAGCACCAGGGCCCGTCCCCAGTCCCGCACGAACAGGAACGCCGCCCCGACGACGGCCAGGAACAGCCCGGCCACAGGGGAGGCCATCGTGGCCAGGGCCGCGTAGCCGGCGGCGAGGACGAGCCGTCTGTCCCGGGTGAGCAGGACGCACCCCGCGAGGCCGAGGGCGACGCCGAGGGCGAAGGTCGTGCGGCCGGAGGCGACGTTGCACCACAGGGCGAGCGAGGCGAGCAGCGCCGGGCCGAGCGGCCGGCGCACCCCCGCGCGGATGATCAGCACGGCCGCCAGCCAGGTGCCGGCGAGCCCGGAGACCACGGTGACCGTGCGCACACCGAGCAGGGCCATCAGGTACGGGGACAGGACGCTGTAGTTGGCGGTGTGCATGCCGCCGTACCAGAACAGCCCGTACGCCGACCCGCCGTGCCGCGAGGCGAACTGGGCCCATGCCTCCTGGGCGGCCAGGTCCCCGCCGCCGGTGGCGAGGAGGGACCACCACAGCGCGTACAGCGGCAGCGTCGGCAGCGTCGCGAGGAGCGGGACGCGGTGCTGCCGCCAGAAGCCGCGGAGCGCGTCGCCGCGGCCTCCGGCCGGCTGCCGTTCGGGCAGGGAGACGGTGAGTTCGGCTGGGACCACGGTCGGGGTTTCCGTTCGGCGTCGTCGGGCGTGCGCTGCGTGGGGACACGGGCGAAGACGTGAAACGGAACGGAAACGTTGTCCGGGCGCCGCGAGCTGTCGCGCACGGCGTTCCGGGCATGGCGAAGGCGGCGGCCCCGGGGATCGGGGGGCCGCCGCCTTCGGCTGTGTGGGGCCGGCTCAGTACCAGTTGTTGGCCTGCCAGAACTTCCAGGCGTCACACGGGCTGCCGTAGCGCTCGTTCATGTAGTCCAGACCCCACTTGATCTGGGTGGCCGCGTTGGTCTTCCAGTCGGAGCCGGCCGCGGCCATCTTCGAGCCCGGCAGGGCCTGGACCAGGCCGTAGGCGCCGCTGGAGGCGTTGGTGGCGGTCACGTTCCAGTCGCTCTCGTGGTCGACGATGTTGGCGAAGCACTGGTACTGCGCCGAGTCGCCGATCATCGCCTTCGCGGTCGCCTGGGCCGAGGAGGCGGCCGCGGCCTGGGCGGGCGCGGCGGCGATCAGGGTGCCGCAGGTGGCGGCGGCCACGGCGGCGCCCGCGAGGGCCTTCTTCGGGGCGGCGACACGGCGGAGGAAAGAGGCGGCGGTCAACTCAGGGCCTTTCTTCGGGGACAAGGAGCGCCACGGCACGCCTGGCCACGCGGTGCGGGCCGGTCGGGCATGCGACGGCGCCGGGACCCGTGGGGGCCGTCGGCGCCTGGCGACTCGTCCAGAGAAGCAGGCCGGATCGGCGTCCGCAATCACCCCTTTTGCTAGTGGTGGTCGTATGTGGGGTGATGCGGCGTGATGTGACCTGGCTCTCAATGTGCAGGTCAGAGGCGTGCACGGGGTCCGCGTCGATCTCGTGTCGTCTACGGCCCGGCGTCGTAGGTGAGCCGGGTCACGTGGGGCGGCTCACCTCGGAGGGCCCCTCGAATGTGACCTGGGCCTCGAACGCCGCCCGGCGCGTGGCACGGCGTAGTGCCTTGAGCACAGGAGCGCCGAGGGTGAGGGTGAGGACGACCGTGACGGCGGCGCGGCCCAGGTCCCAGCCGAGCGACGTGGCCAGGCAGTAGGCGAGGAAGTGGGCCAGGTTGGTGGCCACCGGCGCGTCCGGGTCGAAGGCGATGGCCGAGGCGAGCTTGTTCATGAAGGGCCAGCCCGACATGTTCATGATCGTTCCGTAGGCGAACGCGGCCAGGAAGCCGTAGCCGGCGAGCAGGAGCAGTTCCGCCCGGCCGCGCAGGCGGTCCGGGAACGGCAGCAGCCCGGCGCCCATCGTGAACCAGCCCATCGACAGCATCTGGAACGGCATCCACGGACCCACCCCGCCCGTGAGCAGGGCGGAGGCGAACATCGTGACCGAGCCGAGGACGAAGCCGAAGCCCGGTCCCAGGACCCGGCCGCTCAGCACCATCAGGAAGAACATCGGCTCGATGCCGGCCGTGCCCGCGCCGATGGGGCGCAGGGCGGCCCCGGTGGCCGCCAGCACGCCCAGCATCGCCACCGCCTTGGGGCCGAGACCGGACTCCGAGATCGTCGCCGCCACCACGGCCACCAGCAGCAACAGCAGGCCCGCGAAGAGCCACGGCGCGTCCTGGGCATGGGCGTTCACCGAGGCGTCGGGCGGGGCCAGGAAGGGCCAGCCGAAACCGGCCACGCCCACGGCGCCGACCAGGACGAGGGCGGCGACGGAGCGCGGGCCGAGGCGGACGGCACGGGCCTGGCGCTGCGGGGCGCTGCCGGTCATGCCAGGGCCTCCCGTACCTGTGCGACCGTGAGCCACTTCCGCGGGGCCAGGATCTTGGCGACCTGCGGGGCGAAGGACGGCGAGGCCACCGCCACGTCCGCCGTGGGACCGTCGGCGATCACCTCGCCCTCTGCCAGCAGCACGACCCGGTGGGCCAGCTCGGCGGCCAGCTCCACGTCGTGCGTGGCCAGCACGATGGCGTGCCCGTCGGCAGCCAGCCCGCGCAGGATGCCGACCAGCCGGGCCTTCGCCGCGTAGTCCAGGCCGCGGGTCGGCTCGTCCAGGAGCATCAGGGGCGGGCGGGCCGTCAGCACCACCGCCAGGGCGAGCGTGAGCCGCTGGCCCTCGGACAGGTCGCGGGGGTGGATGCCGTCGCTGACACCGGGCAGCAGTTCGGTCAGCAGGGCGCGGCAGGTGCCGGGGGCCGCCTCCGCGTCCCGGTCCGCCGCCGCGCACTCGGCGGCCACCGTGTCCGCGTACAGCAGGTCGCGTGGCTCCTGCGGGACCAGGCCGACGCGGCGCACCAGATCGCGCGGGGCCGTACGGTGCGGCACGGCGTCGCCGGCGCGGACGGAACCGGTGGCCGGTTCGACGAGTCCGACCAGCGCCGACAGGAGGGTGGACTTCCCGGCGCCGTTGCGGCCCATCAGGGCGACGGTCTCGCCGGGGGAGACGGTGAGGTCGACACGCCGCAGCGCCTGGACCCGGCCGCGCCGGACGGCGAGGGAACGCACCTCGGCGGCGTACGGGGAGGCCGGGTCGGCGGCTGCCGTGGTCCCGGCACCCGGCGCCTTTCCGAGCAGGCGGCGCAGGAGGGAGGCGCCGGGACGCCGGGCGGCCGTGGCGGGAGTGGGGACCAGGACGCCCGAGGGGGCCACGGCGGCGGCCGAAGCGACGGCGGCGTCCCGCGCACCGGCACCGGTCGGCTTCGCACCGGCACTGGTCGGCTTTGCTCCGGCACTGGTCGGGTCTGCGCCGGCACCCGCTGGCTCCGCACCGTCACCGGCTGGCTTCGCACCGGCACTGGTCGGCTTTGCTCCGGCACCCGTCGGGTCTGCACCGGCACCAGTCGGCTTTGCTCCGCCACTGGTCGGCTTCGCGCCGGCGTCGGACGGTGCGGGGCCGGGTGCCGGGTCCCGCTCGTCCAGTCGTTCCCTCAGGGGTGCCGCCCGGCGCCGCGCGTCCCGGATCGTCAGGGGCAGCGGGGACCAGCCCGCCAGCCGGCCCAGGTCCACCACCGGCGGGTACACCGGGGACACGGCCATGACATCCGCCGGGGAGCCGACCACGGGCCGGGCGCCCGGGGACGGGAGCAGGACGACCTGGTCGGCGTACTGGATCACCCGCTCCAGCCGGTGTTCGGCCATCAGGACCGTCGTACCGAGGTCGTGGACGAGCCGCTGCAGGACGGCCAGGACCTCCTCCGCCGCGGCCGGGTCCAGGGCGGAGGTCGGCTCGTCCAGGACCAGCACCTCCGGGTGCGGGGTGAGGACCGAACCGATGGCGACCCGCTGCTGCTGGCCGCCGGAGAGCGTGGCGATCGGCCGGTCGCGCAGACCGGACAGGCCGAGCAGGTCGAGCGTCTCCTCGACCCGGCGGCGCATGACGTCCGGCGGCAGGCCGAGCGACTCCATGCCGTAGGCGAGTTCGTCCTCGACGGTGTCCGTCACGAAGTGCGACAGCGGGTCCTGGCCCACCGTGCCGACCACGTCGGCGAGTTCGCGCGGCTTGTGCGTGCGGGTGTCGCGGCCGGCCACGACGACCCGGCCGCTCAGGGTGCCCCCGGTGAAGTGCGGCACGAGGCCGCTCACCGCGCCGAGCACGGTCGACTTGCCGACCCCCGACGGGCCGACGAGCAGCACGAGTTCGCCCTCGGGGACCTCGAAGTCCACCCCGCGGACGGTGGGTTCGGGCGCCCCGTCGTACGTCACGCAGACATCCTCGAAGCGGATCACGACGGCTCCTTGGCGGGTTGCTCGGGGGCGGGGGTGACGAAGGCGGGGAGCAGCCCGATCAGGACGGCCGCCGCCGGCCACAGCGGGAGCGTGGGGGCGACCAGCGGGACCACGCCCGGGTGCAGCGCCGCCGGATCGCGGGCGGCGGCGAGGAACAGCAGGGCCGCGACCGCCGCGCCGGAGGCGGTGACCAGCCAGGCGCGGGCGCCCCACCGGTCCGGGCGGTACCGCGTGCGCAGGGAACGGCGACCGCCGAGCCACAGCCCCGCGAGCGCGGCGGCGAGCCCGGCGACCAGCACGGGGATGCCGTACGTGGCGCCTTCGGCGGTCAGCACGCCGTACGTCCCCGCGCACACGCCGAGGAGACCGCCCAGGGTCAGCGCCGCGGTGGTCCGGCGAACGGCGGCGGGAACGGAGGCGGTACGGCCGTAGCCGCGGGCGTCCATCGCGGCAGCGAGGGCGACGGAGCGTTCCAGAGCGCCCTCCAGGACCGGCAGCCCCACCTGGAGCAGGCCCCGTACGCCCTTGTCGGGGCGGCCGCGCAGACGGCGGGCGGCCCGCAGTCGCCGGCCGTCGGCGATGAGGCTCGGGGCGAAGGTGAGCGCCACGACGACGGCGACCCCGGTCTCGTACAGGGCGCCGGGGAGGGACTTCAGCAGCCGCGAGGGGCTCGCCAGGGCGTTCGCGGCGCCGACGCAGATCAGGAGCGTGGCCAGCTTCATGGCGTCGTACAGCGCGAAGGCGAGGCCCTCGGCGGTGACCCGGCCGCCGAGGCGGATGCCCTGCGCCCAGTCGGGGAGCGGGACTTCGGGGAGCGTGACGATCACCTGCGTGCCGGGGACGGGCGAGCCGAGGACGGCCGTGAACAGCAGGCGGACCACCAGGACGGCGAGCGCGAGCTTGACGAAGGCGCCGTAGGACCGCGACCAGGGGGTGTGGGGGCGGCGGGCCAGGACGACGTAGGCGGAGACGGCGACGAGCAGGGCGAGCAGGAGGGGGTTGGTGGTGCGGGTGGCGGCGACGCCCAGGCCGATGGCCCACAGCCACCAGGCGCCGGGGTGCAGTGCTGCGGTGCGAGGGCGGCCGGGGGACGGGACGCCTGCCGGCGCCGGGCGGGTGCCTCCCCCGGAGGGGGTGCCCCCGCCCCCCACGCGCGCCGCCCCGGCGGCACGACCGCCCGCGGGCTGCGCTCCGCTACGGAGCATTCCCGCGCCGCCTCGCCTGCCAGGCCGCCGCCGCGCCCAGGACCGCCACGATCGCGATGCCCGCGAACAGGCCGACCGAGGGGCCGTCGTCGTCCGACGCGCTCCCCTTCTCCTCTGTCCCCTTGCCCTCTGTCCCCTTCTCCTTCTGATCCGGCTGCTGCGCCACCTGCTCCCCGCACCCCGACTCGGGGTAGCCCGCGATGGCGCACAGCAGGGCATCGGTGTCGTAGCGCAGCGGCCCCGCGACGGCGGCCAGGGCGTCCGCGGTCGTCGCGTCGGGGGAGACGCGGGCGCAGGCGGTGCGGGGCCCGGGCGGGGTCTCGCCGGACGGGGCGTCGGCGGCCGTGCCGAAGTCCAGGACGAGCGCCACCCGCTTGCTGCCGTCCCGCGCGGGCGTCTTCGCGCAGATCGCCGCGAAGTCCGCGGCCCCGCGCGGCTGCGCCGCGTCGTCGGAGTCCTCGCTCACCGCGAAGCGGAAGCCCTGGACGTCGCCGTCGGAGGGGCGGGCGGTGGAAGGGCCCTGGGTGGCGTACGTCCAGCGGTCGCCGTCACGGTCCCAGAAGGACCAGTAGCGGTAACCGGTGGCCTGCGCCTGGCCGGCGCTCCCGATCAGCAGGAGCCCGGCCAGGGCCAGGAGGGCGGCGCGGCGTATCACGGCTGCTGCTTCCGGGTGCGGCCGCTGAGCAGGAAGCCGATGCCGATGCCGAAGACCAGGCAGACGCCGACGAACCACCAGACGCCGAAGCCGGAGCCGTCCTTGTCCTCGGCCTTCTTCTCGTCCTTGTCGCTCGCGCTCGCGGAGTCCCGTATCGCGGCGCCCTGCGGGGACGGTCCCGTCGCGTTCAGCTGCGCCACCAGGTCGGTGCCGCCGAAGTCGCGCGGGTCGGTGCCGGTGGCGTGGGCGGCGAAGATCAGCTGGGCGTAGGCGGCGGGACCGCTCTGCTTCGCCCAGGACGCGGAGTTCTGCTTCAGCCAGTTCAGCGGCTTGCTCGCCTTGCCGGTCCCGCCCTGCGCGGCGAGCGCGACGACCGCGTCGGCGGTGTTGCCGTAGTCGGGCTGGTCGGTGGCGCCGGCCAGGGCGGACGTCAGGTGACCGTCCTCGGCGACGGCCTTCGCGAGGTACGCGGCACCGTTCCCGGCGGCCTGCGCGGGAGTGGGGTCCTCCCCGCCGGCGCAGGTGGCGTCCGCCGCCTTGCCGGGCTCGGTGACCAGGCCCTTGCCGAGCGCGCCGAGGACGCCCGCGGCCGTCGCGTCCGCGTTGGCGGCGAGCTTGCCGTCCTTGTCCGGCTGGAACGCGAACGCGCCCGCGCCGTCGCCCCCGCCGCAGGGCAGGGCGAAGGTCAGCAGGGCGTCGTACGGCGACTTGCCGCCCTTGACGACCTTCTCGGGGTCGGTGCCGGTGGCGGTCAGCGCGCCGATGACGACGGAGGTGGAGTTGGCGTCGCTGGGGCCGCCGGGGGCGTAGCCCCAGCCGCCGTCCTTGTTCTGCACGGACTTCAGCCAGGTGAGGGCGTCCTCCACGACGTCGCCGCGCCCGCCGAGGGCGGCCAGGGCCTGGATCGCGGCGGCCGTGTTGTTGGTGTCGACCATGACCTTGGCGTCGCAGTCCTTGGACGGGTCGGCGCGGAAGGGCGCGAAGGCGCCGTTGTCGCACTGCTGCCCGGTGAGCCAGTCCACGGCCTTCGGCGACGGGATCACGCCCACCGTGTGCTGCGCGAGCAGGGCGAGGGACTGGCGCCAGACGCCGTCGTACTGGGGGTCGGAGGTGCCGTACAGCCCGGCGGGTGTGGGCGCGGAGGGTGACGGGTCGGCGGCGACCGCGGGCGCGGCGGCGGCGCCGATCACGGCTATGGCGGCCAGGGCCGCGGCACTGCGGCGGCGGACGTTCATGATCGGCGGGTGCCTTTCGCTGCGAGGAGGCGGGCGGCACCGGGCACCCCCGGGCGGCTCGGCTCCGTATACCTCGACGGTGCCGTGCACCGGCGGGCGCCGGGCACGTGAGCCGGTCACGGTCCCGACCGGGGCGATCCGGCTCACCGTCCGCGGAAGTCCTCGACGGGCGGCTCACGGTTGCGGGTCAGCGCCGGAATTGCACCGGCTTCCCCCCGATCGGGTGTGATGACGACGCGGCCACTTTACCCGGAGGTAGGAAGCGGCCCACGGGGCGGCCGTCGGCGCCGGGAGGCGATGACTCGCGCCGCGTCGCACGGGCCGGCTCCCCGGCCGCGGACGCCGCCCGCGCAGAGGCGCAGGTCCCTCACTCCGGGGTCGCCCCGGCTGCTCCGACGCGGCCGTGGTCGGCGGGGCGTGGGCCCGGGGCTGTCAGTCGTCGGTCGACGTCAGCTCGATCAGCCGGCACACCGTCTCGATGTCGACCTGCACCTGGGCGATGGACGCGCGGCCCGCCAGCCACGTGATCAGGGTCGAGTGCCAGGTGTGCTCGATGACGCGGACCGCGGAGAGCTGCTCGGGCGTGGGGTTCTCCAGGCCGCCCATCGCGTCCAGGATGATCGCCGTGGTCTGGCGGGAGACCTGGTCGACCTCCGGTGAGACGCTGCGGTCGGCGAAGGTCAGGGCGCGTGCCATCGCCTCGGCCAGCCGCGGTTCGCGCTGCAGTGCACGGAAGGCCCGCATCAGGGTCTGCGCCACCCGGTCCGCCGCCGTCTCGCCCGCCGGCGGGCTCTTGCGCAGGGTGGCGTGCAGGTGCTCCAGCTGGTCCTGCATCGTCGCGACCAGCAGATGGACCTTGGACGGGAAGTAGCGGTACAGGGTGCCGAGGGCCACCTGCGACGACTCCGCGACCTCACGCATCTGCACGGCCTCGAAACCGCCCCGGCAGGCCAGCCGGGCGGTCGTGTGCAGGATGCGGCGGCGGCGCGCCTCCTGCCGCTCGGTGAGGGGCGGGGAAGCGGCGCGGCGCACGGAGCCGGCTTCCGGCATGTCCACCTTGGCCACCTTCTCCCCCTTGCCCGGCCCGGTGGGGTGCCGCGCCGTGGCGTGAATCACCTGATCCACTCGTCACAGCACCCCTACCTGCCGGTAGATTCGGAGCCTCTGAACGATCAAGTATGAAACTTGTTCTAGATTATCGTCCCGGCGTAGTCTCGCGGGACAGCGCAGTGAGAAGGGGGCCCAGAGTGACCGCTGAGGCCAGTCAGGCGGGACCCCGTCAGGAGCCCGCCGCCGACGGCTTGCGACCGCTCCGCATCGCACTCCTCACCTACAAGGGAAACCCGTTCTGCGGCGGCCAGGGCGTCTACGTCCGCCACCTCTCACGCGAACTGGCCCGCCTCGGCCACTGGGTCGAGGTCATCGGCGCCCAGCCCTACCCCGTCCTCGACGTCGTCGACGGGACCCGCTGCGGCCCGGCCCTCACCGAGCTGCCCAGCCTCGACCTCTACCGCCAGCCCGACCCCTTCCGCACCCCGAAGCGCGACGAGTACCGCGACTGGGTGGACGCGCTGGAGGTCGCCACCATGTGGACCGGCGGATTCCCCGAACCGCTGACGTTCTCGCTGCGTGCCCGCCGCCATCTGCGTGCCCGCCGCGGCGACTTCGACGTCGTCCACGACAACCAGACCCTCGGCTACGGGCTGTTGGGCGACGTGGGCGCACCCCTGGTCACCACCATCCACCACCCCATCACCGTCGACCGGCAGTTGGAGCTGGACGCCGCCGAGACCTGGCAGCGGCGGTACTCCGTGCGCCGCTGGTACGCGTTCACCCGCATGCAGAAGCGCGTCGCGCGCCGCCTGCCCTCCGTCCTCACCGTCTCCGGTACCTCCCGGCAGGAGATCGTCGACCACCTCGGCGTACGGCCGGACCGCATCCACGTCGTGCACATCGGCGCCGACACCGACCTGTTCTCGCCCGACGCGTCGGTGCCGCAGGTGCCGGGCCGGATCGTGACGACGTCCAGCGCGGACGTGCCGCTCAAGGGCCTGGTCTTCCTCGTCGAGGCGCTGGCGAAGGTGCGCACCGAGCACCCCGACGCCCACCTCGTCGTCGTCGGCAAGCGCCCCGCCGAGGGGCCCGTCGCCCAGGCGATGGAACGCTACGGCCTCGAAGGCGCCGTCGAGTTCGTCAAGGGCATCTCGGACGCCGAACTGGTCGACCTCGTCCGCTCGGCCGAGGTCGCCTGCGTGCCGTCCCTGTACGAGGGGTTCTCGCTGCCGGCCGCCGAGGCCATGGCGACCGGCACGCCGCTGCTGGCCACCACCGGCGGGGCGATCCCGGAGGTCGCCGGACGCGACGGGGAGACCTGCCTGGCGGTGCCGCCCGGCGACGCGGGGGCACTGGCCGCGGGGCTCGGACGGCTGCTCGGCGACCCGGAGCTGCGGGCCCGGCTCGGGGCGGCCGGACGCGAGCGGGTGCTGCGGCAGTTCACCTGGGCCCGCGCCGCCGAGGGAACGGTGGCCCGCTACCGCGAGGCCATCGGCGGCTCCGCCCCCGCCCCGAGGGCCGCCTCCCCGATCCCGACAAGTGACACCGGCGTCTACCCCGAAAGCAGGGCCACGTGCTGACCGTCGACTTCTCCCGGTTCCCGCTCGCCCCGGGCGACCGCGTCCTGGACCTCGGCTGCGGCGCCGGCCGGCACGCCTTCGAGTGCTACCGGCGCGGCGCGCAGGTCGTGGCGCTGGACCAGAACGGCGACGAGATCCGCGAGGTCGCGAAGTGGTTCGCGGCGATGAAGGAGGCCGGCGAGGCACCGGCCGGCGCCACCGCCACGGCGATGGAGGGCGACGCGCTGGCCCTGCCCTTCCCGGACGAGTCCTTCGACGTCGTCATCATCTCCGAGGTGATGGAGCACATCCCCGACGACAAGGGCGTGCTCGCCGAGATGGTCCGCGTCCTCAGGCCCGGCGGGCGCATCGCGATCACCGTGCCGCGCTACGGCCCCGAGAAGGTCTGCTGGGCGCTGTCCGACGCCTACCACGAGGTCGAGGGCGGACACATCCGCATCTACAAGGCCGACGAACTGCTCGCCAAGATCCGCGAGGCGGGCCTCAAGCCGTACGGCACCCACCACGCGCACGCCCTGCACTCGCCCTACTGGTGGCTGAAGTGCGCCTTCGGCGTCGACAACGACAAGGCGCTGCCGGTGCGGGCGTACCACAAGCTGCTGGTCTGGGACATCATGAAGAAGCCGCTGGCCACCCGGGTCGCCGAGCAGGCGCTCAACCCGCTGATCGGCAAGAGCTTCGTGGCGTACGCGACCAAGCCCCACCTCCCGCCGGTGGACGCCGCGTGACCACTCCCCGCACGGAACACCTCGTCCTGCCCGGAGTACTGACCGCCGGGCAGGCCGCCGCGACCGTCCGCGGCATCCTCGCAGTGCAGCGGGAGGACGGCGCCATCCCCTGGTTCCGGGGGCACCACCTCGACCCCTGGGACCACGTCGAGGCCGCGATGGCCCTCGACGCGGCCGGTGAGCACGAGGCCGCCGAGCGGGCCTACACGTGGCTGGCCCGGCACCAGAACCCGGACGGCTCCTGGTACGCGGCCTACGCCGACGGGAACGCCGACGAGGTCACCGACCGCGGCCGGGAGACCAACTTCGTCGCCTACGTGGCCGTCGGCGTCTGGCACCACTACCTCGCCACCGGCGACGACACGTTCCTCGACCGGATGTGGCCGGTCGTCGTCGGGGCGATCGAGTTCGTGCTGCGCCTGCAGCAGCCCGGCGGGCAGATCGGCTGGCGGCGTGACGACGACGGCACCGACACCACGGACGCGCTGCTGACCGGCAGCTCCTCCGTGCACCACGCGCTGCGCTGCGCCCTCGCCATCGCCGAACAGCGTGAGGAACCCCAGCCGGACTGGGAGTTGGCGGCCGGCGCGCTGCGGCACGCCATCCGGCGCCACCCGGAGCGGTTCCTCGACAAGGGCCGCTACTCGATGGACTGGTACTACCCGGTGCTGGGCGGCGCGCTGACCGGCACGGAGGCCAGGTCCCGCATCGAGGAGAGCTGGGACCGCTTCGTCGTCCCCGGCCTCGGCGTGCGGTGCGTCGTGCCCAACCCGTGGGTCACCGGCGGCGAGTCGGCCGAACTCGCGCTCGCGCTCTGGGCGGTGGGCGAGTCCGACCGGGCCCTGGACGTCCTGCAGTCGATCCAGCACCTGCGGGACGCCGACAGCGGCCTGTACTGGACGGGTTACGTCTTCGAAGACGACGCGATCTGGCCGCGCGAGCTGACCAGCTGGACCGCCGGCTCCCTGCTCCTCGCCGTCGCCGCGCTCGGCGGCCACGAGGCGACCTGCCAGGTGTTCGGCGGCGACCGCCTGCCGAGGGGACTCGACCCGGACTGCTGCGTCTGAGCGCCGCTCGCCGCGCCGCTCAGTGCCGGTGGAGCCGGTTGGCGATCGCGTGGCCGACGAACAGGTAGACCACCGCGGCCAGTCCGTAGCCGGCCACGACCCGGGCCCAGTCCTCGTCGAAGGTGAACAGGTCGCGTGACCAGCCGGCCAGCCAGTTGGCCGCGTCGTGGACGAACTGCACCAGGTCGTTGGCCCGGTTGGCGTCCAGCAGGTACATCAGAATCCACAGTCCGAGGATGACGGCCATGATGTCCGCGATCACCGCGACGGCCGTCCCGGCGGAGTTGGAACCAGTGCGATATCGAGGGGACATGCTTACCGTCTGGCCCCGGACGCCTGCTTGAAACCTACGACGGCCCCCTGCCCGAAGGACCGTGAGGTCCGGCGGGCGGGGGGCCGTCGGGAGACGAGGGGCGGTCAGCCGCGCTGGATGCCGGAGGTGTCCTGCAGCACACCGCGGCGGCCGTCCTGCGTCTGCGCGACCAGGGCGGAACCGCGCTGCTCGACCGCCAGGTACCAGGTGCCCGGCGCCAGTTCGGCGATCGGCGTGGGAGAACCGTCCTCCCCGAACAGCGGACGCGGCACCGGCACGGCGAACCAGAACGGCGAGAAGTCCCCGGCCGGCTGCGCCTGCGGCTGGGGCTGCTGGGCCTGCTGCGGCTGGCCCCCGTAAGGCTGGCCGGGCTGACCCGGCTGACCGGGCTGCCCGCCGTACGACGGCTGCTGTGCGCCCGGGTAGCCGTAACCACCCTGCGGCTGGGCGCCGTAGGGCTGCGGCGCGGCCGGGCGGGGGGCCGGGAGGAGGGCGCCCTTGAGGGCCGGGACCAGGGGGGTGGCGACCGCGGCGGCGGCCATGATCAGCGTGGCGACGAGGGCGAGGATCAGGCCCGTTCCCGCACCGAGACCGTCGGAGAAGCCCCCGTCGTTGTCGAACGCGCCCGCCGGGTCGAAGACGTTGCCCAGCGCGCACCACGCGGCGAAGACCGTGAAGGTGACACCGAACTGGCCGAGGTCGAGACCGGCGACCTTGCGCGGCTGCGGCAGCCCCCGCGCCACGACGACGAGCGCGGCGCCGATGATGCCCGCCAGCACGACACCGAGCACGACCGGCCCGCTGCCCCACAGGCTGGGGATGTCGGCGCTGTCCGAGGCACCGTCGATCGAGTAGATGTCGAGGAACGACGCGATGAACAGCAACACCGCTGCTCCGATCACCACGCCGTCGCCTCGAGTGAGGGAGCGGATATTCACTTCAGGTCCTTCGTAGGTCGTCTCGTCGTCGGTAGAGGCGTCGCTGTCACCATGTCGCCGTCAGGCCCCGGTGTGAAGCGCGGGGGTGGCCCCTCATCGTAGGGACGACACTACCGTCCGTACGATCAGGCTGTCCGCCCGGATCCGTACGCTGATCGCTACCCGCGCAGGAAACTCACGATTCCCTCAGAGATCCCTTGCGCCGCCTTCTGCCGCCAGGCGCCACTGGTCAGCAGCGCCGCGTCCTTGCTATCGCGCATGTTCCCGCACTCGATGAACACCTTGGGAACCGTTGACAGATTGAGACCGCCCAGGTCCTCGCGCGTGACGAGACCGGTGCCGCCGCCCACGTAGTTGGAGGGTGCGCTGCCGGTCACCCGGACGAAGTTGCCCGCGATGCGCTCGCCGAGGTCGGCGGAGGGGGCGACGATGGCGCGGGTGTCGGCGGAGCCGGCGTGCACCGAGCCCGGCAGGATGACGTGGAAGCCGCGGTTGCCGGTCCCCGAGCCGTCGGCGTGGATCGAGACGGCGGCGTCCGCACGTGCCTCGTTGCCGATCCGGGCCCGCTCGTCCACGCAGGGACCGTAGGACCGGTCGCCGTCCTGCGTCAGCTTCACGGTGGCGCCCTGCCGTTCCAGGAGCGTGCGCAGCCGGTGGGCCACGTCGAGCGTGAACTTCGCCTCGGGCCAGCCCGCGTTGGTGGCCGTACCCGTGGTGTCGCACTCCTTCCAGTTCGTCCCGATGTTCACCTTGCGGTTGATCTCGGAGGCGTGCTGGAAGTTGTTCGGGTTGTGGCCCGGGTCGATGACGACGACCTTGCCCTTGAGGGGGCCGGAGCCGGCGGCACCCGACGGGGACGGGGACTTCGACGGGGACGCGGAGGGCTTCCCGGCCGAGGGCGAAGGGGACGCGCCCGTAGGCTTCTTGGCGTCGTCGTCGGAGTGGGCGGGAGCGCCGGAGGACGGCACCCGCGATGCGCTCACGCCGCCCGCGCGATCCGGACCGCCGCCCTCGTCGCCCGAGCCGCCGACCGCCGCGTACACCCCCCACCCGAGCAGCGCCCCGGGCACCAGCGCGGCCAGCGCCACGGTCAGCGGGCGGCGCAACGGGGAGCGGCGGGGCTGGGGTCGATCGAACTCCGGGCCTGTGTACGACACGTCTGCGACTCTAACCGCGCCCCCGGATCCCCGCTCCCGTTCGCCGCAGGACGCGCAGCGAGTCGGTCACCGAGACCTCCGTGAACGCCCCGGACGCGAGGGCCCGGAGGTAGACGCGGTACGGGGCCTGGCCCGTGAACTCGTCCGCCGGGTCCGGGAAGACGTCGTGGATGACCAGCAGGCCGCCGACGGCCACGTGCGGGGCCCAGCCCTCGTAGTCGGCACTCGCGTGCTCGTCGGTGTGGCCGCCGTCGACGAAGACCAGGGCGAGGGGGGCGTTCCAGAGCGCCGCGACCTGGGGCGAGCGGCCGACCAGCGCCACCACGTGCTCCTCCAGCCCGGCCCGGTGCAGGGTGCGGCGGAAGGCGGGGAGGGTGTCCATCACGCCGAGCTCGGGGTCGACCGTCTCCGGGTCGTGGTAGTCCCAGCCCGGCTGCTGCTCCTCGCTGCCCCGGTGGTGGTCGACGGTGAGCGCGGTGACGCCGGCCCGGCGGGCCGCGTCGGCGAGCAGGAGCGTGGAGCGTCCGCAGTAGGTGCCGACCTCCAGGAGCGGCAGCCCGAGCCCGCCCGCCTCAACCGCCGCCGCGTACAGGGCCAGACCCTCGTGCGTGGGCATGAACCCCTTGGCGGCCTCGAAGGCGGCCAGGACGTCCGGCGTGGGTGCCGCGGGCATGGGGGTCCTCTCGGTCGGGGCGTGCGGGGTGCACGGGGCACGCGGGTGCGCGCAGGTTGTGCGGACGCCCCATGCTGCCGCACCCCCTGCCGCGCTGTGCGACAGGGGGTGCGGGTCGGCAGGCGGTGCGGGTCAGGCCGGGACCGTCTCGCCCGGCAGGGAGAGGTCCAGGTCGACCGGGCGGTCGTCGCCCTCGTGCGTCGCCGCGTGGGCGAGCGGGCCGTGGCCCGGGGCGCGGGCGGCCAGGACGTACGGGCCCTCGGAAGGGACGGCGAGGGCGTAGGAGCCGTCCTCGGCGGAGAGGGTCGCGCCCGCCTGGCGGCCGTGGCGGTCGATCAGGGTGACCTTGGCGCGGGCCACGGGGGCGCCGTCGGCGGCCAGCACCCGGCCCTGGAAGCCGCGCAGCACCTCCTCGGCGCGGGCCAGGTTCGCGTCCTCCTCGCTGCTGGCGCGCAGCTGCGTGGTGGCCGCCGGGCGCCGGCGCGGCAGGAAGAACGCCATGACCAGGCCGACGGCGACCGCGGCGGTCGCGATCAGGAAGGAGACGCGGAAGCCGTGCATGGTGGGGACGGCCACCCCGCCGACGTCGTTCGCCGTGTTGGCCAGCACCATGCCGATGACGGCGCTCGACACCGACGTGCCGATGGACCGCATGAGCGTGTTGAGGCCGTTGGCCGCGCCGGTCTCCGAGGCCGGCACCGCACCGACGATCAGCGCGGGCAGGGAGGAGTAGGCGAGGCCGATGCCGGCGCCGAGCATCACCGAGGTGATGACGGTCTGCCAGGCGGCGTCCATCAGGCCGAGGCCGCCGGCGTAGCCGATCGCGATGACCAGCAGACCGATGATCAGCGTGGTGCGGGGGCCGTAGCGGGCCGACAGGCGGGCGTACACGGGGGCCGTGAACATCATCGTCAGGCCCAGCGGGGCCACGCACAGACCGGCGACCACCATCGACTGGCCGAGGCCGTAGCCGGTGGCGGAGGGCAGCTGGAGGAGCTGGGGCAGGACGAGGGAGACGACGTAGAAGGAGACGCCGACCATGATGGAGGCGAGGTTGGTGAGGAGGACCTCGCGGCGGGCCGTGGTGCGCAGGTCGACCAGCGGGGCCTTCAGGCGCAACTCCATCAGGCCCCACAGCACGAGCACCACGACGGCGGCGGCGAACAGGCCGAGCGTGGTGGCCGAGGACCAGCCCCAGTCGCTGCCCTTGGTGATCGGGAGCAGGAGGAGGACCAGGCCGGCGGAGAGGCCGAGGGCGCCCGGCAGGTCGAAGGAGCCCTTCGCGCGCAGCGGTGACTCGGGCACGACGAGGAAGGTCAGGGCGATCGCCGCGACGCCGAGGCCGGCGGCGCCGTAGAACAGGGCGTGCCAGTCGGCGTGCTGGGCGACCAGTGCGGCGGCGGGCAGCGCGAGGCCGCCGCCGACGCCGATCGAGGAGCTCATCAGAGCCATCGCCGAGCCGAGCCGTTCGCGGGGCAGCATGTCCCGCATCAGGCCGATGCCGAGGGGTATCGCGCCCATCGCGAAGCCCTGGAGCGTACGGCCGGCGATCATGGGGAGCAGGGCGTCGGTGAAGGCGCTCACCAGCGCGCCGACCACCATCACGGCCAGGCTGAGGACCAGCATGCGCCGCTTGCCGTAGAGGTCGCCGAGGCGGCCCATGATCGGCGTGGCCACGGCTCCCGAGAGCAGTGTCGAGGTCAGGACCCAGGTGGCGTTGCTGGGCGAGGTGTCCAGGAGCTGGGGCAGGTCCTTGATGACCGGGACGAGCAGGGTCTGCATCACCGCGACGACGATGCCCGCGAAGGCGAGTACCGGGACGGTGGCCCCGCTCGCACTCCGGCTGGGCTCGTCGGTCGTCGTGTGGGTCATTGCGTGGGGCCTCCAGGCCGGGGAGTGAGCGAGTGCGTACGCGTACGTGCCAAGTGTGTGCAGGATGAACCCCGTCTGCCCGGGCAACTATTCCGTTGCTTCGAGTCCCTAATGAATTCTTGACCTGCTCTTGGGGCGGTCCTAGGCCCTGCGACGCAGGCCGCCGGGGACGAAATCCCGATGCAAGGGGCGCAGCCGGGTTGAGAGCATGACGCCCATGCTCGAATCCGCCCGCACCGCCGACTCCACGCACATATCACCGCGCCGTACGCCACCCACCTGGCTGGTCGTGGCGCTCGCGTGCGCCGGACAGTTCCTGGTCGTGCTCGACGTGTCCGTCGTCAACGTCGCCCTGCCGTCGATGCGGACCGACCTCGGGCTGAACGCGCAGGGGCTGCAGTGGGTGGTCAACGCCTACGCCATCGCCTTCGCCGGCTTCATGCTGCTCGGCGGGCGGGCCGGGGACCTGTACGGGCGCAAGCGGATGTTCCTGGTCGGGCTCGGGGTGTTCACGCTGGCCTCGCTGGGCGGCGGATTCGCCCAGGAGGGGTGGCAGTTGCTGGTCGCGCGGGCCGCGCAGGGGCTGGGCGCGGCGGTACTGGCGCCCTCGACGCTGACGATCCTGACCGCGGCGGTGCCGGAGGGGGCGGCGCGGGCGCGGGCCATCGCGACCTGGACCGCCGTGGGCGCGGGCGGCGGGGCCGCGGGTGGCCTCGTCGGCGGCGTGCTGGTGGACGGGCTGTCCTGGCGCTGGGTGCTGCTGATCAACGTGCCGGTGGGTGCGGTGGTGCTGCTCGGTTCGGTGCTGTGGCTGACCGAGAGCCGGGCGGGGGAACGGCGGCGGCTGGACCTGCCGGGGGCGGTGCTGGTGACGGCCGGCCTCGCCACGCTGGCGTACGGCATCTCGCAGACCGAGTCCGAGGGGTGGGCGGCGGCGGCCGCGCTGGGGCCGCTGGGGGCGGGGGTGCTGCTGATCGGGCTGTTCCTCCTCGTCGAGGCACGGACGGCGGCGCCGCTGATGCCGCTCGGGCTGCTGCGGCTGCGGTCGGTGGCCTCCGCGAACGTGGCGATGCTCGTGTGCGGGTCCGCGATGTTCTCGATGTGGTTCTTCATGACGCTGTACGCGCAGAACGTGCTGGGTTACTCGCCGCTGGAGGCCGGGCTCGCGCTGGTGCCCAGTTCGCTGGCCGTGGTGCTGGGGTCGAAGCTGGCGCCGCGGTTCATGCCGGTGATCGGGGCGCGGAGCGTGGCCGTGCTGGGGACGGCCGTGGCGGCCGTGGGGTTCGGCTGGCAGTCGACGATGACCGCGGACGGGGGGTATGTCGTCGCGATCATGGTTCCGGGCGTGCTGATGATGCTGGGCGCGGGGCTGGCGGCGACGCCGCTGGCGGCGCTGGCCACCTCCGGGGCGGCGGCGGGGGACGCGGGGCTGGTCTCCGGGCTGGTCAACACCTCGCGGACGATGGGGGGTTCGCTGGGGCTCGCCGTGATGTCGACGATCGCGGCGGCGCGGTCCGGGGAGGGGGACGTGGGGCCGGTGGCACTGACGGAGGGGTATGCGCTGGTGTTCCGTACGGCGGCGGTGGTGCTGGTCGTGGGGGCGGTGCTGATGCGGGTGTGGCTGCCGGCGGGGGAGCGGCGGCGGTAGCCTCCGGCGGGTGCGCGGGGGGTCTGCGGGGGTTGTGCCTGCGGGTGCGCGGGGGGTCTGCGGGGGTTGCGCCTGCGGGTGTGCGGGGGTTGTGCCTGCGGGTGCGATGGGTGGTGTCTGCGGGTGCCTGCGGCGGCCTGTGCGGGTCGTCGGGGGTGCGCGTAGCGCTTTCGGTTGTGGGTGGGTCGGGGCCGCGCCGGGGGGTGTCCGTCCTCGGAACGGCGCGGAATCGGTGGGTCACCAACTGACCCGCGTCGACGCGCCAACCACTGCGGGCGGACACCCCCCGACACGTCCCCTTCTCGCCGTACGCGACTGCGGCTCCGCGCCACCGCGGGTTGTCGGGCTCGCTCACCCGCGGGTTGCCGGGGTCGCCCAGCCGCGGGCAGTCGTGCCGCCCGGGGCGGCACGGGTGGGCGCGGGCGGCAACCCGTGAGCGCCGGGCTGCGCGACCCACCCCGGCCCACACCCCTGCCGGGCGGCGAGGCAAACGCCGGACCGGCAACCGCCGGAGCACCCGGCACTCGTAGGGTCGGAGCCGTCGTGATCCCGGTGATCAGGAGAACCCGTGCCCATCGACGCAGCCGCAGCGCTCGCCGCCGCACCACGCACCCGCGAGATCGCGTGGGACCACAAGGACGTCCTGCTCTACCACCTCGGCATCGGCGCCGGCGTCCCCGCGACCGATCCCCGCGAACTGCGCTACACCCTGGAGTCCCGGCTGCACGTCCTGCCGAGCTTCGCCACCGTCGCGGGCGGGGGCGCCCCGGGGGTGACCGGCGGTCTGTCCACGCCCGGCGTCGACGTGGACCTGGCCCGGGTCCTGCACGGCGGGCAGCGGCTGCGCGTGCACCGGCCCGTCCCGGTGACGGGCCGGGCGACCGCGGCCTCGCGGGTCACCGCCGTGTACGACAAGGGCAAGGCGGCCGTCCTCGTCCTGCGCACCGAGGTCGCCGACGCCGAGGGTCCGCTGTGGACCGACGACGCCGAGATCTACGTGCGGGGGGAGGGCGGCTGGGGCGGGGAGCGTGGGCCGTCCGTCCGGGCCGCCGCCGCGCAGGGGGAGCCCGACGCGGTCGTCGAGCGGGTCGTCCGCGAGGACCAGGCGCTGCTGTACCGGCTCTGCGGCGACTGGAACCCGCTGCACGCCGATCCCGCGTTCGCGGCCCGCGCCGGGTTCGACCGGCCCGTCCTGCACGGGCTGTGCACCTACGGCGCCACCCTCAAGGCGGTCGTCGACACGCTCCTCGACGGTGACGTGACCCGGGTGCGCGACTACCGCACGCGTTTCGCCGGGGTCGTGTACCCGGGGGAGACCCTGCGCGTGCGCATGTGGCGGCCGGAGGCGGGCACCGTGCGGGTGGCCGTGAGCGTCGTCACGGGGGTCCCCCCGCGCGAGCGGAGCCGAGAGTGGGCGAGGCAGGACGCCGCTGTGCTCGCCGACACCGTCGTCCGGTACGCGTGAAACGTCATGTGCGTACGACAACGGCCCCGCCCGTCGGATGGGACGAGCGGGGCCGGAGCCGCTCGCTGCTTGGCCTGACGTACCGTCAGGCCGCCGTTCCGGCCTCCTCGGCCGGCTTGCGGTGGCGGCCGCTCGGTGCGGTCGCGCCGTCCTGTGTGGAGACCGGGCCGCGGTGCCGGCCGTGGCCGGTGGCGGTCTCCTGAACGTCGGCACCGTCGGCCTGCATCGGCTGGGTCGTGCTGGCGTCGCTCATCGGAAGGAATTCACCCCGTCAAACATGATCTTTCCTACAGCCGGGCGAGTGTAACCGGCACACCTCGGGCCGAATCCAGGCGGCCACGCCAACCGGCACTAGTTCGTTACAAGCCGTGCCAATGGCGCCTGTTGCAACGGCACCGGGCGTGGGGCGGCGGGCGACGGAGGGTCGTCCGGTTGATCCGGAAGATCCGGTAGTGCCGGTTCGTCCGGAGCCTCCCGTGCCGGGAGTCCGGTCCTCTCCTCGTTCACGGGGGGCGCCGTCAGCCGTGCCAGGCCGCACGGCGACTGAGGGGTCGCGTACGGCAGACGGAGCTCGCCGTCCGCCGTCCACAGTCCGGTGCCCGTCAACCAGCCGTAGGGGGCGGGGAAATGGTGCACCTGCCGTTCGACGGGCCGCCACACCCCGACCCAGCTGTCGAAGGCGCCGTCGACGCGCAGTGCCACCGCACAGCGTTCCGGCGTGAGCACCTGGCCGGGCTGGATCGCGAACGGCGTCACGGCGCACTCCGGCAGGCGCAGGCACTCCGGGAAGCGCACCGGCAGCGTGCTGCCCAGTACGCCCCAGCCCAGCCGGTCCCGGCCCGGCGACGGGGCGTCCGAGCGGATCAGCAGCAGTCCGCTGTCCGGGTCGGCCAGCAGCACCCGGTCGTCGCTGTCGGCGGCGATCTGCAGCAGCGGCGACACCTCGCCGTCCCGCTCCAGGTCCACGACGATCGCCTTGGTGCGCCCGTCGGTCTCCCGGTCCACGGCCAGCATCCGTCCCATGCGGTCCAGCCACGCCCCGCCCGAGCAGCGGCCGGGGATCTCGGCGAGGTGCTCGGGTCCGAAGGCGCCGCCCGCCACCTGCCACAGGTCCGTCGAACGCGGGCCTACGGCGAGGGCGTACGCGCACTCGCCGCCCGGGGCCGGCGGCAGCAGCCGCAGCCGGGTGCCCTCGTCCTGGCACTCGACCGCGCCGAGCGGCAGCTCGCCGGTGCCGGGCCCGGTCGGGTAGAGGAGGGAGAAGAGGTGGCGTCCGGCGGCGATCCGGTGGACGAGGACCCGTCCGTCGCCCATCGGCTGCACCTCGGTGCCGGGTTCCTCCGGCTGGTTGCCGGGCAGCGGTACCGCGTACGGCTCGGGGCCGTCGAGCGTCCAGCGCTCGGGGTACCGGGAGTCGCCGCTGCGGGCGAGGCGCGCGGCGTAGGCGCCCTCCGCGGCGATGGTGCAGCCCGCCCGCGGGGTCCCGTCGTTCTCGTGGTCCGCCGAAGGCTCGATGGCACAGGCCGTCATCGTTCGGTCACCTCCGGCGACGAAGCTAGTTTTCGTACGCACAGGCGGGGGACCGGCGCCCGTCCCCATCACACGTATGAGTGGCACAGGAACGATTCGCCTGAGGGAGCGGAGAGGGCTGTGCTGCACGGGGCCGGACGGCCGAGGCGGTACAACGGCACAGAACAGGCAGGTAGCCTTGCATGCGTGCCCCGTCTGTCAGAAGTCATCGCCGCGCTGGAGAACCTGTGGCCCGCCGAGCGGGCCGAGTCCTGGGACGCGGTCGGGACCGTCGTGGGCGACCCCGACCAGGAGGTCTCCCGGGTCCTGTTCGCCGTCGACCCCGTGCAGGAGATCGTCGACGAGGCGGTGAAGCTCGGCGCAGACCTGCTCGTCACCCACCACCCGCTCTACCTGCGGGGGACGACCACGGTCGCGGCCTCCACCTTCAAGGGCCGCGTGGTGCACACGCTCATCAAGAACGACATCGCGCTGCACGTCGCCCACACCAACGCCGACACCGCCGACCCCGGCGTCAGCGACGCGCTGGCCGGCGCGCTCGACCTCCGTGTCGTACGGCCCCTGGTACCGGACCCGGACGACCCCGACGGCTGCCGGGGCCTGGGCCGCGTGTGCGAACTGGACCACCCGCTGACCGTCCGCGAGTTCGCCGCCCGCGCCGCCGAGCGGCTGCCCGCCACCGCGCAGGGCATCCGTGTGGCCGGCGACCCGGAGGCGACCCTGCGCACGGTCGCCGTCAGCGGCGGCTCCGGCGACGGCCTCTTCGACGAGGTGCGGGCGGCCGGCGTCGACGCCTTCCTCACCGCCGACCTCCGCCACCACCCGGCCTCCGAGGCCCTGGCCCACAGCCCCCTCGCGCTGTTCGACGCGGCGCACTGGGCCACCGAGTGGCCCTGGTGCGAGCTGGCCGCAGCCCAGCTCGACGAGATCTCCGACCGGAACGGATGGGACCTCAGGGTCCACGTCTCGAAGACGGTCACCGACCCCTGGACCGCCCACGCGGCGTCCCCCGATTCGACTGCAGGAGCCCCCAACTGAACGCCGCGCCCGCCGACCAGATCCGACTCCTCGACGTCCAGGCCCTCGACGTCCGCCTCCAGCAGCTCGCGCACAAGCGGAAGTCCCTGCCCGAGCACGCCGAGATCGAGTCGCTGACCAAGGACCTCACCCAGCTGCGCGACCTCCTCGTGGCCGCGCAGACCGAGGAGAGCGACTGCGCCCGCGAGCAGACCAAGGCCGAGCAGGACGTGGACCAGGTGCGCCAGCGCGCCGCCCGCGACCAGCAGCGCCTGGACTCGGGCGCCGTCACCTCCCCGAAGGACCTGGAGAACCTCCAGCGCGAGATCGCCTCCCTCGCCAAGCGGCAGGGCGACCTGGAGGACGTCGTCCTGGAGGTGATGGAGCGCCGCGAGTCCGCGCAGGAGCGGGCCGGCGAGCTGACCGAGCGGGTCGCCTCCGTACAGGCGAAGATCGACGACGCCACCGGCCGCCGGGACGCGGCCTTCGAGGAGATCGACGGCGAGGCGGCGTCGGTCACCAAGGAGCGCGAGGTGATCGCGGCCTCGGTGCCCGCCGACCTGCTGAAGCTCTACGACAAGCTGCGTGAGCAGCAGGGCGGCATCGGCGCGGCCAAGCTGTACCAGCGGACCTGTCAGGGGTGCCGCCAGGAGCTGGCGATCACCGAGCTGAGCGAGATCCGCGCGGCGGCGCCCGACACGGTCGTGCGGTGCGAGAACTGCCGCCGCATCCTGGTGCGCACCTCCGACTCCGGGCTGTAGGGGGTCCCTGCGGTGCGGGAGTTCGTCGTCGAGGCCGACGGCGGGTCGCGGGGCAACCCGGGACCCGCGGGCTACGGAGCGGTGGTACTGGACGCGGCGACGGGTCAGACCCTCGTCGAGACCGCCGAGTACCTGGGCGTCGTCACGAACAACGTGGCCGAGTACCGGGGCCTGCTGGCCGGTCTGCGCGCCGCGCACACACTGGATCCGTCGGCGACGGTCCGCGTCCGGATGGACTCCAAGCTCGTCGTCGAGCAGATGTCGGGCCGCTGGAAGATCAAGCACCCCGCCATGAAGCCGCTGGCGGCCGAGGCGGGGCGTGTCTTCCCGCCGGGGCGGGTGACGTACGAGTGGATCCCGCGCGCCGACAACAAGCACGCCGACCGCCTGGCCAACGAGGCGATGGACGCGGGAAGCCGCGGCGAGCAGTGGTCGCCGTCGCTGTCCACGGCCGAACTGGACGCGGCGTCACGCTCCGCGGGCGGCGTCGGCACGAGGCGGTCCGGCGACACCGCACCGACGACCCCGGCCACCGCTGCCGCCGAGCCGGATGCCGGGGGCGTGAAGCCGAAGGGGCGGGTTGCCGAGGCCGTCGGTGGTGCCCGGGCGGCCGGCCGGGGCGCCGGTGCCGCCGAGCCGTATGCCGAGGGCGCCGAGCCTGCCACCGGTGCCGCGGCGCCGTATGCCGCGGGCGTGAAGCCGAAGGGTGCGCCTGCCGCGTCCGTCGGTGGTGCCGGAGGGGCCGGAAGGGGCGCCGGTGCCGCGGAGCGGGAGGCCGAGGCCGCAGTGCCGGGGCCCGGGGCGGCCGTGCCGGACGTCGGTGCTGGGCAGACGGGAGCCCGGGCTGCGAAGCCGGCCGGCGAGGCCGCCGCGTCCGTCGGTGGTGTCGAGGCGGTCGGTGAGGGCACCGGTGTCGACGGGCAGGCTGCCGGGCCCGGCCCCGCCACCACCCCGGCCGCCCGCGCCGGCGCCGACGTACGCGCCGCCAAGGCCGTCGCGACGCCCGGATGGGGGCCGCCGGACCTGGGGGCGCCCGCCACCTTCGTCCTGCTCCGGCACGGCGAGACGCCGCTGACCCCGCAGAAGCGGTTCTCCGGGAGTGGCGGCAGCGACCCCGCGCTGTCGGACGTGGGACGCGAGCAGGCCGAGAAGGTCGCCGCGAGCCTCGCCCGGCGCGGGACCGTCCAGGCGATCGTGTCCTCGCCCCTGGCCCGGACCCGCGAGACCGCCGCCGTCGTCGCGGCCCGCCTCGGCCTGGAGGTGACGGTCGACGAGGGCCTGCGCGAGACCGACTTCGGCGCCTGGGAGGGGCTCACCTTCGGCGAGGTGCGCGAGCGCTACCCGGACGACCTGAACGCCTGGCTGGGCTCACCCGACGCCGAGCCGACCGGCGGCGGCGAGAGCTTCGCGGCGACCGGCGCCCGCATCGCCGCCACCCGCGACAAGCTGGTCGCGGCGTACGCGGGCCGCACGGTCCTGCTGGTCTCCCACGTCACGCCGATCAAGACGTTCGTACAGCTCGCCCTGGGCGCCCCGCCCGAGTCGCTGTTCCGCATGGAGCTGTCGGCGGCCTCGCTGTCGGCGGTGGCCTACTACGCGGACGGCGGCGCCAGCGTCCGCCTGTTCAACGACACGTCGCACCTGCGCTGAGCGCGGCCGCCTCACGGGCCAGCGCCTCCACGCGCCCCCAGTCGCGGCCGGCGACGGCGTCCTTCGGCAGCATCCAGCTGCCGCCGACGCAGCCGACGTTGGGCAGCGCCAGGTACTCCGGAGCGGAGGCCGGGCCGATGCCGCCGGTCGGGCAGAAGCGGGCCTGCGGCAGCGGGGCGGCGAGCGCCTTGAGGTAGGCGGTGCCGCCCGCGGCCTCGGCCGGGAAGAACTTCATCTCGCGCACCCCGCGCTCCAGCAGCGCCACCACCTCCGACGTGGTCGACACCCCCGGCAGGAACGGCACCCCGGACGCCCGCATCGCCTCCAGCAGCGCCTCCGTCCAGCCCGGGCTGACGAGGAACCGCGCCCCGGCCGTCATGACCTCGGTGACCTGGTCCGGGGTGATCAGGGTCCCCGCACCGACCACCGCGTCCGGCACCTCGCGGGCGATGGCCCGGATCGCGTCGACCGCGGCCGGCGTCCGTAGCGTCACCTCGATCGCGGGCAGCCCGCCGGCGACGAGCGCCCGGGCGAGCGGTACGGCGTCGGCGGCGTCGTCGACGACCACGACGGGCACGACGGGCGCCAGATCCAGGACCGAGGCAGGGGAGGAGGAGGGCTGCGGTGAGGTCATGACCTCATCGTGCCCGCGAGAAGCAGCATGCGCAAAGGTCGTTGCGCATGCTGCAATGTGCCTGGGAGTGTCAGTGAATCTCGTCCACCAGCACGTCCAGCGACCACGGCTTCCCCGCCTTCGCGGGCGCCTCCGCCTCCACCACGTACCCGAGGTCGCGCAGCGCCTCCACCAGCTCCGCCGGGCCCTCGGGCGCGCTCCCGGACGTCAGCAGACTCCGGACGATCCGCCCCTTCGTCGCCTTGTTGAAGTGGCTGACCACCTTCCGGGTCGGGGCGTGCAGCACCCGCACGGTCGCCGTCCGCCCCGCGACCTCGCCCTTCGGCTTCCACGCCGCCGCGTACGCCGAAGACCGCAGATCCAGCACCAGCCGGTCCCCGGCCGCCTCGGGCAGCACCCCGGCCATCGGCGCACGCCAGAACGCGCCCAGCGCCCCGAGACCGGGCAGCTTCACGCCCATCGAGCAGCGGTAGGAGGGGATCCGGTCGGTCACGCGCACCGCGCCCCAGAGCCCGGAGAACACCAGCAGGGAGCGGGCGGCCCGCCGCTTCGCGGCCGGGTCGAGGGAGGCCAGGTCCAGGGCGTCGTAGAGCACGCCGGTGTAGATCTCCCCGGCGGGGCGCGCTCCGGCCGTCCGCAGTTCCGCGTTCTTGGCGACCTCGCCGCGCAGCCCCTCGCTCAGGCCCAGCACCTCGCGCGCCTTCTCCTCGTCGGCCGCGCACAGCTCGACCAGCTCGTCGAGGACGGCCTCACGGGCCGCCGTGAGCCCCGGCAGCGACAGCGACTCCGGCTTCAGCGGGGCACCCCGGCCGGACGACGCCTTTCCCTCGGACGGCGGCAGCAGGACAAGCACACGTACTCCTTCGGTCGAACTCCGGCCAGGGTACGGCGTGCCGTCTCGGCCTAGGCGCGCCGGAGGAGGCCGTCCCGTGCCTGCGTGACGGCGCGTACGAGCGCGTCGGCGTCGTCGGCGTGGCAGCGCACCACGCGGACCTCGCGGCGCCGGCCGAAGAAGGTGACGTGGGGGACGGGCTCGGTGAGGTGGAGCGTGACGGAGGTCTGCGCGCCCACGGCGACGTGCAGTTCACCGTCGGTGCGTTCGTGGACCGTGCGCAGCTCGCGCCGGACCGAGGCGATCCGCTCCAGCGGTATCCGCACGTCGACGTGGACGGCCCGGCGGATGCGCAGCAGGCCGCCGTCCGGCTCCAGCACGTGTGGACGGGTCACGGACGCCGCGTGCATTCCGACGACGATGACGATCGTGTACACGTCCAGGAGGAGCACCACGTGGTGCACCGTGGGCCAGTCGCGCAGCAGCACGGACATCGTCAGCGACTCGACCACGCACACGAACCCGAATCCGAAGATCATGGCGCCCTGACCCCGCGCATACCCGAACGCCCGCCCGCCTGCCGCCGTCCCGTGCGTCCGCCGGGCCGCCCACAGCACCAGGCTCGCGAGCAACCGCAGCTCGTGCCGGACCATGAGCCACGCGACTCTCACGACGGCCCTCATGGCCGCCGTCCCCGAGCGACGAGCCGCATGGCCTCACGGATCGCCTCCGCCTGGGCCGGCGCGAAGTCGGCGTAGAAGGCGCGCAGCATGCTGTGGCCGGAGTCGAGGACGGTCTCGTCATCGGGCAGCATGTCCGCGGGAATGCAGTCGGCGAGCGCGCGGGCCGCCTCCGCCACCCGCGGGTCGTCGACGGCGGCGTCCGCGAGGTCGTCGAGCAGGGCGTAGGCGTGGTGGGCCCGGGCCACCGCCTCCGGCGAGCCCAGGGCACCGCGCAGCGCGCCCAGCAGCTGCTCCCGGTCCTGCGGGGCCACCGTGTTCTCCAGCAGCGCGAGCATCTCGCGGTCCCGGCGTGCCATGGGCGAATCGGAGACGTGCGCCATGTCGGCGAACAGCGCGGCCAGCTCCGGCGAAACCGGCCCCTCGGCCGGCAGGCCGCCCTCCGCCGCCAGCAGCGTCCGCAGCCGCGCCCGGCGCTCGGCGATGGCGGCCTCCTGCCGTGCCAGATCGGCGTCCAGCTCCTCGAGCACCTCGGCCAGGTCCTTCCCGGCCTCGTCCGCGAGCACGTCCCGCACCTCCGCCAGCCCCAGCCCCAGCTCCGTCAGCCGCCGGATCCGGGCGAGCACGACGACGTGCCGCAGGGTGTACGTCCGGTAGCCGTTGGGCAGCCGCTCCGGCTCGGGCAGCAGCCCCTGGTGGTGGTAGTGCCGCACCGTCCGCGTGGTGACGCCGACGGCGTCGGCGAGTTCTCCGATCCGCATGACTTCAGTGAAGACGTTGACGTTGCGGCAGGGTCAAGCGGCGGCGCCGGTGCCTGACGGCGGGGTCGTCGTGTGCCACGATCGAGGGAACGGTTCCCGATCTCTCGGACAGGTGATCAGCCGATGTCCCAGTCTGGCGAGCGACCGAAGGAGGGGCGTGACATGGCTGCCATGGCCCACGAGCTCACGCAGGCGGAGGTCCTGCTGGAGGGGTTCCTCGCCCTGGACACGCCGGAAGGCTTCCGGGCGGAGCTGATCGAGGGGGAGATCGTTGTGACGCCGCCGCCGGACGGGGACCACGAGGACTACATCGGGCTGATCGTGAGCCAGGTGATCAGGAACTCCCGGACCGAGATGCAGTTCTCCGGGAACAAGGGCCTGAAGCTGAGGAGCGGAGGCGCCTGCCCGAAAGACCACGCGATCCCGGACGGTACGTTCGCCCCGACGAAACTGCGCCTCTACCGCGGCGCTGAACCCTGGATGCCCTGCGAGGGCGTCGCCATGGTCCTGGAGGTGACGTCCACCAAGCCCCAGGCCGACCGCGAGGCCAAACGCCGCTGCTACGCCCGCGGCGGCATCCCCCTCTACCTGCTCGTCGACCGCGAAGCCTCGTCGATCACGCTGTTCAGCGACCCGGAGAAGGACGAGTACCGCGAGCACTGCACCCGCCCCCTCGGGAAACCGCTCGCCCTCCCCGACCCCTTCGCCTTCGAACTGGACACCGCCGACTTCCTCTGATCCCGTTGGGGGCAGGGGGTGGCGCGAGGTGGACGCACGCGAACAGGCACGGTGGACCAGGGCACGCCTGGGCCACCACGGCCCGCCCCTCGACCTGCTCACCGCCCGCTTCGCCCGGCACGAGTACGCCCCCCACGCCCACGACGAGTACACCGTGGGCGTCACCGTCGGCGGCCTGGAGGTCATCGCCTACCGAGGGGGCCGCATCCACTCCGGCCCCGGCTCGATCGTCGTCCTCGAACCCGGCGAGATGCACACCGGCGGCCCCGCCGCCCCCGAGGGCTACGCCTACCAGGCCCTCTACGCCGACCCCGCCCTGCTCGCCGACGGCACCCTCGGCGGCCTGCCGCACTTCCGCGAACCCGTCCTCGACGACCCGGAACTCGCCCACGCCCTGCGCGCCGCGCACTCGGACCTGGCGCGCTGTCCCGACCCCCTGGAGGCCGAGTCCCGCGTCCCCTGGCTGCTCACGGCGCTGGCCCGCCGCCACTCGACGGCCCGGGCGGCCTGCGACACCGTGCCCGGCGCCGATCGCCTCGCCCGGACCGTACGCGACCGCCTCGCCGACGAACTGCTCGCCCCGCCCTCCCTCGCCTCGCTCGCCGCGGACCTGGGCCTGTCCCGCTACCAACTGCTGCGCGCCTTCCGTACGACGATGGGGATACCGCCGTACGCCTGGCTCGCCCAGTACCGGGTGACCAGGGCACGCACGCTGCTGGAGGCGGGCCTGCGCCCCGCCGAGGTGGCCACGCTCGTGGGCTTCGCCGACCAGGCACACCTGACCCGCTGGTTCCGGCGCGTCCTCGGCGTGACCCCGGCGGCGTACCGCAACAGCGTTCAAGACGGAGCCCGCTGACCCGGCCGAGACTCGTCGCATGACTGCACGAGGCTGGTTCCTGTTCTCCCTGATGGGAGTGGTCTGGGGCATCCCCTATCTGATGATCAAGGTGGCGGTGGACGAGCTGTCGCCGTCCGTCGTGGTGTTCGCGCGGTGCGCGCTCGGCGCGGCCCTCCTGCTCCCCTTCGCCCTGCGCCAAGGTGGTCTCGCACGTACCGTCCGGGTGCACTGGAAACCCATGCTGGCCTTCGCGGTCATCGAGATCGTCGGCCCCTGGTGGACCCTGACCGACGCCGAACGCCACCTGTCCAGCTCCACCGCCGGACTGCTCATCGCGGGCGTGCCCATCGTCGCCCTCCTCCTCGCCCGCTTCTTCGGCGCCGAGGAACGCGTGGGCGCCCGCCGGATCACGGGTCTCGCCCTCGGTCTCGCGGGCGTCACGGTCCTCACCCTGCCGCACCTCACCGGCGGCGACGCCCGCTCCCTGGCCGAAGTGCTGGTCACGGTCGTCGGCTACGCCACCGCCCCGCTGATAGCCGCCCGGCACCTCAAGGACGTCCCGACCCTCCAGCTCATCACCCCCTGCCTCACGCTGGCCGCCGTCGTCTACGCCCCCGCCGCCTTCCTGACCCGGCCCGCCGCCATGCCCTCGGGCGATGTCCTGGCCGCCCTCGTCGGCCTCGGCGTCGTCTGCACCGCGATCGCGTTCGTGGTCTTCCTGGAGCTGATCAAGGAGATCGGACCGACCCGGGCCGGTGTGATCACGTACGTCAACCCGGCGGTCGCCGTGGCCGCGGGCGCCCTCTTCCTGGACGAGGAGCTGACCCTCGGCATCGGCGTCTCGTTCGCCCTGATCCTGGCGGGCTCGGTGCTGGCCACGGCCGCGGCGCCGAAGGACGGCGTCCGCCGGGTAGCATGGTCGGCACGGCAGACGAGCCGGGCGGACGGCCGCGTGGAGTCCCCTTAGCGGGGCTTCCCGAGGAACGTCCGGGCTCCACAGGGCAGGGTGGTGGCTAACGGCCACCCGGGGTGACCCGCGGGACAGTGCCACAGAAAGCAGACCGCCGGGGACCTCGGTCCTCGGTAAGGGTGAAACGGTGGTGTAAGAGACCACCAGCGCCTGGGGTGACCCAGGCGGCTAGGTAAACCCCACCCGGAGCAAGGTCAAGAGGGGACACCCCGGTGTCCCTGCGCGGACGTTCGAGGGCTGCCCGCCCGAGTCCGCGGGTAGACCGCACGAGGCCGGCGGCAACGCCGGTCCTAGATGGATGGCCGTCGCCCCGGGCTCCGCGAGGAACCCGGGGAACAGAACCCGGCGTACAGCCCGACTCGTCTGCCTCTCGGCTGCCGCCGGATCACATCGCTAGACCTGCGGATCCAGGGAGCGGAGCAGCTCCAGCAACCCCTGAGCCGGAACCAGCTGTTCGTTGGTCACAGGGTCCGGGCTGAAGTGCATGAGGTCGTTGCGGAAGGTGCGGCATTCCTCCAGCGCCGTCAGGAAATGCTCCTGGTCGATGCTCCACCCAAGGGCGGCCCAGTTCTCGGGAACCTTCAAAAGGTGCTTGTACGCCCCGAAGCTGAGGTCCGCGGCGGACCGCACCTTGGCAGCGAGTCCCTTGGGTACGACGGCCCTGATCCGGTCGAGCGGAATGCACCGGTCGACCACCCGGCGCAGGCGCTGTTCGATCTCCTCGACGAGGACGAAGGGGCGCACACGTGTACCGAACTGGACGGTCAGGTCGGCAGCGGTGATCAGACCGCAGACCTTGTGCTCGTGGTCGCGGACAACGACGTAGCCCGACTGCTGGATAGCCCCGATCCAGTCGAGCAGGTCGTCGGAGCGGTCCGCCTCCTGTCCCCGTACCGTCGCGGCGTCGAGACCGGCGTTCGGGTCCGCCATCCGGGCCCGCCCGATCGACTCCCAGCTGACGACGCCGCGCAGTCGCCCGTCGGGGTCCAGGACGGGCAGCTGGCTATAGCTGCGCAGAACCATGAGGGTGATGGCGGTCTGGAGGCTGTCTCCGACGCGGACGCACTCAGGCATCCGGTTGGCGGAGTCGAGGTTGCTCACCCGGTAGGCGACGGTCTCGGCCTCGGTCTCGTCCTCCGGCAGATGACCTGCGGCCTGTGCGGCGCTCTGCACCGCGGGCGACTGCACCGCGCTGCCGGACAGCCGGGTCACCGCGCTTGTCCCCGACTCGTCCGGCTCCGCCCCTCCTGCCAGGACGGCGATCTGGCTGTCCAGGGTGCCCTCCGTGAACGGAGGGACGGTGACCAGGCCCCGTGCCTCAAGGTCGTTCTTGATCTGCTCGGTCGCCGCCGGGTGACGCCGCTGGACGCCCCATACGGCGAGAAAGTCCCGGATGGACAGGGTCAGCGGCTCCTCGGCACCGCGCCTTCGCACCTCCTCGTACAGCTTGGCGGGTTCGGTGAGGGTGGCGGCGAACTCGTCCGCGTCGGGCCGTCCCGGGTCGGGCTTTCCCTCGGCCAGCGCGGCTACGCGCTCCGCCGCCCCGAACCGGCTGAGCTCGAAGACGGTGAGCAGAGATCCCATGCTGTCCAGCAGATCGGACTGGAACATCTGCCGGTCGAGGTCCTTGATCAGCCATTCCACCTGCCGCACATGCCGCATGCCGTCGGGGGCGTCCGCGCGGTACTCGTAGTCACCGCTCACCCGGCCGATGGCGACGCGCAAGGACTTCAGCGGCAACACGACGAGGTCGCCGGGCTGCATTTCATGGGCGAAGCGGTAGAGCTGGCCGGCCCAGTTCCCGATCGTGTACGGACCTTCGTCGGGATAGGCGGCGGCCACAGCCGTCTTGATCGAGTCGCGGGTGGCCGTGCCGGCGAGATCTCCGCTCCGGAGCCTGTCCCAGCCGACGACGAGAACACCTTCCTCCAGGGCCGCCCGCTCCCGCTCCCCGTTCTCCCCCGCACGCACCACCCAGGCCCGCATGCCGTTCCCTCCCCGTGAGTGTCCCGCCGAACAAGTGATCGTGTGGCGGGAACCTATAGCAGAGTCGGTCAACCGCCGTTCAAAACCGGTCGCTTGACCTGTCTTGAGCAGTGCCTTTCAGGCACCTGCCCGGCCCGTGCGCAGCCCGTAGACTGATCGATAGCACGGGGAACGGGGTGCGGGACGTGACGTATGGGGTGGGGGTACGAGAGCGCCGATGAAGCCGCTGGACACTGAGACCGACCCGCGGGTGGTGGGCCCGTTCGAACTGCTGGCCAAGCTCGGTCAGGGCGGCATGGGCGTCGCCTATCTGGCGCGCAGGATCCCGCTGGAGGGCTTCTCGGACGAACTGGCCGCGGCGTACAACATGGTCGCGCCGGACGAGGCCGCCGAAGGTGAGGCGTCGCGCCTGGTCGTGGTCAAGATGATCCAGCCGCAGCTGCTGGACGGCGAGCCGCAGTATCGAGAGCGGTTCGGCCGGGAGATCGACGCCGTGCGGGCCGTGGTGAGCGACCGGGTGCCTGCGCTGATCGCGTTCGATGAGGACCCTGCGGACGGCCGGCCGTGGTTCGCCATGGACTACATCGCGGGACCTTCCCTGACCACCATGGTGCAGAAGGCCGGCACCTTTGGTCTGGGCCCGTACGCCGCGCTCGGACTGGCACTGGTGGACGCGCTGAGGGCCATCCATGACGCCAACCTGCTGCACCGCGACCTCAAGCCCGACAACGTGGTGCTGGGCCTGGATGGTCCCGTCGTGCTCGACTTCGGACTCGCCGTCCTGATCGAGCGGGCGTCCAGCGAGGCCCTGACGAGGACGGGGACCAGGATGGGGACCCGTCCCTATATGCCGTGGGAGCAGTACCGGGACGCCAAGCGAGCCGATCGGCCCGCGGACGTCTATGCGCTCGCCGCCACTCTCTTCTTCGTCCTCACCGGCAGGCCGCCGTACCCGCATGGGCCGAGCACCTCGGAGCCGGTGTGGGACGGGGTCGGACTGCCCTTTCTGCCTCTGCTCGCCAAGACGCTGGTGAGCATTCCGGCCCAGCGCCCTGCTCTGGACGCCGTCGAGGACAGCCTGATGACGCTGCTCGGCGACGCCAACCTGCCGCTCGCGACTGCAGCGCAACAGCTCAAGGAGCTGGTCGCGTCCGCTGGACTGGCCCCGGAACTTCCCGCCGGAGCCCTCAGCGACGACGTGGACCCGGAGGTCCAGGAACTGGCCCGCCAGGCGATCGAGACCGCCCTGCCGGAGATGGACCTGGGTTTCTTCGGCATCGTCACCACAGACGAGATCGAGCAGGCGGCAGAAGCCCCGGACCGCGCCGACGGCTACACACCGACCCTCGCCGACCCGGCCCCGGGCCCCGCAGCGGAGCCCGCGCCGACGAGCTACCGTCTCCCGCCCCCTGCGGATCAGACCCCGGAACCGCAGCCTCCGGCTCCGCAGGCGCCACCGCGCAACGCGCAGAAGGTGGCAGCCGGCCTACGGCAGCGCTACGCCCGCCGAGGAGATCTGTAGGGCAGGGGCGCGCCTGCCCGCTCACAGAGCGCGGCGCAGTGGCGACGAGCCGTGACGAATCCGCACGCGACCCCTTGGCCCCACTCGCACAGCGCTACCCTCGACACGACCCGCACCACCTGAGAGGACCCTCCATGCCCGCCCTAGACGGCCCCCCGCCCGCCGGCTCGGTGATCGAGGTACGGGACGAGGAATGGATGGTCCGCAAGCCCAAGCAGGTGCGTCCCGGTGAGTTCCTGATCGAGGCGGTCGGTGCCTCCGACCTCGTCCGCGGTCAGGAGGCGAAGTTCCTCGTCCCGACCATGGACACCGTACGCGTCCTCCTTCCCGAGAACACCGAACTCGTCGCCGACAGCTCCCCGCACTTCCGCCGCGGCCGCCTCTTCCTCGAGGCCGTCCTCCGCAAGACTCCGCTGCCCCAGCGCGAGCGGCGCCTGGCGCTCACGGACGGCTTCCTCCTCGACCGCATGGACTACCAGCTGCGCCCGGCGGCCAAGGCCCTGGCCAATCCGCTGCGCCCGCGCCTTTTGATCGGCGACGTCGTGGGCCTCGGCAAGACCCTGGAGATCGGTGTCATCCTCGGTGAGCTGATCCGCCGCGGGCGGGGCGAGCGCATTCTCGTCGTCACGCCGGCTCCTGTCCTGGAGCAGTTCCAGCACGAGATGTGGACCCGCTTCTCCCTCCCCCTGGTCCGCCTCGACAGTGCCGGTATTGCCCGTATCGAGCGGAAGATCCCCGCGGGCCGCAACCCGTTCACGTACTACAAGCGCGTGATCATCTCCATGGACACCCTCAAGAACCCCAAGCGCTACCGTCCATGGCTGGAACACATCCGCTGGGACGCGGTCGTCATCGACGAGTCCCACAACCTCATCAACCAGGGCAGCGACCGCCGTGCCCTCGCCGACCTGCTCGCCGAGAACACCGACGCGCTGATCCTGGCGAGCGCCACCCCGCACAACGGCAACATGCCCGCCTTCACCGGCCTGATCCGGCTCCTGGACCCTATGGCGGTCCAGGACTCCCACAAGCCCAAGCCGGAAGAGCTCAAACCCCTGATGATCCGCCGCACCAAGGTCAGCGCCGAGGTGGCGGAGCAGCTTTCCGGGCACTGGGCGCCGCGCGGCGGCTCCCATCCTCTGCGCTGCCGTGCCAACGCGCTGGAAGAGGAGGTCTTCCAGGAACTGGCCGGCCAGTGGCTGGTCCAGCCGGACAAGCACGTCACCGCCGACGACCGGCTCTTCCCCTACGTCCTGCTCAAGTCCTTCCTCTCCTCCCACCGCGCCCTCTTCGCCACGGCACGCAAGCGCCTCACGCAGACCGGGCACACCCTTCCCGAGCGGCACCAGATCACCGACTCCCCGCTGTCCGGCATCGAGGAACGCACCGCGGAGGCAGCCAGCCTGCTGCGCCTGATGGAGCTGGCGCGCGCCATCGAACGCGCGGCGAAGGGGCCCGAGGGGATGAACGCCACCTCCAAGCTCAAGGGGCTGGTCGACGAACTGCGCCGTATCGAGGTGCGCCCCGGCAGCCCCACCCGGGCCGTCGTCTTCTCCGAGCGCCGCGAAACCCTCGACTGGCTCGGCGAGGTGCTTCCGCCGCTGCTCGGCTGGACCGACGCCGAGGACGCCAAGGCTGCGGTCAAGGTGCTGCACAGCAGCGGCGTCTCCGACCGGGTTCAGCAGGAGTACGTGGACGAGTTCGCCCGCGCCGGCGGTGACATCCGGCTGCTGCTCACCGGCGACGGCGCCTCGGAGGGCGTGAACCTGCACCGCCAGTGTCACCACCTGATCCACTGGGACCTGCCGTGGAGCCTGATCAGGGTCGAGCAGCGCAACGGCCGCATCGACCGGTACGGGCAGACCCGGCCGCCCGAGTTCCGGGCGATGATCCTCCAGTCGGCGGTCGAGGGCGCGCTGGACGACACCCACATCGCGGAGAAGGTCCTCACCCGCGAGGAGCGGGTGCACGACGTCCTCGGCGCGGTCGAGGCGGCGACGAAGGTGAACGACGGCGCGCTGGAGGAGAAGCGCGTCATGGAGGCGCTCTTCAAGGGGGAGCCGCCCCAGCAGGCCCTGGACGGCCTCCAGACCGTGTCGATGGACGACCTGGACGAGCTGGAAGCCGGGCGCACGCCCGCGGATCTGCCGCTCGCCCAGCAACTGAACGCCGAGTTCGGTACGGACGGCGACCCGTACGACGACGGGGATGTCACCTTCGACTTCGACGACGCTTTCGAGGAGGACGCGGGCTTCTCGTTCGACGACGACCCCGCGGACGAAGCCCCGGCCGTGGTCCCGGACGGGGACACCGACACCGCGGAAGCCGATGACCCGGACCGCGCCCCTCTCCGTGTCGTGGAGGAGCTGCGCCTGTTCTCGGACCGCCGCGACTACGTCCTCGCCGGACTGGAGGAGCTCGCCGACCTGGAGGCGTTCCGGCTGGACACCACCGTCCACGGCCACGACCTCAGCTTCGACACCCCCGAGGATCTCGCCGACCGGCTCGACGTCCTGCCCTCCGGCTACCTGCGCGACCACGGCATCACCCGCCGCATGAAGCTCACCTTCAGCCGGGAGGACGCCGCCGACTCGCTGCGCCGGGCGCGGGAGGACGCCGACTCCACCTCCCTGTGGCCGGACGCCCACTACGTGGGCGAACTCCACCCCGTCCTGGAGTGGATCACCGACAAGGTGCTGGTGCAGCTGGGCCGCCAGCGGGCCTACGTCATCCAGGTGGACCGGGCTCGGGTGCCGGAGCCGGTCTTCCTCACCCAGGGCGTGTGGTCCAACGAGGAAGGCCGCCCGACCGTACTGGCCTGGCTGGCCGTCGACCGGCTGGGCCGGCCCGGGGAGGAGCCCCGGGTCCGCAAGCTGACGAGGCCGCTCCTCGACGAGTTCGGCCTGCGCCCGGACATGCCGGACCACTTCGCCCAGGGCGACCCGGCCGCCCTCCAGCCGCGCGTCCCCGAAGCCGTGGCCGCCACCCGCCGTGAGATGGACCGGCTGCGGGCCGAGGCCGAGGAACACGTCGACGAGCCGCTGCGCAAGTACGAGGCAAAGGTCGGCCGTTGGCTGGCAGAGCCGCTGCCCGGCTTCACCGGCGGACGCACCGCCCGCGAACGGGCCGCCGAGAACCTCGAAACGGCCGCGACCCGGCTGCGCACGACCGGCGACCCGATGATCCGGGTCCTGGCCGCCCTGGAGCCGAGCTCATGACCACAGGAGCCAGCGTGAAGTTCGACGCTCTGATCAACGAGGGCGAATACTTCCCGCCCTTCTACCTCGACGAGATCCTGCCCAAGCAGCTGAAGGGCGGACGGCTCAAGAAGTGGGCGGCCGAGGAGCGCCAGGGCCGCCCCACGCCCCGCCAGGGCCTGAGGGATCTGACCGGTCCCTATCTCGACGTGCGGCTCACCGTGGGCGGTGAGGCGGAGAAGCTCAATTTACTGCCCGACCCGGAGGGCATCGCCGCCCAGCAGGCGGCGACCGAGGCGCTGAAGGCACACAGCACCACGGAGGAACCACCCGCCTTCCAGCCCGCCCCCGCCGCGCGCACCTTCGGTGACGGTCCCGAGGGCCAGTGGCGGGCGGACCTGCACGCCTGGCACGGGCGCGTCCTCGACGCGCTCGGCTTCACCCCGCGCCGTCCCGGACACCTCACCGTGCACAGCGCAGCCGGCCCTGTCGCCGTACCCGTTGCCCACAGTGAGCCGGGCATCGCCGTGCTCACCGGTGGCTTCGCCGACGACATCGCCGGCACACGCGGCGACGGCTCCGCCAACCGCCTCGCCGTGCCCGTCCGCGTGGCCTCCGGCAAGACGCTGACCACGGTCACCGACCTCGCCGCCTGGCTGCTGGCCGCCGACAACGCGCCTCGCTACCTCCTGCTCCTCTTCGGTGGCGTCATGGTCCTCGCCGACCGGGAGAACTACGCGCGCGGCCGCCATCTGGCGGTCAGCCTGGAGACCGCCCTGCCCCGCAAGGGGGTCAAGGGCGCGTCGGCCGGCGAACTCGACGTCATTGCAGCCCTGTTCGGTGCGCCGGCTCTGCGCCCGGCCCGGGACGGCGGCGACGACGACATCGCGCGCCTGGTGGCCGAGTCCCGCGACCACTCCGTGGGAGTGACCAGCGATCTGCGCGAGGGCCTGAAGAAGTCCGTCCAGCTCATCGCCAACGAGGTCCTGGAACTCGCCGACAAGCAGGGCGTCAAGCCCGACGACCTGCCCGAATGGCTTCCGGACGCGCTCGCCGAGCGGGACGCCCTGCCGCGCCTGCTCACCAAGGAGTCGCTGCGCTACCTGTACCGCATCCTCTTCCTGCTCTACGCCGAGGCCCGTCCCGAGCTGGGCATCCTGCCGATGAAGAGCGAGGAGTACGTCCAGGGCTACAGCGTCGCCCGTCTGCGCGAGCTGGCGGTCCAGGAGAAGCTGTCCAGCGCCTCCCGAGACCGCCACCACTTCCACGACTCCCTGGAGCTGCTGTTCAAGAAGGTCTTCGAGGGCCATCCCGTGGCCGACACGATCACCTCCCGCGATGCCCTGCACGACATCCCCGCCGAGCGCGCTGAGCTGGCCGAGGACGACGGGTACGAAGGCGTCCGCATCGAGGCCCTGAAGTCGCGGCTCTTCGACCCCAAGTCGATAAAGCTGGTCGACCAGAAGATCACGCACCCCGACGACATCGCCCCCGACGGCAGGGCCACCGACCGGCCCCGCACCCTGGACCTGCGGCTGCGCAACAAGGTTCTGCACCAGGTGCTGCGCAACCTGACCGTCGTCGAAGGCCGGCGCGGCGGACGGGGCGGCTTCATCTCGTACGCCAACCTCAGCATCAACCATCTGGGCGCGGTGTACGAGGGCCTGATGTCCTACACCGGTTTCATCGCGGACGAACCGCTGTACGAGGTCGCCAAGGGCGGTGACCCCAGCGGCGGTTCGTGGCTGATCCGCGCGAGCCAGGTCGCCTCGGGGCGCTACCCGGACGGCCCCGGCGACAGCGTCTTCGTCAGCACGGAGTTGAACCCCGAGACCGGCCGGCCCGTGCCGGTCCCGCACAAGGTCGGCTCGTACGTCTACCGCCTCGCCGGCCGCGACCGCCAGACCAGCGCCTCCTACTACACGCCGGAGTCCCTCACCCAGGCCACGGTGGAGCAGACCCTGCGCTTCCGTCTCGACGAGAGCGGCGAAGTCGACCCGAAGGAGCCGGAGAAGGCGTGGGTCAACGCGGCCGACGTGCTGCGCTGGCGGGTCTGCGAACCGGCCCTCGGCTCCGGCGCGTTCCTCAACGAGGCCGTCAACCAGCTCGCCGAGCTGTACCTGCGGCTCGCCCAGCGCGAGCGGGGCGTGGAGATCGACCCCGAGGACTACCAGCGCGAGCTGCAGAAGGTGAAGGCGTACATCGCCCTGCACAACGCGTACGGCGTCGACCTGAACGAGACGGCCGTCGAACTCGCCGAGATCTCGCTCTGGCTAAACACCATGTACCAGGGCATGAAGGCCCCTTGGTACGGCCTTCACCTCCACCGGGGCAACTCCCTGATCGGCGCGTCCCGCAAGGTCTACCCCGGCAACCAGCTGAGCAAGGGCGGCTGGCTGACGACGAGGGAGCCGCAGAAGCCGCGGCACGTGCCGCTGAGCGAGAAGCTCAAGGCCCGCGAGGTGCACCAGTTCCTGCTGCCCGCGATGGGCTGGGGCTCCATCGGCGAGAAGGTCGGCCTGCGCACGCTGAAGAAGGGGACGCCGGAGGAGACCGTCAAGGCGGTCGTCGACGGTGAGGTCGTCGACTGGCTGGAGCCGGAGCTGGTGGCAGCGCTGCGCAAGTGGCGGTCGGCCATGCGGCGCAATCCCAGGGGCGTTTCCAAGCGGACGGGGGCGGGGAAGGCGAAGGGCGCCCCGACGTTGGAGGAAGTGGAGGAGAAGGACGCCGAGTCGGGGCAGGGTGCATTCGATCTCGGGCTGGAAATCTGGGAGCCGCTGTCGTTCGACTTCGCCTCGGCGGACAGTGGTGGTGCCGGTCGTGGTGCCGCAGCCCGTACGGCCGCTGCGGGGGAGGACGACGACTGGGAAAAGGTGAAGACGACGCAGACCGGACGGCTGATCAAGCTCGCCCGGCGTGTCGAGTACCTGTGGGAACTGGTCGTCATGCGGCTGAAGCTCTCCGAGCAGGAGATCGCGCGGCACGTGGACGTGTGGGGTACGACGGTCCCGCAGGACCGCAAGCGCCGGCGTACGCCGATGGACCGGGACGCGGTCCTGGAGGCCCTGCACCGCAAGGGCAGCCCCTACTGGCGGCTCAAGCAGCTCATGGACGCGTGGTGCGCGCTGTGGTTCTGGCCGCTGGAGGAGATCGGCCTCCTCGACGGCACGGACCGGTTCGAGTACGCCCCGCACGGCGAGGACCTCACCGCGTTGCAGAAGGGCCACCCTGACCGGCGGGTCGCCCTCGAGTCCCTCGACGACTGGATCGAGTTCGCGGAGGCCGTGGTCGGCAACGAGGACGCGTTCGCGGAGGAGGGCAAGCAGGTCTCCATCGTGTCTTTCGAGGGCGTCGAGGATCTGGAGGAGCTGGACGAGAAGGAGGACGAGCTCGACCGGAAGATGGTCGCGGGCCTGGCGTGGGCCCGGCCAGCGGATCTCGGGCACACGTTTCCGTGGTATGGGACGGTGGAGCGGGTCGCCAGGGAACGGGGCTTTTTCCACTGGGAGTTGGACTTCGCGCATGTTTTCGCGGAGGGCGGGTTCGACTTGATGGTGGGGAATCCTCCGTGGGTCCGGCAGGAGTGGGACGAGAACGGGGTCCTCGCGGAGATCGAGCCGTGGTTCGTGCTGGGCGGGAAGGAAGTGGAGGCCAATCGGGCCGAGAACGTGGCTGACTTGCTGGGCAAGTCGGAGAACCGGTCGTTTTATTTGGGCGAGCTGGAGACCGTTGCGGGAGTTTCGGATTTTCTGTCGTCGGTAGATACGTATCCGGAGCTGGTTCGGACAAGACCGGATATGTACCGGGCGTTCATGTTGTTGTCGTGGAGAGCGATTGGAGAACAGGGGATTGCTGGACTGATCCACCCGTCCACGCACCTTACAGGTTCGAAGGAGGCGGCTCTCCGAGGAGCGGCATATCGGCATCTCCGACTCCACGCCGACTTTGTAAATGAGCTCTTCCTCTTCTCCCGCCCTGTGGGTAACAGCCGCCACTTCAGCATCAACGTGTATGGCGGCGAAAGGGATGTTTGCTTCCAGCACCTGAGCTGGCTCCTGCACCCAAGCGTGCTGATCAAATCTCTCCGACATGACGGACGGGGGCCAGTGCCAGGAGTGAAGGAGAATGGCAAGTGGGACCTGCGACCGCACCGTGACCGAATCGTCACGGTTGATGAGACTCGCCTTGCTGAGTGGCGCCAATTGGCAGGTGAGGAGAAGCCGCCTCCCATCGGACAGACCAAGCTGCTATTCCCCGTGACCCGAGCGGAGGAAGCAGCCATCGCGGCGCTCGCTCAGTGGCCTCGACGACTTGGCGCCCTCAACCCGCGCATCACCATCGGCTTCTACGAAACAACTGACCGCCAGGCAGGCTATTTCAGCTGGGCGCCTGGGTTTGTCGAGGGGTGGCAGGACGTCATCCTCCAGGGCCCTCTGATCAGCGTCGCTACGCCCTTGCACCGACAGGCTCCCGAGGGCGGCTCGAAGAGCGTGCGGGATTACGAGGCTCTAGAGCACATGAACCTGTCGGTGGACGCCGTGCCACGCACTAACTACCGCCCCAATCGGGACCGAAGGTTCACCTCGCGGCAGGATCGATGGCTGGACCACGTTCGGCTCAGGCAGCTCTTGGATGACCCGGCGGCGGCCGCGGCTGCCGAGGCCGACGTCAGAGTGGCTGACCCTACGCTGGAAGGTGAGGAGTTCGACAAGGCCGTCGACGCGCTGCTGCGCGAGGCGAGTATGCGGCCATACTCGGAGTTCTACCGGGTCGGGTGGCGCAGGCAGATTGCCTCCGATACCGAGCGAGCCTTGTACGCAGTGTTGTTGCCGCCCGGACCAACGCACGTGCACCTAATGCAAAGCGCTGCGCTGGCCAGCGACAGGGAGACTGCGCTAACGGCAGGATTTTGGGCGTCCTTGCCGTTGGACTACTTCCTGCGTGCCACGGGCCGATCTGACCTTCAGACGGGCGAGGCAAAGGTCATGCCCGCACCGACCCAAGGCCATCCGCTGGAGGGTGCCCTCCTCCTCCGCACCCTCCGTCTCAACTGCCAGACCAACGTCTACGCCCGACTCTGGGAGGAGCTGTACGACCCCACTTGGCAGCAGGACACCTGGGCTGCAGGCAAGGTCTGGCCCGAAAGTACGCCTCCGCTCACCCAGGGCATCGGTCCCACCTGGACCCGCGACACGCCCCTCCGCACGGAGTTCTCCCGTCGCGCGGCCCTGGTCGAGATCGACGCCCTCGTCGCCGTGTGGCTCGGGATCAGTGCCGCCGAGCTGGTGGCCATGTACGACGCCAGGTTCCCCGTACTCCAGCAGTACGAGGAGAACATGTGGTTCGACGCCACAGGCCGGCGTATCGCGAAGGCACATCAGCAGTACGGGTACGGCCAGCCCAAGGACGCCTGGAAGCAGCTGAGCTCGGCGGAGGGCTTCCCGGAGGAGTACAAGGTTCCGGACGGTTACACGGACCCCCTCTACCGGGCCCACCGCAAGGCCGAGATGCGCGCCGCGCACAACGAGTTCAGCCGCCGCCTGCGTGAGGCGGGCTGACCGCGCGTACACACGAGAGCCCTGCCAGCCTCCGAGAGGAACTGGCAGGGCTCTCGCGCACGTACGAGTCTCAGACGCCGGACTCCGACACCGCCAAGCCGACGAACCCCGCCCACGCCTCAGGCGACACGGTGAGGACCGGCCCGGCGACGGCCTTGGAGTCGCGGACGTGCACAGCGGCCGTACTGGCCGCGACCTCTACGCACTGCCCACCCTCGGTTCCGCTGTAGCTGCTCTTGAACCAGGCGAGGCCGGATACGACGGTCGAGGACTCAGCGTTGTTCATAGCGATCCCAGCAACCCTTCGATGAAGCCCAGTGACTCTCGCGGGGTGAGAGCCTGTGATCGGATGATCCCATAGCGAGCGGCGGCGAGAGCCGTCTGTTCCGGCTCGGTGTCCAGGATGCTGTTCGCATGGTTCTCGGCGTACACGAACTTCTTGCCGTCCTTGCGGGTGACTACCGTGAACGGTCCGTTCACGCCCGCGTTGTCCTCACACTCCAGTGGCATGACCTGGATCTCGACGTTGCGCTTGTCGCCGATCAGCAGTAGATGTTCCAGCTGTCCCCGCAGCACTTCCTTGCCGCCGTACCGGTGCCGCAACACGGCCTCATCCATCACGAAACTCAGCAACGGTGCGGGTCGCCGGTCGAAGATGTCCTGTCGAGCCAGTCGTGCGGCCACTCGCTGTTCCGTGGTGTCTTGGTCGAGAGGCGGACGGCGCATGGAGAGGAAGGCTCGCATGTACTTCTCCGTCTGAAGCAAGCCGTTGACAACGTGGGAGTCGTACATGAGCAGCTCAATGCACTCTTTCTCCAACGCGGCCATCCCCTGAAAGAACACCGGATACTGCGCCCGCTCCACCTGCTCCTTCCACAGGCACAGCAACCCGTCCGCCCCCAGCACCTCATCCGCCTGGTCGATCGTCCGCGGTGACGGAATCCTCCGCCCCTGCTCGAACGACGCGACCGTCGCCGCCGAGTACCCGAGCCGCTTGCCGAACTCCGCCCGGTCCAGACCGGCCCGCATCCGCAGCGTCTTCATGGTCTGCCCGAACGCGACGACGACTCCCTGCCCAGCCTTGTCCGCCGCCCGACCGCCGGAGGCCGAGGCTCCGTCGCTTGCCCACCCGTCCCCGAGGCTCACCCCCGCCTCGATCCCGACCCGCTCCGCCATCGCCGCCCACCGCCTCCCCGGCCCAACGCTCCCGCGGGGAACGCCGTCACGCCACGCGCCTCGTACACGTCACCGCACGACACGTACACCCCGGTCGCGTCAGTGCGTCACCACTGGTCACGCTACGCGACCAAAGGAATCGTTGGCGGCATGACGAGCAAACCCGCCAACCCCACAGGCACCTCTCAACTCAGCTTGCTCGGAGACCGCTTGACCACCAGCGCCGCCGCCCTCGGCCGAACCTTCGACATGCGGTTCACCTCCTCCCCGCGCGGCGCCCGCCTCGCCCGCCGTCTCGCAGCGGTGCGCCTCGACGCCTGGGGCCTCCCCTACGGCACCCGCCCCCACGACGACCTCGCGCTGATCGTCGCCGAGCTCACCGCGAACGCCGTCCAGCATGGGCACGTCCCCGGCCGTGACTTCCACCTCCGCCTGGACGCGGCACCCGACGGCCGCATGGTCCGTGTGCAGGTCACCGACACTCGAGCCGAACGGCTACCGCGTCGGCCCGCCCCCACCGCACCCGCCCAGGGTCTCGCCGGCCTCGACGAGGGAAACCGCGGTCTCCTCCTCGTGTCCCGCCTGGCCGCCCGCTGGGACTGGCACCCCCGCGCCGACGGGCCGGGCAAGACGGTCTGGGCGGAATACGTGCTCGGCGCCGCTGCCCTCCCCTGAGCACGCCCGCGAGGCTCGACGGGTACGTACCCGTACCCGTATCCTCGTGGAGGCTCGTACTTTCTCCTACAGGCTCGTACCGGGAGGCCCCGCATGTCCGACGCCAACATCCGCATCCCCGTCGAAGCCCGCGACCGGCTGGCCCGGATAGCGTCCTCCGAGGGCATGTCCCTGCGGGGTTACCTGGCCCACCTCGCGGAAACGCTCCTCACCCCGGAGGAGCGCAAGGCCCGTGCGGAGCAGGCGCGTGCCGCCCTGCGGGAGTGGAACGGGTACGACCCGAGCGCGACCGAACAGGCGGCGCTCGACGCCGAGCTGGACCGGCGTCTCGGCGAGGCGGGGGTACGGTGACGGAGGCTCTGCACATCGTCCTCGACGAGACGGCGATGATCGCGGCCGGGAAGGGCAACGTGCTCGCCTCCCGGCTGATCCACAGAGCGCATGCCGAGGCGGGCTGGTTTCTCTATGCCCCGGCTTGTGCCCTGGTCGAGGCGGACCGGGTACGGCCCGGCACCGCAGAGCACCTCGCCGCGCTTCCCGGGATCACGGTGCTCGACCTGGACCTTCCCGCCGCGCTCGCCGTGGCCCGGGAGGCGTCCTGGGGGCCTGCCCATACGAGATACGCCGCCGAGCCCACGGCGGAACGGCCGAGCGGGGCGGTGGTCGCCACCGCCGCGCCCGAGGTCTGGGCGGGGCAGCCCGTACGCGTCATCGACCTCAGTCCGTGAGCCGCTTATGACCTGAAGCCGATCCCCCCGATCCCGCTGAACGCGGCGGCGTTGTCAGACCTCCGCCGTAGAGTGGAACGTGATCGATTTCGATCGGTCGACGGGACGGGAACGGAAGACGGGGGCCACAGCGCGTCATGAGACCCACACTGGCCGCGCAGACACTGCGTGACACCACAGTTGAGTACCTGACCACGACCTTCGCGCTGGCCGAGCCCGACACCCAGGACGCCCTGGAGGACTTCCTCACTGACCCGGCGGACGGCCTCTTCCGGGGGCCGTACCTGCGGCTGCGGCGGCCTTTCCGGCCCGCGGCGGACGGCTGGCAGCAACACCTGGACTGGTATCCGGCGGACTTCCCGGTGCCGTACGCGCACCAGGCCGAGGCGTTCGCCCGGCTGACGAGCAAGGACGGGCACCGGCCGCAGCCGACCCTGGTCACCACCGGTACGGGATCCGGCAAGACCGAGTCCTTCCTCATCCCCGTCCTCGACCACTGCCGGCGGGCGAAGGCGGCCGGGCGGTTCGGCGTCAAAGCTGTTCTGCTGTATCCGATGAACGCGCTCGCCGGCGACCAGGCGGACCGGCTCGGCGACCTGCTCGACAAGGACCCCCGGCTGGGCGAGGTCACGGCGGGGCTGTACATCGGTGAGGCGTCCGCGCGGGGCAGCTCGCCGTACAAGCGGGTGGAGGTGGACCGCGCCGAGATCCGGCGCAACCCGCCGGACATACTGATCACCAACTACAAGATGCTGGACCTGCTGCTCCAGCGGCAGCAGGACGCCCCGCTGTGGCGGGACGCCGACCTCGCGTACGTCGTCATCGACGAGTTCCACACGTACGACGGCGCCCAGGGCACGGACGTCGCCATGCTGCTGCGACGCCTCGCCGCCGTTGTGGGCGCCGCCGAGAAGGGGCGCCCGCTGGGGTCCATCTGTCCCGTGGCGACCTCGGCGACCCTCGGGTCCGGCAGCTCCATCGGCGGTACCCGGGCCATGCTGGATGTGGCCTCGCAGGTGTTCGGGACGCGGTTCCCCGACGACGCGGTGGTGGGGGAGGACCGGCGGGACGTCGAGGAGTTCCTCTCCCCGGTCGACCACTCGCTGCCGTTGCCGACCCCGGAGGAACTGGTCGCCCTGCCCGACCCGGCGAGGTTCCCCGACGGGCTGGACGCCGTCGCCCGTGCCACCGTCGGCTGCGACACGTCCGATCCTCGCGAGCTGGGGCGACGGCTGCTGGCCCACCCCTACACCCACGCGCTGCTGCGGGCCAAGGACGGTCCGCTGACCGCCGCCGAGGCGCTGGAGGCGTTTCCGGACGCGTCCGCCTGGCGGGGCGTGGCCGTCCAGGACCCGCCGACCGCCGCCGCCGCCCTCGCCCGGTTCGTGGCGCTCGTCTCCGTGGCCCGCGAGCCGAAGTCACCGGACGGGAAGGACCGGCCGCTGCTGCTGGTGGAGACCCACCTTTGGCTGCGTGCGCTCTCCCGCGTGCTGCGGTTCGTCGCGCCCGAGCCGGTGTTCTCCTGGGCGGACACCGATCAGGCCGCCCTCGCCGAGGACAACCGCGCGGGGCAGGACCGTGTGGACGCCGAGCGGCGCGCCGTGGCCGTGGCCGCGCAGACCGAGCGGCGGCGGCGCGTGCAGCGCTCCGGGCGGCTGCCCGCGGCCTACTGCCGCCACTGCGGGCGCTCCGGCTGGGCGGCGATCTGCCCCGACCGCAACCCGCTGAACCTGGTGCACGCGCCGGACGAGATCTACCGCGCCAGCGCGGCCCGCGGGGCCGCCAAGGGCCGGGTGCGGGCGATGATCGCCGCCACCCCGGCCGAGGCGGCGGAGCAGGCCCGCGCCACGCTGGCCCGCCGGGCCGCCCCGCGTGCCCGCAGGGGCGCCGCGCACGACGCGACGCTGCTGGTCCTGGAGGACAACGGCAGGGCCCTGCGGCGGCTCGACCCCGACGAGGTCCTGCGCGCCGACGACAGCATCGCGTCGGCACCCGAGAACGGCGTGTACGTGTGGACCTGGTTCGACAACCAGGAACAGAGCGAGTATGCCCAGCAGGACCGCTGCCCGGCCTGCGGGCAGTCCCAGGGCATCCGCTTCCTCGGTGCCGGTGTCGCCCCGCTCGCCTCGGTGGTCGTCACCCAGCTGTTCACCGGCGGAGAGCTGCCCGACCGGGACGAACAGGGGCGGGACCGCCGCAAGACGCTGATCTTCAACGACTCCGTGCAGGACGCTGCCCACCGCGCCGGTTTCGTCGCCAGCCGCTCATGGAAGTTCTCCCTGCGCTCCCTCATCCATGAGCAGCTGTCCGTACGTATGAGGGACAGCGAGGAGTTCGCGGCCGACGGTGTCCCGCTGAACGAGCTGATCTCCTCCCTGGTGAGCCGGGCCGCCGTCCCCGAGGAGCGGCTGCTCGCCTCTGTCGTACCTCCCGACCTGCACGACATGGACCCGGTGAAGCGTCTCCTCGCGGGGCGCAAACGCATCCCTGAGTCCACCTGGGAGCTGGTCGGCGAGCGCCTCGCCTTCAACACCCTCCTCGAATTCGGCCTGCACTCCCGTCTGGGGCGCACACTGGAGCTCACCCGCACGGTCGCGGCCGAGGTCCACCTGCCCAACCCGGAGGCCGCCGCCAACGCAGCCGACTCCCTCTTGAAGGTCCAGCTGAGCAAAGCGCTGCCGGGGACCGCGGACGCGGATGCCGGAACACCGGGCGTCGTCCTTCCCGAAGAGAACAGCCCGGAGCGCCTGCGCTACTTCGAGGGCTATGTGCGCGGACTGCTGGAGCACCTCCGGCAGAACGGTGGCATCCACCATGCCTGGCTGGACACGTTCATAGACGAGGAAGGCCGCGGCCGCTACCCGTACCTCACCACTCTCCGCGCTCCCGGTATGCCGGCCTTCGGCCGCAACTCGGAAGCCCCCGCCTTCGTCGTGGCCGGAGCCCGCAGCGGACGCACCGACTTCGAGCGGGCCGACAGCCGCGACAGCTGGTACGTGGACTTCACTCAGCGGTGCCTCGGTCTGGACCGGGACGCGGCACAGACGTACGTGGCGGACCTGCTGCGGGAACTGTCCCGCGAGAACATCGGCGCACTGGCCCGGCGGCGGACCAACCAGGCGGACAAGTCCGACAATGCCGGGGTCTACGGACTGACCCCCGGACACATCCGGGTACGCCCGCTGGACGACGAGCAGACCGCCCGCGCCGCACTCACCTGCCCCGAGTGCGGCTGGACCCAGACCGTGCCGCCGCAGCGGGCCGAGGTCTGGCAGGGCACGCGCTGCCCGCTCAAGCGCTGCGAGGGCACCCTCACCCGCCCCTCACCGGACGTGGGCGGGCGCGCCACCCGCGACTACCGCTCCGACTATTACCGGCGTCTGTACCGGGAGACCGAGCCGTACAGCGTGGTCGCCGCCGAACACACCGGCGTTCTGACCCGCAAGGAGCGGGAGCAGGTGGAGAAAGGATTCAGGCGCGGTGTCCAGCACACCGACCCCAACGTCCTGTCCTGCACACCAACCCTCGAACTCGGTATCGACATCGGACAGCTGGAGGCCGTCATCCTCGCCTCCCTGCCGCCCTCCACGGCCGGTTACGTCCAGCGGGTCGGCCGCGCGGGGCGTTCCACCGGCAATGCGTTCATGGTCACGCTGGCCGACACCAGCCCCCGCGCGCTGTACCACCTCGCCGAACCGAAGAACCTCATCGCCGGTCCCATCCTGCCGCCCGGCTGCTTCCTGTCGGCGGGTGAGCTGCTCTGCCGCCAGTACACCGCCTACCTGATCGACCGGGCGGCCCGTGGCACCCTGGAAGGGGTGCCGCCCCTGCCGGACCGGGTGACCCAACTGGTGGGCCGTGGCGGCTGGTTGAAGGCGTTCCGGGACGCCACGAAGGGACGCCTCGACCTCGCCGACGCCTTCCTGGACCTGTTCCCCGAGATCGAGGGCGTGCCCGGCTCCGGGGCCTCCTCCGACGCGCGCAAGACGCTCCGGCGCTACGCGGCCGAGAAGCTGGCCGAGCGGCTGGACGACGCCCGGAACGCCTGGGAGGCCGAGCGGGCCGAACTCGCCCGGCGCCGCGCTCTGATCAACGACGCGGCGGACTCGCTCCAGGAGCCCGTGGAGGACGAGGCACGCGAGCGGCGCAATCTCATCCGCGAGGCGAAGGGCGTCTCCCAGCTCCTGCAGAAGATGAGCCAGGCGGACGCCCAGGGCTTCCTCGTCGAGCACGGCCTGCTGCCCAACTACAGCCTCGTCGAGGACGGCGTCCGACTGGAGGCCCAGCTCACCTACAAAGAGCCGCCGCGCAAGGCCCGTACACCGGACGCGGCCGAGGGGGACGGGGCTGGGAAGCCGAAGGTCCGCTGGAACAACGAGCCGCGCGTCTACGACCGTCCCGCCGAATCCGCGCTCACCGAACTCGCCCCGGGCAACGCCTACTACGTCCGCGGCTACCGCCATGTCGTCGACGGCTTCGAGCTCGGCCCGACGAGGAAGGACTCCACCGACGGCATGCCGGTGGGGCTCCAGACATGGCGGGTGTGCAAGGAGTGCGGTCACGTGCGCACCGGTGAGGGCGCCGAGCAGGACACCTCGCCCTGCCCACGCTGCGGCGGGCCCGGTATCGGCGGACGGAACGCCCTGCACCGAGTCGTCGTGCCCCGCAAGGTCACAGCCCACGACAAGCGGGACGACGCGCGGATCGTCGATGACCAGGACAGCCGCAACCCCACGCTGTACACCACGGTCACCGCCGTCGACATCGACCCCGCCAACATCAAGAAGAGCTGGCGCCACCACAAGGCCACCTTCGGCGTGGATCATGTCCGCGAGGCGGTCATCCGCCGCTTCAACCTGGGCAAGCGGCGGCACGGCAGGCGCAATGACACCTACTTCGCCGGCACCGAGGTCGCCATCACTGGCTTCACCGTCTGCCCGCGCTGCGGCGGTGCCACCGACCGTGAGCCGGGCCACGCCCCGGTCCAGGAGGCGCTGAGCCAGTCCCTGCTCGGCCGGCCCGAACTGGCCCACCACCGGCCCTGGTGCCCCACCCGGCGCCGCGACAAGCAGGCCGAGCCGGAGGACGTGCCGGTCATCACGGCCACCGAGCACCGCACGGAGGCCCTGCGTATCCTGCTGCCCGCCGCCACGCTGAACGTGCCGGAACGCCTCGCCTCCTTCGCCGCCGCCCTCCACCTCGGCCTCGCGCTGCGCTACGGCGGCGACCCGGCGCACATCCGCTCCGCACCCGCCACCGAACCCGACCGGGAGACCGAGCTCACCCGCAACTACCTCGTCCTGTATGACGCCCTGCCCGGCGGCACCGGCTATCTCCAGCGCCTCGTCGAGCGCGACGGCGAGGAGATCAGACTGGTGCTCGCCGAAGCGCAGCGGGCGCTGCGGGAGTGCCCCTGCCGGGACACCGCGCGACGCGCCTGTCACACGTGTCTGCTCGGCTATGCCCCGGAGCGGGACTATCCCTTCCTCGACCGGCAGGAAGCCCTGTGGATGCTGGACAACCTCCTGGGCTCCGACGGCCGCAGCGGGTGGGACTTCCACAAGAAGGACAAGGACGGGGCCGATGCCCGACTCCGCTTCGCCGACCAGGCGGAGAGCGATCTCGAACGCCGCTTCATCGAATGCCTGGACCGCTGGCTCGCGAGCCAGGACAACGGCGCTGCGGCGGATCACGCCTCGACGCCCACCGGCCGGCCCGGCAAACAGTTCACCCTGACCAGGCCGGACGGCAGCCAGGTCCACTGGGAGGTGGTGGCGCAGAAAGACCTGCATGGCTACCGCACCCGCCCGGACCTGCTGTTCCGTCCGGTTGCCGGAGACACGACGAGTGACGGGGCGGCCCCGCTCCCGGTCGCCGTCTACCTGGACGGCTACCGCTGGCACGCCTCCTCCCACGCCAACCGGATCGCCGCCGACGCCGCCAAGCGCGCCCGGCTGCGCGCCGACGGGATACTCGTCTGGCAGATCACCTGGGACGACGTCGTCGCCTGGGACCGTGCTCTGAAGGGTGAGGGGACGCCGGACCCTGACGCCCCCGCCGACCCGCTCGCCGCCGTCGTCGCGGGCCGTGCGGCCGACGCCGCCTGGCCGCCGTACGACGTGACGTCGGTCGGCGGTCCCGGCGCGATGGTGCGCGAGCAGTGGCGCAGAGCACGGCGTGATCCCGCCGACGTGGACCACCTGCTGTTCGCGGGTGCCGTCCCCGCCCTGCTCGGTTTCCTGCGTGATCCCCGCCAGGGCAAGTGGCAGCAGCTCGCCCAGCTCGCGGTGAGCGTGCCCGCCGTGCTGCGCAGGCGGGAAGTGGTCGACGCGGACCCGGCCTCGGCGGTGCCGTGGATCGAGGCGGCCCTCCGCGGTGACACCGTTCCCGCGGTCTCGGGCCAGGGCTTGAAAATGCTTGCCTTCCGGGACGATTCGGGGCTGCCGCTGGTCGCGGTCGGGGCGCGACGGGCCGACGGCAAGGCGTGGCGGTGGAGTGCCCTCGCCGTGCTCGACGACCGACCGGATGCCGTCGCCGGGGACCGGGCCGAGCATCGCCGGCGCTGGAAGGCGTGGCTGTGCTGGGGGAACATCATTCAGTTCCTCGACCCGGCGGGGGAGGGGACGGCCGACGGGCTGGCGCTCGCCCGCACCACGCTGGACGGCTTCGATGCCGGACTGCTCGCGGTGACCGCGGGGCAGGGGAGCGGGTTGCTCGCGGCAGTGAGGAACGACACCCCGGGCACGGGGCTGGTGCTGCCGGACGACGAGCCCGAGCCGATCGCCGCCACGACCCCCGAACCGGTGGAGAACCCGCCGGCCGCCCGGACGGCCCACGAGGACATGACTCCGGTGGAACGCACCGCATGGGAGCTGGTCCTGGGAGAGCTGACGCAGTGGGGTGACCCGGAGGTCGCCGCGCTGGCCGAGCGGCTGGCAGCATTCGGTGACGTCCCGGCGGGCAAGGCGAGTTGGGACGTCGACGGTGTGTCCCGCACGGTCGAACTCGCCTGGCCAGGGCCTAGGATCGGCATTGTCCTGGCGGAGGACGTCGAGGACACCGAGTACATGGCGCAGTGCGCGGCGGCCGGCTGGCAGGTGCGTGCACCGGACGCCTGGGACGTGGCGGAACTCGCCCGCCTGCTGGGCGAGGAGGGGGGCGTGCGATGAGGCACGGGGCGGGTCGTCCGGCCGGGCGAGGCAGAACGCGGGTCCAGGTGAACCGGCAGGCACACGCGGACGCGGAACGCAGGGGCCCGGCCGTGGCGGAGGCCGTCACCGACTTCGTCCAACGCCTGCGCGCCGACCGGAACAACCGCGCCCTGCGGCTGTCGTTCCTGCGACAGGCCGGGAACAACGGAGACTTGTACCTCGCCCGCGCCGACAGCCATTGCATGGTGCTGCTGCTGTCGACGGACGGCGGAGACGAGATGCGGGTCCTGGCGGTGCGCGACGGGGCCCGCCCCCGTGACGAACTCGCCCGGCTCACCGTGGAGATCAATCCGGTCTCGGGCGGGGTCGAAGTCGTCGACCAGAGTGAAGTCAGCGCCAACGTCGTCGCTCTCACCGAGCGTGCCATCCCGCTCTTCGCCGGGTACGGCAACCGCACCCTCGTCGACCTGGGTGTGGTCCCCTCTCTGCTGCCGGCGCTCGACAAGGTCACTACAGAGGAGCAGCTGGACGAGCTGCTCACCCGCAACCTGCCGGAACTCACCCGCGACGTCCTCCTCGCCCTGCGCAACCGTATGGACCCGGAGGACGTACGGCGGCACATCACGGACCAGTGGCGCGCGGACGATCAGGTCAACACCGACGACTGGGCGCGGGCAGCGCAACGTGCCGTGTCCCAGGCGGAAACCGACGATGATGCCGTTCTCGACGCGTTGGGCAGGAGTTTCGACGCCTGGCGACTGTTCCTGCACCCCGAACAGCACCGAATCGCCTCAGCAGACTTCAGGGGATCGGCGAAAGTGACCGGCGGACCCGGCACCGGCAAGACGGTCGTCGCCTTGCACCGCGTCCGCCACCTCGTCGACCGGCTGCCGTCTGGGCACACGCGTCCGGTACTGCTCACCACCTACAACACCAACCTCGCCCTCGATCTGAAGGAGAGACTGCGTCAGCTGGGCGGCGAGGACCTCTTGCGCCGGGTCGACGTCAAGTCCGTCGACGCGCTCGCCCGCGAGATCGTTCAGGAGTCAAACCTGAACGTAGGTATGCCTTTGGACGATGCGGCTGCCATGGAGCTGTGGCACACCGTGCGTACCGAGCTGGACCTGCTGGACTACGACGCGGACTTCCTCGACGCCGAGTTCAAGCACGTGATCCTCGCCCACCGATGCGGTTCCTGGGATTCCTATCGGCGCGTCACCCGCGCGGGACGCCCGCGCATCAGCACGGGCCAGCGCTACGAGGTGTGGCAACTCGTGCAGGCCTACCGGGCCCATCTGGACGCCGCGCGGCGTACTACGTACGCGCTCATCGCCGATCAGGCGGCCAGCCTCGAGCAGCGCCGCATGGCCCGCGTCGAGGAGCAGGCCCGCTACAAGGACGAGCTCGGCGGCCTGGACCTTGTCCACCGAGAGGCGGGCAGCGGGATGTGGCTCAAGCCCCGCTATCAGCACATCGTGGTCGACGAGGCGCAGGACCTGTCTGCATCCCACTGGCGGATGCTGCGCGCGATGGTCCGCAAGGGCCCCAACGACATCTTTCTGGCCGGGGACGCCCATCAGCGCATCTACGGCAGCCGCGTCGTCCTCAGCCACCACGGCATCGAGATCCGCGGCCGCGCCTCACGCCGTCTCACTCTCAACTACCGCACCACCCGGCAGATCCTGGGCAGCGCCAACCGTCTCGTCGAAGGTGAGACCTTCGACGACCTGGATACGGGCAGTGACACCCTCGACGGCTACCGATCCGTACTGACCGGTCTCGCACCCCAGTTCTGGTGTGCTCCGGACCGTCGGACCGAGATGCGCGCTGTCGCCACCCTCATCAGGGAGCGTCACGACATGTACGGCACGCCGTACTCGGCGATGGCTGTCGCCGTCCCGGACGGTGCTTCGGCCCAGGAGTTCGCCCACGTCTTCGTCAGCGAGTTCCGACTGCCGGTCGTGGAACTCGGCAAGGACGGTGCGCGGTCGGACATCGACGCGGTTCGTATCGGCACCATGTACCGCTTCAAGGGCTTGGAGTTCCAGCGTGTGTTCCTGACCTCGGTCGGCGAGGGACAGGTGCCGCACCAGCGCATCGAGCAGTACAAGGTCACGAACGCGGACCGCTACCGGCAAGAGGAGCAGCGAGCCCGTTCTTTGGTGTTCGTCGCGGCCACACGCGCCCGGGATGAGCTCATCGTCACCTGGAGCGGCAGGGCCAGCCGTTTCCTCCCGCCAAACGCCGACGCGTCCGCTTACCGCACCACTGATCTGCTCAAGCCAGATGAACCGCCATCCGGATCTTCAGGATCCACCGCTGCTTGAGGTGACCAGCGAACGGGACCCGTCCGGTAGCAGCACATCGGCTGCCACGCGCTTGCGGGCCTGCTTGGCGTTGCCCTCCGCGAGATACGCATGCCACGCGTCGGTGTCGGAGGGATCGGGTGCCGTGGGTCTCATGACGTGACGGCTCCCGGGGACGGCGGGATCAGATCAGCCAGCAGGCGCGCTGGCGCGGCGATCTTCCTCGGCGACGGCCTGTTCCAGTTCGACAGCAGCCAGTGGACCCGGTGCACCGTGACCAGACCGATCACCGAACGCGGCTGGAGCTCGTCTACCAAGACCCCACCTCGGTAATCCAGGTCGAGGCACCAACGCCGCCGACGCCACCGGGCCCGTCACGGGCCCGCCCCACCTCGTCCAGCACGCTGCCCTCCCTGATTGCGCGCATGCTCGATCTCGACGGGATCAGCTCCCGAACCGGCCGAAGGCGGCTGGACCGCGCACCAGCACGGCCCTTTGCGCCTGTGGGATCAGCGGAAGAGGCTCTCACTGTCTGGCACGACGCGGGCTCACCTGCACACTCCGACCTCGCCTGACCGCGGACCCGGACGGCACACAACGCTTCTGGCTCTGAACACCCGACGGCCCCTTCTGGAACCTGCCGGTCTGACCTGCCGATTACAGAGCGCCCGTCCCCAAGCTGGGAGTGGGCGCCGTCCGGAGTGGCGGCTCAGCTGGCCCCCTGCGGCGTCGCCGGCGCATGGTCTCTGGGGCAGGAGATGCGTGCGGACATCCTCGAGCGCATCGAGCAGACCGCTTGAACTCCAGGAACTCGGCCTGCTCGGCGTGGACGAGCGGCGTCACGGCTGTGCCTTGCACGCGACCCGACCGGGTCTCAGCGCTGCGCGCGTCACGCTGTAATGCCCACCTTTACAAGTCCCTTGACGTTCTTCGAACAGAACCTTCATGATCCGCTCATGAAGAGATCATCGAGGGCGCGCATGGGCGCTATGGCGACCGGGAGCGTGCTGTCGCTCGCCCTCATCACGGGGTGCGGCGGGGGATCGGACGACCAGGACGCGTCCGGGGAGTCGGGCAAGTCCTCCTCATCGTCGGCCACGGCCGCGAAGGCGGTCGGCGCGGCGGAGCTGGAGAAGCTGCTGCTGGCGCAGGGCGACGTCAAGGGCTACAAGGTCGATTCCGGCGACGACACCCTGCCCAAGTCCAAGAGCGGGGTGACGACCGACAAGGCCGAGTGCGCGCCGCTCGCCCACGCCATGGCCGGACTGGCGCCCGGCGACACGAACGAAGGCGCGAGCAACTCCGTCACCGAGGTGCCCGTGTCGGACGCCGCCTCCAAGTCTCCCGAGGACATCAGCGAGGCCGACATCGAGAACGCCTTCAAGGTCAAGGTGACCTTCGTGGGCCTGTCCTCGTACGACGACGACGGCGCCGAAAAGGCCCTGAAGGCCGTCACCGACGGCATCGAGTCCTGCTCAGGGGGATTCGTTCTCACGGGACAGGGCGAGAAGCAGAAGATCACGAAGGTCGCGGCGGGCAAGTCCTCCGGCGCCGGTGACGAGTCCGTGGCGTTCTCCGCGGACTCCGACATGGACGGCGCGGGCTCGGCCACCTTCAACACCGAGGTGGTGCGCGTCGGCAACACCGTCGCGACGTACTACACGGTCGACTTCGCCACGCTCGGCAAGGCGGCGGCGGTGCCGACGGCCGTGATCGAGGCCCAGACGGACAAGCTCAAGTGACCCGCTGACGCATCGGGGCCCCGCCGTGTGCTCGGCGCGGCCCCCTCCCGGCATCTTCGGGCGTGAAAAAGAAGATGCGGAGGCCAGGGGCCCCAGAGGTATCGTCCTGGCGTTCGTAAAGAGGGGGACGTCGTGGCGAAACTCAATCAGATCATCGCCGTCGAAAAAGGTGTCAAGAGCAAGTCGCTCCAGGACATCACCGCGGCTCACCAGAAGGTGCAGAAGCCCGCGCTGCTCGCCGGTATCTCGCGTACGTACCAGCCGAAGGACGAGGAGGGCGAGCAGCTGCCGCCCGAGTCGACGCGGGTGCAGGTGAAGGCCGAGGACGTGCTGCGGGAGATGGCCGCGTCGCTGACCCGGCTGTTCGACGTGACCGCCACCAAGGACTGGGCGAACTGCGCCGCCCGCGCGGACGTCAGCGTCGACGGGCGGGCCGTCCTCCGGGACGTCCCGGTCAGTTACCTCCTCTTCCTGGAGAAGCAGCTCACCGACCTGCACACCTTCGTCAAGAAGCTCCCCGTGCTCGACGCCGCCGAGGCATGGTCCCTCGACCCGTCCACGGACTGGTGGAAGACGGACCCCGTCCGGACCATCCGTACCAAGAAGGTCCCGCGCAACCACGTCAAGGCCGAGGCCACCGACAAGCACCCGGCGCAGGTCGAGGTGTACTACGAGGACGTGCCGATCGGGTACTGGACGACGGTGAAGTTCTCCGGGGCGTTCCCGGCGCGGCGGGTGAACGAGCTGGTGGAGCGGGTCGAGAAGCTCCAGCAGGCCGTGAAGTTCGCCCGCGAGGAGGCCAACGGTGCCGAGGTCACCGACCAGCGGGTGGGTGAGGCGGTGTTCGGCTACCTGTTCGGCTGACGCCGGGAGCGGGTAGCCTCCACGATCGCCCCCGCGTGCGAGCGCGGGGGTGCGCGACAGGCGCGGGCCGGATTGAGGACCGGTCCGCGTGATGAGCGCAAGCTGAAACTGAAGTTCAGCCTGAAGAGGCGCGGGGCAGCGGTACACGCGGTACCTGCGCGATCAATCTCAGACTCTCGCTCCAGTCTCAGCATCGCCGCCGATCGCCGGATCGAACGGGGCCGGACGAACGCCGTCGGATGCGAGTTCGACTCTCGCCTGCACCTCTGTCCTGGTGCGGTAGTTCAAAGGAAGAACACGACGGCCTGATGACTGATCCGTCCTCTTAAACGCCGCCGGCGTGCGCAATTGGGTGGCATCCCCAGGGGCCCGGGAGCTGGATACGACTCCCGGGCTCCGCCACGTCCCGGGCGGCGCCGGACTGGGCGTCGTGTCAGCACCAGCGGGTGCGGGGGCAGTTCCAGCCGCCCCCGCCGGACGAGCTGCCGCCGGAGCCGTCCGAGCCGCTCGGGAAGCCGTCCGGGAACGTGCTGGTGCGGTTCCGGTCGCCGGGGAACGGGTCGCGGTAGTCGGGGTCGCCGTCGTCGTCCCGGTCCGGCAGGTCCACCTTGTCGTCGTGCCCCTGGTCCGGCTCGGGGCAGCCGTTGTCCGGGTCGGTCAGTTCCAGGGTCACCCACGTGTCGAGGGTGACGTCCGCGCCCTCGGCCGGGTCGGTCGCGCACACCCGCCAGTCGTCGTACTCGCCCTCGTCGGGCAGCCGGTCGTTGCCGTACGCCGTGTCCGCTCGCAGATGGTGGTCCGGCACTACACCGAGGTCCACGACCTCCTGGTGCGCCGTCTTCCACGTCTTCCAGACCAGGTCCGGCATCCGGGGCCACGGGATGGCTCCGCCGTCCGCCTCCGGGCACGGCGCGCCGGTCTGCACCGCGCCGAAGTGGATCGCCTTGGTGCCACTGGACGTCCAGTCGGTCTTCTGGAAGCAGACCGTCCAGTTGGACCGCATCATGATGCTCTTGCCCTCGTCGGACGCGTTGTGCTCGTCGACACCGAACCCGGCGGCCTCGGCCTTGTCCCGTGCGGTGTCCAGCCGCTGCCCCCGGTAGTCCGGAGCCTGGGGCGGGGGCTGCGAGGGCCGTGCCGGGCTCCTGGTCGGCGAGGGGGAGGGCCAGGTGGCGGCCGTACGTTCCCTCTGCGCGCCCTTCGCGTCCAGCCCCGCCACGGTGTCCGGCCCCCCGTCCTCGGGCGGATCCGGGACGACCGCGCCGAGCAGCGCCATGGCGCCGATGGTGGCGGCCACCTTCGCGCCCTTCTGCCAGGGGTTCTCCTTCCAGATCAGGACGATCGCGGCGATCAGGACCAGGAAGCCCAGGTACTGGTTGAGCAGGCCGAGGAGCGGTACCGCGAGCACGAATCCGATGCGGGCGCGCGTGGTCAGCCACCACCGCGTACCGGGGGCCGGCGGTCGGCGGGGCGGTGTTGCCGGAGAGGCGGGCGGGCGGGACATGACAGGTGGTCCTTCTCGATGAGGGTCATGACGGGCCCGCGCGGATGGTGCTCTGGCCGTCTGTGGAGCGACCGCATCGTACAGAACGTCAGAAAGGCTCCCGACTCCGGATAAGCGGTCGTGCGGGCGGTCGCCCTGCCGTTCAGGCGTCCCGCGTCCCCAGTGACCGCTGTGTCACCCGCGCCAGATGCCGCCCGAACACCTCCCGCGCCTCGGGTGTCAGCGTGCGCAGTGCCACCAGCGCCGTGATGACGACGTCGCACAGCTCCGCCTGGACGTCGTCCCACGTGTGGGTGACGCCCTTGCGCGGGTTCTGGCCGGTCGCGCCGATCACGGCCTCCGCGACCTCGCCGACCTCCTCCGAGAGCTTCAGCATGCGCAGGAGCAGGCCCTCCCTGCCGCCGATTGGCTGGTCCGCCTCCAGCCACTTCCACAGGTCGTCGATGGAGTCCCAGAGGCCGGTGGGGGTGTCGTTGCCGTGGGCGTCGCTCATACGGAGCAGCCTGCCACGGCCGGTCGGGGCGTCAGGCGTCGAACAGCGGCTCCTGCTCGCCCTCCGCCGCCTTCCGCAGCCGCCTGTTCCGCGCCCCGACGACCAGTGCCGTCGCGGCTGCCGTGACCGCGAACGCCGCCGGGACCATCCAGTTCCGGTTGACGGCGTGGCCGAGCGCGTGGTCCAGGGAGAGGCGGCCGGGGCCGGTGACCGCGAGGCCGGTGGCCGTCAGGGCCAGGGAGGCCGCGTACTCGTAGCCTCCGGCCTGGGCGAAGAAGCCGCTCGGGGCGTGCACCGCCGCGGCGCCCACCATCGCGCCGGCCGCCGCCGCACCCGCGGCCGGGGTGGCAAGGCCCAGCGCGAGGAGCGTCCCGCCGCCGGCTTCCGCGAGCCCGGCCGCGGTGGCGCTGGCCTTGCCGGGGGAGTAGCCGACGGACTCCATGAACTGGCCGGTCCCCTCGATCCCGTGGCCGCCGAACCAGCCGAGCAGCTTCTGCGCGCCGTGCGCGGCCAGGACGCCGCCCGTACCCAGACGGAGCAGCAGGAGACCGAGATCGCGTCGGTCGAAACAGGTCACGTCGACTCCTTCGCAGGTGGCGGTGGCTCACCTCCCACCGTGGCACCGGCTGCCTTCCATGCGCGCGCCACGGGCGCCGTTCGGGTGGCGGGGCCCCGGAGCCGGTGTGACGCTGAGCGGCATGACGATTCAGACGACCCGACTCAGCGACCCGGCCGTCCGCGCCTTCGTCGCCGCCGTCAACGCCCACGACCGCGAGGCCTTCATGGAGCTCCTCGCGCACGGCGCCACCATGGCCGACGACGGCGCCGACCGTGACCTCGCCGACTGGATCGACCGGGAGATCTTCTCCACTCACGGCCACATGGAGGTCGACCGGGAGTCGAACGGCGGCCGCGCCCTCATCGCCCGCTACAGCAACGACACCTGGGGCGAGATGCGCACCCGGTGGACGTTCACCGTGGAGGACGACGGGAAGATCTCGCGGTTCGAGACCGGGCAGGCGTGACCGCGCCGCGGGGCTCGTCCTCGCGTGCGCTCCGATTCCTGGCGTCCCGGTGACGGAGGGCACCGGGACCGGCACCACGTACGAGCGGGCTCGACGATCCCGAGCGCGACGCCGTCGGAGATGATCGTCCGTCGCGGTCGTCCGCCGTACGGCGGTACTCGGCAGCCGTTCCGCCCACCGGTGCGCACCTCGCGGTCCCACGCGAGGTCCACCCCCACCCGGTGTGGCGGAACGGCTGCCCCCTCCCCCTCGGTATGGCTCGAGACGGTTATGGAAGGCCGACGCTCCAACTGTGAAGCTCTGGTGAAGGAGAGTTGAGCATAAGTCCGCTACCGGCCGCAATGGTTCGGAATTCCACATTCCCCTTGTGTAGATCGGAGAGGCGGACCCCGAGGCCGTCCGCTCAGCCGCGTCCCACGTACGGCATCGCCGTCGCCATGACCGTCGCGAACTGCACGTTCGCCTGCAGCGGCAACTCCGCCATGTGCCGCACCGTGCGCGCCACGTCGGCCACGTCCATCACCGGCTCGGGTGCGATCTCCCCGTTGGCCTGCAGGGCGCCGGTCTGCATGCGGACCGTCATGTCGGTCGCCGCGTTGCCGATGTCGATCTGGCCGACCGCGATGTCGTAGGCCCGCCCGTCCAGTGACAGCGACTTGGTCAGGCCCGTCATCGCGTGCTTGGTCGCCGTGTAGGCCACCGAGTGCGGGCGGGGCGTGTGGGCGGCGATCGAGCCGTTGTTGATGATGCGGCCGCCCTGCGGCTCCTGCTCCTTCATCTGCCGGTACGCGGCCTGCGCGCACAGGAAGGCGCCGTTGAGGTTGGTGTCCACCACGTGCCGCCACGCGTCGTAGGACAGTTCCTCGACCGGCACGCCGCCGGGACCGAACGTCCCCGCGTTGTTGAACAGCAGGTCCAGCCGCCCGAAGCGGTCGCGCACGGCGGCGAACAGGGCCGTCACGTCCTCCGGCCGGGACACGTCGGCCCGCACGGCGAGGGCGTCGCCGCCCGGTACGAGTGCGGCCGTCTCCTCCAGGGTCTCGGGGTGCCGGCCGGCGAGGGCCAGTGACCAGCCGGCGCGCAGCAGTTCGGCGGCGACCGCGCGGCCGATGCCGGAACCGGCACCCGTGACCACGGCGATCCTCTGCTGGCCGGCCGTTCCCTCGTCAGTGGTTCTCACGGTGTTCATGGGTCGGCAGCGTACGCGTGGGAGATCATGCGGAACTCACGCTTCCGCTACGGACCTGCCACAGGCCCGCCATGTCCGCGCCAAGCGGCTGTCGTTCCCGGCCATTCGAATGCCCCCTGCACCCACCGCAAGGGGAGGATCGGATGACACCCGCGAACCACCAGCCCCCGCACGCGCCCGAACTGCGCGCCGCCGCCCGTCACCTGGGCCGCCGCCGCTTCCTGACCGTCACCGGCGCCGCCGCCGCGCTCGCCTTCTCCGTGAACCTGCCGGCCGCCGGCACGGCGAGCGCCGCCGAACTCGACCCGGCACAGCTGACCGACGACCCCTTCACGCTGGGCGTCGCCTCCGGCGACCCGCTGCCCGAGTCCGTCCTGCTGTGGACGCGGCTGGCCCCCGCCCCGTACCAGGCCGACAGCGGACTGCCCGCCGAACGCGTCACCGTCGGCTGGGAGGTCGCCCTCGACGAGCGGTTCCGCCGCGTCGTCAGACGGGGCACGGCCACCGCGCACCCCGAGTTCCACCACACCGTGCACGTCGAGGTCGACCACCTCGCACCCGGCCACGTGTACTACTACCGCTTCCGCGCCGGCCGCTGGATCAGCCCGGCCGGCCGGACCCGCACCGCGCCCCCGCGCCAGAGCCGGGCCGCCGACCTCACCTTCGGCCTGGTCTCCTGCCAGCGCTACGACCAGGGCTACTACACCGCCTACCGGCACCTGGCCGAGGAGGACGTCGACGTCGTCTTCCACCTGGGCGACTACCTCTACGAGTACGCCGTCAACTCCGCCGGCGGCTCCCGCGCCTACCCCACCGGCACCCTGCCCGCGCTGTTCAACCACGAGACGGTGACGCTGGAGGACTACCGCCTGCGGTACGCCCTCTACAAGTCGGACCCCGATCTGCGGGCCGCGCACGCCGCGCACCCCTTCGTCGTCACCTGGGACGACCACGAGACCGAGAACAACTACGCGGACGACACCCCGGAGAACAGCGTCCCGCCGGAGGAGTTCCTGCTCCGCCGGGCCGCCGCCTACCGCGCCTACTGGGAGAACATGCCGCTGCGCCGTCCGCAGCTGCCCGAGGGCCCCGACCTCCAGCTCTACCGCCGCCTGCACTGGGGCCGGCTGGCCCAGTTCGACGTTCTCGACACCCGCCAGTACCGCTCCAACCAGGCCTACGGTGACGGCTGGCAGTTCTCCGGCCCCGAGTCGGAGGACCCGGCGCGCACCCTGACCGGCGACGCCCAGGAGCGCTGGCTGATCAACGGCTGGCACCGGTCGAACGCCGTGTGGAACGTGGTCCCCCAGCAGGTCACCTTCTCGCAGCGCTACAACTCCACCACCCTGCCGTCCAAGGTCTCCATGGACTCCTGGGACGGCTACCCCGCCTCCCGCGAGCGGGTGCTGGCCGGCGCGCAGGCCGCCGGCATCGAGAACCTCATGGTCCTCACCGGCGACGTGCACGTGCACTACGGCTTCGACATCAAGCGCGACTTCTCCGACCCCGGGTCGAAGACCATGGGCACGGAGATCGTCACCACCTCCATCACCAGCGGCGGCAACGGCTCCGAGAAGCCGTCCAACTGGGACACCCTCATGACCGCCAACCCGCACCTGAAGTTCTTCAACGGGCAGCGCGGCTACGCGACGGTGACGCTGGGCCGGGAGCTGGCGCGCGCCGACTTCAAGACGGTCTCCCACGTGACCACCGAGGGCGCGCCGCTCACGACCGCCGCGTCCTTCGTGACGGAGGTGGGGGAGCAGGGCCTCAAGCCGGCATGACCTGGAGGTCCTTCTCCCTCTCGCCCGGGTAGCGGACGCCGACGCGGTCCCGGATCGCGTCGAGCGTCCGCATCACGGCCAGCGTGCCGTCGAGCGGGACCAGCGGGGACTCGGTCTCGCCGGCCCGCAGGGCCCGCATCACCTCCCGCGCCTCGTGCTTGAGGCTCGCCCTGGGCCCGTCGGCCGGGTCGGCCCCGAACTCCTCGGGCTCGCGGCCGTCCCGGTGCAGCACGAACCGGTCCGGGAAGAAGAAGCCGTACGGGACGTCGATGCGGCCCCTGGAACCGGTGACCGAGGCGGAGTTCGGCGTGCCGCCGATGATCGAGCAGTGCACCGAGGCGAGAGCGCCGCTGTCGTAGCCGAGCAGGGCACCCGTCTGGAGGTCGACGCCCTCCTCGGAGACGACCGCCCGGGCCGCGACGTCCGACGGCTCACCGAGCAGCAGATGCGCGAACGACACCGGGTACACGCCCAGATCGAGCAGCGCGCCGCCGCCCTGCGCGGGGTCCCGCAGCCGGTGCGACGGAGGGAAGGGGCCCGCCAGGCCGAAGTCCGCCTGTACGCTGCGGACCTCGCCGATCGCGCCGTCGTCGACCAGTGACTTCAGCCGCCGGACCAGGGGGTTGCAGTACATCCACATCGCTTCCATCAGGAAGCTCCCGCGCTCGCGGGCCAGCGCGACCAGTTCCTCCGCCTCGCGCACGTTCAGCGTGAACGGCTTCTCGCACAGCACGTTCCGCCCCGCCTCGAGGCACAGGCCGGCGGCCGTCCGGTGCGCCGAGTGCGGGGTGGCGACGTACACCACGTCGACGTCCTCGTCCCGGGCCAGCGACTCCCAGTCGCCGTACGCCCGCGCTATCCCGAACCGCTCCGCGAACGCCTTCGCCGACGCCTCGGTCCGCGAGGCCACCGCGACGACCTCCGCCTCCGGCAGATCGACGAGATCCGCCGTGAACGTCGCCGCCATCCCACCGGTCGCCAGGACCCCCCAGCGCACCCTCTGCTCGGTCACCCGTGCCCCACCCTCACTCACGTTCGTACCGGTCCGTCCGTTCGAGCTGAGAGCATAGGTGCCGGATCTGCCGAAGAGGGAGGGGCACATGCCCGAGCGCGGGCCGTCCATACCGCACACGCCACCGGACATACCGACGGACACGTCAACGGACACAGCAACGGACACTGGATCGGACTTCACACCGAACAGCCCGCAGGCGGCCGGACCGGAAACGGAACCGGCCGTCTCCGCGCTGCGCGGCACCCGCCGTGCCGGACTGCTCGTCACGCTCGTCCTCGGCGGCCTGACCGCCACGCCCCCGCTGGCCATGGACATGTACCTCCCGTCGCTCCCGGAGGTCACCAGGTCCCTGCACGCGCCCGCAGCCACCGTCCAGCTCACGCTCACCGCCTGCCTGGCCGGCATGGCCCTCGGCCAGCTCGTGGTCGGCCCGATGAGCGACAAGTGGGGCCGCAGGCGCCCGCTGCTGGCCGGCCTCGCCGTCTACGTCGTCGCCACCGCGCTGTGCGCGTTCGCGCCCACCGTGGAACTGCTGGTCGCCTTCCGGCTGGCGCAGGGTCTCGCGGGCGCCGCCGCGATCGTCATCGCGCGGGCCGTCGTCCGGGACCTGTACGACGGTGTGGCCATGGCCCGCTTCTTCTCCACCCTCATGCTGATCTCCGGCGTCGCCCCCGTCGTCGCGCCGCTCATCGGCGGGCAGATCCTGCGCCTGACCGACTGGCGGGGCGTGTTCGTCGTGCTCACCGTCGTCGGGGTGCTGCTGGGCGGGGTGGTGTGGGCGAAGCTCCCCGAGACGCTGCCCGCCGCCGAACGCCACAGCGGCGGCGTGGGGGACGCCCTGCGCTCCATGCGGACGCTGCTGGCCGACCGGGCCTTCAGCGGCTACATGCTCGCGGGCGGCTTCGCCTTCGCCTCGCTGTTCGCCTACATCTCGGCCTCCCCGTTCGTCGTGCAGGAGATCTACGGCGCCTCGCCGCAGACGTTCAGCCTGCTGTTCGGCCTCAACTCGATCGGCCTGGTGGTGGTCGGGCAGATCAACGGCAAGGTCCTGGTCGGGCGGGTACGGCTGGACCGGGTGCTGGGCATCGGGCTCGCGGTCGTCATCGCCGCCGCGGTGGCTCTGCTGCTGATGGCCCTGGGCGTCTTCGGTGACGTGGGGCTCGCGCCCGTCGCCGCCGCGCTGTTCGTGCTGATGTCCGCGATGGGCATCACCCTGCCCAACACCCAGGCGCTCGCCCTGATGCGGGTGAAGCACGCCGCCGGCTCCGCCTCCGCCCTGCTCGGTACGTCGTCCTTCCTCATCGGCGCCATCGCCTCTCCGCTGGTGGGCGTCGCCGGGGAGGACACCGCCCTGCCGATGGCGGTCGTGCAGCTGGGCGCGGCGCTGGTGGCGCTGGCCTGCTTCATGGGAATGTGCCGTACTGCGAACAAGCGTGCGACGGTGGAGGGAGTGGAGAGCTGAGCGCACCGAGACTGCGCAGCGACACGCCGGAACGGGCCGGGCTCGACCCCGAACAGCTCCGCCTCCTGGTGCGGGAGGTCCACGACCTCACCACCGGGAAGCGTCCCTGGGCGGCGGGCGTCGTGGTGGCCGTCGGGCGTGGGCCCGTGCTGGCCGTCGAGGAGGCGGCGGGCTGGGCCGTGCGGTACGCGTCCTACGACCCGGGGGCCGGCGCCGGCGTGGAGCTGCCCCCGGCGTCCCGGGTGCCGATGACCGTCGGCACCCCCTTCGACCTGGCGTCGCTGACCAAGCTGTTCACGGCGGTCGCTGCGGTGCAGCAGATCGAGCGGGGCACGCTCGGCATCGACGCGGAGGTCGGCGCCTACCTGCCGGACTTCCGGGCCGCCGCCGCGCACGGGCTCACGGTGCGGCAGCTGCTCACCCACACCTCCGGGCTGCGGCCCGAGCTGCCGTTGTACGACTGCGCGGACGACGAGGAGCGGCTGAGGCTGCTGCGTGCGGAGCCGCCCACGACGCCTCCGGGGACGTATCGCTACTCCGACCTGAACATGCTGCTTCTGCAGCAGATCCTGGAACGCATCACCGGGCGCACCCTCGACGTCCTCGTCCACGACGGGATCACCCGGCCGCTGGGCATGACGGCGACGCACTTCGGGCCGTGTCCGGGGGCGGCGGCCACGGAGGACCAGCGGCGGCCGTGGGCCAAGGCGGACCGGGGGATGCTGCGAGGCGTCGTGCACGACGAGAACGCCTGGGCGCTGGGCGGCGTGGCCGGTCACGCGGGGCTGTTCTCCACCGCGCGGGATCTGGCGGTGTTCTGCCGTGCGCTGCTCGCCGGCGGCTCGTACGGTCCCGCCCGCATCCTCGGGCCGGACTTCGTGGAGCTGCTGCTGACCCCGCCGGGGCTGGGCTTCGCCCTCGACCAGCCGTGGTTCATGGGGCGCCTGGCGGGGGGCGGGGCGGCCGGGCACACGGGCTTCACCGGCACGATGCTGGTCCTGGACCGGGTGACGGACACGTTCGTGATCCTGCTGGCGAACACGGTGCACCCTTGCCGGCGGCCCCCTGACAGCGCACCGCGGGCGGCGCTGGCGACGCGGGTGGCGCGGGCGGTGCGGTCGATCTGAGCGGGTGCCTGCGGCGGCCTGTGCGGGTGCGGTGGTGGTGCCTGCGGCGGCCTGTGCGGGTGGTCGGGGGTGCGGGTAG
>NZ_BMWA01000009.1:0-109511 GCF_014650995.1 Streptomyces viridiviolaceus
CAACCGCTGCGGGCGGACACCCCCCGGCACGTCCCCTTCTCGCCGTACGCGACTGCCGCGCCGTCGCGGTGCCCGCGCAGCGCCGCGGCACCGCGCGCAGTCACGCGCCGCGCCGCAGTGACAGCCGGGCGCCGCCGCAGCCGTAACCGCGGGCAGTCGTGCCGCCTGGGGCGGCACGGGTGGGCGCGGGCGGCAACCCGATAGCGCCGGGCTGCGCCACCCACCCCGGTCCGCACCCACGCCAGGCACCGAAGCAAACGCCGGACCAGGAGACCCCCGGCAGCACCCACACCGGACGACCGCACCCACCCCCAGGCACGTGAGCAGAGCCCCGGCCAGCCGGCGGGTGGGCACAGGCGCCCAGAAGGCGCGAGGCCGTCGCGAAGGTGTCGGCGCCGGGCCGCGTGGCCCACCGCCGGGCGGCAGTGGATGCCGGGGCCATGGGGCCCGGAGGTCCGGTGGGAAGTCCGCTGTGATCGTGTGAACCGGTTGGCCGGGGTCGTCCGATGAGGAGACGTGAGCGAAACGAGAAGCGACGGGGAGCTGCTGCGGGCCGTCGCGGCGGACGGCGACCGGCGCGCCTTCGAGGAGCTGTACCGCCGGTACGCCCCTTGGCTGACCGCCCGCATGCGCAGCCGCTGCGCCGACGCCGGGGTCGTGGACGACGTCGTACAGGAGACCTTCCTCGCCGTGTGGCGGGGCACGGCGCGCTACCGGCAGGACGGTGACGTGGCCGGGTGGCTGTGGCGCATCGGGTCGCGGCGGCTGGTCGACGCGCTGCGCGGCGACGGGGCGCGGGGGCGGCTGCGGCAGGCACTGGCGCGGCTGCGGCACCGGGAGGAGGCGTCGGCCGAGGAGCGCGTGCTGGCCGGGGTCGAGCACGGCGACCTCGCGGGCGCGCTCGTCCGGCTCTCGCCGGAGCTGCGGGCGGTGCTCCAGGCCACGGTCATCGACGGGCTGACCACCCGCGAGGCGGCCGTCCTGCTCGGCATCCCGCCGGGCACGGTCAAGACGCGGGCGATGCGGGCCCGCAAGCAGCTGCGGGAGGCCCTGGCATGAGCATCGAGAACACCTGGCACGTGGCCGAGGACGACCTGCGGGCGTACGCCCGCGGGGAGCTGGCGGCACCCCTGCTGTGGTCCGCCGACGCCCATCTGACCTCCTGCGCGCGGTGCCGGGGCGTCCTCGCCGGGGTCAGCGACGTCGCCGCCCTCGACGCCGGCTGGGAGCGGCTGGACGCCGAGCTGGACGCGCCGCGGCCGGGGTGGTTCGAGGGGCTGCTGGTACGGCTCGGCGTCGCCGACCACACCGCACGGCTGCTCGCCGCCACGCCCGTGCTGCGCCGCTCCTGGCTCGGTGCGGTCGTCTCCGTGCTCGTGACGACCTTCGTCATCGCCGTCTCGTCCCGTGCCGCGCACTCGCCCACGCTGTTCCTCGCCTTCACGCCGCTGCTGCCGCTGGCCGGCGTGGCGCTGTCGTACGGGCCCGGGCTGGACCCGACGTACGAGATGGCGGTCGTGTCGCCGACGCACGGCTTCCGGCTGCTGATGATCCGTACGGTCGCCGTGCTCGCCGCCGGGCTGGGTCTCAATGGTCTCGCCACCCTCGCCCTGCCCGACTACGGGCTGCGGGCGCTGGCCTGGCTGCTGCCCGCGCTCGCCCTCACCGCGTCCGGGCTGGCGCTGACACCCCGGCTGGGCCCGGTGCTCGCGCCGTCCGCGGTCGGCGGGGCGTGGGTCGCGGTGCTGCTCGCCGCGAACGCCGCGCAACCGGGCGCCGACGCGACGCTCGCGCCGTTCACCGCGGCAGGACAGGGCGTCTCCGGGGCCGTGGCGGCCCTGGGTGCCGGGCTGCTGTTCCTGTTCCGCGACCGTTTCGACGTCTTTCCGAGGGGGGCCGCGTGACCGCCGTGTCTGCCCCCGTCCTCGTCTCTTCAGTCTTCCTCTTGCACGGGAGTGCCGTATGACCCCCACCGTTTCCGCATCCGGGCTCAGCCTTCACTACGGTGCCACCCGCGCCCTCGACGACGTGTCGCTGCGGCTGACCCCGGGCGTCACCGGGCTGCTCGGGCCCAACGGGGCCGGCAAGACCACCCTGCTCCGGGTGCTGGCGACGGCCGTGCCCGCCGACCGGGGGGCCTTCACCGTGCTCGGCCACGATCCGGGCAGTGCGCGCGGGCGGCAGGAGGTGCGGCGCCGGCTCGGGTACCTGCCGCAGACGCCCGGTTTCCACCCGGACTTCACCGCCTTCGAGTTCGTCGACTACGTGGCGATCCTCAAGGAGCTGACCGATCGCGGCGCCCGGCACCGCGAGGTGCGGCGGGTGCTGGAGGAGGTCGATCTGGGCGACGTGCGCGGACGGCGGATCAAGAAGCTGTCCGGCGGGATGCGGCAGCGGGTCGCCCTCGCGGCGGCGCTGGTCGGTGATCCCGGGTTCCTGGTGCTAGACGAGCCGACCGTCGGACTGGATCCCGAGCAGCGGATGCGGTTCCGGGAGCTGATCGCCCGTGCTGGGGAGGGGCGGACCGTGCTGCTGTCCACCCACCAGACCGAGGACGTGGCCATGCTGTGCCACCGGGTGCTGGTCATGGCGTCCGGCGCCGTGCGTTTCGACGGGACGCCGGCCGAGCTGACCGCGCGGGCCGCGGGGCGGGTGTGGAGCAGTACGCAGCGGGATCCGGGCGCGAAGGCCGGATGGCGTACGGGGACGGGAACCTTCCGGAACGTCGGGGAGCCGCCCGCGGGCGCCGAACTGCTCGAACCGACCCTGCAGGACGGCTACCTGCTCACCCTCGACGGCGCCGGTGCCACGGAGGTGGCGGCGTGAGCGCGGTGATGGAGGCGGCTCCGGCCGTCGTGCGCACCGATACGCGCGGGAGCGTACGGGCCGTGCTCGCCCTCGCCCGGTTCGAGGCGCGCAGACTGCTGCTGAACGTTCCGGTCGTTGTCGCTTTCGTGGCGTACACCGGCTGGATCGTCTGGCGTACCCAGCAGTCCTGGGACGGGTACCCGGCCCTGCAGGACGCCGACCGGGCCACCCAGGGCGGGCCCCTGCTCGTCGGCACCGCGGTCATGCTGTGCGCGGACTTCGCCGTGCTGCGCTCGCGGCGCCACGGCACCGAGGGACACTTCGCGGTGCTCGTCGTCGCGCCCTGGCGCCGTACGGTCGCCCACGTGCTGTCCGTCGTACCGGCCGCCGCGCTCACGGCGGTGTGCGTGGCCGGGCAGTTCACCTGGGAGGCGCTGAAGCCGGGCGCGATCGGGCACGGTTCGCCGGCCGAGCTGGCCGTCGGACCGCTGACCGTGCTGCTGCTCGGGGCCGCCGGGGTCCTGCTGGCCCGGCTGGCGCCGTCGCCGGTCGCGGCACCGCTGCTGGCCGTGTGCTTCCTGTTCACGTTCGTCCTCGGCGCGTTCCCGGCCGGCGGCGAGGGCACGGCGTGGCTGGCACCGGTCGTCACCGAGGCCGGCACCGACACGCTGCCCTCCGACCTGCTGGGCCGGCCCGCCGCCTGGCACGCCCTGTACCTGGCGGGCCTGGCCCTGTGCGCGGCCTTCCTCGCGGTGCTGGCCGCGGGCGGGCGGAACGTCGCCGTCAAGGCGGGCGTCGCCGTGACGCTGGTGCTCGCGCTGGTGGGCGCGGTGGGCCAGGCGGGAGAGGTGTCCCCCGAGGTGACCGCGGCCCGGGAGCGTTTCTCGGTCAGCCCGGAGAAGGAGCAGACCTGTGTCGAGCGGGGACGCTCGACGTACTGCGCCTTCCCCGAGTGGACGGCGCGGACGGGCACCTGGGCCGGGGTCGTGGACCGGGTCCAGTCCCTCGCGGGCGGCTCGGCCCGCACCCAGCCGCTCGTCGTACGGCAGCGGATCGACGCCCGCCACGGCCTGGACGGCGACGCCGCGCTCCCCCCGTCGGCCGCCGCGCACCAGGTGACCGTGGGCACCTCCTGGGGCGGCAACCGGGTCCCGGAGTTCTCCACCGCCGTCGCCGCCGTGCTGGTCGCCGGGGACGAGAAGGCGAGCGGCGCGATCTGCGACGGCCGGATGGTCACCCTCATGTGGCTGTCGCTGAGCTGGCAGGACGACCCGCTGGACGCCCTGCGCCGGGTCCGCCTCGACGACAGCCTGAGCGGCTCCGCCGTCGTCCTGTCGCCCACCGACCCGCTGACCATGACGGAGGGTCAGACCGATGTCGTCCGCCGTCTGCTGGAGCGGGCGGACGACGACACCGCGGGGAAGGTGAAGGCGCACTGGGCCGAGCTGACCTCCCCGGACGTCACCACGGCCCGGGCGGCACAGCTGCTGGGCGTGGCCGGGCCCCGTGGGGCGGACTCGTGCGGAGAGTGACCGGGGAGCACGGGAAGGGCACGGCCGGGCGGGGAGTGGTGTGGGCGCTGGTGCGTCCGGTGTGGCGGACGCTGCCGTGGCGGGCGCTGGGGGCCGCCGGGACCGTCGGGCTGCTCCTCGCGGGGACGTCCCGGCTGGTCAGCGGCGGGCCGACGCCTTGGCTGACGCTCGTCCTGCTGCGGGCCGCGGCCCTCGTCGGCGCTCTGGGACTGGCCTTCCTGCTGGACGACCCGGCCCGGCACCTCACGGCGCCGGTACCGACCCGGCGCCCCCTCCGGCAGGCCCTGCGGGCGGTGCTCGTCGCCCCGCCGGTCGCGCTGTGGTGGGCGGCGGTGCTGCTCCTCGCCCCGGCCAAGGTACGGCCTCCGGTGGCCGGCGTCACCGTGGAGGCGGCGGCGACGTGCGCCCTCGCCTTCGCCGGCGCCGCGGCGGCGGTGCGCCTGACGCGGGAGCAGCGTCCGGGGCAGGCGGTCGCGGCGGCCCTGCTCACCTCGGCCGTCCTCGCTCCGCTGCTGCTGCCGGACGGCTGGGAGCTGTTCGTGCCGGCGGAGAACCCGGCCTGGGACGCGGCGCACGACCGCTGGGCGCTGGTGTCGGTGGCGGCGGTCGTGGCGTGGGGGCTGTGCGGTCCGGAGCCGTCGGCGCGGTGGGCACGCGTCAGGGGGCCGGGCGGACGCCGGGCGGGGTCGTCGGCCTGAGGGGCGGACGGCCCGGTGCGGGGCCGTCAGCCGGAGGGGCGGGCCGTCGGGTCTTCGGCGCCGGTCACGTCTCCGTGCGGTACATCAGGTCCGTCTCGTGGGTCAGGAACCCGAGCCGCTCGTAGACGGACACGGCCGCCTTGTTGTCGGCGTCGACGTACAGCATCGCCGTGGGCAGCCCCTGCTCCGCCAGGTGCCGGAGGCCGATGGTGGTCAGGGCCTTGCCGAGGCCGCCGCCCTGGGCGTCGGGACGGATGCCGAGGACGTACACCTCGCCGAGCTGCTCGGCCGTGTGCACCTTGGTCCAGTGGAAGCCGATCAGCTCGCCTTCCCGCTCCGCCAGGAAGAAGCCGGCCGGGTCGAACCACGGCTCGGCCTTGCGGTCGTCGAGGTCGCGCTGGGTGAGGGCGCCCTGCTCGGGATGGTGGGCGAAGGCGGCGGCGTTCACGGCGAGCCAGGCCGCGTCGTCCTGCCCGGGCATGAAGGTCCGCACGGTCACGCCCTCGGGCAGCACCGGGTCGGGCAGGGCGAGGTCCGCCAACGGCCGTCGCATCTGCCGCAGTTCCCGGAAGAGGGACAGTCCGAGGACCTGCGCGAGATGCCGGGCGGCCGAGTGGCCGCCGTGCGCCCACACCCGCAGCCGCTTGCCCGAGGCGCCGAGCAGCGCCGAGCCCAGCGCCCGTCCGTGTCCCTGCCCGCGGTACGAGGGGTGGACGACCAGTTCGGCGGCGGGCGGTTCCACCGGGTCGGTGTCCTCCAGCTGGGCGTAGCCGACGAGTTCGCCGTCGGTGGTGAGCAGCAGATGCGACACGCCCTCGCGCGCCCCGCCGCGCAGTTGCAGCCGTCCCTGTTCGGACACGGCCTGCTGACCGTCGTTCCGAGCGGCCTCGTCGAGCAGCCGGAGGACGTCCTCGGTGTGTTCCGGAGAAAGCGCGGCGTACGTGTCGATCGAGCGGGGGCGGCCGGGCCGCGCGATGTCGTCGCTGGTCATGCGTACGAGGGTAAGGGGCGGGCCCGGCAAAGTGGCGGCAGAAGGTAAACCAGGATGTAACCGGGAACCCCCTGTCGCGCTACGCGCGTTGACTCTAGGCTGCGCCGACGGGCCGTCACCTCGGCGGCTCCACCCACGCAGACCCACAGGGGGGCGCATGCCAGCCACAGCACAGTCGCATCAACCGCGCCGCAGACGCCGTACGACCCGTCTCCTCGCGGTCGCCGCCGGCGCGGTGACCGCCGGGGCGCTCGCCGCCGCCGCGCTGCCGGGGACGGCGAGCGCGGGCGAGGGCCACGACGGACACCAGCCCGGCCGCTACCAGGACGTGCAGCTCCTCTCCTTCAACGACCTGCACGGCAACCTGGAGCCGCCGGCCGGTTCCTCCGGCCGGGTCACCGAGGTCCAGCCGGACGGCACGACGAAGACGGTCGACGCGGGCGGCGTGGAGTACCTGGCCACCCATCTGCGCCAGGCCCGCAAGGGCAACCCGTACTCCATCACCGCGGCCGGCGGCGACATGGTCGGTGCCTCCCCGCTGCTGTCCGGGCTCTTCCACGACGAGCCGACGATCGAGGCGCTCAACAAGCTCGACCTGGACGTCACGTCCGTCGGCAACCACGAGTTCGACGAGGGCGCGACGGAACTGGCCCGCCTCCAGAACGGCGGCTGCCACCCCACCGAGGGCTGCTACACGGACAAGGAGTTCGAGGGCGCCGACTTCCCCTACCTCGCCGCGAACGTCCTGGACGAGAAGACCGGCAAGCCCGTCCTCAAGCCGTACTGGGTGTGGAAGAACAACGGCGTCAAGGTCGGCTTCATCGGCGTGACCCTGGAGGGCACCCCGGACATCGTCTCCGCCGAGGGTGTGAAGGGCCTGCAGTTCAAGGACGAGGTCGAGACGATCAACAAGTACGCCAAGGTGCTCCAGGGGCAGGGCGTGAAGTCGATCGTCGCGCTCGTCCACGAGGGCGGCTTCCCGGCCTCGTCCTCCTACAACTACGACTGCGACTCCCCGGGCGCCGACGACGGCATCTCCGGACCGATCGTCGACATCGCCAAGAACGTCACGCCCCAGGTGGACGCGCTGGTCACCGGCCACACCCACAACGCGTACGTCTGCACGATCGACGACCCGGCGGGCAAGCCGCGCATGGTCACCTCGGCCGCGTCCTTCGGCCGCCTCTACACGGACACCACGCTCACCTACGACCGGTGGACGGGCGACATCGCCCGTACGGCGGTGAAGTCGGCCAACCACGTCGTCACCAGGGACGTCCCCAAGGCGCCCGACATGACGTCGCTGATCGACCGGTGGAACACCCTGGCGGCCCCCATCGGCAACCGCCCCATCGGCTACATCTCCGGCGACATCGGCAACACCGGCACCGAGTCCCCGCTCGGCGACCTGATCGCCGACGCGCAGCTGGCCTACGGCAAGGAACTGGACCCGGAGACCGACCTCGCCCTGATGAACCCCGGCGGCATCCGGGCACCGCTGACCTACGCGGCCAAGGGCGCCGAGGGCGACGGCGTGGTGACGTACGCGGAGGGCTTCACGGTGCAGCCGTTCGCCAACACGGTGAACCTGCAGAACTTCACGGGCGCCCAGCTGATCCAGGTCCTGAAGGAGCAGGTGAGCGGCTCGAACGAGGCGGCGCCGAAGATCCTCCAGGTCTCGTCCGGCCTGACCTACACCCTGGACCTGACGAAGACGGGCCCCGACCGCGTGGTCACGGACTCCATCCGCCTGAACGGTGCGGCCATCGACCCGGCGGCCACCTACCGCGTCGCGACGAACAGCTTCCTCGCGGGCGGCGGCGACGGCTTCCCCACGCTCGGCCAGGGCACGAACGACGTGGTCGGCGCGGACGACCTGAAGGCTCTGGAGCAGTACCTGACGGCCAACTCCTCGGCGACCGACCCGATCGCGCCGCCGGCGGCCGACCGGATCACGATCGTGCGGTAGCGCCGCGCGGTTTCCAGCGGGCCCACGGACCTCGTCCGTCATGGGCCCGCTTTTTTCTTGCCTAAATTCTGTGTCAGCTCCTGCCCGGTTCCCGGCACCGTCTGAAAATTCGTCTCAGCCCCGATTAATCGAGGTCCAAGTGGAATCGGCATTTACCGGCTCCGGTTTCCCGTAATGTTTTCCGTGTCGACAGCGACAACCGCCGACGCGCCGAAGAGGCCCGCCTCGACCGCGAGGCACGCGCCTGGATGAAGGCGTCCGTGCGCGGAGCACGGCTGAGCGAGATGTACGAGCAGTGCGTCGAGGTCGCCGAGACGCTGTGCGTGCTCGCGGTGATCGGCCTGGGCGTGTGGGAGATCTCGGCCGACCGCATGACACCCGGTCAACTCCTCGCCTTCGCCGCCTTCGCCGCCTTCGCCGCCTTCGTCGGCTACTTCTACCCTTCCGTCCGCAGCCTCGGCCGGCTCGGCCTCACGCTCACCGCCGCCACCGCCGGCGCCCACCGCCAGGAACGAGCCGGTGAGCGAGCACAGCCGCTGGTACGCGTAGCCGTACTGGAAGGCGTGGTCCTTGTCGTCGCTGAACGGCCCGCCGTGGACGACCGCGCGCAGTGCCTCGTACGCCGTGGGAGCGCCGTCCGCGATCGCGTGGCCGAAGTAGTCGTCGTCGCGGGCGAGGTCGTCACCGAACGCGGTGCGTATCACCTCGAGCAGCTGGTCGTCGCGGGAACCGACGAGCGCACGCGTGGCGGCCACGTCGAGAAGGCGGACGCTCAGGGAGGAACTCATGCGTCCCGACTCAGGAGCCGCCACTGACATCCGAAGACGTCCGTGCCGCGTCGTCAGTCGTCCCCGTCCGCCGCGTCCGGCTCCGGCGGCGGCACCGGTGCCCCCGGCAGCCGTACGGTCGCCACCGTCCCGCCGTCCCCGTCACCGGCCGGGGCCAGCGTCACCTCGCCGCCCGCCTGCTGCACCGTCCGCGCCACGATCGACAGACCGAGGCCCGAGCCGGGCAGCGCACGCGCCGACGGGGAGCGCCAGAAGCGGTCGAAGACGTGGGGGAGTTCCTCGGCGGGGATGCCCGGGCCGCGGTCGCGGACCGTCAGGACGCCGTCGGCCAGGCGTACGTCGACGGTGCCGCCGTCCGGGCTGAACTTCACCGCGTTGTCCAGGACGTTGACCACCGCCCGCTCCAGGGCGGACGGCTCCGCCCGTACGTACCAGGGCTGGACGTCGGCGGTGATCGTCAGCTCCGGGCCGCGCAGCCGGGCGCGGCGCAACGCCGAGGCGACCACGTCCTGCCAGGCGACGATCTGCGTACGGCCCGCGTGCTGGCCGGTGTCCGGGCGGGACAGCTCCTGGAGGTCGCCGATGAGCGCGGCCAGCTCGGTCATCTGCGCCTTCACCGACGCGAGGAGCGCCTTGCGGTCGGCCTCGGGGATCGGCCGGCCGGTCTCCTCGCTGCGGGTGAGGAGCTCGATGTTCGTCCGGAGCGAGGTGAGGGGCGTGCGCAGTTCGTGGCCCGCGTCGGCGATGAGCTGCTGCTGCAGGTCGCGGGAGCTGGCCAGGGAGGAGGTCATGGAGTTGAAGGACCGGGAGAGCCGGGCGATCTCGTCCTCGCTGTCGTCCTCGACGGGGATACGGACGGTGAGGTCCTCGGTGCGGGCGACGTGTTCGACGGCCGCGGTGAGCTTGTCGACGGGGCGCAGACCGGCACGGGCCACGGCGAGCCCGGCGGCGCCGGCGCCGAACGCGCCGATGCCGGAGACGAGGAGCAGGAACAGGGCCAGTTCGTTCAGGGTGGACCGGGTGCTGTCGAGGGGGACGGCGGCGACATAGGCGTAGTCCTTGGCCACGCCGCGGCCCAGCGGCGTCTTCACGGTGACGGCGGTGGTCAGCACACGCACCCGGTCGCCGTTGCTGTCGGTGCCGTTGCGGACCGTCGCGGAGTTGGGGTCCGGGTCCCTGGCCACCTTCTTGTCCTGATGGGTCACCCCGACCGCTGCCGAGGCGAACGGCAGCAGACACACCGTGCCGTCGGAGCGCACCAACTGTCCGTAACTCCCGCTGCGCGGACCGATGGAGTCGGTGTCCGAGGGCTCCTGGCCGCAGGAGCCGACGATGCTGTCGAGCTGTCGCTGTTCCAGGACGACGACCGACGATTGCAGGTCGTCGTCGAGTTCCGCGTACAGCTTCCCCTGCACGATGAACCAGCACGTGACCGAAACCGCCGCCACCGCGAACGCCACCGCCACCGCCACCAGCAGGGCCAGGCGGGAGCGCAGGGGCAGGGTGCGGAAGCGTCTGATCACTCCGCGCCGCCCTGCCGCAGCACATACCCCACGCCGCGGACGGTGTGCACGAGGCGCGGCTCGCCGCCCGCCTCGGTCTTGCGGCGCAGGTACATCACGTACACGTCGAGCGAGTTGGACGACGGCTCGAAGTCGAAGCCCCAGACGGCCTTCAGGATCTGCTCCCGCGTGAGCACCTGCCGCGGGTGCGCCATGAACATCTCCAGCAGGGTGAACTCCGTGCGGGTCAGCTCCACTCGCCGCCCGCCCCGCGTGACCTCCCGCGTCGCCAGGTCCATGCTCAGGTCGGCGAAGGAGAGGACGTCGTCCTCCTCGGAGGCCGCCACCGCCGCCGCGTAGGAGCTGCGGCGCAGCAGCGCGCGGATGCGGGCGAACAGTTCGTCCAGCTCGAACGGCTTGACCAGGTAGTCGTCGGCGCCGGCGTCCAGCCCGGTCACCCGGTCGCCGACCGTGTCGCGGGCCGTCAGCATCAGGATCGGGGTCGTGTCGCCGGCGCCGCGGATGCGCCGGGCGGCGGTCAGGCCGTCCATGCGGGGCATCTGGATGTCGAGGACGACCAGGTCGGGCCGGTACGCCGCCGCCTTCTCCAGGGCGTCCGCGCCGTCGACGGCGACCTCGGTGTCGTACCCCTCGAAGGCGAGGCTGCGCCGGAGGGCTTCGCGGACCGCCGGCTCGTCGTCGACGATCAGGATCCGCTGGGTGTCACGGTCGCCTTCTGCGGGGCTCATGGCTGGGGGTTCCTCGGGTGCGGTGGGGACACGGGGGCTGAACGCCTTCAGCGTCGCACGTTCACGGGAGGCGGGGGAAAAGGGCGGTCGCCGCTCAGCTGTCGGCGCCCGCCCGCAGGTCGGCCAGGTCGGCCTTGACGGTGTTGACCGGGATGGCGAAGCCGAGGCCCACGCTGCCCGCGTCGGCGGACGAGGAGGAGCCGGCCGCCGAGTACATCGCGGAGTTGATGCCGATGATGTTGCCGTTCATGTCGATCAGCGCACCGCCGGAGTTGCCCGGGTTGAGGGACGCGTCCGTCTGGATCGCCTTGTACGTCGTGGTGGACGAGCCGGTGTCCCCGTTGAACTCCTGGCCGCCGAACTCGAACGGCCAGCCGCCGCCCTGCCGCTGCTGTTGCTGCTGCCGGCCCTCGTCCGTCGAGACGGTCACGTCGCGGTCCAGGGCCGAGACGATGCCGCTGGTGACGGTGCCGGTCAGGCCCTCGGGGGAGCCGATGGCCACGACCTGGTCGCCGACCCGGACGCCGTCGGAGTCGCCGAGGGTCGCCGCCTTCAGCCCGGAGGCGTCCTCCAGCTTGATCAGCGCCAGGTCCTTCTTGCTGTCGGTGCCGACGACCTGCGCGGTGTACTCCTTGCCGTCGCTGGTGGTCACCTTGACCGACGACGCGCCGGAGACGACGTGGTTGTTGGTGATGATCTCGCCGTCACTGGTGATGATCACGCCGGAACCGGTGGAGGAGCCGGCGTTCGAGGCGGCGCTGATCTCGACGATGCTGGGGCTGACCGCCTGGGCGACCCCGGCCACCGTGCCCTTCTGGCTGGAGGGAACCACGTTGGTGCTGGTGGCGCTGGAGGCGACGGTGTCGTTGCCGGTCAGCTCCTGGATGCCGTACGCGGTGCCGCCGCCGACGGCCGCCGCGACGATCGCCACGGCCGCCAGCAGGGCGACCGGACCGCGCCGGGCGCGCTTCCTGCGGGGCTCGGCGGGGTCGCCGGGCCCGGCGGCGTCCGCCGTCACCGGCTGCGCGGGCGGCTGCGCCGGCGGGGGCGGCCACTCCGGGTCCACCGGGCTCGCCGGGTACACCGGGGTCGCCGGGCCCACCGGGGTCACGGGAGAGGAGGCGTGCTGCTGGGTGCCCTGGTAGGGGTTCTCGTGCGCGTGCTCGTACTCGCCGCTGCGGCGGAGGCTCTCGGTCATGTCCACGAGCATCTCCGCCGACGATGAGAGCTCCCTGAGTGCTGTCTGAGAAGCCCGGCAGAACCTCGTATGCCCGATGTAAAGGGCCTTCGAGGGTCACGCGGTGAAGGGGCGCCGAGGGCTACTCGCAGCCGCAGGACTGCCGCAGCACCAGACGGGACGGGAACACCTTCAGCCGCTCCCGCCGCGAGCCCGCGACCCGCAGCCCGTCGTCCAGGACCAGGTCCACGGCGGCCCGCGCCATCGCCGACCGGTCCGAGGCGACCGTGGTGAGCGGCGGGTCGGCGAGCGCCGCCTCCTTGATGTCGTCGAAGCCGGCGACGGCCAGCTCGCCCGGGACGTCGATGCGCAGCTCGCGGGCCGCGCGCAGCAGGCCGATGGCCTGGTCGTCGGTCGAGCAGAAGATCGCGGGCGGGCGGCGGGGGCCGGAGAGGATCTCCAGCGCCACCTGGTACGCGTCGTAGCGGTTGTACGGCGCCTCGAAGAGCCGTCCCTCGGTGGAGAGACCGGCCTCCTTCATCGCGCGCTTCCAGCCCTCGACGTGGTCGGAGACGGGGTCGCCGACGGAGGGGGTCTCCGCGGTGCCGCCCATGCAGGCGACGTACTCGTAGCCGTGTTCCAGCAGGTGGCGTACGGCGAGCTGGGCGCCGCCGAGGTCGTCGGTGACGACGGCGACGTCGTCGATGGCCTCGGGGCGCTCGTGCAGCAGGACCACCCGGGCGTCCCACGCCTCGATCTCGGCGGCGGCCAGGTCGTTCAGTGCGTGGCTGACCAGGATCAGGCCCGAGACCCGCATGCCGAGGAAGGCGCGCAGGTAGTGGACCTCGCGTTCGCCGACGTAGTCGGTGTTGCCGACGAGCACCATCTTTCCGCGCTCGGACGCGGCCTGTTCGACGGCGTGGGCCATCTCCCCGAAGAAGGGCTGGCGGGCGTCCGGGATGATCAGACCTATGAGGTCCGTGCGCCGCGACGCCATGGCCTGGGCGACCCGGTCGGGCCGGTACCCCAGTTCCTTGATCGCGGCGAGGACACGCTCGCGCGTGGCCGGGGCGACCGGCCGGGGTCCGTTGTTGATGACATAGCTGACCACGGCGGTGGAAGTCCCCGCCAGCCGCGCCACATCGTCCCGAGTCACCTTGGCCACGCGCGGAGTCTACGCGGATGGACCCGCTCTGGGCAGGGCGTATCAGTGCTTGGATGAAGCCGTCGTCGTGCGGGAGCTCTGCCCGGCCCGGACGACCGTCATGCCTCGGCGGCCGCGGGCGTCACCTCAGGGGTGTCGGCCTTCGCCTTGGTCTTGGCCTCCTCGGCGGCGCGCTCCACCTTCTCCGGCGTCACGAAGCGGTAGCCGACGTTGCGGACGGTGCCGATCAGTGACTCGTGCTCGGGGCCGAGCTTGGCGCGCAGCCGCCGTACGTGCACGTCGACCGTGCGGGTGCCGCCGAAGTAGTCGTACCCCCAGACCTCCTGGAGCAGCTGGGCGCGGGTGAACACCCGGCCCGGGTGCTGGGCGAGGTACTTCAGCAGCTCGAACTCCTTGAAGGTCAGGTCCAGGACCCGCCCCTTGAGTTTCGCCGAGTACGTCGCCTCGTCCACCGACAGATCGCCGTTGCGGATCTCCATGGGGGAGTCGTCGCTGACGATCTGCTGACGGCCCATGGCCAGCCGCAGCCGGGCCTCGACCTCGGCCGGGCCGGCGGTGTCCAGCAGCACGTCGTCGATGCCCCAGTCGGCGGTGACGGCGGCGAGGCCGCCCTCGGTGACGACCAGGACCAGCGGACATCCCGGTCCCGTGGAGCGCAGCAGCTGGCACAGGCTGCGCACCTGCGGGAGGTCCCGGCGTCCGTCGACGAGGATGACGTCGGCACCGGGGGTGTCGACGAGAGCGGGGCCCTCGGCGGGGGCCACGCGCACGTTGTGCAGCAGCAGACCGAGGGCGGGGAGCACCTCCGTCGACGGCTGGAGGGCATTGGTCAGGAGCAGAAGAGAACTCATCGCGCCCCACCTGCCTGGGTCGTCATACGGTCGTGCACGGTTCGCTCGCCCATAACGTCTGGTTCCTCCTCGGTCCCTGCGAGGACGTTTACGGCACTGCTTCGTACGGTGCGGGTCCCGCGCCCGTGGGGCCCGCTGCGAGTCCGGGAGGTGAACGCTCGTGAACGCTCCCGAAAGCACAAAAGGACCCGGGGGCTACGTTGCCCGAGTCCTCTGCCCAGCAGAATAGCCGACATGAGCATCGGTCCGGCAGGTCATGTGGCGCGTTCCACCATTAGTCCGCATCCCGAGACGCCCCGGCGGGCACCGCGCCGCGCGCCCGCACGGACATTCCTCCACACGGCCGACGGCGTGCCGATCGACGCCGTGTACGAGCCCGGAGCGGCCGGTGACCTGGTCCTCGTCGTCGCGCACGGCTTCACCGGCGACGCCGACCGTCCGCACGTACGGCGCGCGGCGCGGACGCTCGCCCGGTACGGCTCCGTGGTCACCTTCTCCTTCCGGGGCCACGGCGCCTCCGGAGGACGGTCGACGGTCGGCGACCGCGAGGTGCTCGACCTGGCGGCGGCGGTCGACTGGGCCCGTGGCTTCGGACACGCGCGCGTGGCCACCGTCGGCTTCTCCATGGGCGGCTCGGTGGTGCTGCGGCACGCCGCGCTGTACGGCCCGGACAGCCCGGCGCGGACGGACGCCGTGGTGTCGGTGAGCGCCCCCGCGCGCTGGTACTACCGGGGCACGGCGCCGATGCGGCGGCTGCACTGGCTGGTGACGCGCCCCGAGGGCCGGATCGTCGGCCGCTACGGCTTCCGCACCCGTATCCATCACCGGGACTGGGACCCGGTGCCGCTGTCGCCGGTGGAGGCGGTGCCCAGAATCGCCCCGAGGCCCCTGCTCGTCGTCCACGGCGACCGGGACGGCTACTTTCCGCTCGACCACCCCCGGATGCTGGCCGGGGCCGCCGGTGACCACGGCGAACTCTGGCTGGAGCCCGGCATGGGCCACGCGGAGCACGCCTGCGGCGAGGAGCTGCTGCGCCGGATCGGCGACTGGGCGGCGGCCCGGGCGGGCTAGCCTGACGGTGTTCACCGTCAAGTGATTGAGGAACCAGATGGCAAAGGTCACGGTGCGCTACTGGGCCGCCGCGAAGGCCGCGGCCCAGGTGGCCGAGGAGCCCTACGAGGCGGACACGCTCGCCGAGGCGCTCGCCGCGGTGCGCGAACGCCACCCCGGCGAACTCACGCGCGTGCTGCTGCGCTGCTCGTTCCTCGTCGACGGCGACCCCGTGGGCACCCGCGGGCATGAGACGGTACGGCTGGCCGACGGCGGCACGGTCGAAGTGCTCCCGCCGTTCGCAGGAGGGTGACCGATGACCGACCAGCCGAATCAGCCGTACGGGGGACACGACGCGCAGGCGTGGCCCGGACAGCAGGGCCACCAGGGCCACGAGGACCCGCACGCCGCCCAGTACACGCAGCAGTGGCAGGGGCAGACCTGGGAGACGCAGGTGCAGCCGCCGGTCTCCGCCGAGGAGACGGCGTACCTGCCCCCGCAGACCTACGGGGCGTACGCCCCGCAGCAGGGGCAGCAGCAGCCCGGCCCACAGGCGTACCAGCACCAGCAGTACGCCCCGCAGCCTCAGCAGTACGCCCCGCAGCCCGAGCAGCAGGGCTACCGGCCCCACCCGCAGCCGGCGCCGCAGGCGTACGCCCCCGCCGCCTCCGCAGCCCCCGCCTCCCCGGCCCCTGCCTCCGCGGTGCCCGGCACCGCCGAAGCCGCTCCCGAGTACGGACCGGCGACCCTGGCCGGGAACACGCGGATCACCGACGCGCAGCGCGCCCGCGCCGAGGGCCGTTCGCCGATCATCGATCCCGGGATGCAGCCGGCCCTGCTCACGGCGCTGCTCGGGCTGCTGCTGGCCGGCGGGGCGGCGCTCGGCACGTACGCGCTGCTCGTCCCGCTCGTCGTCCTCCAGGCCGTCACCGCGGCGGGCTGGTTCCGGCTGAACGGCATGTGGCCCGCCCGGCAGGGCATCGCGCTGGGCTTCGCCGGGGCGCTGGCGGCGGACGCGGCGCTGCTGGTGTCGGACCGCTCCCCGGCGGCCATCCTCGGCACGCTCGGCGTGTGGGTGCTGCTCTCCCTCGTCCTGCAGCTGCGGTCGCACGCCGACCCGGACGAGCGGATGTACGGCCTGATGGCGACGGTCGCCGCGGCGGCGCTGGCGGTGGTCGCCGGCGGGTACCTCGCCGCGGAGGCGGACGCGGTCACGGTCGGCGCGGTGGCGGTGGCGGTCGCCGCCGTGGCCCGCGCCCTGCCGCTGCCGACGCCGGCCTCCGTGGTCGTCGCGCTGCTCGCGGCGGCCGGTGCGGGCATCGCGGCCGGCTCGCTGACCGGTGCCGGGGCGTCGGGCGCGCTGCTCGGCGCGGGCGCGGCGGTGTGCGCGCTGATCGGCCACCGGGTGGCGGCCTACGACTACCCGTCCCGGTTCGTGCACTTCACGGCGGGCGTGGCGCTGCCGCTCGCGGCCGCGGCGCCGGCCGTGTACGTGCTCGGCCGGGCCCTCGGCTAGGCGCCGGTCGCGCGGACCCCGCCTGTCACAGGTGATCGACAAATTCCGGGCGGCCGTCGCCCGGCGCGTTAGCCTCGCGCTGGACGGCCGTCCGGTCGTCTTCAGTCCGCCGTCGACCGCCGGGGTGGGGAACACCGCATGCGCGCACTGCGAATACTGCTGATCGTCGTCGTGGTCCTGGGCGGGCTGTTCGTCGTCGCCGACCGGCTCGCGGTCGACTACGTGGAGAGCGAGGCGGCGGACGAGCTGCGGACGACCGAGAACCTGGCCTCGACCCCGGACGTGTCCATCAACGGCTTCCCGTTCCTGACCCAGCTCGCGGGCGGTGAGCTGGACGACGTCGAGGTCGGCATCCGTGACTACGAGGCGGCCACCGGCGACGGCACCGAGACGATCCGCATCGACGACCTCCGGGCGGACCTCGAGGGCGTCGAGTTCTCCGGCGACCTCGCCTCCGCCACCGCGGCGAGGGCCACCGGCACCGCGACCATCGCCTACGACGAGCTGATGAAGGCCACCAAGTCCGAGGCCACGCAGATCGCGCCCGGCATCACCGCGAAGGTCGTCGGTCTCTCCGACGGCGGCGACGGCAAGATCAAGGTGTCGCTCGCGGCGACCGTGCTGGGCATCGAACTGCCCGAGCCGGTCGACGTGCTCAGCTCGGTCAGGGTCGAGGACGACGACGTCGAGGTCGTCGCCGACGGCCTGCCGGAGATCGGGGGCAGGCAGCTCGCCGAGTCCCGCATCCGGGCCATCACCGACTTCCAGCAGAGGATCGACGAGCTGCCCGGCGGCATCCGGCTCGACAAGGTCGAGGCGGCGAAGGACGGCGTCGAGATCACGGTGCGGGGTTCGGATCTCCGGCTGGCCGGGTAGTACGTCCGACAGGCGAGACGCCCACGTCCGTACCGCAGATGTGATGCCCATACAGTCGACCGCGAGCCGTGCGGGGATCGCACGGACGTCCTCCGCTTCCCAGAGTGCGGACGATCCCGTCTCATTATCCGACACGCCGGTGACACGCCCCGGCGTACCTCCCTACGATCGACGGCATGAAGCGACAGGCGGATCTCACGAAGCGGCGGGCAGTGGACCTGTGCCGCGTTGCCGCCATGCTCTGTCGCACGTTCTGAGCGGACGGGCGCTACCGCCCTCCGCGTTCCCTCACCGCCCAGCCCAGGGCACTCGCGCGCCGCGCCGGCCCCGGCCGCGCGCCCGCGCACGCACCCTCTCACCGCACGCCCCGCCGCAACTGCCCCGGAGGAGAAACCATGAGCCGTACCGACGTCCTGGTCGACGCCGACTGGCTTCAGGAGCACCTGGACGACCCGAACATCGCGATCGTCGAGGTGGACGAGGACACGTCCGCGTACGACAAGAACCACATCAAGAACGCGATCCGGATCGACTGGACCCAGGACCTCCAGGACCCGGTCCGCCGCGACTTCATCGACCAGGAGGGCTTCGAGAAGCTCCTCTCGGCGAAGGGCATCGCCAACGACACGCTGGTGATCCTGTACGGCGGCAACAACAACTGGTTCGCGTCCTACGCCTACTGGTACTTCAAGCTGTACGGCCACGAGAACGTCAAGCTCCTCGACGGCGGCCGCAAGAAGTGGGAGCTGGACGCCCGCGAGCTGGTCGACGGCACCGACGTGCCCGAGCGCCCGGCGACCGACTACAAGGCCAAGCCGCAGGACACCTCGATCCGCGCCTTCCGCGACGACGTGGTCGCCGCGATCGGCGCGCAGAACCTGGTCGACGTCCGGTCCCCCGACGAGTTCTCCGGCAAGCTGCTGGCCCCGGCCCACCTCCCGCAGGAGCAGTCGCAGCGCCCGGGCCACGTCCCGACCGCCCGCAACATCCCGTGGTCCAAGAACGCCAACGACGACGGCACCTTCAAGTCGGACGAGGAGCTGAAGGCCCTCTACGCGGAGGAGCAGGTCGACCTGGCGAAGGACACCATCGCCTACTGCCGCATCGGCGAGCGCTCGGCCCTGACCTGGTTCGTGCTGCACGAGCTGCTGGGCGTGGAGAACGTCAAGAACTACGACGGCTCCTGGACCGAGTACGGCTCCCTCGTCGGCGTGCCGATCGAGCTCGGCGCCAACAAGTAAGTCACCCGACCGACCTTTCCCAACCCCTCAGGAGTACGACATGTGCGGAGCGAAGGCCGGCGGCCCCGACGCCTCGACGATCAAGCCCGGTGAGACCACGATCCAGGGTCAGGTGACCCGCGACGGCGAGCCGGTGACGGGCTACGTCCGTCTGCTGGACTCCACCGGCGAGTTCACGGCGGAGGTCCCCACCTCCGCGACGGGCCAGTTCCGCTTCTACGCGGCCGAGGGCACCTGGACCGTCCGAGCGCTCGTCCCGGGCGCCACCGCCGACCGCACGGTCGTCGCCCAGCAGGGCGGACTGGCCGAGGTCGCGATCGCCGTCTGACGGCACCCGACGGCGAAGGGCCGCACCTCGCGGGTTGGACACCTTGAGGTGCGGCCCTTCCGCATGCCCGGCACGGCCCGTGCGGGCCTACGCTGGAGGCATGTACGCACGGCGTCGGCACCGGTACTTCGCCCTGATGGGGACGTGCATCGCACTCTTCGTCCTGGCCTGGGGAGTCGTGCGCAACTGGTCCGTCCCGGCGGCCGTGGCCATGTGCGTGGTGGCCATGGTCATCCCCCCGATCGCCGCGATGGTCGCCAACCGCCGCGGCCCCGACGACCGCTGGTGGGACGACCCCTCGGGCGACCCGAAGTCCGACGAGTGGTGGGACGAGCTGGACGGCAAACGGCCGCGGAGCTGAGCGCGCCCTAGTACACGAGCGCCTGCGTGTCGTCCGCCAGCGCCTCCTGCACGAACACCTGCGCGCCCGCGATCCGCACGCCCTCGATGACGTCCTTCTCCGTGATCTCGCGGCGGGCCGCGCACTGCGTGCACAGGGTCAGCCGGCCGCCCGCCAGCACCGAGTCGAGCAGATCGGGCAGCGGCGCGGCGTGCGGCAGCTCGAACTCGGCGGCCCGGCCCGGCAGCGCGAACCACGACGACTCGCCGGTCAGCCACAGGGAGACGTCGACGCCACTGGCCACGGCCACCGCCGCCACCGTGAACGCCTGCGAACACCGCTCGGGGGCATCGGCCCCCGCCGTCACCTTGATCACGAGCTTCTTCGCCATGGCCGAATCGTACGGCTCCCGAGTGGGCGCACCTCACAAAGTGCCGCCGACACCGGCCGCGTAAGCTGGTGTCCGGCCCTGTGCACACAGCGCACGCACCGCACCCCGCTCAATCGAGGAGCACCCCGTGGAGATCTTCTTCGAAATCCTGCTGGTCCTGGTCTGCGTCGGCGTTCTCGCCTTCGCCGGACTGACCGTGAAGAAGCTGTACCAGGGCCAGCGCTGACGCCCCCCACCGACGTACGAGACTGCTGAGCTGCTCATGATCGAGATCCCGTCCGACCTCCACAAGGACCTCGTCCCGCTGGCCTTCCTGCTCGGCGACTGGGCGGGCGCGGGCGTGCACGACTTCCCCGGCGCCGAGAAGTGCAACTTCGGGCAGGAGGTCACCTTCGGCCACGACGGCCGGGACTTCCTCGAGTACCGCTCCCACACCTGGGTGCTGGACAACGACGGCAACAAGGTCCGGCCGCTGGAGACCGAGTACGGCTTCTGGCGCATCGACGCGGCCCGCAAGGTCGAGGTCACGCTGACCCGCGACGACGGCGTCGTCGAGATCTGGTACGGCGAGATGGCCGACCAGAAGCCGCAGATCGACCTGGTCACGGACGCGGTGGCCCGCACGGCCGGCGCCCGCCCGTACTCCGGCGGCAAGCGGCTGTACGGCTACGTCAAGAGCGACCTGATGTGGGTCGGCGAGAAGCAGACCCCCGAGGTCGAGCTGCGCCCCTACATGTCCGCGCACCTGAAGAAGGTCGTCACCCCGGAGGACGTCGAGCGCTGGGCCAAGGCCCTCCCGGACGACCTGCCGGACGACGGGATCGCCTTCTTCAAGTAGGTCGTTCGTCCGGCCGTCCTAGACTTGCGGTGTGGTGAGCACCGACTGGAAGACGGATCTGCGGCAGCGCGGCTACCGGCTGACGCCGCAGCGGCAACTCGTGCTCGAAGCCGTGGACACCCTGGAGCACGCGACCCCCGACGACATCCTCGGCGAGGTGAGGAAGACGGCGTCGGGGGTCAACATTTCCACGGTCTACCGGACCCTGGAGCTCCTGGAGGAGCTGGGGCTGGTCAGCCATGCGCATCTGGGGCACGGGGCGCCGACGTACCACCTGGCGGACCGGCACCACCACATCCATCTGGTGTGCCGCGACTGCACCAACGTGATCGAGGCCGATCTGTCGGTGGCCGCGGAGTTCACCGCCAAGCTGCGGGAGCAGTTCGGGTTCGACACGGACATGAAGCACTTCGCGATCTTCGGCCGCTGCAAGGACTGTTCCCTGAAGGGCTCACCTACCGAGTCGTAGGCTAAGCGTATGAAGAGCCCTCTGCTGTCCCTGCCCGGCGCGGTCCCCGCCGAGGGCGTGGACGAAGGCGTCGCCGCCCACTACGGCGACCTGTTCCGCGAGCAGCGTGCCCTCGCCGACGGCACCGGCTTCGTCGACCTCTCCCACCGCGGGGTCGTCACGGTCACCGGCGAGGACCGGCTCGGCTGGCTGCACCTGCTGCTCACCCAGCACGTCAGCGACCTCCCGCCCGGCCGGGCCACCGAGGCGCTGATCCTCTCCGCGAACGGCCACATCGAGCACGCGCTGTACCTCGTCGACGACGGCGAGACCGTCTGGGCCCATGTGGAGCCCGGCACCCAGGAGGCGCTGATCGCCTACCTGGAGTCGATGAAGTTCTTCTACAAGGTCGACGTCGCCGACCGCACCGCCGACATCGCGGTCGTCCACCTGCCGGCCGGTTCGATCACCGAGGTGCCCGAGGGCGTCATGGTCCGCGAGACGCCGTACGGCCGCGATCTGTTCCTGCCGCGCACCGAGCTGGAGCCGTTCGCCGCCCAGGCCGGCCCGCCCGCCGGGATCCTCGCCCACGAGGCCCTGCGCGTCGAGCAGCACCGCCCTCGCCTGGGCTTCGAGACCGACCACCGCACCATCCCGCACGAGCTGGGCTGGATCGGCTCGGCGGTCCACCTGCAGAAGGGCTGCTACCGGGGGCAGGAGACGGTCGCCCGGGTGCAGAACCTCGGCAAGCCCCCGCGCCGGCTCGTCTTCCTGCACCTGGACGGCAGCGAGGTCCACCTGCCCGGGCCCGGGACCGAGATCCGCCTCGCGGACGACGGCCCCGACGGCCGGAAGATCGGCTTCGTCACCACGTCCGTACGCCACCACGAGCTGGGCCCGGTCGCCCTCGCCCTGGTGAAGCGCAACGTGCCGGTGGACGCCCGGCTGGTGGCCGGCGACACGGCCGCCGCCCAGGAGACCGTCGTCGAGCCCTGAGCGGCCCTAGACCTCGACCAGGACCGTGAACGGGCCGTCGTTCGTCAGCGACACCCGCATCTGCGCGCCGAAGCGGCCCGTCGCCACGGTCGCGCCCAGGGAGCGCAGCCGGGCGACGACCTCGTCGACGAGCGGCTCGGCGACATCGCCGGGCGCCGCGGCGTTCCAGGTGGGACGACGGCCCTTGCGGGCATCGCCGTAAAGAGTGAACTGGCTGATCACCAGAAGCGGGGCGTCGATGTCGCTGCACGACTTCTCGTCGTGCAGCACGCGCAGCGACCAGAGCTTGCGGGCCAGCTGGGCCGCCTTCTCCTTGGTGTCCTCGTGGGTGACGCCGACCAGGACGCACAGCCCCTCGCCCTCGATCGCCCCCACCGTCTCGCCGTCCACGACGACGCTCGCGCCGTCCACCCTCTGCACCACTGCACGCATACCGCCATGATGCCGTGCGCCCCCAGGGCGACCCCTGGCGGCCCCGTACGGGTTTCTTTTCGCTCCCTAACCCCCCATCTGGGGCGGATCACGGGCACTCGGTCACATAGCGGCCACTTGGGGTGGCACGATGCTCTCAGACGCCGGTCGAGGGGACGGTAGAGGCATATGAGCACACCGAGTACGGGACAGTCGCCTGTGGCTGTCGCGTTGACTTATGCGGGGGCCCTCGAGGCGCCCCGGCCGCCCGTGCAGCGCACGGACAGCCCGGAGCTGCCGGCGGATCCTCCCAGGAACGATCTGACCGCGCTGAGCCTGCCCGAGCTGCGCACCCTGCGCCGGGACGCCCAGCGCGACGAGGCGGACCTCAGTTACGTGCGGCGGCTGCTGCAGGGGCGGATCGACATCCTGCGGGCGGAGCTGGCCCGGCGCGGGCCGGCGTCCGTGGTGGACACGGCGGAGGCGTCCGTGGTCGAGCGGCTGCCGGAGATCCTGACCGACGCGCCGGCCCGGCAGCGCTCCTCCGCCCGCCATGTGACGCTGGGCACCCCGCGGGGCGAGGAGTACCGGAGGCTGGCGGCGGAGATGCTCGCCGAGGTGGAGCTGTCGGACCTCGGCGCCCGCACCGACCTGGAGCTGAACACCGCGATGGCCCGGCTCGTGCGGTACGAGCAGCAGGTCTCCCGGCGGCGGCAGCGGCTCCAGCGCACCGCCGACGAGTGCAGCGCCGAGATCGCACGCCGGTACCGTGAAGGGGAAGCACAAGTAGACGACCTGCTCGCGTAAGGCCAGGAGCCGACCTGGGGCCCGGTGATCCCGGGCCGTTTCCGCGACGGGTCCCCCGTCCGGAAGGCCACCGCCGATGCCCGCGTCCTCGTCCGCCTCCACGTCCTCGTCCGCGCCGTCCGCCATATCGTCCGCCGTGCCGCCCGTCCTCGCCGAGGTCGTCCGTTCCGGCTTCGTCGAGGGCCGGCACCGGGGCAGCCTGGTCGTCCTCGGGGCCGACGGGGCCGTGGAATTGGCGCTCGGCGACGTGACGGCGCCGGTCTTCCCGCGCTCCGCCAACAAGCCGATGCAGGCGGCGGGCGTGCTGCGGGCCGGTCTGGACCTCGACGGGGAGCGGCTGGCGCTGGCCGCCGCGAGCCACTCGGGCGAGGCCTTCCACCGTGACCTGGTCCAGAAGATGCTGGCCGAGTACGGGCTGGACCCGGCGCTGCTGCAGTGCCCGCCGGACCTGCCGCTGGACCCGGTGGAGCGGGACGGCTACCTGGCGGCGGGCGAGGTGGCCGACCGGGTGACCATGAACTGCTCCGGCAAGCACACCGCGATGCTGGCGGTCTGCGCGCAGCAGGGCTGGCCGCTGGAGACGTACCTCGACCCGGAGCATCCGCTTCAGCGGCTCATCCACAGGGTTGTGGAGGAGGCGGCGGGCGAGCCCGTCGCCGCCGTCGGTACGGACGGGTGCGGGGCGCCCCTGATGGCGATCAGCCTCGTCGGGCTGGCCCGCGCCTTCCGGTCCTTCGCCGGCGCCGAGTCCGGTTCCGCCGAGCGCCGGGTCGCCGACGCGATGCGCGCCCACCCGGAGTACGTCGCCGGCACGCGCCGCCCCGACACCTGGCTGATGCGCGAGGTGCCGGGCGCGCTGTCCAAGATGGGGGCGGAGGCGGTCCAGGCGGTGGCGCTGCCGGACGGCCGTGCGCTGGCCTTCAAGGTGGACGACGGGGCCACGCGGGCGCTGGGCCCGGTGCTGGCCCGCGCGCTGACGCTGATGGGTGTGGACGCGCCGGTGGTGGAACGGATCGGCCACGCGCCGCTGCTGGGCGGGGGCCGCGAGGTGGGGGAGATCCGCGCGGCTTTCTGAGCGGGCGGCGGGCGGGCGGGAATTCCCGCGACGCGGGCGCCCCGGTCGACCTACCGTGAGCGCATGACCCGCCCTGCCGACATCGACGTACGTCCCATCACCGAGGCCGAGTTCCCCGACTGGAACCGGGCTCTGAACACCGGGTTCCTCCAGGCACCCGCGATCGGCGACGAACAGTTGCGGGCCCGCCGCAACCAGTTCGTCCCCGGCCGTCTCCTGGGCGCCTTCGACGGCGACCGGTGCGTGGCGACCTTCCGGTCCTTCGCCCAGGAGCTCACGGCCGTCGGCGGCGCCGCCGTCCCCGCCGACGCCGTCTCCAACGTCACCGTCAGCCCCACGCACCGCCGCCGCGGCCTGCTCACCCGCATGATGGCGCAGGACCTGGCGGCGGCGAAGGAGCGGGGGGACGTCGTCGCGACGCTGATCGCGGCCGAGTACCCGATCTACGGCCGGTACGGCTTCGGCCCGGCCACCACGATGACCGAGTGGACGGTGGACGTGCCGCGCGCCGGGCTCGACCCCCGTTGGGCGGCCCCGGAGGACGGCGGCCGGATCGACCTCGTGGACGGCGAGGACGTCCGCAAGCTGGGCCCCGAGCTGCACGGGCGGCTGCGCCGGGCACAGCCGGGCGCGGTCAGCCGGGCCGAGTTGTGGTGGCAGACCAGGACCGGGGTCCTGAGCATGGACGGCTCCGCCTGGCGCGAGCCCTTCTACGCCGTGTACCGCTCGTCGGCCGGCGAGGTCGAGGGCATGGTGTCGTACCGGGCGGACGACCACTGGGGCGACGCCAAGCAGCCGCTGAACACGGCGACCGTCGACTGGCTGATCGGCGTGACCCCGGCCGCCGAGCGCGCCCTGTGGCGCTACCTGTGCTCGATCGACTGGATCACCACGGTCCGCAGCGGCTGGCGGGCCCCCGACGACCTGCTCCCGCACTTCCTGCCGGACCCGCGCGCGGCGCGCATCACCACACAGGCGGACTGGCTGTGGGTGCGGATCCTCGACGTCGTACGGGCCCTGGAGGCGCGGACGTACGACGGGTCGGGGGCGCTGGTGCTGGAGGTCGCCGACCGGGACCGGCTGACCGGGGGCCGGTGGCTGCTGGAGGCGTCGGAGGCGGGGGCGTCCTGCACGCCGACGACGCGCAGCGCCGATCTGGTGCTCGGCGTGGGCGAGTTGGCGGCTCTGTGGCTGGGCGACGAGTCGGCGGTGCGGCTGGCGGCGCTGGGCCGGGTCCGGGAAGAACGAGCGGGCGCCGCCCGAGTGGCCGACGCCCTGCTGCGTACGTCCAGGCGGCCTTGGTGCCCGGACATGTTCTGAGGTCGCTCCCTTCCGCCGACGACGGTGTGCATCCGTAGCGTGCTCTTCGGTTGTGGTTGTGGTTGTTGTGCGGTGGTGCCGACCGCCTGACCGGGCTCCCGGCTCCCCTCCGGATGGGAGCCCGGACGGCAGTTCGTTCGGTTCAGCCGGACTGAGCGAGCAGCATCACGAGGATCACCGCGCCCACACCGCTGATCATGGTGTTCTTCGCCTTGATGCCGATGGACAGCGCGACGAAGGCGATGATCCCCATCGGCCCGTACTTCCACTGCACGAGCTGCTCGAACCCGATGGCCAGAGCGGCGACGACGACGGCGATGAGCGGCATGGTGGTCCCCCTTCGGGCCGTCCCCCCGTGGGACGGCCCCAACTGTCACCGTGGTGGCCAACCCCCGAGAGGTCTGACCACGTTGCTCAAGTTGGCTGCCAACTTCACTGTACTTATCTCCGCTTGGATGCGGCTCATAACCACCTTTCCGTGAACTGCCTAAAGATGGCGGGAAGTTGTAGTGTTTGGTCGTGGAGCCGGAACACGCCTCCGTCAACGGACGCAAGACGACGCAGCCGCACCAGAGAACCCATCGCGAGGTGGCCGACGAGCTGCGCGCCCGGATCAGGTCCGGTGCGCTGCCGCCGGGCCGGCGCATGCCCACGCAGGCCCAGCTGGCCGAGGAGTTCGGCGTGGAGCGCGGCACCGTCCGCCAGGCCCTGCGCATCCTGCAGTCGGAGCACCTGCTCACCAACGTGACCAAGGGGAGCCCGGCGACCGTCGCCCCCGACCTCGCGAAGGCGCTGACCGGCCCCGGGGCGCCGCCCCTGCCCACCACGGTCGCCCTCGCGCCCCGGATCGCCTCCGCCTTCGCCGCCCAGCACGTCGAGATCGACGCCCTGTGCCTGACCTCGGTCTCCCTCACCCTCGCCATCGGTGAACCGCTGCGCCAGATCCACGCGGGGCGGCTGAAACCGGCCAAGATCGACGTTCGCGTACTGCTGCCGAGCCGGGACATCGACCTCGCCTTTCCGGTCCCGGTGGCCGGCCGCGACGGGGACGGCGACCCCGTCCACCAGCGGTGGCTGGCCATGCGCAACGCCCAGGGGCAGGTGCTCCAGCACAACCTGCTGGCGCTGCGGGCGACGCACGGCATCGACGTGAGCGTCTCCTTCCGCGCGCTGCCCTTCACGCCACCCGTGAAGCTGTACCTGCTCAACGGCGTGGAGTCGCTCTTCGCCTACTACACCGTCACCCGGCGCGAGCAGGAGATCGACCACCGGCAGCTGGAGATGTACGACGCCGAGGGCACCCAGTCGGTGCTGTTCGCCTTCGAGCAGGGGGCCGGCCTGCGCGACACCACGTTCGTGGAGCAGTCGCACCTGTGGTTCAACGCACTGTGGGAGACGATCAGTTCGGAGCTGCTGCTCACGACCTGAAGGTCTCCCACGGCGGACGATCCGGGTGGCACGGTTCCTTCATAGGGCGGGCCCCGCGACCAGGAGGGCCAGCACGACCGCTCCGGCGGAACTGACGGACGGGCTCTTGGCCTTGACCCCTATCGTGAGCAGGAGCAGGCCGATGATGCCGGTGGCGCCGTACTTCCACTGGACGAGCTGCTCGAAGGCGACGACGAGGACCGCGGTGACGAGGGCGAGGACGGGCATGGTCTTTCCCCCTTCGGAAGTAGAACTTCCGCCAACTCGGCGAAGTTGGCAACCAACTCTGACTATGTTGTCCCCACTTGGCTACTACTTATAAACAAGTTTCAAACAACTCCACTTAGGTAGGTCGGAGTTGTAGCGTTTGGTCGTGACTCAGGAGAACGTGGCCGTGAACGGCAGCAGAAGGCTCTCGTCCCAGGAGATCGCCGACGTCCTGCGGGAACGGATCCGCGTCGGGGACCTCAAGGCGGGAGACCGCCTGCCCACCCAGGCCGAGCTCGCCGAGGAGTTCGGCGTGGAGCGCGGAGCCGTCCGGCAGGCCCTGCGGGCGCTCCAGGAGGACGGCCTGCTCACCAACGTCAGCAAGGGCAGCCCGCCCCGCATCGCCGAGCTCGCCCCGGCCCGGGGCGAGCCCCAGCCGACCATGGTGGCTCTGGGGCCGCGGCTGTCGGAGGCGTTCGCGGTGCCGCGCGTGAGGGTGGACGTCGTGTGCCACACCTCCGAGACGCTGATGCTGGCGCTCAGCGAGCCGCTCCGGCTGATCCACGAGGGCCGTATCCGGCCCGACTCCATCGAGTTCCGCGTCCTGATGCCGTCGCGGGACATCAACCTGGCCTTTCCGGTGCTGGTCGAGGGCCACGGCGCCGAGGACCCGGTCCATCAGCGGTGGCTGCAGATGCGCAACGCCCAGGCCCGGGTGCTCCAGCACAACCTGCACGCCGTGCGCTCCACCCACCACATCGACGTGCACGTCGCCTTCCGGGCGCTGCCCTTCACCCCTCCGATGAAGCTCTACCTGCTCAACGGCGAGGAGGCCCTCCTCGGCTACTACATGCTCACCAGACGCGAGGAGGAGTGGGAGAGCCGGACCCTGGAGATGTACGACGCCCTGGGCTCCCAGTCCCTGCTCTTCTCCTTCCTGAAGCGGGCGGGGCACCGGGACGCGGTGTTCGTGGAGGAATCCCAGAAGTGGTTCGACGCCCTCTGGGAAACCATCACCTCGGACCTGACACTCTCCTAGTGACTTCTGATACGACGCAGACCGAACCGGTCGCAGAGAAGACCGAAACCGACCCGGAGCGGCTCCGGGACCTGATTGCGGGTGCCCGCGTCGTGCTCTGGGACTTCGACGGGCCCATCTGCCGTCTGTTCGCCCGGCACTCGGCGGAACGGGTGGCCGCCGACCTGGTGGAGTGGCTGGAGGGGCGCGGCCTGCACGGCCTGCTGACCGAGGCCGAACGGGAGTCGCTGGACCCGCACGTCGTGCTGCGCGCGGTGGACCGCCGGCACCCGGGCAGCGACCTGGTGGACGAACTGGAGGAACGGCTCACCCAGGAGGAACTGCGGGCCGCGTCCTCGGCGATGCCCACCGCGTACGCCGACCCGCTGATCCGCACCTGGACGGCCGTGGGCGCACGGCTGGCGATCACCACCAACAACTCGCCGCGCATCGTCCGCACCTACCTGGCCGGCCGCGGCCTCCTGTCCTGCTTCGCCCCCCACATCTACGGCCGCACCCAGGACCTCCACCACCTGAAGCCGGACCCGCACTGCCTCAACCGCGCCCTGAACGCCATCGGCGCCGCTCCCTCCGCCGCCCTGATGATCGGCGACACCCCCTCGGACCTCGAGGCCGCCCAGCGAGCGGCCGTCCCGTTCCTCGGCTACGCCCGCAACGACCGCAAGGCCAAGCTGCTGAGGGAGGCCGGGGCGGAGGTCGTGGTGGAGTCCCTGGAGCCGCTGCTGACGCTGCTGCGGGGGTAGCGCGCCCACCGGCCGGACCGCACCCCTGGACCCCGGCGCGTCTCCGGGCATCTGGAGAAGCACGGCCGTCACCCCCTGTCCTGTCCGGTGCCGGGCAACTGGACCATGCGCTTGCCTGGTTGCCTGCCTGAACCAGGCATGCCCGGTCAACTTGATCCGTTAACCGACAAGTTGGCCGGACTGCTTGTCTGACCGAAACCGGTTTGCCTGTCGGTCGACGGCGGTAGGTACGGCGTGTGACTGCCAAACGGGGCGGGGACGGCAGGGAGTTCCGGCGCGTCGCCGAGACCCTGCGGTTCCGGATGGCCGACGGGACGTACGCGCTGGGCGCCCTCCTGCCCTCGCAGCGCGAGCTCGCCCAGGAGTTCCGGGTCTCCCGGGACACCGTCCAGCGCGTGATCCAGGAACTGGGCAACGAGGGCTGGATCGAGAACCGGCAGGGCACCCGGGCCCGGGTGGTCAAGAGCCAGCGCATCCAGTCCTCGACGCCCAAGGCCACCAGGTCGCGTCACCCCCTGACGCTGGGGCCGCTGATCAGCGAGGCGTTCGAGCAGCCCGAGGTCACCCTGGACGTCTACACGCTGACCTCCGAGTCACTGGACGCGCACATCCGCGTGCAGGCGGAACGCATCCGGACACGCGCCATCGCTCCGCAGCGCATCGCCCTGCGCATGCTCCTGCCGTCGGAGTCGCTGCCTCTGCCCTATCCGCGGGCCAGGCACGACAGTGACAACAAGCGGTTGCGGCACCGCCTGCACCACATCACCCGACGGCACTCGGAGTCCCTGCGTGAGGTGCTGCGCGAGCTGGAGACGGAGCGTCTGGTGCCGTCCGTGGAGCTGGAGATCCGCCACACCCCGTTGACCCCCACCTTCAAGCTCTACGTGATCAACGGCGCGGAAGCGCTGCACAGCCCGTACGAGGTGATCGAGCGGACCATCGTTCTGGACGGCCGGGAGACCATCGACGCGTACGACGTGCTCGGCGTCGGGGCGACGTTGACGCACCACGTGAAGGACGCCGATCCCACATCGCCGGGTTCGGCCTTCGTGGCGAGCATGCAGGTCTGGTTCGACTCCGTCTGGAACCTGCTGTCCGAGGCACCCGACAGGTCGGGCGCCGGCTGACGACCTCCGGCTGCGGGACGTACCTGGGCGCGTGCTGTAGCATTCCCGCACCGATTGAGCAAACGCTCGCTTTCCTGCGTATGAGAGGGCCGACCGGCCAACCTGGTGCGGGCCCCGCAGCCCCTGCGCAGAAGGGTTTCGCCACCCGTTGGGGTCAAGCCCGAGCGGTCCGCCGTGCGCGGCACCCGCCGCTTGCTTACCGTTTGCCATACCGTCACCTCTCTCGTACCGGAGCGGCCCGTGGGCGCACCTCCTCTTCCCCGCCCTCTTCTCGGGGAGCGCGCCACGCCCGACGGAGTCTGCAGGGATTTCGTGGCACGGGCGACGCAGCTGGGCCAGACGATCAGCGGCCACCACAATCAGAACCACGTACTGCCGCTGACCGAGGCCATGGCCCGCGTGCTCGACCGGGAGGTCGGCGACCTCGTGACCGTGCGGATCCGGCGTCCCGACGCGCTGCCCGTGGTGATCCGGACCTGGCGGAACGAGGCGGAGATCCTCGCCGCGGTCAGGGACGTCCTCCCGTACGTGCCGGAGTGCCTGGTCGAGGGCAACGGCTGGGCGATCCACAACTACGTCGAGGGCGTCTCCCTCGCCAGCGTCTGCGGCAACGGCAAGACCGTGGACGCCCTGATCATCAAGGGTCTGACCGGCCTCCTCGCCCAGACCACCCAGGTACGGCGCGGTGCGCTGCCGCCCCTGCCGTCCGTGTGGCCGCGCAACGACATGGACAGCCAGGGATTCCTGCGGGCCCTGGCGCACCTTGCGGACCAGCAGATCAGGCAGCCCAACCGGGCGGTCTACGGCGGGCTGTTCGCCGCGCTCGGCATCCCGGAGGACGCCCTGGTCCGGCTGGCCGAACGGGTCCCCCCGATGGCCCGCCGTCCCTACAGCCTGCTCCATGCGGACCTGCACCGCGACAACGTGATCGTGTCCTACGGAGGGGATCCGCCCCTCATCTGCGTCGACTGGGAGCTGGCAACCTACGGCGACCCCCTGCACGACCTCGCGACGCACCTGGTGCGCATGCGGTACCCGTCCCACCAGTGGGGCGAGGTGATCGACGCGTGGGTGGCGGCCATGCAGGAGGCCCGCCCGGCCGCCGTCGTCGGCCTGTCCACGGACCTGCGTCACTACGTCGCCTTCGAGCGGGCGCAGTCCGTCTACCCCGACGTGATGCGGGCCGCGCGGTCCCTGGAGGAGTCGTTCACGCAGAAGAGCCTGGACGAGGCCACGGCCGAGGTGCGCCGCGCGCTGGAGGCCGCCGCGGAGCCGCTGCGGCTGGCGGAGCTGCCGGGCGAGGGCGAGATCGAGCGGGCGCTGTTCCGGTGGCTGGCGTCGCGCAGTGACGGTCACATCGCCGGGCGGGACTGGATCGCGAAGGCCTTCGAGTGGGCGCCGGACCGACGTGTGCCCGAACGGCCCGACTTCCCCGCCGCGGCCGTCCGGGAGGCGCTGCTGGCCGAGGGGGCCGCGCCCGCAGGCCGGGTGTTCAAGGGGACCGCGCACCTCAACACGGTGGTCTCGGTGCCGGGCATCGACCACCCCGTGGTCGTACGGCGCAAGCTGCCGGAGAGCTGCCGCCGCGAACTCAGCTTCCTCAGCGAGCACGCGGTGCTCCGGGCGATCGAGGAGGCCGCCGTCGAGGTGGCCGCGCCCCGGGTCCTGGCACTGGGCGAGAGCTACCAGAACGACGCCTTCGCCCTGCACACGTACGTCGGCCCCCGTGGCATCGGCCGGCCCCCCGACCACCCGGTGAACGGCCTGCTCCCGCACGAGGCGGACGCCCTCGTCGACCAGTTGTGCGCCCTGACCCGGGTGGACTACAAGCAGGTCGATCCGGCGGCCGGCGAGGGTGGCTTCCACAGCTGGCTGAAGGACCAGCTGGTGTCCCTGGTCCGGGAGCTGCCGAAGGAGTCGCAGCAGCTCGCCCGGCTGCTGGGGCTGCCGGACGCCGACCGGCTGCACCAGATCCTGTCCCGCCACGAGGTCAGCCACCGGGAGCCGTCCCTGCTGCACGGCGACCTGAACCCGTGGAACCTGGTGCGGCGCGACGACCACCTCGCCCTGACGATCATCGACTGGGAGATGGCACTGGTCGGCGACCCCCTGTACGACCTGGTCCGGCACATGCACCTCACCCCGACCCGGCCGGAGATCCGCGACCGCATGTTCCGCCGCTGGGAGCGCCGGCTGTCCGCCGCGTACACCACGGACTGGCACAAGGACTGGCGGGTGTACCGCCGTCTGGAGATCGTGCGCTCGGCGTACATCGACCTCGACCGCATCGTGACGGGCGCCGGCCTGAACGCGCCCAACGTCAGCCGGGCCGTCGACTCCTACGCGGTGACCCTGGCGGTCGCGACGGGCTCACTGGGCCTGCCACTGCGCGCCACGGCGAACCCCTACCTCGTCCGCGCCCTGGCGTAGCCCCGCCGCGGGCCGCGTACGCTCACGCGTGGGCGAGGCCGGGCCGGGATCGCCGGACCGACGGCCGGTGCCCGGTCACCGGCGGCCCAGTACCTCGGCGATCCGGGTGAAGCCGTCCGAGCCGTGGCCGAGGGCGATGACCCGTCGGGCCTGGCCCTCGATCACGCGCATCAGGCTCGCGTCGATGCCGTGGGCCTCGGAGGCGTGGACGACGTGGGCCATGGTCGACGCCGCCGAGGTGATCGGGTTGCCCTCGCCCGAGTGCGTACCGGCGTCCGTCTCCGCCGCGAACTCCGTGAACAGCGGCGGGAGGATCGTGGCGATGCCCTGGGCGAACGGCGCGAGTTCACCGGCGGTGACGCCCTCCGCCCGGGCCACCGCGAGGGCGTGGACGTAGCCCGCCATCGCGGTCCAGAAGATGTCGAGCAGAGCGATGTCGTACGCCGCGGCCCGGCCGATCTCCTCGCCGAGGTGGGTGTGGGTGCCGCCGAGCGTGTCCAGCACCGGCCGGTGCTGCCGGTACAGCTCCTCGGGGCCGCTGTGCAGGAACACCGCGTCGGCCGTGCCGATGGTCGGCGTCGGGGTCATGATGGCGCCGTCCAGGTAGCGGATGCCGTGCCGGGCGGCCCACTCGGCCGTGTCCCGGGCCCGCTCGGGGGTGTCGGCGCTCAGGTTCACGACGGTGCGGCCCTTGAGGGCGGTGGCGACGGCGTCCTGGCGCAGTACGGCGTCGGAGGCGTCGTAGTTCACCACGCAGACGACGGTCAGCGGGCCGGCGGCGACCGCCTCCTCGGCGGAGGAGGCCGGGATCGCGCCCCGGGCGACCAGGTCGGCGTCGCGGCCGGGCGTGCGGTTCCAGACGGTGGTGCGCAGGCCGGCGGCCAGAAACGCCTGGGCCAGCGCCCGGCCCATCGGGCCGAGGCCGAGGACGGTGACGGTGGCGGGCTGGTCGGTGTGCACGGACATGGTGGTTCGACTCCCGTTACGTGATCGAGGGCAGGACGGAACGACGCGCTGCCGCGGCTGCTGGAATCCGGCTCGCGTCTCTTCGCCCCATCAGGTTCGGCCGTCGGCCGCGCGTTGCCCAGTACGCACAAAAAGGTGCGTGTCCCGACGGCCGCCGAGAAGCAGCGGGCGGCCGGTTCCGGGGCACTGAAACCGTCGTGAAACCGCGTTGAACGCGCCCTGCCGCAAGCTCTGCGGCATGACGACAACGACCTCGCACTCACTCGCCATCGCGGCCAAGGGGCTGCGCAAGGCCTACGGGGACAAGACGGTCCTCGACGGCATCGACCTGGCCGTGCCGGCCGGTACCGTCTTCGCCCTGCTCGGTCCGAACGGCGCGGGCAAGACCACCGCCGTGAAGATCCTGTCCACGCTCATCGGCGCCGACGCCGACGACCTGCACGTGGGCGGTCACGACCTGGCCGCCGACCCGCAGGCCGTGCGGGCCGCGATCGGGGTGACCGGGCAGTTCTCCGCCGTGGACGGCCTGATCACCGGTGAGGAGAACATGCTCCTCATGGCCGGCCTGCACCACCTCTCCCGCAGCGAGGGGCGCCGGGTGGCCGCTGAGCTGCTGGAGCGCTTCGACCTGACGGAGGCCGCGAAGAAGCCGGCCTCCACCTACTCCGGCGGCATGAAGCGCCGCCTCGACATCGCCATGACGCTGGTCGGCGACCCGCGGATCATCTTCCTCGACGAACCGACCACCGGCCTCGACCCGCGCAGCCGCCACACCATGTGGGGCATCATCCGCGAACTCGTCACGGGTGGCGTCACGGTCTTCCTCACCACCCAGTACCTGGAGGAGGCCGACGAACTCGCCGACCGCATCGCCGTCCTCAACGACGGCAGGATCGCCGCCGAGGGCACCGCGAAGGAGCTGAAGCGGCTCATCCCCGGCGGGCACGTGCGGCTGCGCTTCACCGACCCCGCCGCCTACCGGTCCGCCGCCACCGCGCTGCGCGAGGCCGCCCGCGACGACGACGCCCTCACGCTGCAGATCCCCAGCGACGGCAGCCAGCGCGAACTGCGCGCCATCCTCGACTGGCTGGACACCGCCGGCGTCACGGCCGACGAGCTGACCGTGCACACCCCCGACCTCGACGACGTGTTCTTCGCCCTGACCGGCGACACCACCGCCACCCACCAGCCCGAGGAGACCGTCCGATGAACGCCCCCCTGGCTCCCGCCCGCCCGTCCAGGATCTCCCTCGCCGTCCGCGACTCGAACACGATGCTGCGCCGCAACCTCCTGCACGCACGGCGCTACCCGTCCATGACACTGAACCTGCTGCTCACGCCGATCATGCTGCTGCTGCTCTTCGTCTACATCTTCGGTGACGTGATGAGCGCGGGCATCGGCGGCGGCGGCGCCGACCGCTCCGACTACGTCGCCTACATCGTCCCGGGCCTGCTGCTGATGACCATCGGCAGCACCGTGATCGGGGCCGCGATCTCCGTCTCCATGGACATGACCGAGGGTCTCATCGCCCGCTTCCGCACGATGGCGGTCTACCGGGGCTCTCTGCTCATCGGGCACGTCGTCGGCAGCGTGCTGCAGGTGCTCGCCAGCCTGGTCCTCGTCGGTGCCGTCGCCGTGGCCATCGGCTTCCGGTCCACGGACGCCACGGCCCTGGAGTGGCTGGCGGCGTTCGGGCTGCTGGTGCTCTTCGCCCTGGCGATGACCTGGATCGCGGTCGGCATGGGCATGGCCAGCCCGAACCCCGAGGCGGCCAGCAACATGGCCATGCCGCTGATCCTCCTCCCGCTCATCTCCAGCGCCTTCATCCCCGCCGACACGATGCCGGGCTGGTTCCAGCCGATCGCCGAGTACCAGCCGTTCACGCCGGCCATCGAGACCCTGCGCGGCCTGCTGCTCGGCACCGAGATCGGCCACAACGGGTGGCTCGCGATCGTCTGGTGCGTCGGCCTGACCGCGCTCGGCTACCGCTGGTCGACGGCGCTGTTCAACCGCGACCCGAGGTGAGCGCGCGCACCGCCTCCCACAGCTCGTCCCGCTCCAGGGCGGCGTACTCCGACACCGCGTCGGCGTACGCCGCCCTGTCGGCGTCCTCGGCCGCCTTCCGGGCGCGGTCCGCCGACATCGTCGGCTGGTAGTCGCGCAGCACCCGCAACCGCTCGGCCAGCGCGATCATCCGTACGGCACCGGCCTCACCGGACGCGAGCCCCGCCATGCCGAGGGCGTGCAGCACCGTCCCGACCACAGGCAGCTCCACGGGCGAGGCGGAGGAACCGGGGAGCAGGGCCGGCAATCCCTGCCGGAGCCGGTCGACCGTCACCGCGACCAGCTCCAGACGGCGGGCGTGCGCGTGCGCCGTCACCGCCGCCGACTGGATCTGCAGCGCCCACCGGTCGAGGAAGGGGTCGTCGCCGCCCGGCCAGCCGGCCGTCGGCATCCACTCCACGGCGCTGCGCCACAGGCCGAGCCCGACCTCCGTCAGCCCGCGGGCGAGCGCGATCTCGGCGCGTTCGCCGAAGCCGGGGCTGTGGCTGTCCTCCTGCGTGCTGCCGGCCTCGGCCTGCCGCAGCCAGTACTCGGCCTCCTCGGGATCGCCGCGCTGCAGGCAGGCGAGGACGAGGCCGCCGCGGACGCCGATGGAGTCGTGCTCGTCACCGAGCCGCGGCAGCACCTCGAGCGCCGCCTTGAGGTGCCCGTACGCGGCCTCGCCCCGCTCCGTCCTCAAGCACAGCTCGCCCAGCCGGGCGTGGCCTATGACCTGCAGGAACGGGCTGTCGACCGGCGCCAGTGCGGTGATGATCCGGTGCGCGGAGGCGAGCGCGCGGTCGATGTCGTGCTCGTACTCCCACACGTAGGTGGCGACGCACTCGGCGATACCGGCGAGCAGGGGCTGCTCGCTGTCGCAGAGCTTCTGCAGCGCGTCGTAGCCGGGCGGCCGCATCTCGGGGAGCGCGCCCAGCACGATCGCGATGGCGCGCACCAGCGTGTCCGGTGGGGCCGGGGGCAGCCGCCGGAGGGTGACGAGCTGGCGTACGACGTGCGGGCCGTACCCCATGAACAGGCTCGCCGTGCACAGTACCGCGGCGGCGCGGGCGACTTCGACGTACTCGGGCTCGGGGCGGTAGTGCGACAGCGGCGGGCCGGTTTCCGCGGCGAGGGCGGTGAGGCGGGGGTAGTCGGTTCCGGTGGACCACAGGGCGGCGAGGACGGCGGTGAGGGCGGCGGTGGTGGGGCCGTCCGTGCGGGCCAGGGCGTGCCGCAGGGCCAGCACGAGGTTGTCCTGCTCGGCCCTGATCTGCTCCCAGGCGGCCGCCGGTCCGGAGCCGAAGAACCAGTCGTGGTGCGCGACCCCGAAGTCCCGCGCCCAGGCGAGGAACCGGCCGACGGCCTCCTCGTCCTCGCCCGCCTCCGCACGCCGGGTGGCGCTGAACTCCCGTACCGTCTCCAGCATCCGGAACCGCACGCCGGCCGGGGTGTCGGCGACCGTGAGCAGCGACTGATCGGCCAACTGCTCCACCAGGAACAGCGCGTCCGCGCCCAGCACCCGCTCCGCCGCCTCACCGGTGAAGCCGCCGGGAAAGACGGACAGGGTGCGCAGCGCCGCCCTGGCGTCCTCCGCGAGCAGGTTCCAGCTCCAGTCCACGACCGCGTGCAGGGTGCGGTGGCGCTCGGGCACGCCCCGCACCCCGCCGCGTAGCAGCGCGAACCGGTCGCCGAGCCGACGGGCGATCTCCGGCACCGACAGCACCCGTACGCGCGCCGCCGCCAGCTCCACGGCCAGCGGCAGCCCGTCGAGATGGCGGCACAGTTCGGCCAGCGTGTCCGGCGGCAGCTCCACACCGGGCCGGGCGGCCCGGGCCCGCTGGGTGAACAGCTCGACCGAGGTGTCGAGACCGAGCTCGGGCAGCGCGTACACGGCTTCCGAGGTGAGGCCGAGCGGGGCGCGGCTGGTGACGAGCACCCGCAGGTCCTTCGAGGAGGAGACCAGGGCCTGTACGAGGCCGGCGGCGCCGCGGACGACCTGTTCGCAGTTGTCGAGGGCCAGCAGGGCGGGCCCGGAGCCGAGCACGCCGAGGATGCCGGCCACGGGGTCGGCCGGGGTGTGGCCGCTCAAGGCGCCGTGCCGTCCGTCCCCCGCGCCGAGCGCGGAGGCGACCTCCACGGCCACGTCCTCGTCCGCGGTGACGCCGGCGAGCGGCACGAAATACACCACGCGCTGCTCGGCCCGGCGGCTGACGGCGTGCGCGAGCCGGGTCTTGCCGAGGCCGCCGGGGCCGACGACGGTGACGGCGCGGGAGGCGCGCAGCAGCCGCTCCACCGCCGCGATGTCATCGTCCCGGCCGAGGAGCGGGTTCGGCTCGTGTGGCACGCCGTGCCTGACCACGGGCGACTCGCCGCGCAGCAGCTCCTGCTGTACGGCCTTGAGCCCGGCGCCCGGATCCGTGCCGAGCTGGTCGCGCAGCTCACGGCGGTACGCCTCGTACCGCGTCAGCGCCGCGGACGGGCCCGCCGTCGCCGCCTCGCCGCGCAGCAGCTCGGCGAGCACCTCTTCGTCGCGCGGGTGCTCCGCGGCGGCCACGGCCAGCGGCCCGGCCGCCTCCGCGTGCCGCCCCAGCCGGGCGAGCGCGAGCGCCTGCGCGCGTACGAGCGTGCCGCGGACCGGGGCGCGTTCGGCGCGCAGCGCGGCCACGGGGTCGTCGGTGTGGCCGGCCCCGTCGGGGGCGCCCTCCCACAGCGCGAGCCCGGCCTCGGCCGCGGCCAGCGATCCCGCGTGGTCCCCGGCCCGGGCCCGGTCCGCGCTCGCGGCGGCGTGCAGCAGCAGGGCGGAGGCGTCGACCTGGTCCTCGGCGAGCGCGAGCCGGTATCCGGTCGGCGTGCTGGCGATGACGTCGGCGCCCAGCTGCGACCGCGCCCTGGACACGAGGACCTGCACCGCCTTCGCCGGCCGCTCCGGCAACTCGTCCGGCCACAGCCCTTCCACCAGCCGCTCGGTGCTGCAGCCCGTGCGCAGGTCGCCCGCGAGCAGTGCGAGGAGGCCGCGGAGCCGGGGCGCGGTGACCTCTCGCCCGCGGTAGGCGACACGCGGCAGCAGGGTCAGGTCGGTGGTCATCCGTGCAGACTAGTCAAGGCGCCGGGCGCCGGAACTCCCGTTCGCCCAGGCGGCCTTCGCGGGAACGCGCGGCCGCTGGCGCCCAGCGCCTCAAACTATTGCAAGCGGGTGCTTGCAATAGTTAGCAGCGTGGGGCATCGTGGAGGCATGGCATCGCTCAACGTCGGCAATCTCGGTGAGTACCTGCGCGAGCAGCGGCGCAACGCGCAGCTGTCCCTGCGGCAGCTCGCCGACGCCGCGGGGGTGTCCAATCCGTATCTGAGCCAGATCGAGCGCGGGCTGCGCAAGCCGAGCGCGGAGGTGCTGCAACAGGTCGCCAAGGCACTGCGGATCTCCGCCGAGACGCTGTACGTGCGGGCCGGGATCCTCGACGCGGAGCGGGGACGGGACGAGGTGGAGACGCGTGCGGTCGTCCTCGCCGATCCCACGCTGAACGAGCGGCAGAAGCAGGTGCTCCTCCAGATCTACGACTCGTTCCGCCGGGAGAACGGGTTCGGGACCGCCGCGGACGGCGCGGCTCCCGCTCAGGACGACGCACAACAGGCCGCCCGGGGTGACGAGGCCGACGCCCTCGACGGCGGCACCTCCATACGCACCCTGCGCGCGGCCGACGGCGACGGCAGCGCCGCGCGCCACCCCCGTACGACCGGCGGCGATGCCGCCGACCCGCAGCAGACGGCCGGATGAGAAGGAGCGAACAGCCGGCCGGCCGGGCGCGGGAAACCCACAAAACCCTCAGCGACACGTGATCCGGGAGGACCATCACCATGGCCATCACCGACGACCTGCGCAAGACCCTCAGCGACCCCACCCCGCTCTACTTCGCCGCGGGCACCGCCGACCTCGCCCTGCAGCAGGCCCGGAAGGTGCCCGCCCTGGTGGAGCAGCTGCGCGCCGAGGCCCCGGCCCGTATCGAGGCCGTCCGCAACACCGACCCGAAGGCCGTCCAGGAGAAGGCGACGGCCCGCGTCAAGGAGACCCAGGGCACCCTCCAGACCAAGGTCAACGAGCTCATCGGCTCCCTCGACGCCGACTTCAAGAAGCTCGGCGAGACCGCCCAGGACCTCGCGCTGCGCGGGGTCGGCGTCGCCGCCGAGTACGCCGTCAAGGCCCGGGAGACCTACGAGAAGGTCGCCGAGCACGGCGAGCAGGCCGTGCGCACCTGGCGGGGCCAGGCCGCCGAGGGCATCGAGGACCTCGCCGAGGACGTGGAGGAGCTGGCCATCGCCGTCGAGCCCAAGGCCGAGCCGGTCAAGGTCACGGAGGAGAAGTCCACCGCGGCCAAGCCCGGACCCGCCGCGGACAGGACGACCCCGGCCGCCAGGAAGGCCCCGGCGAAGAAGACCACCACCACCACCACGACGCCCGCCGCCACCGCCAAGAAGACGACGCCGCCCGCCAAGTGACGGGCGGAGCACACGCGGGCCGGGCACCCTTGGGGTGTCCGGCCCGTTCTACGGGTACGGTGACCGCGTAGGGACGACCCGAGTCTGGTGGTGGACGTTGTGCTGATGCAGGGGTTCGCAGGCTTCATGTGGCTGCTGAGCATCGCCCTGATCCTTTTCAGCGGCTTCGCGTTGATCGACGCCGCCACGCGCCGCGAGGACGCCTATCGAGCGGCCGACAAGAAGACCAAGCCTTTCTGGCTGATCATCCTCGGGCTCGCCTTCGTGGTGAACCTGGTCTTCAACATCCTGTCGTTCCTGCCGATCCTCGGCCTCATCGCGACGATCGTGTACATGGTCGACGTCCGGCCCGCGTTGCGCGGGCTGCCGGGCGGCGGGCGCAACACCCGCCGCGGCTCCAGCAGCGACGGCCCGTACGGACCGTGGAACGGCGGGCGCTGAGCCCGCCTTCCGGGCCGGTCAGGGCATCCGGTCCAGCAGCAGGACCGCCACGTCGTCCGTCAGCTCACCGCCGTTGAGGTCGCGGACCTCGTTCACCGCGGCCTGCAGCAGCTCCTCGCCGCGCAGGCCGCCGGCGAACTGGCGGCGGACCATCTCCACCATGCCGTCCTGGCCGAGCCGCTCCCTGCCCTCGCCGATGTGCCCCTCGATGAGGCCGTCGGTGTAGAGCATCAGGCTCCACTCGGCGCCCAGCTGCACCTGCATCCGCGGCCAGCGGGCGCCCGGCAGCAGCCCGAGGGCCGGGCCGTTGTTGTCGTACGGCAGCAGCCGTGCGGGCAGGCCGGGCCCGGCGACCAGCGGTGCCGGGTGCCCGGCCAGGCACAGGCCGGCGCGTCGGCCGTCCGGTGCTATGTCCACGGCGCACAGGGTCGCGAAGATCTCGTCGTCCGAGCGTTCGTGCTCCAGCACCTGCTGAAGGGTGCCGAGCAGCTCGTCGCCGCACAGCCCCGCGAGGGTCAGCGCCCGCCAGGCGATGCGCAGCTCCACGCCGAGCGCCGCCTCGTCCGGGCCGTGGCCGCAGACGTCGCCGATCATGGCGTGCACGGTGCCGTCCGGGGTGCGGACGACGTCGTAGAAGTCACCGCCGAGCAGCGCGCGCGAGCGGCCGGGGCGGTAGCGGGCGGCGAAGCGCAGCGGGGAGCCGTCCAGCAGGGGCGTCGGCAGCAGGCCGCGCTCCAGGCGGGCGTTCTCCTGTGCGCGCAGCCGGCCCTCGGCCAGGCGCCGCTCGGCCGAGTCGGAGCGCTTGCGCTCGACGGCGTAGCGGATCGCCCGGCTCAGCAGCCGGCCGTCCAGCTCGTCGCGGAACAGGTAGTCCTGGGCGCCGACCGCCACGGCCTCCGCGCCGCGCTCGGCGTCGCTGGAGGAGGTGAGCGCGAGCACGGCGTGCCGGGGCGCGAGCTCCAGCACGTGCTTGAGCACCGACAGCTCGTCGTCGTCCTCCTCGCCCGCCCGGCCCGGGGCCGGCAGGGCGAGGTCCAGCAGGATGCAGTGGACGTCGTCGGTCAGCAGCCGCTCGGCCTCCGTGAGGTTGCGGGCCGTGCGGACGCGGATCGGCTTGCCGGCCTGGTCGAGCAGGTCCGGAACGATCGGCGAGCCGCCCGGATCGTCCTCGATCAGCAGCAGCGTCAGGTTGGTGTGTGCGGTGTTCTCGCGCTGGTCCGTGGTGTTCTCGCGCTTCTCCGGGGTGGTCGCGCGCTGGTCCGAGGGGGCCAGGCGCTGGTCCGTGGTGTTCTCGGCCGGGGTCTTTCCGAGCGGGGCCTGTTCCTTGGAAGGGCCGCCGCCCGGGGGCGCGGCCGGCGCCTGACCACACTCCACGGCCGGGATCGCTCTCTGCCGCGGTACGGGTACGGGCATCTTCTTGGGTTCCTTCCCTCCCCCCGAGGGCATGGTGGGGCGAGGGACCTCGACCCACCGACGGGGACCATAGCGGGTGACAGCGCCGCTGCGGAATGGTCCAGAACACGCCGGGCGTCCATCGGCCACTGTCATATGCCGCGTTCCGTACCGCAGTTGGACACGACGACGGCGGGCCGGGGATGACGAACGTCACGCGGGCGGGGCGCCGGGCGTGGAGTGGCTCACGTGGGGCACGTCACGCCCGCCGGTGCGGGGGACGTGGCCCCGGTCACGTGGCCGCCGCCGGCCGGCGCGCCTCACGCGTCGGGCCGCACCACCCCGAGGATCGGCATCGAGCCCGCCCCCGCGATCGTCACCGACCGCCCCGGGCGCGGGGCGTGCACCATCTTGCCGTCGCCGACGTACATCCCGACGTGGCTGGCGTCGTCGAAGTAGATGATCAGGTCGCCGGGACGCATCTCCGTGACGTCGACGTGCCTCAGCTGCTTCCACTGCGCCTGCGAGGTGCGCGGCAGGGCCCGTCCGGCCGACGCCCACGCCTGTGAGGTCAGGCCGGAGCAGTCGTAGGACTTCGGGCCCTCGGCGCCCCACTGGTACGGCTTGCCGATCTGGGCGGTGGCGTACTCCACCGCCTTCCTGCCCTGCTCGGTCGCGCCGCCCTTGAGGTCCTTGAGGATGCCGGAGCCGAGCCAGGCGGTCTGCGCCTTGGCGGCGGCCTCCCGCTCAAGGCGCTCCAGGCGCTCCTTCTCCTCCTTCTCCAGCTCGGACTCGAGCTCCTCGGCCGCCGCGATCTGCTTCTCGACCTTCTTCTGGGCGGCGGCCTTGGCCTTGCGGTTCGCCTCCAGCTTCTTCCACTGGGCCTCGGCGTCCGCGGCGTAGGTCTTCAGGTCCTGCTGGGTGCGGGTCAGCTCCCCGATCAGGCCCTTGGTCGCGCGCTGGCCCTGGAGCACCCGGCCGGTGCCGTCGAGGAACTCCTCGGGGTCGTCGCTCAGCATCAGCTTGGCCTCGTCGGGCAGCCCGCCGGTGCGGTACTGGGAGCGGGCCGCGGCGCCCGCCCGGTCCTGCAGCCGGTCCAGCTTCTCCTGGCCCTTGACGATCTTCTTGGCCAGCTCGACGATCTCGGCGGACTGCTTGCGGGCCTTCTCCTCGGCGGCGTTGTACTCCTCCGTGGCGGAGGCCGCCGCGCGGTAGAGCTTGTCGAGCTTCTTCCGCACGGCTTCGAGGTCCTTGGTGGAAGCGGCGGGCGGGGCGGTCGGGGTGCTCGTCCGTGACGGTGTGGGGTTCGGGTCCGCGAACGCCGTGCCCGGTGCCGCCAGCACGGTGACCGCGCAGACCACGGTCACCGCAGCAGTCGTCAACCCACGCTTCCCCGTACGCATGCCTCGCCCCCAAGCTGATTAACCGTCAGTAACATCGGTCGCCTGGGGGATCGTGCCATGCCGGCGCGGAAAGCGACAGGGGCAGTCCTTCCCCCCTCCTGTCCCGCGACACGGCCTCTCCCCCGCTGTGTGACGAACGCCGCACGGAGATCGTTCCCGCGCCCGGTCCGGCCGTGCGGATCCGGCAGCGGTTCAGCCGCGCGGCGCCAACGCCGCCCAGCGCACCGTCACTTCGCCCTGCCGCCACCGCACCGGCCCGTCCGTCACCGGCCAGTCGGCCGTCAGGTCCCGCACCGCCCGCATCCAGCGCTGGCGGGCACCGTAGGAGGCGTAGGGCGCGGCGGCGGCCCAGGCGCGGTCGAAGTCGCGCAGGAAGGCGTGCACCGGCTCGCCGGGGACGTTGCGGTGGATGAGCGCCTTCGGCAGCCGCTCCGCCAGGTCCGAGGGCTGCCGGAGCGAGCCCAGCCTGGTCGCGAAGGTGACCGTGCGGGGCCCCTCCGGCCCGAGCGCGACCCAGACGTGCCGGCGCCCGATCTCGTCGCAGGTGCCCTCGACGAGCAGTCCGCCGCGCGAATGCGCCGTCGCCGGCGCGAGCCGCGCGCACAGCCGCTCCCAGACGGCGGCGACCTCCGCCTCGTCGTACTGCCGCAGCACGTTCGCCGCGCGGATCAGCTCGGGCCGCTGCGGGAGGGGTATCTCGAAGCCGCCGTGCCGGAAGGCGAGCCCCTCGCGTGCGTACGGCTCGGCCGCCGCGACCCGGGCGGGATCGATCTCGACGCCCACCACGCGCGCGTGGGGCGCGGCGCCGCGCAGCCGGTGCAGCAGTTCCACGGCGGTCCAGGGGGCGGCCCCGTAGCCGAGGTCGACGGCGACGGGGTCGGCGGCGCGCCGCAGCTCGGCGCCGTGCGTGGCGGCGATCCAGCGGTCCATGCGGCGCAGGCGGTTGGGATTGGTCGTCCCGCGCGTGACCGTTCCCACAACGGGGGTCCCCCCGCTCGAGCGAAGCCGAGAGTGGGGGAGGGCGGCGGCGCGGGCTGACATACGTACGAGGGTATGCGCCCGTACGGCCTGTTCCGCACCGTCCTCCGATCGCCCCCGCACGCACCCGGCCCTCGAACGGTTGAGCGAAGATCGGTAATGATTCGGCAAAGGCCGGGAATCCGGAAATGGAGCACCGCCGTCCGGCGTTCCACCCCTTGGAGGGCGGCGTGCGTCCTCCGACCGGCATGCCCGCAGCGAGGAGGAACGGCTCGTGAGCCAGTACGTCAGCAGGCTCGGGCGTCGCTCTCCGGCGGCCTCCCCGCGGCTGCGGCTGCACCGCAGGCCCCGCCGCGTCGCCATGCTCTCCGTGCACACCTCCCCGCTCCACCAGCCCGGCACCGGCGACGCCGGCGGCATGAACGTCTACATCGTGGAGCTCGCGCAGCGCCTCGCCGCGATCAACATCGAGGTCGAGATCTTCACGCGCGCGACCACCGCCGCCCTTCCGCCCGCCGTCGAACTGGCCCCCGGCGTCCTCGTCCGGCACGTCGACGCCGGACCGTACGAGGGCCTGGCCAAGGAGGACCTGCCGGCCCAGCTGTGCGCCTTCACGCACGGCGTGATGCAGGCGTGGGCCGGCCACCGCCCCGGCCACTACGACCTCGTGCACTCCCACTACTGGCTCTCCGGCCACGTCGGCTGGCTCGCCGCCCAGCGCTGGGGCGCCCCCCTGGTGCACGCCATGCACACCATGGCCAAGGTCAAGAACGCCAACCTGGCCGACGGCGACACCCCCGAGCCGGCCGCCCGCGTCATCGGCGAGACGCAGATCGTCGCCGCCTCCGACCGGCTGATCGCCAACACCGCCGAGGAGTCCGACGAACTGGTCCGGCACTACGCGGCCGACCCCGCCAAGGTCGCCGTCGTCCACCCCGGCGTGAACCTCGAACGGTTCCGTCCGGCCGACGGCCGCGCCGCCGCCCGCGCCCGCCTCGGACTGCCGCAGGACGCCCTGATCCCCCTCTTCGCCGGGCGCATACAGCCCCTGAAGGCCCCCGACGTGCTGCTGCGCGCGGTCGCCGTCCTGCTCGGCGAGCGCCCGGAGCTGCGCTCCCGCATCGTCGTCCCGGTCGTCGGCGGCCCCAGCGGCAGCGGCCTCGCCAAGCCCGAGGGCCTGCAGAAGCTCGCCGCGAGGCTCGGCATCGCCGACGTCGTACGGTTCCGGCCGCCCGTGGACCAGGACCAGCTCGCCGACTGGTTCCGGGCCGCGTCCGTGCTCGTCATGCCCTCCTACAGCGAGTCCTTCGGCCTGGTCGCCATAGAGGCGCAGGCCACCGGCACGCCGGTGCTCGCCGCCGCGGTCGGCGGCCTTCCCGTGGCCGTGCGCGACGGGCAGACCGGCCGTCTCGTCCGGGGCCACGATCCCGCCGCCTACGCGCGCGTGCTGCGCGACTTCGCCGACAACCCCGACCTCCCGGCCCGGATGGGCGCCGCCGCCGCCCGGCACGCCCAGTCCTTCGGCTGGGACGGCGCCGCCGCCGCGACGGCCGACGTCTACACGGCCGCGATCCATTCCCACCGGCGTCGCGTACGCTCCCACCATGGCTGACGGACAGGCTGGAGCACACAAGGCGGCGCAGGTCGTCGAAGGCGCCCTGAAGGACGCCGAGCTGGAGTGGGAGAGCCCCGAGCCCGGCAACTACGTGGTCAAACTCCCGGGCACCCGCAAACTGTCGACCACCGTCTCGCTCCTGCTCGGCCGGCACTCCCTCTCCCTGAACGCCTTCGTGATCCGCCACCCCGACGAGAACGAGGCGGCCGTCCACCGCTGGCTGCTGGAGCGCAACCTCAAGCTGTACGGCGTGAGTTACGCCGTCGACCGGCTCGGCGACGTCTACGTCACCGCCAAGCTGCCGCTGGCCGCCGTCACCGCCGACGAGATCGACCGACTCCTCGGCCAGGTGCTCGAAGCCGCGGACGGCGCCTTCAACACCCTGCTGGAGATGGGCTTCGCGACCGCGATCCGCAAGGAGTACGCGTGGCGGGTCGCGCGCGGGGAGTCGACGCGGAACCTGGAGGCGTTCGGCCACCTGACCCGCCGTCCCTCCGACTGACCCCGCGACCCCTACGACGGGCGGCGCGCGCCGGCCGCCCGGTAGCGCCCCGGAGTGACGCCCACCAGCCGCTTGAAGTGCCGGGTCAGATGGGCCTGGTCGTAGAAGCCGGTCTCCGCGGCCACCTCGGCCGGTGCCCGCCCCGCCAGCAGCAGCCGGCGCGCCCGGTCGACCCGCCGGGACATCAGGTACTGGTGCGGGGCGATGCCGTACGCGGTGCTGAACGCCCGCACCAGGTGCGCCGGGTGGGCCGGCACCAGCGCGGTGGCCTGCTCCAGCGTCAGCCCCTGGACGACCCGCTCGTCGAGCAGCTCGCGCAGCCGCCGGGCGAGCGCCGGATCCGGACGTGCGGCGCCCCGCCCGCCCCCGGGCCGCAGCAGGTCCCTCAGCCGTTCGCCGATCAGCGTCAGCCTGCTCTCCGCCTCCAGCTCGTCCCCGGGCCGCACCAGCGCGGTGTGCAACTGCCCGACCCGCCGCCGCAGCACCGGATCGCGCAGGTCGGGCCCGTCCACCGCGGGGCCGATCAGCTCCTCGCCCAGCCGGGAGGCGTCCAGGTACAGCACCCGCTTGCGGAAACCGTCCGGGCCGACCGGCGAGCCGTTGTGCGGGACGTGCGGCGGCAGCAGCGAGACCGTGTCGTGCGGAGTGCCGTGCTCGTGCCGGTCGAGGTCGTACCGCACGGCCCCGTCGTCGACGATGAGCAGCGTCCACACGTCGTGGACGTGCATCGGGTAGGCGTACTCGGTGTAGTGGGCGTGGAAGACCTCCACGACGCCCGGGATGCACGGGCGCCAGGCGGAGACTTTCCCCTGGGCGGCCATGCAAAAAACGTACAAGACCCGGCCGTACGACGACCGGCAGTCTCATTCCATGAACGATGCAGAACCCATCCGCTTCGACACCAAGATCGCCGTCCTGCTGCGCGAGGACCTGGAGACCTGGCAGCGCCTCAACGTCACCGCCTTCCTGGTCAGCGGCCTGGGCTCCCAGATCCCCGAGGTGATCGGGGAGCCCTACGAGGACGCGGACGGCGTCCCGTACCTGCCGATGTTCCGCCAGCCGGTGCTGGTCTTCGAGGGCACGAAGGAGACCTTGGCGACGGCCCACGCGCGCGTGCTGTCCCGGGCCCTGCCCCGCGCGCTGTTCACCTCCGACCTCTTCGCCACCGGCAACGACCGCGACAACCGTGCGGCGGTACGGGCCGTGCCCACGGGGGACCTGGACCTGGTGGGGCTCGCCGTGTACGGCCCGAAGAACGCGGTGGACAAGGTGCTCAAGGGCGCCCGGATGCACCCCTGAGCCGCGGCCCCACGGGCGTTCAGGCCGTGCTGACCTCGGGCTTCGCGGGCGCGGGCGTCTCGGGGGACACGGTCTCCTCGGCGGGCAGCCGCCGCATCAGGGCCGCGTACCCGGCCGCCGCGACCGTGCCGACCACCGCGCACAGCCCCCACAGCCACTCGGCGCCGTACCGGTCGATGACGAAGCCGGACATCACCGGGGCGACGAGGGACGCCACCGCCCAGGACAGGGTGTACATGCCCTGGTAGCGCCCGCGCCCGTGCACGGGGGACAGCCGGACGACGAGGCCGGTCTGCGTCGGGGCGTTGACGATCTCGGCCAGCGTCCAGACGCAGACGGTGAGGGCGAAGACGCCCACCGAGCCCGCGAAGGCGGTGAGCCCGAAGCCGTACCCGGCCAGCAGCGAGGAGACGACGAGCAGCCGCTTCGGGTCGCGGTGCTCGATGAACCGCGTGACCGGGATCTGGAGCACGACGATCAGCACGCCGTTCACCGCGATCGCCATGCCGTAGTCGGCGGGCGTGAACCCGGCCTCGCCCATGGCCACCGGAAGCCCCACGGACCCCTGCTGGAAGATCACGGCGATGAGGAAGGACAGCCCGACGACCCCCATGAAGCGTCCGTCACGCAGCACGGTCCCGAGGGAGACCGGCGGTTCCGTCCCGGTGGCCGCGACCGTCTCCTTGGCGGGCCGGGACTCGGGCAGCTTCACGAAGACGACGATCGCGCAGATCATCGTCATCGCCGCCTCGAGCAGGAAGCCGGCGAGATAGCTGAACTCGGCGATGAAGCCGGCCGCCATGGAGGACACGGCGAACCCCAGGTTGATCGCCCAGTAGTTGAGCGAGAAGGCCCGGATACGGTCCTCCGGCCGCACGATGTCCGCCATCATCGCCTGCACGGCCGGCCGGGAGGCGTTGGACGCCATGCCGACGAGGAAGGCGACGGCCGCGATCGCGACGGGGTGGTGCACGAACCCGAGCAGCGCGACGGACAGGGCGGTCGACGCCTGCGCGACGAGCAGGGTGGGCCGCCGCCCGAGCCGGTCCGTCATCACCCCGGCACCCAGCGAGGAGATGACCCCGCCGAGCCCGTGCAGGGAGGCGACGAGACCGGCGTACGAGGCGGAGTAGCCGCGGTCGAGGGTCAGGTACAGGGCCATGAAGGTGGCGACGAAGCCGCCGAGCCGGTTGACCAGCGTGCTGGTCCACAGCCACCAGAACTCGCGGGGAAGACCGGAGACGGACTCCCGCGCGGCACGTCTGAGACCGGCGACTGACATGAGACCCCCGAAGCGGATGTAAGCGGCGCACGTAGTGAGCACAACTTACGAGGGGGGCGCTCGGCGTGGCCACTCAATTAACACTTCTCGTCAACCGTCCGACCGGCGGGCGCCCCGCGCGGGCGCTCCGGAGGTTCGATTACGCTCGGAGACATGGCCGACGCACCGTACAAGCTGATCCTCCTCCGCCACGGCGAGAGCGAGTGGAACGAGAAGAACCTGTTCACCGGCTGGGTGGACGTCAACCTCACCGCGAAGGGCGAGAAGGAGGCGACCCGGGGCGGCGAGCTGCTCAAGGACGCCGGCCTGCTTCCCGACGTGGTCCACACCTCCCTCCAGAAGCGCGCCATCCGCACCGCGCAGCTCGCCCTGGAGGCGGCGGACCGCCTCTGGATCCCCGTCCACCGCTCCTGGCGCCTGAACGAGCGCCACTACGGCGCCCTGCAGGGCAAGGACAAGGCCCAGACCCTCGCCGAGTTCGGCGAGGAGCAGTTCATGCTGTGGCGCCGCTCCTACGACACCCCGCCGCCGCCGCTCGCCCGCGACGCCGAGTACTCCCAGTTCTCCGACCCGCGCTACGCGACCCTCCCGCCGGAGCTGCGCCCGCAGACGGAGTGCCTGAAGGACGTCGTCAACCGCATGCTGCCGTACTGGTTCGACAGCATCGTCCCCGACCTCCTCACCGGCCGCGTCGTCCTGATCGCCGCCCACGGCAACTCGCTCCGCGCCCTGGTCAAGCACCTCGACGGCATCTCCGACGCGGACATCGCGGGCCTGAACATCCCGACCGGCATCCCGCTCTCCTACGAACTGGACGCCGACTTCAAGCCGGTCAACCCGGGCGGCACGTACCTCGACCCGGAGGCGGCCGCGGCGGCCATCGAGGCCGTGAAGAACCAGGGCAAGAAGAAGTAAGCGCCCACGAACAAGCCCCCTGCCCGCGGGTTCTCCGCGAGTGGGGGGCTTGTCGCTGTGCGGGGCCGTGTCCGTGCTGCGAGCTGCACGAGCGGGCCGGTTCGACGAGGACCACGTCGTCGCAGGCCGGCGTGAAGTGCGCGGTTGTGAGTCCCGTCCGGGCAGATCAGCGTGGCCACCGCCTGCGACGAGGCAGCCGGGGCGGCAGGCCGCCGGCCTTCGACCGCGAGACCTGCAAACCGCGCAACACCGTCGAGCGGTGCATCAACCGCCTCAAGCAGTGGCGCGGCATCGCCATCCGCTACGAGAAGACGGTGACCATCTGCCTGGCCGGTCTCCACATCGCCGGCATCTTCCTGTGGCCCGCCCGCTGATCCAAACGAAAGCCCCCAGCCGCCGCTGAACTCCTGCGGTCGGTGTCCGGCCGGGCGTCGGTGTCCGGTCAGGCCGTGGAGACCGCGCACTGGCCGCGGTCGGCCGTCGTGGGGCCGGCGGTGGTGGGCCGGACGTCGAAATCGAAGATGGCGGTGGGGAGGTACAGCGAGCAGCAGGCGTTGGGAATGTCCACGATCCCGCTGATGCGTCCCTCGATGGGGGCCGCGCCGAGGATCAGGTAGGCCTGCTCTCCGGAGTAGCCGAACCTCTTCAGGTACTCGACGGCGTTGAGGCAGGCGCGGCGGAAGGCAACCGTCGCGTCCATGTAGTAGTTCGTGTCGGTGTCGTGGTCCACGGAGATCCCGATGAAGGACATGAACTCCGAGTACCGCGGCTCGACGTTGCCCGGCATGAAGACGGGATTGGTGCTGATTCCGTACTTCTCCATGCCGCCCTTGATCAGGTCGACGTGGAAGTCGATGTAGCCGCCCATCTCGATGGCGCCGCAGAAGGTGATCTCCCCGTCTCCCTGGCTGAAGTGCAGGTCACCGCCCGACAGCTTGGCGCCGTCGACGTGGACGGGGTAGAAGACCCGGGCGCCGCGCGTGAAGTTCTTGATGTCGTGGTTGCCGCCGTTCTCCCGTGCGGGAACGGTGCGTGCTCCTTCCCCGAGGATGCGCTGGGCATCGGATCCGGTCGCCTTTCCCGCGAGTCCCCCGTCGGCATCGGGCGCGAGCCCCAGCGGGGGGATCCGGTCGGGGTCGGTGTCGATCAGCGCCTGCTCGCGCCTGTTCCAGCTCGCCAGCAGGTCCGCGGAGGGGGCGGTGCCGAAGAGACCGGGGTGGGTGATGCCGGTGAAGCGGACACCGGGCAGGTGCCTGGACACCGCCTGCTGACCGTGGAAGTCCCAGATCGCCTTGTAGGCGTCCGGGAAGTAGTCGGTCAGGAATCCTCCGCCGTTGGCCTTGGCGAAGACGCCGGTGTATCCCCAGCCCTGACCGGGTGCGGCCCCGACCTGCTGCGGTACGGGCCCCAGGTCGAGGATGTCCACAACGAGCAGGTCGCCCGGCTCCGCGCCTTCGACGCCTATCGGCCCGCTCAGCATGTGCGTGGCCTTCAGGTCGACATCCCGTACGTCGTTGGCGGAGTCGTTGTTGCCTATCTGCGCGTCGGTCCATTCCCGGCATTCGAGGCGGAACTCGTCCCCCGGGTGGACCATGGCGGCGACCGGAACATCCGGATGCCACCTGTTGTGTCCGGGGACGGTCTGATCGCGCATGGACTTGCTCTGGTCCACTGTGAACTTGACTTCGGGCATGACGGCTTCCTCGGTCCTTCTGAATCGGTCACGCGGATGCGCCCGGGCCGGCCGGCGTCGTGGTACCGGGCGCCGGTTGCCGCGATGCGCGGGTGAGCGGCCACAGCGCCGCGAAGACGACGACGGCGAAGACGCCCAGTGCGATGGCGGTCTCGTCGGGGTGTTTCCAGTAGCCGGAGAGCAGCAGAGCGGCGGGGATCACGCCGGTGACCCAGCCCTCGATCGCCGTGACCCAGCCGACGTAACTGCCGAGCCTGTCCAACTTGAGGCCGAGCAGCAGGAAGAACAGGAACCACAGGAACGCCCAGTAGAGCCAGATCACCCCGAACGGGTTGTCCTTGGCCAAGTGGAAATTGACGAACGAATATCCCAGGGCGGCGACTGCCACAAAGAGCGAATAATAGCCGACACCATCGGTTTCGATGCCGGCCAGGAGGCAGACTCCCACATAGAGATAGGTGAATCCGAAGAGATAAATCCCGGACGCCGCCAAAATCTTCTTGGGGTCGTTGTCGGCGGCGAAGATGAGGTACGTCGGCGTCAGCACCTGGAGTGCACCGACGAAAAGGTTGAACACCGCTGCCGAGCGGGGATCGACCTTCTTGAGGAGGAGCAGTCCGTTCAGGAAGAGCACCGCACCGACGAAGAGCAGTCCCACGCTCGCCACAGGACGCACCTCCCAAGTCCTTCAGGGACGGGGCAACTTGGAGAGCGCGGGGTGCGGTTGCCTGCGCACTCTCCTGCCGGGCGGCACTTCGGAGACCACCTCCGGGGCCTCACGTGACTGCTCTTCGCGGGCATGGGCGGCGGCGACCGCATTCGAGGTCCGCGCGAGAGAGGGGGCCGAGTACACACGCCGTGCGGCGCCCCCGCAAACGGGACAGCCCGAGGTCTTGGGTGCCGTGCCGATCGGCAACTTCACATCGAAGATTCCGCAGCGGATGCATCGATATTCGTAGGTTGCCATCAGCAGCCTCCGACGCTCTCCTTTGTCCTTTCCAGGAGACGTCTCGTAAATCTTCGTGTCAAGTGGATGATGAACGGAGGAAGATCCATCTCACCCGTACTTCCTGTGAGCCGACTCACCCTCCAGGCCCTGGACTGGCGAACCCCGGCTCTTTAATGTCCTTAAATAAGGTTTTTCCTTCTCGGAGGTGGATCAGTGAGCAGCATGGACGCCGTATGGGTCCGTGGCGTGAACGGCATTCAGATGCATCACGTGACCGACCTCCAGGACGCGAGCAGGTTCCTCGGCAACGCCGCTATGGCGCTGCGGGCCGCACACGTGAGGACCGGCACCGACCACTACGCCGGCATCGCCGCCGAGCTCAAGGGCCTGGCGGAGCGCGTGCGGCAGCTGGAGGACGAGGCGCGGTCGAAGATGCACGACCTGCACGCCACCGATCCCGAGCGGTTCGCCCGCTGCAGGGACGGCCACGAGCCGTGGCCCGGCGAGATCCCCGCGGGGTTCATTCCTCGGCACACCTGCAAGGACGAGTGCCTGTACCACGACCGCGGGGTCGTCGACGCCCTCATGCAGTGCACCTGCGGCCGGCCCCCGTGCCGCGCGTGCGAGATCGGCGGGAAGCTCTGAGCGCCGTCACGGTGCGGGAATGAGCCCAGTGGCTGCCCTCGCAAGCCGGGCGGCCGAGGCTGCTCCTCTTTCTGACTGAGGGCCGAGGCGACAAGCCCCCGGCTCGCGGATTCTCCGCGAGCCGGGGGCTTGTCGCCGTGCGGGGCCGCGTCCGTGCCGTGAGCTGCACGAGCGGGCCGGGTCGACGAGGGCCACGTCGGGCACGCCGTCGCAGACCGGCGTGAAGTGCGCGGTTGCCGGTGTCGTCTCAGGTCACTGGTCCGTGGCCGTGGGTTCCGGCAGGACGTCCGGACGCGTACCGGGGAGGGCCGACCGCCGTTCCGCCTGCCTGCCCAGCGCCGCGAGGGTCAGGGTCACGGTGACCGATCCGGCGGCCATCAGCGTCATCGCCGTGGCAGGGGAGGCCAGTTGGGCCAGCGTGCCCGCGAGGACGGCGCCGACGCCCTGCAGGGCGGCCATGCCGGTGGTGTGCAGGCCGAGGGCCTGGCCGGCGAGGTCGTCGGGGGTGAGGGACATCAGGCGTTCCTGCAGCACCAGGCTCGCGGCGAAGCCGACGGAGGCGACGGTGACGGCCACGGCCGACAGCGCCACGCCCGGCCGCAGGACGAAGAACAGGTAGGGGACCGCCAGCAGCAGGCGCAGCGGCGTGGCGAGACGGCGGCGCAACGCGGGCGGTACCAGGCGGCCCACCGCCAGGTCGCCCGCGAACATGCCCAGTGCCCCGCACGCGTACAGGGTGCCGGCGGCTTCGGGGGCGTAGGAGACGTAGAGCGAATCGCTGCCGACGATGAGGCCGTTGGGCACCCACAGGCCCAGGTAGGTCAGGCGGCGGGGGCGCGAGGACCACAGGAGGGCGTTGGTGCGCCAGGTCGCCGAGACGGACGGGCGGCCGGAGGAGCGCGGCGGCCGGGCGGTGAGGCCGAGGCGGGTGACGAGGGCGGACGTCAGGTAGAGCGCCGCCGCGAGGAGCAGGCAGGTCCGTGGGGACAGGAGCATCAGCAGTACGCCGCCCGTCGCGAAGCCGGCCATCTGCGTCAGGCCCCAGAGCATGTTGAACACCGAACGTCCAAGGACGTAGCCGTCCTTGGACAGGATCTCGTTCAGCAGCCCTCCGCGCACCCCGCCGCCCAGCGAGGCGACCAGGCCCTGCAGGAGCACGACGGTGAAGACCGCCCAGACCGGCAGGCCGGGCAGCGCCAGCACCACCGTGCCGGCCGCGAAGGCGAGGGCGATGCCGGACAGGACCGCGCGTGGCGCAAGGCGGTCGGCGCCCGAGAGCAGGAACGCGCCCCCCAGCAGCTGCGCCAACTGCGGGCCGAACATGCTCACCGCCGACAGGAACGGGGAGCCGGTGGCCCGGTGGACCAGTGTGGCGAGGGCCAGACCGCCGACCGTCTGGGCCGCGGCGAAGGTGGCGAAGGAGAGCAGGAACGGGGTGAACTCCGGGGTGCGGAACAGGGAGCGGTAGCTGCGCATGCGGAGAAGTCTCGGAGCCGCCCGGGGGCCGTGTTTACTGTTTCGCCGACACGCGAAAGGTCATCACGCATGGGCTTGTGGCAGATCGACACCGACACCCTCGCCCGCAGCCGATTCGTGCTCTCGCCGTTCGCCGAGACCTTCGCGAGCCTGAAGCTGCTGCACGCGGGGACCGGTGCCCATCCGGGCGAGGAGGCCTGGCTGCGCGCGCACCTGCCCGGCTACCGCGCGCGCCTCGCGGCCGACCCGGTGGACGCACAGCTCGTGCGGGCGGCCCTCGGCACGTCCTGGATCGCCGACTTCTTCTGCCCCACCTCGTGCGTCGGGGAGAGCTTCGAGGAGACCGTGGCCCGGGTGCGGGCGGCCGGGGCCGGTGAGGCACGGGACGACCTGCGCGTGTCCCTGCGGGGCCCGCTCCCCGCCGCCCTGGAGCGGGACGACCTGCCCGGGCGGGCGACCGCGCTCCTGACGTACGTGTGGGAGCAGACCGTACGGCCGTACTGGAAGCGACGGCGGCGCGTCCTGGAGGCCGACGTGGTCGCGCGGACCGCGCGGGTGAACCAGGGCGGCTGGGCTGCCGTGCTGGACTCGCTGCGGCCGGGGACGACACGGTGGCTCGGGGAGAGCCGTTTCCAGGTCAACCTGAACGCGTATCCGCCCCGGGAGATCGCCGCCGGGGCCGAGCTGCTGTTCATGCCGGTCACGCCGAGGACGAGCTGGGTGTCGTGGGAGGGGCGGGAGCGGTACGCCGTCGTCTACCCGTGTCTGGGGGTGCTCGCCGAGGAGCCCGGCCGGCGGCCCGTTCCGGCCGGGCTCGGGGCGCTCGTCGGGACCGCGCGGGCCGGACTGCTGGTACTGCTGGGCACGCCCATGAGCACGACCCAGCTGGTCGCCGTGACCGGGCAGGGGCTGGGGTCGGTGGGCCGGCACCTGCGGGTGCTGCTGGACGCGGGGCTGGTGGAGCGGCGGCGGGCCGGACGGTCGGTGCTGTACGTGCGGACCGCGGCCGGGGAGGTGCTCGTGGAGGCGTCTGGGGCCGGTACCGGCGACCGGGGAGCCGGAACCGGGGGACACCGGTGACCCGAGGCGGAGATGTGCCGGGGCGGGGCACGGGCGGCCCGACCCCGTGCGAACGCCTCGGGCGCGGAGCGCGACGAGGATCCCGCCGGTCCCGCGACCGGTCGCCGGTCACAGATCGGCGTTCGACCACGCGTCCGGGCGGGGCGCCAGCACCGCGGACACCACCGCGTCCGACGAAGCCATGACGTCGGCCACGAAACGCAGACGTCCGACGCCGAGCCGGCGCAGTGCCGGGCCGTGGTCGGCGGCGACGACGAGGGAGGCCGCGAGGAGGGGAAGCCGCCACAGGGCCATCACCGTTCGGCGCACGGGGCGGGGGAGTTCCGCCAGCGAGGCGTGCAGTCGCTCGCAGTGGAACGGGACGTGGCGCTGCTCGTCGGACAGGATGCGTCCCGCCACCTCCGACGTGAGCGGGTCCCGGGTGCCGTCGCGCAGGGCGCGGTAGTAACGCAGCGCCACCACCTCCGCGATCATCAGCACCAGCAGCTCCAGGCGCAGGCCCATCAGGCGCCGCAGCCGTACGAAGGCCGTGTCGCTCCAGTGGCCGGTGAGGGTGGGCATGCCGCCGGCGGCCAGCAGCCCGGCGAGCAGGCGGGCGTGGTTCTGTTCCTCGGCGACGAACAGCCGGACCGCCCGCGCGTAGTCGGCGTCGCCGGCCCGGTCCGCTTTGCCGACGAGGTTCGCTCCGTCGCCGTCCTCGCCCACCTGGAAGCGCTGAACACTGGCCCACACCGCCGGATGCAGGGTCGCTCCCCGCCCCCAGTCCGGGTCCCCCTGGGCGTGCCTGCGCTCCCGCTCGTCCTCGAACCGCCGTGACCACTTGGCGAACCCGTCCGCACGCACCCCGTCGACCCCTCTCCGAGGCACGGCCACCGTGCCTCGGAGAAGGACGACGCCGACGGGCGCAGAACCGTTCCACCACCGCCTGGCGCTCCCGCGTTCACCGGGCAGGGAAGCCGCGGGGCCTCGCCGGCCCGGAAACGGTCAGGCCCGCGAGGGCTCGCGCCGCCGGCCGCGCAGCGCCCTCAGCGTCGCCCCCAGCGCCAGCGACTGGACCAGGGCCGACACCAACAGGCCGCCGGCGAAGAACCACGCCGGTGCGTCGGCCGCCCAGGCCGACTCGCCGAGCCAGGCCACGAAGCCGAATGCCGGGAAGGTGAAGAGGGCCGGCCAGACCCAGACGAGCGAGCCCTCCGCGGTGTCCGACCACAGCGGTTCCGCAGCGGCGACCGCGACGGCGGTGCCGACCAGGGCGAGGTAGAGCGCCGAGGCGGGGTTGGCGAAGGTGAGACGGGCGAGCGTGCGTATCGGGCGGTCGGCTTTCATCGGTACTCCCCGTGGTTCGTGGTCCTGATCCCATGGTCGAGCGGCTCGGAGGCCACGTCGTGAGTACCCGTACTCAGCTCGCCACGACCACGTACGGAGATGCAGGACCACGTACGGCCGGACACGTACGGGGAGGGAACAGCCGCCCGGCGCGTCAGACGGACAGCGGCACCTCGTGGATCTCGTCCGCCTTGTGCCCCGAGCGCTCGTGGATGCGCTGGACCGCCTCGGCGGACGGGCCCTCGGAGAGGCAGTAGACCGTGCCGGACTCCGGGTCCGCCCACGCCCTCTCGAAGTGCACGTTCTCCTCCTTCTCGATGGCGAGATCGGCCTGGTGGGCCTGGTGGAGCTGGTCGGCCGTGATGCCCTGCATGCCGTGATGGACGTCCATGAAGTGAGCCATGGTGTCGCACCCCCTTCCGGGTCGTACGTCCATGCTGCGCCCGTACGGCGGGCGCGGCGACCCCTGCCGGGCGTACGGCGAAGGGCCCCGGCGCGCGCTGCCGGGGCCCTTCGTGTCGTACGTCGTCAGCCGCACTGGCAGGGGTTGCCCGACTGGCAGCCGCAGCCGCAGCCCGAGCCGCAGCCGCACGCGGCGATCAGGGGCAGCTTCCCGATGTCGGTGGGCTGCTCGGTCGGACGTTCCTGCGCGGGGTCGGGCGTGGTGGTGGGGGAATCGGCCATGGGTCCCTCCTCGAGGCTGGTGCCGGTGCACCTGTGTCCATTGGATGCCCCGGGGCGTGGTCGCATCAACGGCGCACAGAGGCGTTCACGCGCGCCCCGCCACAGGCGCCCCCGCCCGTCAGGCGCCCTCGACCTGCGTCACCGGCTGGATGTCCGCCTGGAGCTCGTCCGCGTGCTCGCCCGTGACCAGGTACACCACGCGCTTGGCGACCGCGACGGCGTGGTCGGCGTAGCGCTCGTAGTAGCGGCCCAGGAGGGTGACGTCCACGGCCGTCTCGATGCCGTGCTTCCAGCGGTCGTCCATCAGGTGCTGGAAGAGGGTGCGGTGCAGGAGGTCCATCGCGTCGTCGTCCTGCTCCAGCTGCAGCGCCAGGTCGACGTCCTTGGTGGTGATCACCTCGGCGGCCTTGGCCATCAGGCGCTGGGCGAGCTGGCCCATCTCCAGGATGGTGGCGTGCAGGTCGTGCGGCACCGCGCGGTCCGGGTAGCGCAGCCGGGCCAGCTTGGCCACGTGCTGGGCCAGGTCGCCCGACCGCTCCAGGTCGGCCGACATGCGCAGCGAGGTGACGACGATGCGCAGGTCCGTCGCCACCGGCTGCTGCCGGGCCAGCAGGGTTATCGCCCGGGCCTCCAGGTCGTGCTGGAGTTCGTCGACCTTCTGGTCGGCCTCGATCACGCTCTCGGCCAGCTTCAGGTCGGAGTCCAGGATGGCGGTCGTGGCGCGCCCGATCGCCGAGCCGACCAGCCGGGCCATTTCCACCAGTCCGTCGCCGATCGAGTCAAGTTCCTCGTGGTACGCGTCCCGCATCAGGGTTCCTCTCGTACGTCCTTTTGGGGGTTCGCACCCCTTGCTTCACCCCCACGCTTCCACGTTCCGGCCCGTACGCGTCCGTTTCCGGCACCCCAAATGAACCATCACTGGCCCCAAGGTGAACTCTGGGCGACGAGTGTTCGAGCTCGCACCCCGATGGCTGGGGCGGGGCCCCCGGCCATGCCTAACCTGGACGCATGGACGTGAACGCGGCGGTCGCCGCAGCGGCAGCGATCGCCGGAGTGCTCACCGGCGTCATCGCCATGCTGGCGTTCCGCTGGAGCGAACGCGAGCAGAACCGGCCCACGCGGACGTCCCTGCACACCGATCCGGTGCTCCCGCCGGGCGTGGACACCGTCCTGTCGGTGCTCCGGTCCTCCGCCGTCGTCCTCGACGAGGCCGACGCGGTGGTCAAGGCCAGCTCGGCGGCGTACGCCCTCGGCCTGGTCCGGGGCGGCAAGCTCGCGGTCGAGCCCATGCTGCAGATGGCCCGGGACACCAGGCGGGACGGGGAGATACGACAGGTCGAGCTGGACCTGCCGAGGCGCGGGAACGGGCGGGGAGAGGCCCTGGCCGTCTCCGCGCGCGTCGCGCCCCTGGGCTCCCGGCTCGTGCTCCTGCTCGTCGAGGACCTCACCGAGGCCCGCCGCATCGAGGCCGTACGACGCGACTTCGTCGCCAACGTGAGCCACGAGCTGAAGACGCCCGTGGGCGCGCTGTCCCTGCTCTCCGAGGCCGTCATGGACGCCTCCGACGACCCCGAGGCCGTGGAGCGCTTCGCCGGGCGGATGCAGATCGAGGCGACCCGGCTGACCAACCTGGTGCAGGAGCTGATCGACCTCTCCCGGGTCCAGAACGACGACCCGCTGGAGGACGCCGAGCCGGTCCGCGTCGACGAACTGGTCGCCGAGGCCATCGACCGCTGCCGGCACGCGGCCGGCACCAAGCAGATCACCATGGCCGCCGGCGGCACCGCCGACCTGCACGTCACCGGCAACCGGGGCCAGCTCGCCGCCGCCCTCGGCAACCTCGTCGAGAACGCCGTCAACTACTCGCCCGCCCGCACCCGCGTCGGCATCGCCGCCCGCCGCGTCGGCGCGCCCGGCGGCGACATGATCGAGATCGCCGTGACCGACCAGGGCATCGGCATCTCCGACAAGGACAAGGAGCGCATCTTCGAGCGCTTCTACCGCGTCGACCCGGCCCGTTCCCGGGCCACCGGAGGCACCGGCCTCGGTCTTGCGATCGTCAAGCACGTGGTCGCCTCGCACGGCGGGGAAGTCACGGTGTGGAGCGCCGAGGGCCAGGGTTCCACCTTCACCCTGCGGCTGCCGGAGACGGGCACGGCCCGCGCCGGCGACCGCGCCCAGCAGCGGACCGCGCCAGGCGCCTACGCGGATCACCTGCAGCCCGTGGATCACGCCGACCACGAAGACCACCACGACCACACAGACCACGACGATCACGCGGAGCACGCCGATCAGGAGGCTTCCGCGGATCGCTCCGATCACGCCGAGCGCGCAGAGCACGAGGACCGTGCCGAGCGTGCGGGTCTCAACGGTGCGACCCGGCGGTCCACCCGCACCTCTCCCACCCCCCATACATCCCCGTACGAAACGCTTCCCGCCCCGGAGGTCCTTCCGTGACCCGAGTGCTCGTCGTCGAGGACGAGGAGTCCTTCTCCGACGCCCTGTCGTACATGCTCCGCAAGGAGGGCTTCGAGGTCGCCGTCGCGACCACGGGCCCCGACGGACTCGACGAGTTCGAGCGCAACGGCGCCGACCTCGTCCTCCTCGACCTGATGCTGCCCGGACTGCCGGGCACCGAGGTGTGCCGTCAGCTGCGCGGCCGCTCCAACGTTCCCGTGATCATGGTCACCGCCAAGGACAGCGAGATCGACAAGGTCGTCGGCCTGGAGATAGGGGCGGACGACTACGTCACCAAGCCCTTCTCCTCGCGCGAGCTGGTCGCCCGCATCCGGGCCGTCCTGCGCCGCCGCGGCGAGCCGGAGGAGGTGACCCCCGCCGCGCTGGAGGCCGGGCCCGTCCGCATGGACGTCGACCGGCACGTGGTGACCGTCGGCGGCACCAAGGTCGACCTGCCGCTGAAGGAGTTCGACCTGCTGGAGATGCTGCTGCGCAACGCCGGCCGTGTGCTGACCCGCATGCAGCTCATCGACCGGGTGTGGGGCGCCGACTACGTCGGTGACACCAAGACCCTCGACGTTCACGTCAAGCGGCTGCGCGCCAAGATCGAGCCCGACCCGGGCGCGCCGCGCTACCTGGTGACGGTGCGGGGCCTCGGCTACAAGTTCGAGCCGTAGACCGGCATCTGATACCGCGGCACAAGGAAGGGCGGGACCTCTTCGTGAGGTCCCGCCCTTCCTTCGGTACGTCCTTCGGTACGCCCCGGGGCGCGTCAGGCCGCGCGTCCGGCTCAGTGGCCGGCCTCGGCCTCCTGCGACGCGGCGTCGTCGGCGGGGGCGGTCGACGTGTCCGTCCCGTCGTGCGCGCCGTCCGACTCGCCCTCGGCCGGCGCTCCGGAGGTCTGGCCGTCGGCCGGCTCCCCGCTCGCCTCTCCGGTGGCCTCGTCGGCCGGGGTCGCCGACGCGCCCGGCGCGGCCGGGATCTCGCTCGGGCCCCACGAGGAGAAGTAGCTCTCGGCGGGGACGACAAACGCGCGCAGGGTCACGTCACCGGTCTTGCTGAAGCTGAAGGTGACCTTCTGGGCGTTGCCGTCCTGGATGGCCTCGCGGCTGCTGGGCAGCACCGCGGAGGCGTTGTCCTTGCCGCCGAGGACGAGGGAGCCGCCGGCCGGGACGGTCAGGCCCTTGCTGCCCTCGGCGGGCTTCAGCTCGGCGGACTTGCCGGTCCCGTCCACCGTGATGGACTCCAGCGTCTGGTCGGTGGTGCCGGAGTTGAAGAAGGTGGCGGCGACCACGGCCGGGCCGGTCGACTCCAGGTCGGGCTGGGTGATGACGACCGCGTTCTGGATCTTGATGTCGCCGACGGTCGTCGCCGCGTGGTCCGGCTGGATCTGCAGGGTCTGGGCGTTGTGGCCGGCGCCGCACGCGGCGAGCGAGGCGATCGAGAACGCGATGGCGGCGGCGGCGAGGGCGCCGCGTCGAAGGCTGCGGCTCACGGCGGCGGCAACTCCTTGACTCGAGCGAGGCGGCGGCCACGGAATAAAGCCGCCCTAAGTGTCTGTCAGCGGCCTTAGGTTACCGAGCCGTTCCTGGGCCGCCGCACCCGACCCTCCCCCAAGGCGGTCCGCTTCGCTCAGCAGGCGGTAGTCCCGGGGCCGCCGCCGGGTCTTCCGGCGCTCCCGCACCGGGCCACTCGGGCACGCGGTCCCGGCGCTCGGTCCTTCAGTGACAGATGAGACTCATGAGTCACATTGGAGCCCGCACCGGTCCGTCATTCACATAAGAAGCCTTCCGCAAGAAGCCGCCCGGGGAATTTTCCGTGAAGGAATGCGCGGGCACGCGGACGGCCGCAGAATTGATCACCGAGACGCGGCTCGCGGCGCGCCGTGATCAATTCCGGATTCGTCCGGAACCCCGCCCCGGCCACCGAACGGAGTAGCGGAAGTCGCACGCCTGGAACCGGACATATGGGGATGTTCGGCCGCTCGTGTGTACCTCCGGATGCGTGTAACGTGCGCGTTTCCCCTGCCCCGAAGAGCCGCTCCGACCTGCGAATACCTTCTTCCGCTCGGCCGTCGCAGCACGTTCCTGTTGCTGTTGTCAAGCCCCGAGATATGCCCTGACCTGCGAAAACGCCATTCAGAAGACGCCGTATCCGTGTTACCCTGGATAGCCACGGAAGGGGTACCTGTCACATGACGTTCAAGGTTGGCGACACCGTGGTCTATCCCCATCACGGGGCCGCGCTGATCGAGGCCATCGAAACTCGCCAGATCAAAGGCGTGGACAAGACCTACTTGGTGCTGAAGGTCGCCCAGGGTGACCTGACGGTGCGTGTGCCAGCGGACAATGCGGAGTTCGTCGGCGTGCGTGATGTGGTCGGTCAGGACGGGCTGGACCGGGTCTTCGAGGTGCTGCGCGCGCCGTATGCCGAGGAGCCCACGAACTGGTCGCGTCGATACAAGGCAAACCTGGAGAAGCTCGCCTCCGGCGATGTCATCAAGGTCGCGGAAGTCGTACGTGACCTGTGGCGTCGCGAGCGCGAGCGCGGACTCTCCGCCGGTGAGAAGCGCATGCTCGCCAAGGCCCGCCAGATCCTGGTGAGCGAGCTGGCTCTCGCGGAGAACACCAACGAGGACAAGGCCGAGGCCCTGCTCGACGAGGTTCTCGCGTCCTGACGTGCGGCAGTGCCCGCTCGGTTCACGCTGAAATGCCGCGGTGCCCGATGACGTCTCCCCGTCGCCGGGCGCTGCGGCATGTTCGTACCCGGACGCCGTCCGCAGGTCCACTTCCGACCGTCCGCTTCGAGGCTCCCCCGAACCCCGATACTGGGCGTGCCGGGCCCGGGCAGCTTGCTCGACCAGCGTCACGGAAGGGTCCGGTCAAGGCGTCGCGCCCGGCACTTCCCAGGCCATACCCACGCCAGGCCAGCACACAAACCTGACAGGAACCGATGTCTGACGATTCGCGACCCGCACCGGCCGCGGCCGCCCGCACGGCCGTCGTCATCCCGGCCGCCGGCCGGGGCGTACGCCTCGGCCCCGGCGCCCCGAAGGCACTCCGCTCGCTGGGCGGCACGCCCATGCTGATCCACGCGGTCCGCGCGATGGCCGCCTCCCGCGCGGTCTCCCTGGTCGTCGTCGTGGCCCCGCCCGACGGTGCCGCGGAGGTCAAGAGCCTGCTCGACGCGCACGCGCTGCCTGAGCGTACGGACTTCGCCGTCGTGCCCGGCGGCGAGTCGCGCCAGGAGTCCGTGCGGCTCGGACTGGAGGCACTGCCTCCCGGCTACGACATCGTCCTCGTGCACGACGCGGCCCGGCCGCTGGTGCCGGTGGACACCGTGGACGCCGTGATCGAGGCCGTCCGCGACGGGGCCCCGGCCGTCGTGCCGGCGCTGCCGCTCGCCGACACCGTCAAGCAGGTCGAGCCGGCCGCCGTGCCGGGCGCCCCGGAGCCGGTGGTGGCCACGCCGGAACGCGCCCGGCTGCGCGCGGTGCAGACCCCGCAGGGCTTCGACCGGGCGGCGCTGGTGCGCGCCCACGAGACGGTGGCCGGCGACGTCACCGACGACGCGAGCATGGTCGAGCAGCTCGGACTCACCGTCGTCGTGGTGCCCGGGCACGAGGAGGCCTTCAAGGTCACCCGCCCCCTGGACCTGGTCCTCGCGGAGGCCGTACTGGCCCGCCGGAGGCTGAACGATGGCTTCTGAGACCGACCACGCCTCCCTCCCGCCGCTGCCGCAGGTCGGCATCGGCACCGACATCCACGCCTTCGAGGACGGCCGCGAGCTGTGGTGCGCCGGTCTGAAGTGGGAGGGCGAGGGGCCGGGGCTGGCCGGGCACTCCGACGCGGACGTCGTGGCGCACGCCGCGTGCAACGCGCTGTTCTCCGCGGCAGGACTCGGCGACCTGGGACAGCACTTCGGCACCGGCCGCCCCCAGTGGTCGGGCGCCTCCGGTGTGACGCTGCTGACGGAGGCCGCGCGGATCGTGCGCGAGGCCGGCTTCCGGATCGGCAACGTCGCGGTGCAGGTCGTGGGGCCCCGGCCGAAGATCGGCAGGCGCCGGGAGGAGGCGCAGGAGGTGCTTTCCGCGGCGGCCGGGGCGCCGGTGTCGGTGTCCGGGGCGACGACGGACGGGCTCGGCTTCCCCGGACGGGGAGAGGGACTGATGGCCGTGGCCACGGCGCTGGTGGTGCGGGTGGCGTGAGCCGGGGGAGCGTGGGCGCGGCGCCCGCCGCGCCGCCGCCCCCGGACCCCGGGCTGTGCGCACCCGCCACCCGGCTCCGGCCGGCCGGAAGGGGGCCCCGGTCCCTCCGACCCGGGCCGCGCCCCGCAGGTTCGGCCGTGCGTGGGTCACGAATGCATGGACGCCGGGCCGGTGGGCCCATGGCACTGCCCGGCGCCCACTACCCTGGACACGTGACGATTCGCCTGTACGACACCAGCGCCCGGCAGATCCGTGACTTCGCCCCGCTCACGCCCGGGTGTGTCTCGATCTACCTGTGTGGCGCCACGGTGCAGGCCGCCCCGCACATCGGGCACATCCGGTCGGGGCTGAACTTCGACATCATGCGCCGCTGGTTCGCCCACCGCGGCTACGACGTGACGTTCGTCCGCAACGTCACCGACATCGACGACAAGATCATCAAGAAGGCGGGCGAGCAGCACCGCCCCTGGTGGTCCATCGGCTACGAGAACGAGCGGGCGTTCAACGACGCCTACTCCGCCCTCGGCTGCCTGCCGCCCACCTACGAACCGCGGGCCACCGGCCACATCACCGAGATGGTCGAGATGATGCGCGGCCTGATCGAGCGCGGACACGCCTACGAGGCCGAGGGCAACGTCTACTTCGACGTGCGCTCCCTGCCCGGGTACCTGTCCCTGTCCAACCAGGACCTGGACGACCTGCGCCAGCCCGAGGGCGAGGGCGAGACCGGCAAGCGGGACCCGCGGGACTTCGCCATGTGGAAGGCGGCCAGGCCCGGGGAGCCGAGCTGGGAGACGCCGTGGGGCCGCGGACGGCCGGGGTGGCACCTGGAGTGCTCCGCCATGGCCCACAAGTACCTGGGCCGGGAGTTCGACATCCACGGCGGCGGCATCGACCTGATCTTCCCGCACCACGAGAACGAGATCGCGCAGGCCAAGGGCTTCGGCGACGCGTTCGCGCGGTACTGGGTGCACAACGCCTGGGTCACCATGAGCGGCGAGAAGATGTCGAAGTCGCTCGGCAACTCGGTGCTCGTGAGCGAGATGGTCAAGCAGTGGCGGCCCATCGTGCTGCGGTACTACCTCGGCACCCCGCACTACCGCTCCACCATCGAGTACAGCGAGGAGTCGCTGCGCGAGGCCGAGTCGGCCTTCGCCCGTATCGAGGGCTTCGTGCAGCGCGTCACCGAGCTGGCCGGGGGAGCCGTCGAGCCCGCCGCCGAGGTGCCGCCCGCCTTCGCCGAGGCGATGGACGACGACCTGGGCGTCCCGCAGGCGCTCGCCGTCGTGCACACCACCGTGCGGCAGGGCAACAGCGCGCTGGCCGCCGACGACAAGGAGGCCGCCGTCGCGCGCCTCGCCGAGGTCCGCGCCATGCTCGACGTGCTCGGCCTGGACCCGCTCGCCCCGCACTGGGCCGGCGAGAACGACCGCGGCGAGGAGCTGCACGGCGTCGTGGACGACCTCGTACGCCTCGTCCTCGACCAGCGCGAGGCCGCCCGGGCCCGCAAGGACTGGCCCACCGCGGACGCCATCCGCGACCGGCTCGGCGAGTCCGGTCTGGTCATCGAGGACAGCCCGCAGGGACCCCGCTGGAGCCTCGGTTCCCGCTGACCCACCCCGATCACGGAAGATCGACTGTGCCGCCCGGCCCTCCGGGCGGCACACTGCATAAGACACAAGGCATACGCACACTCCCGTAAGAGAGCGGAGACAGGTAACTCATGGCCGCGAACAACCGCCGCATGTCCGGCAAGAAGGGCGCGCAGGTCGGCAGCGGCGGCAAGCGGCGCCGGGGCCTGGAGGGCAAGGGACCCACGCCCCCCGCCGAGATGCGCAAGGGACACGCCAAGCAGCGCGCCGCCCAGGCGAAGGCGCGCCGCGCCACGGGACGCGCGCCGCAGCGGCGCGGCGGCGGCCGCTCGACGTCCGAGCTCGTCGTCGGCCGCAACCCCGTCGTCGAGGCGCTGCGCGAGGGCGTGCCCGCTTCCACGCTCTACGTCCAGCAGTTCATCGACAACGACGAGCGGGTGCGCGAGGCGCTCCAGCTCGCGGCCGAGCGCGGCGGCATCAACCTGATGGAGGCGCCGCGTCCCGAGCTGGACCGGATGACCAACGGGCTGAACCACCAGGGTCTGGTCCTGCAGGTCCCGCCGTACGAGTACGCCCACCCCTCCGACCTCGCCGACGCCGCCTACGACGAGGGCGAGGACCCGCTGATCGTCGCCCTGGACGGCGTGACCGACCCGCGCAACCTCGGTGCGGTCGTCCGGTCCGTCTCCGCCTTCGGCGGCCACGGCGTCGTCGTGCCCGAACGGCGCGCGGCCGGCATGACGGCGGGCGCGTGGAAGACGTCCGCCGGTACGGCCGCCCGGACGCCGGTTGCCCGTGCCACCAACCTCACGCGCGCGCTGGAGGCGTACCAGAAGGCCGGGATCGTGGTCGTGGGCCTCGCCGCCGACGGTGAGGTCGAACTCGGCGACCTGGAGGCCCTGGAGGGACCCGTCGCCATCGTCGTCGGCAGCGAGGGCAAGGGCCTGTCGCGGCTGGTCGGCGAAACGTGCGACTTCCGGGTGCGGATCCCGATGCCGGGTGGTGCGGAGTCGCTCAACGCGGGTGTCGCGGCCGGAATCGTCTTGTACGAGGCGGCTCGGCGACGGGCCTGACGGCCGCGGGTGCGGTCCGGCGCGGCCGTGTGAGGACGGCAGAGGGAGGGGCGTGCGACTTCCGGCCGCGCGTCCCGATGCCGGGTGGTGCGGAGTCGCTCAACGCGGGTGTCGCGGCCGGAATCGTCTTGTACGAGGCGGCTCGGCGACGGGCCTGACGGCCGCGCGGGTGCAGTCCGGCGCGGCCGTGTGAGGACGGCAGAGGGAGGGACGTGCGACTTCCGGCCGCGCGTCCCGGTGCCGGGTGGTGCGGAGTCGCTCAACGCGGGTGGCGGCGGGGATCGTCCCGTACGTGGCGGACACGTCGCCGATCCTGAACGGGTGTTCGGGGTGGTAGCCCACACGGGGTGTTCCGGGCGGTCCGGACAAGTTTGACGGGGTCCGGACAGATCCGGCGGGTCAAGGCAGTGTCCTAACGACACGTCACTCGGTTAGATGAGTGTGGACACCAGAACACCCCGCACACCCACGGGGGACCGCTCGTCGACGATCGACGACGCTCCCGCGCTGAGCACGGTGAAGGTGCCGAGCGATCCGGCCCAGGTGATCGTCAGTCACGCGAGCTTCCGCGTGCAGCTGGGTGCCTCCGCGCGGCGGACCCGATCCCCGCGTATCGCGCGGCACTTGAGCGCCACCCAGGACACCGCCCGTATCCCCGTCGTCGGCGCCGCCGCGGGGGCCGCCGCCACCTCGACCGGCCGCCGGCGCCCCGTCGTCTGGAGCGGCCGGTCCGACCCGGACGACACCGGCGCCCACCGGCTGCTCCAGGCGGTGCGGGCCGGAGCCGGCCGCCATCCCGAGGAGCCGGCCGCCGATGCCGGAGCCACCCAGGTCATCCCCCGCATCGCCGTCGACGGCGGCGGCCCGGGCGGCGACGGCCACACCGGGTACACCGGTTACGACCCGGGCTACGACGGCTACGACGGATACGACGGCGAACCCACCCAGCCCCTCGAGACCCCCGTCCTCGGCGCCCAGCGCGGCCCGGTCCCCGACGGGACCCGGCTGCTGCCCGCCATGCGCACCGTCGCCGGCGCCTACGACGAACCCGCCTACGTCGACGAGGACTTCGACGCCGCCCCCGCCTACGACGACGGGTACGCGGACGAGACCGCCCCGCGCGCCAAGCGCCACGCCGCCGACGACCGGCACGCCTACCACCCCGGCCGCCGCATGAACCTCGGCGTCGTGCTGCTGCCCCTGCGCGTCTTCCTCGGCTTCATCTCCGTCTACGCCGGCATGGGCAAGCTCTGCGACCCCGTCTACTTCGACGGCGGCGAACGCGGCTCCATGGTCAAGTGGCTCAACACCCTGCACCCCTGGGACGTCGCCGAGCCGCTGCGTCAGTTCGCCCTCGCCCACCCCGTCGGGTCCGGACTCGTCATCGCCTTCCTCCAGGTCATCGTGGGCGTCCTGACGGTCCTGGGCTGCTGGCAGCGCGTCGCGGCCGTCATCGGCGCGGGCCTGTCCGCCGCGCTCCTGATCACCGTCAGCTGGAAGAGCGTCCCCGTCTACGACGCGCCGGACATCATCTACCTCGCCGCCTGGTCCCCGCTGATCATCGCCGGTGCCCCCGTCTACTCCGTCGACGGCCGGCTCGCCGGCAGCGCCTGGCGTCGCCTCGGTCCCCGCGCGGACATCTGGGACCTGCGCCGCTACGTGCTGCGCCGCGGCGCCCTCATCACCTTCCTGGTCACCGGCGTCACCCTCCTCGTCGGCTCGCTGCTCGGCGGTGCCGTCCGGGACGCCGACCGGGTGGTCGTCCCCGGTCCCGGCGAGTCCCCGCGCAACGAGCTCCCCGGCTCCCCGCTCCCCGAGGAGCCGGGCGAGCGGCAGCGGACGACGCCGGAGGCCTCCTCCTCACCCAGCCAGGGTGCCTCCTCCGGCGCGGCCACCCCCTCCGCGGACGCCGCGTCCTCCCCGGGCGCGACCGAGGGCAGCAGCAGCACCGCGACCGGCAGCGCCCCCAGCCAGACCCAGGGCACCGTCGGCCAGGCTCCGCCGGAGCAGACCTCCCCGGACGAGCAGGCCCCGAGCACCAGCGCGGGACCGACCTCCGGCGGTGCCACCGCCGGTGGCGGCAGCGGCGGCGGCGGCTCGACCGGAGGCACCGGCACCGGCGGGGACGGCGGTTCCTCCTCCACGGGCCGGCCGGGCGGGCGTCTGGTGGGCGGCCTCCTGGGCTAGCCGCCCACGCCGGGTCACGGCCCGGCACGACGACGGGGCCCCGCACGTCATCCGTGCGGGGCCCCGTTTCGTCGACCGTGTCGCGCTCAGCGGCCCTGGGCCGCCAACTCCCGTGCCGCCTCCGTCAGATCCTTCGCGGTGTCGATCGCGCGCCAGTAGGAGCCCTGCGGAATGGGGAAGCCGGCCAGCCGGCGCTCACGGGCCAGGTGCGGGAACGTCGTCCGCTCGTGGTCCCCGCGCTCCGGGAGCATCGCGGCGAACTCGGGCGAGAAGACGTACACGCCCGCGTTGATCTCGAAGGTCGAGGGCGGCGCCTCTATGAAGTCGGTGATGTGGCCGAAGCCGTCGGTCTGCACGGCGCCCCACGGCAGGCGCGGACGGGCCAGGGCGAGGGTCGCGACGGCGTCCCGCTCGGTGTGGAAGTCGGCCATGTCGCGCAGTGAGAACCGGGTCCAGATGTCGCCGTTGGTGGCGTACCAGGCCCGGTCGGGGTGGGGCAGGTGCGCGGCGGCGTACTTCAGGCCGCCGCCGCGGCCGAGGGGCTCGGTCTCCACGACCGTGGTGACGGACAGAGGCAGATCGGCGGTCTCCAGCCACTTCTGCAGAACCTCGGCGAGGTGGCCGCACGAGATCACCACGTCCGTCACGCCCTCCTCGGCGAGCCAGACGAGCTGATGGCCGATGATCGGAGTCCCGGTGCCCGGGATCTCGACCATCGGCTTGGGCCGGTCGTCGGTGTAGGGACGCAGCCGGGAACCCTGTCCGCCGGCCAGGACGACGGCTTGAACGGGGCGGCGGGACGCGGCGTTCGGATCGGTCATGCCCGAACTGTACGTGGCGCTCCCGGCCGGCCCGCAGTCCTGCCGCCTCGCGGCCCGCGCTCAGCGGTGCGCGGCCAGGACGCCCGAGGCGAAGGCGGTGTCGCAGACGGGGCGCGCGTACGACTGGGCGCGCGTCGGGCCGTACACCCGTACCGCGGCGCGGCCGAGGGAGCGGGCGATGGACGCGCAGTGCCTGGCCAGCGACGGGCGGTCGTGGACGGCCTGCTGGAGGTGGGTGAGGGCGACGCCCGGGTCCTCCTCCTGCAGCTCGGTCAGCAGCCGGTCGCGCAGCACCTCGTGCGGGGCTCGGGCTGCCGCGGCACGCGAGGAGGTCTCGGAGGACGAGGCGTCCGACGCGGTGAGCACCGAGTTCGAGGGGGTCCCCGACCAGTTGACTCGGGTGACGGCCAGGGTCCCGGAGAGCACCAGGACGACGGGCAGGACGAAGGCGAGGGAGCGGCCGATCCGGCGGGCGGGGCCCCGGCCGCGTCGCGTCTGTGGGGTGGCGGAGTGCTTCACGGAGTGCTTCACGCGAGTGAGGGTAGCGTCCGGTAATGATTTGGCGACATTTAGTCACCGGTTCGGGGGATGAAGAAGGGTGCTGAAATGGGTAGGGGGTTGACGCACACCGCTCGAAACGTCCGTTGTGCCGGGGTATTTGTCGACAACGGAAAGGGCCCCGCAGCAGGCTGCGGGGCCCTTCTTCGTCAACACGGGTGAATTCACCCGTTACGGGGGTGTAGGACCACGCCGGGCCGCGGTCTACCGGTCGGAGAGACGCTCACCCGTGGAGGTCGAGAACACGTGCGTCTCGCCCGGGCGCGGCACGACGTGCACGGTCGCGCCCTTCTCCGGCACCGAACGGCTGCTGACGCGGACCACCAGGTCCTTCGTCTCGCCGCCGACCTCGACCGTGCCGTAGATGTACCCGTCGGCGCCGGTCTCCTCCACGACGTTCACCGAGACCGCCAGACCCGCCGGAGCCTCCTCGGAGTCCTTCGTCAGGGACGCGGACGCGCCGCCGTTCAGCTCCACCACGTCGAAGTGCTCGGGGCGGACGCCCACGGTGACCGTGCGGTCGCCCTTGTCGGTGGCGGCCTGCAGGGCGTCCCGGCTGACCGGGACCACGCTGTTGCCGAACTTCACGCCGCCGTCGGTGATCGGCACCTCGACGAGGTTCATCGCCGGGGAGCCGATGAAGCCGGCGACGAAGAGGTTCGCGGGCTTGTCGTACATGTTCCGCGGGGTGTCGACCTGCTGGAGCAGACCGTCCTTCAGCACCGCCACCCGGTCGCCCATCGTCATGGCCTCGACCTGGTCGTGGGTGACGTACACGGTGGTGATGCCCAGACGGCGCTGGAGGCTGGCGATCTGCGTACGGGTGGAGACACGCAGCTTGGCGTCCAGGTTGGACAGCGGCTCGTCCATGAGGAACACCTGCGGCTCACGCACGATCGCGCGGCCCATCGCGACACGCTGGCGCTGACCACCGGAGAGCGCCTTCGGCTTGCGGTCCAGGTACTGGGTGAGGTCGAGGATCTTCGCGGCCTCCTCGACCTTCTGCCGGATCTCCGCCTTCGGCACGCCCGCGATCTTCAGGGCGAAGCCCATGTTGTCCGCGACCGTCATGTGCGGGTACAGCGCGTAGTTCTGGAACACCATGGCGATGTCCCGGTCCTTCGGCGGCAGGTGCGTGACGTCGCGGTCACCGATGCGGATGGCGCCGCCGTTGACGTCCTCCAGCCCCGCCAGCATCCGGAGCGAGGTCGACTTGCCGCAGCCGGACGGGCCGACCAGAACGAGGAACTCGCCGTCCGCGATCTCGATGTCGAGACCGTCTACCGCGGGCTTGTCGGAACCCGGGTAGATCCGGGTCGCCTTGTCGAACGAGACAGTGGCCATGGTGAATGGGCCCCCTTCTACCGGCAGGAACGTGCCGGACGATCCGTTGTAGGAAGGTGGTGCCACGACGGGAATCCCGTGGTGGTGTCCGTGGATGTTCACTTGTGGTGTAGTCCACACGAGTGAACTGGGTCAGGACGGTACCTGGCGTTCACCTGGTCTGTCAGTACCTGCGGACGTGTGAACTTCGCCGAAATTTTCGAGACGACCCGGCGTCGCGTACCGGTCCGCCAGCACCGCCACCGCCTCCGCGACCGCGCGCCGCAGCCCCTCGGGACCCAGGACCTCGGCCTCCGTGCCGAGCCGCAGCAGGTCCCCGACCGCCACGGCCCGGGACTCCACGGCGATCTCCACCTCCACCCAGCCCTCCCGGTCCGGCGGCCCGGCGCTCTGCGCCGCCCGGACGCCCGCCGCACCGAACTGCATCGGCAGCAGCCGCCGCGCCCGCGGGGAGATCCGCAGCCGTGCGGTCTCCTGGCGCAGCGCCGCATCCAACTCCCGCGACGACTCCTCCCAGTAGGCGGCCAGGACGAAGTCCGCCGGCCGTTCGAAGCTCTCGCCCGTCTCCTCCAGCGCCCGGAAACGTGACACCCGGTAGGTGCGTACGGCCTCCTGCGCGAGCGCCGCGACGTACCAGATGCCCCCCTTGAGGACGAGCCCCAGCGGGCGCAGCTCGCGGTGCACCTCACCGCCCCAGCGCAGGTACCGCACCCGCAGCACCCGCTGCTCCCACACCGCCCGCGCGATCGCCTCCAGCCAGGGCACCGGATCGGCGTCGCGGAACCACGCCGGAGCGTCCAGATGGAACCGCTCCTGCACCCGCCGCCCCTGATCGGCCAACTCGTCCGGCAACGCGGCCCACAGCTTCAACTGGGCCGTCGCCAGTACCGCGCCCAGCCCCAGCTCCCGGGCCGGCCCCGGCATCCCCGCCAGGAACAGCGAACCGGCCTCGGCATCCGTCAGCCCGGTCAGCCGGGTGCGGTACCCGTCCATCAGCCGGTACCCGCCGGCGGGCCCCCGGTCGGCGGTGACCGGCACGCCCGCCGCGCCCAGCGCCTCGACGTCCCGGTAGACCGTGCGCACCGAGACCTCCAGCTCCGCGGCGAGTTCCGGCGCGGTCATGCGGCCCCGGTTCTGGAGCAGCAGGAGCAGGGAGAGGAGCCGGTCGGCACGCATGGAGGCCATTGTGGCCGCCACCCCGCCGTACCTGACAGAGGGTGTCAGGTACGGCCTCCAGGCTGGTCCCGCACGGCACCGGAACGGAAGCGGTGCCACGGCACGAGAGGACACCCATGCCCGCCACCCGGACCACCGGCCACTTCACCTTCGCCGACTGGAAGGAGCACGCCGTCTCCCCCGAGGACACCGTCCCGCGCCTCGCCCACGCGGCCGTCACCAACACCTTCTCCGGCGGCATCGAGGCCGCCGGCACCACCTGCGAGTACTCCATCGCCTACGTCACGGGCAAGGCCGGCACGTTCACGGGCATGGAGCTGCTGACCGGCCGGATCGACGGCCGCGAGGGCGCCTTCGTGCTGGAGGAAAGGGGCCGCTTCGACGACGAGGGCACGGTGCACTGCACGTTCGAGGTGGTGGCAGGCTCGGGGACGGGGGAACTGACCGGGCTGCGGGGGAGCGGAACCTTCACCGCCCGGCACGGGGAGGCGTCGGTGGCCTACGACTTCGCCTACGAACTGGGGTGACCGGGGCCACGAACTTCGTGGCTCGGAGATTCGCGCTCTGTGTACAGTGGAGCAGCCTCCGCGCCCGCCGGTGCGCGGTGCCTCCTTAGCTCAGCTGGTTAGAGCACCGCTCTTGTAAAGCGAAGGTCGTCGGTTCGAATCCGACAGGGGGCTCTTTCACGGAACGGCCCCCGTCTGCGACAGGCGGGGGCCGTTCGCGTGCTTCGTGTGTTCAGCGGTGGGCGGTGGGCGGGGTGCGCAGTTGGCGGGCGATCTCCAGTTGCTCCTTCTCCAGCGGGTCGCCGTCCTCGACGTTCCACAGGCAGTTCTGCAGGACGCGGCCGAGGCTCCAGGCGCGGGCCCGTTCGCGGTCCAGGCCGAGGACGTCGGTCATGGCGTCGAAACGCCACTGGACCTCGCCCGGGTCGTAGCGGTTGTCCAGGGCGGGCATCAGGTCGAAACCGGGGTCGCCGGCCAGGGGCTTGGGGTCGATGGCGAGCCAGGGGGCGCGGTCGGAGGCGAGGACGTTGTCGTAGTGCAGGTCCCAGTGCAGGAGCCGGTCGCCGGGTTCGGCGACGACCTCGCGTACGGCGGCGGCGCAGTCGGCGACCAGGCGGCGGGCCCGAGGGTCCGGGATGCGGTCCAGGGCCCAGGGCGTGCGGTCCAGCATGGCGCGCGCGATGTCGCCGAGGCGGCGCAGGCCGGCCGGGGCGGGGCCCGCGGTGAGGTGGGCGAGCAGCCGGGCGACGACCAGGACGGCCTCGCGGGAGTCCTCGACGTGGCTGAGCATCCGGGACGGGTCGAGGCGCTCCAGGAGCATCGTGCCGGTGGCCTCGTCGTGGTCGAGGAGGCGTACCGCCCCGTCGCCGTCCCACAGGCGCAGCGCGACGGGCTCGCCCTCGGTCTCCGCGTCGAGGATCTGCAGCTTGAGCACGGCCGGGGTGCCGTCCCGGTGCCGTACGACCGGCAGCACGAGGGCGGCCCAGCCGTGCATGGACGGGCCGTCGAGCCGGAGCTCCCAGCGGTCCAGGAAATCGGCCGCGAGAGCGGGCAGCGCGTCGATGAAGGCGCGGCCGGCCTCTCCGTTGTACTTCGCCTGCGAGGCGGCGAGCGCGTCCGGAACGTCGATCACGTCTGGCGACGGTACCGGCGTGCGGAGGAACGGTCATGCGAATAACAGCCGTCGCCGAGCCCTCGGAGGCCGGAAAGTCCACGAAATCCGAAGGAGACAGTGGTCCGCCGCAGGGGTTAACGTCCGGGCCATGAGCAGCTCGACCAGCGGTGTCGTGAACGGTGGCGTCTCTTTCTGGTACGCGGACGACGGTCTTCCGGCGGTACGGGAGCCGCTCGCCGGGGACGCGTCGGCGGACGTGGTGATCGTCGGGGGTGGATACACGGGACTGTGGACGGCGTACTACCTGAAGAAGGCGGCGCCGTTCCTGCGGATCACCGTGCTGGAGCAGAAGTTCTGCGGATACGGCGCCTCGGGGCGCAACGGCGGCTGGCTGTACAACGGCATCGCGGGCCGCGACCGGTACGCGCGTCTGCACGGTCATGAGGCGGCGGTGCGGTTGCAGCGGGCCATGAACGACACCGTGGACGAGGTGATCCGCGTCGCCGAGGCGGAGGGCGTCGACGCCGACATCCACAAGGGCGGCGTGCTGGAGGTGGCGTGCACGCCGGCGCAGGCGGCCCGGCTGAGGGCGTTCCACGAGGCGGAGCTGGCGTTCGGCGAGAAGGACCGGGAGCTGTACGGCGCCCGGGAGACGGCCGAGCGGATCAGGGTGGCGGACGCGGTCGGCTCGAGCTGGACGCCGCACGGCGCCCGGGTGCACCCGGTGAAGCTGGTGAAGGGGCTCGCCGCGGCCGTCGAGGGACTCGGCGTGACCGTCCACGAGTCGACGCCGGTGACGGAGATCCGCCCGCGGCACGCGGTCACGCCGTACGGCACCGTCCGGGCGCCGTACGTCCTGCGCTGCACGGAGGGCTTCACCGCTTCCCTGAAGGGCAGAAGCGGACGTGGCTGCCCATGAACTCGTCGATGATCGCGACCGAGCCGCTGACCGACGAGCAGTGGGAGTCGATCGGCTGGGCGGACCGCCAGACGCTCGGTGACATGGCGCACGCCTACATGTACGCACAGCGCACCGCCGACGGCCGGATCGCGCTGGGCGGGCGCGGAGTGCCGTACCGCTTCGGCTCGCGCACCGACAACGACGGCACCACCCAGGCGGCGACGATCGAGGCGCTGCGCGAGATCCTGGTCCGCTTCTTCCCCGCCCTGGCCGGACTGCGGATCGAGCACGCCTGGTCCGGGGTGCTGGGCGTGCCGCGCGACTGGTGCGCGACGGTCACCCTGGACCGGTCGACGGGACTGGGCTGGGCGGGCGGCTACGTCGGCTCCGGCGTGGCCACCGCCAACCTCGCCGCCAGGACGCTGTGCGACCTGGTGCAGCTCGACTCGGGCCAGGGCGGCCGCACCGAGCTGACGGACCTGCCGTGGGTCGGGCACCGGGTGCGCAAGTGGGAGCCGGAACCGCTGCGCTGGCTCGGCGTCCAGGGCATGTACGCCGTCTACCGCGAGGCCGACCGGCGCGAGCGGACGTCGCACGGCACGTCCTCGTCCCGGCTGGCGCGGGTGGCCGACCGGGTGGCGGGGCGGCACTGACGCCGCCGCTCAACGGCCCGGCGTGTGCCCGCGTGGGTCCAAGGGGGCCCCGCGGGCTTGCAGGGCCCCCTTCCCCCTAGGCCACCGCTTCCGGCATCCGTTCCTCGGACGGGATGCCGTGTTGCGGGGCCCTGGCCGTCACCATCAGGCTCGCGACCAGGCCCGCCAGCAGCATGATGCCGGCGGCCAGCCAGATGGCGACCGTGTAGCCGTGGACGATTGCCTCCTTGGTGACCAGCTCCCGCCGGGAGGGGTCGGTGAGGTGGGCCGTCAGGTAGGACGCGCTGCTGGTGGTGGCGATGGTGTTGAGCAGCGCCGTACCGATCGAGCCGCCCACCTGCTGAGAGGTGTTGACCGTCGCGGAGGTCACGCCGGCGTCCCACGGGGCGACGCCGGCGGTGGCGGTGGAGAAGACGGGCATGAAGGTCAGGCCCATGCCGAGGCCCATGAGGATCAGGGCGGGCAGGATCTCGGTGGCGTACTCCGAGTGCACCGTCATCTGGGTGAGGATCACCATGCCGCCGGAGGCGAGGAGCATGCCGGGGACCATCAGCATGCGCGGGCCCACGCGGTGGAGCAGCCGGGCCGAGATCTGGGTGGAGCCGATGAGGATCGACAGGGTCAGCGGCAGGAAGGCCAGGCCGGTCTTCACGGGGGAGTAGCCGAGGACGACCTGCAGGTAGTAGGTCATGAAGAGGAACATGCCGAACATGCCCATGACGGCGAGCATCATGGTCAGGAAGCAGCCGGCGCGGTTGCGGTCGCGGATGATGTGCAGCGGCAGCAGGGGCATCGGGGCGCGGGTCTGCCACCACACGAAGGCCAGGAGCAGGACGATCCCGGCGGCGAACAGTGCCAGCACATACGGGTCGGTCCAGCCGCGCGGTTCGGCCTCGCTGAAGCCGTGGACCAGGGCGATCAGGCCGCCGCAGCCCAGCACGACCCCGGGGACGTCCAGGCGGGCCCCGGCGCGGCCCGGGCGGTCGTGCAGCAGGACGAGCGCGCCGATCACGGCGGCGACGGCGATGGGGATGTTGACGTACAGGCACCAGCGCCAGTCGAGGTACTCGGTGAGCACCCCGCCGACGATGAAGCCGACGGCGGCGCCGCTGCCGGCGAGCGTGCCGTAGATGCCGAAGGCCTTTCCGCGTTCCCTGGGGTCGGTGAACGTGGTCGTCAGCAGCGACAGCGCGGACGGCGCGAGGACCGCGGCGAAGACGCCCTGGAGGGCGCGGGCGCCGAAGAGCATGCCCGGACCGGTCGCGGCGCCCCCGATCGCGGAGGCGACGGCGAAGCCGACGAGTCCGACGACGAAGGTCCGCTTGCGGCCCACGAGGTCGGCGACGCGGCCGCCCAGCAGGAGCAGTCCGCCGAAGGCGAGGGTGTAGGAGGTGATCACCCACTGGCGGTTGCCGTCGGACATGCCCAGGTCGCGCTGCGCCGAGGGGAGCGCGATGTTCACGATGGTCGCGTCGAGAACGACCATCAGCTGGGCCAGGGCGATCACCGTCAGACCCCACCAGCGGCGGGGGTCGGCGTCCGCGGGGGCGGCAGCTTCACCTGTCCGAGCGGCACTCATCTGGCCAGAAGACCATGAATCGGGGCGTATCGCATCCGCACCCGCCTTTCCGCTGGTTACGGCTCCAGGACCACCTTGCCCGTGGTGCCCCGCGTCTCCAGCGCGCGGTGCGCGGCGGCGGCCTCGGCGAGCGGGAAGCGCTGGACGGCGGGCCTGAGCCGTCCCTCGGCGGCCTCGGTGAGGGCGCGCAGTTCCAGGGTGCGCAGGGGGTCGCTGCCGCCGGCCTTCTCGAGCATCACCGGCCCGAGCACCTGTTCGGAGACACCGTCCACGAGATGGGGCCGGCCGTCGTGCAGTCCCTCGCCCGACCAGCCGAAGACGATGTGCTTGCCGCCGGGGCCGAGCAGGGCGACGGCCTCGCGGGCCACGTCCCCGCCGACCCCGTCGAAGACGACGGTGGCCCTCCGCCCGCCGAGGTGGGCGCGGACCTTGGCCGGCCACTCGGGGTCCTTGTAGTCGACGGCGAGGTCGGCGCCGTTCGCCGCGACGCGGGCCGTCTTCTCCGGTCCGCCGGCCAGACCGATCACCGTGGCGCCGGCGTTCCGGGCGTACTGCACCAGCAGCGTCCCGATGCCGCCCGCGGCGGCCGGGACCACGGCCACCGCGTCCGGGCCGAGCTCGGCGAACTGCAGGATCCCCATCGTCGTACGACCCGTGCCGATCATGGCGACGGCCTCGGCGAAGTCCAGGTCGCCGGGGATCTCGTGGAGCCGTCCGGCGCCGGTGACGGCGAGTTCGGCGTAGCCTCCGGGGGCGAACCCGAGGTGGGCGACGACGCGCCTGCCGAGCCACTCCTCCGCCACCCCCTCGCCGAGCAGGTCCACGACGCCCGCGACCTCGCGGCCGGGGACCGTGGGCAGGGAGGGAGGCTCCGGCAGCGGGCCCCGGACGCCCTCGCGCAGGGCGGTGTCCAGCAGGTGCACGCCCGCCGCGCGGACGGCGACGCGGACCTCGCCGGGGCCCGGGCGGGGGTCCTCGACCTCTTCGAGGGTGAGGTTCTCGGCCGGGCCGAAGGCGTGCAGACGGATGGCGTGCATGGCGGTCCCCCAACGGAAGGTCGTCGCTTGTTGCTCGGACGGGGCCCAGTCAACGACCTCAAGCCTGCTTGAGGTCAAGCTCCCGCCGTCCGAGCGCCAGGGACACGGCCGTCAGGGCGCTGTTGAAGGAGACCTCCGACAGCAGTCCCGGGGCGGCGACCTGGTCCCCGGCCAGGTAGACGCCGTCGCCTCGGTCGACGGAGGGCCGGTCGCGCCAGGTGGTGCCGGGCAGGTCGACGGCGCCGGTCCGGCCGTTCGCCACGGACTCGCGCCGCCAGGTCACGCGCTCGCGCCAGCCGGGGAGACCGAGGTCGAGCAATTGCTCGGCACGGGCGGTCCCGTCGGCCTTCGATTCGTCAGGTGCGATGGGGATCTGTCCCTGGATCAGCTGCTCGCCCGCCGGCGCCAGGGTGCGGTCCTGCGCGGTGAACCGCTCGATCCAGCCCGGCGCGTCCAGGTCGGAGACCGCGAAGGCGTCGCCGCGCCGGGTCCGCACCGCGACGTCGACGAGGGTGGTGCGCCCGCTCGGCCAGGTCAGCGAGGAGTCGCCCAGCAGCCGCCGGGCGGCGTCCAGGGAGGTCGCGACGACGACGGGGGTGTCGGCCGGGACGGTGTCGACCCGGGAGAGGGTCTCCACCCGCACCCCGAGGTTCCACGCCCGCGCGGCCATCCGGTCGATGACCCCGCCCCAGCCGCCGCGCGGGTAGTGCGCCTCCGGCGGCAGCTTGGTGGCCCGGCGCAGGCGCTCCTGCACGAACGCCGCGGACAGGGAGCCGGGGTCGTGGTGGAAGAGGGCCACCGCGCAGTAGTGGGCGGCGGCGCGGGCGCCCTCCTCACCGGCGATGCCGGTGGCCCAGCTGAGGAAGTCGGTGTCCACGGGTGCCTGTCCGACACCGCGGCGCAGCAGCTTCAGCATGGCGAAGGGCGGGGTGCGGCGGAGCGTGCCCCGGTGCCGCAGCCGCAGCCGGGCCCCCTCCAGCGGCGGGAGGGGCGCGAGCGGTCCGACGAGTCCGCGCTGCTTGAGCCAGGCCCAGTGCGGGCCGCCGTTGTAGAGGGCGTGCGGGCCCTCGTTGGTGCGGTACGGGCCGTCGGCGGTCCGCGCCCGTCCGCCGAGGGTGTGGTGGGCTTCGTGGACGGTGACCTTGGCGCCCGCCTCGGCAGCGGTGATGGCCGCGGTCAGTCCGGCGAAGCCGCCGCCGATGACGGTGATGCGGTGCATGGCTGGGTGTCTCCCTCGCGTCCGGGTCGCCTGCGTGTTCCGTCGGCGCACCTGCCTCTGGCTTTCGGGAGTAGGACGGCCCCGGTGCCCCGGAATGTGACATCGGGGCCGCGCTCGGGCCCGGCCGGCGCCTGCGGCGCGGCGTCTTCGCAGGTCGGAGCCGTTGTCAGTGGTGGGGTGCAGCATGGGGGAATGGCGAGGAGAACAGCGGGCGGCGGCGGTACGGCGGTGAGGGCGGCACGGCGCCCGGAGGTGCGGCTCCCTCCGCTGGAGCCTTACGGGGGAGGAGAGCTGGAGCCCGACGGGGACCACGACGGCCTGGAGTTCCGGGAGACGGACTTCACCGGCCAGGACGGCGCCGGCGCCCGCTTCATGGACTGCGCGCTGACCGCTTGCGCACTGGACGAGACGTCCCTGCCCAGGGCCCGGTTCCTCGACTCCGTCCTCACCGGAGTGCGGGGCGTCGGCACGAACCTCGCCGAGTCCACCCTGCGCGACGTCGAGCTGGTCGACGCCCGCCTCGGCGGCACCCAGCTGCACGGCGCGGCGCTGGAGCGGGTGCTGATCCGCGGCGGCAAGATCGACTACCTGAACCTGCGCGGGGCCCGGCTCAAGGACGTCGTCTTCGAGGGCTGCGTCCTGGTCGAGCCCGACTTCGGGGGCGCGCGGCTGGAGCGGGTGGCGTTCGTGGACTGCGCGCTGAAGGAGGCGGACCTCGGCGCGGCGACCCTGACGGACGTCGACCTGCGCGGGGCCGCTCCGCTGGAGATCGCCCGCGGGATCGACCGTCTGGCGGGAGCGGTGATCAGTCCGGCCCAGCTGCTGGACCTGGCCCCGGTGCTGGCCGCGGAGCTGGGGGTGCGGGTGCTGTCCGACGGGGATGCCGGCAGCTGACCGACCAGTGGCCCGCGTGGTCAGGGCAGTCGCGGAAAGCGGGCCTGCAAGGTCCAGATCGCCGGATTCTCCGCGAGTTCCTCGTGCATGTCCGTGAGGTCGGCGATCAGATCGTGCAGGAAGTCCCGGGCCTCCCGGCGCAGTTCGGCATGGGAGAAGGACAGCGGGGGCTCGGACGGCGGCAGCCACTCCGCCTCGACGTCGACCCAGCCGAAGCGGCGCTCGAAGAGCAGGCGGTCGGTGGACTCGGTGAAGTCCAGCTCCGCCCGCTGCGGCCGTGCGGCCCGGGACCCCGCCGGGTCCCGGTCGATCCGCTCCACGATGTCGCACAGCGCCCAGGCGAAGTCGAGCACCGGCACCCATCCCCAGGCTGTGGACACCTCCCGGTCCGCCTCGGTGTCGGCGAGATACACGTCCCCGCAGAACAGGTCGTGCCGCAGCGCGTGGACGTCCGCGCGGCGGTAGTCGGTCTGCGGGGGGTCCGGGAAACGGGTGGAGAGGGCGTAGCCGATGTCGAGCACGTGGGTGATGGTGTCATGGCCCGCGCGGACCGGCCGCGGGACACCCTCCCTCACGGCTCGTCCGGTCGGCCGTCCCCGTGGAGCCAGTCCTCCCAGATGCCGGAGAAGTCCTCGTCCGGTGCCGACCTCTCCACGTACGCCGTGAAGTCCTCCGTGTCCGCGGTGCCGTGGCGGTGGGCGGATGCCCAACCCTGCAGCAGGGCACCGAAGGTGCCGTCGCCGACCTTCTGGCGGATCTTGTGCAGCACCATCGCGCCGCGCTGGTAGACGGGGCTTGCGGAGATGTGCGCCGCGTCGGGCGGGTCCGCGGGCGGGAACGCCCAGATCGAGTCGCTCGCGTCCTCGTCGCCGTAGTACTGCCCGGCGTACAGCGCGTCGAAGGTCTCCTGCGCGGTGTCGCCGCCGTGGTCCTCCTGCCACAGCCACTCCGCGTACGTCGCGAAGCCCTCGTTGAGCCACATGTCCTGCCAGGTCCTGGGGCTGACGGAGTTGCCGTACCACTGGTGGGCGATTTCGTGGACGAGGAGGGCGGTGTCGGGGGTGCCGGCGAAGACGGGCCGGTTCTGCGTCTCCAGGGCGTAGTCGACGTCGCCCGACCGGTCGACGATCGCGCCGGCGGAGGAGAAGGGGTAGGGACCGAAGCGGTCCTGAGCCCAGGTCATGGCCTCGGCGACGGCGGCCGGCAGGTCCCGGCTCGCCCGTGCCTCCTCGGGATCGACGGCCGTGTACACCGGGATCCCGGCCCCGGTGGCGGAGCGGCGGACGTCCCAGTCGCCGATCGCGACCGTGGCCAGGTAGCTCGCCATGGGTTCAGGGGTGCGCCAGGTGTAGGTCGTCCGGCCCCGGGCGGTCCGCTCGCCGGTCGGCTCGCCGTTGGAGACGGCCCCGAGGCCCTTCGGCACCGTCACCGCCAGGTCGTACGTCGCCTTGTCGGAGGGGTGGTGGTTGCCGGGGAACCACGCCATCGACCCGGTCGGCTGGCCGAGCGCGAGCGCGCCGTCGGCCGTGGGCAGCCAGCCCTCCTCGGAGCCGTCGGGGTCGGTGATCGTCACCGGGGCCCCGGAGTAGCGGACGGCGACCCGGAACGTCTCGCCGTCGTCGAGCTCGTCGGGCGGGCGGACGGTCAGCTCCTGCCCGGCGCGGTTGAAGCGGGAGGTCCGGCCCTCGACGGTGACCTTCTCGACGTCCAGCCCCTTGAGGTCCAGGTTGAACGCCGACAGGTCCTGTGTGGCCCGGGCGGTGATGGTCGCGGTGCCGGACAGGTGCCGGGCGCCGGGGTCGTAGGTCAGGTCCAGGGCGTAGTGGCCGACGTCGTAGCCGCCGTTGCCCGCCTTCGGAAAGTACGGGTCGCGTACTCCGGAGCTGCCGGGGGTGCCGTGCACACCGCCGCCGCACGCCACGAGGGAGGCGACGGCGGCGGCGGTCACCACGGCGAGCGGACGGGGGATGCGCACGTCGTGATCCTATGGGGCGTTTCACGTGAAACGCCCGTCGGCGGGGGCTGCTAGCCGGCCAGCGCTTCCGCGCCGGCCTGGGCGAACTTCTCGTCCAGGTCGCCCGAGGGGGCGCCGGCGACACCGATGCCGGCGATCGGGGCGTTCCGGGCGGTGACCGGGACGCCGCCGCCGAGGAACAGCGTGCCCGGGATGTCCTTGAGGTTCGGGGCGTTCTCCAGGCGCTTGGCCAGCTCGGTGGTCGAGGCGTTCCAGGAGACCGCGGTGAACGCCTTCTTCACGGCCGACTCGTACGACTGCGGACCGGCGCCGTCGCCGCGCATGGTGAGGATCGTGTTGCCGTTGCGGTCGACGACGGCGACCGAGATCCGCTGGTTCTCCTTCTCGGCGGCCTTCAGCGCGGCCCGGGCCGCCTCGGTGGCGGCGTCGATCGTCAGGTGCGTGGACGTGGTGGTGTCGTCGCGGTCGACGGAGGCCGCTCGCGCGGCGGCCGGAGCGGCCTGAGGAGCGGCGGCGTTCGCGGACACCGTGCCGAAGGTCCCGGCGGCCACGGCGGCGACGACGGCGCTGCCGGTGACGATGCGGGCGCGCCGGGAGAGGATCTTCTTCATGCTGGTCTGCTCCTTGGAGTCGGCCGGGCGGCCACTGCGGTCCGGCTGCCCGTCTGCTGTCCAGCCTCGGCCCGGAAACCCCGGCCGACCGTCGGTGTTACGGCTGCTCGTGGGCCGCGGAACGGGCGACGGGCGGGTCATCCGATCGGCTGACCCGCCCGCCGCCGCGAGCAGTCACAATGGGGGTGTTTGCCCAGTTCAGCGTGGTCGGCGACACCGTGAGCGACACTGTGGAAGGGAGGCGCTCCGCATGCCGAGACCGTACGACCCGGAAAGCCGGTGGCTGGGCGCCGTCATGCACGCGGCGTTCTTCCTGCTGCTCGGCGGCGCCCTGGCCCGCTTCCTGCTGCGCCACCCCGGTGAGCCCCGCACCCCGTGGATCATCGCCCTGTCCCTCACCCTCGCCGTACTGCACCTGCTCGGGCCGGTCCTGGGCGGCCCCGTGGCGCGGCCCTCCCGGCGGCGCCTGGCCTGGCTGGGGCTGGTCGTAGTGGTGTGGATGGTGCTCGTCGTCCTCGCGCCCAGCTTCTCCTGGTGCGCGGTGCCGCTCTTCTACACCGGCCTGCGCACCCTGCCGGCGCGGGCCTCGCTCGTCCTGGTCGCGGTGCTGACGCTCTTCGTCGTCGCCGCACAGCTGCGCCTCGCCGGGCGCTTCGACCCGAACCTGCTGCTCGCCCCGCCGGCCGTCGCGGCCATCGCCACGGCCGTGTTCCTGCAGACCGAGCGGCAGGCGGCGCGGCAACGGGCCCTGATCGACGACCTGATCCGCACCCGCCGTGAGCTCGCCGCGTCCGAGCGCCGCGAGGGCACCCTCGCCGAACGCCAGCGGCTGTCCATGGAGATCCACGACACCCTCGCCCAGGGCCTGTCCAGCCAGCGGATGCTGCTCCAGGCCGCCGAGCGGGTGTGGGAGTCCGACCCCGGCAAGGCCCGCACCCACGTCCGGGGCGCCGCGTCCGTCGCCGAGCACAACCTGGCCGAGGCCCGGCGCTTCGTGCACGACCTCGCCCCCGCCGACCTGGCCCGCGGCGGCGGCCTCGACGCGGCGCTGCGCGCCCTGGCCGTGCGGGAGACCGGCGACCACCTCACCGTGCGCGTCCACGTCGACGACGGCGGGCGCGCCCCGCTGCTGCCGGACCGCGTCCAGTCCGCCCTGCTGCGGATCGCCCAGGGCGCCCTGGCGAACGTCCGCGAACACGCGGGCGCGAGCACCGCCGTGCTCAGCCTCACCCTCCTCGACGACCAGGTGGTCCTGGACGTCAGCGACGACGGCCACGGCTTCGATCCGGCCGGCCTGCCCGGCACGTCTGCCGGAGTGCGAGGTCACGGCCTGCCCGCCATGCGTGCCCGGCTGCGGCAGCTCGGCGGCACCCTGACCGTCGAGTCCGCCCCCGGTGAGGGCACCGTCCTGTCCGCCGCCGTCCCCCTGGAGGGCCCCCGATGACCGCCCCCGTGCGCATCCTGGTCTGCGACGACCACATCGTCGTACGGGCCGGCCTGCTCGCCCTGCTCGACAGCGCCCCGGGCATCGAGGTGGTCGGCGAGGCGGGCACCGGCGAGGAGGCGCTCGCGCTCGCCGCGAAGCTCGCGCCGGACGTGGTGCTGATGGACCTCCAACTCGGCGACGGCATCGACGGTGTGGAGACCACCCGCCGCCTCACGGCCGCCCCCGGCGCGTCCCCGCACGTCCTGGTCCTGACCACCTACGACACCGACGCCGACATCACCCGTGCCATCGAGGCGGGCGCGACCGGCTACCTCCTCAAGGCCGAACGCCCCGAGGAGCTGTTCGCCGCGATCCACGCCGCCGCGCAGGGACGTACGACACTCTCCGGGCCGGTCGCCAGCCGGGTCATGGCCAACATGCGCAGCCCGCGCCCCTCCCTCACCGACCGCGAGCGCGACATCCTGGCCCAGCTCGCCCGCGGCCTCGGCAACCGGGAGATCGCCCGTGCCCTGTTCATCAGCGAGGCCACGGTGAAGACCCACCTTCGCCGCATCTACGACAAGCTGGGCGTCGACACCCGCGCGGGCGCGGTAGCGGTGGCCAAGGAGCAACGCCTGCTGCCGTGACGACGCCGGAGCAGGCCGCCGTGCGGCCGAGTACCGCCGTGCGGCTGCCCCGCTGGTCGGCCGACCGCCGGTCGGTGCCTTGGTCCGGTGACGCCGGGGTCCGGCCCGCCTGGCCGGGTGTGGCCGTGCGGCCGGGACGCGCACCGGGGTGTCGGCGTGTGGCTGACCTGCCGGTCGGTGCCTTGGTCCGGTGACGCCGGGGTCCGGTTTGCTCGGCCGGGTGTGGCCGTGCGGCCGGGGCGGGCATCGGGGTGTCGGCGTGTGGCTTGCCCGCCGCCCGGCTGGTCTCCGGCCCGGCCCACCTCCGTCCGGCTGAACCCCGACCCCGGCCCGGCTCAGCCGTCGTCGGCGTGGTTCTTCGTCCCGTTCAGCCCTCGAACGCGTCGAGGAGGCGGGCCAGTTCCGGTGGCCACAGGGGTTCGGGCGCCTCGGCGAGTTCCTTCCGGCTCCACCAGCGCCAGGTGAGGATGCCGTCCGCGGCGTGCGCCGCCGCGAGGTGGGCGCCGGTCGGTTCCCGGCGCGGCCCGTGGGCGACGTAGACGTGCTCGTGCTGGTGGACCGGGCCGACGCTCAGGTGCGTGAAGTCGTGTTCCCAGGTGCACAGCAGGGGGCCCGGCTCCAGGTCCGTCCACCCGGTCTCCTCGCGCAGTTCGCGCAGCGCACCCTCGCGGGGGCTCTCGTCCGCCTCCAGACCACCGCCGGGCGGCGCCCAGTGCACGCCGACCTCGACGTTGTCGTACCGGAAGAGGAGGACCGCGCCCTCCGGGTCGAGCACGACGACGCGGGCGGCGCGGCGCGGCGTGCGCAGCGGTTTGCGCAGCACGGCGCAGGGGCGGCTGTGTCGGAGGTCGGTGCGGTGGTCGACCACCTCGTAGCCGAGGGCGGTCCAGAAGGCGAGTCCGTCGGCGTTGCCGTCCAGGACGGCGAGGCGCACCGCGCTGCGGCCCGCGGCGCGGAAACGGTCCTCGACCAGTGACGCGAGCCGCCGTCCGTACCCCTGCCGGTGCAGCGTCCCGTCCACCATCAGCAGCCCGATCCACGGGTCCGGGTCGGCCGGGTCGGGGTGGTGTGCGAGCGTGATCGCGACCCCGGCCAGCCGGCCCGCGTCCCTGGCGAGCAGTACCTCCGCGTGCGGCACCGCCAACTCCTCGGCCAGCGCCGCCGCCACCTGCTCCGGGGCGGATGTCGTCCGGGTCCGGGAAGTCGCCGCTGAGCGCGTGGAAGGCGCGGTTCGAGACGTGGAGCGCGGTGAGTTCGGTGAGCAGGGGGCCCGGGATGTCGTGGTCGGCGGTGAGGCGGAGCGGCGTGAGGATCACGCGGGCACCGTATCGCGGGCGGCGACCGGGCCACCGGGCCTTTCCGGGCGCAACGACGGCGGAGCCCCGGCCTGTTGGGGCCGGGGCTCCGCCGCTGCGTCGGGACGTCCGTCAGACGTTCACACCGAAGTCCTGGGCGATGCCGACCAGGCCCGAGGCGTAGCCCTGGCCGACGGCGCGGAACTTCCACTCGGCGCCGTTGCGGTACAGCTCGCCGAAGACCATGGCGGTCTCGGTCGCCGCGTCCTCGGACAGGTCGTAGCGGGCGATCTCGGCGCCGCCGGCCTGGTTGATGATGCGGATGTAGGCGTTGCGGACCTGGCCGAAGTTCTGCGAGCGGTTCTCGGCGTCGTAGATCGAGACCGGGAAGACGATCTTGTCGACGTCGGCCGGGAGGGCGGCGAGGTTGACGTTGATCGCCTCGTCGTCGCCCGCGCCCTCACCCGTGCGGTTGTCACCGGTGTGGACGATCGAGTTGTCCGGGGTCTGCTTGTTGTTGAAGAACACGAAGTGGGCGTCCGAGTAGACCTTGCCCTGCGTGTTGACCGCGATCGCGGACGCGTCGAGGTCGAAGTCGGTGCCGGTGGTGGTGCGGACGTCCCAGCCGAGGCCCACGGTGACGGCGGTCAGGCCCGGAGCCTCCTTGGTGAGCGAGACGTTGCCACCCTTGGACAGGCTTACAGCCATTGTTGGGAGTCCCTTCCCTCGTTTACGTACGGCAAAAAAGTACAGCTACCCCCATGAACGACGAGAGGGGTACGCAAGGTTCCTGGTCTCTTTACTTTCTTTACCCGAGATATTCGGGTGACGTGGACGGGACACGGACGGGAACATGGACGGCATGTCCGGTCCCCATGTCGTCCGCGGCTCCGTCTCCCTCCCGGAGGCCGAGCTGATGTGGCGTTTCTCGCGGTCGTCGGGGCCCGGCGGGCAGCACGTCAACACCACGGACACGGCGGTGGAGCTCCGCTTCGACCTGGCGCGCACCGAGGCCCTGCCCGAGGTGTGGAAGCGGCGGGCGCTGGAGCGGCTGGCCGGCCGGCTGACCGACGGTGTGGTCACGGTGCGGGCCTCCGAGCACCGCTCGCAGTGGCGCAATCGCGAGGCCGCCGCCGTACGTCTCGCGGCCCTGCTCGCCGAGGCCACCGCACCCCCGCCCAAGCCCCGCAGGCCGACCCGCATCCCACGCGGCATCAACGAACGGCGGCTGCGGGAGAAGAAGCAGCGCTCGGAGACCAAGCGGGGCCGGTCCCCGAAGAACTGGAACTAGGCCGGCCCGGACAGCTCCAGCACACCCACCGTCTGGTCCCCGCTCGTCTCCCCGGTCCTGCGGAACCCGAGCCCCAGATAGAAGTCCTCCGGACCCGTCGGGCCGGGATGCCAGGTGACGTGGCAGGCACTGCCCCCGCGCCGGCGGATCTCGGCCGCGACCGACTGCACGGCGAACCGGCCGTACCCACGGCCCTGTTCCCCGGCCGCTATGTTCAGCCGCCACAGGCCCGAACGGAACAGGCTGCCGTCGAGGTGCCAGTCGATGTCGAAGAAGGCCATGAGGAAGCCGACCGGCCGGTCACCGTCGACGATCAGCCGGGGCCAGGCGACGCCCGGGTGGACGTACGCCTCGGCGAGGGACCGGTCCACCGGGGAGACGGCGTGTTCCTGGTCCGGCCGGACCCGGACGGACAGCGCGGCGTCGATGTTGGCGCGGGTGATCTCTTCGAGGCGGGGCCCCGGCGTCCTCTGTGTCATGCGCGCACGGTAGGCGGGGTCCTCGCGGGCGGCCACGCGATTACCGGGCGCCTCGGGACGCCGGGCTCACCCCAGCTGCCGGTACCGCCCCCGGAAGTACGCCAGCGGTCCCCCGTCCGCGCTCGGCACCCGGGCGGTGAGCACCCGGCCGATCACCAGGGTGTGGTCCCCGGAGGGCACGCGCTGCTCGGTCCGGCACTCCAGGGTCGCAAGCGCCCCGCCCACCAGCGGCGCCCCGGACGCCTCTCCCCGCGTGTAGGGGATGTCCTCGAACAGGAGCCGGTCGCTGACGCGGCCCTTCATCGCGAAGCGGCCGGCGATGTGCCGCTGGCTCTCGGACAGCACGGAGACCGCCCACAGCGGCTGTTCGGCGAGCAGGTCGTCCATGCGGGAGCCCTCGCGCAGGCTGACCAGCACCAGCGGCGGGTCCAGGGACACCGACACGAACGCCGTGGCCGTCATCCCGACGTCCTCGCCGCGCGGCGCGTGGGGGTCGTCGGGGTCGAGTGGCGGTTCCTGCGCGGTCACCAGGACCACGCCGGAGGCCAGCCGGGACATGGCGGCACGGAACTCGTCGTTGCTCACCCCCTCAGCATGCCCGGCGGCCGGAGACGGCAACGCGGGTGCGGGGGCGGCCGCGGGGGCGGGGGCGGTGGTGGGGGCGGGAATGTTCGGCACGATCATCACGCTAATCGCCCGGGCGGAGGGCCCGCATCGGGCCCCGGTCCCAACCCGGACCTAGGACCGCAGAAGGAGTCGCAGGGCTCCGAACAGGCACGGGAAGGAGTCGTGCGCATGCCTACAAACTTTGCGTTCAGTAAACGCACAGGGAAAACGCAGAAACACCACTCAATTGTTCACGTTCTGCTGTGACTTGAGTCACAAGGGGCAGTAATTGTTGACCCTGTGTACCGAGTGGGCAGCGCGCTGTGATTCAGTGGCGGAAGCTGCTAGGACGATACGCCGAAGAGAACCCTTGATTCGCTGCGAGGTCTCGGGGGGAGGGCGAGCATGGAGACCGAGTCGGAGCCCTACGTCCGTCTTGCGTCCCTGCGACAGCTCCACCAGGTCATGGCCGACATGAACACGGCCCGCAGCCTGGCGGACACCCTGCAGACCGTCGCCGACGGCGTCGTCCACGCCCTCGGGTACGAGCTGGCGTGCGTCAACCTGGTCCGTGCCGACGGCGACCTCGTCGTCGCCGCGTTCTCCGGCAACCAGGCGGCCGAGGCCCTGATCACCGGCCGGGTCGGTTCACGGGAGTCCTGGGACCGCCGGCTCGGCATGGGCGAGCAGTGGGGCGACCTGATCTTCATACCGCACACCGAGGGCTGGGTCCTCGACGACGACGACGTCCCGCAGTGGTACACCGACGGGCCCGCGCCCCGCTTCGAGGACGAGTGGCACCCCTCGGACCGGCTCTTCGCCCCCATGTACGCGCCCGGACCGCAGGGCGGCGGATCGAGCGGCGAGCTGATCGGCGTGCTCTCCGTGGACCGGCCGCGCAACGGCCGCCGTCCCGGCGCCTGGGGCCGCGAGGCTCTGCAGATGTACGCCTTCCAGGCGGCGATCGCGATAAGCAACGCCCGGCTGCGCTCCAACATGCAGCGCGCCCTGGTCCGCCTGGAGCGTGAGCAGCAGGCCCTGCGCGCCAGCGAGGAGAGCTTCCGGCAGGCCTTCGAGTACGCCCCCTCCGGCATGGCCATCGCCGAGATGGGCGGCGACCAGCACGGCCGGATCCTGCGCACCAACGACGCCCTGTGCCGGCTGCTCGGCCGCCCCGCCTCCGCGATGCGCCGCTACGCCTTCTCCGACCTCGTCCACCCCGAGGACATCGGGACGCTGCTGCGCACCTCCGCCGAGGGCGGCCGGGCGGAGCTGCGGCTGGGCCGCCGCGACGGCACCTACGTCTGGGTGTCCCTGCGCAACTCCGTCGTCGCCGACGCCGCCGACGGCCCCCGCTTCCTGCTGACCCACGTCGAGGACATAGAGGAGCGCAAGCGCCGCGAGCTCCAGCTCGCCCACCGCGCCTCCCACGACTCCCTCACCGGCCTGCCGAACTCCGCCGAGCTGCGCTCCCGCCTCTCCGCGCGGCTGTGCCAGCGCCCCCAGTCCGCGCACGGCGCCGTGGCCGACGCCATGGACGCCGCCTACGGGCACCCCGTGTTCGACTCCGGCGGCCACACCTTCGACTTCCGGTCCGCCGCCGACCCCTACGGGGCCTACGACCACCATGTGCACACCGTCGCCCCCGAGGGCGACCGGGACGACGGCACCAAGGGGCTCGCGGTGCTCTTCTGCGACCTGGACGGCTTCAAGTCGATCAACGACCGGTTCGGGCACAACGCGGGCGACGCCGTCCTCATCGAGGTCGCGCGCCGGCTCAGCGGCGGCGTGCGCGACGGCGACACGGTGGCCAGGCTCGGCGGCGACGAGTTCGTGATCCTCGCCGACGGGCTCGGCCGGGCCGACGCCCAGGACCTCGCCGTACGGCTGCGCAACGAGATCATCCAGCCGATCCGGGCCGAGGGACGGGCGGTCCGCGTGGGCGCCAGCTTCGGCATCGGGTGGGCCCACTGCGGCATGACGGCGGACGAAGTGCTGAAGTCCGCTGACGAACGGATGTACGTCGAGAAACGATCTCGTCCCAAACAGCACCGCCGTGCCGGATGATGCCCAGGTCAGCGAGCTGATGCGGTCGGAGTCACCCGTTTGGGTCATCCGGAGCGGGTAGGCTCGCCCTCTCACCACTCGTACCGCAAACGCACCGCACCTGGTTAGGAGACCTAGGGATGACGCCCGGCAACAACGGCGCGAGCACGCCCGAGGACGACGACCCGTTCGGCTATCTGTACGCCGACGGTCAGGCCAACGGGGCCCAGCCGCCGTCCGGTGGCTACGGCTACCCGAACTCGGTCAACCGGGTGCGTCCCGTCGGCACACGGCAGTACGGCGCGGCGCAGGGCCAGGCCGCCCCGACCGCCGGGTACGGCCAGGCCGCCCCGCAGCAGCAGGGCGCCTACGGCCGGCCGAACGCGCACTACGCCGCGCCGGAGACGCTCCCCGGCGGCGGCGCCCCCACCGCCCCGCAGCAGCACGGCGGGGGCAGCGGCGGCCGGGGCCGCGGGCCCAACACCAAGGGCCTGCTGATCGGCGCGGTCGCGGTGGTCGCCGCCGTCGTCATCGGCATCGCCGTGGCGATGACGAGCAGCGGCTCGGACGACGACCAGGGCGGCAACGAGGCCGGCGGCGACACCACGCCGACCCAGTCCCAGACCACCGACCCGAGCCCGTCGGCGAGCAGCAGCGCCGAGGACGAGGTGGAGCTGCCGACGATCGACGCGAAGGCGCTGCGGCTCTCGCCGGGCGTGGCGACCGCGTCCGACATCGAGGGCGCCCAGTCGGACGGCGGCGTCTACGTGGCCAACCTCAACCAGGCCGGCGCCTCGGTCACCTGGACCGTCGACGGCATCCCGAAGGACGGCGCCTACACCCTCTTCGCCCGCTACAGCACGGTCGACGAGGACCAGTCGATGACGCTGACGATCAACGGCAAGACGTTCGGCAGCAAGATGAACCTGGGCAACTTCACCGGGGCCAAGGGCGACTTCGCCAAGGGCTGGACGGAGACCTACGCCTACCCCACCCTGAGCAAGGGCACCAACACGATCTCCCTGTCCTGCCAGGACGGCGACAAGTGCAACATCCTGCTGGACCAGCTGCGGCTGAAGGAAGGCCAGGTCAAGCGCTAGGTGTATTGACCGGCAGGTTCATCGACGCAGCCCTAGGCCGCGGTGGCGGCCGTCGTCACCGCGACCTGGCCGAGCAGTTCCTCGTACGCTCCCCGGTCGAACTCGCCCGCCACCGGTGCCAGGACCGTCGCCGCCGACAGGGCGACGGCGCGGGCCAGGCGGTCCGGCCAGGGCAGGTGGTCGACCAGACCCGAGAGCAGGCCCGCGACCGCCGAGTCGCCGGCGCCGGTCGGGTTGCCGTGGACCCGGGCGGGCGGTGCGGCCCGCCAGCGGCCCTCGGGGGTGACGGCGAGCAGCCCCTCGGTGCCGAGCGAGGCGACGACCGCGTGGGCGCCGCGTCGCCGCGCGTCCTGCGTGGCGCGCAACGGCTCGTGCGAGCCGGTCAGTTCGGCCAGTTCGTCGGCGTTCGGCTTGATGATGTCCGGGCGGGCGGCGACGCCCCGGCGCAGCGGTTCCCCGCTGGTGTCCAGCAGGACGGGGACGCCGGCGGCGCGGGCGGTGCGCACCAGCCCGGCGTAGGCGTTCACCGGCACGCCCGGCGGCAGGCTGCCGCACAGGGCGACCGCCGACGCGTCGGCGACCAGATCCTCGTACGCCTCCTGGAAGGCGCTCCACTCGGCGGGCGCGATGGCCGGGCCGGGCTCGTTGAGCTGGGTGGTGTCGCCGGTGCGCTCGTCCACCACGGCGATCGTGCGGCGGCTGGCGCCGGCGATCGGCACCAGTGCGTCCGTCACACCCGGCTCGGCGGTGAGCCGCTGCTGGACGATGTGTCCGGTGGCGCCGCCGGCGAAGCCCGTGACCGTCACCTCGTGCCCGAGGGCCGCGAGCACCCGGGCCACGTTCAGCCCCTTGCCGCCGGGGCGTTCCGTCACCTCGGTGACGCGGTGGGAGGCGTGCGGCCTCAGGCTCTGGACGCGGTAGGTGATGTCGAGAGCGGTGTTCGGTGTGACCGTGAGGATCACCTGTGCCGACCTCCCCCGATTGCCTGCGTCTGCGTGTGCCCGAAAAGGATCCCGAAGCTCCCCGGGTGTTCCCGAAGAGCTGTTCCATGGGCACGATCATGCCAAACGGACGGCGGTCGGCCCAGACCCCGGATCGGCCACCGTCCGCCGGCTCGCCGGACGGATCAGCCCAGTTGGGGATCGACCACCCATTCACCCCGGCGCATCACGCCCACCAGGTCGAACGCCTCGTCCAGCACCACCAGGTCGGCGTCCTTGCCGGGTTCCAGGGAGCCGATCCGGTCGGCCATGCCGAGCAGCCGCGCCGGGTTGGCGGAGATCGCCGCCACGACGTCCTCGACGGGCAGCCCGTCCACCGTCACCGCCCGCTTGAAGGCGCGGTCCAGCGTGAGCGTGGAGCCGGCGATCGAGCCGCCCTCCACCAGCCGGGCGACGCCGTCGGCGACCTCGACCTCCATGGGGCCGAGCATGTAGCGGCCGTCGCCGAAGCCGGCCGCGTCCATGGCGTCGGTGATGAAGGCGACCCGGGAGGCGCCCGCGTGGTGGAAGGCCAACTGGAGGGCGGCCGGGTGCAGGTGCGTACCGTCGTCGATCAGCTCGACGGTGATCCGCTCGTCCTCCAGCAGCGCCGTGATCGGGCCGGGGGCGCGGTGGCCGAGCGGCGGCATCGCGTTGAACAGGTGCGTGGCGACGGTCGCGCCCGCGTCGATGGCCTGCACCGTCTGCTCGTACGTCGCGTCGGTGTGCCCGACGGCCGCGATCACGCCGTGCTCCGCGAGCAGCCGGACGGAGTCGAGGCCGCCCGGCAGCTCGGTGGCCAGCGTCATCATCTTCGCGTGGCCGTGCGCCGCGTCGATCAGCTTGCGGACCTCGGCGGGGTCGGGGTCGCGCAGCAGCTGCTCGTCGTGCGCGCCCTTGCGGCACGGGGAGATGAACGGCCCTTCGAAGTGGATGCCGGCGATGTCGCCCTGTTCGGCCAGTTCCGCGAGCACCCGGGCGTGCCGGGCGAGGAAGTCCAGGTCGCCGGTGACGGCGGAGGCGACCAGCGTGGTGGTGCCGTGCAGGCGGTGGGTGTGGATGCCCTTGAGGATGTCCTCGGGGCTGCCGCCGGCGAAGGAGGCTCCGCCGCCGCCGTGGTTGTGGATGTCGACGAAGCCGGGGACCACCCAGTGGCCGGTGACGTCGAGGACCTCCGCGTCCGGGGGCGCCGTGTCCGTGATCCGCGTGCCGTCGACGATCACGCGGCCGTCGTCCACGGTCCCGGTGGGCAGGACCACCCGGGCGCCGGCGAGAACCTTGCTTGGGGCCATCAGGTGGTTACCTCCGGGGGAGTCGTGGTGGTGAGCAGGTCCCAGGCCATGAGCCCGGCACCGAGGCAGCCGGCGGTGTCCCCCAGGGCCGCGGGGACGAGTTCGGGCAGCTTCTGGAAGGTGACGCGGCGCCGGACGGCGTCCCGCAGCGGTGTGAACAAGGTTTCCCCCGCCTCGGCGAGGCCGCCACCGATGATCAGGGTGCGCGGGTCCAGCAGAGTGAGCGCGGTGACCAGGCCGTCGGCGAGCGCGTCCACCGCGTCCTGCCACACGCGTGCGGCCCGGGTGTCGCCGGACTCGACGGCCTTGGCGCAGTCGGCGGCGTCCGCGTCCGGGTCCCCACAGGCCTCGGCCCATGCCTGGCTGACCGCCGACGCCGAGGCGAACCGCTCCAGACAGCCGCGCTGCCCGCAGGGACAGGGGGTCCCGCCGGGGCGTACGACGATGTGGCCGATCTCGCCCGCGAAGCCGTGGGCGCCCGCCTCCACCCGGCCGTCGATGCCGATGGCGCCCGCGATCCCGGTGCCCAGCGGCACGAACAGGAACCGGTCGGCGCCCCGGCCGGCGCCGATGCGGCCCTCGGCGAGTCCGCCGCTGCGCACGTCGTGGCCGAGGGCGACGGGGATGCCGCCGAGCCGTTCGCTCAGCAGGGCGCGCAGCGGTACGTCGCGCCACCCGAGGTTGGCCGCGTACACGGCGGTGCCGTGCTCCTCGTCGATGATGCCGGGGACGGCGACGCCGGCGGCGAGGGCGGGTTCGCCGAACCGGTCGGCGCCGTGGGCGCGCAGCTCGGCGGCGAAGTCCAGGATGCCCGCGACGACGGCCTCGGGACCGCGGTCGCGGCCTGTGGCCCGGCGGGCCTGGTGCAGCAGCTCGCCGCCCGGCCCGGCCAGGGCGGCCTTCATCCCGGTGCCGCCCACGTCGAGGGCGATGACATGTCTCACGGGGACAGTGTGGCCCGATGACCCACGAGAGGTCTAGTCCACTCACGTGGTGTAGACCTTAATCCGGTAAACGGACAACCGGTGGAATCGGCAGGGTGGGGCAGTAACGGTGCAGCGGCGTAGGACAGGAACGGTCGCGGTGGTGTCCGCACTGGGCATGATGGCGGTCCTCGGCGGCTGCGGGATCACCGGCGGCTCCGACGAGGTGACGCTCGAGCTGGTCGCCGCCGACTACGGCGACACCAAGGCCAACAGCTCCCAGAACTACTGGAACGAACTGGCCGACGCGTACGAGGCCGACCACCCCGACGTGCACATCGACGTCACCGTCTACTCCTGGAACGACGTCGACCGCAAGGTCCGGGAGATGGTCGAGGCCGGCGAGGCCCCCGACATGGCGCAGATCGGCGCCTACTCCGACTACGCGGCGAAGAACCTGCTCTACCGGGCCGACGACGTGCTCTCCATCCCGGTCCAGGCCGACTTCGTCTCCCAGCTCGCCGCCGCGGGCCAGGTCAACGGCGTGCAGTACGGCATGCCGTTCGCGGCCTCCACGCGCGTGCTGTTCTACAACAAGACCCTCTTCGCCGAGGCCGGCCTCACCCCGCCCAAGAGCTGGGACGACCTCGCCGAGGCGGCCGAGGCGCTCAAGGCGGAGGGCGTGAAGTACCCCTACGCGCTGCCGCTGGGCCCCGAGGAGGCGCCGGCCGAGACCATGCAGTGGATGCTCAGCGGCGGGGGCGGCTACACCGACACCGTCGGCACCTACGCGATCGACTCGCCCCAGAACGTCGCCACCTTCACCTGGCTCAAGGACGAACTGGTCGGCAAGGACCTCACCGGCCCGGTCGCCCCCGGCAAGCTCAACCGGGCCGACGCCTTCGCCGCCTTCGCGAACGGCGACGTCGGCATGCTCAACGGCCACCCGTCGCTGATGAAGATCGCGTCCAAGAAGGGCGTGGAGTACGGCATGGTGCCCACCCCCGGAATCGACGGCGAGAGCCAGAACACGCTCGGCGTCACCGACTGGATGACGGCCTTCAGGAAGAACGGCCACCAGGAGCAGATCGGCGACTTCCTCGACTTCGTCTACAGCGACGAGAACGTGCTCGACTTCTCCCGCCAGTACGACCTGCTGCCCGTCACCAGCTCCGCGTCCGAGGTGATGAGCGCGGCCGCGGAGGACAAGGACCTCCGGCCCTTCCTGGACGAACTGCTGTCCTCCGAGCTCTACCCGGTCGGCAAGTCCACCTGGGCATCGGTCAGCGCGGAGGTCAAGAAGCGCATCGGCCAGGCGGTCGCCCCCGGCGGCAGCCCGTCCGGGCTGCTCGGGGAGCTCCAGACGACGGCGGTACGGGCGGAGAGCGGCGAGTAGTCGCTGTCGGTGCCCGGGGTTACGGTGCGCACATGGAGTACGAGGCACAGCTCGGGCAGCGGGAGCGCGACATCCTCGCCCTGGAACGCCGCGGCTTCCCCGGCCCCGGCGCGAAGGAACGGGCGATCCGTGAGGAACTGGGCCTGGCCCCCGTGCGGTACTACCAGTTGCTCAACGCCCTCCTGGACGACCCGCGGGCACTGGCCTCGGACCCGGTGACGGTGAACAGACTGCGCCGGGTCCGGGAGGCCCGCCGAACGGAACGCTGACCGGGGCTGCCGCCCGCAGGACGGGAGCAGGGCGAAGGACGGGTCCCGCAGGACGCCGCGGGCCTGCCGCCCTGCCGAGTGGTGGGGGGCGGGCCGCGGCTGAGGCCGTCGGTGTTCACGGGGAGGCGGTGGGTACCGCCGGGCGGAACGGGGGTGGCCGGCGTGCCGGATGTCCCGGCTCGCCGAGCGGCGACCCCGGCGTGCCGTTTCCGCGCGGTGCGGTGCGTGAGGGTGCCCGTCAGGGGGCGGACCGTCCGGCCGGGTTCCGCACCCGACCGGACGAGCCACGCGTGCGTCCGGCCCCGCCGGGATAGGTTCGGCGTATGGGCAGCCACACGGACTCCACCCACGACCCGCTGGACCGACTGCCGACACCCGGGAGCCAGGCCGGACGCGAGGGGCTCGACGCCCTTCTCGCCCGGCCGGGCCGCGCGGTCGTCGCGCTCGACTTCGACGGCACGCTCGCCCCGATCGTGCCGGACCCCGACCAGGCCCGCGCCCACCCGGACGCGGTACCCGCTCTCACGGCGCTCGCCCCGAAGGTCGCCTCCGTCGCGGTGATCACCGGACGGCCCGCCGAGGTCGCCGTCCGCCACGGCGGTTTCGCGGACGTGCCCGGCCTGGAGCACCTGGTCGTCCTGGGCCACTACGGCGCCGAACGCTGGGACGCGGCCACCGGCGCCGTCACCGCCCCGGAACCGCACCCGGGCGTCGCCGCCGTCCGCGCGGAGCTGCCCGGGCTGCTGGAGCGGGCCGGGGCGGGACCGGGCACCTGGATCGAGGAGAAGGGCCGCGCGGTGGCCGTCCACACCCGCCGCGCCGACGATCCGCAGGCCGCGTTCGACGCCCTGCGCGGCCCCCTGACCGACCTGGCGGGCCGGCACGGCCTGATCGTCGAGCCGGGCCGCATGGTCCTGGAACTGCGCCCGCCCGGCATGGACAAGGGCGTCGCCCTGCTGGAGCACGCCCGGGAGACCGGCGCCGAGTCGGTCCTCTACGCCGGCGACGACCTCGGCGACCTCCCCGCCTTCGACGCCGTGAACACCCTCCGCACCGACGGCACCCCGGGCCTGCTGGTCTGCAGCGGCAGCGACGAGGTCACGGAACTGCGCAAACGAGCGGACGTGGTGGTGGACGGCCCGACGGGAGTGGTGACCTTCCTACGAGCCCTGGCAACTCGCCTGCCGTAACCGCGGTCACCCGCGGGCAGCCGTGCCGAGGTCACTCGCGGGCAGCCGTGCCGAGGTGACCCGCGGTTGTGTCGAGGTGACCTGCGGGCGGCCGTGCCGAGGTGACCTGCGGGCGGCCGTGGCCCGGTCACCTGCGGGCGGTTGTGCCGTGGTCACCTGCGGGCGGTTGTGCCGCCGTCACCTGCGGGCGGTTGTGCCGCCGTCACCCGCGGACGGCCGGGCCGAGGTGACCCGCGGGCCGTCGTGCCGTCGTCACCCGCGGGCAGTCGTGCCGCCCGGGGCGGCACGGGTGGGCGCGGGCGGCACGCCGTCAGCGCCGGGCGGCGCGGCCCGCCCCCGCCCGGCACCGACGCCGGGCACCCGGTGCCGGCAGGCGTCCGGCGCACCCACCCGTCAGCCCCGTCAGCCCCGCAACTCCTCCAACTGCTCGAGGAACCACCGCCCCGGCGGCAACGCCGTAGCCGCCGAAGCCAGCCGCTTCGACCGCTCCGCACGCTCCGCCGCCCCGATCGACAACGCCTCGTGCAGCGCGGCGGCCGTCCCCACCACGTCGTACGGATTGACGACGACCGCGTCCTCACCCAGCTCCTCGTACGCCCCCGCCTCCCGCGACAGCACCAGCACACACCCTTCGTCGGAGACGACCGGCACCTCCTTCGCGACGAGGTTCATGCCGTCCCGGACGGGATTCACCAGCGCCACGTCGGCCAGCCGGTACGCCGCCAGCGAGCGCGCGAAGTCGTCCTTGACGTGCAGCACGACCGGCGTCCACCCGGGCGTCCCGTACTCCGCGTTGATCTCCTCCGCGACCCTCTGCACCTCGGCCGTGTAGTCCCGGTACACGGCGAGGTCCTGCCGCGAGGGGTAGGCGAAGGCGACGTGCACGACCCGCTCCCGCCACTCGGGCCGGTCGGCGAGCAGCCGCCGGTACGCCAGCAGCCCCCGCACGATGTTCTTGGACAACTCGGTCCGGTCCACCCGCACGATCGTCCTGCGCGCGTTCCCGTCCGGGCCCGCGCCGATCTCCGCCCGCAACCCCGCCATCCGCTCGTCGACGTCGGCCTCGTGCGACCGCCGCCGCAGGAAGTCCGCGTCCGCGCCGAGCCCGTGCACGCCGATCCGCGTGTCGCCGGGCCCGCCCACCAGCGCGTCGCAGCAGGCGGTGAAGGCGTCGGCCCACCTCCGGGTGAGGAACCCCAGCCGGTCGGCGCCGAGCATGCCGCGCAGCACCTGTTCGGCGATGTCGTCCGGCAGGATCCGGAAGTAGTCGACCGGCGCCCACGGCGTGTGCGAGAAGTGGCCGATGCGCAGATCGGGCCGCAGCTCCCTGAGCATCCCCGGCACCAGCGTCAGGTGGTAGTCCTGCACGATCGCGACCGCGCCCTCGGCGGCCTCCTCGGCCAGCGCCTCGGCGAAGGCCCGGTTGTACGCCTCGTACGACGCCCACTGCCGCCGGAACTCCGCGTCGAAGACCGGCTCCAGCGGGGTCTGGTACAGCATGTGGTGGACGAACCACAGCACGGAGTTGGCGATGCCGTTGTACGCGTCGGCGTGCACGTCGGCCGGAACGTCCAGCATCCGGACGCCCTCCTCGCCCACCCCGCGCCGCACCGCCTCGCGGTCGCCGTCGGACAGCGCGGAGCACACCCACAGCGCGCCCGCGTCCGGCCCGATGGCCGACAGTCCGGAGACCAGCCCGCCACCGCCCCGTTTGGCATGCAGCGAACCGTCCTCGCCGACCTCGTAGGAGACCGGGCCCCGGTTGGAGGCCACCAGTACCTGAGCAGCACCGAACGTTGAAGCCATGTGCCTCAACCTAGCCCGGCCCGGAAACGCTCAAACGTACGGTGCGCCAGGTGGCCGGGCCCCGCGCCCCGCTCAGGCCACCCTGCGCGCCGCGTACTCCGGGATCTCCGTCATCGGCGGCCGTTCCTCGGTGTCCACGGAGTAGGTCCGCGGCTCGAATCCGTCCTCGCTCCGCTCGAACTGGGTGAGCGACGGCCGGACCAGATGGCCGCGGGCCAGCCGGAGCTGGGCGGTGCGGTAGATCGCGGCCGACATGCGGCCGAGGGCCTGGCCGTCCTGGTGGCGGTGGATGCGGACACCCACGTCGACCTGGGCGAGTGCGTCCAGACCCACCAGGTGCAGGGCGTCGACCAGCATGCCCAGCTCCACGCCGTAGCCGACGGGGAAGGGGAGCTGTTCCAGCAGGGAGCGGCGGGCCGCGTACTCGCCGCCGAGCGGCTGGACGAAGCCGGCCAGCTGCGGCCAGTGCATGTTGAGCAGCGGGCGCGCCATCAGCTCCGTGACCCGGCCGCCCTGCCCGGCCGCCGTGCCGAGGGGGCGGTCGTACATGGCCTTGACGAGGTGGACGTCCGGTTCGGTGAGCAGCGGACCGACGATGCCGGAGACGAAGTCGGAGGAGAACTCCCGCAGGTCGGCGTCGACGAAGCAGACGATGTCGCCGCCGGTGACCAGGAGCGAACGCCACAGCACCTCGCCCTTGCCCGGGACGGCGGGCAGCCGGGGGAGGATCGCGTCGCGGTGCACCACGCGCGCGCCCGCGGCGGCGGCGACCTCGGACGTGCGGTCGGTCGAACCGGAATCGACGACCACGATCTCGTCGACGAGCGGAACCTGCAGCACCAGGTCGTGGCGGATCGCCGCGACGATGTCGCCGACGGTCTCCTCCTCGTCGAGCGCGGGGAGCACGACGCTGACCGACTGGCCGGTGGCGTTCTTGGCCGCCAGCAGCCGATGGAGCGGGCGGTCGGCCACGGACCAGGAACGGGCGCTCAGCCAGCGCTCGACTTCTTCCAGCACGGTCGGTGGCTCCTTCGCTCTCTCACGGCGAGCGGTTGTGATCCATCTCGCGGTACGGACGACTATCTCAACTGTCCTGGCCTTCGGTTACAGTCTTGAACAACGCGGAGGACCGGCGCATGCCGGGGTCACCGCGTGCACAAGTGAAAAACAACCGCATACCGCTCATCCAGAGGGGCAGAGGGACACGGCCCGATGAAGCCCCGGCAACCCTCCAGTCGGTTCTCGTAGATCACTGTCGATCACTCCGCGAGGCTCCCGACTAGGGAAGGTGCCAAATCCGTCTCACGGCGAGATGCGTCGTGAGGAAGATGAGGAGAAAGGGCCTCGCCTCACATGGCTGTGCAGACTGTCGCAAGCACCACCGACACCGCCGCTTCCCCCGTCGATCTGGGTCCCGCTGCGGCGCTCTCCTGCCGGGAATGCGGGCACCGCGTCCCCCTCGGCCCGGTCTTCGCCTGCGAGGAGTGTTTCGGCCCGCTGGAGATCGCCTACGACTTCTCCGCCTACGACACCGAGGAGCTGCGCCGGCGCATCGAGGCGGGTCCCGCGAACATCTGGCGCTACGCCCCCCTGCTGCCCGTCCCCGCCGACGTGGCGACCAAGCCGAACATCAACCCCGGCTGGACCAAGCTGGTCAAGGCCGACAACCTCGCCCGTGAACTCGGCGTCACCGGCGGGCTGTACGTGAAGGACGACTCCGGCAACCCGACGCACTCCTTCAAGGACCGCGTCGTCGCCCAGGCCCTGGAGGCCGCCCGCGCGTTCGGCTTCACCACCCTCTCCTGCTCCTCCACCGGCAACCTCGCCGGTGCCGTCGGCGCCGCCGCCGCCCGGGCCGGCTTCCGCTCCTGCGTGTTCATCCCGCACGACCTGGAGCAGGGCAAGGTCGTCATGGCCGCCGTCTACGGCGGCGAACTGGTCGGCATCGAGGGCAACTACGACGACGTCAACCGGTTCTGCTCCGAACTGATCGGCGACCCGGCGGGCGAGGGCTGGGGCTTCGTCAACGTCAACCTGCGGCCGTACTACGCGGAGGGCTCCAAGACCCTCGCGTACGAGATCTGCGAGCAGCTCGGCTGGCAGCTGCCCGACCAGATCGTGGTACCGATCGCCTCCGGCTCCCAGCTCACGAAGATCGACAAGGGGCTGCAGGAGCTGATCAAGCTCGGGCTGGTCGAGGACAAGCCGTACAAGATCTTCGGCGCCCAGGCCGAGGGCTGCTCGCCGGTGTCCACCGCCTACAAGGCGGGCCACGACGTCGTACGCCCCCAGAAGCCGAACACCATCGCCAAGTCCCTCGCCATCGGCAACCCGGCCGACGGCCCCTACGTCCTGGACATCGCGCGCCGCACCGGCGGTGCCGTGGAGGACGTGACCGACGAGCAGGTCGTGGACGCGATCAAGCTGCTCGCGCGGACCGAGGGGATTTTCGCCGAGACCGCCGGTGGTGTGACGGTCGGTGTGACGCGCAAGCTGATCGAGAACGGTGTGCTGGATCCGAGTCTGACGACCGTGGTGCTCAACACCGGGGACGGTCTCAAGACGCTGGATGCGGTGGCCGGGACGGGGCTCACGGCGACGATTCGGCCCAACCTCGAGTCGTTCCGTGAGGCCGGGCTGGTCTAGTCGTTCGTCTGCGGGCCGCATGTGGCCGGTCGCGCAGTTCCCCGCGCCCCTAGGTGAGTCGTCATGACCGGAGGTTTCAAGTGAGCGTCACTGTCCGCATCCCTACCATCCTGCGTACCTACACGGGGGGCCGGGCGGAGGTGAGCGCCGAGGGCGCGAACCTCGGCGAGGTCATCTCCGACCTGGAGAAGAACCACACCGGCATCGCCGCCCGCGTCCTGGACGACCAGGGCAAGCTGCGCCGCTTCGTCAACGTCTACGTCAACGACGACGACGTCCGCTTCGAGCAGGGCCTGGAGACCGCGACCCCGGACGGCGCGGGCGTCTCCATCATCCCGGCGGTCGCCGGCGGCTGACCGAAGCTGCCATTACCTTCGGTAACGGCTGTCACTGCCCGTTCATTCCATTGCCCCCTCCGTAAGAGAAACGGAGGGGGCAATTCCGTGTGGTTGAGCGCGGTACAGTTGGGGAACGCGATGCCGACCGTGAGGTCGGAAACCCTGAATTCCTGCCGCTCGCCCGACAAGATGTAGCCAAAGTGTGGGCGTGTTCTGCGGCTTTTGTTCCCTTTGCGGGGCCCGACTTGCCCTGCAGTCTGGCGAATTCTCACCATATTCCGGACCGTCTGCGTCCAGAATTCTCGTCCGATTGACCTGTTGCAGACGGCAGTTGGACAGATACATTCAGCCGCGGTCGACGCGTTCCGGCGCACGCCCCCGACCGTTGGGGGGTGAGGTCTGACCCGGGTCCGCGAAGTGTGGATCTGTGCAAGGGCCAGTAATAGGGGAGTTAGGCATGGCTCAGGGCACCGTCAAGTGGTTCAACGCGGAGAAGGGGTACGGCTTCATCGCGGTCGACGGTGGTGCGGATGTTTTCGTCCACTACAGCGCGATTCAGATGGACGGCTACCGCACCCTTGAAGAAGGCCAGCGGGTCGAGTTCGAGATCTCGCAGGGCCAGAAGGGCCCGCAGGCCGACATGGTCCGCGTCAGCGCCTGAAACGCGCGGCCGACCGCAAGCGAACGGTCTTCTCCGAAGGGCCTGTACCCCCTGGGTACGGGCCCTTCGGCCTGCCCGGACCCCACAGGATCCCCGAGGGCCGCTTGCGCCCACCCGTCGCCCGACCGCCACCCCCCAACGGGCTCGCTTCGCGAGCGCGCCTTGCACTCGGACGGGGCGAGTGCTAATCATTGGCGTTAGCACTCTGAAGGTGAGAGTGACAACGAAGGACCGGGTCGGTGAGGCCCGCGGGCCGGGTGGGGCAAGGAACCACGAGGCCGGCGAGCCGTCCGTCGCGGGCGCGGGCGCGGTCCGAAGGAATCACCCCCAGTCCTGGAGGGACCACTTCACATGGCCAAGATCATCGCGTTCGACGAGGAGGCGCGGCGCGGCCTCGAGCGCGGCATGAACCAGCTCGCGGACGCCGTCAAGGTGACCCTCGGCCCCAAGGGCCGCAACGTCGTCCTCGAGAAGAAGTGGGGCGCCCCCACGATCACCAACGACGGTGTCTCCATCGCCAAGGAGATCGAGCTCGAGGACCCGTACGAGAAGATCGGCGCCGAGCTGGTCAAGGAAGTCGCCAAGAAGACGGACGACGTCGCCGGTGACGGTACGACCACCGCGACCGTTCTCGCCCAGGCCCTGGTCAAGGAGGGTCTGCGCAACGTAGCCGCCGGCGCCAACCCGATGGCCCTCAAGCGCGGTATCGAGAAGGCCGTCGAGGCCGTCTCCGCCGCCCTGCTGGAGCAGGCCAAGGACGTCGAGACCAAGGAGCAGATCGCCTCCACGGCCTCCATCTCCGCCGCCGACACCCAGATCGGCGAGCTCATCGCCGAGGCCATGGACAAGGTCGGCAAGGAAGGCGTCATCACCGTCGAGGAGTCCCAGACCTTCGGTCTGGAGCTGGAGCTCACCGAGGGTATGCGCTTCGACAAGGGCTACATCTCGGCGTACTTCGCCACCGACATGGAGCGTATGGAGGCCGTCCTCGACGACCCGTACATCCTGATCGCGAACTCCAAGATCTCCAACGTCAAGGACCTGCTCCCGCTCCTGGAGAAGGTCATGCAGTCGGGCAAGCCGCTGCTGATCATCGCCGAGGACGTCGAGGGCGAGGCCCTGTCGACCCTGGTCGTCAACAAGATCCGCGGCACCTTCAAGTCCGTCGCCGTCAAGGCCCCGGGCTTCGGCGACCGCCGCAAGGCCATGCTCGGCGACATCGCCATCCTCACGGGCGGCGAGGTCATCTCCGAGGAGGTCGGCCTCAAGCTGGAGAACGCCACGCTCGACCTGCTGGGCAAGGCGCGCAAGGTCGTCATCACCAAGGACGAGACCACCATCGTCGACGGCGCCGGCTCCGCCGACCAGGTCGCGGGCCGCGTGAACCAGATCCGCGCCGAGATCGAGAACAGCGACTCGGACTACGACCGCGAGAAGCTCCAGGAGCGTCTGGCGAAGCTGGCCGGCGGCGTGGCCGTCATCAAGGCCGGTGCCGCCACCGAGGTCGAGCTCAAGGAGCGCAAGCACCGCATCGAGGACGCCGTCCGCAACGCGAAGGCGGCCGTCGAGGAGGGCATCGTCGCCGGTGGTGGCGTGGCCCTGCTCCAGGCCTCCCAGGTCTTCGAGAAGCTGGAGCTGCAGGGTGACGAGGCGACCGGCGCCAACGCCGTGAAGCTCGCCCTGGAGGCCCCGCTGAAGCAGATCGCCGTCAACGGTGGTCTCGAGGGCGGCGTCGTCGTGGAGAAGGTCCGCAACCTCCAGGTCGGCCACGGCCTGAACGCCGCGACCGGCGAGTACGTCGACATGATCGCCGAGGGCATCATCGACCCGGCGAAGGTGACCCGCTCTGCCCTGCAGAACGCCGCCTCCATCGCCGCGCTGTTCCTCACCACCGAGGCCGTCATCGCCGACAAGCCGGAGAAGGCCGCGGCCCCGGCCGGCGGCGGCATGCCGGGCGGTGACATGGACTTCTGATCCCGCCGAGGATCGGATCCGTCCGTCGCGCAACCGAGGGCGGCACTCCCTGGACACAGGGGGTGCCGCCCTCGGGCGTGTCCGGGATCACAGCCGTCCGGGCTCGCCAGGTGGAATGCCCGGGGCGGGTCACCAGTTGACGTTGACGTGCGATCAATGCATGCGCACATACCGACCGGTACCCGTCCAGGAGCCCCCCACATGACCGTCACCCCCGCCGAGGCCGCCTCCCGCGCGGCCCAGATCCTCGCGCGCCCGGCCACCATCAACGGCCTGACCGTCCCCAACCGCATCGCGATGGCCCCGATGACCCGCATGTTCTCCCCCGGCGGCATCCCCGGCGAGGACGTGGTCTCGTACTACTCCCGTCGTGCCGCCGCCGGTGTCGGCCTGATCGTCACCGAGGGCACCTACGTCGGTCACGCCTCCGCCGGGCAGAGCGACCGCGTGCCCCGGTTCCACGGCGAGGAGCAGCTGGCCGGCTGGGCGAAGGTCGCCGACGCCGTGCACGCGGCGGGCGGCACGATCGTGCCGCAGCTGTGGCACATCGGCATGGTCCGCAAGCAGGGCGACCAGCCCTTCCCCGACGCCCCCGCCGTCGGTCCCTCGGGCCTGCGCATCGGCGAGGACGAGGTCACCGGCAAGGCGATGACGCAGGCGGACGTGGACGACGTCATCGGCGCGTTCGCCGAGGCCGCTGCCGCCGCCGAGCGCATCGGCTTCGACGGCGTGGAGATCCACGGCGCCCACGGCTACCTCGTCGACCAGTTCCTGTGGGCCGGCACCAACCGCCGCACCGACGCCTACGGCGGCGACCCGGTGGCCCGTACGAAGTTCGCGGCGGAGATCGTGGCGGCCGTGCGCGAGACCGTCTCGCCCGAATTCCCGGTGATCTTCCGCTACTCGCAGTGGAAGCAGGACGCCTACGACGCCCGCCTCGCCGAGACGCCCGAGGAGCTGGAGGCCGTCCTCACCCCGCTCGTGACGGCCGGCGTCGACGCCTTCCACGCGTCCACCCGCCGCTACTGGCACCCGGAGTTCGACGGCTCCGACCTCAACCTCGCCGGCTGGACGAAGAAGCTCACCGGCAAGACCGCCATCACGGTCGGCTCGGTCGGCCTCGACGGCGAGTTCGGCAAGGCGTTCCAGGGCGAGGGCGCCGGGCTCGGCAGCCTCGACAACCTCCTCGACCGCCTGGAGCGCGACGAGTTCGACCTCGTGGCCGTTGGCCGTGCGCTGCTCCAGGACCCGGCGTGGGCCGAGAAGGTCCTCTCCGGCCGCTTCGAGGAGCTGGCTCCGTTCGACGCGGCGGCGCTGAAGACCCTGAGCTGAGGCGGGCGCGTACCACGGCGTAGGGTCCGTGAGATCACCAACTGGCGTACGTCCAGCGGCAACCAGTGAGGAGTGATCGATGACGAACACCGAGGCCGTGGCCGCGAGGGAGCCCGTGGAGGCCGTCGTGCGCACCGCCGCCGGCGCGGTGCGCGGGCGGCGGGAGGACGGCCTGACCGTCTTCCGCGGCATTCCGTTCGCCGAACCCCCGGTCGGCGAGGCCCGGTTCGCCGCGCCGCGCCCGGTGCGCGGCTGGGACGGCATACGTGACGCGTACGCCTTCGGGCCGCCGCCCCCGCAGGACCTGGGCCTCGCGGGCCGGACCGGCGTACCGGGCGCACCGGAGGGCGACGACTGGCTGACGGTCAACGTCTGGACCCCGGACCCCGACCCGGCCGCCGGCCGCCCGGTGATGGTGTGGATCTACGGCGGCGCCTACAAGCTCGGCCACTCCGGCAGTCCCGGCTACGACGCCCGCCGCATCGCCGCCGACGGCGACCTCGTCGTCGTCACCTTCAACTACCGCGTCGGCATGGAGGGTTTCGCCCGCATCGAGGACGCCCCCGCCAACCGGGGCCTGCTCGACCAGCTGGCCGCGCTGGAGTGGGTGCGCGAGAACATCGCGGCGTTCGGCGGCGATCCCGGTCAGGTCACCGTCTTCGGCGAGTCGGCGGGCGCCGGCTCGATCGCCGCGCTGCTGGCCGTGCCGCGGGCGGCCGGGCTGTTCCGGCGGGCGATCGCGCAGAGCGTGCCGGGCACGTTCTTCTCCGACGAACTCGCCCGTGACATCACCACCGCCCTCGCCGCCGAGGCCGGCCTGCGCCCCACGGTCGCCGACCTGTCGACGGTGGAGCCCGCCCGGCTGGTGACGGTGGGTCAGACGCTGGCCGCCAAGATGCTCCAGTACGTGGACCGCTGGGGACAGGCCGCGCCCACGGTGACCCCGTACTCGCCGGTCGTGGACGGCGAGGTCCTGCCGACGACGCCGTGGCAGGCGCTGGCGGCGGGGTCGGCCCGGGACGTCGACCTGGTCGTCGGCCACAACCGGGAGGAGTTCCGCCTCTTCCTCGCCATGGCCGGACAGCTCGGGCAGATCACCGACGAGCGGGCGGCGTCGGCGCTGCGCCTGTTCGCCCCGGGCCCGGACGGCGAACGGTCCTACCGCGCGGCCTTCCCCGACGCGTCCCCCGGTGAGCTGTACGAACGCGTCCAGACCGACTGGCTGTTCGCGATGCCCTCCCTCCACCTGGCCGAGGCCCACCTCAGGGGCGGTGGCCGGGCGCACGTCTACGAGCTGACCTGGCCGGCCCCCGGCAACGGCGGTGCCCTCGGCGCCTGCCACGCCCTGGACCTCCCCCTGCTCTTCGGCACCTTCCACGCCGATCTGGGCGCCCTCCTCTTCGGCGGCACGGAACCGTCCCCGGACGCCCTGGCCCTCTCCGCCCGCTTCCGCGCGTCCTGGACCGCGTTCGCGAGGACCGGCGACCCCGGCTGGCCTGCCTACGACACCGAGCGGCGCCTGGTGCAGGTCCTGGACGCCGCCCCCGTCGTCGCCCCGTACCCGGAGGAGACCACCCGCCGCCTGTGGGACGGTCACGAGTTCGCCGCGCTGCCTCTGCTGGGGTGAGGAAAGACCCGGGGGGTGTCCGCGAAGCCGCGCCCGCCCCGCGAAGCCTGGCGCGCTCCCGCGTGCCCGGCTTCGCTCGCACGGGCGTGCCCCGCGCCGCCGCGCCGGGTGAACGTCCGCGTGCGACGGGCAGACGGGTGTCCGCCCGGCATGTCCCCGGCCTTCGCCCGGGGGACTGCCGGAGCACGCCCCCGGATGCTCTCGCGCGGGTGGTGCCCCATGCGGCCGCGCGGGGTGAACGTGCGCGTGCGACGGGCAGGCG